>NZ_JAFVIM010000020.1:0-127415 GCF_017582745.1 Massilia oculi
CGGCTTGCTTGAGGATGGCGATGATCTGGCTGTCGGTAAAACGGGACGTCTTCATGTAGAGCTTTCTGTTCTTAAGTAGAAAATTCTACTTCTAAACGCGCTCTTTCTGTGGGGGGATTACCCTCGTATGGTATCATACGAGAGTCAGACTCCCTTGTTAGCCTAGTAGTTTAGAGCAAAGCGCCTTTAATGCTTGCGATTAGTGCATTTCCTCTTTTAAACATTCAAACGGCTTTGCCTACCGGTAGAAGTTCGGAATCTGACATCGTCTTGTTGTTTTACTAGGAGAAATCATGTCGAAAGAACGCGAGCGTTACAGTGCTTTTACCCCCGCTGTCTCGGTGTTCGACAGAGTGTTTGTGGCAGGCTCCCACGCGGTGGCAAGGCCGAAGCGCCCGGAGGCTTCGGGAGACCGTGAGGCGGAGCTTGCTTACCTGGAAGCTCAGGGCAGCGCATCGATGGATGCGTTCGCTGCGATGTTTCCGAATGGAGGCACGATCGAGGCGGATTCGGAGTTCCTTAAGTGAGCGACTCTCACAAGAGTTCGCTTGAAAACTGGGTCACGCCGTCTATTGGCGCTGTCGTGATCTTGGCTAAAGGATTTGAACAGCACGGCCAAGAGACCGGGCCCCATTACGGACTGGTTCTGGGTCGTTTTAAGGTAAAAGGCGATCCTGAGCATCGTAAATTTCTTTTGATCGCCCCTGGAAGTTCTTACAAATTTGGCGGCGGAATTGATTCCGATAACCAAATCCTTGTGCAAGATAATGAATTGGTTGGCCGGCCAACCGTCTTTTTCTTCGAGGTGAAATATCTGATCGTCTATCCTTTTCCTTCTGATTCTTTTTGCAAGAGCAATGTTGTTCAGCCACAGCCTGACCAAGTTTCGGCTGTGAAAGGCGTCCTCAAAGAAGTAAAACAGTGCACTGAGAGGGTAAGAAAGCATCATGGTGGCGACTTGATGAACCTATATCGATCACTCTTCGCCGCTAAGAATATTTCCATCGAAAATTTGGGCGACATCTCTTCCAGCAAGCCTAAGGAATTTCTCGATTAGACTTTCTACGCCCGAGCCGGGCGCGGTGCCCAGCCTATTAGGCGGGAGTAGTCGCCTTCGGCGGCGGAGCCGCGCTTCCCGCGTTTGCTTTGCACTGGCGCGCCATATCCAGCGCGTCGTGGAACGGCCTGACCAATGTGCCGTTCAATTCGGCATGCTGCTGCATGACCGATTGCTTGTCCGCCTCGGACAGCGCGTCATTGAATTCCAACCAAGAGAGCAGATGGGGCGTGGTTTGGGTAAGGCCGTGGCCCGCGTCTCGGGACAGTTTGGCCGCCTTGCGATCATCGGTGATGACGGCCTGATAGAGCCTCATGGCCAGCGCGATCGAGGATAGCTCCCCCTTGCCAAGCTTTTTGCGCTCTTCCAACGCGCTCACCATGCGAAGGTCATCAAGTGTGCAAGCGTGGCTAGGGAAGCCTCCCGCCGCCTGCTCTCGTTCAAGGCGAGCGCGCAGCTCAACGTCGCACGCTTTGCGCTGAGACCGAGGTTTGACCAAAAGCTCATACTGCACGACGCCGGTGACGCAAAAAGAGCAGCCAGCTTTCTTGGCGGCCAAGTGCAAAGTTTCCGATGACAGGATGTTCCAAACCGCGCATGTGTCGGCGACGTTCACGCGGTGAAAATTGGATGGATCAATGGCCATTCAACGACCTTCCGTAAAGCGCCGCGACTTCTTGAAGCTCGCCATGGCTGAGGAGCAGAGCCTCGGCCAACCGGCCGGCGCTGATCAATCCATTCCGGTGGGCGTCGAAGCACAGCGCGACATAGTAATCCGACAGTCCCAAGTCAAGCAGCGCGGACTTTTGCCGGCGCTGTGATTCGCTCAATGACGCTGGAATCTCAGGATCGACTTTGTCGGCGGCCGCGACTCGAAGGTTGCGAATGCGCTGGCTCTGTTGGTAGTCCACGATTCGGGCTCTTCGCGCCGCCACGCCAAGCGCGTCGCAGCTTACCTTGAAATGGTTGGCCCACCACTTAACATCGTCGTCGCTCAGTGCTGACAACTTGGGAAGCTTGCGAAGAAGATGAGAGGGCATGAGATATTCAGACGCGAAGGCGTTTGCGTGCCGCTCCAACGGATCGGCGCGGTCAGAACGCAGGGAGACGCGCGCGACAGTGCCCGCGTCGAACAGCGCATGCGCCAACTCGTGAGCCGCGCTAAATCGTTGACGATACATGTCCTCGCTGGAGTTCACCAACACGCACTTGCCGGCCACCGGATGGACGATGAATAGGCCAGAGATGTTGGAGTCGCCTAGCCGCCGACGGAACACATGGATGCCGAGCTTCCGGCAGTCGCCAAACACGTCGTGAGGCAGCTCTTGATCTCGGTAGCCCAGGTGGGCGCGCACGGCAGCGGCGCCGTCGGCGGCAGAACGTTTGGCGCGAGTTGCCGAGGGAAGCTCAAATGGCTTGGGCAGCCTCCCGAGTTCACTAGCCAATTCATGCTCAGTCTCGCACAGGTAGAGAAAGTCGCGGACAGCGCGGCGATCGTCCTTGTTGAAGTCTTCACTCTTGGCGCGATACAGAGCTTGCGCCGGCGGAGAACCGGCGGCGGCGTCGTTTGAGAGAAAGACCTTGTAGTCGCACCGGAAGTAATCGCTCAGGATGAGGATCTCGTCGCCGGTGGGCTCCAGAACGCCAGCCTCGATAGCGGTGATTCGCGCCCCAGGAACTCCCGTGGCCAAGGCGACTTCGTCGACGGTATCGCTGAGCTGCTGGCGATATGCGGCGACCTTGCTACCTAAGATTGCGAGATTCAGGCTCATACCGAGCAATTTTAGATATTAAAGTGTCAATGGTCAATTTTGAGTTGAAACTGGTGTCTCTTTTCGAGCGGGGATGCCGTATTCATCGCGCGGATATCGCGCAGCCGCGCGACATAAAATTCTCCATCTTTATTCCAGTGTGAATGTCGCAAGAACCTGGCCCACCTTGGCGCCGTCATGGATCGCTCGCGCCGAAATGGCCCAGGCCCCACCAGATCGGCTGCAAACGAGAATGAGCACCTCGCCCAGTTCGATTTGCGAAAAAAGCGCATGACTAGGAGCCGGCCCGAGGTAAACCTTGGCGAGAGGGGGCTGAGGCTGCTTCGAGACGCCGGAGTCGTCGACCAGTTGAATCTCAAATTCCCACATGGCGGCCTTTGAGGCCAAGCCAGCCGACCTTTTGGCGATCCACCTGGCTTTGGCGAGCACCCATGCGCGCCCTGGCTGAGCCTGGCGATCAAGCCAACATTTTAGGGGCATCGGAGCGTCCAACTCAATGGCCGGGACGCCGTCGCGCAGCATGGCAGCCGAAGAGATGGCCGACCGAAGCTCCGCGCAGTCGGCGGCTACGCCCGTGAGCTGCGCCCGGATGCGGGCCCAGTCTTCCGAAGCGCTGGCGAAAACTTGGGTCGCGTTCCGGAGTCCGTCGACCAGGGGCGACACGTCGCGCTCCGGCGAACATCTGGTCTCGTCGTCTGGCTCGAGAATGCTGGCGACGATGGCCCGCTCAATCGCCAGATCCAAAGCCCCGGTCGGCGACAGATTTTCCTCGCCGTGGTCGAACAAGGCGCGCAGCTTCCGCTTGCGTTCGACCGTCAGGCGCAACGTCACAGCCTCGCGCGCCCACGCTGCTTCGATGTCCGCCAGCGACGAGGCGGCATCGACCGCGGCCGCATAAGGGGCCATGGCTGCCACGCGCGTTGGCTGGACAGGCGCCACACTCGGATTGCTTCGTTTCGGTTTCATGACATGTCCTTAAACACTTCGGAATGCGAGTCGGGCTTCGACGTTTCTGATCTCGAACACATCGCGAGCCAAAACCAGGGTCAAGATTGCTTAGCGCTCAGGCTCCGCCTCGCGATCGCGTGCAGCGCTGGCTGAAAGCGCTGCCAAAAAGCGTGCGGCAGCGTGGGGCGTGACATTGGCCGCTGGAATACGCGAAGAAGCGCTGCTTTCGGCTTGCGCGGCCCAATCCAATGCGGTCCCCTTGCCGCGGCTCCTGGACATGCCAAAAGCGAGCTTTTCAAGCAAGGCAGAGCGATCTCCCACGCCGGGGGCTGGCGCCGGCATCTGATGGGAGTCGATGTCGATCGGAGCGAGCGCGCCGCGGTTGACATAGAGCGTCGTCGAAAATCGCGATCGACTGGCGGCGACATAAGTCCATTCGCGGTCGGCCATCGACGGGTTGACGAGGACGTATGCGGCATCGAACGTGCGGCCCTGGCTTTTGTGGTTGGTCAAGCAGTATCCGTGGTCGAATCGGCCAAACGAGGGTGGGACCATGGCGACAGTCTCGCCACGCTCGTTGGCGTCGTCGAGTTGGACTCGCAGCAGTGGCGTGAAGGCGGCTTGTTCGATCGCCACGATGGTGCCCGCGACGCCGTTGGCCACGCCAAGGTTTTTGTCGTTCTTGGTGAACACCACACGGTCGCCCGGCGCGAAGCGCTTGGATTCGCGCGTCTCGTCGCGGTGGATGATCTCGATATCCAAGCCTGCGCCGTCGCGGACGTGACCGGCGGATGTCAGCAGCGCGCGGGCCATCGCGTTGAGCTCGCGGACCTCGGCGCGCGTGCCGGCGATCATGGTCTTCGCCGGCAGCGCCGCGTGGTCGGCGGCCCAGTCGGATATCAGCGCGTCGACCGTGGCTCGGTGGCCGGATATCAGCTTCAATCGGCCACGCTCATCGAGCGCCGACAGCGCGTCTTTGGCCTCGCCAGTGGCGAACGCGCGCACCACGTCGCGCAGCCAACGGTGGTCGTAGCGCTCTTTCCACCGGGCGAAGGCCCTGGCCAGCTTGGGCAGGACGGCGCAAAGCGACTCCAAGGCGCCTAACTTGGCGTCCTCGGGTAGAGCCCGCAGCGCCGCCACGGCGCGCTTGGTCAGATCGCCGCGGGAGCGCAGCCAGTCGAGCAGGGGGCCGAAGTCGGTGCGCTGGCGTTGGATGTTCGAGATCTCGACTTTGCCGTGGCGCTCGCACAGCGCTCGAAAGATGCCTCCGGCGGCGATCGGTTGGAGCTGTTTGGCGTCGCCGGCGGCGACCAGTTTGCCGCCGGCATTGAGCACGGCCCGCTGCAGCAGATAAAATTCTTTCGAGCCCACCATGCCGGCTTCGTCGAGCACCATGATCGTCTTGTCGCTCAGTTTCGCTTTGTCCTGATTCAAGGCGTGCAGAAGGCTCGCGATGGTGCGCGAACGGATGCCGGTCTCGCGCGCCAGGTTCTGGCTCGCGGCTGCGGATTGGCAGCAGCCGAGGACTTCGAAGCCGGAAGCCTTATACGAGTCGGCAAGGGCTTTGAGCATGGTCGTCTTGCCCGTGCCGGCCCAGCCTTCCACAAAGGCGTGGCGGCCCGTCTCGCAAGCCACATACAGCGCCGCGGCGCGCTGCTGGGCGAGCGAAGCAGGAGCGCCAATCTTGGCGGATATCTCCGCTTCGAGCCGGTCGAATTCGAGATCGATCGCTGCGCGGCTCAGCCGGTGAGCCGCGTCTCCGGCCCATCGCTCGACGGCCTCCGAGCACTCGGTCTCCGCGGCGAGGGTGGCGGTGGAGGTGAAGACCTCCGCGAGCTGCTCGGTGCGCCCTAGCTGAACCACGAGAGGCGATGCGAGGAAACTGTCCAGCTCAGCGACGCATTGCGCCGCGTCCCAATGGCCCATGGCCATCTCGCAGATGACGGCCAGCGCGTCCGACGAGGTCGCGCACGACTGCGACTCCATGAGCCGAGCCATCAAGTCTTGGTGGTCGATTTTGAAGGGCTCTCGCGCGTCGCTTTGCGCCTCACTCTGGGCCTCGGTTTCACTGGCTGGATAAGCGTCGCGCGACGACCCAGACGAACCGCTGGCAAGGCTAGGCAAGTCGGAGCCAAGGCCAGGCGAGGGCAGCGGCATTCTCATCGCCGCGACGCTTTGCGGCGTCAGCCCGATGGCGGCCGCCTGTTCGGAGAAGCTGGCCAGAAGTTCCGGCAGGGGCGGCTCCGCTTTCGCGTGGCGGGTGTTGAGGGCGGCGACTTCTCGCGCGGCGGCGCCGTCGACGCCCAGCATGCCGCACTCTCGAACGTAATCCGCGATCTGCTTCGAGCGCGACGACAGCGTGTCGCGCTGCGCTTGATCGATGCCGCGCAAGGTGAAGTATTTGCCGTCGGCCTCGACCTCAAAGCCCAGCGCTTTCATGCGGCTGGCAAGCTCCGTCCGGAACAGAATGCCGACGCTCATCTTGCGCTCGAACTGGGCCCGCTGCTCCAACGCGCTCCATTCATCTCGGCCTTCACGTTTGCCCAGGTTGAAGAGAAACCCGTGGACGTGGAGCTGCGGTTCTCCCGCGCGGCTGGCAAAGTGCGGATAGCAAGCTGCCACGGTGGCCTTGGCGAAACGCTTCTCGGCGCCGGCTTTCCCATGGCGGGTGAGGCATTGCGTCTCGACGTGCGCTAGGGCGGTCTTGGCCGCTTGCATGACCGCATCGGCCACGGCGTCGCGCGTCGCGGAGTCGGCGCCGGCGAAAACGGCAGAGACGTCCTTTGGGGCGGAGAAGGTCATGTCCAAACCCATGACGTGGTCTTCGCCCGCGCCCTTTACCAACGCCTCGCCGGTAAGGGGGTGAAAACCTTGGGCGAGGCGCTCCACTTGTTCGGGCTTGGCGACGCCGGAAAGGCCCAGCAGCGAAGCGCCGGAGCACGCCCAGGTGGGCTGGGGGCCGGCTTGCTTGGCGTCGCCGCGTGCGTAGTCGTCGAAGTCGCCGCGTTGCTTGGTGGATGTCGATGGCCCACCCAGGTAATGCAGATATCCGCCAGCGTCGCCGCGCTTGGCTTGATTGGAGGCGGAGTTAATCTTCGTGATCGACAGCATGGCTCAGGCGCCGCCGCCAAAAAGCGCTTCGAACTCGTCGCCGATCGAACGTTGTGGATGGTCGGTGCTGCTGGCAACCGTGGGAGAAAATGGCGATTGAGCATACGCCTCCAACAGGGTGTCAATGTAAGCCGATCGCGATAGACCCGAGGCTTTCCGCGCCATGTCCAATCGGGCGAGCGAACCTAGACGCAGCCTTAGGAGGACATGCTCACACTCCGCTTTGCTCTTGGCGTAGGCGGCTTTGGATGCCAGCCGCTTCCGCGCGTTGCCCGAGGTCGATTTCTCTTCTTCTCGCATGGACTCCTCCTTGCGAAGTATTGCTGGCGAGCGAGCTGGTCCGCCAAATGGAAACCCCGCCGAAGCGGGGTAGTTCAGTCGAAGAGGCCGATGACTTCGTCGTCTCGCAGGTGCGAATATCTCACGAATGACGCATAGTCCGCATGACCCACAATCTCCATGATGGCTCGGACGGAAACTTTGGGATTGTTGACGATCATCATGCTTATGGAATCATGCCTGAGGTCATGGAATCTGAAATCCTTAATGCCCGCGGCGATGACGATGTTGCGGAAGCCACAGGACGTGGCGGTAGGGGTAGGGAACACCTGAAAGATGCGCTTGTCCCCTTTCTTTTTCAGTGCCCGCAGCTCCGCAATGACGGAGCGCGCTTTGGGCGACAGTGGGACTTTGCGCGCTTTCTTTTTCTTGGTGTGCTTCGCAGGGATTTTCCAAAGTCGATCTTCACTGTGCAGCTCATCCCAACTTGCCAAAATAAGCTCTTGAAGACGCGCGCCAGTTTCCAAGCACAGGTCAACGAGGCATCGCCAATGATCGGCACGGGAATGAGCCTGCTTGATCCGCGCCATCAGCGCGTCGTATTCGCCATGCTCCAAACGTCGATCGCGTTGCACGTCCGAGCCCTCTGGGATGCACTCCGTCGAGATGCCAATGGTGGTTGCGCTCACCTTGTTTTGCTTCGCCCACCATTTGCACGCCTTGATGAGGTAGGTGAGTTGCACCTTGATGGTCGAATATGCATAGGGCTTTCGTCGGTTCGTGAACGTAGCTCGAACGTCGGCGACATATTTAGCTGACCACTCGTCATCGGCATTGCCTACGCGCGCATTGCCAACCAAATCTGCGACCGGAACGAGAGCTTTCTTCCCACGCATGCTGCAACTTGAACTTTCGCGATAGTCTGTGACGACGTCGGCCAGTCTGGCTCTGGCATAGTTTCGCTCCCCGCCCAGCTTCGCAGCTTGCTGCAAGCTGCTCTGGGCGCTCGCGCGAATAGCTTTTCGCGCAGACGCTTCCGTGATGGCGATGAAGGTCTCCGCATCCTTTCTCGTGTCGAACGTTCCGTATTTTCTTGGGGCACTTCCGACTCGAACGTCGGCGTGAAATTTTATTTGGCCATTCGCTCGTTGGACTTCCTTAATTCCCATTGCGCTCTCCTCCATGATGTCGTTGGCGTTGTGAGTTCGAGCGAGGTGCTGACGGCTGGTCTTGACTTGCCGTCGAGACGCCAGGCGGCGCGACATCGCGAATAAGCGTGTCGCGGTTTTTTTCGCGGTGCGCATCGAAGCTCACGAAACCATGAAATCAAAAACTAGCTTTGGTGCAAGGCGAGGTTTCCTGATCATGTAAGAACACAGGTCGATCAATTCTTGGCATCTGGATTGGCCTATCTACTGAAAAATTTGGTCAAATCCGACGAAATGATTTGTAGCGGCTAGACGTTATTTGAATAATGTTTCTTCATTAATTTAAGAAATGATTTTCAGGCTCGCGCAGATCTAGCATCTCGCGCAAATCGCGGTGCAATTCGCGCGGTAAAATTTGCCGACAAACGGCATGAAGAGCGTTGCTTTTTCCGCTCATCCGGGCCTGCCAATCAGGCGCGCTCGTCGAACCACCAGCGATAGATGTCGCTGGCCGCGTCTTCCATGAGAGGAGCCCACTCGGGCTCGAAGCGGGCCTCGACTTCGAGCGCCTTCTCCATGTTGAACCCGTGCTCATGCTCGAAGAAGCGGCCTTGCAGGGCGTCGCAGTGGACGCAGCCGTTGGAGAGGTAGGAGCCGCCCTCGGTGCGGCTGTGGCGCGGTCGCAGCTCGCCGATGCCGTGGGACTTCAACAAGGCGCGCGGGAGCATGCGGGCGACAACGCTGGCGCCATCTTGCAGGTTGTCCCCGAACGAATGGAGATTGAGCTCGATGTCGGCGCATCCCGGCAGGACGCGGCTCGTTGCGAAGATGATGCCCAAGACGAGGCGCGTGTCCTCTTTGCACTTCCAGCACACGGTCGTTTCGGTAAAGACCTCGACGGGCATCGTCAGCCCAAGCGCCGGGGCGAAGCGCAGGCGCCCAGTCAGCGCGCCTTCGACGAAGCGCGAGAGCTCGACGGATTGGCGCCAATAGCGCGGCTCGTCCTTGTCCTTGGCGCTCATCCACTCGTTGTGGGACGGGGAGGGCAACTGGACCATGAAGCGCGACGCTTCCTCATCGAAGACCAAGCGGAACGCGGGGACCTCCTTCTCAATCGGGAAGGCATGTTGGCGGAAGAACCAAAGCGCGCGCACGCCCGCGGCCGCGTAGCGCCGATGCCTGCGCCTTGTCTCGGGGTTCTCCTGGCGGCTCCATTGGACCTCGAAGGCCACTTGGCGATGCTCTTTCGTGGCCATCACGTCGGCAATCCAAGGCTCGCCGTCCTGCGAGCATCCGGCGTGCTCGGCGACCGCCTCCCAGTCCGTCTGACGAACGCCCTCGACGATCGTTCGCTTCGCAAGCAAGTGCTCGGCCGATTCGGGCGCCGTCGCGCACGGCCCCCGGCGCGCGTGCGCGAAGTGTTTGGTCCCCAGCGCGCTGGTCCGAAGTGTAACGGCGGCGCCGCAGCACGGCATCCGGAGATTCTTCTCCCGCGCGTTCTCGCGGCGCAGCGCCTCCCACGCTTCCTCGGACTCGAAGTCGAAAGCCATGAGGGGTTGGTCGTCGCGATGGCATTTGAGAGGCATGGGTCGGCGCGGGCAAAGAGGAAAAGAAGGACGAAATCGTTCAGCAGCGGCTCAGGCTACCCAGAAGAGTCGTCGATGTCAAAGTCGCGTCCCAGGTCTCAACGCCGCAAACTGATTTTGCTGAGTCTGTCATGGCGGCGCGGGGCGCCGTCGCCATTCCGGCGAGGCCCATGGGCCTGCCGCAGTCGTTGGGGTTTTTGGGCCATCAGGCAGCCAGCGGCGCTGCGCGCCGCGCTTGGTCGACACGGCGGACGTCGGCGGCGCCAAAGCGCCGACCACAGGCCGCGGCGTTTCCCTATGGGTTTTGTAGTTCTATTTAAAACCTATGGCTCATAGGGAAATCGGCCAACTCAACGCGGGTTTGCGGCCAATTCAACGCGGGTTTTGAGACAAGTCGGCCAACTCAACGCGGGTTGCGGCCAATTCAACACCGATTCCGGCCAATTCAACGCGGGTTCTCTGGCGCCGATTTCTCATGCGCGGACAATCCCGAGGCGCTTGGGCATCCGATGACGCAGGTCGCCAACGAGGCCTCTCGGCGTCCAGGCTTCACGATTTTTCGGTCTGGGAACGACGCAAAAAACAGGCGAGCGGGATGCTGTCCTGGAGTCTTTGTTCAGACATTTGGATGTTCGCTTCCATGCCTCGGCGTTTGGATTGCCGACTCATCGACACTTCGTAGTGAAGCGCTGGCAATTTCGACTTGATCGGCCGATCGGACGAAAACGACGACTTAATAGGAGAGTCGGCCAACTCAACGCGGATTGGAGCGAATGAATAATCGGGTATGCGTGTTTGGGCGGCCTATTCTTGTCGAGGAAGGCTTTCATAAGTTCGCATATCGATCTCGCAGAATGCTTAATTTTAAATAAGCATAAGCGCGAGCATTGCCGGCCAAGACGACCTGAAATCACAGGCTTGGACCGCCCCGTCGTTTCGTTGCAGTCGTGGCTGCAGGCGCCTTGACCAGGGCCGATTTGGGCGGGTGCTTCACCACGGGCATCGCGGGACCGCGGATCGCAAGCAGGGTCCAACGATCGCTCGCGTTGCCGACCGCTTCGCCCTTGTCGATCGACCAAGACGCGACCAGGTCGGGGCGGACGGACGCCAGCTCGCCCATCGCAGCTTCGAGCGCGACCACAAAATGTTTGGGCTTCGAGACGTAGCCGCTCAGCTCGCGCAGGTAGCCCAAGGTGAGCGGCCTGGCGGGAGGCTTGTGGGTGGACAGGTAGTCGCGCAGCCATTGCCCGAGCAACGAGCGCGGGCCATCGCCCACCGCGCCGGCCATCGACGCTTGCATCGTCAGGGACAGGGCGGGTCGGATGAACGCCGGATCGAATCGGACCCTTGCGATTCGCCCGCGTCGCTCGCTGGACATCACCAGCCAGCCGTTGGCCTTCGCGCCGTAAACCGTCGCGTCGAGCTTCGAGCGCGCAAGCCGTTCGATCGAGGCCCAGGCCGGTCGGGATTGGCCTTGACCGTAACCCGCCAACCGCGCCACTTCCGAAAGGCGGGCGTCGAAAGGTTCCGATGCGTCGATCCGGTCTCGCTTGGCGATCCGGATCAAGGCCTCCCAGACGCGTTTGTCCGCCATCGAAAGTCGTGGGCCCTGGAACGTCAGGGAGACGTCCCCGGCCGCTTTAAGCGGTCCCGCGCAGGCATCCCCAAGGTTGGGTCGCAAGGCCCCGAAAAGGGCGCTTCTCGACATGAATGCGGGGAACATGTCCTCGTGGTCGGCGTGAGGCAAAATTTTGGACATCGTTGGCGCGGCCGGCGAGGCGATTTTGCCATAGGCGCGTCTGCCGGCCGAGTCGCCCTGGCCCAGTCCTCTCGCCGCGAGAGCGTCGCTGGCTTCGGCCTCCTTGGGTGCTTTGAAAGACGTGTTGGCACCTTCGGACCAATCCTCGTCGGCTCCTTGGACATGCGCGTTGTCTCGCCCCCAGGGGGACGGCTCTAGGGTTTGTTGGGTTGTGGGCGCGCCAATTGCTGGTTTCGCGGGCGCTTGCGCCGCAGGCATAGGGTCAGGCTCGTAGACACTCGGCCAGCTATACGGGTCGTCGTCGGGGACGGCTTGAGAAGTTTCCATCGCGTTCTCCTGGCAATCGATGAATGCGTAAACGATGGTTTACGCATTCGGGCGGGTTAACCCTTCTCAAGCGCCAAGCGGTTTGTCAATAGCCGTCGTCGCGATTCTCAAATCTCCTGAAAGCGCTCAGGAAAAACGGCGCGCCCTGGACCCACTGCGTCGCGCCGTTGACCTAGCCTCGCTCGGTAAAAGCTCCCCAGCGCGGCTTTTGGGCCGAAATTTTCTACAACCTCCGACATGCGGCCAGTGGTCGCCCGCGCGTCCAATTCGATGCCGCAAGACAGTCTCGCGATGGCGACGCGCATGTCCGGCCGAGCAAACGCCGCCGCGCCGCATGGGCGGCGATCGCGAGGAGGCTGACGATGGATCACGAATTCGATGTGGAAAAGCTGCGCGCTAGGCGCCGATTGGATAACGGCCACCCCGTGGGCCAGCCCCAGGGCAAGGCCCAGGTCCAGGAGCAGGGACTGGCAGGAGATCCGCAGGAGAGGGGCCCGGAAGCCGGACACGTAGCGGATGCTTCGCCTGCTCCGAATCCGTCCGAAACGCCAAACCTGGCGGGCATGGCGCAACGGGATCGCTATCGCGCCAAGCTGATCGCTCAATACAAGCTGGATTCGGAATACATCGGAGTCAGCCAGCTCTCGCGGATTCTGGGCCTTTCGCCGTCGGCGATCTACGGGCACATGCGCACCGGTCGATTCTTTCTTCCCTACCGAATGTTCAACGCGGCGCCCAAGATCTTCATCGACGACCTGGTGGAGTGGCACTGCTCGGGACGCGGCGTCGTGCCGGCCTTCGGGGCCAAGCCGTGGCGCGAGCTGGCCGGGGACGATCAAGAGGGCGACGGAGGGGAGGGCCGAGCACTGTCAAAGGCGGAGGTCGACGCGGCGGTCCACAAGGCTGCAGACGACGCCATGCGCTCGATCGGCATCGATCCGTCCAAACGCCGGCGGCGCCGGCCTTGAATGTCCGAACAAGGCGGCCACTTGACCGCCTTTTTGCTTCCAGAACTACAATACCCATCATTGAGATCAATGGGAGCCGCGCGTGAAACGATGGCATATGGCACCAAAGAAGTTCGCGGGCACGATCGAATTCGAAGGTCAAAGCCGCTGCGTGCGGTTTTCGGTGGCGATAACGAAAAAGGGCGCGCCCGAAGTGAAGCTGGACAAGCTGCCTTACGAAGAGTCGACAAAGTTCATCAGCGCCGCGTCCGATGGGCAAGAAGCGACGCGACGTTTTGCGAACTTCACGCTGACAGGCCAAACCCGTGACGGAATGACCTTTCACAGCGACTCGGTCATCATCCTCAGGTTAAGCAGCTCGTTCTCGGACAGCGCGCCTGCGACCATGCAGCCAAAGCTGTTGTGCACGAAATGCAAACTTGTCTCCCGCGCAGATCCGAACGCGAGGGCGGGAGTGCGTTTCCTATTGAGAGGCTTCGATTGCATCAGGCCAATCTCCGCGACCTGCCGCCTTGGAACGGTTGAGCTGTCCGGTCCCATGATCGTGACTACATCGGAAAAAAATCACGTGGCAGGCGCGCTCGTGATTGATGGACCGCCTCCGAACGTTGATTTTGCTCGCTGGCGAGAGGAAGTCGAAAGCTTGTTCAAGCATGTGCGCGCCATCTTATCTTTCGCCCGCAGTGCCCAAGTGCATGCCCCTTTGGTGGAAACCGTTTGGGACGGGCGGATTGAAGTCGTGGCTCGATATCGAAGTGACGACGATGATAACCAGCCGATGAACATTTTTACGCCTTTCAACTATGAGACGATTTTTCGCCGCGCAGTTTCGTCCCACTTCGACGAGAAGCCGCGGGCGAAGAGCATCAACATCGCCATTGAATGGTTCACCATGCAGCATGGCTACCGCGAGGCAAAGCTGACTTCGGCGATGACCGTATTGGAGCACCTTTTGACCAACAATCTCTCCCGCACCGATATGGAGCTACGCAAAGACAAGCAAGCCAAGGCATTGCGTGCCGCCATGTTGGATGCGGCAAAGAGGTCGCTGGAGGGGCTGGGCGTTCCCGGCCAGGACGTCGAAGCGGAGTTGGCGACGATGCGAGACAAACTGGAAGATATCAACCGTCGGCCATTGAAGGACAAAATCCACATTCTCGCTAAACGCTGGGGCGTCCCCATGGACGAGATCTCCGATGATGCGCTTGGCGCCGCCAAGCGCGCTCGCGACCACGTCGTCCATCGTGGCCAGTATCTGCCGAAGGACCCGAACGAGGACATGATGGCGCATGTCCGCCTCGCGCGCGAGCTGGTGGTCCGGTTCGTCCTTGCCGCGTTGGAATTTGAAGGGACTTACGCCTCGCCGTTGACAGGCGACCGCAGCCGCATGTTCAAGACGCTGGCGCCGAGCTCCGATTGAACCGATTCGGCTTAGCGTCTACTCGCGCCGCGGAAGCAGCGTGACCACTTTGACCCAATAGGGCCTGCAACTGTCCAAAACAATCGCGGGCCGCTCCGGGTGATTGGAGCAGAGCACGATGGCGCCGCCGATGAGGCGCAAACAACGAAGAAATCGACCAAGGCCTGCGATCTCGGCGATGACAAGATCGCCTTCGCCCGGGATCAAATCCATGTGAGCCTCCAGCGTCGCGCCGTCCTCGATGCCCAGCGACGCTAGCTCGCGCCCATGGGCGATGACCAAGCGACGTGGCGATTCGCAGGTTTGGCCGACTGGCTCGCTTGGGCATACGCCCCATTCCGAACGGGATGCATGATCGCTGGCGCGGACTTCGGCCGCCCGCTGATCAAGCGCCTTCACGAGCGCGTCGCAGTTCCAGGCAGGGGGCACGCCACCAGGGGCCGCGCCGTCTCGAACGCAAGCCGCTTCGATATCAGAAGGGTCAAGGCCTTCGACCAAGCGAGCAAACTCCTCCACCGGGAGAGGATGGTCGTCGATGGATTTGTTCTCGCTGTTTCGCTTCGCTTTGTTTTTCATGGGCGCAGGCTCCGAGCGCCGGCGGTAGCGAAGGCTGCGCCTTTTTGAACGCCCCGTCGGCGTCAAAGTCTCGCTGTATTCCGCAGCGCGCGCAAGACCCTTTTTCTCGCCGCGTCCAACTGGGCCGCGCACAGCCCGAGCTCTCGGCGCAGCTCCGCGGCCGGCGCCTCGGCCACGAAGCCATCGAGCACGCGCGCGGCGATCGGATCGCGCTCGGCCAAGCGTCCCCGCGCCGACGCCACTTTGCCCCAAGCGATCTTGAAGTCCTGCGCCTGCGCGGCGCAGTCTTCGGCGGAAGCGTGCGAGGTATGGTCCCCAGTCGTCCATTCCAAAATATCTTCAACCGGCGCCCTGATGGCCATCGCGTTCTCGCTGAGGGTGCGGTCGGCATAGGCGACGCTGCGCATCGTCATCGCGAGAAAGATAGCGAAGTCCAACCCCAAGGGCCAGTTGCGCCGGCCCTCGACCGCGAGATAAAGCGCTTCGTGCACCAGGTCGAGCGGCTCGGAAAAGCGGGTGCCGCCCAGGTGCTTGCGCGCGATCGCGTGGACGACGCGCCGCTCCCGATCGGAAAGATTGGCGAAGGCGTCCATGATGTCCTGCGGCGTGGCGTGTTGGGTCATTGTGCATTCCAAAGTTGATGTGATGTGGGCTTTGCTCAGATGGCGGTTCAGACGCCGCCGCGGCCCGGCGGCCCGACCGAAGGGGCGAAACGCCGGCCGTCGGAGCAAAGCGAATGCGATGGCGTTTGAAAGGTCTCGCCTGCATTGCCCGCGCAGGGGGGGAGGCGATGGAGCGAAGAGACAAGACATGGCGCGACCTTGGAGCGATGCCGCTGGTGGCGCCAACGACAAAGCGCGTGGGCGTGTCATCGTGGGCGTTTGCCGGGGTCGCGTTGGGGGGGGTGTCGGGAGTGGCGGTCCTGGCGCTCTCGTGGCGGCCGTGGCCGGGGCTCGAAGCGCCCGTCGGGGGACTTCGGGAGCATGCGGGGATGGCGATGCGCTGGGCGATCCATCAAACCTTCGCACCGGCATTCGCGCGCGAAGCTTCGGACTACGCCTCAGGTTTGGCGGGGCTCGGGCCTTCGGCCAAATTCGCGCTGCAATGGCGGGCCTGCGCCGCGGCGATGGCCGCTTGCCTTCCCGCGGCGTTGCTGGCCCCGAGGATGCTTCGGCCACGCGACGGGTTGACCGTGCTTCGCGGGCCGACCAGGCTCGAAGGCGAGGCGGCCAAGAGTGAGCTGCGCAAGATGCTGGCCAAGCGGGCCGCCGCTCGCCCGGACCACGACGTCGCGCCAAACGTTCCCTATCCAGCCGACATGTGGACCCGGCACATGCTCGTCGTCGGAGGCGTGGGCAGCGGCAAATCGACCGCGTTGAAGCCGCTGATCGCGAAGGTCATCAACGCGAACGAACGCGCGCTGATCTTCGACCCCAAAGGCGAATTCACGAAGGGGTTTGGCCGGCCCGCCATCTTGGCGCCTTGGGACGCGCGCTCGGTCGCGTGGGACGTGGCGAAGGACATGCGCAACATCGGCGACATGCGCCGGCTCGCGGCAGCTTTTGTCCGAGAGGCGCAAGACCCGATGTGGTCCAATGCCGCGCGCCAGCTTCTCGTGGGGTTCATGGTCTACCTGAAAGCCACCCGCCGCAACGACTGGGGCTGGAAAGAGCTCGACGAGATCGCGTCGGCGCCGCAGACCGATATTTTGCCGATGATGGAGGAGCACCATCCGGAAGCTGTCCGCGCCGTGGAGCGCGCTTCGGTGACGACGCAAGGCATCCTGATCAATCTCGCGTCGTTCATGTCGCCGGTGCGGGACTTGGCGCAGGCTTGGGGCGAAGTTCCGAAAGAGCGTTGGGTCAGCTTCGTGGAGTGGACGCATGGGCGGGATAAGCGAAAGCAGATCATTTTGCAGGGGCACGGGGCGTATCCGGACTTGGCTAAAAGTTGTTTGGAGGGGATCGTTGGCGTGGTGGCCGCGATCGTCAACAGCGTCGAGATGGACGACGATCCGCGTCGCAAAATCTGGTTCATCGCCGACGAATCGGCCCAGATGGGCAAGATCCCGATTCGGCCATTGTTCGATGTTGGGCGCTCTCGCGGCGTCCGTTGCGTGATCGCTTGCCAAGACCTCGGCCAGCTTGAAGAGATCCACGGGGACAAGACGGTGAAGGCCATCGTGTCGATGGCGGGTTCGATCTTGTTGGGCCAGATGATGCCAGGCGAAACGTCCGAACAGCTTTGCAAGGCGTTGGGCACTCGCGAAGTGGAGCGAGCGAACGTGTCGGCGTCGGTCGGGGCCGGATCGGGCCGCTCGACAACGCTCTCATTCTCGCGCGACGAGCTCGCCCTATACAAGCCCTCGGAGCTGGCCTCCCGTCTGGGTCTGACCGCGGATGGGCGGGGCGTCCGGCTGGCCCTTTGTGTAGCGGGGAACGCCTACGAGTTGTTCTGGCCGCGCTTCGACATGGACGACGCTCGGCGCGCTCACGTCCCAGCGCCGTGGACGCGCCGCTTTGTCTTCGATGATGTCCAGTCGCTGGGCGCCTCCGTTCCGGACCGGGAAGAGTCTGAGAACGTGGCCATGCTGGCAGACGCCGAGCCCGTCGCAGGCGCCTCGGTTGGCGCGGTCCTATCGAGCGACGCGAGCGAGCTGTCCGTGAATAGAGGGGACGCGCTGTCGGCCGAGCAAGCGGCCGAGCTGGCGGATCTGCTTGACCTTGTCGACGAGCTGGATGAGGAGCCGCATCGACAAGATGGAGCCACGGCCTCCATGCCCAGCCTCGCGGAGATCGAAGCGTTGCTGGCCAACGTGGACATCCACTGACTTCCATGCGCGTCGCCGGCCCTCAAAGATCTCCGACGGCACGCGCCCTACGCGCCGTTTAGCGGGCTCCTCGCCGCAGGACGACGACGGCCAGCATTCCGCGAAGCGCCCATGGGGGCGCATCAACCGGAGATGCGCATGGAAGAGAAACAGCAATGCACGAGGTGTGGAAGTTCGACGAATTGCGGATGCGATGATCTGTATCCTCTGTTTGCGGCGGACAGCTGCGACAAGGAGCATCTTCGGCGCCAAATGCCCCAAGAAGCGCTCGTTGAAGACATTGGCAACAGGAAACTCTCCGCGATTCTCGCGCGGCTCAGGACCCTGTGGACGCGGAGCGCCCAAGAACGGCGAGTGTCCCGGTTGGATGGTGGAACCATATTTTCGGATGCTGATTGGATTGCGCTAAGCGAGTCCGCGCTTTTCGCGAAGCTGCGCGAGGATGATGGCGGTGGCGGCGCGCCCAGCCAAGCCTCGCCTCCACCGGCCTCGACGTCTGAGGGCAATACCGAGGGTAACTCGACCCAGCGAGGCGCGCGATGAATGCCCCAGCAGTGGCAAGCGAAACCGTCGCAGCGCGCGTCGACATCAAGTCAGAGGTCGCGCGCTCATTGATCGAAGCGATGGAGCGAGGCGATACGCCCTGGCAGAAGCCTTGGAACGCGCAAGCCTTGCGCCCCACGAACCCCACCTCGGGCAACGGCTACCGGGGCATCAATCGGCTGCTTCTCGCCATGTCAGGGCGGGACGATCCGCGCTGGATGACTTACCAACAAGCGCAGGCGAATAAGTGGCAAGTGCGCCGAGGCGAGAAAGGAACGGCCATCGTCAAGCTCGTCGAGCTCAGTCCCCAGGAGGCAGGGCCGGCCGGAGGCGAAGCCGAGCAAGGGCAAGAGGCGGGCGGGCAGAGGCGCGCGTTCGCGCTCAGGCGCTACACGGTGTTCAACGCGCAGCAGATCGATGGGGTTCCCGAGCTCGAAGCGCCGGCGCCGCTGGGCTTCGACCCCGTCGCACGCGCTGACTCGGTCATATCGGCCCTGCAGGAAAAAACCGGACTGATCGTCGTCCACAAAGGCGCGCAGGCATGCTACATCCCGGATCTCGACGAGATCCGGCTGCCTCCAAAGAAGAAGTTCAACAGCGTCTACGACTACTACGCGACCGCCATGCATGAGGGAGCCCACAGCACCCTCCATGCGAAGCGCCTGGACCGCAAGGAAGCGCTGTCGACAAAGTGGGGCGACGAGGCTTATGCGGTCGAGGAGTTGCGCGCGGAAATCTGCTCGGCCATCCTCGCGGCGGAGACGGGCGTGCCAGTGTCTCAGGCGCACCTCGACAACCACGCCGCCTACCTGCAAAGCTGGTTAAAAGTGGTAGCGGCCGACCCCATGGCCATCTTCTCAGCTGCCAAGGATGCGGAGCACATGGCTGGCTACATGCTTGATTTGGAAAAGCAGCGATCGGCGATCGGGCAGCACCAACAATGGGTCGAAGAATACGACAACGCGAGGAGCGCTTGATGGAAAAGACAATCTGCGAGAACTGTGGCGAGTTGGCAGGCTCATGCGCCTGCCGTCGACGCTTTTGCTCGGACTTCTCTGGCGACGAAAAGCTCGTCTTCATTGAAGGGCATGACGACGCCATCTTGGGCTTGGCGGAGGTGGGGGGGGAGCAGCGCGTGGTCTATGATCATGGCGCGGTCATTCGGCGGCTGATGCGCCGTGACGGCATGGACCTGGAGGGAGCCGAGGAGTTTTTCAACTACAACATCGCAGGAAGCAGTGCCCCGCTCGGAGCGCCGATTCTCTTGTGGGTGGATAGAAGTTGAACTCGTCGATTGATTTGGCGCCGCCTGCATGTGTGGCGCCGCTTTTTTAATCGCTTGAAGCGCTGTTGTTATAATTCGAGGAGCTGCGCTCAAATTTCGTGCGATCGCGACGTGGTGGGAGTTGCAGATTTTGATTCTTATAATTGAAGAGGCGACCAATGTTGAGTGAATTCGAAGTAGCTGCGATCCAGAAGTTCACGTTGGGGGTTACCATGCCAATTTTGGTGGAAGCGCCAGATGGCTCAGTATGTCTTCTCGCAACCGGAACCTTGTTTAGAATTGGCGAGCAGCATCTTATCATCACTGCGCGCCACGTTTTTGACGACGTGATGCCTGAGTGGCTTGCCTATCCGGCTGCTCCAATGGGCGGCGATACACATACTCTGGGCGAATATACTGTTTTCAAGCCAAAAGAAAAGCATGTGGATGTTGCAGTGCTCCGTTTAGAGTCTGCGGAGACTATCGATAGACTAACTAAATCTTGGCAGTTCTTGTCGTTGGAAAATGTCGCTCGACCTGTCGACAACGCTCCTGACAAGGCGTTTTTCGTTGCCGGATATCCGGGCGCGATGACGCAGATGGTTGGCGCCAAGCTTCACGGAAATTTTGTCGCGGTGTATAGCCAACTTATTCCTGAAACCCCGCTGGAAGCCAAGAAACCAGTTGTGCCAGACCTCGACATGTTCTTCGACTATGGAAAAAAGGCGCAAAAGGTCGGCGGCGGAGAAATAGACTCTCCCGAGCTGCCAGGAGTTAGCGGGGCATCGGTGTGGCAAATCGGTCAAGTCGACGGAATTTGGACTCCCGAGGCGGCGGTTCGCGTCGTCGGCGTTCAGTCGTCCTATAAGCATTCCGAGTTTTTCCGCGCTAAAAGTTGGTTGGCGGTCGCGCAAGTGTTGGATCAGATCGACGAAGGTTTGGCCTTGAGCATTCGCACACACCTGAACAGCGGCAAATAGACGTTTTTACATGGTTCAAGCGCCGTCCAAGGGCGCTTATCACATCGAACGTTAATTTGGCTTCACAATACTTGCCTCTCTGTGCCAGCGCGTAGAGAGTTTTCTACGCAGTGAGCTTAGCTTGTGACTACGAGGTGCCGATTTCTGGGGCGCGGCTCGCGGGATAAGCGTGTCATCTACGATGACGTGCGAGCACTGTGGGAGGAAAATGGCGCGGCATCTCGCCTAGATTTACTTCAACGTTTTTCCGCCGGCAACCCATGCTACTAACTGTTCCAAAGTGAATCCAGGCTTGCGACCGGAGAAAAATCCCATATGACTTCTTATGCGGTCGGCGATCTGTTTCTCGAACGTGCCGACATGGTCTTTCACGAGCTTTCGATTGAAGCTGATATCCATGTTTCCACCGATGCCGCCTTTGGACAAAACGCCGCTTAAGATGGTGTTGACATCCGTCTCATACGACTTTTTGCGCGATTCAGAGTGCATCACTCTATAAATCAAGTTTGCGAACATCTCTTCGGCGTATTTCATCTTGAATGGCGCTGCCGCGCTGACTGCGCCATGAAGATCCTGTTCCGTCAGAATTTTACGATAGAATTCAGTGAGGCTTTCTTCCAAAACGTTCGAGTAAATTACTCCACTGTGTGAAAGCTGAAAATAAAAAGGAACTGGTTCCGCCAAGTCGTCCACCTTGAAAGACCCAAACCCATTGCAGCAAGCCAAGACTAGGCCGACATTGCATTCGTTTCTTAAATTGAGAGGGGCGAGTAGCTTCATGAACTCGCGCCACGTCATCTGTTCCCTGCCATCCCCGATCTCGATGAAATCGTCGCCGCCATGGCATTCCAGATGAAGAATGTAAGCAAAGTCTGCTGGAAGTTCGTCGGCAAGCGCGTTGAGGCGGTCGCGTAATGCGTCAACCGTTTCCACGACATCTCTGCTGCAGAATATCTTCTTTTCACTGCCAAACTCGTTCATGTCCCGCAGCTGATTGAAGATTTTGATGCCGGTTTTATCTTCGCGAATATCTTTTTGCCTCAGCCCGTCAAGCATGATCACGCCAGAGGGTTTGAACTCGGAAACAAAATTTAGACTGTCATTATCACTATTGTTTTTCAAGGCATTCGCTTTCGTCGGTTGAGGGGCTAACGAGTTATTGCGCCGAAGAGAGTGGCGCGGGCGGCCGAAATCAAACGACGATGCCGCCAGTTGAAGATGATAGCAGACGCGTTTTCAGTCGCCCTTGGGGTGAACTTATTTTGTGAGTCCGACAAGATGGCGGCGGCGCCTCGTCTCACTGCGTGGAATTATTGGTCGCCGAAAAATTCGGAGATTGCGCGAGTTGGTCCTATGTGAGATACCAACTAAATTGGCGCGACCTTGCGCAGGAGACGGAGGGGGTTATGAATATCGCGACTGTGGACCGGGCGGTGGTCGGGACGGTGGAAGGGCCTGACGGGAGCAGTGCAGAGGTGTTCGTTCGAGCAGATTGGTCGGCTCGATTTCGTGGAGTGCGGATTTTCCGGTCGCGCGCCGACGACGCAACTTACTGGATACTTCCGCTTCCCGCGGGCGTTGATGAATCGGAATGGCATTCCATGACATTCGCGACGACGGCTAAGCAAGTTCGACTTCTCTTGCCCAATTCCGTCAGGATCATGAACAAGGCTGGCCAAGCGCCTGAGATCGAACGCCGGCCAGCCAAGCCCGGTGATCGAGGCTGGGACGCCTGAACGCTAACGTCAAAAATCATGGGTTAGGTTGCCCCTCAGGCTTCTACTGTCTTTGCAGTGGACATGAATACCATGTTCGAGAAGCGCGTCGTATCGAGCACCTGTGTAAAAAAAGACCTTGGCTTCACCACCGGCCTGGACAACGAGCAATTGATTTCCGTCCTTG
Organism: Massilia oculi; assembly: GCF_017582745.1. Classification (GTDB taxonomy): domain Bacteria; phylum Pseudomonadota; class Gammaproteobacteria; order Burkholderiales; family Burkholderiaceae_D; genus Telluria; species Telluria oculi_A. Next base: position 22,471 of record NZ_JAFVIM010000020.1, read on the forward strand.
TCTTTGACCAGGCTGGCTTCCTTCACATTTCCTTCCACGTTAGACACGCGGAGAAGTCTGGGCAACTCGATGTCATTCTCGCTTACTGCCACGGCTGGCAGTTCCTGGATGCGGCTCAGGCGTTCTAGCACGCTGCGGTTGTGAGAGCTCGCAGGGGCATGTCGGATGCCTTTGGCGGTGATTAGAACGAAACATTCGCTGCCATCGCTGAGCAGAACTGCCATGACGCTGATAACGTCGCCTGCGACAATATCGCCAGTGTCGCCAGGAGGTTGAAGATTCAGCGGAGCGTCCCTGCCACAGGCCGCGCGCTCGCAGCCTTCCAGCGCGGGCTCGTGGGGTTGCATGTCTTCTGACGTGCTCATGCTGATCGCTTTCTAAAAATGTTTTGAGAAGGGTAACACGTCCATGCGCCAAGCTGGACAAGGACGAGGTCATCACGGTGATGAGCTCCATGAGTGCGCGTCGCGTCTACGCTTAATGTCCTAGAGTCTGTCCGATTTCTCAGCGTGACAGCCGGAGCCTGCCAGCACAGCCAGGCTGTGACGCAGCATTGGACGGGCGGTAGCGAGAATTCACATCTGCCCAGGGCCTGATCCGACGGTGCGAGGGGCATTCGTATTCACACGCCGGCGAGTGAGGGATTGCTACAATCGCCATGCCGTTCCTTGGGTGCGCTTCATCCTAGACTGAGCGTCCCACCATCCCAGCAAGCCGCGCTTTGAGAATCGTCGACCGTCAAGGCTGTATAAGTGCCAAGTCGTTGATGCCAGCAGCCTCCGGGGTGTTGGTAGGAGTGGACAAAAGCTAAGCTTGGAGGTGAGCAATAGTGGGCTCGAATTGATACAATATGACCTATGTCACTCCACTCAAATACTGGTGCAGATTCGATCGCCAGCCGTTCTGCTCCAACTGGTTCGCCGGATCAGTCTTCTCAGTCGTCATTACCTCAACCCATTAAGGCTAAGCACGCCTACTTGGAGTTTTTCGCCGGCAGCGGACTCGTGGCTCAAGGGTTGAAAAGTCTGTTCAAGCCCATCTGGGCCAACGATATCGATGGCAAAAAGGCCAACGTTTACACAGCCAACCATGCTAAGAAGCATTTCCATCTCGGCTCGATTGCTGATGTGAAAGGAGTTGATCTCCCGTCGGCGACGCTCGCGTGGGCTTCTTTCCCTTGCCAAGACTTGTCCCTTGCTGGGTCTGCTGGGGGCATCCACGCCAAACGCAGTGGTTTGGTGTGGGAATGGCTGCGCATCATTGACGAGATGGGCGAAGACGCTCCGCCGGTGCTTGTCGCTGAGAACGTCCTAGGTTTGGTTTCCTCTGCCGGAGGCGCGCACTATCGCGCTCTACATGCCGCGTTGGTGGGAAGAGGCTACCGAGTCGGTGCCATGTTGCTCGATGCGGTTCGATTTCTTCCACAGTCGCGCCCGCGAATTTTTGTGGTCGCCGTCAAAGAGGATCTGGATATCCCTCCGCAACTTGTCAGCGCGACACCAACTTGGCTTCATCCGGAAGCCATACGCAAGGCCGCTCGCGGCCTCGATAATTGGGTGTGGTGGCACATGCCGGAGCCGCCAGCGCGCAAGCAATCGCTCTCCCAGGTGGTTGAGTTTGAAGCGGAGTATGCCCACGCTGAGTCGGACCAGCGAAACCTGAGCCTGATCTCGCCAAAGCACGTCGATTTGATGAAGGTCATTCCGCACGACCGGATGATCGTGGCGCCTGGCTACAAGCGCACTCGAAACGGGAAGCAAGTGCTCGAATTGCGATTTGATGAAGTCGCTGGCTGCTTGCGCACGCCTAGTGGCGGCAGCAGTCGCCAACTTCTCGTGATTCGGAAGGACGGCAAGCTGCAAAGCCGACTGCTCACCGTGCGCGAGGCAGCTCGCTTGATGGGAGCGCCAGATACTTACAAGATACCCGGCAGCTACAACGACGGCTACAAAGCGATGGGCGACGCCGTGGCAGTTCCCGTCGCAAAATGGCTGGGAACGAACTTACTTTTGCCACTTGCGAACGCACATGCCTCTCAGTCCAAGCCTTGAAAACCGTTTAATCGAGTTTCGTGATGTGCATAGCGTCTCCCAGATGGGCTCCCTAGGGACAGTTCTTGTGATTACGAGTCGAATGATAAAGTTTGGTCTGCCCTTCGATTACGCCATGCTCTTCACGCCCAAAGGTGGCCAAGTGAAGGGACATGGCGGCGGCCCAATCAACAAAATTCTTAAAAGTTACGGCGTGTCGCACATGGTTGGGACTGAATCTGGGAGAACTAGTCGAGGCACGCTGGAGCTCGCCGAGTCCTATTTCAAATTCATCAATGGCATGTATTCCTCGCTCGAAATCGAAGCGAGCGAACTTGATGATGTCGAGGCGTGGTGGGTGGAGAGGTTCGTCGACTTCTTCAATTCGAAGCCTTTCAAACTCAACTATGACGCGAGCAAGACCTTGGCGTCAGTCATCCGAAACCTTCTTGATCAAGCGCTGAACCGTCAGAAAAAATCGCCGGGAAAGACTTACGTGGGTGCGGTGTTGCAGCACCTTGTGGGCGCCAAGCTTGAGCTCGCGCTGCCAGAGCTGGAAATCGTCCATAACGGAGCGTCAGTCGCCGACATGGTCTCTTCACGTTCGGGTGATTTCGTGCTCGACAACGCAATCATTCACTGCACCACTGCTCCGGCCGAAGCGTTGCTTCGAAAGTGTCAGGCGAATTTGCAGGCTGGCCTGCACCCGATCATTCTCACGACGGCTAACAAGATCAGCGTCGCCGAAGGATTGGCTGAAAATATTGGGATCGAAGGCCGCGTCGAGATCATGGACGCGTTGCAATTCTTGGCGGCCAATCTTTATGAGATGAGCTTGTTCAAGGGCTCGGATCGACGGATCACGGTGGTCCGGCTCGTCGAGAAGTATAACGAGATCGTCGCCAAGCACGAAGCCGACCCTAGCCTGCGCATCGCATTTGACTGACAACCTCAGCGACACGCAGCGTCGTCATACGATGCAGCGTGTCAAAAGCAAAAATACCACTCCTGAACTTCAGGTGAGGGAGTTGCTGTGGACGATGGGGCATCGTGGTTATCGGCTGCATCGGCGCGACATCCCTGGAAATCCTGACATCGCATGGGTTGGCAAAAAACGCGCGATCTTCATCAATGGATGTTTTTGGCATGGGCATCTTTGCGCCCGCGGCGCTCGAACTCCCAAAACCCGAGTCGAGTATTGGCAGGCCAAGATCGAGCGCACGAAGTGCCGAGATGCCAAAAATGTCGAGTCGTTGGCCCAAGCTGGATGGGCTGTCCTTATCCTGTGGGAATGCGAGCTGAAGGATCAAGCCGAATTGGCCCGACGCCTGTCGGAGTTTTTGAACTAGGCCACGCGCGAACAGTTCCACCTCGTGGCAACGTCTGATAATCGTGGAGGGAAAGGCCCTGCAAACATCCAGCGGCGGACATGGCTTGTTTGCGGCCCGGTGAGGTCGCGTGCAGGGACGCAGGACAATGGGCATCAACGACCTGAGTTATTGTGGATGAGCAACGCGTCGCCGTCGACTTCGGATAGATTGGTTTTTCAATCTTGTTCAACAGGGCGGGCGCATGAAGATCATAGGCTGGATTCGCGAAGGGGACACCGCGGCTTGCGGTGGCGTGGTGACAGAAGGAGATTGGCTTTGCCGCGGGCGAGGCCGGGCCTACGCATTCCAAGGCGCTCAAATGGCCTGCAAGAAAAAGTGCTTGATCGCGGACGGGTTCAGTCGCCGCACGCTCACGAATGGCCGTGCCTCGGTCATCCATGGCATGGTAACGAGCGGCGGTTGTCCGCTGCTGTCGACCCTCAACGACCTGGATGGCGTGAGCAATGGTGGAGGTCGTGTTCCGACCAGCTTCTTCCTGAATGCGGACGGCCATTGGACCGGAGACGCGCCGGCGCTTGACGAACATCCCTACGACGAACAGGTTCTGTTGCGCCACCAGCGCGCCGAGGGCCTGCCCTACCTTATCGAGACAATGGACGGACGAGTCTTCTCAGGCCGGATCGGGCCTGACGGCTTGCTGCCGCGCGTCGACACCTTTGGCGAGGATGAGTATTCCGTCCTGTGGGGCGACGACGCTCTGGCCAAAATGCAAAAGGAGCCGGAGCATGGGTAGCGCGTTGACCCAGAAGGCGAGGGTCCGAACCAACGTCAAGAAAAACTCGGTGTGCAGTGTTCAGGTGCAGGCGGCCGAGTTCGCGACGCTGTGGGCGTCCTATCCGGGAGGTCCGCCCTTTGTCGATCCCAAAACGGGCAAGCCGCCACCGGGCTATGAGAACCAGTGCGCGATCAAGGTGAGCGTGGCGATCCACGGCGTCGGCGTAGAAATGAAGTCGTTCCGCGGCGCGGCCGAAAAGGTGAACGGCCTGCCCGCCGCGTTGCTCGCGTCCCAGTTGGCGGCTTGGCTAAAACAGCAGCCGTTCTGTGGCCTGCCCAAGTCGCCGGAGAGTGTGACCGGAGCCGACTGGCAGAACAAGATCCGTGGGCGAACGGGCATCGTCTACTTCGCGGACTACTGGGCCAGAAACGCGAGAGAAAAGGCCGGCGACAAGCCCACCGGGGATCACATCGACCTATGGAACGGGTCCAGGCTGACCGCGACGGGCATGAGCTTTTTTTCCACGATGGGCCGGCGCTTGGGCCTCGGATCGCTGGGCGCTGGAACATCGTGGGGGTATTCAGATCTGGGGCGCTCGTCGGAGATTTTGTTCTGGGAGATCAAATGATCCGTCAGGCCAATCGGCTTGCCATTGGCATCGCGTTCGCCCTGGTCGGCGCCGCCAGCTTGGTGGTGGCCGACGCGGTGAGCCAATGGCTCTGTGTTCGGATCTTCTCTTGCGCTGCGGCCGGTTACTGCCCAATCGACGTCTGCGAGGGCGATGCGCGCTTAGACACGCTGCGGCTCGCGGTCTGGGTCGGCCCAGCGGTTGTGTTTGGAGTCATCGCATTCGCGTTTGGCGGCCGGCGGCGGTCATTGCCGGCCTGGCTGGGACTTCTCGCCGCGCTGGTTGTTGCGCATTCATTGATCATAGCGGCATTTCGGTAGCCGACCATCTGGATGCAGGATTCGCGAGCCCGTGGGCAGGGCCGAGCTGTTGTCGAGCAGCTCGCTGATGTAACCGCCTTGCTGCATCAACGCATCGTCAGCGGTGCGACCACCGCCGCCGCCTCGGTTCACCTCAGCCTGCGAACAAATACGGACGGAGCGGCGACTTTTAAGCGAACGCGTGTTCGCCCAGGAACTTCAACTGCGCTTCGCGCGAGAGGACGCTCTTTTCAACGATCTCTGGATGGTTAAAATAAAAATCATTGCAGAAACCCAGTAGACCGGCAGGGATGGATTCAGGTTTCGCAATTTTGGCCCGAAGCCAATGGAGCTTCATGCCATCGAACAGCAGGCGCATAAATCGATGACTTGTGTTGCCGTTCGCCGCGAAGAGATCGAGCACGACTTCACCACGATAGGAGCCTTTACGCAGCTCCTCTTCCAGGTCTTCCATATACGAATCCGGACGCACGCGATCCAAGGAGAGGCACACCAAGGCGCCTTCCTTCGCTACGTTGTGAACTTCGTAATGTTTGTCATCACGCATGATTGGGTATCGCAGCAGCGGTCCTCTCAATTAAATGCAAGACGGCATGAAGAATGTTGTTTGCCTCAGCCTTGTCGGGGAGGATGCGAGACATCTCCGGGTTGGCATCCGCATGGAAGAGGGGATTTCGATCAGCCTTGAGCAAAGCATAACCTTTTTCAACGGCGATTGCTTCTTCCTCCGTCATCTTAGCACGGACGCCGATCTTCAGCCGCGCGCCGGTCGCGTCAAGATAGTTGCCGAATCCCGCAGCGTTTTGAACTGGGCAATCGTGTTTGGCCATGATCGCTTTGACGTAACATTCCAACCCGCGAAGCGCGTGGTAAGCAATACAAGAATAATCTGGCAATTCAATGTTGAGCTTGGACAGAGCGAGGGCAGGCGCGATGATCGCCGCCCCGGTGTCGCCAAGCAAATCGATAGCGCTAGGAACGCTCTGGCGCAGCTCGTCAAACAAGCGGTCGGCCTTAACGTCACTCACGTCGTAGGTTTTGAGCTGCGCTTCGACAAGCGCGCGCTTGTCGGGCAGTTGCTCAGACAGGATCTCCACAATCGTGGAGTAGACTTCACGCGCTTTGCCTTGCATCAGCAAATTGCCGTTTTTGTTATACCGGTTCAGGTTGACGTAATCGTTGGGCCCTTTTTTGACGTCGAACCTTACACCATGAGCTACTGCGCGTTCAGCAACTTCGAAGCCGTAGTCATCGACAAGGTGTTTCAAAAGGAAAGTCCAGTCCTGCTGGCTGATGTGCTCCAATGTGAGTGGACGCTGCTCATACTGCTTGCGCTTGCAGTTCTCAGCGACATGCTCAGCCACTCGCAGCGATAGCGCCTGATTTTTGCCCACAGTCGCCGTCAGCGTGAAGGTATTGTCATTGCGGGGATAGACATGCAGTTTCGCGACCTCTTGACCTTCAACCTGGATCAAATACTCGCTGAACTTTTCACCGACGTTGGGGCCGGTGATGGCCGCCGAGGCATCGAAGCTGCGAACAGCGCCGTCAATCATCGATGGGTCGAGGAAAAGATTCTTCAAATTTTGGGTCATGTTGCGCGGCAGTCGGCTCGCTGTGCAAGCTGAATGGGTGGGCGGAATAGAAGGGATGCAAGGATAAATGAGAACTCAACCGCTGCGCAAGCAGAACCGCTGACGCGGGCGCGCCTACGGAGGTCTCGAGAGCTTAGTGTCGTTTTATTGAAGGCCCGCTCCGCTCAGGACGCATGCTTCGGCTAGGCCGAAAGATCATTGGCTCAGCGGCGCATAGGCCGATTGGCCAGCGTCCGGGGCGGGCTGGAATCGCGCCCGCGTGGCTCGTTTTTTGTGGCCGATTCTTGAATGCAAGAAAGATGAGAAAGGCCGGAACGTTCGGCCATAGTCCAAGAGTCATCTGGAATGGCGGCATCGGCGCCTGCATAGGGTTGGCTCTGAAAGCACTCGGACGATCACTCGAAACGGAATCTCTGCCGCGGCCATCATTGAGGCCGCCCTCCGGACGTCGTCGCGAGCAAGCTCCAGCCCAAGGTCGACAATGCGGGACGAAAGAGCGAGTGGAGGGGATGATCGGGAATTGGAGGATTTGGCCATGGGAGTCTCGCCACTAAAGCCTAATCGATTCAACCTGCCACCTCATGCGTTGGCTCAAACTCGGAGGACGGCTCGCGCAGCGTTGCGCATTCCCTTGACAGCGCGCTGGGTGACAAAGCCAAGTTCTCCATAGCTTTCCTTCGCAACACCGTTGGCCGCTGTTTGGATCGTGGAATTTCTGCCAGCGCTCAATCCGCAAGCATTCCTTGGCTCTGGAGGGGGGCGTCTCAGATCGAGGCGTGTTTGCGTCCCTCTTCAAGCTGCTCTGGCGTCAGTTGTTTGGCGATGGCGTAACCGTGCAAGAACTTCGCCAAGATCGCGCTGCTCTCCCGGAAACAGTCGATCACTTCGAGCCAGCTCGACTCTGGGAAGTCAAAATCGGTCTCCGATATCAGCAGGCTCAGGCTTCCATCATCGTCAACCGACTTGGCGGCGGCAGCCAAGTGCGATGCGGAAAAATGAACGTAGTCGCACAGGTTGTCGTAAACGGCTGGCAGCCAAGGGTAATCATTCGACCGAATCTGCACCAAGCGCGCGTCAGTCAGCCGCTCTCCTTTGCTGTCTTTGAGCTTGTTGATGGGCTTGCCCGAAATGACAAGCGTTGCAAACTCGTGCGGGTTTTGCACCAGCCACGCGGCCGAGAACCTTAGCGCGGTGTCGATGTGGGTGCGAAGCAATGACCGCGCGCTGACCATGTTCCACGTGTCGATCAAAAGCTTCATCGCGCTGATTGAACTGACCGCGCGCTTCACCGCGCCGCTGGCGAGCAAATCCAGCGGAAACATCGGGGCGCCGTCGCCGCCAATCATAGCCTTCCACGCGGCGATTAAAGTCTCGCGATCGCTTTCAAGAGACGCGAGGGCGGATGCGACCGCGTCCGTGTGCTTTGGCATTGCTGTCATGGGCGTTGGTCGTGTCTGGCCAATCTCTTGGCGGGGGATATGCGGGGGACTATGGGGTGGTCGGGCAAGGCGCTCAGAGTGAACTTAAGGGCTAAATCAGCCTTAGGTAAGTCGCGCGCAGGTATTGCTGCATCATCGGAGTGAGCTTTTCCGTCGCGCTGTTCTTGATGGCGGCGGCGTTGATTTCTTTGGGGGCGGTGGTCATGTCGTCTGAATCGGTACGGCTTGGCGCGTGGAGGCCAGGACTTGACATTTTAACCCGATCGACCCGGCAGTCCGCTGCAAAGATCGTTGTTGCTCGAGAGTTTTTCGTCTAGAAAGACGGTGGCCGACGTCAGCCGGCCACTTTCCAACTATTACGGTTTCGCCGCAGCCTTCGCCTGCGCAATCCAGCTATCGAACAGTGCTTGGTGGAACTTGATCCACCCCGCCGTATGGCGCGCGATATCCTCCTGCGAACCCTGCCCATTGCGCACACGCTCGTTCTGCGCATTGATGTCCGCAATCGGCAAGCGCATGACTTCGAAAAGTTTGACCGCCGCCGGATTCTTCTCGGCCCAGGTGCGGTTCACGACGAAGCGCGTGGTGTTGACCGAAAAGCCATAATTGCTGCCATCGGCCATGCGGGTGTCGGCCTTTTCCGGGTTCGACGAGTGCGGCACCTGCAGCCACACGACGTCCTTGCCGGGGATGAGCACGCTGCTCACCCAGTACGGCGTCCAGGTGTAATACAGGATCGATTCGCCGCGCTTGTATCGGCCGATCGTATCGGCGATCAGCGCCGAATAGCTGCCCTGCACGTGCTTGACCGTCGGACGCAGTTTGTAGCCGTCCATATGGTGCTCGATCATTGCCTCGCAGCCCCAACCCGGATCGCAACCGGTCAGGTCGGCCTTGCCGTCGCCGTCATGGTCGAACAGCTTGGCGATGGCCGGGTCGCGCAATTGGTCGATATTGGTGATGTTGTATTTCTCGGCCGTGGCCTTGTCGATCAGGTAACCCTGGGCGGCCGGGCCGGCATACGCGCCGACACGCATCAACTTGGCGTCGCCGCCCGCGTTGTCGTAATAGTCCTTGTGCAGCGGGTCCCAGTGCACCGCGAGGAAGGTCGCGTCGCCGTTGCCGACGGCGATGTGCGCGGTCGGGTAGGCGATTTCCTTGCTCGGCTGCGTTTCGTAGCCCAGCTGTTCCAGCGCGCGATTGGCCAGCATGGTCTGGAAGGTTTCTTCGGCCAGCGGGCCTTGCAGGGCCTGCACCTTGATGCCCTTGCCGGGCAGGTCGGCGCCTGTCGTTTGCGCCGTCGCGATGCCGGTGCTCAGGGCGAGCCCGGCAAGCACCAGGGCGGAGATCCAGCGGAACGCGCGCTGCGTTTTATAGGTGGCGTTGAAGTGTTCGGTTTGACGCATCGGTATCCTTTCCAGTCTTATTGTGCGGTGGCGGGCTTGGTGGCTGGGGCCGCGTCGGAGCGGGCGGCGCCGCCGACCAGGCGCAGGACGAAGCCGGCCGGACCGGTCTGGTACCAGTGGCGCACGCCGCGGCGCGGTTGCCCCATGGCCTGGGTCAGGCGGTCCAGCATGATGGCCAGCAGGACGATGCCCAAGCCGCCCACGGTGGCCAGGCCCATGTCCAGGCGGCCAATACCGCGCAGCACCATCTGGCCGAGGCCGCCGACCGCGATCATCGAGGCGATCACCACCATCGACAGCGACAGCATCAGCGCCTGGTTGATGCCGGCCATGATCGACGGCATTGCCAGCGGCAGTTGCACGCGGGTCAGGAGCTGCCAGGGCGAGGCGCCATAGGCGCGCGCCGCTTCGATCAGGTCGGGACGCACCTGGCGAATGCCGAGGTTGGTCAGGCGCACCAGCGGCGGCAGGGCGAAGATGATGGTGACGATCACGCCCGGCGCATTGCCGATACCAAACAGCATGACCACCGGCACCAGGTAGACGAAGGCTGGCGTCGTCTGCATGGCGTCGAGCAGCGGGCGCAGGATGTTCTGCGCGCGGTCGCTGCTGGCCAGGAAGATCCCCAGCGGTAGACCGATGACCAGGCAGAACACCAGCGAGGTGAGCACCAGCGACAGCGTGATCATCGCTTCCGGCCACACGCCCAGCATGGCGACCGCCACCAGCGCCAGCACGGTGCCGACGGCCAGCGCACGGCTGGTGAACTGCCATGCCAGCAGGCCGATGATGGCGATCAGGACGAGGGACGGCACGGCCAGCAACAGCTGGCTGGAGCCGGTCAGCGTCGCGTCGATCGGCGCGCGCACGGTCTGGAAGAAGGGGCGGAAATGCTCGACCACCCAGCCGAGGCCATCGTTGATCCAGGATTGCAGCGGCAGGGCGCCATGCAGGGCCTGCGCCAGGTCGAAACTGCTGGCGTGCTCGGGGGTGACGGCTGGCCCCGCCGCGTCGAGCCAGGAGGTGTCGCTCGGCGGCGTTGGCAGCCAGGGGTTGGCCTGGACGGCCGCGTCTGCAGTCTGCGCTGCGGCCGGCTGTACTGCCGTGATGCTGTTCTCGGTCGTGCTCATGCTTGTCCTTTCTGAATCTGGGCCTCGGGAATGGCGGGCGTGTCGGGGTCGAGGAATTTCAGCAAGGTGGTCTTGCTGATCGCGCCGCACAGGCGTCCGTCGTCGCCCACCACCGGCACGGCGTATGGCAGTTGCGCCACCTGGCCGAACAGGCCGGCAACGGGCTCGTCGGCCTTGATGGTCTGCACGTCGGGCAGGAAGGCGTGCGCCAGGCCCAGCGGGCCGGTATGGCCGTCAAGGGCGCTGCGCAGGGAATCGACCGACACCAGGCCGAGGAATTCGCGCTGCGGATTGACGACGTAGGCGTAGGTCCGGTCCTGCTCCTCCAGCATGGAGAGCGCCGCGCGCGAACCGCGGGTCGGCGATTCCGACACCACGATCTGGCTCTTGCGGGCGATGTCGCTGGCCTTGAAGACCGCCGCCGCATCGACGCCGCGCACGAAGTTGCGCACGTAGTCGTTGGCGGGCTTGCGCAGGATTTCCTCGGGCGTGCCGACCTGCACCACGTGGCCATCCTTCATGATGGCGATGCGGTCGCCGATGCGCATCGCTTCGTCGAGATCGTGCGAAATGAAGACGATGGTGCGGCGCTTGATCTGCTGCAGGCGCAGCAGCTCGGATTGCATCTCGGTGCGCATGATCGGGTCGAGCGCCGAAAACGCCTCGTCCATCAGCAGGATCGATGGGTCGCTGGCCAGCGCGCGCGCCAGGCCCACGCGCTGCTGCATGCCCCCGGACAGTTCGTCGGGATAGCTGGCGGCATAGGCCGCGAGGCCGACCTGCTCCAGTGCCTGCCGCGCCTGCTCATGGCGCTCGGCCTTGGGAATGCCGGCCAGCTCCATGCCGAAGGCGGTGTTGTCGAGCACGGTGATATGCGGCAGCAGCGCGAACGACTGGAACACCATGCTGATGTCCTTGCGGCGCAATGCGCGCAACTCTGCGTCCGGCAGCGTGTTGATGTCGTTGCCGTCGACCAGGATGCGGCCGTCGGTGGGCTCGACCAGGCGGTTCAGCATGCGCACCAGGGTCGACTTGCCCGAGCCGGACAAGCCCATGATGACGAAGATCTCGCCCGCTTCGATGGTGAAGGTGGCGTCGAACACGCCGATCGTGCAGCCGGTCTTGGCCAGGATGTCTTGCTTGTTGGCGCCCTGGCGAACCAGCGCCAGCGCGTCGTCGGGCCGGTCGCCGTACACCTTGAAGACATGGTCGATGATGATTTGTTTTGCCACGTTGTTGTTCTCCTTCGATTTGGCGAATGGAATGAAACCCTGCAGCCATTGGCGTTCATGGGAATCGATGGACCCGAACCGTCGGCAGTGCGAATGGCGCGGGAAGCGCGCAGGCGTCGGAAAGGGCGGACGCTTTGCCGGCGGGACGGATGCTGACGCGAACTGCGTCAACGATTACAGGATGCAGGCGCTTGGCCTAAGAGCTATTTCCCATCCATTGGATGGCAAATATGGTGCAGCAGGGGTGTTGCTGAGAGTAACTATTGTCTAGTGGGCATGAATTATAGAGCAAGCCGAATGATAAGTCAATTTGATTTATTTATTCGGTGTGCGCAATGCCGCAGCGGCTATCGTTTGTGTTCGGTGCGCCATGCGCCCGGCGACACGCCGATCATTTTTCGGAATGTCCTGCCGAAGTGGACGGCATCGGCAAACCCCATGGCGTGCGCGATGTCGTCCAGGGGCGCGTCGGAAGCGGACAGCAACTGCTGCGCGCGTCGGATACGGGCGTCGAGCTGCCATTGATAGGGCGCCAGCCCGGTCGATACCTTGAACGCGCGGCTGAAATGGGCTTGCGACAGGTTGACCAGCCCTGCCAGGGTTTCCAGCTCGACCCGGAGCGGGAGATTCGCTTCCATATAGTCGATCACCCGCCGCAGCTGCCATGGCACGAGCCCGCCGGTCTTGAATTCCGTGATGCGCGGCGCTGCGAACAGCTGGGACGACACGGCGGTGATGATGCCGTCGCCATACAGATGCATCGACGGGTCGGGATTATGGACTGCCTCGGATAGCAGCTTGACCAGGTTCCAGATCCGGTCATTGGAAAAACGCAGCCTCGGGACGCCGATCTTGTCCGGATCCAATGTCGTTTGCAGGCGTTCGCTCAGGATATCGGTGTCGAATACGAGCACGGCGTCGACGACGCGCCGCGCGTTTTTCGAGTGGCCCCATATTTCCATGCCGGCCGGCGCGAAATACATATGTCGCGGCACATGCTCGACGGGGCAGGGCCGATCCGGATGAAAACGCGGCTCGCACGCGCCGCCGTGCTCTTCCAGCACCACGCTCAGGCGCGGGTGGTCGCGATGCGGAAGGATGCTCGTGCCCTCGCCGTCACAGTCGTAGCCGGTGACGACGAGCTGGACGCCGCTCCACGCGCGCCGTGCCTGCGACAGGCCGACGATGTTGTGGGGAAGCGGTGGGGGCATGACCATTGGGGCGCTGATAATGTTCTCCTAAGACTGGCTTCGTCGATCCGGCGCAGCAGGAATGAACCATCGATAGCAGGATTGAACATTGTCGCGCCTATATCGGATTGGTATCGTTCTGTCTCCTGCGCGTGGGCGCCAGGACGATTTTGCTGGCCGCGCGTCGTGCGCGCTAGTGCCGTTCCCGGACACGCTGTGTTGCGCAACCGGGAACGCCAGCGCCTGCAGTTGCGCGAGTTGCGCTGACAATGGTTGCGTCAAATGAATGAGATGAGCGAGGAGAGTTGATGGCGGGAGCAAGCCTGGGGCAGACGATCGGCCCGGTGGTCGTCCTGATGGGGGCGGCCGTGATCGCCGTGCCGTTGTTCCGGCGGCTGGGCCTGGGAGCGGTCCTCGGCTATTTTGGGGCGGGCATCCTGGTGGGACCGTCGGTGCTGGCCCTGGTCACCGATGCGCGCTCGATCCTGCATATCTCCGAGCTGGGCGTGGTGATGTTCCTGTTCGTGATCGGGCTGGAATTGCGGCCGCACAAGCTGTGGGCGATGCGCGGCCAGATCTTTGGCCTGGGCCTGGCCCAGGTGTTCGCCGCGACCGCCGCGCTGGCGCTGACCGGTTACGTCATGTTCGGCCTGTCCGGGCCGGCCGCCTTCGTCGCCGGCGCGGGCTTCGTCCTGTCCTCGACCGCCGTCATCATGACGGTGCTGCAGGACCGGGGCGAGATCGCGAGCGAGCAGGGGCAGAAGTCGGTCGCCATCCTGCTGTTCGAGGACTTGATGATCGTGCCGCTGCTGGCGGTGGTCGCCTTCATGGCGCCGCAGCTTCCCGGGCAGCAGGGGCAGGGATGGTCCGACCTGCTGCTGGCGATCGCCGCGCTGGCGGGGCTGCTGGCCGTGGCGCGCTGGGGGCTCGACCCGTTCTTCGCCCTGCTGGCCAGGTCGCGCACGCGCGAAGTCCTGACCGCGGGTGCGCTGCTGGTCGTCCTGTGCGCGGCGTTGCTGATGGAATTTGCCGGCCTGTCGATGGCGATGGGCGCCTTCCTGGCCGGCGTGATGCTGTCGAGTTCGAGCTACCGGCACCAGGTGGAAAGCGATATCGAGCCGTTCCGCGGCCTGCTCATGGGGCTGTTCTTCCTGGCGGTGGGCATGTCGCTCGACCTGGCCATCGTCGCGGCCGAATGGCGGCTGCTGCTGGCCATGCTGTTCTGGTTCATGGTCGCCAAGGGCGTTGCCGTTCACGTGGTCGCGCGCCTGTTCGGCGCCAGCAACCGCCAGGCCCTGCACCGCACCTCGATGTTCCTGCAGGGCGGCGAGTTCGCCTTCGTGCTGTATGCCGCGGCACTCTCGGCCGGCGTGCTCGACGAACGAGAAAATGCCTTGTTCGCCACCGTCGTGATCCTCTCGATGGCGCTCTCGCCCCTGCTGACGCTCGTGGCCGACCGCCTCCTGCGGCGCGAAAAATCGATGGACGGCGTCGAGCATGCGCGCGACCTGAAGGGGCGGGTGCTCGTCATCGGCTTCGGCCGCTTCGGCCAGATCGCCTCGCAGGTGCTGCTGTCCAGCGGCGTCAAGCTGACGGTGATCGACAAGGACCCCGACCGCATCCGCGATGCGCAGCGCTTCGGCTTCAAGGTGTTCTTCGGCGAAGGCACGCGCCTGGATACCCTGCGCCATTCCGGCGCCGCCGAAGCCGACGCGATCATGGTGTGCGTCGACGAGCCAAGTGCAGCGAACGACATCGTGACGCTGGCCAGGCACGAGTTCCCGCAGGCCCGGCTGCTGGTGCGCAGCTACGATCGCGGCCATGCCATCACCCTGATCCGCGCCGGCGTCGATGTCCAGATTCGCGAGACCGTCGAATCGGCCTACCTGATGGGCGCCGAGGGCCTGCGCGCGCTGGGCTTCGCCGAAGCCGACGTCCAGGAGGCGGCGCTCGACATCCGCCGGCGCGACGCCGAGCGGCTGGCCGAACAAATCCATGGCGACGAGCTGTCGGGCCGCGACCGCCTGCACCTGCCCGTCATGCCGCAGCCGCTGGGCAAGCCGTCGGCCTAGCCGCCGGTGGCAGTATCATTCAGCGACGCCGCGTGGCATAACCGGGAGCATCGTAGTGGATATCGAAGAGTTGCAGACATTCGTGGAAGTCGCCGATGCCGGCGGCATTTCGGCGGCCGCGCTCCGGCTTGGCGTATCGAAGTCGATCGTCAGCCGGCGCCTCGCCCGGCTCGAGGAGGAGCTGGGCATCCAGCTGCTGTCGCGCACCACCCGCGGCGCCGCGCTCACCGAAGCCGGCACGACCTTCCGCGACTATGCGGCCAGGGTCTGCGCCGAGATCGCCCTGGCGCGCGAGACGATCCTGCCCGCCGGCGAACTGCGCGGCCGCCTGCGCATCGCCGCGCCGCTGTCGTTCGGACCGACCCACTTCGCGCCGGTGTTGGCTGAAATGGCGCGGCTTCACCCGCGGCTGCACATCCACACCTGCTACAGCGACCACAACGTGGATCTCATCGCGGACGGCTACGACTGCGCGATACGGCTCGGCTACCTGCAGGATTCCAATATGGTGGCGCGGCGGATCGGGCCGATCTATGGGGTCACCGTCGCGAGTCCCGCCTATATCGCCGCCCACGGGGCGCCCGAGACGCCGGACCAGCTGCTGGCTCACCAGGCCCTCATGCAGGGCACCGAGGCCTGGCAGTTCCTCGATGGCGAGAAGATCGTAACGATCCGTCCCCAGGGACGCTTCAAGGCGGACAACGGCACGGCGCTGGTCGCGGCCGCGCTGGCGGGGCTGGGCGTCGCCTATCTTCCCTACGGCCTGATGCATGAATACCTGGATTCCGGCGCGCTCGTTCCGGTCATGACGCGCTACCCGCCGCCGCCGGCCGGCGCCTACGTCGTCCGCCCGCCGGGCCAGCATCCGGCGCGCAAGATCCGCATCCTCACCGATCTGCTGGTCGCGTATTTCGACACGAAACCGCCGATCGCCCGCGCCTGGCCCCGCGCCTAGCAATTCTTCAATCCACTATGGAGCTATGAAAACCATGATTGACATGATCATCGAGCAGCGGCGCCGCAACCTGGGCGGCAGTTTCGAGGTCGGCCGCGTGCTGCCGTTCGCCAAGCGGCGCATGGTGGGGCCGTTCATCTTCTTCGACCATATCGGCCCGCTTGACCTGGCGCCGGGCATCGACCGCAGCGTCGACGTGCGCGCGCATCCCCATATCGGCCTGTCGACGGTGACCTATCTGTTCTCGGGCCGGATCATGCACCGCGACAGCCTGGGCGTCCAACAGGAGATCCATCCGCACGAAGTCAACTGGATGACCGCGGGCAGCGGCATCACGCACAGCGAGCGCTTCGAGCACGCGCGGGCGCACGGCGACCACCTGCACGGCATCCAGGCCTGGGTCGCGCTGCCAGACGGGATGGAAGAAATCGACCCATCGTTCTCGCACCATTCCGGCGCCGACCTGCCGCAGTGGCAGGATGGCGGCGTCACCGGGCAGCTCATCGCCGGCAGCGCCTATGGCCTCTCCGCCGCCGCGAAGACCTGTTCGCCGCTGTTCTATGCCCACCTCGACATGCAGCCGGGATCCACCGCCGAGATCCCCGGCGGCTACAAGGAACGCGCCCTGTACATCGCCACCGGCGCGGTGGAAGTCGATGGAATGCGCCACGAGAGCGGCCGGATGCTGGTGCTGGGCGCGGCGGCCTCCCGCGTCAAGGCGCTGGAGCACGCGACCGTGATGGTGCTGGGCGGGGAGCCGGTCGGCGAGCGCCACCTGTACTGGAACTTCGTTTCGTCTTCCAAGGACCGCCTGGCGCAGGCGGCGGCCGACTGGCAGGCGGGCAGGATGAAGCTGCCGGATGCGGACGACAAGGAGTTCACTCCGCTGCCGGATGCGCCGCCGCCTCCGGTGGCGGGCAATGGCGCCGCCGTCGATCGTGCATCACCTCTATGAAAGGTCCGGCCGTGTCGATCGACCACTTCCCCATCGGCCTCGAGATGGATGTCGCCTATCCCGAATTCCAGGTCAGCCTGACGCTGCTGTCGTCGACACAGCTGAAATTCGAGATCAAGGACGGGCCGTTTGCCCGATCCGAAATCGTCGCCATCCAGGTCGCCCCGCTGGGCAACGGCATGTTTGCCGTGAGCTGGCAGGAAAACGACGGCGCCAGCGTCGTCAATGTCCAGGACTACGATCGTGGCGTGGTCCACTCGTACGCGACGCTGCCCGGCGGACGATTCCTGCGCATGGAAGGCGCCATCACCGTCACGCAGCCTGCACTACGGGCGTCGGACGGGCGCCCGCGGCGCAACAAGGCGCTGGTGCTCGAGGCGATGACCTCGTTGTTCCAGGCGCACGATGCGTCGGCGGTCGACCGCCTCTATGCCGCGGATTACATCCAGCACAATCCCGACATCCCGCAGGGCAGAGACGCCCTGCGGGCGCTGGTGGCCGGCATGTCGAAAGACGTTCACTACGAACCGGGCATGATGGTTGCCGAGGGCGACCTGGTTGCCATCCACGGACGCATCCGGGGTTGGGCCGCCGCGCCGCAGGTGGTGGTCGACATGTTCCGTATCGAGGATGGCAGGTTGGCCGAACATTGGGACGTGTTGCAGGATGAAGTGCCGGTCAGGACGGCTGGAGGCGTCGCGATGTTCGATCCGCGGGAAGGACAGCGCAGCGTCCCTCGATAACGATGCGGTCGCCGCATGCGGCCGCGAACCCGCCTTCGGTATCCCGCTGGAACAGCGCAATGCTCGAGCCCAGGGGGACCGGCAGACGGAAGCGGCACCAGACCGATGTGATCTCCTGGCCGGAAGCCGTTTGCAGCAGCGAACAGGCTTTCGCCAGCGTATGCGCCCCATGGATGATCGGCGTACGCATGCCCATCAGGCGCGCCGACCATGGCCACAGGTGAATCGGATTCCAGTCGCCCGACAAGGCCGCATAGCGCCGGCCGGCGTCACGCGCGACGGTCCACCCTCCGAGCTCCTGGCCACGCGGCGCCTCGGGCGGCGGCGCATCGCGGCGCGCGCGGCTACCGCGCCTGATCAGATAAGTGCTGTCGCAGGAAAAGGCCAGCCGTTCGCCGTCGAAGGCGCGCGTCTCCAGCACGGCGTGCAAGGCGCCGTTCGGGGCAGGGGGCGGCAATTGCATGGCGGTCGTCACCGCCAGCGGCGCATCAGGCAAGACCGGGCCGTGCATCGCCAGCCGGTTCTCGACATGGATCAGGCCCGGAATGCGAAACGGGATCGGGCAGGCCAGCATGGTCGCCAGCTGCGCGCGCTGCGCCAGCAGGTAGAGAAAGGTGAGCGGAACCGCATCGCCCTGGAATCCAAACGCGGTGTTATAGCGGCGCAGGTGATCGGCGTCGATCCGTTCGAGGCGCCAGGTGGCGTCGACCTGGCCGGTCGACGAGCGCGCCGGCTGCTTGAGCAGCGCACGCAGCAGCATGGCCGCGCCAAACGGGGGAAGTGAAGGGAGGGAGGCAGTGCTCATCCGTGCAGGATAACATCGTCGCCATACCTCTACCGTTCGACCATGCAGATCATGATGTCCCGGTTCTGACACAGCAAAATCAGCCTGCTAACCGCAGGAACCGTCATTGTCGCTCGATCAACGCATTGCTACCTTACTGATTCCAAAGCGCGCCCCGGCGCTTGGTCAATTTAAGGATTAGATATTATGAGCAAGAATGGACTCAACGCACTCCTGCGCCCGGAAGACAGCATCGTCGTTCTCATCGATCACCAGCCATTCCAGTTCGCCTGCCTGAAAAGCCATGAGCCGACCATGATCATGAATAACGTGGTCGGCCTGGCCAGGGCGGCAAAAGTCTTCGATGTGCCGACGATCCTGACAACCGTGCTGGAAGAGCGCGGCGGTTATCTCATCAAGGAACTGCAGGCAGTCTTCCCTGAACAAAAGCCGATCGATCGCACCTTCATCAATACCTGGGAAGATTCGAAGGTGACCGACATCGTCAAGAAGAGCGGCCGCAAGCAGCTGGTGCTCGCCGGGCTGTACACCGAGATCTGCCTGGCGATGCCGGCGATCCAGGCCGCGGGCGAGGGCTATGACGTCTTCGTCGTCACCGACGCATCCGGCGGCGTGAGCGAGGAAGCGCACGACATGGCCGTGCGCCGCATGGTCGCAGCCGGCTGCACACCGATCACCTGGTTTGCCATCCTGTCCGAGTGGCAGCGCGACTATGCGCGCGAGAGCACGCTCGAGGGCGTCACCAACATCATCTACGAAAACGGCGGCGCCGCCTCGGTGGCCCTGTCGTGGGAAACCCAGCTGCTCGCTGCTCCCCGCGCCAAAAACTAAACCTGGCTTGATTGCCCTTAAGTTAGCGTAAGAGTCGTCGTTCCCGCGCAGGCGGGAACCTCATTCTGCAAACGTTTCGACGACATTGGCAGAACTTCGGTTCCCGCCTGCGCGGGAACGACGTGGCGACTCAG
The DNA here is from genome assembly GCF_017582745.1 of Massilia oculi. GTDB lineage: Bacteria > Pseudomonadota > Gammaproteobacteria > Burkholderiales > Burkholderiaceae_D > Telluria > Telluria oculi_A. Next base: position 42,042 of record NZ_JAFVIM010000020.1, read on the forward strand.
GCCGCCTTGGCCTGGGTCACGCGCCGCGTGATGTGCGCCAGCGCCGCATCGACCTGGTCGATCAGGACCAGGCACAGGTCGCCCTCGTCCAGGCGGTCGAGCGCGCGGTCGATGGCGACGAACTCGCCATTGATCTCTTCCACGTGCCCGGTGCGGGTGGCGCCGGCCAGGCCCGCGCGCAGCAGCGCGATCACTTCGCCATCGGCGCGGCCGCGCTGGCACTGGTCCTGGTACAGCAGCACGTCGTCGAAGGACTTGCCCAGGATTTCGGTCTGCTGGCGGATGTCCTGGTCGCGGCGGTCGCCGGCGCCGCTGATCACCACCGAACGGCGCTTGGCCGGCATGCCTTCGACCGCATTGACCAGGGCCGCGATCGCGTCCGGATTGTGGCCATAGTCGGCGATCACGGTCGCGCCGCGGTAGTCGAACACATTGAAACGGCCCGGCGCGTTGTCGCTCTCGCCCACGAAGGTTTTCAGGCCCAGGCGGATCGCATCCCACGACGTGCCGGTCGCCCATGCAGCCGCGACGGAGGCCATCACGTTCTCGACCTGGAAGCCCACCACGCCACCACGGGTGATCGGCACTTCCTTCATGTCGATGCGCTCCACAAAACTGCCTTGCGCCGCCACCAGGTGGCCTTCCTCGACGAACACGACGCGGCGGCCCTGGGCGCGGTGCATCGCCATGATCGGATTGCCGACGTCCTGGGCGAAGAAGGTGACTTCGCCGCGGGTCTTCTCGGCCATCGCCGCCACGGTCGGGTCGGCGGCATTGAGTACCGCCATGCCGCCCACGGCCACGTTCTGCACGATCACGCGTTTCAGTACTGCCAGGTCTTCCAGCGTGGTGATGTAGTTCAGGCCCAGGTGGTCGCCTGCGCCGATATTGGTCACCACCGCGACCTGGCATTTGTCGAAGGCCAGGCCTTCGCGCAGCAGGCCGCCGCGCGCCGTCTCGAACACGGCGGCGTCGACGTCCGGGTGCAGCAGCACGTTGCGCGCGCTGCGCGGACCGCTGCAGTCGCCGCTGTCGATGCGGCGGCCTTCGATGTAGACGCCGTCGGTATTGGTCATGCCGGTGCGCAGGCCCGACGCGGTGAGCAGGTGCGCGATCAGGCGCACAGTGGTGGTCTTGCCGTTGGTGCCGGTCACTGCCACCACCGGGATACGGCCGTCGTCGCCATCCTTGAACAGGGTGTCGATGATCGCTTCGCCGATCGCGCGCGGCTTGCCGAACGACGGCGCCAGGTGCATGCGCAGGCCCGGGGCGGCATTGACTTCGACGATGCCGCCGCCCACGTCTTCCATGGGTTTGAGCACGCTGTCGGCCACCAGGTCGACGCCGCAGATGTCCAGGCCGATCATGTGGGCGGCGGCGATCGCGCGCTCGGCCACTTCAGGGTGGACGTCGTCCGTCACGTCGGTGGCGGTGCCGCCGGTCGACAGGTTGGCGTTGTTGCGCAGGACCACGCGCTGGCCCAGGGCCGGGACCGAGTCGGCGTTCATCCCTTGCTGCACCAGGGTGCCGAGGGCGATGTCGTCGAATCGGATCTTGGTCAGCGAGGTCGCGTGGCCGTCGCCGCGGCGCGGGTCGCGATTGACTTCTTCGACCAGTTCGCGCACGGTGTGCTTGCCGTCGCCGATCACTTGCGGCGGTTCGCGGCGCGCGGCGGCGACCATCTTGTCGCCCACCACCAGCAGGCGATAGTCGTGGCCCGGCAGGTAGCGCTCGACCAGGATGTCGTCGCGGAATTCGCTGGCCGCCTTGAAGCCGGCGTCGAGCTGTTCACGGGTGGTGACGTTGACCGTCACGCCCTTGCCCTGGTTGCCGTCCTTCGGCTTGATCACGACCGGCAGGCCGATTTCCATGGCCGCGGCCCAGGCATCAATCGGGTCGACCACGCTGCGGCCCTGCGGCACCGGCACGCCGGCCGCATCCAGCAGCTTCTTGGTCAGTTCCTTGTCCTGGGCGATCGATTCGGCGATGGCGCCGGTGGCGTCGATTTCGGCGGCCTGGATGCGGCGCTGGCGGCTGCCCCAGCCGAACATCACCATGCTGCCTTCGGTCATGCGGCGGAACGGGATGTTGCGGGCCACGGCGGCCTGCACGATCGAGCCGGTCGATGGACCCAGGCGCACGTCTTCATCCAGGTCGCGCAACTGCTTGAGCGCGGCGGCCAGGTCGAACGGGGTGTCGTCGCGGGCCGATTGGATCAGCTGCTGCGCCAGGTCCAGCGCCAGGCGGCCGACGTCTTCCTCGCTGTATTCGACCACGACCTGGTAGATGCCGGTTTCCAGGGTGGCGGTGGTGCGGCTGAAAGTGACCGGGCAGCCGGCTTCGGCCTGCAGCGTCCGCGCCACCAGTTCGAGCACCTGCGCCAGCGGCACCCTGTCGTCATGGCCATAGGGCTGCAGGGCTCCCATCTGCGGGAAGCGCACGCGCAGGCGCGCTTCGAAACCGGCCAGAGCGTCGATCGATGCTTCCTCCGGCGTGCACGCCACGATGGCCTCGACCGAGGTGTGATGGCTCCAGAGATTGGGGCCACGCAGGGCCCGTACGCGAGATACTTCCATAAACCGTCTTCCTTTATTGATGGATTACTTCTTCGGCGTCGCGTCGAAGGCGCGCAGGCCGCCGCACAGCAGGTCGCTCGGCACGCCGAGCGCCCACGCGGCGGCCACCGCGGCCAGCACGTTCTCCGGATACTTCACGGTCGACGGCTTCATCGCCGCCAGCGCGATCAGCGGCGTCTCTTGCTCGCCCGCGGCCAGCACGATGCGGCCGTCGCGTGCGAACACCACGCGTTCGCCATCCTGGCGATGCGCGGCCAGGATCGGGTTGGTTTCATCGGCCGCGTAATAGATCACGCTGCCGTCGCACAGTTCGGCCAGGCCGGCGACTCGTTCGTCGGCCGCGTTCAGCACCGCCACGCCGTCCGGCAGGATCACGTCGACCTGGCTGCGGATCACGTTGCGCATCGCATCCTCGTCGCGCACGTAGAAATCGGCCACGTCCTCGATGCCGTTCATGTCGGTCACCACGCCCACCGTGCAGCGGTCGTAGGGCAGGCCGTCCTGCAGGATCGAGCGCGCGTTCGATTCGAACACGGCGGTTTCCACGTTGCGGTTGATCAGGATGCGCTGGGCGGCCTCGACGCCGGTCGAATCGCGGGTCGAGATGGCGCGCGCGTTCAGGTACAGGCCTTCGCCGTTGGCGACGCCGACTTCCTTGCGCGTGATGTTGACCAGGCAGCCGACCAGGCGCGTGATCAGGCTGCAGCCCTTCGAGCCGGTTACGCCGACCACCGGGATGCGCGCCGTTTCGCCCTCGGCGAACAGGTGGTCGACGATGTCCTTGCCGACGTTGCGCGCTGTGCCGCTGGCCGGCTTCATGTGGGCCAGCAGGCCCGGGCTGGCATTGACTTCGATGATGGCGCCGCGCTGCTCTTCCAGGGGACGCGAGATGTCTTCGCACACCAGGTCGATGCCGGCGATGTCCAGGCCGACGATGCGCGCGGCCAGGGCGGCGGCGTGCGCGACGTCGGGGTGCACCAGGTCGGTCACGTCGTCGGCGACGTTGCCGTTCACCTGGATCAGCACTTTCTGGCCTTCGGCCGGAATTGAATCGGGCGTCAGGCCCTGGCGCTGCAGCTGCAGCTGGTTCTCTTCGCTCTCGCGCGGCTTGACGGGGCTGAGCGGGAATTCCTCGCTCTCGCCGCGGCGCGGATCGACGTTGATCTGGGTTTCGCACAGCTCGGCCACGTTGCTCCGGCCGTCGCCCGTCACCCAGACCGACTCGCCGCGTGCGGCAGCCACCACCTTGCGGCCGACCACCAGCAGGCGGTGCTCGTTGCCCGTGACGTAACGCTCGACGAGGACCGACTTGCTTTCGCCTTCTTCCGAAGCGATGGTATAGGCGGCCTTGACTTCGGCCTCGGTCAGCAGGTTGAGCGACACGCCGCGACCATGGTTGGCGTCGATCGGTTTCACGACCACCGGCAGGCCGATGTCCTGGGCCTCGTCCCATGCATCCTCGGGGCTGCGCGCGATCGCGCCTTCCGGCACCGGCACGCCGCAGGAGGAGAGCAGGGACTTGGTCATGTCCTTGTCGCTGGCGATGCCTTCGGCGATCGCGCTGGTGCGGTCGGTCTCGGCGGTCCAGATGCGGCGCTGGGCCGCGCCATAGCCGAGCTGCACCAGGTTGCCGTCGGTCAGGCGAATCGACGGGATGCGGCGATCGGTTGCGGCATCCACGATGTGGGCGGTGGACGGGCCCAGGCAGTGGCGGTCGACCATGTCGGTCAGGCGCGCGACTTCGGCCGGCAGGTCGAACGGCTCGTCGTTGATCGCGGCCATCATCAGGCGGTGGGCGACGTCGAGCGCGGCGCGGCCGACGGTCTCGTCGCGGGTACGGAAGGCCATCTTGTAGATGGCGTGCTCGCCGGTCGAACGGGTCTTGCCGAAGCCGGTCTTCATGCCGGCCAGGTTCTGCACCTCGAGCACGACGTGTTCGAGGATGTGGCCAGCCCAGGTGCCGTCACGCAGGCGCTCCAGTAAGCCGCCGCGGTAGCCGACGCCGCAATGGTGCTCGACCAGTCCGGGCAGCCAGGCGGTCAGGCGCTCGGTGAAGCCGGGAAGAAGGTTCGAGGGGTAGTCTTCCAGCTCGCCGATGTCGAGCCAGGCCTCGAGTACCGGACGGTAGGTCCAGATATTCGGTCCGCGCAGATAGGTAACGCGCAGGAATTTGATGTCATTCTTCTTGGTCATGTAATCACTTTTGCCGCCTGACGCCTCTCTCGCGCTGGCGACTTGTCCTTGTCTGCCCGACTTTCAAAACGGTGCCGAAAGCGGCCATGTACACACCAACTCATGTACACTTGCCGGCCTGCTGCGCCGCAACATTCCTACTAACACGTTTCTCGTGTCATCCAAACGATACGCAGAAACGTTCTAGCGCTCTGTGGAGCGTTTCACGCAACGGCGTAACGACGGTCCTTGTGCAACGCCGATCCGGCGCCATGTCCACCCTTAGAGAACAAAAGCCTGTTATCGGGCGCAATACATGACAACTCAACAACCTGCTATTCCATCGTCGCTTGCGATAGCCGCCAGTTCCGTACCTGAACAGTGGCAAAGTGACGTCGCGAAACAGCTTGCACCAGGGGAAAACGTTTTAAGCAGCGTGGAGGTTGACCTCGACGCGAAATTACATTTTTCAAAAGGCCTGGTGCTGGTGACGAATCGCCGCCTGCTGGCGCGCGCGCCGGGCGCGACCGTCTGGCGCGACTGGCCGCACCGCGCGGGCACCGCGCTGCGCCACCATGACCACGCCGGCGTCGGACATCTCGAGCTGGTCGACGAAGGCGGGCTGCTGGCCGCCTGGCGCTTCACGCTGGGCCAGAACCTGCACGCGATCCGCGTCGCCGACGGTTTCCGCGACCAGGTCCACAGCGTGGCCACGGGCGTTCCCGTGCAGCCGCCGGACCAGCACACTTGCCCGAGTTGCAAGGCTCCGCTCGAGCCGGACCAGGAAGACTGCCCGATCTGCGAGAAAGTGCTGCATACGCCGCCGTCGACCTGGACCCTGTTCCGCCTGTGGCGCTTCGCCAGGCCCTATAAAGGGCAGTTGCTGCTGGGCTTCCTGCTGATGCTGGGCTCGACCGGCGCGCACATGATTCCGCCTTACCTGACGATGCCGCTGATGGACAATGTCCTGATCCCGTACCAGAACGGGCAGGCGATCGACACCAGTCTTGTCTATTTATACATGGGCGGCCTGTTCGGCGCCGCACTGCTGGCCTGGCTGCTGGGCTGGGCCAAGACCTATGTGCTGGCGCTGGCCTCCGAGCGCATCGGCGCCGACCTGCGCTCGACCACGTATGAACACCTGATGCGGCTGTCGCTGGAATTTTTCGGCGGCAAGCGCACCGGCGACCTGATGGCGCGCATCGGCAGCGGTTCGGACCGGATCTGCGTCTTCCTGTCGCTGCACCTGCTCGACTTCTTGTCGGACGTGCTGATGATCATCATGACGGGCATCATCCTGTTCACCATCAACCCGTGGCTGGCCGTGGTGACCCTGCTGCCGCTGCCGTTCATCGCCTGGATGATCCACATCGTGCGCGACAAGCTGCGCACCGGCTTCGAGAAAATCGACCGCGTCTGGGGCGAGGTGACCAATGTGCTGGCCGACACCATCCCCGGCATCCGGGTAGTGAAGGCCTTTGCCCAGGAAAAGCGAGAAGCAGCCCGCTTCCGCGAAGCCAACAAGCACAACCTCGCCGTCAACGACAAGCTGAACCGGGTGTGGTCGCTGTTCTCGCCGACAGTTTCCTTCCTGACGGAACTGGGCTTGCTCGTGATCTGGTGCTTCGGCATCTGGCAGGTGTCGCGCGGCGACATCACGGTCGGCACGCTGTCGGCCTTCATCGCCTACAGCGGCCGCTTCTACGTGCGCCTGGATTCGATGAGCCGCATCGTGTCGGTGACGCAGAAATCGGCCTCGGCCGCCAAGCGCATCTTCGACATCCTCGACCACGTCTCGAGCGTGCCGGACCCGGTCAATCCGGTGAAGGTCGACAAGATCGAGGGCAATATCGAACTGCGCGAAGTCGGTTTCCGTTACGGCAACCGCGCGGTCAACCGCGGTATCTCGCTCAAGATCAAGGCTGGCGAGATGGTCGGCCTGGTCGGCCACAGCGGTTCGGGCAAGAGCACGCTGGTCAACCTGATCTGCCGCTTCTACGACGTGGCCGAAGGCGCGATCCTGCTCGATGGCCAGGACATCCGCTCGTTTGCCGTGGCCGACTACCGCCGCAACATCGGCCTGGTGCTGCAGGAGCCTTTCCTGTTCTTCGGCACCATTGCCGACAACATCGCCTACGGCAAGCCGCATGCGACGCGCGAAGAAATCATCGCCGCCGCCCGCGCCGCCCACGCCCACGAATTCATCCTGCGCCTGCCGCAGGGCTACGATTCGATGGTCGGCGAGCGCGGCCAGGGCCTGTCGGGCGGCGAGCGCCAGCGCATCTCGATCGCGCGCGCGCTGCTGATCGATCCGCCGATCCTGATCCTGGACGAGGCGACCTCGTCGGTGGACTCGGAAACCGAAAAAGAAATCCAGAAGGCGCTCGACAATCTCGTGCAGGGCCGCACCACGATCGCCATCGCGCACCGCCTGTCGACCCTGCACCGGGCCGACCGCCTGGTGGTGCTGGACCGCGGCGTGGTGGTCGAAGAAGGCAGCCACGACGAACTGATGGCGCGCGAAGGCGCTTACCACCGCCTCTACGAAGCGCAGGCGCGCAACGTGGACCAGGATCTGGACGACAAGGACGCATGATGACGCAAATGAGGACGAGCATTTCGACTATTCCCTTCCAGCTGCGCCGCGACAGTTTTGGAAAACTCGTGATCACGCTGGAGAACGGGGAGGAGTGGGTCGGCGTGATGCCGGTGCGAGCCTTCCCGATCCAGGCGCCGACCAAGGGCATTTCGCTGGTGCGCGATGGCGGCAAGGAAGTCGCCTGGATCGACGACCTGGCCGAGATGCCGGACACGATCCGCACCCTGATCCGCGAGGAAATCGAGGGCCGCGAGTTCATTCCCGAGATCCTGGCCATCAAGGACGTGTCGAGCTTCGCCACGCCCTGCACCTGGTTCGTCAAAACCGATCGCGGCGACACCGAGTTCGTGCTGAAGGTCGACGAGGACATCCGCCGCATCGGCGAAGCCTCGCTGCTGGTGGCGGACAGCCACGGCATCAACTTCCTGGTGCGCGATATGTTCAAGATCGACAAGCATAGCCGCAAGATCCTCGACCGCTTCTTGTAAAACCGCGGTGAACCTGCATTGAACCGAACGCCGGGCAATTCCATTGCCCAGCGTTCGGCTACCCACATACCGGCGGTAGCGATCCGGCTACAGTCTTCTCATCGGCCACATGGCCATCCTCTCAGGAGAAGACTATGGATTCCATCAACCGCAACCAACCCGAAGAAAACCGCCGCGACCTGGCCGGCATGGACGCCATCGAGCGCATCAAGGACATGATCGACGACGCCGATTCGTGCTTCTTCTGCACCGGCAATGGCCAGGGCCCGAGCCGCGGCGTGCGCCCGATGAGCGTGCGCGAGACCGACGATGCGGGCGCCATCTGGTTCCTGAGCAGCATCGACAGCCACAAGAACCAGGAATTGCAGGCCAATCCGACCGTCAAATTGTTCTTCCAGTCCGGCAAGCATTCCGGCTTCCTGGAACTGGACGGCCATGCCGAGATCTCGCAAGACAAGGCGCGCATCAAGCAGTTGTGGAACTCGATGCTCAAGACCTGGTTCACCGAGGGCGAGGACGATCCGCGCATCACCGTCATCAAGATCACGCCCAAGACCGGCTACTACTGGGACAACAAGCACGGCGATGCGGTGGCCGGCGTCAAGGTCGCGGTCGGCGCGGTGATCGGCAAGACGCTGGACGATTCGATCGAAGGTACACTGTCCTTCTAATTCAGAGAGGGGAGGCAGGCGGGTGCATTTCATCCTGGCGACGATCGGCTCGGCCGGCGACCTCTTTCCCTTCCTCTGGATCGGCCGCGCGCTGCGCGAGCGCGGCAACCGGGTCGATTTCCTCGGCCCGCAGCAGCATGCGCAATACGTCGAGGCGGCCGGACTCACTTTTCACGGCTTGCCGGCCGATATGGCCGTGCTCGACCATCCCGACCTGTGGCATGCCACCCGCGGCCTGGCCGTGGTGTGGGACGCGACGCGGCCGGCGATGGCGCAGCTGCCGCGGGTGGTCGAAGCGCTGGCCCGCAAACAGCCGAACGAGCGGCGCGTACTGCTCGTTCATCCGCTGGCGCTGCCCGAGGCCGACCTGTGCCGCCACGCCTGTCCCGGCCTGAAGATCGCGGCGGCCTGGTTGGCGCCGTCCAACCTGCCGACCGTGCACGATCCGCTGCTGCTCGGTCCCTGGCCGGTGCCGACCTGGGTGCCGCATGGCGCACGCCGCTGGCTGTGGCGCACATTGGCGGCGCGCTTCCTCGACCCGGTGGCGCTGCCGGGCCTGAACACGGCGCGCGTGGAACGGGGCTTGCCGCAGGTCGACAGCATGGTCGATTTCATCCCCTCCATTCCCGACCTGTCGCTGGCGCTGTTCCCCGACTGGTTCGCCGCGCCGGCGCCGGATTGGCCCCGGCCGCTCTGCCAGGCCGGCTTCCCGCTCTACGACCCCGACCCGAATGCCGCGCCGGGCTTTGATCTGCGCGCCTTCCTCGATGGCGGCGCGCCGCCGGTGGTGTTCACGCCCGGCACCGGCAACCGCCAGGCGCGCGGCTATTTCGAGGCGGCAGCGCAGGCGGTGACGGAACTCGGCCTGCGCGCGGTATTCCTGACGCCGCACTTCGAGCAGTTGCCGGCCACGCTCGCCCCCGAGATCTGCTGGCAGGACTACGTCCCGCTGAAGGCTTTATTGCCCCACGTCGCGGCCCTGGTCCACCATGGCGGGATCGGCACCACTGCCGAAGCCTTGCGGGCCGGCACGCCTCAACTGGTCGTGCCGCTGGCGCACGACCAGTTCGACAATGCGGCGCGGGTGGTGGCGATGGGGGCCGGCGCGAGCCTGCATGCGACCCGTGTCACGCCGGCGCGCATGGCGAAGGCTTTGCGACAGGTGGTCGGGAACACGCAGGTCGCGGCACGCAGCGCCGGGCTCGCCGAGCGGTTCGCGGGGCAGTGCGGCGTCGATGGGCTGTGTGCACGGCTGGAAACCCTGGCTTGACCGCATTGTTGGCAAGCGCACCGACGTCGGGCGCCCGCAGGCGTCCAATGAGGTTTTTCGACGTTGCCGGAGGGCAGATGCCCAGCAAAACTTCCAACAAGAAAAGTATGGACAAAAGCAGGGCCGAAGACGGCTACGTCCACGTGCGCGGCGCGCGCGAACACAATCTGAAGAACGTCGACCTCGACATCCCGCGCGGGCAGCTGGTGGTGTTTACCGGCGTCTCCGGCTCGGGTAAATCTTCGCTGGCCTTCGGCACCCTGTATGCGGAAGCCCAGCGGCGCTACCTGGAATCGGTCTCGCCCTATGCGCGCCGCCTGTTCCACCAGATGCCGGTGCCCGAGGTCGACGAGATCGAGGGCTTGCCGCCGGCTGTGGCCCTGCAGCAGCAGCGTGGCACGCCGACCGCGCGCTCGTCGGTCGGCAGCGTCAGCACCTTGAGCAATTCCCTGCGCATGCTGTACTCGCGCGCCGGCGACTATCCGCCGGGGCAGGAGCTGCTGTATGCCGAATCGTTCTCGCCCAACACCCCGCAAGGCGCCTGTCCGCGCTGCTCGGGACTGGGTCGCATCTACGACGTGACCGAGCACTCGATGGTGCCGGACGACAGCCTCACGATCCGCGAGCGGGCGATCGCCGCCTGGCCGCCGGCCTGGCATGGACAGAACCTGCGCGACATCCTGGTCACCCTCGGCTACGACGTCGACACCCCATGGCGCGATTTGCCGAAGAAGGACCGCGACTGGATCCTGTACACGGACGAGAGCCCGACGGTGCCGGTGTATGCCGGCCTCACGCCGAAGGAGACGAAGGCGGCATTGAGGCGCAAGGACACGCCCAGCTACCAGGGCACCTTCACCGGCGTGCGGCGCTACGTGATGCAGACCTTCGCCAATACCGAAAGCGCCTCGATGAAGAAGCGCGTGGCGCGCTATATGGTCAGCACCGCCTGCCCGGAATGCGAAGGCAAGCGCCTGCGGCGCGAATCGCTGTCGGTCACCTTTGCCGGCCATGACATCGCCGAGATCTCGCGCCTGCCGCTGGCGCGCCTGGCCGAGCTGCTCCAGCCCTACGCTCAAGGAAAAGACAAAGATGATCGTCACCTGCACAACGAGCAGCTGATCGTGCGCCGCCGCATCGCCGCCGACCTGGCTGCGCGCCTGGAGGTGCTGCTTGCGCTGGGCCTGGGCTACCTGGCGCTGGAGCGCAGCACGCCGACCCTGTCGCCGGGCGAGTTGCAGCGCCTGCGCCTGGCGACGCAAGTGCGATCGAGCCTGTTCGGGGTGGTCTACGTGCTGGATGAACCGTCGAGCGGCCTGCATCCGGCCGACACCGAAGCGCTGCTCGATGCGCTGGCCCAGTTGAAGGCGGCCGGCAACTCGCTGTTCGTGGTCGAACATGCGCTGGACGTGATCCGGCAGGCCGACTGGCTGGTCGACGTCGGCCCGCTGGCCGGCGAGCGCGGCGGCCAGGTGTTATATAGCGGCGTGCCGGAAGGGCTGCGCACGGTCGAGAAGTCGCAGACCCGGCGCTACCTGTTCGGCGAAGCGCCGCCGCCGCAGCGCACCCCGCGCGCACCAAGCGGCTGGCTGAAGCTCGCCGGCGTCCACCGCAACAACCTGAAAGACCTGGAAGTCGACTTCCCGCTCGGCGTGCTGACGAGCGTGACCGGCGTGTCGGGCTCCGGCAAGTCGAGTCTCGTGAGCCAGGTGCTGGTCGAGCTGGTGGGCCAGGCCCTGGGGCAGGGCGGCGCGGCGCAGGAAGAGCAGCCGGACGAGCCGGACCTGGAACGCGACGAGGAACTGCCGCTGGAGGGCCGCATCGTGTCCGGCATGGAGGGCGTGCGGCGCCTGGTGCGGGTCGACCAGAAACCGATCGGCCGCACGCCGCGCTCGAACCTGGCCACCTACACCGGCCTGTTCGACCAGGTGAGAAAGCTGTTTGCCGCGACCAAGGATGCGAAGAAGCGCCGCTACGATGCCGGCCGCTTCTCGTTCAACGTCGCCAAGGGCCGCTGCGAGCATTGCGCCGGCGAGGGCTTCGTGATGGTCGAGCTGCTGTTCCTGCCCAGCGTCTACGCGCCGTGCCCGACTTGCGAGGGCGCGCGCTACAACGCCGAAACGCTGGAGGTGACTTATCGCGGCAAGAACATCGCCGAGGTGCTGGGCATGACGGTGGGCGAGGCGATCGCGTTCTTCAAGGACGAGCCGCTGGTCGAGCGCTCTTTGGAAGTGCTCAACGAGGTCGGCCTGGATTACCTGCGCCTGGGCCAGCCGGCCACTGAGCTCTCTGGCGGCGAGGCGCAGCGGATCAAGCTGGCCTCCGAACTGCAGCGCGCCACGCGCGGCAATGCGCTGTATGTACTGGACGAGCCGACCACCGGCCTGCACCCGGTCGACGCCGACCGCCTGATGGTGCAATTGAACCGCCTGGTCGATGCCGGCAACACCGTGATCGTGGTCGAGCACACGATGCGGGTGGTGGCCGGCAGCGATTGGGTGATCGACGTCGGCCCCGGCGCCGGCGACGAAGGCGGTTCCGTGGTGGCGTCCGGTCCACCCCAGGAAGTCGCGCGCAACAAGAAAAGTCGCACTGCGCGCTACCTGGCGGCGCAGATGAATCAGTGAAAGTCAGGAAAACCGGCGTGCCGAGCGGTGCGCCCAATTTATGTTCACTTTGATAAGATCGTTCTCTTGCCAGCCGGAACGTGCTTGCGCACGACCGTGCCACTTTGGTGTGCGCTGAATTTCACACTTGCGTTACACTTAGGATATTTTTTTTCTAACAGAACAACAGGCATGGCCGGTCCAACCATCGAAAACAGCGAGTTTCGCCGCATCCTCTCCCGCAATGTCGCGCTGCCACTGGGCATGAGCATTGTTAGTGCGATTGTGTTTGTGGGCATCATCGCCTACCTGATCAACAGCCTGACCTGGGTCGAGCATTCCCAGAAGGTGATCGGGGGCGCCCATGAAATCCGCAAGCTGTCGGCCGAGATGGAATCGGGCATGCGCGGCTATCTGCTGGCCGGCGACGAAGACTTCCTGTCGCCCTATGTCCTCTCCAGGCAACGCATGGCGTCCAGCCTGGAATCGCTGAGCGACCTGGTCAAGGACAACCTGGCCCAGGCCGAGCGCCTGACCCGCATTACCCAGATCCAGCAGCAGTGGGAAAGCTTTGCCCAGGAAATGATCGATCGCCGCCGGTCCAATGACCCGAGCTATCTCGATGCCGTGAGAAGCGGCCGCGGCAAGGCCCTGACCGATGAGATGCGCCGCAACTTCGACCTGGTGCTGGCGTCGGAAATGCGCCTGCTGCAGGAGCGCAGCGATTCGGCGCGCAGCACCACCTTCTGGTCGGTGGCGGCCTTCCTGATCCTGTCCGCGATTGTCGGCGGCAGCCTGGCCGCCTTCGGCCGGCGCCAACTGGTGCGCCTGTCAGACACCTATAACGAGGTGCTGCGGCACGAGGCAGAGCACAACGACAAGCTGCGCCACCAGGACTGGCTGCGCACCGGCCAGAACGAACTGAATGTGCGCAGCGCCGGCCAGATCAACCTGGAGCCCCTGGCCGAGGCCGTGCTGCCCTATGTGGTCAAATACCTCGACGGCGCGATCGGCGCCATGTACGTGCGCAGCGACGATGGCGCCATGCGCCGCATCGGCGCCTACGGCTTCACCCATACCGAGACCGAGCGCGCCGAGATCATCGCGCCGGGCAGCACGCTGGCCAGCAAGGCCGCCGAAGAGAACCGCCTGATGGTGCTCGACCAGCTGCCGCCCGACTATATCAAGGTCAGTTCGAGCCTGGGCGACACGCCGCCGCGCGCCCTGGTCATCGCGCCATTCCACAACCACGGCAAGGTCAAGGGCGTGTTCGAGATCGCCTTCCTGCGTCCGGTGGAGCAGCGCGACCGCGAATTCCTGGGCTTCATCGCGCAATCGGTCGGCGCCGCCATGGCGGCCGTCCTGTACCGCCAGCGCCTGCAGGATGCGCTGGAAGAAAGCCAGACCCTGAACGAGGAACTGCAGGTGCAGCAGGAGGAGCTGCGCACCGCCAACGAAGAGCTGGAAGAACAGTCGCGCGCGCTGGAAGAATCGCAGTCGGCGCTGGAAAACCAGCAGGCCGAGCTGCGCACCACCAACGACCAGCTGGCCGAGCAGGCGCTGAACCTGGACATGAAGAACTCGGCCCTGCAATCGGCCCAGGAGCAGCTGCACCAGCGCGCGGTCGAACTCGAAAGCGCGAGCCGCTACAAGTCCGAATTCCTGGCCAATATGTCGCACGAGCTGCGCACGCCGCTGAACAGCTCCCTGATCCTGGCCAAGCTGCTGGCCGACAACTCCGGCGGCAACCTCTCCGACGAGCAGGTACGCTTCGCCCAGACGATCTACTCGGCCGGCAACGACCTGCTGCAGCTGATCAACGATATCCTCGACATCTCGAAAGTGGAGGCGGGCAAGCTGGAACTGGTGCCGGAAGACGTGCCGGTACGGCGCGTGGTCGAGGGTCTGGCGCGCACCTTCGAGCCGCTGGCCCGCCAGAAGCAGCTCGAGTTCAGGATCGCCGTCGAGCCAGGCGTGCCGGCCAGCCTGCACACCGACCGCCAGCGCATGGAGCAGATCCTCAAGAACCTGCTGTCGAATGCCGTGAAGTTCACCGAAGTCGGCGCGGTCAGCTTGACGGTGTCGACCACGCCCGAGGGCGACATCGCCTTCCGCGTGCAGGACACCGGCATCGGCATCGCGCCCGACCAGCAGGACAAGATCTTCGACGCCTTCCACCAGGCCGACGGCACCACCAGCCGCCGCTTCGGCGGCACCGGCCTGGGCCTGTCGATCACGCGCGACCTGACCCGCCTGCTGGGCGGCAGCGTGGCCGTGTCGAGCGCGCCGAACGAGGGCAGCGTGTTCACCCTGGTCCTGCCGCGCGGGATTCCGGCGGTGCCGGCGCCGGCCGAGCTGCCGGGCGCGTCGGCCCCGCTGCCGCATTACACGCCGGCGCCCGCACCGGCGCCGAGCGCACCGGCGCCTGCGGCCAGCCCCGAACCGATCAACAGCTTCCCGGACGACCGCGACAAGCCGGCTGACGGCCGCCGCACCGTGCTGGTGGTGGAGGACGAGGCGCCGTTCGCGCGCATCCTGTACGACCTGGCGCGCGAACTCGATTATCGCTGCCTGGTGGCGATGAGCGCCGACGAAGGCCTGGCGCTGGCCGTCAGCCAGCGTCCGGACGCCGTGCTGCTCGACGTGCGCCTGCCGGACCGCTCGGGCCTGACCGTGCTGCAGCAATTGAAGGACAATCCGTCGACCCGCCATATCCCGGTGCACGTCATCTCGAGCATCGAGAACGGCGGCGAAGCCCTGCACCTGGGCGCCATCGGTTATGCGCTCAAGCCGACCAGCCGCGAAGAGCTGGAAGAGGTGTTCCGCAAGCTGCAGGAGAAGTCGAGCCAGAAGATCAAGCGCGTGCTGCTGGTCGAAGACGACGAGCGCCAGCGCGAGAGCGTGGTGGCCCTGATCGCCGACGACGACGTCGAGATCGCGGCCGTGGGCACCGCCAGCGAGGCGTTGACCCACCTGAAGAACGAGATCTTCGATTGCATGATCATCGACCTCAAGCTGCCCGACATGCAGGGCGGCGAGCTGCTCGAGCGCATGTCGCAGGAAGAGCTGTGCTCCTTCCCGCCGGTGATCGTATACACCGGCCGCAACCTGACGCGCGACGAAGAAGCGCAGCTGCTGCGCTATTCGCGCTCGATCATCATCAAGGGCGCGCGCTCGCCGGAACGCCTGCTGGACGAAGTGACGCTGTTCCTGCACAAGGTGGAGTCCGAGCTGTCGACCGAGCGCCAGAGCATGCTCAAGGCGGTGCGCGGGCGCGATCGCGTGTTCGAAGGCCGCACCATCCTGCTGGTCGACGACGACGTGCGCAATGTGTTCGCACTGACTTCCGCGCTGGAGCAGCGCGGCGCCCGGATCGAAGTCGGCCGCAATGGATTCGAAGCGATTGCAAAACTGGATGAAGTGCCGGGGATCGACCTGGTGCTGATGGATATCATGATGCCGGGCATGGACGGCCTGGAAGCGACGCGCCGCATTCGCGCCGACGGCCGCTTCGACCGCCTGCCGATCATCGCCATCACCGCCAAGGCCATGAAGGACGACCAGGAGCAGTGCCTGGCCGCCGGCGCCAACGATTACCTGGCCAAACCGATTGACCTCTCCCGCCTGTACTCGCTGCTGCGGGTCTGGATGCCCACCCTGGAGCGAATTTGAGCCAACCCCCGAGCGACTTCGACATCGAGCTGCGGATGCTCGTCGAAGCCGTCTACCTGAAATATAACTACGATTTCCGCGACTACACCGGTGCTTCGCAAAAGCGCCGGGTGCTGGTCGCCATGCGCGAGATGGAATGCGACACCGTGTCGGAACTGCAGTCGAAAGTGCTGCACGAGCCGAACGGTTTCGCCCAGCTGTTGCAGTACCTGACGATTCCCGTCACCGAGATGTTCCGCGACCCCGAGTACTTCCTGGCGGTGCGCGAGCAGGTGGCGCCTTTCCTCAAGACCTACCCGTCGCTCAAGATCTGGGTGGCCGGCTGCAGCACCGGCGAGGAAGTGTATTCGCTGGCCATCCTGCTGAAGGAAGAAGGGCTGCTCGAGCGCAGCATCATCTATGCGACCGACATCAACCCCGAGTCGCTGGATGCGGCGCGGCGCGGCGTGTTCCCGCTGGAGCGCATGCGCCTGTATACCGAGAACTACCAGAAGTCCGGCGGCAAGGTCTCGTTTTCGAGCTATTACACGGCCGCCTATGGCGGCGCGCTCTTCGATCGCAGCCTGATGGACAACGTGACCTTCGCCGACCACAGCCTGTCGACCGACAGCGTGTTCTCGGAAACCCACTTCGTCAGCTGCCGCAACGTGCTGATCTACTTTAACCGGCGCCTGCAGGACCGCGTGCTCGGCCTGTTCCACGACTCGCTGTGCCACCGCGGTTTCCTGGGCCTGGGCAGCAAGGAAAGCATCGACTTTTCCAGCTACGCCGAGCGCTTCGAGGCGCTGGCCAAGCGCGAGCGCCTGTTCCGCAAGGTGTCTCCATGAACCCCGCACAGCAACTGGCCGCGGCCATGGGTTCGCGCCGGATCGAGATGGTCGTCATCGGCGGCTCGGCCGGTGGCGTCGACGCCCTGGTCGGCCTGGTGCCGGCGCTGCCGGTGGGGTTCGGGCCGGCCGTGACCTGCATCCTGCACGTGCCGCCGGACCGCGAGAGCCGCCTGGCCGAGCTGTTCGCCCTGCGCGCGGCGCTGCCTGTGCGCGAAGCGCAGGACAAGGAACCGATCCAGCCCGGCACCGTGTATTTCGCCGGTTCCGGCTACCACCTGTCGATAGAACAGGACCGCAGCTTTTCGCTCAGCTGCGAGCCGCCGGTGCAGTTCGCCCGGCCGGCGATCGATATACTGATGGAGTCCGCCGCCGACGTCTATGGCCCGGCGCTGGCGGGTATACTGCTGACTGGAGCCAACTTCGATGGCGCCGAAGGCATGTGCCGCATCCGCGAACGCGGCGGACTCACCATCGTCCAAGACCCCGAAGAAGCGCAGGCCAGTACCATGCCCGAAGAGGCGATCCGGCGCTGCGCTCCGCACATGGTGCTGCCGCTGGCCGGCATCCGCACCGTGCTGCCCCTGTTGGAGACCCCATGAACCAGGACCCAAGCAAAATTCTGATCGTCGACGACCTGCCGGAGAACCTGCAGGCGCTCGAGGCGCTGCTGCGCCATGACCAGCGCGCCATCTACCAGGCTGCGTCGGGCGAGCAGGCGCTGGCGCTGCTGCTCGAGCACGAGTTCGCGCTGGCCATCCTCGACGTGCAGATGCCGGGCATGGACGGCTTCGAGCTGGCCGAGGTGATGCGCTCGACTACCCGCACCCGCCACATTCCGATCGTGTTCGTCTCGGCCGCCGGGCGCGAACTCGATTACGCCTTCAAGGGCTACGAGAGCGGGGCGGTCGACTTCATGTACAAGCCGCTCGACGCCGACGCGGTGCGCAGCAAGGTCAATGTCTTCGTGGCGCTCGACCAGCAGCGGCGCGAGACGCGGCGCCAGATGCTGGCGCTGGAACAGAGCCGGCAGGAGCAGGAGGTGCTGCTGCGCGAGCTGAACCAGACCCAGCAGGAGCTGCAGCGCTCGCTGAAGATGCGCGACGAGTTCATGTCGCTGGTGGCGCACGAGCTGCGCACGCCGCTCAACACGCTGTTCCTGGAAACGCAGATGCGCAGCCTGCAGCTCAAACGCGGCAACACGGCGGCCTTCGCGCCGCAGCCGATGGAAGCGATGATCCAGCGCGACGAGCGCCAGATCAAGTCGATGATCCGCTTGATCGACGACATGCTCGACGTCTCGCGCATGCGCAGCGGCAAGCTGTCGATCCGCCCGGCCCAGGTCGAGTTGATGTGCCTGCTGGAGCGGGTGGTGAGCGATCTGTCGCTGCAGGCCGCCACCACCGGCAGCTCCCTGACCCTGCGCCCGCACGACGGCGTGACCGGCTGCTGGGACGAATTCCGCGTCGAGCAGGTGATCGTCAACCTCTTGACCAACGCGTTGCGCTACGGCTGCGGCCAGCCGGTCGAGGTCAGCGTCGAGCGCACTGGCGACATGGTGCGGATCGACGTGCGCGACCAGGGCAAGGGCATCGCCTCGTCCGACCTGGAGCGCATCTTCGAGCCCTACGAGCGCGGCGCCCGCAACGGCGAGCCGAAAGGCCTGGGACTGGGCCTGTACATCTCGCGCCAGCTGGCCATCTCGCACGGCGGCGAACTGCGCGTGACGAGCAAGCCCGGCGAGGGCTCCGTATTCAGCCTGGTCCTCCCATGCACCGACGTCGCCGTCTGCGCCGAAGCCGATATCTGACCCATCCATAAGGCGGGTGCAGGCGGTGTCCTGGAGAGACGCCGGTTGCACCCGCTTGCCATTTACGACACACTGTCCGGGTTTGTTTCGAGGCCCTCCTTTATCTGGACGGCAACACCGCACTTGACTGATAGCCAAAATCAATCAAGAATATCGAATCAATCAATTTCACAAACGACGAGCAGGGCGGTAAACTGCTTGTCATACGTTTCATCAACCCCCAAACAGGAGATTACATGTCCCTCATCAACACCCAGATCAAGCCGTTCAAAGCAACCGCTTACCACAACGGCAAGTTCATCGACCTGACCGAAGAGAACTTCAAGGGTACCTGGTCGGTGGTGATGTTCTACCCGGCAGACTTCACCTTCGTTTGCCCGACCGAACTGGAAGATCTGGCCGCATTCCAGCCGGAATTCGAAAAGCTGGGCGTCAATGTGTACGGCGTCTCGACCGACAGCCACTTCGCCCACAAGGCATGGCACGACACCTCGGACGCGATCAAGAAAGTGAACTACCCACTGATCGGCGACCCAACTGGCGTCCTGTCGCGTAACTTCGAAGTCATGATCGAAGAAGAAGGCATGGCACTGCGCGGCACCTTCGTGATCAACCCAGAAGGCCAGATCAAGATCATGGAAGTGCACGACAACGGCATCGGCCGCGACGCTTCGGAACTGATGCGCAAAGTCAAGGCAGCCCAGTACGTCGCTTCGCACCCAGGCGAAGTCTGCCCAGCCAAGTGGACCGAAGGCGCAGAAACCCTGACCCCGTCGCTGGACCTGGTCGGCAAGATCTAAGCAGTAAGGCAGTAGTCAAGTAGCACCCGTGAACGGGCCGCTGCGGCGGCCCGTTTTACGCCCGGCCTGTATAAGTCAAGTTAATAGAATCAAAGGAAAACATCATGCTGGACGCAACCCTCAAGAAACAGTTGCAAGCCTATCTGGAAAAAGTGGTGCAGCCTATTGAGCTGGTTGCATCGCTGGATGATTCGCCGAAATCGCGCGAAATGGACGAGCTGCTCAATGAGATCGCAGCCCTGTCCGACAAGATCACCGTGCGCCAGGAAGCCAACGAGCGCACCCCGTCGTTCGCGATCAACCGTGTCGGCACCGATATCGGCGTGCGCTTCGCCGGCATCCCGCTGGGCCACGAATTCACCTCGCTGGTGCTGGCCTTGCTGCACGTCGGCGGTCACACCATCAAGCTGGAACAATCCGTCATCGACCAGATCGCAGCCCTGGACGGCGACTACGTCTTCGAGACCTACATCTCGCTGTCGTGCCATAACTGCCCGGAAGTCGTGCAGGCACTGAACACGATGTCGGTCATCAACCCGCGCATCAAGGTCGTGACGATCGATGGCGGCGTCTTCAAGAAGGAAGTCGAAGACAAGCAGATCCTGGCCGTGCCGATGATGTTCCTGAACGGCCAGCATTTCGGCCAGGGCCGCACCAACGTCGAAGAGATCCTGTCGAAGATCGACGTCAAGGGCGGTGAGCGCAAGGCTGCCGAGCTGAGCCAGAAAGACCCATTCGACGTGCTGATCGTCGGCGGCGGCCCCGCCGGCGCGGCAGCCGCGATCTACGCCGCCCGCAAGGGCATCCGTACCGGCGTGCTGGCCGACCGCTTCGGCGGCCAGGTGCTGGACACCCTCGCGATCGAGAACTTCGTGTCGCTGAAGGCCACCGACGGTCCGAAGTTCGCCGTCGCCCTGGAAGAACACGTCAAGGAATATGACGTCGACATCATGAACACCCAGCGCGCCAGCAAGCTGGTGGGCGGCAAGATGATTGAAGTGCATACCGAGAGCGGCGCGGTGCTCAAGTCGAAGACCGTGATCGTGGCGACCGGCGCCCGCTGGCGCGAGATCAACGTGCCGGGCGAGAAGGAGTACAAGAACCACGGCGTGGCGTACTGCCCGCACTGCGACGGCCCGCTGTTCAAGGGCAAGCGCGTGTCGGTGATCGGCGGCGGCAACTCCGGTGTCGAGGCGGCGATCGACCTGGCGGGCATCGTCAAGGAAGTGACCCTGATCGAATACGGCAATGAGCTGCGCGCCGATGCGGTCCTGCAACGCAAGCTGTACTCGCTGCCGAACGTCAAGGTGATCAAGTCGGCCCAGACCACCGAGATCCACGGCGACGGCAAGATCGTCAACGGCCTGAGCTACAAGGATCGCACCACCGGCGAGCTGCACAAGCTGGACCTGGAAGGCGTGTTCGTGCAGATCGGCCTGGTGCCGAACGCCGAATGGCTCAAGGGCACGATCGACCTGTCGGCGCACGGCGAGATCGAAGTCGATGCCCGCGGCCACACTTCGCTGCCAGGCGTGTTCGCTGCCGGTGACGTGACCACCGTGCCGTTCAAGCAGATCGTGATCGCCGTGGGCGAGGGCGCCAAGGCATCGCTAGCCGCTTTTGACCACCTGATCCGCCTGCCGGTGGAAGAGGAAGAGCAGAAAGCTGCTTGATGACTGAGCGGGCCACGCTGCCCGCTACGTCGAGGAAATGAACGCCGTCTTCCACTGGAAGGCGGCGTTTTTTATGCAGTCGAAGTCAGTAAAAAGATCAGTGGAACGAGAACAGCAACGCCGACGACAGCGCGCCGGACTCCAGCAAAAACCAGGTGGCCGCGCTGGCAAGGGCCAGGTGGACTGCGGTCCAGGTCATAGGGCGGCGCGACATGATGGTTCTCCTGAAGATGGCGGGGCTGTGAATGATGGTCACAATAGTAAATGTCTAGCTGGACACCCGGCATCGGTCAAATATCCGTCTAGTTGTAGGACTAAACCTTGTCGAGAATTTGTGTCGCACAATTGACACAACCAGCTTAGCACCCTGCCTATAACGTGACGACTCCGCCAAAAGTTGACCTCCTACGCATGAAGTAGGTGGCGTCCTATAGTCGAGTTGTCGCCGTGCTAATAAAGTCGGCGTCATCATGACCCGACACGACCCCACCCTCATGCACCGCGGCCTGCTCGCCGTGCGCCGCAATACCATCCGACGCCTCCTGAACGCCGTGTTCGGCATCGCGCAGCTGCGCGAAGGCCAGCAGCGCGTGATCGACAGCGTACTCGACGGCAAGGACACCCTGGCCATCATGCCCACCGGCGGCGGCAAGTCGCTGTGCTACCAGATCCCGGCCAAGATGCTGGAGGGGATCACGGTCGTCGTCTCCCCGCTCATCTCCCTCATGAAGGACCAGCTCGAAAAGCTGGAAGAGATCGGCATCCGCTCGGTCCAGGTCAACAGCAGCTTGTCCGCCGAAGAAGAACACGCCGCGCTCGAGGCGATCGCCAGCGAATCCTGCGAAATCGTGTTCTGCACCCCGGAACGCCTGGTCTCGCCCGAATTCATCGCCGTGCTGCGCAAGGTCACGCTCGACATCGTCGTGATCGACGAGGCGCACTGCATCTCGCAATGGGGCCATGATTTCCGCCCGGCCTATATCGGCCTGGCCGCCGCGATCGAGGCGATCGGCCGTCCTCCGGTGCTCGCGCTCACGGCCACCGCCACCGACGAGGTGATCGCCGACATCGGCAAGCAGCTGGGCCGCAAGCTGAACGTGATCAATACCGGCATCTACCGGCCCAACCTGCATTACCGCGTGCGGCAAGTCACCAGCGCCAAAGAGAAATACCAGGAGGCGCTGCGCCTGGTGCAGCAGACGCAAGGCGTCGGCATCGTGTACGCCGCCACCGTCAAGGTGGCCGAGGAGATGCTGGCCGTGCTCGAGGAAGCCGGCGAATCGGTCACGCTCTACCACGGCAAGCTGCCGGCGGCTGAGCGCAAAATGAACCAGGACCTGTTCATGGAAGGCGAGCGGCGCGTAATGGTGGCCACCAATGCCTTCGGCATGGGCATCGACAAGAGCGATACCCGCTTCGTGATCCACCTGCAGATCCCGGCCAACCTCGAATCGTATTACCAGGAATCGGGCCGCGCCGGCCGCGACGGGCTGGATGCCGAATGCACGTTGCTGTTCCTGCAGGACGACAAGCGCATCCAGCAGTTCTTCCTGGTCAAGCACTATCCGGATGCGCAAGAGCTGCAACTGGTGCACGAGACCGTACGCACCCTGCATGAGGACGGCCCTGTGACGGGTCGCCGTCTCGACGAGGCGCTGGAAGACATCGCGGAGTCGAACATCAAGGTCTGCCTGAAGCTGCTCAAGGACGCCAAGCTGGTGCGCCAGAACCGCAAGCTGGAATACCTGCCCAGCGCGGCCGAGCCGCGTCCCGGCGTGTATGCGCGCCTGGCCCAGGTGTATGTCCAGAAGCAGGAGCGCGACAAGGAAGCGCTGGACCAGATGGTCAGTTATGCGGTGAGCGGCTTTTGCCGCTGGAAGCTGCTGCTCGATTACTTCGGCGACCAGGCGCCGGGTTTTGAACAGTGCTGCAAGTGCGACAACTGCCTGAATCCCCCGGCGCTGAGCCTCCCGCAGGATATCGAAATCCGCGACGACGAATTCGACCGCGAGCCGGCCGAAGAAGCTCCCGAGCCGAAGTTCGAGGTCGGCGCACGCGCCAGGTCGGCGAAGTATGGCGAAGGCGTGGTGGTCGCCATCGCCGGCGATCAGGTGACGGTCGATTTCCCGGACGGCGAAAGCCGCAGCTTCATGGCCGATTTCCTGGAACCGGTGCCAGCGTAAGGGATGCCGATGGGAGACATGGTCGTCGTCCGCAAGGAGGGGTTGTACTGCGTGCCGGGGGACTTCTACATCGACCCCTGGCGGCCGGTGGCGCGCGCCGTCATCACGCATGCCCACGGCGACCACGCGCGCGTCGGCCACGGCCACTACCTGGCGGCTGCGCCCGGCATCGGCGTGCTCAAGTCGCGCCTGGGCGATATCTCGGTCGATGCGCTCGCGTATGGCGAGAAGGTCGTCCACAACGGCGTCACCATCTCGCTGCACCCAGCCGGCCATGTGCTGGGCTCGAGCCAGGTGCGCATGGAATGCGGCGGCGAAGTCTGGGTGGCGTCGGGCGACTACAAGGTCGAGCCGGACAAGACCTGCGCGCCATTCGAGCCGGTGCGCTGCGACACCTTCATCACCGAATCGACCTTCGGCCTGCCGATCTATCGCTGGCAGCCGGAACAGCAGGTGATGGACGAGATCAATGCCTGGTGGCGCAAGAATGCCGAGGAAGGCCGCTGCAGTGTGGTATTCGCCTATTCCTTCGGCAAGGCGCAGCGCATCCTGGCCGGCCTCGATCCCTCGATCGGTCCCATCGTCTGCCATGGCTCGGTCGAGCCGCTGAACCGCGCCTACCGCGCGGAAGGCGTCGACATCCCGCCGACCGTGATGGTGAGCGACGTCGACAAGGCGGCGCTGCGGCGTGCACTGGTGGTGGCGCCGCCATCCGCCAGCGGCTCGCCGTGGATGAAGCGCTTCGGCGACTACAGCGATTCCTTCGCCAGCGGCTGGATGCTGCTGCGCGGCGCGCGGCGCCGGCGCGGCGTCGACCGCGGCTTCGTGCTGTCCGACCACGCCGACTGGCCGGGCCTGATGAGCGCCATCAAGTCGACCGAGGCCCAGCGCGTGATCGTCACCCACGGCTCGATACCGATCCTGGTGCGCTGGCTGTGCCAGAACGGGCTGGATGCGTCGGGCTTCGAAACCGAGTATGGGGACGAAGAGGAAGACGACGCAGTGGAGACACCAGCGCCGGCGGCAGGAGCGGCCGATGCGTGAATTCGCGCGCCTGTACGCCGACCTCGACGAAACCACGTCGACCACCCGCAAGCTCGACGCGCTGCAGGGTTACTTTGCCAATGCCGCGCCCGAGAACGCGGCCTGGGCGGTCTACTTCCTGGCCGGCGGCAAGCCGCGCCAGGCGGTGCCGACCAAGTTGCTGCGCCAGTTCGCGATCGAATACGCGGGCCTGGACGAATGGCTGTTCGACGAGTCCTATCACGCGGTGGGCGACTTCGCCGAGACCATCGCCCACATCCTGCCGCCGCCCACCGAACGGTCCGACGTCGGCCTGGCCGAGTGGATGGAACAGCGCATCGGCCCCCTGCGTGGCGCCGATCCGGGCCGCATCCGCGAGGCGCTGTTCATGTACTGGAACGAGCTGGATTGGCGCGAGCGCTTCCTGCTGGTGAAGCTGATTGGCGGCGGATTCCGGGTCGGGGTATCGAAGCTGCTGGTGACGCGTGCGCTGGCTGCGATCGCCGCCGTCGACAGCAAGCTCATTGCCCAGCGCCTGATGGGCTGGACCGATGGGCGTGTGAAACCGACGGCCAGCGGCTTCCTGCAGCTGATCGCCGAGCAGTCCGACGAGGAGCACAAGCTGCGCGGCGGCCAACCTTATCCCTTCTTCCTGTCGCATCAGCTCAATGGCGATCCGGCCGTCCTGGGCGAGCTGGACGACTGGCTCGTGGAATGGAAATACGACGGCATCCGCGCGCAACTGGTGCGGCGCGACGGCCAGAGTTTCCTGTGGTCGCGCGGCGAAGACCTGATCACCGAACGCTTTCCCGAACTGGCGGCGGCGCGCCTGCCCGACGGGATGGTGCTCGACGGCGAGGTGCTGATCTGGCAGCCCGGGTCGAGCATGCCGTCGCCCTTCGCCGACCTGCAGAAGCGCATCGGCCGCAAGACCCTGTCGGCCAAGCTGCTGGGCGAGCTGCCGGCGGTGCTGTGCTGCTATGACTTGCTGGAGCTGGACGGCGTGGACCTGCGCGGCCTGCCGCAGCACGAACGGCGCGCCTTGCTCGAGGTGGAAGTGGGCAAGCTGGAGCAGCCGCAGCTGCGCCTGTCGCCGCTTGTCCACGCGGACAGCTGGGAAGACCTGGCGACCCTGCGCGCCGGCTCGCGCGCGCGCAGCGTGGAGGGCATGATGCTCAAGAGCCGCACAGCCCACTACGGCGTCGGCCGCACCAAGGACGTCGGCACCTGGTGGAAGTGGAAGATCGACCCTTACGCCATCGATGCCGTGCTGCTGTACGCCCAACCTGGCAGCGGCCGGCGCGCCTCGCTCTACACCGACTACACCTTTGCCGTGTGGGATGGCGAAGGCGCCGAGCGCAAGCTGGTGCCGTTCGCGAAAGCCTATTCGGGCCTGACCGACGCCGAGATCGCCCAGGTCGACAACACGATCCGGCGCACGACCATCGAGAAGTTCGGGCCGGTGCGCTCGGTCAAGCCGACCATGGTGTTCGAGATCGGCTTCGAGGGCATTGCGCTGTCGCCGCGCCACAAGGCGGGGATCGCGGTGCGCTTTCCGCGCATCCTGCGCCGGCGCCTTGATAAGCCGGTCGAAGAAGCCGATACGCTCGACACGCTCAAGGGCTTGCTGGAGGCGGCCACCGCATGAGCCGTAATCCGGTCAGCACCCGCATCGAAGAATGGTTGTCCAGCCGCGGCTGGACCGCCTTTCCATTCCAGCGCGCGGTGTGGAAGGCAGCGCTGAAGGGCGAATCGGGCCTGCTGCATGCGAATACCGGCGCCGGCAAGACCTTTGCCGTCTGGTTCGCGGCGCTGCAGCGCGCCGGCCTGGAGACGGGAAGGGCCAAGGCGGGCCTGCGCGTCCTGTGGATCACGCCGATGCGCGCGCTGGCGGCCGACACCCAGCGCGCGCTCGAGGATTCCGCCGCGGAGCTGCTGCCCGAATGGCGCATCGGCGCACGCACCGGAGACACCAAGTCGGCCGAGCGGGCGCGCCAGACGCGCAGCATGCCGGCGGCCCTGGTGACGACGCCCGAGAGCCTGTCGCTCATGATCAGCAATGCGGCCGCCCATGAACAGTTCCGCCATCTCGATATGGTCATCGTCGACGAGTGGCATGAACTGATGGGCAGCAAGCGCGGCGTGCAGGTGCAGCTGGCGTTGGCCAGGTTGCGGCGCTGGCGTCCCGAACTTCTGGTATGGGGCGTGTCGGCCACGATGGGCAATCTCGACCTGGCGCGGCAGGTGCTGCTGGGTAGCGATTCCGGTGTCCTGGTCGAAGGCGATACGCGCAAGAAAATCGTGGTCGACTGCCTGATCCCCGCGAACGTCTCGCGCTTCCCCTGGGGCGGCCACCTGGGCTTGCAGATGCTGCAGCCGGTGATCGATGAAATCGAGGGGCACGAGGCGACCCTGGTGTTCACCAATACCCGCTCGCAGGCCGAGATCTGGTACCAGAACATCCTGGAGGCGCGGCCCGACTGGGCTGGCGTGATCGCGCTGCACCATGGCTCGCTCGACCGCGAGGTGCGCGAGTGGGTGGAGCTGGGCCTCAAGAACGGCATCCTGAAAGCCGTGATCTGCACCGCCAGCCTCGATCTTGGCGTGGACTTCCTGCCGGTCGAGCGCGTGCTGCAGATCGGCAGCGCCAAGGGCGTGGCGCGCCTGCTGCAGCGCGCCGGCCGCAGCGGCCATGCGCCGGGACGCGTCTCGCGCGTGACCCTGGTGCCGACCAACAGCCTCGAACTGCTGGAAGCGGCCGGCGCGAAGAAGGCGGTGACGGCGCGCCGCATCGAGGGCCGCTACGTGCCGAACAAGCCGTTCGACGTGCTGGTGCAGCACCTGGTGACGGTGGCGCTGGGTGGCGGCTTCCGCTCGGAAGAATTGTATGAGGAAGTGCGGCAGGCCTGGTCCTACCGGCACCTGGAGCAGGAAGAGTGGCAGTGGGCGCTCGACTTCGTCGCGCGCGGCGGCCAGAGCCTGACCGTGTATCCCGAATACCGCCGCGTGCTGCCGGACGACGAGGGCGTCTACCGCGTGCCCGACAGCGCCATCGGCCGCCGTCACCGGATGGGCATCGGCACCATCATGTCGGACGCCACGATCCAGGTAAAGTACATGAGCGGCGGCAGGATCGGCAGCGTGGAGGAATCCTTCATCTCGCGCCTGAAGCCCGGCGACCGCTTCCTGTTCGGCGGGCGCATCCTGGAATTCGTGCGCGTGCACGAGCTGACCGCCTTCGTGAAGCGCGCCAGCGGCACCCGCGGCGCGATCGCGCGCTGGCAGGGCGCCAAGATGCCGATGTCGAACGAGCTGGCCCACGCCGCGCTGGAAGAGCTGCGCCTGGCCGACGGGGGCGTGTTCGACGGCCCCGAAATGCGCGCCATCGAGCCGCTCATCGAGATCCAGCAGCGCTGGTCGGCGCTGCCCACGAGCGAAGTGCTGGTGCTCGAGTCGATGAAGAGCCGCGAGGGTCATCACCTGTTCGTGTATCCGTTCGCCGGCCGTTCGGTGCATATGGGACTGGCGTCCCTGATCGCCTTTCGCGTCGGCCGCGTGCAGCCGATCACGTTTTCGATCGCCATCAACGACTACGGTTTCGAGCTGATGGCGCCCGAGCCGGTCGACTGGGCGCGCATGTTCGACGCGCCGACGGGCGCCGGCGTGGACCTGTTCGACACCGCGCGCCTGCTGGAAGACGTGATCGACAGCCTGAACGCGACCCAGTTGTCGCAGCAGCGCTTTCGCGAGGTGGCGCGGATCGCCGGCCTGGTGTTCTCGGGCTATCCGGGCCAGCCGAAGTCGAACCGCCAGCTGCAGGCTTCGTCCTCACTGTTCTTCGAGGTGTTTCGCAAGCATGATGCCGGCAACCTGCTCTTGACCCAGGCCGAGCGCGAGGTGATGGAGCAGGAGCTCGAGCTGACCCGTCTGCGCGACACGCTGACCGAGCTTCACGCGCGCAGGATCGCCTATCGCGAAGTAAAACGTGCAACGCCGTTCGGGTTTGCCCTGATGGTCGAGCGTTTCCGCGAAAAGGTCAGCACCGAGAAACTCAATGACCGCGTGGCGCGCATGCTGCGCGAACTCGAGAAGGCGGCGGCATGAGCGGGGTCATGGTCCAGGTGGCCGGCGAATCGCTCCGGCTGCTGCCGGAGAAGGCCATCTATTGGCAGCGCGAAGGCATGCTGATCATCGCCGACATCCATTTCGGCAAGGCGGCCGCCTTCCGCGCCCTCGGCGTGCCGGTGCCTCGCGGCACGACCTCGGAGAACCTGGCCGGCCTGGACGCGCTGGTGGCCGCGCACGGCGCGCGCCAGGTGGTGTTCCTGGGCGACTTTTTGCATGCGCGCGCCGCCCACGCCAGCTCGACCCAGCTGGCGATGCTGGCCTGGCGCCAGCGTCATCCCGACCTGGCCTTGATGCTGGTGCGCGGCAATCACGACTTGCACGCGGGCGACCCGGCGGCGGCGCTGGGGATGACGCTGGTGGACGAGCCGCATGCGATCGGGCCGTTTGCCTTCTGCCACCATCCCGGCGTCGACGCGCCAGGCTATGGCCTGGCCGGCCACGTGCATCCGGTCTATGTGCTGGCGACGCGCTTCGATGCGCTGCGCCTGCCGTGCTTCGTCGTCGGCGAGCAGGGATTGATCCTGCCGTCCTTCGGCGCGTTTACCGGCGGCCACGCGGTCAAGCCGGGGCCTGGCGACCACATCTATGTGACGTCGGGCGACGCCGTCCACGCCGTCTGTTAGCGCCTGCCTGCCGTTGGTTCGTAACCGTACGGACCTTGCTTTTGCACCGGGGTACTGTCTGCCTGGATCGAAGGCGGTGTCATGCCGTCCCGCTAACTTCTAGGATATTGGGAGATTGCCATGAAAAAACGCATCCTGATGTGTTCCCTGGTGGCTGCCCTGGCGCCGGCCGGCACGTTGCTGGCGACGAGCAGCACGGCCCTGGCGCAGACCTTGCCGCTCAGCCGCACCGTGACGCCTGCCATCGAAGGCTTCCACGTTGAAAAAGTGCCGCGCCTGGAGCAGGGCGCCGCCTTGCACTTCCATGTGTACGGCACCCGGAACGCCACGGTGAACGTGACCATCGACGGCGCCACCCGCGCCGTCCAGATGCAGGAGACCGATCCCGGCCGCTACAGCGGCAGCTATGTGATCGGCAACCACGACCGCTTCCAGCCCGACAGCGCGGTGACCGCCGAGATGCGGCTGGGCAGCCAGGTCGCGACCACCGTGCTGCGCGACGGCCTGCTGAGCGGGGCCGCGGCATCGGCATCGGCGTCATCGCAAGAATCGGTGCGGCAACTGGCGTCGAAGGACGCGGGTGTCGCCAGCGCGGCGCCTGGCGCCGCACCGCCGCCGCCGCCGCGCACGACCGAGCGTCCACGCGTGGCGCGTTATTGCACCAGTTGCGCGATCGTCGAGAATGTCCAGATCGTGCGCGATGCGGTGGGCAGTTCGGGGGCGCTGGCCAGCGACGTGCAGGCCGCCCAGCGGTATCGGGTGACGGTGCGCTTCAATACGACCGATGCGACCCAGGCGATCGAGTACGACAACAATCCGGGCTACCGCAAGGGCGACCGGGTGCGTGTCACCGACGGGGTATTGTCCCTCGATAAGGAATAACAGACGCGCCAACGACGATGCCCGCCTTTGCAAGCGGGCACCGTTGTTGACGTCACGCCGGGAAGTTCAGACCGTTGCCAGCACCTGGTCATCACCAGGCTGATCGAGCTCGGCCTTCTGGCGGGCAGCGCCCTTGGTGCGCGAACGCGAGGGCGGCAGGCGGCGCAGGGTCTTGAGCGCTTCGGCATCCTTGATGCCGATGGTGCGCTGGTCGACGGTGATCAGGCCGATTTCGTTGAAGGCCGACAAGGTGCGGCTGACGGTCTCGAGCGTGAGGCCGAGGTAGCTGCCGATCTCGTGACGCGTCATGCGCAGGTTGAACAGCTTGCTGGAATAACCCATCGCGGCGAAGCGGTCGGCCAGCGAGACCAGGAAGCGGGCCACGCGCGCCTCGGCCGACAGGGCGCCGAGCATGCCGATCATGGTCTGCTCGCGCACCAGCTCGCGGCTCATCACGCCGTACATCATGTTCTCGAGTTCGCTGTGGACGCGACCCAGTGCGGTCAGTTTCTTGAACGGCAGCAGGATCAGGTCACAGTCGGACAGCGCCACGGCCTCGGAGGCATAGTGGCGGGTGTGGATGCCGTCGACGCCGAGCATATCGCCCTTCATGGGGAAGCTCAGCACCTGTTCGTTGCCGAATTCGTCGATCAGCACCGTCTTGAGGAAGCCCGAGTTGACGATGTACAGGGTGTCGAAGGCCTGGCCGATCGTGTGCACGCGCTGGCCCGTCTTGAACTGCACGTGTTGGAACAGCAATTCTTCGGAGCTCACCGACACGCTGGCTGGAATACGGAGCAGGTCGCACACTTCTTTCAGGTTGGACCAGAGGCGACCCTGGCGCTGGCGCCCCGCTTCCATCGGGGAATGCAGGGTAGGCTGGGTAACGTTGCGTTGATCTGACGGTGGCTGGGACTGCATGCTCATCTCCGGTAAGGAACTCAGGTTTCACGCGACCCCGGCGGCACGGCAGCGTGCGGTAGCGCGTCTGCCATGCCATGGTTTTATATGGCTGACGCCGTGACTTGGATCGCAAGCAAGTCGAAACGCTGAATTCAGTATGCCAACACGAGTCCGGCACGAATATCAGCGTTGCCTGAATATGTAAGTAGGACAGATGGTGCAGTCGTAGGAATTCTCCTACCACCAAGAACGCCGCCCGAATGGCGGAAGGTGGCAGAACGGAAACAGACGGGGTGTCAGAGCGTGGCGGCGCTAGCCTGGGAAAAAGGGCGTGCGCCGCACGAAAACCGCGCGCGGCGGTCAAAGGAAATCAGCGCATCACGCCTTCAGTGGCGACAACAGGCGGTGTGCGACGGCATATTGCACCATCTCGGACAGCGAGCTCATGCCCATTTTCTGCATGATGCGGGTCTTGTGGGTGCTGACGGTTTTCACCGACAGATGCAGGCCATTGGCGATCTCGGTAATCGACTTGCCGCTGACCAGGAGCGAAAATACCTCGAATTCGCGGTCTGACAACTGTTTGTGCAACAACTGCTCGCTCGGCGCCATGATGTTCAGCGCCAATTGTTCGGCCACTTCGGTGCTGATGTAGGGACGCCCCGAGGCCACCTTGCGGATCGCCCCCACCAGCTGGGTGCCCGCGCTCTCCTTGGTGAGATAGCCCTGGGCGCCGGCGCGGATCGCGCGCACCGCGTACTGCTCTTCCTCGTGCATGGTCAGGATCAGGATGGCCAGCTTGGGCGCTTCGCTGCGCACCTGCCGGATCAGGTCGACGCCGCTGCGGCCGGGCATGGACAGGTCGAGCAGCAGCAGGTCGAAGCCGCCCTGGCGTACCAGCGACAATACTTCGAAGCCATTGGTGGCTTCGCCCACGATGTCGACTTCCTCGGCGCCGTCCAGGATGCGCTTGAGGCCCTCGCGCATGATCGTGTGGTCATCGGCGATGACGATTCTTACCATTATCGATTCCTCGAACCTGAAGCGGTTTGCTACCCTGGATCAGTAAAAAAACTATTGTAACTGTAAATACATGACCCTGCTGTCGGCGGGGTCAGGAAGGCGCCGGTTCGGCGATCAGGCGGTGCACCAGCACCGGCTTGGTCGTGTGCGACAACACCTTGTTGGTGACGCTGCCCAGCAGTAGCTGGTTCCAGCCGCTGCGCCCGTGCGAGCCCATGAAGATCAGGTCGCAGCCCTCCTGCTCGGCGACGTCGACGATCTTGAGCGCCGCCGAATCGGAAAACGCCGTCATGCACCGGTACTGGAGATTGGCGCCGGCGCAGGAGCGCGTGATCTTGCCCATGTATTCCTCGCCCATGCGCCGCATCTGGGCG
The DNA here is from genome assembly GCF_017582745.1 of Massilia oculi. Classification (GTDB taxonomy): domain Bacteria; phylum Pseudomonadota; class Gammaproteobacteria; order Burkholderiales; family Burkholderiaceae_D; genus Telluria; species Telluria oculi_A. The sequence continues at coordinate 74,345 of NZ_JAFVIM010000020.1, forward strand.
ATGTATTCTTCTTCGCTGGGGTAGGAGGGGGGGATGATCTCCACGTACACTGGGTACTGGTACTCGGGGGCGACGAACAGGGCCAGCACTTCGGCGCCCATCTGTTGCGCGAATTTGACGCCCGCGCAGGCGGTGTGCTGCGATACGGCCGAACCGTCGGTGGTGATCAGGATCTTGCGATACATAATGGTTCCTCCTGGGTGGCCATGCACATTCAGGTGACTCAGTGCAGGATGGCGATTTCTGAGACGCAAACAGTTGAGTTCTATCAAATGAACGCGACCTGCTGCGATGCGACACTAACCTTGGAAAACTGACCTGCGATTACAAAATACAACACCGAGCTTATAAAAAGCATCAGGAACACCCGGTTTTAATTGTCGCGGAATTAAGTTTCCCTGTCCATTTTGTTGCATTGCCTTCTCTGAGATTTACCTACGGCAACCACACTGCTACACTCGCTTCAATTACTCCACCGAAACTTAACCGGCCGAAACGGCCTGGTGGACGCACCAGAACCCCCGGATTGCAGAGCTGATTGCTCATTTATACATTATGGAGAAGCAGGGATTATGACCGACGCCGCTGACGATTTCGACGCACTATTCGAGGAAGTGGCGGCGCAGCGCACCAGCGCACCGCCTGGCCCTGCCGCCGCGGCCGAGCCAGCCCCGGCCGCAAGCAACGACGAGGATGACCTGGAATCCTTGTTCGACCAGGTATCCGCCACCGCCGCGCCGGCTGTCGCCGCCGTGGCCGCCACTGCCGCCGTCGCCACCGTGGCGCCGGCCGCTGCCGCGCCAGCCGCGGGTGCGCAGGCCGAGGAAGGCCACGAAGGCGGCATGTTCGAACGCCTGGGCGGCATCGTGCGCCTGCTGCACGACTCGCTGCGCGAGCTGGGCTACGACAAGGCGCTGACCGAGGCTTCGTCGCAGATCGTCGACGCCCAGGATCGCCTGGAATACGTCGCCACCCTGACCGAACAGGCCGCCAACAAGGTGCTCAACACCCTGGACGAGGGCATGCCGGCGCAGGACCTGCTGCAAAAGCAGGCCAAGGACATGGAAACCCGCTGGGCCGACCTGTTCGAAGGCAAGCTGAGCCTGGATGAATTCAAGGCCCTGGCCGGCGATTCGCGCCAGTTCGCCGCGCTCGTCAACGAAGCAACCGAAGCCGAACGCGCACGCCTGCTCGAGATCATGATGGCCCAGGACTTCCAGGACATCACCGGCCAGCTGATCAAGAAAGTCGTCAAGATCACGCAGACCGTCGAGAGCGAGCTGGCTCAGCTGCTGCGCGACAATGCGCCACCGGACATCAAGGAAAAGCTGGCCAAGAAAGAACAGCCAGCAGCTCCCGCGCCGCTGATGCAAGGCCCGTCGGTGCCGGAAGCGGCGCTGAACCAGGACAATGTTGACGATCTTCTTGCCGATCTGGGATTCTAATGGACGATATGCTGAAGGATTTCGTCGTCGAGGCGATGGATCTGGCGGTAAACGTAGAAGAGCACCTGCTGCGCCTCGAACGCGACCCCGATAACAAGGAAACGCTGAACGCGGTGTTCCGGTCGTTCCACACGATCAAGGGCGGCGCCGGTTTCATGGGCCTGCCCGCGCTGGTGGCGGCCTGCCACCTGACCGAGAACCTGTTCGATGCGCTGCGCACCGGCGCCGCGCCGGTGACGCCGCTCGCGATCGAGGCGGCGCTGCAGGCGTCCGGCTTCGTGGCCGACCAGCTCGGCGACCTGAACAACGGCACACCGCCGGAAGGCCTGGCGCAGATGCCGGGCGACCTCGAGCGCATCCTGATGGACGCGATCGAAGGCAAGGACAGCGCTCCGGCTGCCGCAGTTGCCGCACCCGCAGCTGCGTCGGCCCCGGCCGCCGCCGTGGTGGCCGAAGCTCCGCCTGTCGCAGCGTCTGCGGCCGCCGCCGGCGAGGACGGCCTGGACTGGACCGGCATGTACAACGCCGTGGTCCCGGCCGCGAACGCGATCGCCGCGACCGCTGCCGCTCCTGCTGCTGCCCCGGCCGCCGATCCGGTTGCCGCCGCCGCACCGGTTGCTGCCGCCGCCCCTGCCGCCGCAGCGCCGGCCGCCAAGAACTGGGACGGCGTCGAGCGCCGCACCGAGAACAAGCCTGCCGCCGCCGCGCCGGCCAAGGACGAAAGCATCCGTATCGACGCCGTCAAGCTCGATGCGCTGCTCGAAGTGGCCGGCGAGTCGGTGCAGGCCGCCAACCAGGCCGCGGTGCTGTTGGAGCGCCTGCAGCAGTTCAAGTTCGAAGGCCAGGCCGCGGTGCTGATCGCGACCCTGACCGAGACCCTGGAGCGCGCCTCGCGCTACTCGGCCGAGCTGCAGCGCGCCACGCTCGCGACCCGGATGCAGCCGGTGGGCCGCCTGTTCCAGAAATTCCCGCGCCTGGTGCGCGAGCTGGCGAAAGACCTCGGCAAGGACGTCGAGCTGACCATCGAAGGCGCCGAGACCGAAGTCGACCGCGTGGTGGTGGACAGCCTGTACGATCCGCTGGTGCACATGCTGCGTAACGCACTGGACCACGGCGTCGAATCGCCCGAAGAGCGTGTCGCCAACGGCAAGCCGGCCAAGGCCTTCATCCTGCTGAAAGCCTGGCAAGAGGCCAATAGCGTCATGATCGTGCTGCAGGACGACGGCAAGGGCATGGACCCGGTCAAGCTGCGCAAGAAGGCGGTCGACAAGGGCCTGATCGGCGAGAACGGCGCCCAGAGCGACGAAGACGCGTATCAGCTCGTGTTCCTGCCGGGTTTCTCGACCAAGGAAGTGGCTTCCTCGGTGTCGGGCCGCGGCGTCGGCATGGACGTCGTGAAAACGGCGGTCGAGAAGAACCGTGGCGCAATCAGGATCGAAAGCCAGCTGGGCAAGGGCACGCGCTTCGCGATCCGCCTGCCGATCGAGCTGTCGATCGTGCCGACCATGCTGGTGTCGACCTCGGGCGCGCAACTGGCGCTGCCGATGGCCGTCGTCGAGCGCGTGGTCGAGCTGCCGGACGATTTCGCCTGCGTCGGCGGCGCTCCGGTGCTGAAGGACCAGGGCCGTCCGCTGCCGGTGCGTTCGCTGGCGCTGGCGCTGGGCTACGAGGCCGCTTCCGAGAAGGTCGGCATCGTCATCAACGCGCCGCAACCGTACATCCTGGCGATGGAAGCGGTGGACGGCACGGCCGACCTGGTGATCAAGCCGATGACCGCGCTGACGGTCGAAGGCATCACCGGCACCGCGCGCTCGGCCGAGGGCGAACTGGTGCTCGTGGTCGGGCTGTCGTTCCTGATGGATGGCTGCCGCAGCAGCGTGCGTCTGGCTGCATAAAAAGCAACGCTTTTCGCCGCTTGCGCCAAAAGCGCAGACAAAAGCCTGTGTTTGTGACACAGGCTTTTTTTATTTGCATATACCAAAATCCTTGCAAATATTATTTTCCACGTGGTAAGGTCATTGGCATAAACGTGCGTCGCCCCGGCTTGGTGCGGCACTGCACAATTATGGCATAATCGAAAACCCGGTCTCGACAGGCCGTGCACCATCTCACCGCAACACTGGATCGACCATGCAAAAAACGCTCTACGACAAACTCTGGGATTCCCATGTCGTGCGTGCCGACGCCGATGGCACCACAGTCCTCTATATCGACCGCCACCTGGTGCACGAAGTCACCAGCCCGCAAGCCTTCGACGGCCTGCGCGAAGCCGGCCGTGGGCTATGGCGCGTGTCCGCGAACCTGGCCGTGGCCGACCACAACGTGCCGACCACCGACCGCGCGCAAGGCATCCTTGATCCGACCTCGCGCCTGCAGGTCGAGACGCTCGACGCCAACACGAAGTCATTCGGCCTGACCTATTTCGACATGAACGACAAGCGCCAGGGCATCGTGCACGTGATCGGGCCGGAGCAGGGCGCGACCCTGCCGGGCATGACCGTCGTCTGCGGCGATTCGCACACTTCGACCCACGGCGCCTTCGGCTGCCTGGCGCACGGCATCGGCACCTCGGAAGTCGAGCACGTGCTGGCCACGCAAACGCTGCTGGCCAAGAAATCGAAATCGATGCTGGTCAAGGTCGAGGGAGCGCTGAACCCGGGCGTCACCGCCAAGGACATCGTGCTGGCCGTGATCGGCAAGATCGGCACTGCCGGCGGCACCGGCTACGCCATCGAATTCGGCGGCTCGACCATCCGCGCATTGTCGATGGAAGGCCGCATGACGGTCTGTAATATGGCGATCGAAGCGGGCGCGCGCGCCGGCATGGTGGCGGTCGACGACACCACGATCGCCTACGTCAAGGACCGTCCGTTCTCGCCCAAGGGCGAGCAGTGGAGCCAAGCCGTCGCCTACTGGCGCACCCTGCACACGGACGAGGGCGCGGCGTTCGATACCGTGGTCGAACTCGACGCGAAAGACATCCAGCCGCAAGTCACCTGGGGCACCTCGCCCGAAATGGTCACCGCGATCGACGGCCGCGTGCCCGATCCGCAAAACGAAGCCGACCCGGTGCGCCGCGGCGCGATCGAGAAGGCGCTGGCCTATATGGACCTGGCGCCGAATACCCCGATCGATGAAATCCCGATCGACAAGGTATTCATCGGCTCGTGCACCAACTCACGCATCGAAGACCTGCGCGCCGCCGCCGAGGTGGTGCGCGGACGGCATCGCGCCGCCAACGTCAAGCTGGCCATGGTGGTGCCGGGTTCGGGCCTGGTCAAGGAGCAGGCCGAGCGGGAGGGGCTGGATCGCATCTTCGTCGATGCCGGCTTCGAATGGCGCGAGTCGGGCTGCTCGATGTGCCTGGCGATGAATGCCGACCGCCTGGAGCCGGGCGAGCGCTGCGCCTCGACCTCGAACCGCAACTTCGAAGGCCGCCAGGGCCAGGGCGGACGCACCCACCTGGTGTCGCCGGCGATGGCGGCGGCGGCGGGCATTGCCGGGCGCTTTGTCGACGTACGCGCGCTCTGATGCGTTATAGCTCTTGAACTCGTTTTACCGTAACAGGAAGATCATGAAAAAAGCACTCGCTCTGTCCCTCATCACCATTCTGCTAGCTGGCTGCAACACCATCTCGGGCATCGGTCGCGATGTCTCCAAAGTGGGCCAGGTCGTTACCAGCGCTGGCGGTAAGTAACTCAGGTCCCCGCCTGCGCGGGGACGACGTGATGCGCTGCGTAGTCGGCGCGAGGGAAGCAAGATGGATAAATTCACCGTACACCAGGGCCTGGTGGCGCCGCTCGACCGCGCCAATGTCGATACCGACGCCATCATCCCGAAGCAGTTCCTGAAATCGATCCGCCGCACCGGCTTCGGTCCGAACCTGTTCGACGAGTGGCGCTACCTGGACCACGGCGAGCCGGGCCAGGATTGCAGTACGCGCCCGGTCAATCCGGATTTCGTGCTGAACCAGCCGCGCTACGCCGGCGCCTCGATCCTCCTGACCCGCAAGAACTTCGGCTGCGGTTCTTCGCGCGAGCACGCGCCGTGGGCGCTGCAACAGTATGGTTTCCGCGCCGTGGTCGCGCCGAGCTTCGCCGACATCTTCTTCAACAACTGCTTCAAGATCGGCCTGCTGCCGATCGCGCTCTCCGAAGAAGAAGTCGAGGCGCTGTTCCAGGCGGTCGAAGCGAACCCTGGCTTCCAGCTCGTGATCGACCTCGAGCAGCAGCGTATCGGCACGCAGGATGGCAACCTGTCGTTCAAATTCGCCATCGACGAGTTCCGCAAATACTGCCTGCTGAACGGCCTGGACGACATTGGCCTGACCCTGCGCCATGCGGACGAGATCCGCGCCTTCGAGCAACGCCACGTCGCGGCCCAGCCGTGGCTCGCCAACACCATCTGAAGAAAGCAGCTGAATGAAAATCGCGATCCTGCCGGGTGACGGCATCGGCCCGGAGATCACCGCGCAAGCAGTGAAGGTATTGAACGCCCTCGGCGAATCGTTCGAGATGGAAAGCGCGGAAGTCGGCGGCGCCGGCTACGCGGCCCACGGCCATCCGCTGCCGGAAGGCACCCTGAAACTGGCGAAGGAAGCCGATGCGGTGCTGTTCGGCGCCGTCGGCGACTACAAGTACGACACGCTCGAGCGCGCGCTGCGTCCGGAACAGGCCATCCTCGGCCTGCGCCGCGAGTTGAACCTGTTCGCCAACCTGCGTCCGGCGATCCTGTACCCGGAACTGGCCGGCGCCTCGACCCTGAAGCCAGAGGTCGTCTCTGGCCTGGACATCCTGATCATCCGCGAACTGACGGGCGACATCTATTTCGGCAAGCCGCGCGGCGTGCGCGAATGCCCGGACGGCCCGTTCAAGGGCCAGCGCGAGGGCTTCGACACCATGCGCTATGCCGAAGGCGAGATCCGCCGCATCGCCCACGTCGCCTTCCAGGCAGCCCGCAAGCGCGACAAGCGCGTGACCAGCGTCGACAAGGCCAATGTGCTGGAAACCTTCCAGTTCTGGCGCGATATCGTCACCGATGTGCACAAGGAATACCAGGACGTCGCGCTCGAACACATGTATGTCGATAACGCGGCCATGCAGCTCGTTCGCGCGCCGAAGAAGTTCGATGTGATCGTTACTGGTAATATGTTCGGTGATATCCTGTCGGATGCCGCCGCGATGCTCACCGGTTCGATCGGCATGCTGCCGTCGGCCTCGCTCGACGCCAATAACAAGGGCTTGTACGAACCGTCGCACGGCTCGGCGCCCGACATCGCGGGGCAGGGCGTGGCCAATCCATTGGCGACGATCCTCTCAAGCGCGATGATGCTGCGCTTCTCGCTGGGTTTGACCGAACAGGCGGACCGCATCGAGAACGCCGTCAAGCGCGTGCTGGCGCAAGGGCTGCGCACGCCGGATATTTTCGAAGCAGGTTCCACCAAGGTGGGCACCGAAGAGATGGGCAACGCGGTGCTCGCCGCGCTCGCATAAAGTTTAGTTAACCCTGAGAGAAGAAGATGAAATTAGTTGGTCTGGTAGGTTGGCGCGGCATGGTCGGCTCGGTTCTCATGCAGCGCATGCAAGAGGAAGGCGATTTCGACCACATCGAGCCGGTGTTCTTCACCACCTCGAATCCGGGCGGCGCCGCGCCGAAGATGGCGAAAAACGAAACTACCCTGAAAAGCGCGACCGACATTACCGAACTGTCGAAATGCGAGATCATCATCTCCTGCCAGGGCGGCGACTACACGAGCGAGGTATTCCCGCAACTGCGCGCGGCCGGCTGGAACGGCTACTGGATCGACGCCGCGTCGACCCTGCGCATGAACGATGATGCCGTCATCGTGCTCGATCCGGTCAACCGTTCGGTGATCGACGCCGCGCTGTCGAAAGGCGTCAAAAACTACATCGGCGGCAACTGCACCGTGTCGTGCATGCTGATCGGCCTGGGCGGCCTGTTCGAGCAGGGCCTGGTCGAGTGGATGACCTCCATGACCTACCAGGCGGCATCGGGCGGCGGCGCCCAGCACATGCGCGAGCTGCTGACCCAGTTCGGCACCATCAACAGCTCGGTGAAATCGCTGCTCGACGATCCGGCATCGGCCATCCTCGAGATCGACCGCACCGTGCTGGCGACCCAGCATGGCCTGTCGGCTGACGAGACCAAGCAGTTTGGCGTGCCGCTGGCCGGCAACCTGATCCCGTGGATCGACAAGGACCTGGGCAACGGCCAGTCGAAAGAAGAGTGGAAGGCCGGCGCCGAGACCAACAAGATCCTGGGCCGCGGCGCGGGCTTCGATATCAAGGCGATCCCTGTGGACGGCCTGTGCGTGCGCATCGGCGCCATGCGCTGCCACTCGCAGGCGCTGACCATCAAGCTGACCCGCGACGTGCCGCTGGACGAGATCAACGACATCATCGCGCAGCACAACGGGTGGGTGAAGGTGGTGCCGAATACCCGCGAAGCGTCGATGCGCGACCTCTCGCCGGCAGCGGTGACGGGCGGCCTGGGCATCCCGGTCGGCCGCCTGCGCAAGATGTCGATGGGCGACGATTACCTGTCGGCCTTCACGGTCGGCGACCAGCTGCTGTGGGGCGCGGCCGAACCGCTGCGCCGCATGCTGCGCATCGTACTCGAGCGTTGATCCAATCCGTTGCCTCAATGGCAACTGACATGCAGTGTGCATAATGAATGCCCCGTCTACGGGGCATTCGCTTTGAAGAAGGTGCATACTCCGGTCGTCCGGGTGCGTCGAGACCTTGCGTGCTCCAGAGCATGATGTTATGTTGAGACTCCGGGAAACCGCCTTTCCCTCGGCCAACTCATTTCGCTGCTAACTATGCATTCTTCGCACCAATCTCCGCTCGTGGCAACCGCGCTGAAATCGATCACCGCCGCCGTGGCCAGTGCAGTGTTCCTGACTTCCGCCGCCAATGCAGCCGGGCTGGGGAAATTGACGGTGCTGTCGGCGCTTGGCCAGCCGCTGCGCGCCGAGATCGAGCTGACGGCCGGCGCCGGCGAAGACCCGGCAAGCATGGCGGTCAAGCTGGCTTCGCCCGAAGCCTTCCGCGCCGCGAACATCGAATTCAACCCGGCCCTGCTGTCGCTGCGCTTCGCGGTCGAGGAGCGGGCCGGGCGCCAGGTGATCCGGGTCAGCTCGACCCAGCCGCTCAACGAGCCTTTCGTCGACATGCTGCTGGAGCTGACCTGGAACAACGGTCGCCTGGTGCGCGAATACACCTTCCTGCTCGACCCGGCCGAGCTGCGCACGACCCAGCCGGCCCAGGTGGCGGCGGCGCCGCAAACCCGCCCGGCCGCGCCGGGCGCTGCGTCACGCCCGGCTCCAGCGGTTGCCGCGCCGGGTGAAGCGCCGAGTGAAGCGAGGATCGCCGCCGCCCGTCGCGGCGCCGAACGCCAGGCGCGCGAAGCCCAGGCGCGCGAAGCGCAGGACAGCTACCGCGTGCGCCGCGGCGACACGCTCAGCGGCATCGCGCTCGACGTCAAGCCGGCCGACGTCTCGCTCGACATGATGCTGGTCGCGCTGTACCGCGCCAATCCCGACGCCTTCATCGGCAACAATATGAACCGCCTGAAGTCGGGCCAGATCCTGAGCATCCCGGATGCCGATTCGGTGCGCGGCGGCGCCAGCCAGGGCGAGGCGCGCGGCGTGGTCGTGGCCCATGCGGCCGACTTCGACGCCTACCGCAACAAGCTGGCCGGCCAGGTGGCCAGCAGCGCGCCGAGCGCCACGCCGCAGGGCGGCCAGAGCGCCAGCGGCCGTGTCACGGCCCGTGTCGAGCAACAGCCGACCGCGGTCAGCGAAGCGCAGGACAAGCTGCAGCTTTCCAAGGCCACGCCCGGCGCGGCCGGCGCGCCGGCCGACGGCACCGCCAGCGTCGAGGACACGGTGGCCAAGGAGCGCGAACTGGCCCAGGCCGAGGCGCGCGTGAAGGAACTCGAACGCAACGTCAACGAACTCGAAAACCTGATGACGGTGCCGAGCCGCGCCGGCGCCGAGGCCGAGCAGGCCGCCGCTGCTGCCGCGGCGACGGCCGCCGCCGAGAAGCCGGTGGCCAAGCCGGCGCCGCGCCCGCGTCCGGCACGGCCGGCCCCGCCGCCGGAGAAAAGCCTGGTCGACACCATCCTGGACAATATGCTCTACATCGGCGCCGGCGCGCTGGTGCTGCTGCTGGCCGCGCTGGGCATCTCCCAGCGCCGCAAGCGCAATGCGCAAGCCGTCAAGCCGGTGCCGGCCGAACCGTCGGTGCTGGGCGTGCCCGGCGCCAGCGCCAACTCGCTGTTCGCCGAAACCGGCGGCCAGAGCGTGGACACGAATAACAGCGTGTTCAACTCCAGCTTCGCGCCATCGGCCAGCCAGCTCGACACCAACGAGGTCGACCCGGTCGCCGAAGCCGACGTCTACATCGCCTATGGCCGCGACGCCCAGGCCGAGGAAATCCTGAAGGAAGCGCTGCGCGTCCATCCGGAACGCCATCCGGTGCGCCTCAAGCTGCTCGAGATCTACGCCACCCGCAAGGACGTGCGCGCCTTCGAAGCCCAGGCGCGCGAGCTGCATGCCTTCACCGGCGGCCAGGGCGACGAATGGGCCCAGGCCGCGGCGCTGGGCTTGACGCTGGATCCGACCAATCCGCTGTATGCGAACGCCGCTCCGGCATCGACCCCGACGCCGTCGCCGCAGGAACGCAACCAGCAGGCGATCCTGTCGCAGCAGTTCGAGGATGCCTTCCGTGGCGGCCCATCGGTGGGTGCGGGCGCTGCTGCCGGCGCTGCTGCCGGTGTCGCTGCCGGCGCTGCCGCGGTGGCCCTGGCCAAGGACGACGAGGACCGCACGGCCGCGCCGCAGGCCGAGCCAACCCCGGAGGCACGTAACGACGACAACACGCTCGACTTCGACCTCGGCGGGCTGACGTTCGAGCCGGTGACGAACACCGACGCCGCGCCGCCGGCGGCCAGCCGTGCGGACCCGGATGCGACCGCCGTGCCGGACCTGGAATTCGATATGGCGCCGTTCGCGCCGCCAGGCAGCGCGCCGGCGGCAGAGCAGGGCAAGAGCACGCCGGACGCGAACGACCTCGATTTCGACATGGACTTCGACACCCCGGCGACCGCCCAGCCGGCGGCGACCGCGGCCACGGTCGACGATGACGACGACTTCACGCTCGACCTGTCGCCGCAGTCGCAAGTGCAGGCGACCCCGGTCGACATGGCCGGCCTGGCCAAGGACTTCGAGGGCTTGCCGCCGCTGCCGGGCACCACCCCACAGCCGACCGTGGCGCAGGCCGATCCGCTGCACGACCTCGATGCGATGGATTTTTCCGCGCCCACCACACCCGTGACGCCGGCAGTCGACGAGACGCCCGTGCGTTCCGCCGCCGCGGCAAGCGCATCGGAAGATCCGCTGTTCGACCTGGACAGCATGGACTTCGGCACCCCCGACGAGCCCCGTGTGGCTGGCGGCGCCGAGCCGAAGGACTTCGGTGCGCGCGTGGAAGATCCGTTCGACGCCTTCGACTTGCCCGAGACCCCGGCCCCGGTCCCGGCGCCGCAGGAAGTCTCGGCGCGTGAGGCCTTCGAGCCCGCTTCGGCGCCGGCCGACGACAAGGCCGCGTCTTCGTTCGACCTGGCCGACTTCGACCTCGACCTGCCGCCCGAACCAGCCACCGCGCAGCCGCTGGATGCGCTTGGTGCGACCGCCGAGGCCCCGGGCCAGATGTCGCCCGAGCACATGGAGATGGAAACCAAGCTCGATCTCGCCATCGCCTACCAGGAGATCGGCGACAAGGAAGGCGCGCGCGAGCTGCTGGACGAAGTCATCAAGGGCGGTAATCCCGAGCAGGTCGGCAAGGCCAGCGCGATGAGGGAACTGCTGGCGTGACCCGTATCGCTTTGGGTGTCCAGTACATCGGCACCGGTTGGAACGGCTACCAGAAACAGCCGGAACGAAACACCGTCCAGGATCGTCTCGAGATCGCGCTGGAGAAGTTCGCCTGCGTACCGCTCCCCACGACGTGCGCCGGCCGCACCGACGCCGGCGTGCACGCCATCGAGCAGGTCGTTCATTTCGATACCGACCTAAGTCGCCCGGCCCAGTCCTGGGTGCGCGGCGTGAATGCCTTCCTGCCTGAGTCGATCGTGGTGCGCTGGGCCGCCGTCGTCGAGCCCGACGAAGAGGGGCAGGATTTCCACGCCCGCTTCTCGGCCCGCTCGCGCACCTATCACTACGTGCTCTACAACCACCCGAATCCTTCGGCGCTGCTGGCCAAGCGGGCAGGGTGGGTGTTCCGTCCGCTCGACGTCGAGCGCATGCGAGAAGGCGCGCGGCACCTGATCGGCACCCACGATTTCTCGAGCTTCCGCGCCAGCGGCTGCCAGGCGAATACGCCGGTGAAGGACATGCACGAGGTGAGCATCGCGCGCCATGGCGACATCATCGTGTTCACCCTGCGCGCCAGCGCCTTCCTGCACCATATGGTGCGCAATATCGTCGGCTCGCTGATCTATATCGGCACCGGGCGCAACGAGCCGGAGTGGATGCGCGAGGTGCTCGAAGCCCGTTCGCGCGACGCCGCCGCGCCGACCTTCATGCCGGACGGCCTGTATTTCGCGAAGATCGAGTACGATCCGAAGTGGAAGCTGCCGCAGGAGGACTCGACGCCCCTGCCGTGGCTGTGAGCGATTTTCCAGGAATAGCCATGCGACGTACCCGTATCAAGATCTGCGGCATCACCCGCGAACAAGACCTGCGCGCGGCGGTCGAGCAGGGCGCCGACGCGCTCGGCTTCGTCTTCTATCCGAAGAGCCCGCGCTACATCACGCCGGCGCGCGCGGCCGAGTTGTGCGCGATCCTGCCGCCGTTCGTGAGCGGCGTGGCGCTGTTCGTGAACCCGACGCTGGAAGAGGTGCGCGAGGTCGCAAGCAAGATGCCGCTGGGCCTGATCCAGTTCCATGGCGACGAAACGGTCGAGCAGTGCGCCGCCATCGCGGCGGAGGTAGAGCGGCCTTTCGTGCGCGCCTACCGCATCAAGCCTGACACGCCGCCCGCGGCTTTGCTAGAATGTGAATCTGCATACCGCGCCGCCAGTCCGTGGTTCTCGGGCCTCCTGCTCGACACCTGGGTGGATGCCTACGGCGGCGCAGGAAAGGTCTTCGATTGGTCTCTTATTCCAAAAGAGCTCGCGCCTCGGGTCGTTTTGAGTGGTGGGTTGAGCGTACACAACGTCCTTGAGGCGACCGAACGTGTTCGTCCCTTCGCCGTCGACATCAGCAGTGGTGTCGAGGAAGCGAAGGGGATCAAGGACGCCCGCAAGATCGCCGCCTTCGTCGCGGCGGTGCGGGCAGCCGATGCCACCATCGATAGCGAGTCGCACCATGACCACGAAAGACACCATCACGGCCCAGCTTAGCGCTGCGCCCCTGTTCAAGACCCCGGATTACGCCCTGCCAGACGCGGTCGGGCACTTCGGCCCCTATGGCGGCAGCTTCGTCGCCGAAACCCTGTCGCACGCGCTGGCCGAGCTGAACGAGGCCTATGCGAAGTATGCGCAGGATCCTGAATTTCTCGAGGAATTCCGCTACGAGCTGGCCCACTTCGTCGGCCGTCCGTCGCCGGTGTACCACGCGCGGCGCTGGTCCGAACTGGCTGGCGGCGCCCAGCTCTATTTCAAGCGCGAAGACCTGAACCACACGGGCGCCCACAAGATCAACAACGTGATCGGCCAGGCCCTGCTGGCGCGGCGCATGGGCAAGCAGCGCATCATCGCCGAGACCGGCGCCGGCCAGCACGGCGTGGCCACCGCCACCATCTGCGCCCGCTTCGGCCTGGAGTGCGTGGTGTACATGGGCGCCGAGGACGTCAAGCGCCAGGCGCAGAACGTGTACCGCATGAAGCTGCTGGGTGCGACCGTGGTGCCGGTGGAGTCGGGCTCCAAGACCTTGAAGGACGCGCTCAACGAGGCGATGCGCGACTGGGTCACGAATATCGAAAACACCTTCTACATCATCGGCACGGTGGCGGGCCCGCACCCCTATCCGATGATGGTGCGCGACTTCCAGTCGGTGATCGGCGAGGAATGCCGCGTGCAGATGCCGGCCATGGCGGGGCGCCAGCCCGACTATGTGGTCGCCTGCATCGGCGGCGGCTCGAACGCGATGGGCATTTTTTACCCGTATATCGGCGAGCCGGGCGTGCAGCTCGTTGGCGTCGAGGCGGCGGGCGAGGGACTCGAATCGGGCAAGCATGCGGCCTCGCTGACGGCCGGCCTGCCGGGCGTCCTGCACGGCAACCGCACGTATCTGCTGCAGGACGAGAACGGGCAGATCATCGAGACGCATTCGGTGTCGGCGGGACTGGATTATCCGGGCGTTGGTCCCGAGCACGCCTGGCTGAAAGATTCGGCGCGCGCGCAGTATGTGTCGATCACCGACGAAGAGGCGCTGCAGACCTTCCACGACTGCTGCCGCATCGAGGGGATCATTCCGGCGCTGGAATCGTCGCATGCGATCGCCTATGGCGTGAAGCTGGCGGCGACCCTGCCGAAGGACAAGATCATCCTGGTCAACCTGTCGGGCCGCGGCGACAAGGACATGCACACGGTGGCGCAGCGGATGGGGATGGATTTCGGCTGAGATCCTGTGTAGTCAACCCTGTCCGGCTCCGGTCGCCCTGGCGGCCGGGGCGCAGCACCAACCATTTCAAGGAAACAGCATGTCCCGTATCGCATCCACTTTTACCGCACTCAAGGCACAGAACAAGACCGCCCTGGTGACCTTCATCACCGCCGGCGACCCCGGTCCCGAGTTGACCGTCCCGCTGATGCACGCCCTGGTGGCGGGCGGCGCCGACGTCCTGGAACTGGGCGTGCCGTTCTCGGACCCGATGGCCGAAGGCCCGGTGATCCAGCGCGCCTGCGAGCGCGCGCTCAAGTTCAATATCGGCCTGAAGGACGTGTTCGCCTTCGTGCGCGAATTCCGCAAGACCGACGAGCAGACGCCGGTCGTCCTGATGGGCTATGCCAACCCGATCGAGCGCATCGGCCAACCTGAATTCATCCGCTGCGCGAAAGAGGCGGGTGCGGACGGCGCCATCGTCGTCGACTACCCGCCGGAGGAATGCGCGGACTTCGCCAGCGCCATGCGCGACAACGGCCTCGACCTGATCTTCCTGCTGGCCCCGACCTCGACCACCGAGCGCGTGAAGCAGGTGGCCCAATACGGCGGCGGCTTCAGCTATTACGTTTCGTTGAAAGGCGTAACGGGTTCCGGCGCAATCGACACCGACGATGTGGCGCGCCGCGTGAACGCCATCCGCGAACACGTGAAGCTGCCGATCGGCGTCGGCTTCGGCATCCGCGATGGCGCGACCGCGAAGGCGGTGGCGCAGGTGGCGGACGCGGTCGTGATCGGCAGCCGCATCATCCAGGAAATCGAAGCGCACCCAGCCAGCGAGGCCGTCGAGGCCGTCCGCAGCTTCACCTCCGGCATCCGCACCGCCCTCGACGCGCGCTAAACCATCAATTAGGGTCAGAGTCGAATTATTGAGCAATTTCTTGCCTCAATATTGTCATTTAATTCGACACTGACCCTCTAGTTGCTTGCAGTTAAGCAATTACCCAACAATTAGGGTCAGAGTCGAATTGTTTGACAACTTTCGTCCGGATAAACCTGAAAAACACGCGCCGGGCGAATTATTGCTTTGGCGCAATTGATCTTTTGCACTGAAGCGATTCGCTATCGAATTGCTTCAAGTAAATTGTGATCTCCAATCTCGTCCACAGGAGGTCGCCGATGAAGATCCGTATCAAGCAAGTCGATGTATCGCAGTGCGCCAAGATGATTGCCGCGCTGTACTTCGTATTCTCGCTACCGCTCATTCTGCTGTTCATGCTCCTGGCGCCCCTGCTGGGACAAACCCCGGCCGGCCTCGGCGCAGTCATCGCCTTCCCCTTCCTGTATGCCTTCGTCAGTTATCTTGGCGGGGTGCTATGTTTTTGGATCTATAACCTCGTCGCGCAACGCATCGGCGGGTTCGAATACACGGCAGCCGAGGTTGCATCCTAGGCACCGGAAAACCTAAGGCATTTGGCCATTCGAACATATATCCGTTTTAATTTCCCAACAATTCGACTCTGACCCTAATTGCTGGGTTATTGATGTTCAGACAGACAAGGGCGACTCTGTCCCCAATATGAATGGAAGGAACGAGAGCCAGAAAAACTAACAGGAGGGTCAGAGTCGATTTATCGGGCAACTTCGAAAGTTGTCAAACAATTCGACTCTGACCCTCATTGTTAAGAAATTACCCGTTATAAATAGTTGGTTGGTGCTGCCTTGTGATAGATTGGAAACTTCAATTTGTCGACAGGAGGATGGATGAAAAGGCAGATCAAGCACGTGGCGGTGGGGCAGTGCGGCAAGGTGATGGCGGGGATTTACCTCATCATCGCCATCCCCATGGTGGCGTTCATGTTGCTGGGGACGAGCTTCAGCAACGAGGCATCGTCGTTCGGCATCGGCGGCGCGATCTTCATGGCCGTGCTCTATCCGCTGCTGGGCTATCTGAGCGGTGTGATCGTCGCCTGGCTGTACAACCTGGTGGCTGCGCGCATTGGCGGCATCGAATACACGACCGTCGACGTTTGATCCATTCTGGATGGCGGTGCTCGGCATCGCGCCTAGCGGCTCGACAGGCGTCGCGAGGCTTACCCGCGGCGGGTAATGTTGAAATGATAATTGTTGGCTAGCCATCATTCGACAAGCGCCGGCCGAGCGGCTACACTACGCCTCTTCAAAAGATTCGCCGCAAAGGAGAGAACATGAGTTGGTTGGAAAAGCTGCTGCCCCCTCGGATCCAGCGCTCCGATGCCGCAAACCGCAAGACCATGCCGGAAGGCCTCTGGGTCAAGTGCCCGTCGTGCGAATCGGTGCTGTACCGTGCGGATATCGAGTCCAATCTGCACGTGTGCCCGAAGTGCGACCACCATATGCGCATCCGCGCCCGCGACCGCCTCGACGCCTTGCTCGATGAAGGCGGCCGCTACGATATCGGCCAGGAGACCCTGCCGGTCGATACGCTGAAGTTTAAAGACAGCAAGAAGTATCCGGATCGCCTGAAGGCGGCCATGGACGCCACCGGCGAAACCGATGCGCTGATCGTGCAGGGCGGTTCCATCATGAGCCTGCCGGTGGTCGTCGCCGCCTTCGAATTCGAATTCATGGGCGGCTCGATGGGTTCCGTCGTCGGCGAGCGTTTCGTGCGGGGCGCGCAAGTGGCGCTCGAGCAGAAAGTGCCTTTCATCTGCATCACCGCCACCGGCGGCGCCCGCATGCAGGAAGGCTTGCTGTCGCTGATGCAGATGGCCAAGACCACCGCCATGCTGACCAAGCTGTCCGAAAAGAAGCTGCCGTTCATTAGCGTGCTGACCGACCCGACCATGGGCGGCGTCTCGGCCTCGTTCGCCTTCATGGGCGACGTCGTCATCGCCGAACCGAAGGCCCTGATCGGCTTCGCCGGCCCGCGCGTGATCGAGAACACTGTGCGCGAGAAATTGCCAGAAGGTTTCCAGCGCGCCGAGTTCCTGGTTACCAAAGGCGCCGTCGACATGATCGTCGACCGCCGCAAGATGCGCGAAGAAATCGCGCGCCTGCTGGCCCTGCTGCAAAACCAGGCGACCGAAGTCCTGGCCTGATAGACACAAGGGCGACTTCGGTCGCCCTTTCAGCTTGTGCGCCCGCCCAGGGCAGCCGAGCACATCGACCGTATCCACATGTCCCCACTTCCCACCACCTTGCCCGATTGGCTGGCCCTGCTCGAGTCGCGCCATGCCGAAACCCATATCGACATGGGCCTGGACCGCGTGCGCGCCGTCAAGGAGCGCTTGCAGCTGGCCTTCGATTGCCCGGTGATCATGGTCGCCGGCACCAATGGCAAGGGTTCCACCTGCGCGATGCTCGAATCGGTGCTGCTGCAGTCCGGCTACCGCGTCGGCCTCTACATCAAGCCGCACTTCCTCGACTTCAACGAGCGCGCCCGCATCAATGGCGAGATGGCATCCGATGAGGCGCTCGTGGATGCCTTCAACGCCGTCGAAGCCGCCCGCGCCGCGACCGACCTGACGTATTTCGAGTTCACCACCCTGGCCATCGCCCACCTGATCTCGAAGAGCGGCGTCGACGTCGCCATCCTCGAAGTCGGCCTGGGCGGACGCCTGGATGCGGTCAACGTCATCGACGCCGATGTCTCCATCGTCACCAGCATCGACATCGACCACACGTCCTACCTGGGCGACACGCGCGAAAAAATCGGCTTCGAGAAGGCCGGCATTTTCCGCCCGGGCAAGCCGGCGATCTGCAGCGACCCGGTGCCGCCGCAATCGCTGATCGACCACGCCGAACAGATCGGCGCCGACCTGTGGCTGCTCGGCCGCGATTTCAACTACCAGGGCGACCAGCAGCAGTGGAGCTATGGCGGTCGCAGCCAGCGCCGCAATTCGCTGGCCTATCCGGCCCTGCGCGGCGCCAACCAGCTGCTCAACGCCTCGGCCGCGCTGGCCGCGCTCGAGGCGCTGCGCATGCAGCTGCCGTGCGGCGCCCAGGAAACCCGCGCCGGCCTGGCGCTGGTCGAGCTGCCGGGCCGTTTCCAGGTGTTGCCGGGCCGTCCGACCCAGGTGCTCGACGTCGCCCATAACCCCCATGCCGCCGCCACCCTGGCCCAGAACCTGGGCAATATGGGCTTCCACCGCTTCACGTATGCCGTGTTCGGCATCATGGAAGACAAGGACATCGACGCCGTCATCGCCCCGATGGCCGGCGTGATCGATCACTGGTGCGTCACCAGGCTCGATTCGCCGCGCTCGGCACAGCCGGAAGCGCTGGCCGACAAGCTGCGCGAACTGAAGCCCGCCGGCGCCAAGGATGACGATTTTTCCGTGAGTAGTTTCGCAACGCCAGCCGAGGCCTATGCGAATGCGCTGAGCCGGGCAGGGGAGAATGATAGAATTGTGGTCTTTGGCTCTTTCTACACGGTTGCAGGCGTCATGGCGGCCCGTAAATCGAGTCTTCACTGACCTTCTTCACCTGATTACCTGAACCACATGGGCTTGTTCTCGTTCGGCAATAAAAACAAGCAAGAAACTGTCCGGGACAGCGGGCACTTCGTCAAGGACGACGATGCCGCTTATACCGAGCGCGCCCGTTCCAAGCGCGCAAGCTCCGCAGGCGAGGCGGGCCGCCGCACCAGCCGCGGCGACCCGATCCTTCCCGAGAAGAAGCGCGCCCGCCGCCGCCTGGTCGGCGCCATCGCGCTGGTCCTGGCGGCCGTCGTCGCGCTGCCGATGCTGCTCGATTCCGAACCCAAGCCCCTGGCCACCGACATCGCCATCCACATTCCGGACAAGGACAAGGCGGCCCCGCTGCCCGTGCCGTCCGAGCAGGTGGCGCCGATGGCCAGCGTCGACAGCGACGAAGAGATCGTCGAGCCAGTCGAGGCGCCACCGGCCGCCGGCCCTGCCAGCAACGCGCCCGTGACCGCCCCGGCGGCCAGCGATCCGCCGCCGATGCGCATGCTGGAGCAGGCCGAGCCACCGAAACCGGAGCCCAAGCCCGAACAGGTCAAACCGAAGCCCGAGCCGAAGCCCGAGCCGAAGCCCGAGCCGGTGAAGCCCGAACCGAAGCCGGAACCCAAGCGGGAACCGACGCCCGAGAAGAAACCCGAGCCGGCGAAGAAGCCGGTCGAGACGCATCCGAAGGCCGAGCAGGTCGTCAAGCCCGCGCCGAAGGACGACGCCGCGCGCGCCATGGCCATCCTGGAAGGCAAGCCGGCCGAGCCACAGAAGGCGCAAGGCCCGGCGCCGCGCTTCGTGGTGCAGGTCGCCGCCCTGGCCAGCCAGGAAAAGGTCACGGAATTGCAGGAACGCCTGCGTGGCGCCGGCATCGCGTCGTTCACCCAGAAATCGGGCGAGCTGATCCGAGTGCGGATCGGTCCGTTCAGCAAGGAAGAAGCCGAGAAAACGCGCGCCAAGCTGGGCGGCATCGGCCTGTCCGGCACCATGGTGCCGCTCTGATTCTGTCCGACAAGCGTGACGATTTTCGATTACCTGGTGCTGTTCGTGCTGATCGCCTCCGTTGTCATCAGCACCTTGCGCGGCCTGGTCAAGGAAATCCTGTCGCTGCTGGGCTGGATCGTCGCCTTCGTGGTGGCCAATGCCTATGGCGCCGGGCTCGCGCCCTTGCTGCCGGAAGTGATTCCCGGCGACACGGCGCGCCTGATCGTGGCCTTCATCGCGCTGTTCCTGGGCGTGCGTATCCTGATGGGTCTGCTGTCGCTGGCGATCGGGGCCCTGGTGGAAGCCACCGGCCTCTCGCTGGCGGACCGCGGCCTTGGCGGCTTGTTTGGATTGGCGCGCGGCATTGTAATCGTGCTGGCCGGCGTCATATTGTGTGGGATGACGGACATTCCGAAGCAGGCATTCTGGCAACAGGCCCTGTTGTCGCCGATCGCCGAGACCGGCGCCCGTACCGTCAAGCCCTTCCTGCCCGCTGCCATGGCGCAGCACGTGAATTTTTGACCAGCATTCCAGTCGTAGAACTTTTTTCTGTAATCAAGCACTCAAGCTTTTAGGAGCACACCATGTGTGGCATCGTCGGCGTCGTCTCTCACTCTCCCGTCAACCAGTTGCTGTATGACGCATTGCTGCTGCTGCAGCACCGCGGCCAGGATGCGGCGGGCATTGCGACCAATCACAGCAGCATGTTCTCGATGTTCAAGGCCAACGGCCTGGTCCGGGACGTGTTCCGCACCCGTAATATGCGTTCGCTGCAGGGCAATACCGGTATCGGCCACTGCCGCTACCCGACCGCCGGCTCGTCGAGCGAGGAAGAGGCGCAGCCGTTCTACGTCAACGCACCGTTCGGCATCACGCTGGCCCACAATGGCAACCTGACCAACCAGGCCCAGCTGAAGGACGAGCTGTTCCGCAACGACCGCCGCCACATCAACACCGATTCCGACTCGGAAGTGCTGCTCAACGTGCTGGCGCACGAAATCCAGGAAGCGGCCGACGGCTACTCGCTCGACGCCGACGCCGTGTTCAAGGCAGTCGCCGCCGTGCACCGCCGCGTGCGCGGCGCCTATGCCGTCGTCGCCCAGATCGCCGGCCACGGCATGCTGGCCTTCCGCGACCCGTTCGGTATCCGTCCACTGTGCCTGGGCATCAACGAGACCGAGCAGGGCAATGAATACCTGGTGGCCAGCGAATCGGTCGCCCTGGAAGGCCTGGGCTTCCGCTTCGTGCGCGACATCGCGCCGGGCGAGGCGGTCTTCATCGACGAAAACAACCAGCTGCACGAGCGCCAGTGCGCCGAGAATCCATCGCTCAACCCGTGCGCCTTCGAATTCGTCTACCTGGCCCGTCCCGATTCCGTGATCGACGGCGCCTCGGTGTACGCCACCCGCCTGCGCATGGGTGAATACCTGGCCGACAAGGTGAGCAAGGAAATCCCGGTCGACGAGATCGACGTGGTGATGCCGATCCCCGATTCCTCGCGTCCGGCCGCGATCCAGCTGGCAATGAAACTGGGCGTCGAATACCGCGAAGGCTTCATCAAGAACCGCTACATCGGCCGCACCTTCATCATGCCGGGCCAGGGCATGCGCAAGAAATCGGTGCGCCAGAAACTGAACGCGATCAGCTCCGAGTTCAAGGACAAGAACGTGCTGCTGGTCGACGATTCGATCGTGCGCGGCACCACCAGCCGCGAAATCGTGCAGATGGCGCGCGAAGCCGGCGCCCGCAAGGTGTTCTTCGCCTCGGCCGCGCCGCCGGTGCTGTACCCGAACGTGTACGGCATCGACATGCCGACCCGCGACGAGCTGATCGCCCACGGCCGCACGACCGAAGAAGTGTGCCGCGAGATCACGGCTGACCGCGTGGTGTACCAGGACGTCGACGCGCTCAAGCGGGCTATCTCGGACGTCAATCCCGAGCTGAAGAACTTCGAGGCCTCGTGCTTCGACGGCGTCTACATCACCGGCGACGTGACGCCCGAGTACCTGGACCGCCAGGAATCGGCGCGCCACAATCCGAAGTCGAAGGACGTCGAGGACAAGGTGCGCACCCAGCTCAACCTGAACCCGCCGGTGGCCGCCGAGTAAGCCATGTCGGATAACAAGCGCTACGGCTTCACCACCACCATCCTGCACAACGATCGCCGCAAGACGATCGAGCAGGGTTCGCTGCACAAGCCGGTGCATACCTCGGTCGCCTTCGGCTATGCCGACGCGCGCCAGCTGGCGTCGGTGTTCCAGGGCAAGGAGCCGGGCTTTCGCTACGGCCGCCAGGGCAACCCGACGGTGTCGGCCCTGGAAGACAAGATCAGCAAGATGGAAGACGGTGTCTCCACCCTGTGCTTCGGCACCGGCATGGCGGCGATCGGCGCGCTGTTCCAGGCATTGTTGAAAGCCGGCGACCACATCGTGTCGTCGAGCTTCCTGTTCGGGAATACCAACAGCCTGTGGCAGACGGTGGCGGGGCAGGGCGTCGACGTCGCCTTCGTCGACGCCACCGACGTGGCCCGGGTCGAAGCGGCCCTGACCCCGAACACCCGCCTGGTGTTCGTCGAGACCATCGCCAACCCGCGCACGCAAGTGGCGGACCTGGCCCGCATCGGCGAACTGTGCCGCGCGCGCGGCATCCTGTACGTGGTCGACAACACGATGACCACGCCCTGGCTGTTCCGGCCAAAGGACGTCGGTGCCGGGCTGGTGGTCAATTCGCTGACTAAGTCGATCGGCGGCCACGGCATCGCGCTGGGCGGCGCACTGACCGATACCGGCCTGTTCGACTGGGCCGCGTATCCGAACATCGCCCAGAACTTC
Organism: Massilia oculi; assembly: GCF_017582745.1. Taxonomy (GTDB): domain Bacteria; phylum Pseudomonadota; class Gammaproteobacteria; order Burkholderiales; family Burkholderiaceae_D; genus Telluria; species Telluria oculi_A. Next base: position 96,683 of record NZ_JAFVIM010000020.1, read on the forward strand.
CGCAAGCAGCCGCCCGCCGCTCAAGGCATGGCCCAGCTGCGGGCCAAGGCGCTGCGCGACTTCGGCGCCGCGCTGGGTCCGGAAGCGGCGCACCACATCGCGGTCGGCGCCGAGACGCTGGCCCTGCGCATGGAGCGCACCTGCGCCAATGCGCTGGCGCTGGCGACGATGCTGGAAGCCGACGAGCGCGTCGCTGCCGTGCATTATCCGGGCCTGGCCTCGCATCCGCAGCACGCGATCGTCGAGGCGCTGTTCCGCTCCGGCGGCTCGCTGCTGAGCTTCGAGCTGAAGGACGACATCGACCCGTTCGACTACCTGAATCGCCTCAAGCTGGCGATCCCGGCCTCGAACCTGGGCGACAACCGCACCCTGGTGATCCCGGTGGCGCACACGATCTTCTTCGAGATGGGCCCCGAGCGGCGCGCCAGCATGGGCATCGCCGAAGGCTTGATTCGGGTGTCGGTGGGCATCGAGGACACCGATGACCTGGTCGGCGACTTCCGCCAGGCGCTGGATGCGTAAAGCGAAGTAAAAGCTGTCATTACAGGGCCGGCAAATGCCGGCCCTGTCGTTTTTGCGGTTGAGCCCAGCCGTAAAACACGGCTATCATGGACTTTTACCAGCTCAGCCTCACGGTATGCCCATGAAACGATTCCTGTCCTGCCTGTCCCTCGCGGTATCCGTCGCGTTCAGTAGCGCCGCCTTCGCCAGCGAACTCGAGGATGCCAATGCCCTGTTCGAGAAAAAAGACTATGCGGGCGCACTCAAGCTGTACACCAAGCTGGCCAATGCCGGCAATCCACAGGCCCAGCAGCAATTGGGCCAGATGTACTGGTATGGCGAGGCCGGCGCGGTCGATGAAGCGAAGGCGAAGGAATGGTTTGAAAAGTCGGCCGCCAAGGGCAACAAGGTCGCCGCCGACTCGCTCGTGATCATGCAGCAGCGCATCGATCGCCGCGCCGAGATCGATTACTGGATCAAGGGCTACGATGGCGCCGACCTGCAGTCGGGCGAGTACCGCTGCCCGTCGCCGCGTATCCCGGCGGTGTCGAAGATCAATGAAGAGATCGAGCGCGTGAACAAGGCCGTGACCGGCTGGCAGGATTGCTACAACAAGATGGTGACCAACCTCAATGAACAATCGCCGCTGACCAAGCGCATCCCGCCCGACATCGCCAAGCTGATGAACAAGCAGGAAACCGAGGCCTCGACCGCCTACCTGGAGCGGGTGCGCCAGAATATCGCCGAGGGAGCGAAAGTCAATTCGAAGATGGTATTGGCCGATTTCGCCGCATGGCGCAGCGCGACCGAAGCGTTTGTCGACCAGCATAATGCGGTGGTCAACAAGGCCAAGCAATAACGGGAATGCCGGCCCGCGGGCCGGCATGGTCAAGAGGTGAGGTCGATCAGTTCCAGCTGCGCATCAACCCGACCGCCAGCCCCTCGAGCGCGAACTCTTCGTCGGGCGTGACTTCGATGACCTTGAAGTCGGGGTTCTCGGGCAGCAGTTCGACCAGGTCGCCCGTCTTGCGGTAGCGCTTGACGGTGACTTCCTCGCCCAGGCGGGCGACGACGATCTGGCCGTTCTTGGCGCTGTCGATCTTCTTGACCGCCAAAAAATCGCCATCCATGATGCCGGCGTCGCGCATCGACCAGCCTTTTACCTTGAGCAAAAAGTCGGGCCGCGCCGCGAACATCGCGGTATCGACGTTGTAGGTGGCTTCGACGTGTTCCTGCGCCAGGATCGGATTGCCGGCGGCGACGCGGCCGACCAATGGCAGCGACATCATCGACGGAGGAGGCATCGGGATCTGCTCGACGCTGGCGCCGACCAGGCGGATGCCGCGCGAGGTGCCCGGCGAAATCTCGATCGCGCCCTTGCGCGCCAGGGCTTGCAGGTGTTCTTCGGCGGCATTGGCCGAGCGGAAGCCCAGTTCGGCCGCGATTTCGGCCCGGGTCGGAGGGAAACCCGTGTTCTCGATCGCTTCCTTGATCAGGTTAAGGATCTGTTCTTGCCTTGCAGTGAGCTTGAGCATAAATATCTTGCGAAACGGGTTGGTAGAGATAGACTGTATTTTTGTACAGTATTCTGCTATACGCAAGGGATATACACGAAAAAGCGCAAAAAAAGCGCGCGTATCGCAAAAAATACGCTTTTTGCAAGCGTAAATGTCGAGTGAGCCAGGTGCATGGGCGGCGCTCTTGACAGCCAGGTTCCCTTTTTGCCCATTTCGCGCTATACTAGCTGGCTGTTCCCTTCCCACACTCGTCTTGACGCCGAGGTGGGCATTTGTTTAAAACGTCCTCAAGGAGTAATGCATGCGTCATTATGAAATCGTTTTTATCGTCCATCCGGACCAGAGCGAGCAAGTCCCGGCGATGATCGAGCGTTACAAGACCACGGTGACCAGCCGCGGCGGTAACATCCATCGCGTGGAAGACTGGGGCCGCCGCCAGATGGCTTACCAGATCCAGAAGCTGCCAAAAGCTCACTACATCTGCCTGAACATCGAGTGCGACAACGAGACCCTGGTCGAGCTGGAAACCGCATTCAAGTTCAATGATGCCGTTCTGCGTCATCTGACCGTCAAGATGAAGAAAGCAGAAACCGCACCGTCGCCGATGATGAAATCGGTGCAGCGCGAAGATGCAGCCAAGAGCCACCGTGCAGAAGCAGCCGCTCCTGCAGCTGCCCCGGCCGCCGCTGCCTAAGATTTTTTTCCAGGGATTCGTAGTAACCGTAGCAGAAGAACCGGGTGAATCAGCTCCAGCTCGTGGCGACCATCGCCGAGCGTGACGTACTGCGCTACACCCCGGCCGGCGTGCCGATCGTTTCAGCCGTCCTGATGCACAGTTCGCATCAGCGAGAGGCGGGGATCGATCGCCTGGTCGAGTTCGAAGTCCCCGCGTTCGCCGCGGGCGAGATTTCGGGCAGGTTCGGCAACGCCGAGCTCGGCGCCAGCTACCGCTTCGATGGTTTCCTTGCACGAAAAAATCGCAACAGCAAAGCCCTGGTGTTTCACATCATTGATTTCAGTGCCGCCTAGTTCGGCAATTTAGATATACAGGAGCCTCAAATGGCATTCGGTAAAAAGTTCGACAAAAACAAAGCTAAAGAAAAACTCAAGCGCAAACAGCAGAACCCGCTGTTCAAGCGCAAGAAATTCTGCCGCTTCACCGCCGCTGGCGTTGAGCAGGTTGACTACAAAGACGTCGACACCCTGAAGGACTTCGTCCAGGAAAACGGCAAGATCATGCCAGCACGTCTGACCGGCACCAAGGCGCACTACCAGCGTCAGGTCGACACCGCCATCAAGCGCGCCCGTTACCTGGCGCTGCTGCCGTACACCGACCTGCACCACGGTTAATCGTCGGTCACGACAGTCAGATATCCTGGAGATAAAACATGCAAGTTATTCTGTTGGAAAAAGTTATCAACGTCGGCAACCTGGGCGACGTCGTCAAAGTCAAGGATGGTTACGCACGTAACTTCCTGATCCCACAAAAGATGGCACGCCGCGCTACCGCCGGCGCCGTCGCCGAGTTCGAAGCCAAGCGCGCCGAACTGGAAAAAGCAGCCGCCGAGAAACTGGCAGCCGCCCAAGCCCAAGGCGACAAGCTGAGCGGCCTGACCGTCACCATCGGCCAGAAGGCCGGCGTCGACGGCCGTCTGTTCGGTTCGGTCACCAACGCTGACATCGCTGAAGCGCTGACCAAGCAAGGCTTCCCGGTCGAAAAAGCTGCCGTTCGCCTGCCGACCGGCCCGCTGAAGACCACCGGCGAATTCCCGGTTGCAGTCGCCCTGCACACCGACGTCGTGTCGGAAATCACCATCGCTGTCGTGGGCGAAGCTGCCTGAGCGAATGCTGAACTGAAGTAAAAGCAGTGCACAAAAAAGCCGGGTTCTCCCGGCTTTTTTGCTTTTGAAACTCACCAATTATGACAGCCGTGTGACAGGAGAAGGTATAATGCCGCCCATGAACGCAGCACCCTCAGACCCGCAGATCGAAGCCCTGCGCATCCCCCCGCATTCCATCGAAGCAGAGCAGTCCGTCATCGGCGGCCTGCTGCGCGATAATGCCGCCTGGGACCGCATCGCCGACTTCATGCACGCGGAAGACTTCTACCGTTACGATCACCGCATCATCTTCGAACAGATGGTCCGCCTGATCAATGCCGGCAAGCCGGCCGACGTGATCACGGTCTATGAAGCCTGCAACCAGCTCGGCAAGGCCGAGGAAGTGGGTGGCCTGCAATACCTGAACGCGATGGCGCAGAACACGCCGTCGGCGGCCAATATCCGCCGCTACGCCGAGATCGTGCGCGACCGCGGCATCCTGCGCCAGCTGATCACCGTCGCCGACGAGATTTCCGGCAATGCCTTCAATCCGCAGGGCAAGGAAGTCAAGCAGATGCTCGACGAGGCGGAATCGCGCATCTTCGCCATCGCCGAGCAGGGCGCTAGAGGCGCCCAGGGCTGGCTGGCGGTGCAGCCGCTGCTGACCCAGGTGGTCGAGCGCATCGACGAACTGTACTCGCGCGAGAACCAGGGCGAGATCACCGGCGTGCCCACCGGCTTCATCGACCTCGACCGCATGACCTCCGGCCTGCAGCCGGGCGACCTGGTCATCGTCGCCGGCCGTCCGTCGATGGGCAAGACCGCGTTCTCGGTCAACATCGGCGAGAACGTCGCGATCGAGGCCGGCCTGCCGGTCGCCGTGTTCTCGATGGAGATGGGCGGCGCCCAGCTGGCGATGCGTATGCTCGGCTCGGTCGGCCAGCTCGACCAGCACCGCCTGCGTACCGGCCGCCTGCACGACGAGGACTGGCCGCGCCTGACGCACGCCATCCAGAAGATGAACGACGCGCAGCTGTACATCGACGAAACCCCCGCCTTGAACCCGATCGAGATGCGCGCGCGGGCACGCCGCCTGGCGCGCCAGTGCGGCAAGCTCGGGCTCATCATCGTCGACTACCTGCAGCTGATGCAGGGTTCGAAGCCGGGCGACAACCGCGCGTCCGAGATCTCCGAGATCTCGCGCTCGCTGAAAGGCCTGGCGAAAGAGCTGCAATGCCCCGTGATCGCGCTGTCGCAGCTGAACCGCTCGCTGGAACAACGCCCCAATAAACGTCCCGTGATGTCCGACTTGCGCGAATCCGGCGCTATCGAACAGGATGCGGACGTGATCATCTTCCTGTACCGCGACGAAGTCTACAACCCGGATTCGCCCGACAAGGGCACCGCCGAGATCATCATCGGCAAACAGCGTAACGGCCCGATCGGAGCGATTCGCCTGACCTGGATCGGCCAATACACCAAGTTTGGCAACTACAGCGGCAACCTGTCCATCTACCAGGGCGACTAAGCCGCATAACGCGGCCCGCCTCACGCCGCACCCCATGCCTTCGCTTTTCCCGGAGCGTCGGCAATACCGAGAGAAAAACGGAGAAAAACAATGTTTGGACGCTTTTTGCCTAAAGAAGGCAATTTCTTTGAACTGTTCAACCAGCACGCCGCCTTGTGCGTGAAGGGTGCCCATGAAATGGTCGGCCTGATGACCAATTTCGACGATCTTGAAACCCGCACCCATGCGGTCGAAACGATCGAGAAACAGGCCGACAAGATCACCTACGCCACGGTCGACCTGCTGCACAAGACCTTCATCACCCCGCTCGACCGCGACGACATCCACAAGCTGATCACGCGCATGGACGACATCCTGGACATGATGGAAGACGCGGCGCAGACCGTCTCGCTGTACGACCTGCATGCGGTCACGCCGGAGGCGAAACGCCTGGCCGAGCTGTGCCTGTCGTGCTGCCTGAAGGTGCAGGAAGCCGTTTCGATGCTGCACGATATGGACAATGCGCCGAAGATCGTCGCCATCTGCGAAGAGATCGACCGCTTCGAATCGGACGCCGACCACGTGATGCGCGCCGCCATGTCCAAGCTGTTCCGCGACGAACCGGACGTGCGCAACCTGATCAAGATGAAAGCGATCTACGAGATCCTGGAAACCGTTACCGACCGCTGCGAAGACGTGGCCAACATCATCGAAGGCATCATCGTCGAGAACGCGTAAGCGCCTTCGAACCGGTAACGATTATGGAAACTCTACATATCAGCATTTACGTGCTGGGCATGCTGGTCGTCCTGGCGCTGATCTTCGACTTCATGAACGGCTTCCACGACTCGGCGAACTCGATCGCCACTGTCGTGTCGACCGGCGTCCTGAAGCCGCAGCACGCGGTGGCGATGGCCGCCTTCTTCAACTTCATCGCGATCTTCGTGGTCAACATGAAGGTGGCCCAGACCATCGGCAAGGGGACCATCGACCCCCACATCGTCGACCACTACGTCATCTTCGGCGCCCTGGTCGGGGCGATCTCCTGGAACCTGATCACCTGGTACTACGGTATCCCGTCCTCGTCCTCGCACGCCCTGATCGGCGGCCTGGTGGGCGCGGCGGTGGCCAAGGCCGGCACCGGTTCGCTGGTCTCCGGCGGCCTGCTCAAGACCGTTGCCTTCATCGTGGTGGCGCCGCTGCTGGGCTTCGCGCTGGGTTCGATCATCATGCTGATCGTGGCCTGGGTGTTCGTCAAGGCGACGCCGCGCAAGGTCGACGGCCTGTTCCGCAAGCTGCAGCTGCTGTCGGCCGCGGCCTATTCGCTGGGTCACGGCGGCAACGATGCGCAGAAAACCATGGGCATCATCTGGATGCTGCTGATCGCGGCCGGCTACGTCAGCGCCAACGACGCGCATCCACCGGCCTGGGTCATCATCTCGTGCTACGCCGCGATCGCCTTCGGCACGCTGTTCGGCGGCTGGCGCATCGTCAAGACCATGGGCCAGAAGATCACCAAGCTCAAACCGGTGGGCGGCTTCTGCGCCGAGACCGGTGGCGCCATGACCCTCCTGATGTCGAGCGCCTTCGGCATCCCGGTGTCGACCACCCACACCATCACCGGCGCCATCGTCGGCGTGGGCGCCGCGCAAAAGGCCTCGGCCGTGCGCTGGGGCGTGGCCGGCAACATTGTGTGGGCGTGGATCTTCACCATTCCGGCGTCGGCGTTCATCGCCGCGGTGGCGTGGTGGGTCGGAACCATGATCCTGTAACAGCGCTTTTCAAGCACACGAAGACGGAGCCGCGCGGCTCCGTTTTTTTTAGGCGCTGTCATCGTTATCTGTTGATGACCCCGAATGCAATACGCAGCAATTGCTCGACAGAAGTGACTCGCCCGCCATCGAGCGCCCAGTGCCAGCCCAGGTAGTTGGGCAACCAGCGTGACGCCACGCCATGGAAGCGCGCCAGCCATTCCTTGAAGCGCCGATGGTAGGCGTTCACGTTTTGTACATGGATGGCGCCTTCGACGCCATCGCGGACCCGTTCGCCGGCGCTGAGATTGACTGCCTGATGGGCGATGCCATGGGCACGGGCAAAGGCGGGGTAGGCGGCGTTGGCGTCGGTGACCAGCAGCGCTTGAAGATCGAGTTTCGGCAGCAGATGCTTGACCAGTTGGGCCACCTTCAAGGCGCCGCGGCCGGTGACGGCGTCGATGGTCTGGCCGCTGCGGTCGCGCGCCACCAGGATGCAGTCGAGATGATGGGAAATGCCGCGCAGAGCAGCCCTGCCACCACGCTTGCGCGGCTGGCGATCGAGCTTGCGTGACCCCTTCTGCGATTCGAGCAGGAACGTTTCGTCGGCCTCGACGATGCCGACCAGGCGCTCGGGTCGGTCGTCCTTGACCCGGTCGAGAAAGCGATGACGCCAGCGAAACGTCGTGTTGCGGTGCACGCCGACACGCTTGGCCGCAGACCGGACCGTGCGGGAATCGAGCACCGTGTCCAGATAATCGAGCCACTTGCCCTTGTGCCTGAGCCGCGCCAGCGGTGTGCCGGTCAGGTCGTTGAAAGTGCGGCCGCACGCGCAACAGCGAAAGCGTTGCAGGTCGTTGGCTTGGCCATGCCGGTGGCAACGCTCGCAGCCGCAATCCGGGCAGCAGCGCCTCTTTGACCGGATCTCGTCGATGAGGGCGACCACCCTGTCGAGCCCGGCTGCCGGATGCAGGGCGGCGAGTACTTGCTGACGCTGCGGCTGGTTCAGCAGCGCAAGCTGGGCGAATAACTCCTCAAACTTCGGCGCTTTCATCATACGCTCCCGATCGATGGCGACCGGGATTGGACCGCAGATTAGCTCAGCAGTTCAATGCTCATCCATATCTAACGGGCACAGCGCCTTTTTCTACGCCGCGCACGCTTGCCGGTTCAGCGCAGCAGGCCTTCGTTGGCGCCGGTTCCGTTGCCGGCATTCTTCATGTTCTCGAGGTCGGTCTTGTCGACGGTGCTGGCGTTGTTGGCGGTCTGCCCCCGCTTGCGCGGCAGGTAGGTGCCGATCGGGACGTAGCGCTCTTCCTGCGCGCTGGCGCTGGCGGCGGCATCGCCGCGCGGAGTGGCGGACGCGCAGCCGGCAAGCAGCAGGGCCGCCGCCGGGACAATCAGGGTGATCTTCATTCGATGCTCTTTCGTGGACTGGGGAGGGCGGGCCGTCCGTGTGTATTGACGGCCCCGATCCATTCTACCGCCGGTGGAAAGGTGGTTCCTCTCACTTCTGGCAGGTGTCGCGCATCGCGCGCCGTGCTAGCCGAGGTCGACCTCGAGGCCTTCGTAGGCCAGGAAGACCCGCAGGCCGCCCAGCCGTCCGGCATGGCGCGCCATCACCTCGGCAAATACGGCTTCGAGTTCGTCGTCGCCGCGCGTCGGTTCGTGGTGGGTGCAGTACAGCGTGCGTGCGCCCACGCGCAGCGCCATGTCGAGCGCGCCATCGAAGGTGCCGTGGCCCCAGCCCCGCTTGGACGGGTATTCCTCGCGCGTATACGAGCAGTCGACAATCAGGGCATCCACGCCGCGCATGACGGCGTCCATGCGGCGTTCGCGCTCGCGCAGGTGTTCCTCGCAGGCGGCGTGCTCGCCGCTCCCGGGCGGGTGCGGGTTGGGCCAGGGTTCGTGGTCGCCGGTAAAGAACAGCGACTTGCCGTTGCAGTCGATGCGGTAGCCGAGGTTGAGCACCGGATGGTTCATCGCCACGTTCGACACCACGGCGTCTTCGACCGCGATTGGCGTTTCGATGTCGAGCGTGCGGTAGTCGAGGGTGGCGCTCATCTCGGCCTCGCCCACCGGGAAATAACTGTTCTGCAGCTGCACGTTCATCACGTGCTCGATGCCGTGGCCCGTGGTTTCGTCGAGGGCGCCGTGCAGGCGCACCCGGTTGCCCTTGACGAACAGCGGCGCGAAGAAGGGCAGGCCGTGGATGTGGTCCCAGTGGCTGTGCGTGATGAAGATATTGGCCGCCACCGGCCCCTGCTGGACCAGGTGCTGGGCCAGCGGGAACAGCCCGGTGCCGCCGTCCAGGACCAGGAGGGCGCCGGCGTCGGTGCGCACCTCGATGCAGGTGGTATTGCCGCCGTAGCGCGCGGTGCGCGGACCCGGCGAAGGGATCGATCCGCGTACTCCCCAGAACCGGAATTTCATTGCACGCCTCCCGTCACGATCGTTTGCTTATTATTCTATACAGCCTCGATCATAGCGGTATGTATCCGTCCGGCATAGTCATCAATTAACGCTAGGTATTTGCGCAGGCTCATGCATCGGCGGCGTCGCGCATCCGCGCCAGCAGCAATTCGCGCTCGGCGGCATTGGCGGTGAGTGAGGCGGCGCGCTCGAATTCGGCGCGGGCTTCGGGCCGGCGGCCGAGCTTGAACAGCAGGTCGCCGCGCACGCTCGGCAGCCAGTGATAGCCGTCCAGCCGGCCGTCGGCGAGCAGCCGGTCGGCCAGCGCCAGGCCGGCCGCGGGGCCGTCAGCCATGCCCACCGCCACCGCGCGGTTGAGTTCGACGACGGGAGAGGGCTGGACGGCGGCCAGTTCGCCGTACAGGTCGGCGATGCGGCGCCAGTCCGTTAACTCGGCGCGGTGGGCGCGCGCGTGGCAGGCGGCGATCTCGGCCTGCAGTACATAGGATCCGCGTGGCGTGGCGATGCGCGCGGCGCGCTCGAGGGCGGCCAGGCCGCGCCGGACCAGCACGCCGTCCCAGCGCGCGCGGTCCTGGTCGAGCAGCAGCACCGGCCGCTTTGCCGCGTCCAGGCGCGCCGCCATGCGCGAAGCCTGCAGCTCCATCAGCGCCACCAGGCCATGCACCTCCGGCTCGTTCGGCGCCAGCTCGGCCAGGATGCGGCCCAGGCGCAGCGCCTCGTCGACCAGCGCCGGGCGCATCCAGTCGGCGCCGGTCGTGGCGGTATAGCCCTCGTTGAAGATCAGGTAGACCGCCTCCAGCACGGCGCCCAGGCGCTCGCCCAGCTCGGCTGGCGGCGGCAGTTCGAACGGCACCTTCGCCTCGCCCAGGGTGCGCTTGGCGCGCACGATGCGCTGGGCCATGGTGCTCTCGGGCACCAGGAAGGCGCGCGCGATCTCGCCGGTCGCCAGGCCACCGAGCAGCTTGAGCGTCAGCGCCAGCCGCGCATCGAGCGACAGCACCGGGTGGCAGGCGGTGAACATCAGGCGCAGCAGGTCGTCCCTGAGCACGTCGCCCCGCCTGGCGTCGAGGTCGTCCACGAAATCGGGCACCGTCAAAGCCTCCTGGGCCTCGAGGTCGAGGCCGATCTGTTCCAGTTTCTGGCGCAGGCTGCTGTCGCGCCGCAGCAGGTCGAAGGCGCCGTTGCGCGCCGTCGTGAGCAGCCAGGCGCCGGGGCGGTCGGGGATGCCGTCCCGCGGCCAGCGTTCCAGCGCCGCCACCAGGGCGTCCTGGGCCAGCTCCTCGGCCAGCCCGACGTCGCGCACGACGCGCGCGACGCTGCCGACGATGCGGCCGGATTCGATCCGCCACAGCGCCGCGAGGGTGTCCTCGACCTCGCCCGTCATTGTCATTCGCTCGGCGGCATGCTTTCCATATACGCCAGCTCCCAGATGTGGCCATCGAGGTCCTCGAAGGCGTGCTGGTACATGAAGCCATGGTCCTGCGCCTCGCGCGGAATGCTGCCGCCGGCCGCCACCGCCTTCGCCACCATGTCGTCGACCGCGGCGCGGCTGTCGCGCGACAGGCACAGCAGCACTTCGGTGCTGGTGCGGGCATCGGCGATCTTCTTGCTGATGAAGGTCTGGAAAAAGGGCTCGGCCAGCAGCATCACGTAGATGTGGTCGTTGCTGACGATCATGCAGGCGGCGTTGTCGTCGCTGAAATGGGGATTGAAGCCGAAGCCGAGGGCGCCGAAGAAGGCGCGGCTGGCCTCGAGGTTCTTGACGGGCAGGTTGACGTAGATTTGCTGGTTACTCATGAAGGTTCTCCGGTCTCAGGCTTATTGCGCGCGCATGCGCTCGATGGTCTCGCTCGGCGGAAAGTCGTCCAGTTCGAATACCTGGCGCACCTCGATCTCGGCTTCCAGGCCCGGGCCCTGCGGATTGGGGAAGCGGCGCGTCCATTCGAGCGCTTCCTCGCGCGAGCGGACCTGGATCAAGGTATAGCCGGCGATCAGCTCCTTGGTCTCGGCAAACGGGCCGTCGACGACGCGCCGTCCGCCGCCTTCGTAGCGGATGCGCCAGCCCTGGCTGGTCGGCTTGAGCCCATTGCCGTCGAGGAGGACGCCGGCGCGCGCCAGCTCCTGGTGGTAGTCGTTCATCTCGGCGAGCAGCGACTCTGGCGGCATCTCTCCCGCTTCGGACGCGGCGCTGGCCTTGACGATGATCATGAAACGCATGGGGTTCTCCTGTGGTGGTGAGCGGCCCGCGGCAGCAGGCCTTTCATGGTCCACGACGAACGGCGCTCACCGTTTTCGACATTCCCGACAAACAATCATGAAAAATATTTCTAGCGCATGAAGCAGGGCGCCAGCGCACGTACCTCGACCGTGGCCCATTCGGCGGCCGGACACTCGGCCGCCAGTGCGATCGCCTCGCCGCGCGAGTCGACGTCGACCATGAAGAACCCGCCCACCATTTCCTTGGCTTCGGCGAACGGGCCGTCGACGATGCGCGCCTTGCCGGCCGGGACGGTCACCCGCACCGCGGTATCAAGGGACGCCAGCGACTCGGCCGCCAGCAGCAGGCCGCGTTCCTTCAGCTCTTCGCCCCAGCGCAGCATGCGCTCGTAGGCGGCGCGTCCTTCGGCATCGCTGCGGGTGGCGCGCTGGCCGACCGGCTCGTGAATGAGCAGCATGTGAGGCATGGGATCTCCTGTGGTTGGGTGAACCCGGCTATTCTACGGCCTCGGCAATGGCGCAGGCACGCTGCGCTGCGGCATTCAAGGCCGGGTCCTGGCCTTGACCGGCGCCCGCACGCCGAGCTGGACCGCGAGCGCGCAGGCGGTGGCGGCCACGAAGGGCAGGCCCGGGCCGCGGCCCGGCAGCAGCAGCGCCAGCACCCCGCAGAACACGGCGAAAGCGACGTAGCCGCCCACCATGCCGCGCAGCAGGGCGACCGCGAAGCCGGGACCGGAGGCGCGGTGCGAGAAGCCCACCAGCACGGTGCTCATCACCGGGAACATGGCGAACAGGCCGCTCAGTTCCGGCCCCAGTCCGCCCGCGGCCTGGGTCACGGCCACGGTGAGCACGGCGCCGGCCAGCATGCGCCAGGGCAGGTCGCGCGCCGGCCTGGCATTCGCAGCGACCGGCGCCGGCGCCTGGCCGATCAGGCGCGGCGCCGCCAGCAGCGCGGCCAGCACCGCGCCGAAGACCAGCCAGATCGGCAGGTGAACGCCTTGCAGCACGGCGACCGCGAGGCCCCAGGCCAGCAGGGCGGCGGCGAGACACCGCGCGACTCCGGCGCCGGGCCTTACGGCACTGCGGGCGTAGACAATGCTGAAGACGACGATGGCCAGCACCGCGAGCAGGGTGTTGGCGGCGGCGACGGCGGCGAAGTCAGTTCCCTGTTCGAGCGCGATCGCCAGCAGGATGGGGCCGGCGACGATGGGAAAGGCCGACAGCCAGCCGGCCACCGAGGGACCCCAGCGGCGGCCGGCGAGGGTGACGAGGGCGATCAGGGAAGGGACGAGCAACAGTTTCAGGACGAAGGGCATGGTTATTATTATCGTGTGGTCGGCGTGGGGGCTTCACGGCAGCATACCGTTGGCATTGGCCGCTTCGGAAGGAATGATCTGCAGCACATCCCAGTGCTCGACGATCTTGCCGTCCGGCGTGAGCCGGAAGATGTCGATGGCGGCATAGTCGTGGTTGCCGGGCCAGTGCTGGTGGCAGTGCAGGACGACCAGCTCGCCTTCGGCGATCACGCGCCGGATGTCGACGCGCTTGCCAGGCCACTCGCGGGCCATGCGCTCGAAATAGGCGATGAAGCCATCGATGCCGTCCGGCACGTGCGGATTGTGCTGGATGTACACGTCGCCGGCATAGCGTTCGATCGCTTCGCGCGGCCGGCAATCGTTGAACATCAGCTCGTAGAAGGCGACGACATTGGCCTTGTTCCTCTCGATATCGCTCATGGGATCTCCAGAAATCGTGGCGCACAAATAAAAACGCCCGCCGGTGAGGGCGGGCGTCGGTGGTCAAGCGACCGTCATGCTCAGAGCACGTCGCTCGCGTGGTCGGCCAGGCGCGAGCGTTCGCCGCGCGCCAGGGTCACGTGGCCGCCGTGGCTCCAGCCCTTGAACCGGTCGACCACATAGGTCAGGCCGCTCGAACCCTCGGTAAGGTAAGGCGTGTCGATCTGCGCGATATTGCCCAGGCACAGGATCTTGGTGCCGGGACCGGCGCGCGTGACCAGGGTCTTCATCTGCTTCGGCGTCAGGTTCTGCGCCTCGTCGATGATCAGGAACTTGTTCACGAAGGTGCGGCCGCGCATGAAGTTGAGCGACTTGATCTTGATGCGCGAGCGGATCAGGTCTTGCGTGGCGGCGCGCCCCCAGTCGCCGGCATCGCCGTCCGACTTCATGAGCACCTCGAGGTTGTCGTCGAAGGCGCCCATCCATGGCGACATCTTCTCTTCTTCGGTACCCGGCAGGAAGCCGATGTCCTCGCCCACTGGCACCGTCACGCGGGTCACGATGATCTCGTTGTAGAGCTTGGTCTCCAGCACTTGCGCCAGGCCGGCCGCCAGCGCCAGCAGGGTCTTGCCCGTGCCGGCCTGGCCCAGCAGGGTGACGAAGTCGACCTCGGGATTCATGAGCAGGTTGAGGGCGAAGTTCTGCTCGCGGTTGCGCGCCGTGATGCCCCAGACGTTGTTCTTGTTGTGGCTGTAGTCGCGCAGGGTCTGCAGCACGGCGGTCTTGCCGTTGATCGACTTGATTTGCGCGTACAGCGGCGACTGGCCATCCTTCGGCTCGAGGAACACGAACTGGTTGACCAGCAAGGTCGGGATCAGCGGACCGGTGACGCGGTAATAGGTCGCCGAGCTGCCGTTCTTGTTTTCCTGCCAGGATTCGACGTCCTTGCCGTGCTTGTCCCAGAAATCGTCCGGCAACTGGACGATGCCCGAGTACAGCAGGTCGGTGTCTTCCAGCACGTGATCGTTGAAGTAATCCTCGGCCGGCAGGCCGATGGCGCGCGCCTTGATGCGCATATTGATGTCTTTCGACACCAGCACGATGGCGCGGCCCGCCATCTGCTGCTCGAGCGCGCGCACGACACCCAGGATCTGGTTGTCGGCCTTGCCGGATGGCAGGCCCTCGGGCAGGGCGGCGCTGTTCAGGCGGGTCTGGAACAAGAGGCGGCCCTTGGCATCCTTGTTGCCCAGCTTGGACAGCGGAATGCCGGACTCGATGGCGTCGTCGTCGACGTTGGCGATCAGGGCGTCGAGCGTGCGCGAGACCTGGCGCGCATTGCGCGCGACTTCGGACATGCCCTTCTTGTGGTTGTCCAGCTCCTCGAGGGTCATCATCGGCAGATAGACGTCGTGCTCTTCGAAGCGGAACAGCGAGGTCGGATCGTGCATCAGCACATTGGTGTCGAGCACGAACACCTTGGTGGTGCCGGAGCGGTCGGCCTTGCGGCTGGTGGACGACTTGATGGTGACTTCGACCGGCTTGTGCTTGGCCGGATGCGGTTGATCGGCGTCGGTCTCGCGCAGCTTGGCCGACACGGGGGCGGCGGCCGGCTTGGCGTTCTTGCCTGGCTTGCGGGCGACAGGGGCGTCGGCCTCGTTGGCGGCAACGGCGGCTGGGGCCACCGCGGCAACTTGTACGGGTGCTGGCGCCTGGGCGGCGGCCAGGGTATCGGAAGCCTTGCGGCGTGCGCGCGATTTCGGCGTCGGCACGGCCTGGCCGCTGATCAGGTCCTCGACGTCGTCGTTGGCCTGGGCCGAGACGGGACGTACCGGCGATTTGCCGGGTTCGGCCTTGGGGTAATCTTTTGCCAGCAGCATGGTCGCTGGCTGGGTAGGCATCTTTGGCAGTGGCATCAGGTTCTCAATCTAAAAAAAGTCTGGATGGCCGTGCGCGCGCTGGCCACGTGGCGCGCTGCCGCACGGAGTCGATGCTACTAACGGGGACGGCGGATGAACCGCCGGAGGGACTGCGAAGAAAAATGTCTGCAGTAAGGCCGAGCCCGGAAACGCTCCGGCCCGGCGGGAAACCAGATTGGAAGAATGTGGATGAATTACGGGTTGACTCAAAATAAAGGATAGCGATCCAGCAGGTTGAACAAACTGGAGCCATCCGTAATTCAGGGCTGGCTCTTCAAAAATTCCAGCACTTCGGTGACGTGATCATTGACTTTCACGCCACGCCATTCTTTCACCAATCGGCCTTGAGCGTCAATGACAAACGTACTGCGCTCGACTCCACGCACTTGTTTGCCATACATATTTTTCATCTTCATGACATTGAATTGCGTGCAGACGGCTTCTTCCGGATCGGAGATCAGTTCGAAGGGCAGGCCCAGCTTGGCCTTGAAGTTCTCGTGCGAGCGCAGCGAATCGCGGCTCAGGCCATAGATCTCGGCGCCCAGCGCCTGGAATTCGGGCCAGGCTTCGCGAAAGGCGATGCTCTCGGTGGTGCAGCCGGGCGTATTGTCCTTGGGGTAGAAGTACAGCACGGTGTACCTGGCGGGACGGCCAAGCAGCTCGAAGGTCTGGCCACCGGTCATCGGGGCGGAAAATGGGGCGATGGTTGCTGGGCTCTCGGCCACGGGCTTCTCCTGGGCAGTGACAGCGCGTTGCGCTGCGAAATTAACCTCCCGGCGCATGGTGGCGGGGAGCGGCACTGGCATGATAATCCGGCCATGCCACCTGCCGCTAGTGCCCGCCTGGCAAGAAACGCACTATTTTCGTGCTTTGGAAAATGTTTCTGCCGATTTAAGATTCGGCTAATGCATCAGGCGCCGATGATCAGGGCCAGCGTGACCTTGCGGCCTTCGCCCATCAGCACGTTATAGGTGCGGCAGGCGGCCTGGTTGTCCATGCTTTCGACGCCGACGTGCATCGCAGACAGGCTGGCCACCAGGCGCGGGTGCACGAAGCGCTGGCGTTCGCCGGTGCCGAGAATGACGACGTCCGGCGCGTCCTTCGCGATCTCCTCGAAGTGGGCGGTGGTGAGTTCGTCGAAGCGGGTCACGTTCCATGGCCGCGGCGCGATCTCCGGGAGCACGGTCAGGCTGTAATTGAAGCGCTCGGCATTGATTTCCACGCCCGAAGCGTCGTAGCCGGTCACGGTCTGGTATTGTTGAGTGTTGTCGGAATGAAGCTTCATGGCGTTTGCTGAAATCCGGTGTGCTGGCAAAGGCCCATTGTAACCGGATCGGCAAGGTTGCCTAAATGGGGCGCTTTCGGCAGAATGGTATTTTTCGCACTGCAACAGAGCACGCTCACACCAGGGGAAATTTTGAGACCGATCGCCAAATCGAACAAGCTCGACGATGTCTGCTACGAAATCCGCGGTCCGGCCCTGGACGTGGCGCGCCAGATGGAAGAAGACGGCCAGAAGATCATCAAGCTCAATATCGGCAACCTCGCCGTGTTCGGCTTCGACGCGCCGGACGAGATCGTCAGCGACATGATCCGCAATATGCACGGGGCGGCCGGCTATACCGATTCCAAGGGCATGTTCGCGCCGCGCAAGGCCGTCATGCACTACACGCAAGAGAAGAACATCGCCGGCGTGGGTATGGACGACATCTACCTGGGCAATGGCGCCTCGGAGCTGATCGTGATGTCGATGCAGGGCTTGCTGAACAACGGCGACGAAGTGCTGGTGCCGGCGCCCGATTACCCGCTGTGGACCGCCGCCGTGAGCCTGGCCGGCGGCGCGCCGATCCACTATGTGTGCGACGAACAGTCCGGCTGGCTGCCCGACATCGAAGACATGCGGCGCAAGATCACGCCGAACACGCGCGCGATCGTCGTCATCAACCCGAACAACCCGACCGGCGCCCTGTATCCACGCGAAGTGCTGCTCGACATCATCGAGCTGGCGCGCCAGCACCAGTTGATCGTCTACGCCGACGAAATCTACGACAAGACCCTGTACGACGGCGCCGAACACGTCTCGATCGCCTCGCTGGCCGACGACGTGCTGTTCGTGACCCTCAACGGCCTGTCGAAGAACTACCGTTCCTGCGGCTACCGCGCCGGCTGGATGGTGGTCTCGGGCGAGAAGCGCCACGCCAAGGGCTATATCGAGGGCCTGAACATGCTGGCCTCGATGCGCCTGTGCGCCAATGCGCCGGGCCAGTTCGCCATCCAGACCGCCCTCGGCGGCCACCAGAGCATCAACGACCTGGTGGGGCCGGGCGGACGCCTCCTGAAACAGCGCGACCTCGCGCATAAATTGCTTACCGATATACCGGGTGTGTCCTGCGTCAAGCCAAAAGCCGCGCTCTACATGTTCCCGCGCCTCGATCCGAAGATGTATCCGATCACGGACGACCAGCAGTTCATCTGCGAACTGCTGTCCGAGGAAAAAGTGCTGCTGGTGCAAGGCACCGGCTTCAACTGGATCGCCCCGGACCATTTCCGGCTGGTGTTCCTGCCCAATTCCGACGACCTGACCGACGCTTGCGGACGCATCGCGCGCTTCCTCGACGGTTACCGACGACGCCACGCTTAAGGCGGGTCGGCCTCCAGACCATCAAGAGAAACAGATTTTATGAAACCGATTCAAGTTGGCCTCCTGGGCATCGGCACCGTGGGTGCCGGTACCTTCAACGTCCTTCAACGCAACCAGGAAGACATCCGCCGCCGCGCCGGACGCGGCATCGAGATTGCGATGATTGCGGCGCGCAATATTGAACGCGCGCGCGAAGTGACCGGCGGTGCGGTCGAGATCGTGGCCGACCCGTTTGAGGTGGTCAACAATCCCGATATCGACATCGTCGTCGAGCTGATCGGCGGCTACGAGCTGCCACGCGAGCTGGTGCTGAAGGCGATCGCCAACGGCAAGCACGTGGTGACGGCCAACAAGGCGCTGCTGGCGCTGCACGGCAACGAGATTTTCGCGGCCGCCCAGGAAAAGGGCGTGATGGTGGCCTTCGAGGCGGCCGTGGCCGGCGGCGTGCCGATCATCAAGGCCCTGCGCGAGGGCCTGACCGCCAACCGCATCGAATCGGTGGCCGGCATCATCAACGGCACCACCAACTTCATCCTGACCGAGATGCGCGAGAAGGGCCTGGATTTTGCGACCGTGCTCAAGCAGGCGCAGGAGCTGGGCTATGCCGAGGCCGATCCGACCTTCGACATCGAAGGCGTTGATGCGGCCCATAAACTGACCATCATGTCGGCGATCGCCTTCGGCATTCCGGTGCAGTTCGACAAGGCCTATGTGGAAGGCATCAGCCAGCTGCAGGCGGCCGACATCCGCTACGCCGAACAGCTCGGCTACCGCATCAAGCTGCTGGGCATCACCCGCCGCACCCACACCGAGTCGGGCGAGGGCGTCGAGCTGCGCGTGCATCCGACCCTGATCCCTGCCTCGCGCCTGATCGCCAATGTCGAGGGCGCGATGAACGCGGTGCTGGTGCAGGCCGATGCGGTTGGCGCTACGCTGTACTACGGCAAGGGCGCCGGATCGGAGCCGACGGCCTCGGCCGTGATCGCCGACCTGGTCGACGTGACCCGCTTGCTCACCGCCGACCCGTACAGCCGCGTGCCGCACCTGGCGTTCCAGCCGAACCAGATGACCGACGTCGCGATCATGCCGATGTCCGAGATCACCAGCAGCTACTACCTGCGCGTGCACGTGCAGGACCAGCTGGGCGTAATGGCCGACCTGACCCGCATCCTGGCCGACGCCGGCATCTCGATCGACGCCGTGCTGCAGAAGGAGCCGGGCGACCAGACCGACATCGACATCATCATGCTGACGCACCAGACGCGCGAAAAGAACATCGACGCGGCGATCGCCAAGATCGAAGGGCTGCCGGCGGTGATCGGCAAGGTGACGCGGATTCGCCTGGAAGCGCTGGGCTGACCACGCTCTACACCGGGCCACTAGCTTTGATACGTCGTTCCCGCCCTCGCCGGGCGCCTTGGCGGGAACCCATTGCGCTTGCTCTGAAACTACGTCAAACGTAGCCGATGAGCATGCTGACTTGGGTTCCCGCCTCCGCGGGAAGTCGTTGCTGCCAGTGGCAGGAACGACGTTTTTAGGCGGGTGGTGAACGCATGGGCCTCACGGCGGCGGCATGCCTTCGTGCGCCAGCAACGTCGCTGGATATGCCTCGAAACGGCGTGGTAATTCCTCGTCATCGTCGAGGAGGGCGGTGGTGAGGAGCAGCAGGTCCTGCTCGATGTGCTCGAACAGCACATTGGCGACGCTGGCGTAGCTGATGAGGAAGTTGGCGGAAGTCATCTGCGGATTCTACCTGCGCTGCATTGCACCAATGTGCCAGATCAAGCCCGATTTGACCGGCTTCAATCGTCAATCGCCCGCATGGCACGGTTTCGGTGCGCACGCTTGCCGCCGGACTCCGTTTGTGTTCGCGCAAGCAGCACTTCGTACTGTAGAGCAAGACCCGTAGTATTAAATGCGGATACGCAAGTAACTATGTGAGAAACAGCGTTTGTTGCGCTGTGCTTGCCGTTGTACATTACGCCTTCCTTCACAGCCGAGCTTTCCAGCATGAGCCAACCGAATCAGTTTTCCCTGCTGACCCAGCGCCGTTTCGGCCCGTTCTTCTGGACCCAGTTCCTGGGCGCCTTCAACGACAATCTGTTCAAGACCGCGCTGCTGGTCGTCATGACCTATGACGCGATCAACTGGACCACGCTCGATCCCTCGCTGCTCAACAACCTGATCCCGGGCCTGTTCATCCTGCCCTATGTCCTGTTCTCGGCCACCTCGGGCCAGATCGCCGACAAGTTCGACAAGGCCAAGCTGGCGCGCATCGTCAAGGTCGCCGAGATCGCGATCATGCTGGTGGCCGGCATAGGCTGGATGACGCACACGCTGTGGCTCCTGATCGCGGCGGTGATCGGCATGGGCATGCATTCGACGCTGTTCGGGCCGGTCAAGTATGCGTATCTGCCGCAAAACCTCAAGCCCGACGAGCTGGTCGGCGGCAATGGCGTGGTCGAGATGGGAACCTTCGTCGGCATCCTGCTGGGTGAAGTGGCCGGCGCGATCCTGGTCGGCTACAAACCGAACGGCATCATGCTGGTGGCCGGTGCGACCTTGCTCTTCGCCGTGTTGGGCCTGGCCGCCGCCTGGCGCATCCCGCCTTCGCCGGCGCCGGCGCCCGAGCTGCGCATCAGCCGCAACTTCATTGCCGAATCGTGGCGCAACCTCGCGTATTCGCGCCAGAACCGCACCGTGTTCCTGTCGATGCTCGGCAATTCCTGGTTCTGGTTCTATGGCGCCTTGTTGCTGGCCCAGTTCCCGGTGTTCTCGAAAGACTACCTGATGGGCGACCACAGCGTGTTCGTACTGCTGTTGACCGTGTTCTCGCTCGGCATTGGTGTCGGCTCGCTGCTGTGCGAACGCCTGTCGGGCCACAAGGTCGAGATCGGCCTGGTGCCGTTCGGCTCGATCGGCCTGTCGGTATTCGGCATCGACCTGTATTTCGCCAGCGAAGCCTTCATTGCCAGCACGACGGCGGTGGACTGGCTCGGCCTGCTGAACCAGCCCGGCGCCTGGCGCATCCTGGGTGACCTGGTGATGATCGGCGTGTTCGGCGGCTTCTTCATCGTGCCGCTGTTCGCCCTGATCCAGACCCGCTGCGACCAGAAGCACGTCTCGCGCACGATCGCCGGCATGAATATCCTGAACGCAATCTTCATGGTCGCGTCGGCCGGCGTGGCGATCCTGCTGCTGGGGCAGGGCTTCAGCATCCCGGAACTGTTCCTGACCACGGCCCTGCTCAATGCGGTGGTGGCGGTGTACATCTTCTCGCTGGTGCCGGAATTCCTGATGCGCTTCCTGGCCTGGCTGCTGATCCACACCGTGTATCGGGTGCGCACCATCGATACGGCGCGTATCCCGAGCGAGGGCCCGGCGGTGCTGGTGTGCAATCACGTCAGCTATGTGGACGCGATCGTGATCAATGCCGCCAGCCCGCGCCCGATCCGCTTCGTGATGGACCATCGCATCTTCAAGACGCCTTTCCTGCGCTGGATTTTTCGCGCCGTGAACGCGATCCCGATCGCGCCGGCCAAGGAAGACCCGTGGACCATGGAAAAGGCGTTCGTGGACATCGCCCACGCGCTGCATGACGGCGAGCTGGTGTGCATTTTCCCGGAAGGGCGCCTGACCTCGACCGGCGAGATGAACGAATTCCGCCATGGCATTACGAAGATCATGGAGCGCAGCAAGGTGCCGGTGATCCCGATGGCGCTGCGCGGCCTGTGGGGCAGCTGGTTCACGCGCGACAAGAGCAACCTGTTCGAGCGCAGGATTTCGCGCGGCATGCGTTCGCAGCTGGCGCTGGCGGTCGGCCAGCCGGTAGCGCCGGAACTGGCGACGCCGGAATACCTGCAGCAGCAGGTGATGGCGTTGCGCGGGGAGTGGAAATAAAGGCTCGCGCGTCTGGTCCAGCGACGATCTTGCACGGTATGGCAAAAACGCAAGTTTTTTTCGCTGGCTCTGATATAATTATCGACTAGTCGGGGCGTAGCGCAGCCTGGTAGCGTACGTGCATGGGGTGCACGGGGTCGGAGGTTCGAATCCTCTCGCCCCGACCAAAGAAATCAATGAGTTGCGGCGGTAGCTGTACACTCAGACAGTACTGGATATTAGATGAACATCTAATATGGATAAAGGGTTGCTCGTCATTCGATGTGCAGCCCTTTTGTCTTTTGAGGTCATGCCATGACGGAAAAGCCGCTGACGCGTCTTGCGATCAATACCAATTACGAGATGTTCGAGAAGCTCCTTTGGGAAGAGAGCCAGCTCAAGCAGACTTGGGGCATCTACGAATCATTCAACTTCATCGTGACTGCTCACCACCTCTATGTAGATTGGATGAAGCCAGACGTTGCTACTCCTGAACAGATTGCGAGAAAGCGATTATTGCCTCAAGGGGCGAAGGATGTTTTCCAGGCCGTGCTGGATATCTCGAATGGTTCCAAGCACTGGAAAATTAGCAATCCAAAGACCCTCGAAAACCAAGTCATTATTCGAGTTCAAGAGCCAGTGATAGGGTGCTGGGAAGCGTGGGCGTCTGATAGTCCCATGGCCTACTTCAGATTTACAAAATACGATATGAGCATGGCGCAGCTCTCGTATGTGGTTGTCCAGTATTTTGATTGGATTTTGAACGGACCCGACTTGGTTGTGCCGGTGGGCTTCCAGGAAGGTTTAGACGCTATGCTCGCCATCGATTAGCGCCTCTTACGCTAGAACCGAACTGACCATTCTTGAACATAGGCCGGCCCTTTGTCGCCCTGTGGCCGCTCCTCGCCCTTGAGCAGCATCCCGGGGCCATGCATCGTGGTCAGCTTGGCTTCGTGCAGCAGCAGCAGCGGCTCGGCCACCTGGCTGTTCGGGTCGGTGATCGTGGCTTGGATGGCGCCGCCCATGCCGTAGACGCGCAGCTCACCCTCGACGGGAATCGCCGAATCGATCTGGCGGTCAGACATGCGCTGACCGCGCTCTCTCAAGCGTTTGACGAGGACTTGCATGGGCCGAGTGTAGCACCGTCGAGCAGGCCGCCCTCCAACGGCTCGCCAAGCAACCGCTTCATCATTGCCTCAGCCGGCGCCGACACCTCGCCGCCAGCGATGATGACCAGGCGCGGCCCGGCGTCCTTGCGCTCCTGGCGAACGGTCAGCACGTGGCCGCCGCCGCCCGGGGTGAGCGCATAGATGTCGAACTCCATCACGGCGCCGCCGCGACGTTCCCGCCGTAGCGAGAGCCGCCGAACAGCTGCACCGCCAGCACCATGGCGGCACGGCGCCAGCGCACCACTCCGCAGGCATCCAGCGCTTCGCCGTACACCAGGTCCGCCAGGTCGCGCGTCACCAGGGCTTTCTCGTAGAGGAAGTCGTGCACTACGGCCGCCTCGTCGCCCACGCCGCCGAACAGCCAGTATGTGAGCGGCGCGCGCGGCACGCTGGCGAAGTCGGTGACGAATCCTTCCGGTACCGTGATGCGCCGGTCCAGCAGTACCGAGTCGAACACCAGCGGCGCCAGCAGGATACGATCGGCGCTGGCCAGGCCCACGCGATCGGTGCGCAAGGTCGACAGGAACCGTGGCTTACCGGCCGGCTGCATTGCGCACCTCGTCGCCAGTGTAGGTGCCGCTGCACTGCAGGGCCAGGTTCGAGCAGCCGGCCAGGGTGAGCAGGGCGGCGAGCAGCAAGATGCGCTTCATGCGATTTCCTTCGGGGTGGCGGAGAGGGGGAGGCCCTTGGTGTAGGCGGTGCGGCCACCCTTGAAATGCGCTGTCAGCACCTCGCGGCGCGGCTGCGCGGCCGACAGACCCAGGTGAACCCAGGTCCCTTCGTAGATCAGCTGGTCGAACACGATGTCGCTTTCAGCGATCCGGCGCGCCAGCTCGACTGGCGTCAGGCCGTTACACGCGAAGTCGGCGGCGAGGCCGCGCATGTGCGCGCTGGTGGTGCTGCCGCCGATGGCCTTATTCAGCGCTGGCGAGCGGTAGCCACTGGAGACGATGACCGGGCGGCCGACCAGCGCGCGAACCTGCTCGAGCGTCTCTGCCAGCCGGGTGAGGTTGCGCGTCTCCTGAATGTTCGGACGGTTGTCGATGCCGCGACGTGCGGCCGTCTGCGAAGCGGTCAGTTCCTGCAGCGTGAAGTGGGGCGTCAGGTGCATGATGTCAGCCTTTCAGGTGGGAGATGATCCAGGTGATGCCGCTGCCCAGGGAGCCGGCGGCGCCGCCGATCAGCATCAGGGTGCGCCAGCCGCCGCGGGCTTCGGCCAGTTGGGCCAGCACCAGGTCGACCTTGCGGTCGAGTTCGGCGTTCGCGGTACGCAGCTCGGCGACGGCCAGCTTGAGGTGGGCGACTTCCACCTGGATGGCGGCGACGTTGATCGCGTTTTGTTGTTCGGTCGTGGTGGTCACGTAGACCCTTTCAGGAAATGAAAAGGCCACCCTGAGGTGGCCTATAATTGTTGAAACTACATGGGGAGCCGAATGCACTACGATCCGATCCAGCTGGGCGCGGCACTCGCGTTCATCATCAATGCCTGGCTAGCGTCCCGGCGTAAGTAGCCGGCGCCGCCGTTCCTCCTCCGTTTCTCCGCCCATGAACGCCGCCGGCGACAGCAGCAGCCCGCCTTGGCCGGCCGGTACCGCCTGACGGGGCCCGGTCAGGGTGCGTGGCACGTCCAGGGCGCGGCCCGACTGGAAGCCCACCTGGATGTTCTGCAGCGGGTCGCCGATCGCGGCCTGACCGAAGGGAATCTTCGACAGCACTGACTGGCTCAGGATCCGCTCCGCAAGGCCGCCCAGCGCGCCGGCCGTGTTCGAGTTGTTCACCGCAGCGCCGGACGGTTGGAACTGCTCGTACCGCGACACGCGGCCCAGGGCCTTCAACTGGATGATTTCGTCCGGCTTGAAGAACAGGCGCAGCTTCCGTTCGCCGATCTGGTCGAGCGCCTTCGTGTAGGCGGCGCCGCTGAAGTTGCCTACCTCGTCGACCTGGCCGTTCAGTGCGCGCGCCTTCAGGAACCCGGTAATCTGCTCGCGCACCGCGTTCATGGCGTCCGGGCTGCCCTTGATCGAGCTCTTGAGCTGCGCCACGTCCATGAAGTTCGATTTGCTGCCGGCGCCGACGATGAACTGTTGCACGAACTTGTCGGGCTCGACGCCATCGCGCACGGCCTGCAGCGCCGGCGTGCGCTCGACGATCTGCATGTACGACCGATTGAACCGGCGTGCCTTGTTGAAGGCGTCGATCGCTTCCTGGCCCAGGTTCTGCTGTTGAGGCTGCGCAGGGCCAAGGCCGCCCGTCACGGTCATCTGGCCACCGCCGAACGTTGGCGCGGGGCCACGGCCGACCAGCGGCGTCTCGTCCAGGGCCTGGCGCACCGCGCCGAGGGCGAATCGCACGTTGCCGTTCGAGCTGCTGCGCTGCAGCCGACCAATCGAGGTCTTGAACTGCTCCGCGATCTCCACGGTCAGTGGGATGCCGCCGGGCTCGCCGGGCATCGCGAACGCGTTCAGCTTGTTCCGGATGTCGGGCGTCAGGAAGCTTTCCACGTTCGCCTCATGCAGCAGGTCGGCGGCGCGGTTCGTGAACGCCACGTGGTCCAGGGTTGCGCTGCGGCCGGCGCTGTCGCGCGCGCGATCATACAGACCGCCAATGATCTTCTGCGCCCGCGCATCCCTCGCGGCCAGCGCATCGATCACCCGCGCTCCACCGGTGTAAGCGTCGTCGGCCGAGTCGGCGCCCAGGTTGTTCAGCCCCTGCTTGAGGAGCTGGTTGTTGCGGTTCTCGGTCTGCCCCAGGAACTGCGCCGTGGTGTCCTTACTGTTCACGCCCAGCTTCGCCAGGTTCCTCTGCTGGGTGACCACAGCCGGGTCGAGCGTCAGGCCGGCGGCCGTCGGCGTCAGCCCGGTCAGGCGGTAGTCGGCCAGGCGACGGATTGCGTCGGGCGAGACCTGGTCGCTGGTGCGGAACGCCGCGGCGACGTCGTTGCGGATGCTCTGCGCCACCTGGCGCGGCAGCTCCTCCAGCGTGATGCCAGAATCCTGCAGGGCGTTGTTGATCGTGATGTTGATCTGCTGGGCCTGCTCGGGCGTCGGCGCCGCCGGCCGGGTGTGCCGAGCCACGGCCGCAGCTGCGCGCTGTGCGCCACCGATCGCCGCCGGCGCCGCCACACCAGCCGCCAGCGATGCGACGAGCTGGGCGCCATCGCCGCCGCCAGTCTCCCGCGTGTAGCCGCCGGCCAGGCCTGCGGCGCCGGCCGAGGCCAGCTGCTGTCCAGAGTTCGACGCCAGCAGGCGCGCCACCGCCTGCGGCACGCCCGAGGTGGCTTCTACCGCCTTGGCCGCGCTGCCCAGCATGCCGGCACCGCCGGCGACAAGCCGCGAGGCGTCGCCAACGATGCGCTCGGTCGACGTGCGCGGCTGCGGTAGGCCGACCAGGTCAGCGACTGCCGCGCCGGTGCGCGCCGTCGGCTTGTTGCCCAGGATAGGGCTGGCCAACGTGCGCAGCGGGTTGCCAACGAAGGAATCGAAGGCATCGCCAACACCTTCCAGCGCGTGGCGTGCGGTCAGTCCGACCTGGCGCGGGACGTCGGCCAGCGCATCGCCCAGGTCTTCGCCAAATGGCTTGCTGCGCGCTGGCGCTGCGCTTTTTCGCTGGCCGAGCTGCGCCGCGATGGCCTGCTGGGCCTGTTCGGGCGTGGTCCCTTCCGGAACCTCGAACCGAGCGATCCGACCATCTGGCATCTCAAAACGTGCGATTGGCATTATTCAAATCCCAGGAATTTGACACCGCCACCCGCGCCGTTGCCGGCGTTATTGGAGGTATCGTATTTTTCGTACAGCCGGCGCACCGTCTTCAGCGCCGCCTTCTTGGTCGAGTTCGGAACGGTCGGGTCGCCGATCTGCGCCGCCATCTGGCGGTACAAGGCGACGTCCATATTCGACTGCGGCCCTTCCATGCGCGGCTGCGCCATCATGAGATTGCCCTCAAGGACGCGCAGCTGCGCCGTGGTTTCAGCGCCGTCAGTGGCCACCCCGAATACGCGCGCAATCTGGTCGATGCCGGCGCCGCCGTAGGACCCGGTCGCTCCGTCGACGAGCTTTTCAGCCTGATCGATCAGCGGGATCAGATTGCGTCCAGCAGCCGCTTTCTTCGCCTCGTTCTCGCCCGGAACTGCCTGACCATTCATCGTCACCCGGCGCGCCTGGCCGGTACCACGGTCGACCAGCATCGGGCCTTGGGTCGGATCGTTCACCAGCTGCGTGCGCTGGCCCATTCGATTGACGTCGTTGGCCTCGCGTGCGCGCTGGTCGGTCATGTTCTGGCCCCGCTGCTGCGTCCAGGACGACAGTTGCGCATCCGGTGACACCGAGTTATCCAGCGAGCTGACCAGGTTTCCGGTGTAGTCGTCCACGAAGCCGGTTTTGCCGCCCAGGTTCACGCTCGACAGCTTCTCGCGCGGCTTCACGCCGTCGAGCTTGCGAATGGTGCCGTCTTTCGCCACCAGGTACTGGAACACGTTCCCCATCTCGTCGGTCGCGACCTGCGGCTTGGTGTCGAACTCAGGCCCCGACTTGGCCAACGATCGCTTGATCTCCAGCGCGCGAAGCGGGTTGATCTGCATCATCGCGGCGACATAGGCATCCGGGTCGAACTCGCTCTTGAATTCGCCAATGCGCGCAGCGTTCTCCTGCGTCGGCCCGCCGGGCAGGGAAGCGGCCTGCTGGCCAGGTGTCCGGATAGCGCTGTGCGCGGCGGCCAGCTCCTGCTCTTGCATGGCGCGTGCGCGCTCCTGGGCGGCCAGGTCGGCTTCGGCGCCACGGAACTGCAGGTCGCGTGCGCGCGCCAACTGCGTGGCTTCCTGGCCAGCCTGCAGCCCGCCGCCGAGGATCTGGCCAAGGCTGGTCGGACGGAACGACGGGCCCGAGGCCTGGAGAATCTGCGCCGTCGCGGCGAGCAGGCCTTGGGCCTGCGGGCTGCCGCCGAATATATCGAGTAGTCCTGCCATATCGGTTCCTTAGAAGCCGGCGCCGATGGTGCCTGGGCCGAAGAGAGAAGAAAAGCCACCGCTGCCGAACAGGCCGCCCAACTGGCCGCCCATCATGGCGCCACCCAGCGCGTTACCAACCGAGTTGCTGTACACCGGTTGGCTGCTGCTGCTCGAGCTGTTCGCGCCGAGGTACGGCGCCAGCAGCGAGTTCACACCCTGCGCGCGGCCCAGGCCCCAGTTATCGTTAGCGTTCACCTGGTTCGATGCGTTGCCGAGCAGGCCAGAAAGCAGGCCGGCGCCGGCGAGGCCTGCGCTCGTATTCTGGCCGTTCGTCGCGAGCTGGGCTTGTTGGTTGGCCAGCCCGGCCTGTTGTTGCAGACCTGCGTTGAACTGGTTGTTTTGCTGAGCCATGCTCGCATTCGTCTTGCTTGCGTCGAACGAGTTTTGAACGTTCTGCATCTGCGCCTGTTGGGCGTACGCGGCCTCCTGCTGCGCCACGCCGTACTGCTGCGCGCCCAGGCCTTGCGTGGCGGCGAGCTGACGATTGCGGTCGGAGTCGTAGGCGCCGGTCTGCGCCGCTACGGCCGCATCGGTGTTGTTCTGGCCGAACTGCGAAGCGGCGCGCGCCAGGTTGGTGTTCATGCTGTCGATCGCCTTACCCTCGGCGATGCCCTGGCGCGAACCGCCGAACTGGCCAGCCAGCACCGAGTTGCCGCGAATGCTGCCCAGCACGTCCTGGGTGGCCGCCTTGGCATCCGTCACCATGTTGCCGAAAGCGTTCGACGACTGGTTGATTCCTTTCTGGATGGCGCCGGTGAGGTACGGGTTTGCACCGGGCGCACCGTTAATGAGGCTGTTGTACGAAGCCGAGAGGTCGATGTTGTTCTGGCTCGGCGCATTCACCTTCTCGCCCACCGCATAGGCAGGAAGCGAAGCATATCCGCCGGCGGCACTGGCCGCGTTCATCGTCGGTGCAGTATTGCCTTGCATGGCCTGGTACGCGGCCCCACGCGTGGCGGCCAAGTCGGCGGCACCGTTGTTGTTGAGGTACTGCGCGTTGGCGTTCGCAAAGCCGGTCGCGGCATCGGAGCGCGGCTGGCTCATGAAGCCCTGGTACTGCGAGAGCAAGCCTTTGTTGTCGCCACCGTTCCCGAACAGCATCTGCTCGATACGCGGGTTGAGCTGTTGCTGCTGGGTGGTGGTGTGCGACTTTGGCTGGCCACTGCCGCTCGCCAGGCCGCCGAGCGCGCCACCGATGGCGCCGCCGACCGGACCGCCGATGATGGTGCCGGCGATGGGCGCGGCGATGCCCACGAGGTCTTTCAAGAAGCCCATGATGTTCCTTTCGAAGGGTGAGGTGGCTGGGTCTCAGCCGAGGTAATTCCAGGTGTTGTTTCCGTACCGGTACAGGCCTGCGCCGCTGCCGGGGTCCCACTGGACGCCGTCGGCGTTGCGCAGCATCCCGTCGCGCGGCTTCGCCGGCGGCGCGTAGACCACCGGCAGGAAGCCGTCGGCCAGCGCGTCGATTGCCGCCTTCCACTTCAGCTGCTCCTCGCGCAGGAAGCGCTGCAGCTGCGCCGGATCGGCCGGCGGGTCGCCGGGCTGGTAGCTGATTGCGTTTGTGCTTGTCGGGCGCATCTAGAATTCTCCAGCGTCATCTACCAGAAGGGCGAAACCGTCCAGCTTCCAGCTGAAGGCAGTACCGGTCTCGAATCGGATAGCCAGGTATCGGCCCGACACGAAGCGGTCGAGCTTCAGGCTGGTGCCGATCGTGAACGTGACCGGCGGGGCCCAGCGCGGTTCGTCGTCGGGCCCATCAGCGGCGCCCACCCGCACGATCACCGTGCCGCCGCGGTTGCCGGTGATGCGCGGCCGCACGCCCGAGACGATCTTGATGCGCTCCGGCGCGCCGAAGGACAGCCCGCGGCGCTCAAGGTAGGCGTCCGGCAGCGCTCCATCGAACGACGTCGACGCGTCGAGCAGGAACAGCTTCGTGTCGGCGCTGCCCATCATCACGCGCGCGGTATCCGGAGTGAAGTCGGGGCCGTTCCACGCGGTCAGGTCGGTGTCCCAAGGGGCGTCGTCCTGGTTCCAGTTGCCCGCCAGCGAGTTGTCTACCGGGCCGTAGGCCGCGTGCGTCACGTTGGGCAGGCTGCGGAAGCTGACGGTGCCGTCGACGTAGTTGTAGACCAGCGCCGTATCGCACCAGGTGGCGCCGATCGAGGGATAGGCCACCAGGATCTCGTTCAGGAACGGGTTCTTGAAGACGAACACCTTGTCTTGGTGCGCGACGTCGATGTCCTGGAAGAAGAAGCGGCGCGCCTTCTTGTCCAGCACCGACCGGGCCGAGAAACCGTCGTGCTGCACGATGTCCGAGCCGGTCACGGCGAAGTGCATGGCGCCGAAGCCGGCCTCGAACTCCACCGCGCAATTCATGTTCAACAGCCCGCTCATGCCCGACACCTTGCGCGGCTTCAGGATGAACTGGCCGCCGATATAGTCGATCGCGTAGGTGCTGGCCTCCTTGTAGACGATGAAGCTATCCTTCAGGCCCAGGCCGTCGACGATCGGGTCTTGGCCCTCGGCCAGGTCGAACTCGCCCGCGTCCTGGGTAAAATCGCCTTCGTTCCAGGTGGTGGGCAGCGAGCCGGCCACCGCCAGGCTCGACCACTTCACCATGTAGTCGAGGCGCGCGCCGCCGCGG
>NZ_JAFVIM010000021.1:0-126419 GCF_017582745.1 Massilia oculi
GCCGCGTTGTAGTCTTTCCAGTTGGTCGTTCGGTACTTCAGCTTTACGGGAGCAATCATGCCGTCAGTTTACCCGTGCTGCGCCTCGGCCGCTGATGGGCCGATTTGTGCAACAAAGCCCATCGAAGATGCCGAGCACGGTCTTCTTCTCATTCTCGTTGGTCTTGTAATAGAGTCGGGTGAGCGAGATCATGGCATCGAGCAGCACCTGCACATCCGCATCGCCGTCGCGCACCATGGTTTCGACGCTGCGGTTCTGGTAACCCGAGGCGATCACGCGCGTGAGCAGCCGTGTCATCCCCGTATACGCCGCCACATGCCGCTGCTGCAAGCCGGATTCCGCATTCGCCTTGAGCCCATTGCCAAGGTCATCGATGCGCTCCGACAAATCGTAGCGCCCCTCGCCCGCGAGCAGGCTGAGCGTTTGCATATACAGGACCAGCGTCTTCTGGATGGCGACGAAATCGTCGTAAACAGCGCGCCGCCGCACATCGTTCTCGCGCGCGATGCGTTCGGCCTGCGGCGACAGATAAGGCTGCTCGCGCTCGTAGGTGTCACGATACCGCCGCGACAATTCCGCATACCCACCCAGCTTGGCCGAGGCATCCGCGAATTCGCGCACCTCCTGCAAGCTGACCGACCCCTGCGAAGCGCAGCCGCCAAGCAGCACGCCAAGCCCCACCACCAGCCCCACCGCAAGTCGACGCAGCATCGCGATCCCCCCCGCCCGCCAGCCCCAAAGCCCCATTCTTCCAAACCCCCACCGCCCCACCTTGCCAATTATCAATTCCCCCTCGTAATCCCACCCCACCACACACAATGAGGGTCAGAGTAAAATTAAATGACAACTTTTAAAGTTGTCAAACAATTCAACTCTGACCCTAATTGTTGAGTAAGTTACTAACGGAATGCCGGCCTCGATACGTTTCCATTACTAAGTTGAACTATGGTCGTTGGCCAATAATTCGACTCTGACCCTAATTATTTTGGGGGCTAAAAATGATGTGGAAATAGGGCTTTGAAGAAAACTGGCGGAAAAATTGGTGCAATGAATCGATATTCCCGAAGAGCGGGCAATTCAATAGAGCGGAGAGAATAAATTAATTAGGGTCAGAGTCAAATTAAATGACAACATTCGAAAGTTGTCACTTAATTCGACTCTGACCCTAATTGTTGGGTAATAACTTGGCTGAAACAAGCTGAGGGTAAAGTCGGTGAATTGGGTGGTGTGACAATCTTTCCCAATAATTCGACTCTGACCCTCGGTGGGATTAGCGGTCGCGGCGGACGGCGGAGGCGGGGCGGGGGCCGCTGTGGCGCTTCGCGGCGGCGGGGGCGCCGGTGCCGGGGGGGCGCGGTTTGCCGCCACCACCACCACCGACGTGGCCACGGCCGCCGCCTGGACGGCCGCCGCGGTTCGAGTGGCCTGGCGCGCCGCTACGCAGCTGGATCGGTTGCGGCTTGGCGTTCAGGTCGGGCTCGAAGCCGGGGATCACTGCGCGCGGCAGCGTTTGCTTGATCAGCTTTTCGATGTCCTTCAGCATCTGGTGCTCGTCCACGCAGACCAGCGACACCGCCTCGCCCGTCGCGCCCGCACGGCCGGTACGGCCGATACGGTGGACATAGTCTTCCGGCACGTTCGGCAGGTCGTAGTTCACCACGTGCGGCAGCTGGTCGATGTCGATGCCGCGCGCCGCGATGTCGGTGGCCACCAGCACTTGCAGGCTGCCATCCTTGAATTCCGACAGCGCCTTGGTGCGCGCCGACTGGCTCTTGTTGCCGTGGATCGCCATCGCGCCGATGCCGTCCTTGCCCAGCTGTTCCACCAGTTTATTGGCGCCATGCTTGGTGCGCGTAAACACCAGCACCTGGTGCCAGTTGTTCGACTTGATCAGGTGCGCCAGCATCGGGTGCTTCTTGTCGCGGTCCACCGGGTGGATTTTTTGCGCGATCACTTCCACGGTCGAGTTGCGGCGTGCCACCTCGATCGATTGCGGATTGTTCAGCAGGCGGTCGGCCAGCGCCTTGATGTCGTCCGAGAAGGTGGCCGAGAACAGTAGGTTCTGGCGCTTTGGCGGCAGCAGGGCCAGCACTTTACGGATGTCGTGGATGAAGCCCATGTCCAGCATGCGGTCGGCCTCGTCCAGGATCAGGATCTCGATTTTCGACAGGTCCACGGTGCCCTGGCCCGCGTGGTCCAGCAGGCGGCCCGGGGTGGCGACCAGGATGTCGACGCCGTGCTTGAGCAGCTTGATCTGCGGGTTGATGCCGACGCCGCCGAAGATCACGGCCGAATTCAGGTTCGTGTACTTGCCGTACAGGCGCACGCTTTCCTCGACCTGGGCCGCGAGCTCGCGGGTCGGGGTCAGCACCAGCGCGCGGATGGCGCGCGGCGCGGTCTTGTTGCGCTGGGCGGCGCCCACCGCGTCGTTTGATAAGCGGTGCAGGATCGGCAGGGTGAAGCCGGCGGTCTTGCCGGTGCCGGTCTGGGCGCCGGCCAGCAGGTCGCCGCCATTCAGGACGGCCGGAATGGCCTGGCTCTGGATCGGCGTCGGGGCGGTATAACCTTGTTCGGTCACCGCGCGCACGATCGCGTCAGAGAGACCAAGTGAAGAGAATGACATAGATTTTTCAGTAAAAAACGGCCCGTCGCCACAGTGGCGGCAAGTCCTGGAATCGGGTTGATGCGGGCGCGCAGTCAAGCGCTCACCCGGACGCTGCCGCGCAAGGCGACTAGCAAGAATTATAATGAAGTTAGTTTCACTATAGAAAGTTTTTGCGCCATTACTATGTAATGCTTTGTAAGACGCCTGGAAAAGCAAACGGGCCACTGGCAAGCGCAGCCTGCCAGTGGCCCGACTAGTACGGCCAGTATTTTACGCGAAAGGCGAAAGCAGCGGGACCAGCGCGCCGAAAACCTTCGGGCCGGCGGCGATCACGTCGCCCTTGTTCAGGTATTCGGACTCGCCATTGAATTCGCCGACGATGCCGCCCGCCTCGGTCACGAGCAGGGCGCCGGCCGCGATATCCCAGACCTTCAGGCCTTTTTCGAAATAGCCGTCGATGCGGCCGGCCGCGACGTTCGCCAGTTCCAGCGCCGCCGAGCCGCCGCTGCGCACGCCGTGGCTGCGCGAAGCGACCACTTCGTACATGCGCAGGTATTCGGCCAGCGCGCGTGGATCGGGACCATGGCCGGCCGACAGCAGGGCGCGGCCGATGCGCTCGGTGCCGCGCACGCGGATGCGCTTGTCGTTGAGGTAGGCGCCGGCGCCCTTGGTCGCGGTAAACAGGTCGTTGCGGACCGGGTCGTAGACCAGGCCGTTGGTGATCACGCCGCGCTGCTTGAGCGCGATCGAGATGCAGTAATTGGGATAGCCGTGCAGGAAGTTGGTGGTGCCATCGATCGGGTCGATGATCCACACGAATTCACTCTCGTCGTTCAGGTTGCCGGATGCGCCGCTTTCTTCCGCCAGGATGGCGTGGGTCGGATAGGCCTTGAGCAGGGTTTCGACGATCGCCTGTTCCGCCGCCTGGTCGACGTCGGTGACGAAATCGTTGTGTTGCTTCTCAGAGACGACGATGCGATCGATATCGAAGGACGCACGGTTGATGACGGTGGCGGCGCGGCGGGCGGCCTTGATGGCCGTGTTGAGCATTGGGTGCATGGAGGCTTTTCCGTGAAAAACGCGAACGCCCACTCACGCACCTTGGGGCGTCGTGAACGATCAGCTATTGAAGAGTGATTAAAGAGCAGGGCAGTGCCGAAACGGCTACAATCGCGGGCTTGTTCCCGTGATCACAAAAAACCGTCCGCACTGCGCGATGGTCGCTATTGTAAATGAACCCGACCCAAACCGACACTTCTCTTTTCAAACGCCTCCGCTTCGTGCTGGTCGAGACCAGCCGCGCCGGCAACGTCGGCTCGGTCGCGCGCGCCATGAAGACCATGGGCTTCAGCGACCTGGTGCTGGTCGCCCCCAAGTGCGAGAACCCGCTGACCGATCCGGAAGCGGTGGCCTTCGCCAGCGGCGCCATCGACGTGCTGGGCCAGGCCCGCATCGTCGCCGACATCAACGAGGCGCTGGACGGCTGCAACTTCGCCGCCGCCGTCTCGGCCCGACTGCGTGAATTCTCGCCGCCGGTCTGGACCCCACGCGTCTTCGCTCTTCATGCCGGCAGCCAGCAGGACCTGCGCCCGGCCATCGTGTTCGGCAACGAGCGGGTCGGCCTGCCGAACGGGATCGTCGAAAGCTGCAACGTCCTGATCAACATCCCGGCCAACCCGGACTATTCGTCGCTCAACCTGTCGCAGGCGGCCCAGGTGCTGGCCTACGAGGCGCGCATGGCCGCGGTGGGCGACGGCATCGATGCGCGTGGCGTAGGCTTCCACGGCGAGGCGGCAAGCAGGACCCAGGTCGACGGCATGTATGCCCACCTCGAACAGGCGCTGGTCGCGATCGGCTTCCTGAACGCCGACAACCCCAAGAAGCTGATGCCGCGTCTGAAGCGCCTGTTCGCGCGCACCGGCCTCGAGACCGAAGAAGTCAACATCCTGCGCGGCATCGCGAGCGCGATCCTGAAGGAGCGGCCGCCGCGCTGAGCCGTATTGCACCCTGTCCGTACGGCCGCATGGCGTACACTAAGGACATGGCGAATTCAAGCAACACCTCACGCAGCACGTCAGGCCGCACCTCGCGCCGCACCTTCCTGGCCGTCGGCGGCCTGGCCGCGCTGGCGCTGGGCGCCGGCGGCGCCTGGTACCGCGCCACGCACACGCAAGCACCGCACGACTTCGCGCTCGACGGCGAGGCGCGCGCCGCCCTGCATGCGATCGCGCCGGCCATTTTGGACGGCGCGCTGGCCCACGACCCGGGCCGCCGCCAGCGCCAGCTGGGCGCCGCCATCGACGCCGTCGAAGCCGCCATCCGCGGCCTGCCGCCGGCCACGCAGGAAGAAGTGCAGGATTTGTTCGGCCTGCTGGCCCTGCGGCCGGCGCGGCGCCTGCTCACCGGCGTGCCTACCGGCTGGGAGAGCGCCGACATCGCCCATGTGAGCGCCTTCCTGCAGGAGTGGCGCGTGCACCGCTTCGCCATGATGCGCAGCGCCTATGGCGCGCTGCACGACCTGGTGCTGGGCGCCTGGTATGCCCAGCCGGCCAGCTGGGAGGCGATCGGCTATCCCGGACCGCCACGGGTGCCGGCATGACGGCCCGCATTCCCGATCCGATCGAGGCCGGCCTGCAACGCGGCTGGCGCACGATCGACGCCTCGACGATCGAGCACGACCGCACCCTGGAAGCCGACGTCGTCATTGTCGGGAGCGGCGCCGGCGGCGCCATCAGCGCCGAGATCCTGGCCAGGTCCGGCCTGTCGGTGATCGTGGTGGAAGAGGGCCCCCTGAAATCCTCGCGCGATTTTCAGATGCGCGAGGCCGACGCCTACCCGCAGCTGTACCAGGAATCGGCCGCGCGCAAGACGGCGGACAAGGCGATCAACATCCTGCAGGGCCGCGCCGTCGGCGGATCGACCCCGGTCAACTGGACCTCGAGCTTCCGCACGCCGCAGCCGACGCTGGACTGGTGGCGCCGCCACCACGGCCTGGCATTCGCATCGAACGACGAGCTGGCGCCATGGTTCGCCATGGCCGAGCGCCGCACCGGCGTGGTCGACTGGCTGGTCGGTCCGAACGAGAACAACGCCATCCTGCGCCGCGGCGCGGCAAGACTCGGCATTTCGAGCGCCGCCATTCGCCGCAACGTGCAGGGCTGCTGGAACCTGGGCTACTGCGGCATGGGTTGCCCGACCAATGCCAAGCAGTCGATGCTGGTGACCAGCATCCCGGCGGCGCTCGACAATGGCGCCACCCTCATTACGCGGGCGCGCGCCGAGCGCCTCCGCCTGCGCGGCCAGCAGGCCGAGGAACTGGTCTGCAGCGCGCTCGGCGCCGATGGCGTGCTGCCGAACGGGCGCCAGCTGCGCCTGCGCGCGCGCCACTTCGTGGTCGCGGGCGGCGCCATCAACACCCCGGCGCTGCTGCTGCGCTCGGAGGCGCCCGATCCCAGCGGACAGCTCGGCAAGCGCACCTTCCTGCACCCGACCCTGATCTCGGCCGGATTTTACGAGAAGCGGGTCGAGGGCTGGGCCGGGGCGCCGCAGAGCGTGTATTCCGACCACTTCCTGTCGCAGGGCCCGATCGACGGCCCGATGGGCTACAAGATCGAGACGCCGCCCGTGCATCCGCTGCTGGCGGCCACCATGATGAGCGGCTTTGGCGAACAGCATGCGGCCGCGATGCGCGACTTCGCCCACCTGGGCGGCATGCTGGCGCTGCTGCGCGACGGCTTCCATGAAGACTCGCCGGGCGGCGTCGTGCGCCTGCGTAGCGACGGCAGCGGCGAGCTCGATTACGAACTGAACGATTACCTGTGGGATGGCGCGCGGCGCGCGCTGCTCTCGATGGCCGAGATCCAGTTCGCGGCCGGCGCCCGCACCGTGCAGCCGGCGCACGAGAAGGCCCAGCGCTACCGTTCGTGGGCCGAGGCGCGGCGCGAGATCGCGGCCCTGCCGCAGCGCGCCCACGTCACGCGCGTGGTCTCGGCCCATGCGATGGGCGGCTGCGCCATGAGCGGCGACGAGCGCCGCGGCGTGGTCGATCCCGCCGGCCGTTACCGGGGACTGGCGAACGTGTCGGTGCATGACGGCTCGCTGTTCCCGACCTCGCTCGGCGCCAATCCGCAGCTGACCATCTACGCCATCACGGCGCGCCTGGCGAGCGGCCTGGCGGCAAACCTGACGGGCCGCCCGGCGGCGGCGCTGGCATGAGCTCGCGCAACCTGCTGCGATGGATCCTGCTGGTGCAGGCGCTGGCGGCGCTCGGCATCGGCGCGGCCGGGGTGCGCTGGCTCGGGCTGAGCGGCTGGCAGGCCGCCGCGCTGGGGCTTGGCAGCGTGGCGCTGGTGCGCCTGCTTATCAATGCCAATAACTTCCTGCTGGCGGCGCGCGCCGCCAGCCCGACGCCGCCCGAATTCCGGATCGGGCCGGGCGCCGCCGTGAAAATGTATTGGGAAGAGTTCAGCACCAGCATGCTGACCACCTCCTGGCACATGCCGCGCGCGCGGGCGCGCAGCCGCATCCATCCTGGTTCGGCGGCGCCGCCGGTGCTGCTGGTGCACGGCTACGGCTGCAACAGCGGCTACTGGGCCCATCTGGCGCCGCTGCTGGACGCGGCGCGTATCAGCCACGCCACGCTCGACCTGGAACCGCTGACCGGCGACATCGACGGCTATGCCGCGCGCATCGAGGAAGCGGCGCAGCGGCTGTGCGCGCAGGCCGGCGCGGCGCGCTTGACCGTGGTCGCGCACAGCATGGGCGGGCTGGCGGCGCGCGCCTGGATGCGCATCCACGGCGCACAGCGGGTGGCGCGCCTGATCACGCTCGGCACGCCGCACCATGGCACCTGCCTGGCCGCGTTCGGGCTCGGCATCAATGCGGGCCAGATGCGGCGCATGGGCGTGGCCGGGCCCGAATGCGCGTGGCTCAGCGCGCTCGCGAGCGGCGAAGCGCCCGAAGTACGTGCGCGGATCGTCTCGATCTACAGCCACCACGACAACATCATCGCGCCGCAGACCTCGAGCGAACTGCCGGGCGCACGCAACCTGGCGCTGGGCGGCGTGGGCCACGTGGCGCTCGGCCGCAACCCGCGCGTACTGGCCATGGTCATGGGCGAGATCGAGGCCTTGCGCAGCGACCGTGTGGCGCCTGCCGCAGCGCACCATCATCACTGACTCACGGCGCCGTCGCCGCGTGGTACAGTGATGACAACATCGCATTCCCGGAGCGCCATCGTGGCCCGTATCCTCATCATCGAAGACAACCCAGCGAACATCGAGCTGATGTCGTTCCTGCTCGGCGCCTATGGCCACACGCCGCTGTCGGCCGCCGACGGCCCGCGCGGCGTGGCCGCCGCGCGCAGCGAGCGCCCCGACCTGATCGCCTGCGACGTCAACCTGCCCGGCATGGATGGCTTCGCGGTGCTGGCCGCGCTCAAGACCGAGCCACAGCTGGCCGGCGTGCCGATCCTGGCCGTGACCGCGCTGGCGATGGCGGGCGACCGGGAGAAGGTGCTGGCCGCCGGCTTCGATGGCTACATCAGCAAGCCGATCGAGCCCGAGAGCTTCGTCGCCGAACTCGAAGCCTTCCTGGCTGCCGCCCCCGCGGTTACTCCGCTTGCCGCGAGCGCGCCCGCGCCCCAGCCCGCGCCCGCGCCACAACCCGGCGCCGCGCCGGAAGAACGCACGCTGCTGCTGGTCGACGACGACCGCTTCATGCTGGGCGTACTGAACGACATGCTGGTGGGCCAACCCTACCGCGTGCTCAGCGCCTGCTCGGGCGAAGAGGCTCTGGAAGTGCTCGACCACGAAGCGGTCGAGGTGATCCTGTGCGACCAGGCCATGCCAGGCATGCGCGGCACCGAAGTGCTGGCGCGCGCCGCCGAGCGTTATCCCAAGACCGTGCGCCTGATGCTGTCCGGCCAGCCCGACCTCACCGAGATCGAGGCGGCGATCGCCAGCGGCGTGGCCGACGACCACTACGTCAAGCCACTGGGCGCACGCACCCTTCGCGAACGGATCGACGAGGCCTTCCGCCTGCAGAGCCAGCGCGCCGCCGCCTGAACGGGGGCGATGCATTCGGGCCGATCGAAAGATTCATCGAACGACCGTTCGATGTTATCCTTGCGGGAATGCACTATTAACTTCGGCCTACATGCAACAAAAAGCCCCGCGCCGCACCCGTGAACGCATCCTCGAGCTGTCGCTCAGGCTGTTCAACGAATTCGGCGAGCCCAATATCACGACGACCGTCATTGCCGAGGAGATGAATATCTCGCCCGGCAATCTGTATTACCATTTCCGCAACAAGGACGACATCGTCAATTCGATCTTCGTCCAGTTCGAGGCGGAGATCGAGCGCATCCTGACGGTGCCGGCCGGGCGCCGCTCGAACATGGAAGACGTGTGGCTGTACCTGCACCATATGTTCAAGCTGATCTGGCGCTACCGCTTCTTCTACCGCGACCTGAACGACCTGCTGTCGCGCAACCGCAAGCTCGAACTGCACTTCAAGGCCATCCACGCCCACAAGATCAAAGTCGCGCGCCAGCTGTGCGAAGACCTGCGCAGCGAAGGCTCGCTCGAGGCGTCCGACCAGCAGATCGGCGCCATGGCGACCAATATGGTGGTGGTGGCGACCTACTGGCTGTCGTTCGAATACGTGCGCAACCCGCGCAAGTACAGCGAGCAGCAGGCCATCGCCGACGCGCTGGCGCGCGGCTGCTACCAGGTGCTGTCGATGGTCGGCCCCTACCTGCGCGGCGAGACCCGGGTGCTGTTCGAAAAGCTGTCCGACGACTATCTCCAAAAACTGTCGGCCGACGCCAAGCCGGGCGCCGACTTCTTCTGAGGCTGACACGATGAAAACCCTGGCCGTCTATTGCGGCGCCGCGCACGGCGCCAACCCCCTGTATGCCGACGCCGCGCGCGCCCTCGCTCGCGCCATGGTCGAGCACAATATCGCCCTGGTCTATGGCGGCGGCAAGGTCGGCCTGATGGGCGTGATCGCCGACGAGGTGCTGCGCCTCGGCGGCGAAGCCACCGGCGTCATCCCGCGCGCGCTGGTCGAGCGCGAGGTCGGCCACGCCGGCCTGACCCGCCTGTTCGTCGTCAAGGACATGCACGAGCGCAAGGCGATGATGTCGGACCTGTCGGAAGGCTTCATCGCCATGCCGGGTGGGATGGGCACGCTGGAAGAGCTGTTCGAGATGGTGACGTGGGCACAGCTGGGCATCCATGCCAAGCCGATCGGCCTGCTCAACGTGAACGGTTTCTACGACGGCCTGCGCGCCTTCGTGCGCCACCAGGTGGAAGAAGGCTTCGTGCGGCCCGAGCACGAGGGCTTGATGCTGGCCGAGAGCGATCCGGTCGAGTTGATCCGGCGCCTGCGCGCGGCGGCGCCGACGCCCGCCGTTCAGGCGGCGGTCGAGGCCAATGCCGAGGCGAAGGGGCTGCGCGGGTAATCCCCGTAACCGGCCAGCTCGCTGAGGAAGCCGCGTTCGAGATAGCCGGGGATTTTTTCGTACTCGGCCAGCACGCGGGCACGGAATTCCGGGTGCTCGTGCCAGCAATCGCGGGCCACGCCGAAGTAGTTGACCGGGCAGCCGGACAGCGCCAGTCCCGGCCAGTGGCGCTCGAGCGTCATCAGGTAGCGCCGCATGGCGCAGGCCTTGCCGATTGCCAGCACGCTGCCTACGTCCGTCATCTCCATCCGCGCGGCCAGCGCGGTGCGGCCGAGGATCACGTTCTCTCCCGTATTGGTGGCCGCCGTTTCCAGCACCAGGGCTGACGGCGGCATTCCCAGTTCGACCAGGCGCGCGCCGATCACCTCGGCCTCTGGCCGTGGATCGCCGCGCGTGACGCCGCCCGACACCAGCAGCACGCGGAACATGCCGCGCTCCCACAGATCGCGGGCGGCGAGGCAGAATTCCTCGATGCCGTGGCGGGTGCCGAACAGGAAGCCGACGTCGGAGGCGCGCAGGGGCACCTCGGGCATGACATAGGCGGCAATGGCGGACAGGTCGGGGTGCATGCCCCCGATTCTAGCCCGTTTTTCAGCGCGGCTTCAGGCGACCTCGATCCGGTCGCGTCCGGACGCCTTGGCCCGGTACAGCGCCTTGTCGGCGCGGCTGATCGCCTCGGTGAAGGGCTCGCCCGGGCGCCGCTCGGCCAGGCCGGCCGAAAAGCTGATGCGGCGCGCGGGATCGAGTCCTTCGACCTGCAATGCGTGCACGTGATCGGCCATGCGCTCGAGCACCTGGCGCGCATCGTGCGGCGCAGCGTCCGGCAACAGCAGCAGGAATTCCTCGCCGCCCCAGCGCGCCAGCGTGTCGTGCGCGCGCAGCGCGCCGCGTGCGGCGCTGGCGAACTCGCGCAGCACGGCGTCGCCCAGCGCGTGGCCGTGGCGGTCGTTGACCTGCTTGAAGAAATCGATGTCGAGCAGGGCCACGCAGCTGCCCGCGCCGGGCGGCTGGCGCCGCTCCTCGGCGCTCAGGAGCTCGTTCATGTGGCGGCGGTTGGCCAGCGCCGTCAGTTCGTCGATCGTGGCCAGGGTGCGGATGGTCTCGAGGGCTTTTTCCAGTTCCTGCTTCTTGCGCTTCATGCGCCGGCGCAGCTTGGTCATCTCGCTCGACAGCAGGGCGGTGGACAGCAGCGCCGCCGCCAGGTAGCCGAAGTTCATCGCTTCCACCGCCGGCGGGTGGCGCAGCGGATCGCCCGCCTGCAGCCACCACATGACGGCGCCCATGCCGCCCAGGGCGACGGCGGACAGGAACATGGTCTGGCGCGGGCGCAGGGCAATGGCGCAGAAGGCGACGATCACCACCGTCATGCACAGCAGTGCGGCGCGCATCGGCCCAGAGATCGCATACCCCGCCATGCCGCAGCCGATCGCGAACAGCGACTGCAGCATGGCCAGCACGCCGGGCGCCAGGCCCAGCGCCGCGCTGAAGCGGATCAGGACATAGAAGGCCAGCGTGCCGCCGGCGGCGGCGATGGCCAGCGCCAGGGCCGGCGCGCGCGGCGTGTGGCCTGCCGCCACCTGGCAGGCCAGCAGCAGGATGCCGGCCAGGTAGAGCAAGGCGGTGGCGATCCAGTAATTGAGCATGCGCCGCAGGGTCGGTTCGGCGCCGAGCAGGACGCTGGTGGTGTCGCGCACCGGACTCACGCCAGGTCCCCCTGGTTGTCGGCCAGCAGGCGCGCCAGCGCCTGGGCGGGCAGCGGGCGGCTGAACAGATAGCCCTGCATCTCGTCGCAGTCGTTGGCGCGCAGGAAGGCGCGCTGCTGCTCGGTCTCGACGCCCTCGGCGATCACGCGCAGGTTCAGCTTGTGACCGAGCGAGATCACGGCCAGCGCGATCGCCTGGTCGTCGGCGCGGTCGGCCAGGTCCGCGACGAAGGACTTGTCGATCTTGAGGCGGCTGATCGGGAATGACTTCAGTGCCGACAGGCTGGAGTAGCCGGTGCCGAAATCGTCGATCGAGAGCGACACGCCCATGGCCTTCAGCTCGCGCATCTTGTCCACCGAGCGGCCCAGGTCGCGCATGATCAGGCTCTCGGTCACCTCGACCTCGAGGCCTTCGGGCGCCAGGCCGCTGGCGCGCAGGGCGTCGGCGATGCGCTCGACCAGGCGCTTGTCCTCGAACTGGCGCGCCGAGACGTTGACCGACATGCTGACCGGCGGCAGGCCGGCGGCGCGCCAGGCGACGCTCTGGGCGCAGGCGGTGCGCAGCACCCATTCGCCGATCGGGACGATCAGGCCGCTCTCTTCGGCCAGGCCGATGAAACGCTCGGGCGAGACCAGGCCCTGTTCCGGATGGTGCCAGCGGATCAGCGCCTCGACGCCGAACAGGCGGCCCGATCGCAGGTCGACCTTGGGCTGGTACAGCAGCTCGAACTGGCAGGGGCCTGCGTCATCGTCCACGCAGCTGTCCAGGGCTGCGCGCAAGCCCTCCAGCAGCACCAGCTTCTCGTCGATGCTGGCGTTCATCTCGCTGGCGTAGAACTGGACGTTGTCGTTGCCCAGCTCCTTGGCCCGGTACATGGCGACGTCGGCGTGCATCATGAGGGCGCTGGCGTCGATGCCGTCGCGCGGATAGAAGGTCACGCCGATGCTGCAGCTGACCTGCACTTCCTGGCCCTCGACCAGCACCGGCTCGGTGACCGCCTCGCGCACCTGTTCCAGCAGCGGCGCGACCGATCCCGGCTCGCCCGACAGGGCGGGCAAGAGGATCACGAATTCGTCGCCGCCGAAGCGCGCCAGCGTGTCGCCCGCGCGCAGGCAGCGCGCCATGCGCGCGCCGACCACCTTTAGCAGGGCGTCGCCGGCGTTGTGGCCGAGGGCGTCGTTGACCAGCTTGAAGCCATCGAGGTCGATGAAGGCCAGGCCCACCGCGCCGCCGTCGCGGGCGGCAGTCGCGATCGCCTCGTCCAGGCGCTCGCGCAGCAGGCTGCGGTTGGGCAGGCCGGTCAGGTCGTCATGATGGGCCAGGTGGCGGATGCGCCCTTCGGCCAGCTTGCGTTCGGTGATGTCGCGCACGATCACCACCACGCCATCCTCGACCGCGACCGCCTGGCGGTACAGCCAGCGCTCGCCCTGCGGCAGCGC
Organism: Massilia oculi; assembly: GCF_017582745.1. GTDB lineage: Bacteria > Pseudomonadota > Gammaproteobacteria > Burkholderiales > Burkholderiaceae_D > Telluria > Telluria oculi_A. The sequence goes on from NZ_JAFVIM010000021.1 coordinate 13,213, forward strand.
GCGCGCCAGCCATTCGGTTTCGTGCGTGACTCCACCCAGCGCCACCGCCGCCAGGTCGGCGAAGATGCCGGCGTTGAAGGCTCCGGGCAGCATCACCGACATGCGCTGGCCGGCGAGCTGCTCCTTGCGCAGGCTGGTGAGCTGTTCGGCGCGGCTGTTGGTGGTGACGATGGTGAAGTCGGCTACGCCTCCCTGCTGGTTCATGATGCTGCGCAGGACGAAGAAGGCGTCGGGGCTGGCTTCCGACGCCGCGGCATAGGTCTCCTGTGCCTGGCGCTCGCGCCGGCGCGCCTTGGCCAGCTGCCAGGACCAGGCGCTGACCAGGATCACCACCGCCAGCAGCAGCGCGCTGCCGGCGCTCGCGCCCAGCAGCCAGGCGCGCCGCTGCTGGTTGAATCGGGCCATCTGTTCGCTTTCCGACAGTCCGGCCACCGCCAGCAGCGGGAAGCCGCCCAGCGGCCGGCTGGTGGTGTAGCGCGTCTCGCCATCGATGCGGCAGGCGCGCAGGCCGACCATGTCGGTGGGACCGGGGATATACGACTGGCCCCAGGAGACCTGTTCGCCGATGCGCAGCGCGCGCACCACGCCGTCCAGGCCGACCAGGCCGAGCAGGCCCCGCTCGCCCTGGCGCGAGCGTTCGTAGGAGCTGGTGAAGTAGGCCGGGTCGACCGCGACGATCGCCACCCCGGCGAAGCGGCCGGCGGCGTCGTCGATGCGGCGCGAGAAATGCAGATGCGGCTCGGCGGCCTGGTGATCGACGATGGCCTGGCTCACGTAGGGCAGGTCGTGCCGGATGTGGCGGTGGAACTCAAAATAGCTGGCGCCGGACAGGTCGCGCGGTCCGACATCCGGATTGCTGGCCACCACGCGTCCATGGCTGTCAGTGATCTCGACCTGGAACACCAGGCCGGGCGGCAGCAGTCCCTTGGCCGCCAGTGCGGGCAGCGCGCCGGAGGGGCCGTTCTGCTGGACCGCGTATTTCAGCACGCGCAGGGTCTGGTCGATGTTGCTCAGGCTACGCGCCATCTGGGCCTCGTAGGTGTCGAGCAGCTCGTGGGTGGCGTCGCGCGCGGCGGCCGCCGCGGCGCGGCGCTCGGCCTCGATCACGTGCAGGGTGCCGAACCAGATGGCGCCCAGCAGGACCAGGGCGAACAGCGGCAGCGCGATGTGGGTCTCGAGCGCGAGGGCGAGCCAACGCGCGGGCACGCGGCGCGCCCGGGCTGGGGGCGGCGCGGCCGGCGTGGCGGTGGATGCGAGCGTGTTCATCGCGTCCTCACGGCAGCACCAGCACCGCGCGCACCGAGGCGTCGAGCGCATCGCGCTCGATATAGCCGATCATCGCCGGATTCTCGGCCACCAGGCGGCGCACGCCGGCATCGCCATTGGCTTCGCGCGGCGGCTGGCCGCGGCCGGTGAACACCATCTTCGACCAATGGGCCTTGAGCAGGGCCGGTGTCTTGCCGGTGAGTTCGCGGTAGAAGCTGTCGCGTTGCGGCGCGCCGAGCTGCTGGTCGACGGCGACCGCCTGGCTGCCGTCCGGGAAACGGCTGGCATGGCCGAGGAAGATCGCCGCCACCTGATCGGCATTGATGGCCGCTACCGGGCTGCGGCTGGAGACCACCACCACTAGCTCGGCCGACGCGTTGGCGGCGGCCAGGCCGAGGACGAGGGCGAGGGTGGCGGGCATGCGTCGCAAGGATGGCAAGGAACGGGAGAGCGCGCGCATCAGAACACGAAGTCCAGGGCGACGCTGCCCACGTGCACCGCGTGGTCGGGACGCAGGTCGGGCTGGTTGTTGATCAGGGTGCCGCGCGAGCCGCCGCGCGGACGCACTCGATCGAGCTGCAGCTTGAGCGCGACATTGGTCGCCGCATCCCAGCGCAGGCCGGCGCTCCAGGTGGACTGCACCGGGATCGTCGCCAGGAAGCCATTCAGGCCGGCGTTGATCCGGCCGGCCGCCGCGGCCAGCGGCGGCGGCAGGCCTTCCAGCGGCAGGCCGGGATCGCGGGTCGGGACGTCGGCGCGCACCTGGGCATAAGCGGCGTAGGGCGTCAGCGCCCCGCGGCGCAGGCCGGCGCCGACGTACATCGAGGTGCCGTCGCCCAGCAGCGAATCGGTGCGGGTGCGCCCGCACTCGGCCGTGACGAACCAGTCGCCCGGATCGACGCTCATGCCGATGCTGACCATGGAGACGCGCTTGTTCCTGATCTCGTAGCGGTCGGCCAGCACGTCGCCGGCCGGCCCGAAGCCGCGCAGGACGGCGAACAGTTCTTCGCCGATGGCGGTGTTCAGGCGTCCGCTGGCGGCCGACAGGCGCGCGCTGACGGCGCCGCGCTCGATGCTGTGCGACAGGCCGACGATGTCCTCGGCCTTGATGCGCAGCCCGTTGTGCAGGTCCTGGTTGGTGCGGCCGGCGAATACCTGGGTGGCATGCAGCACCGAGCCCGTGCTCCAGCGCCAGGTGGCGTCGAGGCCGTCGCTGCTGGAAATCGGCAGCGAACCGTAGACCTCGACCGGCGTGCGCACCCAGGGAATCGTGTAGCCGACCTTGCGCGATTCGGCGCCGAGGAAGACGGGCAGGGCGATGCGGCCGGCGCGCACGGCCAGGTCGGGCGTGAGCTGGTATTTCACGTTGGCCCATTCGAGCTGGGGCGCATAGCTGCCGTCCAGCCGCTGCTCGCTGACCACCTGCAGCACGCCCGACCAGGCGCCAAGATCGAGGTCGAGCTGGGCGCCGAGGCGGCTGTCGACGTCGGCGCTCCAGGCCCGCGTATGGCCGGCGCCATCGGCGCGCAGCACCGAGGCGGTGAAGTCCGCGCTGCGCGAGTCCGAATGCACTGCACCGAGCGTGCCGAAGCCGGACAGCTTCAGGACGGGCGCGGGCGCGGCTGGCTCGCCCGGCGCTTCGGCGCCGCTGGCGTGGAAGGACAGGAAAGCGAGCGCGCACGTAGCGAACGCGGCGGACAGGCGCGTGGTATGTTGCTGAACCATGTGATGTGAGTGGCCGGAGGCGAGAGGGGCCTCGGGATGACGGCAATTCCGAGTGTGGAGACTGTATCGGAGCCGGTTCGCGAAGTCGAGTGACCGGCGGTTAGAAATTTACTTGAACGAAACGTTCGTTGTTGGTGGGCAACGATAGCGATCGGCTGCACGTGTCGTGGCATCCGAGAGGCGCACCGTGCGAAAACAGGCTAGGATGACAGGATGGCATGCCGCCACGTTTTCATGAAAGGTTGGAATGAAGCGTTCAGTCTTGTCGATCATTCTCGCAACCCTGGCCGCGTCCGTGGCCACACCGGTGCTGGCCGCGGACCCGGCGTTCTGCACCTCGATGTGCGCCTCCGAACAGCGCGAATGCCGCGCCAGCGCCCAGGCGCTGCCGCTGGAGCGGCGGCTGACCGGGTCTACCGCGGAATACCGCAACCCATTGGCGCGCACCGCCCAGGGCGCGGTGCCGGGCCAGGCGACCCGCGCGCTCGATGCCGCCGGCGACGACGGGCGCCGGATGGCGCGCCTTGGCGCCTGCGATACGGCGCTGCAGCGCTGCACGCGCGCTTGCGCGGCGCAGCCGGATGGTGCCGACAGGTCGTCGCTCCATCAGCCACGGGTGTCACCAGCGGCGCCGGCGGCTCCGGCGGCGCGGTCGAGCTAGTCGCCGCTCCACAAGCGCTCGCCGGACAGGTCGAGCCAGGTCAGGTACAGGCGCACGTCGAATTCGAGCTGGTGGTAATCCGGCTCCATCCAGCAGCACAATTTGTAGAATGCCTTGTCGTGTTCCTTTTCCTTCAGGTGCGCTAGTTCGTGCACGGCGATCATGCGCAGGAAGGGCAGCGGCGCGTCGCGGAACAGGCTGGCGATGCGGATCTCGTGCTTGGCCTTCAGGCGTGAGCCCTGGACCCGCGAAATGGCGGTGTGCAGGCCCAGCGCGTGCTGGATCACCTGGATCTTGCTGTCGAAGGCGACCTTCGAGACCGGCGCGGCCTGGCGCAGGTAGTCGTCCTTGAGATCTTGCACATAGTCGTACAGGGCGCGGTCGGTGCGGATGCCGTGCGGCTCGGGATAGCGGCGGCGCAGGGTGTCGCCAAGGCGGTTCTGTTCGATCAGCCCGCTCACCTGGGCTTGCAGGGTGTCTGGGTAGGCGGTCAGGTATTTCAGGGTAGGCATAAGCCCGGCAATGTACCACAGGCGCAGGCCCGCCGCGCGGGTCTGCGCCGGGACCGCCCCGTGGATCGCCAACAGCCAGTCGCGCTAGCTTTCTTCGCCCTGGCGGTTGCCCTTTTGCGACGCCGCGGCAGCGGCGGCGGCGGCCGCGCGCTGGGCCGATTGCCGGCTTTCGCCGCCCTTGCGGCCGATGTCGGCCATATGGGCACGGTTGCGGCTCACGGCCTCGCCGCCTTTCTGGCCGGCGCGGCGCGCTTCTTCGGAATCGAATTCGTGCGCCGTGCCTTTTTGATGGGCCGCCTGGCCGCCCTTGCTGGCGATTTCGCGCTGCTGGTTCTGGTCCATCGCCGCGAAGCCGCGCTTGGCGGGCGGCCCGCTCTTCTGGGCGCTGCCCTGACTGCTGCTCTTTCCTCCGTTCTCCTTACTGGTCGCCATGTCGATCTCCTTGTGCCCGTGGGGCTGTCAGTTGTAGAGGCCGTACGCTATGCTTGAACGCACTTGGAGCCATCTCAGGCTGCGCTCGTGCGATTAGAGAAACGTGGTGAGCGTTAGTTCCGTCCCGTCGCCATGCGGCGCGCCGGCTCGCTCAGGCGGCACGTTTCGCCGGCGCCGGCGCCAGCGCGGCTGCGTGGCCGAGGCCGGTCTGGGCTTCGGCCATCACACCCATCAGGCCCTGCTGCCAGGCGCGCACATGCTCGCCCAACGGCTGCCAGCCGCGCATCGCGGTGGGGGCCAGTTGCAGGGGATCGGTGCAGGCGGCGAGCTGGCGGCCGGTGTCGAGCGCGGTCTCGACGAAGTGGCGCGCCATCTGCAGGTTCAGGTCGGTCAGGCGCGCCAGCAGCTCATGGCTGCGCTGCGACAGCGTGGCCAGCTGGTTCGCTTGCGCGCCCAGCTGTGTGGCCAGTTGCGCGTTCGGCGGCGCGCCCGCCGGCGTGCCGAATTGGCTCTGCAGCGCCGGGTTGGCGAAGAAACTCTCGAAAAGGGACAGCATGGCCAGCTCCATGGAGGAAGGGCGGGGCGCCCTGACCTGTACGACCGTGGAGCCGGCGACAAGTTCTAGGCGTCCGCCACTTTCAGCACCAGCTTGCCGAGGTTGCGGCCTTCGAACAGCATCAGCAGCGCTTGCGGGAACTGCTCGAAGCCATCGACCACGTATTCATGGCTCTGGATCGCGCCAGCCTTGAGCCATTCGCCGAGCTGGGCCACGGCTTCGGGATAGCGCGCCGCATAGTCGAACACGATCATGCCTTCCATGCGCGCGCGGTTGACCAGCAGCGCCAGGTAGTTGGCCGGACCCTTGACCGGTTCGGTCACGTTGTACTGCGAGATCGCGCCGCAGATCACGATGCGCGCCTTCATGTTGATGCGGGTAAGGACGGTGTCGAGGATCTCGCCGCCGACGTTGTCGAAATAGACGTCGACGCCCTGCGGGCAATGCTGCTTGAGGGCGGCGCCGACGTTGCCGGCCTTGTAGTCGATACAGGCGTCGAAGCCGAGGCGGTCGACGACGAAGGCGCATTTATCAAACCCGCCGGCGATGCCGACCACGCGGCAGCCCATCTGCTTCGCAACCTGGCCCACGGTCATGCCGACCGCGCCGGCCGCGCCCGACACCACCACCGTCTCGCCAGCCTTGGCCTGGCCGACTTCGCGCAGGCCGAAGTACGCCGTCATGCCGGGCATGCCCAGCAGGTTCAGCCAGGCCGTCAGCGGCCCCACTTGCGGATCGATCTTGGCCAGGTTGGCGGTCTTGTCGTCGGCCGGGCCGGACCAGTAGCGCTGTACGCCGGTGCCGCCCATCACGTGGTCGCCCACGTTGAGGCGCGGCGAACGCGAGGCCACCACCACGCCCACGCCGCCGGCGCGCATGACTTCGCCGATCGCCACCGGGCGGATATACGATTTGCCCTCGTTCATCCAGCCGCGCATGGCGGGGTCGAGCGACAGGTACAGGACCTTGACCACGACCTCGCCTTCGCCCGGTTCGGGCACGGCCTGCTCGTGGAACTGCCAGTCTTCGCGCTTGGGCAGCCCGACCGGGCGGGCGGCGAGCAGGAACTGCTGGTTCGGAGGGAAAGCATTGGTCATCGCGATCTCCATGTTCAGTAAGAAGGCCAGTCTAACCCGGCAGGGAACCCGGCGGTCGCCGCGCATGCGACAATAGCGGGTTTTCATCCACCAGCACCTACAAGCGCACGCAACAATGGCTCTCAAAGCGACCATCTACAAGGCCGACCTGTCGATCGCCGACATGGACCGGAACTATTATCAGGAACATGCCCTGACCATCGCCCGGCATCCGTCCGAGACCGAAGAGCGCGTGATGATCCGAGTGCTGGCCTTCGCCCTGCACGCCGACCCGGCGCTCGCCTATGGCAAGGATTTGTTCGACGTCGAGGAACCGGCGTTGTGGCTGAAGGACCTGACCGGCGCGATCCAGACCTGGATCGAGGTCGGCCAGCCGGACGAGAAGCGCCTGCTGAAGGCGGCCGGCCGCGCCGAAAAGGTGGTGGTGTACAGCTACAGCGCGACCAGCAGCATCTGGTTCAAGGGCCTGGCCAACAAGATCGAGCGCGCGAAGAACGTCAGCATGATCAACATTCCGTCGGAGATCAGCGCGCAACTGGAAAAGATGGCGCAACGCTCGATGCAGCTGCAGTGCACGATCCAGGACGGCCAGGTGTGGCTGACCGACGGCACGGACACGGTGCAGGTCGAGCGCGAAGTGCTGCGCGGCACTCTGTAAGGAGCGCCGCTTTCCCGATCAGTTCGGCGCGTCGCCCAGGCGGCGCGACTTGCCCGAACCCGCGACCGAGCTGCGCAGCTTCGGATCGCCATAGTATTTGACGTCGCCGGAACCGGCGATCGACATGCTCAACTCGTTCCTGGCCCAGACCGTCACATCGCCCGAACCGGCCACGCTGACGCTGGCGCTGTCGGCCGCGACCTTGCCCAGGTCGACATTGCCCGACCCCCCGATCGACACCGACACGTCGCGTGCCTTGCCCCCATTGGCGCGGAAGTCGCCGCTGCCGCCGACGCTGACCGAAACCTTGTCGGCATCCATGCTGGCGACCCGGATCTTGCCCGAGCCGCCCAGATTGACGCGCAGGGTCTGGGCGCGCAGCGCCTCGGCATCGATGGTGCCCGAGCCGCCCAGCGACAGGCGCTCGATCTGGCGCGCGTTGACGACGATCTTCATGGTGCGCGCCCGCAGGTTCATATTGCGCTTGGTCGGGCGGATGCGCAGCACGCCGTCGTCGACCTCGGTCTCGATCAGGCGCTGCAGATTGTCGTCGGTCTCGATCGTGATGCCTTCGGTATTGCCCATGCGCAGTTCCAGCTGGGCCGGCAACTCGAGTGCGATGCCGGTGAAGCGCTCGACCTGGCGCGCCTGGCGCGTCACGCTGCCGCTGCCTTCGACTTTTTCGCCGCCGAAGGGCCAGGCCATGGCGGGCGTCGGCGCGGCGACGCAGGCGAGGGTGGCGGCCAGCAGCAGGGTGCGTACGGCGAATGATGGCTTGAAGGCTTGCATGGGTGGACTCCGTGATTCGTTGATATGGCAGCCATCGTAGCCAGCCGGGCGTGTCCGCAAGAAGCGTTTGCGACGAATTGCAGCCTTGCGGGGATGAAATGCACGAGCACGCGACCGGGCGTGCCGACGCTCTGGCCCGGAATGCACTAAAATCGTGCGTTTTTTTGCTTGGACGTACGGAGATGAACCTCATTTTATTGGCGGCGGCGTTCTGCATCGGCGTCGCGATGTCGGCGCAGGCCGCGGTGAACAGCCAGCTGGCCCACTCGATCGGGGCGAATTCGATCATGGCGGCGTTGATTTCATTCAGCTGCGGCACGGTGGCGCTGCTGGTGATGGCGATGGCCAAGGGCGGTGTGGCGGGCCTGGGAGCGACCCTGGCGGCCTTGCCGTCGCAGCCAGCCTGGAAATTCCTGGGTGGCTTCATGGGCGCGGCCTTCGTGCTGGGCACCGTGTTCCTGGCGCCGCGCATCGGCCTGTTGACCCTGGTGGTGCTGGTGATTGCCGGTCAGCTGCTCAGCTCGATGGCGATCGATCATTTTGGCCTGATCAATATGGTGAAGCGTGAAGTGTCGCCGGTGCGCCTGACGGGCGCGCTGGTGGTGGCCCTGGGTGTGACCATCACGGTGTTTGGCGACCGCATTGTTGCGAGTTTGTCACGCTGACGATATTTTTACTCTGGTGCAACATTCCAGTTCTATAATGACTGGAACGCGTTTTTTCTTTGCCACCAGATGGAATACCACCAGTCCTCGCAGATCCCGACCCTCTCGTACATCGAAAACGAAGACCATCCGGTGTTCGAGACCCTGGTGCAGCAGATCCTGCACCTGCTCAATTCGAAGCTGGTGTTCTCGGACATCATCATCCACCAGAACAGCCCGCTGATGCTGCGCCAGCCGAAAGGCCTGGTGGCGGTGACCGATTCGCCGATCACGAAGGAAGAGCTGGAAGAATTCTTCGACGTGATCGAGCCGAACTGGCCGCAGCGCATCGCCTCGCGCGCCTTCGACCGCTCGATCGACTTGCACACGGCGCGCATTCGCGCCAACTGCTTCCGCTTCCAGGGCGGCAAGCGCATCGGGTGCGTGATTCGGCGCTTTCCGAAGGAGCCGATTGCATTGTCCGACCTTGGCCTGTGGGATGACGAGCGCGAGTTTGCGCGGCTGACCAGCGGTCTGGTGCTGATCATTGGCGACACCTGCCAGGGCAAGTCGACCACGATTGCCTCGATCCTGGACGAGATCAATCGCCAGCGTTCGGGGCACATCATCACCATCGAAGATCCGGTCGAAACCTTGATCCCTCAGCGCAAGTGCATCATTACCCAGCGTGAAGTGGGGGAGGATGGCGACGTCGAGAGTTACTACCTGGGGGCGCTGGATGCGCTGCGCGAGCGGCCGGATGTCATCGTGATCGGCGAGATCCGCGATGCGCAGACGGCGCAGGAGGCGCTGGCGCTGGCCGAGTCGGGGCCGCTGGTGCTGGCGACCCTGCATGCGCGGTCGACCGAGCTCGGGCTGCAGAAGATGCTGCGCTTGCTGGGTAATTCGGAGGCGCAGGCGCAGGCATTGGCGCATGCCTTGCGTGGCATCCTGTGCCAGGCCTTGCTGCCGTCGGTCGAGGGGAATCGCTACTATCTGGCGACCGAGTGCCTGACGCCGAGTCCGGCGGTCGTGCGCATGCTGGAGGCGGGGGATCTGGGTGGCATTCGCGCTCACATGAACAAGGGGATCGATGCGGGCTGCCATACGATGAATTCGTCGCTCGAGGGGCTGCTTGCTGCGCACAAGGTGCGGGTCGAGGATGCGCGTAACGCTACCACGGATCGGGTCGCGTTCGCAGACATGGTTTGATCGGCCCGGCAATAGAATAGTGTCGACGGCGTGTCGATTGCGCGCTCTGTCATTCGTCGTAGGGATGATGCACCGGTTGCCCATTCCACCTTCTTGAAGGAAACACGATGAACAAGCAGATCATCCTCAACTTGCCGGTGAAGGACCTGGACAAGTCCAAGGCCTTCTTTTCCGCGCTCGGCTTCACGTTCAATGCCCGCTTCAGCGGCGAGCACTCGGCATTCATGCACATCGTCGGCGACACCATCCAGGCCATGCTGACGACCGAACCTTTCTTCAGGTCCCTGATCGACAAACCCGTCGCTCAGGCGAAGGAAGCCAATGAGATCGTCATCTGCCTGAGCTGCGAAAGCCGCGACGAAGTCGATGCCCTCATCGGCAAAGCCGTCGCTGCCGGTGGCAGGATTCCGCACCCGCCGGAGGACCATGGCTTCATGTATGACCAGGGCTTCGAGGATATCGACGGCCACTTGTGGAACCTGGTCTGGGTGGCCCCGGAGGCTTGAATCGGTTTGCGCCGGTGGCGCGCCGGATGCCTGGCTTACTGCGGCGGCTGTCCATTGGACGCCATCAGCCCCGCATCCACCGGCAGATTCACACCGGTAATCAGCCGCGCATCCTCGCTTGCCAGGAACGCCATTGCCGCCGCAACGCCTTCCGGATCCTCCGGCGCGCCGAGCGGCATGCGTTCCCTGAACTTGGCGACCAGTTCAGGATCGTTCACCATGTCCTCGGTCATGCCGGTTTTCGTGAAGCTCGGATTGACGGCGTTCACTCGCACCCCATGCTTTCCCATATCCATCGCCATCGCCCGCACCATATTGCTGACGGCGCCTTTCGAGGTGTTATAGGCAAACATATTCCAGTCGCCGCCAAGCCCGGAAACCGAGGAGGTCATGACGATCGCGCCGCGCGCTTTGATCAGCTCGGGCATCGCCGCCTTGGCCATGTGATAGTAGCCGCCGACATTGACCGCCATGACGCGCTCGAAGTCTTCTTCGCTCGTCTGCGTGATGTCGCCCTCGGTCGCCATCCCTGCATTGTTGATGAGGATATGCAGGCCGCCGAAGCGGTCGACGGCCGCCTTGACGGCAGCGGTCGCGGTGTCCTTGTCGGCGGTATCGCCGACCTGCACGAGGACGCGGTCCTGGGGCAGGCTGGAAGCAGCCTTCTTCAGTGTGTCGCCATCGATGTCGAGCATGACGACGCGGGCGCCTTCATCGAGGAAGCGGCGGGCGGTCGCCAGGCCGATGCCGGAAGCAGCACCGGTAACCAGCACGGTTTTTTCGTTGAAACGGGTCATGCTTATCCTTTCGGGCCGGCTCAGGGCGGCGCGACGATGCGCAGGCCGCCAACATGAGCCTGATCGGTTCACGGGAGTTTGGTCACGACGATAGCACGGCCATACTTGCACGGCCGTTCGGTTCTGGCCGGCAAGGGGCGAGCACGTCGCCACCCGTTTCAGTCTCCCGTAATCGCCCGATACCGGTTCACTTCGACCGCGGTCACAGGCGGCGCCGCATTGCCCCAACTGGTACGGATCCAGCTCAGCACCGCCGCCACTTGCGCATCGTCCAGCTCATGGCCGAACGGCGGCATGCCGTAAGGGCGAGGATTGCCTTTGGTCCCGGGCGGGAAGCCGCCATTGACCGTCATGCGGATCGCATTCACGGCCGGCGTCAGGGTCACGGCGCGGTTTCCCGCCAGCGGAGGATAGGCGGGCAGCTTGCCTCGCCCATCGTCGCCATGGCATTGCGCGCAACTGGCCTCGTAGATGCGGCGGCCTTCCGCCAGCACCCGCTCGTCCGCCGGCGGCGCACGATCCGGTCGCTGGGCGGGCGTCGACGGCAGTGATTTCAGATAGCTCGCCATCGCACCCAGGTCGTCCGCCGTCAGGTGCTGCAGGCTGCGCGCCACCACTTCCGCCATCGGCCCGGTGGCCGAGCCGCGCGGCGAGATGCCGGTGCCGAGCAGCGCCACGATGTGGTCCTTGTCCCAGTCACCCAGACCAGCCTCGCCGCTGGACGTCAGCGACGGCGCATACCAGCCCAGCGTGGGAATCAGGCCGCCATCGAGTCCTTCCTTGTTCGCGCCGAACTGGTTGCGCGCGCTGTGGCAGGCGCTGCAATGTCCCAGGCCCTCGACCAGATAGGCGCCGCGATTCCACTCCACGCCGCGCGCCGGCTGTGCTTCAATCACGCCAGGGCGGAAGTACAGCAGGCGCCAGCCGGCCAGCAGCGCCTGGCTGTCGTAGGGGAAGCCCAGTTCGTGCGGCCGGTTCGGCTGGCGCTGCGGCGCCAGGCTGCGGAAGTAGGCGAACAGGGCGTCCGAATCGTAGCGCGTGACCTTCGTGTAGTTCGTGTAGGGGAAGGCCGGGTAGAGCAGGCGGCCATCTTTGGCGATGCCGTTGTGCAGGGCGTTCCAGAAGTCGTCGGCGCTCCAGTCGCCGATGCCGGTTTCAGTATCCGGCGTGAGATTCGGCCCGTAGAAACGCCCGAACGGCGTATCGAGCGGGCGGCCGCCGGCATACGCCACGCCGCCGCGCGCCGTGTGACAGGCGATGCAGTCTCCGGCCCGCGCCAGGTAGGCGCCACGTTCGATATTGGCCGTGTTCAGAGCATAGGCGGCCGGCGAACTCGATGGAATATGTTCGGCGCGCGGCCACGCCAGCGCCACCGCGGCCAGGGCGAGAACGACGATAAGGAGGAGGGCAACCCGCAAGGTCTTCATTGCGCCTCCGGATCGCTGCCGCAGGCCAGCGGCAAGGGCCGTGCGATGGAGTCGGCCGGGTGCGGGTCGAGCGGCATCGGTTGCGCCGCCAGCCAGCCCGAGATGGCCGCCACGTCCTCCAGCGACAGGCGCGCCGTGATGTCGGCCATGCAGTCCGGCGCATGCGCGCGCCGCACCTTGTTGCGCCAGGCGCCGAACTGCGCGTTGACGTAGTCGCGCGGCAGGCCGAGCAGGCCGGGAATGTTGGGCTGCACGCCGGTCAGGCGCGCGCCATGGCAGGCGACGCAGGCCGGGATCTTGCGCGCTGAATCACCATCGACCACGAGCCGGCGCCCGCGTTCGAGCGCCGCGCTTGACAGTCCGGAAGATTGGGGCGGCAGCACGGTCGGCGGCAGGGCCGCGAAGTGCTGGGCGATCTCGCGCAGGTAAGCGTCGGGCAGGTGGTCGACCAGGTAGGTCATCAAGGGATACTGGCGCCGCCCGTCGCGAAAGTTCAGCAACTGGTGATACAGGTAGCCGGCCGGCTTGCCCTGCAATCGCGGATAGAAGCTGTCGTTGACCGGATTGCCGCGCGCATCGACCCGCGCATGGCAGGTGGCGCAGGCCAGCAGGCGCTGGTCGAGCGTATCGGGGACGGTTTGCGGCGCCGCCGTGGCCGCACAGGAGAGTAGACCGAACAGAGAGGCGAGGGACAGGCGTAGGCGACGTGAAATCATGAGCTCCCACCGGCATCGACGATGTGGGAATGATATCGCGAATTTCTGAGACGGAACTCCCTCTTTTAGTGCACAGTCACCCGCGGAGGGTCAGGCCGGCGGATTCGCCTTCCAATGGCGGTAGATCTTCAAGGCCGCATGCGCATCGTCGGCCGCGTACTGCAGCTGCTTGTCCGATAGCCGGGGCAGGGCCCAGTTGGTGGTGGTGATGCGCTTGGACTTTTGCAGGCGCTGGCCGAAGAAGCGCTCGACGGCGCTCTTCGCGCCGAGCGGATTGCGCTCGCCGCGCCGGCGCAGGGCTGTCGACAGGTCGAGCACATTGCGCAGCTCGATGCCGAACTTCGACTTCAGGCGCCGCACGTCGTCGCCCAGACCAAAACCCACTTTCAGCACGCGCTCGTCCTCGAGCACGGGTTTCAGGACGGTGATGGCCAGCGCATTGCCGGCCGGGGTCGCGGTCTGGAACAGCCAGGCCGTTTCCAGGGTCGCGAGCTGCACCAGGTGCGGCCCGGTCGACACTTCGCCCTTGGCGAAGGTCGGCTTGGATTCGGTGTCGAAGCCGATCGCTTCGCTGCCCAGCAGGTCTGCCAGCGCCTCGCGCGCGTCCTGCTCGCTGCGCACCAGGCGCACATTGGCCAGGTCGATGCCGACGTACGCTGGCAGATCTGGCTGCAGGTCGTCCTCGGGGATCTCGGACGCTGCGCTCAATTCTTGGAGAACTTGGACGCGAGCGCCTGCAGTTTTTCCTGGCGCTTGCGGTTGTTTTCTTCTTCTTGCGCGGCTTCGCGTTCGGCCTTCTTGCGTTCGGCTTCCTTCTTGAAGCGCTGCTGCAGCTGCTCCTTGGCGTGCAGGCGGTGCGCCTCGGGCACTTCGGCGCCGGCGGTGCCGTCCAGGTCATGGCGCACTTTGGCCTTTTCCATCGCGCGCAGGTAGCGCATCGAACCGGTGTGGATGCCGAGCGCGGCGCGCATTACCTTCTTGTCCAGGCCGGGCATGCGGGCCAGCAGTTGCTTGTCGATGCCGATCGACAGCGGCAGGCAGTCGCGGAAGGCTGGATACTCCTGCTGGAGTTGCTTGAGCAGTGCGCGTGCCGACAGGCCTTGCGCCGGCGCGGCGCTTGGCGCCGGTGCGGCCGGCGCTGCTGCTTGCGGCTGCTGCGCCTCCGGAGTGGTGGCGTTGGTGTCGACGGACTCTGCAGGGGTAGTGGTATTCATTGACTTCATGGTAAGAACAAGATTGCGAAGGATAGCACGGCGCTCGGGCGCGCATTGTACTAGTTCCAATTATAAATGTTGGGAAACTTATAGCAGGGGGAAGCGCTGGCGCATGAAATCGTGTATCATCCGCCTCTTGCCTTGAGTCCGGCTTGCGCCGGCGCAGACCTTCCCGGAAGCTTGTCAGGAGGGCATGTCAGGGCTGCGCTATGTGAATTGTGTATATCCCTTATCGGATCTATCAATTATCACCAAAACTTGCATTGGGGCATAATATGCCCCTTCCCCTATTCTTCTAGAAAAATAGATGCAAGCCCGTGTTAGCGGGCTTTTTTTCGTTCCGACATGCACAGCACGATTTTGAACATCGACCATCGCCTATCTGTCCGCAGCCCAGAATCGAGTTGGCGCGCGCAAAAACCGGTAAGTCGTGCTTGAAACCTGGCATGTCCGCCCCTAGGTAGGGCCACTTCCGTTCCCCCTTTCCCAGGACCCGTACGCGGGTCCCGCTGGATTATTGACTTCGCAGGCGCGCAACTCGCCTCGACTGGAGAGTTTTAAGTATGAAAAACACCGCCAAGACATTGACACTGACAGCGAAAAAAGCGCCGGCCAAGGCTTCGGCGCCGCTGGCAGTGCCGAAAACCGCGACCTCCTACTTCCTCGAAACGGAAGCGGCGGCCAAGGTGACGGTGGTCAAGACCCGTTCGCGCCTGGCCACGCTGAAGGCCCAGGCCGACGCCATCCTGGCCGCCGGCGGCCCGGTGGTGGACGAGCCGGTCGCTGCGCCAGTCGTGGAAGAGGCGCCTGCTGCTGTTGCAGCGCCTGTCGTGGCCCCGATCGCCGCCGCGGTCGAAGAAGTGGTGGCCGAAGCCGCCGCCCCGGCGGCCGACGAATCTGCTCCTGACTCTGCCGCTGCCGACGTGGACGCCGGCATCGACCTGGCCGCCGAATACATGCAGGCGCAGGCCAAGCCAGCCGTGGCGCCGGTCATCGTGCGCAAGCGCGGCAAGCTGGCTGCCCTGAAGGCGGCCGAGCCGGAAGCTCCGGCCGCCGCGCCGGTGGCGGCCCCGGTCGCCCAGACCGCCGCCGAGGAAGCGCCGAAAGTCGTGCGCGCCCGCGCCGTGCGCCGCGTCGAAGCGGTGGCCAGCGCCCCCGTGAGCGCCGTCGGCGCCGTCAGCAAGACCACCGACGCCGCCGCGCTGGCTGCGATCGACACCTCGGGCTACCTGCTGCCGCAGGTGAAAGTCCCGGGCCGCCGTGGCCGCAAGCCAAGCGAATTCGTGCCGGAGAACGACGAAGTCGCGGCGCTGAACGCCGTCGAGCGCGCCGAACTGAAAGCCGCCTCGAAGGCGCGCGAGCGCAAGGCCAAGGGCCTCGGCATGCTGAACGAAGCCGGTTTCTCGGAAGCCGAACTCGAAAAGCGCCGCCAGCAGCTGAAGAACCTGATCAATATGGGCAAGGAGCGCGGCTACCTGACCCATGCCGAGATCAACGACCACCTGCCGGAAAACATCATCGATCCGGAAGCGATCGAAGGCATCATCGCGACCTTCAACGACATGGGTATCGCTGTCTACGAGCGCGCCCCTGAAGCCGAAATGATGCTGCTGTCGGACCAGGCCGTGACCCCGACCAGCGAAGACGAAGTCGAGGCCGCCGCCGCGACCGCGCTGTCGACCGTCGACTCCGACTTCGGCCGCACCACCGACCCGGTCCGCATGTATATGCGTGAAATGGGCGCGGTGTCGCTGCTGACCCGCGAAGGCGAGATCGAGATCGCCAAGCGCATTGAGCAGGGCCTCAAGGACATGGTGCAGGCCATCTCGGCATGCCCGACCACGATCTCGGAAATCATCGCGCTGTCGCACAAGATCGCCAGCGACGAGCTGAAGATCGACGACGTGGTGGATGGCTTCGTCGACTTGGAAGACACCCCGGCGCCGGCCGCCTCGGTGGCCCACGCGGCCGCTGTCGCGGAAGAGGACGACGAGGAAGAAGAAGAAGTCGAGGACGAAGAAGAAGAGGGCGAAGGCGGCAATGCCGGCGGCGCCGCGGCCGGCTACTCGGCCGAGCAACTGGCCCAGCTGCGCAAGGGCGCGCTGGAGAAGTTCACGCTGATCGAGCAGCAGTTCGACCTGATGGGCCACGCCTTCAAGAACGAAGGCTACGGTTCGCCGGCCTACGAAGAGGCGCAGGCCGTGATCTCGTACGAGCTGCTGGGCATCCGCTTCACCGCCAAGGTCGTGGAAAAGCTGTGCGACACCCTGCGTGGCCAGATGGACGAAGTGCGTTCGATCGAGCGCGCCGTGCTGGACATCTGCGTGAACCGCTGCGGCATGCCGCGCGCCCACTTCATCAAGGTCTTCCCGGGCAACGAGACCGACCTGCAATGGGGCGACCGCGAAGTCGACTGCGCCTATCCGTACAGCGCGGTGCTGAGCCGGAATCTGCCGGCCATTAAAGAGCTGCAGCAGCGCATGATCGACCTGCAGGCGCGCGTGGCGCTGCCTCTGGCCGACCTGCGCAAGATCAACAAGCAGATGGCGGCCGGCGAGAAGCGCGCCCGTCAGGCCAAGCGCGAAATGACGGTGGCCAACCTGCGCCTGGTGATCTCGATCGCGAAGAAATACATCAACCGCGGCCTGCAATTCCTGGACCTGATCCAGGAAGGCAATATCGGCCTGCTCAAGGCGGTCGACAAGTTCGAATACCGTCGCGGCTATAAATTCTCGACCTATGCGACCTGGTGGATCCGCCAGGCGATCACGCGCTCGATCGCCGACATGGCGCGCACGATCCGCGTGCCGGTGCACATGATCGAGACGATCAACAAGATGAACCGCATCTCGCGCCAGATCATGCAGGAAACCGGCAGCGAGCCGGATCTGCCGACCCTGGCCGCCAAGATGGAGATGCCGGAGAATAAGGTTCGCGAGATCATGAAGATCGCAAAGGAACCGATTTCGATGGAAACCCCGATGGGCGAGGACGGCGATTCGCAGCTGGGCGACTTCATCGAAGACAACGCGACCCTGGCCCCGCTGGACGCCGCGCTGCATGCCTCGATGCGCAACGTGATCAAGGAAGTGCTGGACTCGCTGACCCCGCGCGAAGCGAAGGTGCTGCGCATGCGCTACGGCGTCGAGATGTCGAACGACCACACGCTGGAAGAAGTGGGCAAGCAGTTCGACGTGACCCGCGAGCGTATCCGCCAGATCGAAGCCAAGGCGATGAGCAAGCTGCGCCAGCCTTCGCGTTCGGACAAGCTCAAGACCTTCCTGCACAACCAGTAATTCATTGGTGGTGTGGATGTAAAAAAGCCGCCCGGTTTGCGCCGGGCGGCTTTTGTTTTTTGGGACGTTACGCGTTCAACCGGTGTTGCGCAAACCGGCCGCAACCCCATTGATCGACAAATGAATCCCCCGATGCACGCGCGGATCGGCATTGTCGGCCAGCTTGCGGCGGCGATGAATCAGCTCCACCTGCAAGTGGTTCAGCGGATCGAGATAGGCGAAGCGGTTCTGGATCGAGCGGGCAAGGAGCGGGTTCCCGGCCAGCCGTTCGCTGGCGCCGGTGATCGCTTCCAGGGTGCGGATCGTCTCGCCATGCTCGGCCGAGATGCGGCGGAAGATGCGTTCGCGCAGGCCGGCGTCGCTCACCAGGCCGGCATAGCGCGAGGCGATCGCCAGGTCGGTCTTGGCCAGCACCATGTCCATGTTCGACAGCAGGGTGGCGAAGAACGGCCAGTCGCGGTACATCGCGCGCAGCTCTTCCAGCTTCGCGTCGTGGTCTCCTTCACCCAGCCAGCTCGTCACGCTCGACGCGAACCCGAACCAGCCCGGCAGCAGCAGGCGGCACTGGCCCCACGAGAAGCCCCAGGGGATCGCGCGCAGGTCTTCGATGCGGCGGGTCGACTTGCGCGAGGCGGGACGCGAACCGAGGTTCAGTTCCGCGATCTCGGCGATCGGCGTGCCTTCGAAGAAGTAGTCGGTGAAGCCCGGCGTCTCGTACACGAGGTTGCGGTAGGCCTTGTAGGCGCGGTTCGACAGCTCGGCCATCACCGACTCGAAACGCTGCAGGCGCTCGGCGTCGACGCCGTTTGCGTCATGCGGCGTCAAGCTCGCTTCCAGCGTCGCCGCCACCAGCAGCTCCAGGTTACGCCGACCGATCTCGGGGTTCGAGAACTTCGAGGCGATGATCTCGCCCTGTTCGGTCAGGCGGATCTGGCCGTTGACGGTGCCGGGTGGCTGGGCGCGGATCGCGTCGTAGCTCGGGCCGCCGCCGCGGCCGACGGTGCCGCCGCGGCCGTGGAACAGGCGCAGCTTCACCTGGCGCTGCTTGAACACCTCGACCAGTTTGAGTTCGGCCTGGTACAGCTCCCAGTTCGAGGTCAGGAAGCCGCCGTCCTTGTTCGAGTCGGAGTAGCCGAGCATGACTTCCTGCAGCCGGCCCTGTTTCTCGATGATGCCGGCCACCAGCGGAATCGCCATCCACTCGTCCATGATGCCGGCGGCGCGCTGGAGGTCGGGAATGGTTTCGAACAGCGGGATCACCATCACGTCGCTCGAGCCCGTGCTGGCCCGCATCAGGCCCGTCTCTTTCTGCAGCAGCAGCACTTCGAGCAGGTCGGACACGGTCTCGGTATGCGAGATGATGTAGTTGCGGATCGCGCGCGGGCCGTAGCGCAGGCGGATGTCGCGCGCGCAGCGCAGGATCGCCAGCTCGGAATTGGTCTCGTCGCCATAGCTTTCGTAGGGCGAGAACAGGGGGCGCGATTGCGCCAGCTCGCGCAGGATCAGCGCGCGCTTGTCTTCTTCGCTCAACGCAGCATAGTCGGCTTCGACGCCGGCGCGCGCGAACAGCTCGGCCAGCACGCGCTCGTGGATGTCCGAGCTCTGGCGCATGTCGAGCGAGGCCAGATGGAATCCGAAGATGCGCGCGGCGCGCAGCAGGCCCGCCAGGCGCGGCTGGATCAGCATGGCGCCGTGGTTCTGGCGCAGCGAGTCGGCCAGCACCTCGAGGTCGGCCGCGAACAGTTCCGGGTCGAGATAAGGCGCGGCGTGGCCGACTTCCTTGCGCAGGATGTGGCCCACGCCCAGCTCGCGCGCGGTGGCGGCCAGGCGCGCATAAATGCCGATCAGGGCGCGGCGGTAGGGTTCGTCGCTGCGGTGCGGCGAGGCGTCGGGCGAGGCGTCCGCCAGCTGTTCCAGCGCCGGCGAGACCTTGACCAGCAGGGTGGAAGCCGACAGCTCTGCGCCCAGCGCGTGCACTTCGTCGAGGTAGAAGTCGAGGATGGTGGTCGACTGGCGCGTCAGCGCGTGGCGCATGGTGTCTGCGTTGACGTTCGGGTTGCCGTCGCGGTCGCCGCCGATCCAGCTGCCCATCTGCAGGAACGAAGCGTGGGCGGCGGCAGCCGATCCATCGCCGCCATACTGTTCGGCGACTTCCAGTTCGATGTCGTCGTACAGGGCCGGGACTTCGCGCAGGAAGGTGATGCGGTAGTAGGACAGGGCGTTCTCGATCTCGTCGGCCACGGTCAGCTTGGAGTAGCGCAGCATGCGCGTCTGCCACAGGGTGGCGATGCGGGCGTGCAGCAGCTGCTCGTTGCGGCGGCGTTCCTTCGGCGTCTGCGGCGCGTCGCGCTCGGCCAGCAGGCGCGCGATGTCGTGCTCGGCGTCGAGGATGCTCTTGCGCTGGACTTCGGTCGGGTGGGCGGTCAGCACCGGCGAGATCAGGGCGTTGCGGAAGAATTCATCGACCGTCTCGCGCTTGATGCCGGCATCAAACAGCTTGCCCAGCGCGTAGCCGATGCTACCCGAACGCGGCGCCGAACCGCCCAGCAGGTGCGCGCGGCGGCGGCGGTTGTGGTGCTGGTCTTCGGCGATATTGGCCAGGTGCGAGAAGTAGGAGAAGGCGCGGACCACCGAAATCGTCTGGTCGCGGGTGAGCTTGTGCAGCAGGGTGGCCAGCTCTTCGCCGGCGTCCGGATCGTCGTCGCGGCGGAAACGCACCGCGGTCTGGCGGATGGTTTCGACGATGTCGAACACCGCGTCGCCTTCCTGGTCGCGCAGCACGTCGCCCAGCAGGCGGCCGAGCAGGCGGATGTCTTCCTTGAGCGGGGCGTCCTTGTCGGCGCCGGCTTGTACTACGGGTGCAGCAGGATTGTCCATATCGACCACAAGTAATAGATTGTGCGATGGCGGTTGGCCACGATCTGCAAGATGCCCCATGATAAAATTTATGATCTTATGCAGGGAACGGCTACTGGCATCGTCCGGGTCGGCCCAATGACAGTGAAAGAACTCGAGTGTTAAACGCTATACAGCAGGTTTCCAACGCGGCGCCCCAGGCGCCAGCCAGATTGATTATCGCATCCCGCGAGAGCCGCCTCGCCATGTGGCAGGCGGAGCACGTGCGCGACCGGCTCGCCGCATTATATCCAGAATGTAGCGTCGAAATTCTCGGAATGACAACACGCGGCGACCAGATCCTCGACCGTACCCTGTCCAAGGTCGGCGGCAAGGGCCTGTTCGTCAAGGAACTCGAGGTGGCGATGGCCGAAGGCCGCGCCGACCTGGCCGTGCATTC
Organism: Massilia oculi; assembly: GCF_017582745.1. Classification (GTDB taxonomy): domain Bacteria; phylum Pseudomonadota; class Gammaproteobacteria; order Burkholderiales; family Burkholderiaceae_D; genus Telluria; species Telluria oculi_A. The sequence continues at coordinate 34,016 of NZ_JAFVIM010000021.1, forward strand.
GCTCAAGGACGTGCCGATGGAGCTGCCGGAGGGCTTCGAGCTGGCTGCCGTGCTCGAGCGCGAAGACCCGCGCGACGCCTTCGTGTCGAACGACTACGCCAGCCTGGATGAGCTGCCGGCCGGTGCCGTGGTCGGCACCAGCAGCCTGCGCCGCCAGTCGCTGATCGCGGCGCGCTACCCGCACCTCGTGATCCAGCCGCTGCGCGGCAATCTCGACACCCGCCTGGGTAAACTCGACCGCGGCGACTACGCGGCCATCATCCTGGCCGCCGCCGGCCTCAAGCGCCTGGGACTGCCGCAGCGCATCAAGGCCCTGCTCGAGCCCGAGCTGAGCCTGCCGGCGGCCGGCCAGGGGGCGATGGCGATCGAGATCCTGAGCGGGCAGCGCAGCGACGGCGTCGACCTGCGCGCCGTGCTGGCGCCGCTGAACCACGTCGAAACCGCCCAGGCGGTGCTGGCCGAGCGCAAGGTGTCGCGCATCTTCGGCGGCAGCTGCCAGATTCCGCTGGCGGCCTATGCCACCGTGCAGGACGGCCAGATGCGCCTGCGCGCGATGGTCGCGACCCCGGACGGCAAGCGCAGCGCGCACGCCGAGGTGGCGGGCGCCGCCGAGCAGCCGGAATACCTGGGCGAGCAGGTGTCCGAGCTGCTGGCGCAGCAGGACGCCAGCGCGATCCTGTCCGCCTGCCGCGTCGATGCGGCCGAGGATGCCTGAGCTGGACCCGGCGCCGAGCGAGCGCGTGGTCGTGGTCACCCGGCCGCGCGCCCAGGCCGACGGCCTGGCGCAGGCGGTGAGCGCGATCGGCCGCACGGTCGAGGTCTTGCCGCTGCTTCAGATCGCCCCGATCGACGATCCGGCGCCGCTGCGCGCGGCGCTGGCCGCCCTGCATGACTACGCGCTGGCGGTCTTCGTTTCGCCGAACGCGGTCGATGCCGCGTTCGCCCACCTCGATGCCTGGCCGGTGGCCGTGCCGCTGGCGGTAGTGGGCGAGGGCAGCCGCGCCGCGCTGGCGCGCCATGGGGTCGCAGCGCCCGGCCATACGATTCATAGTCCGCCCGACCCGGCCCACAGCGATTCGGAACACCTGCTCCAGAGCCTGGACCTGGCCCTGTTTGCCGGCCGGCGCGTGCTGATCGTGCGCGGCGACGGCGGGCGCGAGCTGCTGGCCGACGCCCTGCGCGCGGCCGGCGCCACGGTCGAGGCAGTAGCGGCCTACCGCCGCAGCACCCCTGTATTGACACCCGGGCTGGCCGCACGATTGCGCGCCTTGCTGGCGCAGCCAAACGACTGGATAATCACGAGCTCGGAAGCCCTGCGTGGCCTGGCCGGCCTGGTGGGGGCGCTGGAACCCGGGTTCCAGGCACGTTTCGAGCAACAGCACCTGATCGTGCCCCATGCGCGGATCGCCGAGACGGCGCATGCCCTGGGCCTGCGCCACGTGACCCTGACGGGATCCGGAGATGCCCGTCTACTAGCAGCGTTACAATCACAATAATGAACGAATTGCCGAACAATCCAGATCAGCCGCAGGCCAATGTGCCCGCACCGAGTCTCCACAAGCCCGAGGGCGTCCAGGGCGGCGCGCCGTCGGGCGCGGCCGCGGGCGGCGTTCCTCCGGGCGGCATGCCTCCGGCCGGTGGCGCGCCTGTCGCATCTCGCATGGGCGAGCCGGGCGGCCCCGCTTTGTTCGACCGCCTGGCGCGCCCGCTGCCGCTGGCGGTGATCGCGCTGGCCGTGCTGCTGGCGCTGCAGACGTATTCGTCGCACAACCGCATCAACGCGCTGCGCCAGGACATGGCGCGCAGCCTCCAGAAGGGCAATGCGGTCAATGCCGAGACGGCGGCGCTGGCGCGCGACGTGGCGGACCAGTCGAAGGAGCTCCAGATCAAGGTCGGCGTGCTCGAAAGCCGCCAGAGCGAGGCCCAGAGCCAGCAGGTGGCGCTCGAGCAGCTCTATAAAGACCTGTCGCAGAACCGCGACGAGTGGGCGCTGACCGAGATCGAGCAGGTGCTGTCGACCGCCAGCCAGCAGCTGCAACTGGCCGGCAACGTGCAGGGCGCCCTGATCGCGCTGCAGAACGCCGACCGCGCGGTGTCGCGCTCCGACACCCCGCAATTCCTCACCATCCGGCGCGCCATCGCGGGCGACATCGAGAAGCTCAAGGCCTTGCCGGCGGTGGACCTGGCCGGCGTCGCCGTGCGCCTCGACCACGTGATCGGGCAGGTCGATTCGCTGCCGATGCTGTCCAATGAAAAACCGCTGCTGCCGATGGCGCCGGTGCGCACCGGCCGCAAGGGCGAGGCTGCGGCCGCGCCGGCGCCGGCCAGCGTTCCGGCGCAGCCGCTGGGCGTGGGCCAGCGCATGCTCGACACCTGGAGCCTGTGGAGCCAGGAGATGTGGGACGACGTGCGCCAGCTGATCCGGGTGCGCAGCGTCGAGTCGCCCGAGGCGCTGATGCTGTCGCCGAGCGAATCGTTCTTCGTGCGCGAGAACCTCAAGCTGCGCCTCTTGAACGCGCGGCTGGCGCTGTTGTCGCGCAACGAGGCGACCTTCCGCGACGATCTGGCCACGGCCCAGGCCATGCTGGTCAAGTATTTCGACACGCGCGCGCGCGTGACGCAATCGAGCCAGGCCGCGCTGCGCCAGGTCCAGGCCAACAACCTGACGATCGAGATGCCGACGCTGGCCGACAGCCTGAACGCCGTGCGCAACTACAAAGCGAAACAATAAAAGTGAAGCAATAAGCATGCGTTTACTCCTCTGGTTAGTCGCGCTGATGGCCGCCGCCATCGGCATCGCCGTGACGGCGCGCTTCAATCCGGGCAATGTGGTGCTGTTCTATCCGCCGCACCGGATCGACATGTCGCTCAACCTGTTCGTGGTGCTGCTGGTGGCGTCCTTCCTGGCGCTGTACGCCCTGGTGCGCGCCATCAACGCTACCCTCAAGATGCCGCAGCGCGTGGCCGCCTATCGCCAGCGCCGCGCCGAGCGCGAAGGCAACAAGGGCATGCGCGACGCGCTCAAGGCCCTGTTCGAGGGCCGCTTCGGCCATGCCGAAAAAGCCGCGATGCGCGCCGCCGAGCTGCCCGAGAACGCGGGCCTGGCGGCCCTGATCGGCGCGCGCGCCGCGCACCGCATGCGCGAGCCGGCGCGGCGCGACGCCTGGCTGGCCGGGATCGCCCACGACAACACCCTCAAGACCGCGCGCCTGATGACGGTCACCGAATTGCTGGTCGACGACCACCAGCCCGAGGCCGCGCTCGAAGCGGTGGCCGAACTCAATGCCAGCGGCCAGCGTCACATCCACGCGCTGCAGTGGGCGATGAAGGCCAACCAGCAGGCGCGCAACTGGCCCGAGGTGTTGCGCCTGGTGCGCATCCTGGATAAACGCCGCGCGCTGCATCCGGCCCTGTCGAGCCGCCTGCGCGAGCTGTCCTACGAGGCGCTGCTGGGCGGCGACGGGCACGACGCCGAATCGCTGCGCCGCATCTGGGCCACGGTGCCGCCGCAAGACCGCACGGTGCCCTATATCGCGGCGCGCGCGGCCAGCGCCTTCAATGCGCGCGGCCTGCACGACGAGGCGCGCGCGATCGCCGAAGAGTCGCTCAAGGCGGGTTGGGACGAGCGCGTGGTGCGCGCCTACCGCGACGCCGCCAGCCCGGCCGGCTCGCCGTCGCTGCTGGCGCAGATCGAGGCGTGCGAGACCTGGCGCCGCGAGCGCCCGACGGACGCCGAGCTGGCCCTGACCCTCGGTTCGCTGTGCCTGAAGCAGAAATTGTGGGGCAAGGCCCAGCGCTACCTGGAGCAGGCGCTGTCGGACGCCCTCGATGCGTCGATGGTGCGCGAGGCGCACCTCAAGCTGGCCCAGATGCACGAGGCGCTGGGGCAGGAGCAGGAGGCGGCGAGCCATTACCGGCAATGCGCACTGGCCAGCATTCTTTGAGGCGCGCACGCACGGCCCGCCGCACAGGCGATGTCGGTTTCGCTATAATGACGGCCTATTATTGACTCTCCAGCAACCAAGGACCATCCATGAGCCTGAATAACGTCCCAGCCGGCAAAGACGTGCCGAACGACTTCAACGTCATCATCGAAATCCCGATGAACGCCGATCCGGTCAAGTACGAGGTCGACAAGGACAGCGGCGCGATCTTCGTCGACCGTTTCATGGGTACGGCCATGCACTATCCGTGCAACTATGGCTATGTGCCGCAGACCATCGCCGACGACGGCGACCCATGCGACGTGCTGGTCATTACCCCGTTCCCGCTGCCGCCGGGCGTGGTGGTGCGCTGCCGCGCGCTGGGCGTGCTGAAGATGACCGATGACGGCGGCGGCGACGCCAAGGTGATCGCGGTGCCGGTCGAGAAAGTGCTGCCGATGTACAAGAAAATCCAGTCGCTGGAAGACCTGGAAGAGCTGCGCCTGAAGCAGATCCAGCACTTCTTCGAGCACTACAAGGATTTGGAACCGGGCAAGTGGGTCAAGATCGAAGGCTGGGCCGGCATCGAGGAAGCCAAGGCCGAGCTGGTCAATGGCGTGGAAGCATACAAGAAGGGCGCCCAGGCTTAATCGCCCAGGCCCGACTGCATCACTGAGCCGGCACCCGCGAGGGCGCCGGTTTTTTTTCGCCTTACTGACTCCGTCTACCAGCCCAGGTCGCGCAGCAGCGGCAGCGTCAGGTCGCGCGGCGGCATGACGGAGTAGCGCAGGTCGCTGTTGATCGATGGCTCCATCAGCAGGTTGCGGGTGGCCTCGGTGGTGAAGTGCGAGACCGAGGAGCCGGGTGCGTTGATGCCCGGCGTGTACATGAGCATGCGCTTGCGGCCGTCGGTGCCGGCCAGCCGCACCGGATCGGACTGCAGCCGCGCCACCACGCCGGAGCGGTTGGACGAGCGGTTCTGGAGGGCCAGCTTGAGCGCCCGTCCGTCGGCGCGCGTGATGCGGGCCGAGGGAATCGCGATGCTCGCATCGAGCCCCGGCATGCCGGCCACTTCGCCCGCCGCGTTGTCGGCGACGATCATGCCGAGGGCGCCGGCGGCCTGCACATTGCGCGCCTTGACCACGTAGTCGCAACTGCCGCGGTCGACCAGGGCGATATTGCCGCGCACCGCCAGCGCATTGGCGGCGCTCAGTGCAGAGCAGGCCAGGCCGTTGCCGTTCAACTGATCGACCACCGGCATCAGCTGCGCGCTGACCGGCGCGTTGCGGATCGCCGGGCCGAAGCTGGCGTCGCCCACCGCGTATTCGCCGGCGGCGGCGCCGGCATTTTCTCCGCCGATCGTCAGCACCGATGCCGGGCTCAGCACGTCCGGCGTGGAGCGGGTGACATGCCAGCCATTCCAGGACAGGCCGCGCCAGGTGGTGGCGCTGGCGACCCGTTCGACTTCCGTCATCATCACCCACAGGCGTTCCCTGCGGTTGTCGACCAGGTTGAAATCCCAGACCGAGGGCCGGCCGAGCAGGAAGGCGCCGGTCTCGTCGTCGGTAAAGGTCTGGAAGCCGAGGCCGTGGGCGATCTCGTGCAGCAGGGTGGCCACCAGGTCGATCTGGCTGCCGGCCTTGCGGTCGAGCCCCAGGTAGAAGGTGAGGCCGGGAACGCAGTCGGAGAACAGGCCAAGCCGTGAATTGAAGCGCGCGATGATGTGCGGGTCGCCGGGCGCGGCGAAATCGAGGCCGGCAAGCTTGCCGGCCAGGGCGGTCGGATACCAGGTGCCGTTGATCGGCGCGGCCGGGAAGTTGGCGACCACCTGGTAGGCGCCGGCCGCGCCGAGGACGGCGCCGGTTGCATTGCAGTCGAGCGGCAGGAAGGCGGCGCCGATGCGGATCGGCACGCTGCTGACCAGGTGCGCGGCCCAGACGTCGGCCGCAAAGCGGAAGGCGTGCAGGCGCTGCTCGCCCAGGGTGGTGCCGGGATTGCCGCCGACAGGCAGGGCCGGGGTCGGATCGTTGAAGCCGACGCCGGGAGCGTTCTGGTTGATGATCTGGATGGTGGCCGCGCGCGCGCTGCCGGTGGTGGCGAAGGCGGCCGCGGCCAGCAGGGCGATGGCGGCGATGCGGGCGAGATGGCCAAGACAGGCGCCGGCAGCGAAGCCGGCATGGCGTTCAATGATGGTCATGGCGGGATGCTCCCTGCGCGGCCGGCGCGGATTGGTCGAGGATGCGGGCGGCGGTGTGGGCGCCGTCGACGCAATGGTGGTCGAGCTTGCCATCGGCGCCGCGCTTGACGACGGCGTACACGAGGCCGCGCTCGCCCAGCACGGCGCTGCTTTCGCCACGTGTGCCGGTCACCGCCTGCGGCTGCGCCGGCGCCTCGCGCGTGGTGGTGGCGGAAGAGGCGCGCAAGGCGCGCAGTTCGGTCGCGGTCGGCGCGCGCAGTTCGCCGGTCTCGGCATCGCGCACGACGGTCAGGCCCTGGACGGCCGGCGCCTGGGGAGCGGCGCCGGCGATGCCGCACAGCGCCATGAGCGCGGTTGCAAGAGCGGGGGCAAGGGTGGAAGCAAATGAGGAAGGTGTGGTTAGCATGGAATTCTCCGGGGTTCAATAGCGCTCGCGGCGCTGCATCAGGCCAATCACGCCCAGGCTGCTGGCCAGCACCAGCAGGCCGGCCGGCTCGGGCACGGCGGTGACCACGCGCACGGTGTCGAGGCCGAAGGCGCCGAGGGCGGCGGGGTCGCCCAGGTAGCGGAAGGCGAAGCGTCTTTCTCCTTCGACCGTCAGGTCGGGGCTCCATTGCCGCCATTCGGCGGGAAAGGCGTCGCCGCCGGTGGGGGTGAGCAAGGTGTCCACGCCGGATGCGTCGGCGCCGGGCGGGAGGCTGTGATTGAGGCGATCCCAGCCGGACATGCCGGCCAGGTTGCCGGGGCCCTCATCGAGCACCTCGACCTCGGCCCTGGCGGCCAGGGACGAGGATGCGACGGCGGTGACTGCCGCGGTCGCAATCAGGAATGTGAGTCTTTTCATGGTGTATGTGCATGGGCCAGAAGGATGGGACTCCTCGCGCTGGCTGACGACGAGGCCATTTGCCTATTCATGATAAAAATGGCAACCTCGGCGTTATTGATATGCATTCAGGATGGCGAGCAGAACGTGTCGTGTCCCTCAAACGCGGCAACGGAACTTGACGAAAACGCTTGCATTCGCGCAAGTCTATGCTGCGAAGCAATCGCGAAAGGGAAGCGAGGGCGGAAGAACAGCAACCCGGCGCTATGGACGCCGGGTCGAAGAGGACGGAGAAATGTTCCGGGCGACGGCCCGGCGGTGCGAGGACGCGCCGGGTCTACAGCGGCGCGAGCAGCGGCGTATAGCTGCGCCGGTACAGCTTGTCGCCGAAGAGGCCGAAGATGGCGGCGCGCGCCAGGGCGGGCAGGGCGCGCATCTTGTCCCTGGCCGCGCACTGGCGCTGCACCCAGTGGATCCGCTGCCGGCGCCGGCGCGTGTACGACGCCAGCGCAATGTCGAGTTCCTGTCCCGCGGCGAGGACGTCGGCCAGCACCACCGCATCCTCGATGGCCAGGGCCGCTCCCTGCGCCATATTGGGCGAGGCGGCGTGGGCGGCATCGCCGATGAAGACGACCCGTCCCTGCGCCCAGTCGTCCATGACCACCTGGCCGAGACGGCCGAAGTGGACCGCCGCCTCGTCCTGGTGTCCGCGCTCGAGCAGCAGCGAGACGGGAGCGGCGAATTTCTGGAACAGTTCCGGCAGGCAGGCGTGGCGGTAGGATTCGGGATCCGCACCCGGCGGCAAGGTCAGGTCGGCGTACACATAGACCTCGCTGCCGCTCACGGGAATCGCGAGCAGCGTGCTGCCATTGCCCAGCAAGGCGGTCCAGCCGGCGACGCCGGCGATGTTCTGGGTAATGAAACGCCAGCACACCTGGCGGCCATACTGCGGATTGACGTCGGGGCGGACGATCCGGCGCACGCCCGAATGGATGCCGTCGGCGCCCACCACCAGGTCATAAGTGGCCGACCTGCCGTCGGTGAAGACGACCTCGCAGCGTCCGCCGGACTGGTCGATGGCCTGAACCGACACGTCTTGGCGCACCCGGAATTCGCCGAAGGCGGCGCCCAGGATGGCGTGCAGCCGCGCATGCGGCAGCGACAGGCAGGGGCCGCAGCGGGCCCAGACGTCGCTGGTGCGGGTCTCTGTCAGTTCCCAGCCGCGATGGTCCAGGATCTTCTGGCTGCGCACGGCCACGGCGTTGGCGCGTACCTGGTCGAGCAGGCCCAGGCTGGCGATGGCGCGCGTGGCATTGCCGGGGAGGTAAAGTCCGGTGCCGGACGGCGATGGCGCGGCAAGGCGTTCCACGACGTCGGCCGCGATGCCGCGCTGTTCGAGCGCAAGGCCCAGCGACAGGCCGGCGATGCCGCCGCCCACGATCAAGATTTTCCTTTGCATGATGTCTGCTGCCCGTTCATTCGTTCAGCATGAAGATACGCGGCGCACCGCATTCTGGATGCGGTGCGCCGGAAAAGACGGGAGACGGATTCTTAAAAAAAGCGGGCGGCGTCAGGCGGCGGGCGCGCGGCGCCGCGCCAGCCAGGCCCGCACGCGCAGCTTGCCGACGATCCCGATCGGGAAGAAGTAGATCGACAGGATGAACAGCACGCCCAGCCACAGCAGCCAGCGGTCAGGATGCAGGGCCGCGGCCAGCAGCGGCACGCCTTCGAGCGCGGTCGCGCCGTGCGCCATCAGTTCCTTCAGGTAGTTCTGGGCCAGGATGAACAGGGTGGCGCCGATCACCGCGCCATACATGGTGCCCATGCCGCCGATGACGACGATCAGCAGGATGTCGGTCATCACTTCGAAGCCGAGCGAGGTCTTCGGCCCCACGTAGCGCAGCCACAGCGCCATCAGGGCGCCGGCCAGCGCCGCCACCAGCGCGGCCAGGCAGTTGGCCCAGATGCGGTAGACCATGGTGCGGTAGCCGAGCGCCTCGGCGCGGAACTCGTTTTCGCGGATCGCCTGCAGCACGCGGCCGAACGGCGAGTTCACCAGCCGCAGCAGGAACAGGAACAGCAGCAGGCAGCCGGCGAACACCAGGTAATAGGTGATCACCTTGCCGTCGACGTAGCGGCCGAAGACCTCGTTCTCGAACAGCAGGTAGCTGGGCGACAGCACCTCCGGCACGCTGAAGGTCACGCCGTCCTCGCCGCCGGTGAGGTCGGATAGCTGCGAGGCCAGCACGGCAAATGAGGAAGCGACAGCCAGCGTGATCATGGCATAGAAGATGGCGCGCACGCGCAGCGCGAACAGGCCGACCACCAGGGCCAGGGCTAGGGCCAGCAGCAGCGCCAGGACCAGGCCCGTCACCATGACGCCCCAGGTGGGTTCGTCGACGCGGGCCAGGGCCAGGCCGATGCCATAGGCGCCGATGCCATAGAACATGGTGTGGGCAAACGAGACGATGCCGGTATATCCCAGCAGCAGGTCGTAGGACGCCACCAGCACGATGTAGACGCAGATCGTGGCCGCCGTGTTGAGCGGGCGCGCGCCGGAAAACAGGAAAGGCGCGAGCAGCAGTCCCAGCACGATCACGAGCAGCAGCGCGCTCAGGATGCGGCTGCGCGGCAGGTCGCCGGAAAATAGTCGGTGCAGCATGAGGTCAGTTCCTCGACGTCGAATACAGGCCGGCCGGGCGCCACAGCAGGACCGAGATCATCAGGATGATGCTCGACACCAGGGCGATCTTGGGCGCCAGGAAACCGGCGTAGTTGGCCACCAGCGCCATGAGCAGGGCACCGATGAAGCAGCCGCCCACCGAGCCCAGGCCGCCGATGATGATGACGATGAAGATCATCACCATGATCTCGCTGCCCATCGCGGCGGTGAGCGTTTCCTTATACAGGCCCCACATCACGCCGCCCAGGCCGGCCAGCGCCGAGCCGGCCGCGAACACCGCCACGAACAGGCGCCGGATGCGGTAGCCGAGCGCCTCGACCATCTCGCCGTTCTCCACGCCGGCGCGCACCAGCAGGCCGACCTTGGTGCGACCCAGCACCAGGAACATCGCAATGAACACCACGAGTCCGACCACTACCGCGACCAGGCGATACTTCTCCACCGCCGCGTCGCCCAACAGGATCGCGCCGCGCAACGCGGTCGGCAGCGGCAGGGCGATCGTCTCGGCGCCCCAGATCACGTGGATCAGCTGTTCGGCCACGATCATGCCGCCCATCGTGATCAGGATCTGCTTGAGGTGCTGGCCATAGACCGGCTTGACGATGATGCGCTCGAAGGCCCAGCCCAAGATGCCCGTGACGACCATCGCCAGCGTGACGGCCAGCGCCAACACGCCCAGGTTGATCAATAGGGAGTCCATCTCGAGCCAGCCGCGCATGGGCAGCAGGACCAGCGTGGCGGAAAACGCGCCGACGGCGACGAAGGCGCCATGGCCGAAGTTCAGCACGCTCATCAGGCCGAACACGAGGGTCAGGCCGCTGGCCATGATGAAGATCATCATGCCCATCGCCAGGCCGGCGACGGTGAGGGTGAGCCAGGTGGGGAAGCTGCCGACCAGCGGCAGCATGGCCAGCATCAGGGCCGGCACCAGCAGCAGCGGCGCGATGTCGCGCCTGGCCGCCGGCAGGGGCGCATCGGCAGCTGCCTCGGTTTTGGAAACAGGAAGGATTGCACTCATGTCAGGTCCTATTGGTGGGAGTCGAGCGACAGCCCGAGCAGGCGCTGCTGCAGCGCGGCGTCGCCGGCCAGCGCCGCCATCTTGCCGGCATGGGCCACGCGGCCGTCGTCCATCACGCTGACGCTGTCGCCCAGCGAGCGCACGAAGTTGAAGTTCTGCTCGACCAGCAGGATCGTCGTCTCGCGCTCCTTGAGTTCGCGGAAAGCCGCGATCAGGCTTTGCACGATGCTCGGCGCCAGGCCCTTGGTCGGTTCGTCGACCAGCAGCAGCTTCTTCGGTTCGACGATGGCGCGCGCGATCGCCACCATCTGCTTCTGGCCGCCCGACAGGTTCCCGGCCGGGTAGTGCCAGAACTTGCGCAGGGCCGGGAAGAAGCCGCAGATCCAGTCCACGCGGGCCGCGTCCAGCGGGCCGTTGCGGGCGGCCAGCACCAGGTTCTCGCGTACCGTCAGTTCGGAGAACACGGCCATGTTCTCGGGCACGTAGGCGATGCCGGCGCGGGCGATGTCGGGCGTTGCCATCTTCGTGATGTCCTGGCCATCGAAATGGATCGATCCAGCGCTGGCCTTCCACAGGCCCATGATGGTGCGCAAGGTGGTGGTCTTGCCGGCGCCGTTGCGGCCCAAGAGGACGGCGAGTTCGCCGCGCCGCACGGCCAGGTCGACGCCTTGCAGGATGTGGTACTGGCCAATATGGGTGTGCACGCCGGTCAGCCGAAGCAGCGGCGCCTCATGTGTCATATCACGGGCCGGATCAGGCGTGAGCATGTTCGGGTTCGGGTGTTCCAAGATAGGCTTCCTGTACGATCTTCGATTGCATCACTTCGCGCGGATCGCCGTCCGCCACCAGCGTGCCGTTGTGCAGCACGACGATGCGGTCGGCCAACTGGCGCACCACGTCCATCTTGTGCTCGACCAGCAGCACGGTCTTGTCGCGCTCCTGCTTCACCTGGCGGATCAGGTCGAGCACCACGGGCACCTCGTCCACGCTCATGCCGGCCGTGGGCTCGTCGAACATCATCACCGAGGGCTCGAGCGCCAGCAGGATCGCCACCTCGAGCTTGCGCTGGTCGCCGTGCGACAGCGCGCCTACGAACATGTCGCGCCGGCCCATGAGCGCAACCCGCTCCAGGTAATGTTCGGCGCGCGCGATCAGCTCCTTGTGGCTCGACCAGATAGAGAAGAAGTTCAGGCCCATGCCGGCGCGGCTCTGCACCGCCAGGCGCACGTTCTCGACCACGGTCAGGTGCGGGAACAGGTTCGTCAGCTGGAAGGCGCGGCCGATGCCCAGGCGTGTGCGGCGCGCCGCGCCATCGCGGGTGATGTCGCGGCCGTGCAGCGCAACCTTGCCGCCGGTCGCCGCCAGCTGGCCCGAGACCAGGTTGAAATACGTGGTCTTGCCGGCCCCGTTGGGGCCGACGATCACGGTCAGGGTGCCGGGATAGAAATCCGCCGTCACCGCGTTCACCGCGACGTGGCCGCCGAAGCGGACGGTCAGGTCGCGGGTCGACAGCGCCGGCCGGCGCGCATCGATAGTAGGGGGCGCCGTCATGTCAGCGCTTGTTCTTCACCGGCAGCGGCAGCTCGCTGGCCGGGATTTCGCGCACCAGTTCCAGCAAGTCCCATTCGTTCTTCTGGTCCTTCTTGATGCGGAAGTGGTACATCGGCTGGATCGCCTGGTGGTCTTCCTTGCGGAACGTCATCAATCCCTTCGGGGTCTCGAAGCTCATGCCCTCCATCGCCGCCACCATCTTGTCGCCATTGCCGTCCGGGACCTTGGAGAGCGCCGCCACCACCGCGCCCGCCGCCGCCATGCCGCCGGCGGTGAACATGTCGGGCGGCGCCTTGAAGCGCTTGGTGTGCTCGGCCACGAACCAGTCGTTCATCTTGTTCTTCGGGAAGCCGTAATAGTAGTAGATCGTGCCTTCGGTGCCGGCGAAGTTCTTCCAGGTCTTCATCACCGGCAGGATGTTGCCGCCGGGGGAAAGCACGATGCCATGGCGTTCCGGCTTGAGGTCGGCGATCTTGTTCATCGGATTGGGGCCGGCCCAGACGATCTGCAGGATGCGCGGCTGCGGCTTGTCCTTCAATGCGTCGAACAGGCGCTGCGAAGAGGCGGTGAAGTCGGTCGTCGCCAGCGGCGCGTATTCTTCGTGGATCACCTTGGCGGCGCTGCCGGTCGCGGCCAGCGCTTCCTTGCCGGCCTTGATCGCATCGCGCCCGAAGGCGTAGTCCTGGGTCAGGAAGCCGACGCTGCCGCCCTTGAGGGTGCTGGCCGCGGCCAATGCATCCTGCATCGAGCTGCGCGCGGTGCGGAAGATGTACTTGTTCCATTTGTCGCCGGTGATGGCGTCGGCCACCGCCGGCTCGATGATCAGTACCTTCTTGTATTCCTTGGCCACCGGCAGCATCGCCAGCGCCGAGCCGGACGACGTCGTCCCGACGGCGATGTCGACCCGGTCGTCGCCATAGGCCTCGGCCAGCAAGGTGCGTCCGAGATCCGGTTTGCTCTGGTCGTCCTTGACGATCACCTTGATCTTGCGGCCGTTGATGGCCATGGTGCCATTGGTCAGGTATTCGAGGCCGAGCATGAAGCCGGCCTCGGTCTCGCGCGCATAGGATTCCATGATGCCGGTCTTGCCGGCGATGAGGGCGATCTTGAAGTCCTTCCCTTGGGCCAGCGCGCCGGGGGCGGCGCCGGCGGCGAAGGCGAAGGCAAGCGACAGGGCCAGAGGTTTGATCAGGTGTTGCATCGTGTGTCTCCTTGTAATTATTAAGGGATCCGCGCCAGGAAAGCGCTGATCGCCTCGAAGGCTTCCGGTTCGGTGAGCATCGGCGCATGGCCGACGTTCGGCACTTCGGTATAGGCCAGGCTGGGGGCCGCCTTGCGCATCCAGGCCGCCTGCTCGAGTTCGACCAGGTCGGACAATTCGCCGCGGATCATTAGCGTGGGGCGATGCCGCGTCAGGCGCCGGAAGGCCATGCGCAAGGCCAGCGAGGTTGGAGGAAGTCTACCGTTTTGCAGGCTGTGGGCGATACCGGGATCGTAGCGGGCGCACAACAGACCGTCGTCGCGCTGTTCGAAGGCGCGCTGGGCCCACTTGTTCCACTCAGTATCCGGATTGGCAGGGAAGGCGCAGGCATTGATGTCGCGCACGTAGCAAGTCGCCTCGTCCCAGTTGGCGAAGGTGGCCGGCTTGCCGACGTAGCCGGCGATCCGTTCGAGTCCGCGCGGGGACAGCACCGGGCCGATGTCGTTCAATACCGCGCCGGCCACCAGGTCGAGGCGCTGGGCGGCCAGCGTCATCGTAATCAGGCCGCCCATCGAGGTGCCGATGAAGACGGCGCGCGCGATGCCCAGCGCATGCATCAGGGCCACCACGTCGGCGGCGTACACCATCGGCGTGTAGTTGGCCGGGTTCGGGTCGCGCGCCGAGTGGCCGCGGCCGCGCACGTCGACCGCCAGCACGCGGCGCCCCAGGCCGGCCACCTGCGGGGCCAGTTCGTCGAAGTCGAGCGAGTTGCGGGTGAGGCCGTGGATGCAGATCACGGGCAGGCGGGCGGGGCCGCCGGCGCCGTGGTAGTCGCGTGCGTAGAGGGCGAGGCCGTCGCTGCTGGTGTAGCGGATGGGGGAAAAGATTGACACGCTCGATGGATCCTTCAGGTGGTTCGTGGCACGGGCGTTCCCGCCCGCGCCTTTTCCTTCGTCAGAAGCGCAGCTCCAGCGTTGCCGACACTGTGCGCGGGTTGCCGTAGAAGGCGGTGACCGTGCCTTCGTTGCCCAAGGTCGGGAACAGATAGCCGGCCGTCTTGTAGTGCTCGTCGCCAAGGTTCTTGCCGTGCAGGCCGGCGCGCACTTTACCGTCGGTGCGGGTCCAGACGATCGACGCGTCCCAGATCTTGTACGACTCCTGGTCGAGGATCGACGGCGTCTCGAACTGGGCAGTGGCGCCCTTGTACGAATAGCTGCCGATCAGCGAGATGCGGCCGTTGTGGCCCATGATCGGCATCGGAATGTCGTAGTTGGCGCGCAGGTTGGCCGAGTTCTTCGGGGTGTTCTGGAAAATGCGCTGGTCGGCCACGTTCACGCCCGCCACGATGTATTCCTTGTACTTGGCGTCGATGTAGCTGTACATCCCGGCGATCATGAAATTGGGCGTGATGTTGGCAATCGCTTCCAGCTCGGCGCCCTTGATCTCGGCCTTGCCGGCATTGGTGGTGACGCCGGCGAAGCTGTCGTCGCGGCCGTCGCCGTTGGTGTCGACCGCGATCGAGCCGGGAATCTGCACGTCCTGGTAGTCGCTGTAGAACAGCGCGGCGTTGGTGGTGATGCGCCCGCCGTTGAAGGCCGACTTGAGGCCCAGCTCATAGGTCTCGATGGTCTCGGGCGCATAGCCGGCGCGCGCGACGTCGAGCGGGATGCGGGTGCCGACCACGTTCAGGCGCGGATCGAAGCCGCCGCCCTTGAAGCCTTCGGAATACGAGGCGTAGACGTTATGGGCGGGGTTCATCTTCCAGTTGACGGCTACGCGCGGGGTGAATTTCTTGTCTTCGCGTTCCAGCAGGCCGTTACGCAGGTCGGTGTCGGTGCGGAACAGGATCGCGGCCGGATTGCCCATGTTTGGCGAGCCGGCCAGCCCGAAGTAGATCTGGCGCAGCACGTCGGCCTCGCGCTTGTCGACCGTGTAGCGGCCGCCCAGCGACAGGCTCAGGGTGTCGGTGAGGTTGTAGCTGCCGTCGAAGTAGGCGGCCCAGGCCTTTGTGTCGATGTCGCCCATGGTATAGGTGGACGTCGGCACGGCGCCGGCCAGGATGGTGTCGAACTCGTTGAAGGCGTTGGCGTCCATGTAATACACGCCGGCCACGCCCTGCAGGCGCGGCCCGTTGTAGGTCACCTGCAGCTCCTGGCTGAACTGGCGGTTGGTGTACAGCGCCGGCACTTCCATGTCGACCACGGGCAGGGCGTCGAAGTCGATCGGCGCCCACGACTTGTCTTCGCGGGCGGCGGTGATCGACTTCAGGCTCCATTGGTCGTTGACGTGGTATTCGATGGTGGCCGAGCCGCCGTAGGCGCGCACTTCCTGGTCGCGGCCCAGCGCCTTGGTGAGGTTGGCGCGCGTGTCGAACACGTCCGGCAGGATCGGCGCCCCGCTGGTGCGGCCGACGATCAGTCGATGGCCGTTCTTGGGATTGGAGTCGTCCTGCGTGAAGTCGCCGGCCAGGCGGATGAACAGGTCCTGGTTGGGCGTGAACTCGGCCGAGACGCGGCCGGCGGTGACGTCCTTGTCGTAGTTGCCCTTGCCGGTGAACAGGTTGTCGCCGAAGCCGTCGCGCTTGAAGCGGGCGAAGGTGGCGCCCACGCGGGCGGTGTCGGTGAGCGGGGTGCTGGCGGTGACCACGGCTTCTTTCTGGCCGTACTCGCCGACCGTGGCGCGCACGCGCACGTCGCGCTGCGGGCCGAGTTTGCGGGTCACGTATTTGACGGCGCCGCCGATGGTGTTGCGGCCGTACAGCGTACCCTGCGGGCCGCGCAGCACTTCGATGCGCTCGACGTCGTAGATGTCGGCCACCGCGGCCTGCGGGCGGGCCAGGTAGATGTCGTCGATATAGATGCCGACGCCGGACTCGAACCCGGCCAGCGGGTCGGCCTGGCCGACGCCGCGGATGAAGGCGGTGAGCGTGGTGTTGGTGGCGCGCGAGGCCTTGAGGGTGGTGTTCGGCAGCGCCAGGGCCAGGGCGGTCACGTCGGGCACGGCCTGCTTGGACAGCTGGTCGGCGCTGAAGGCGGTGACCGAGACCGGGACGTCCTGCAGGGTCTCCTCGCGCCGGCGCGCGGTGACGACCACCTTCGAGACGTTTTCCTCGGCAGAAGCCACTGGCGCGCCACCGGCATCCTGGGCCTGGGCCATTCCCGCCGATCCGCCGGACAGCACCAGCAGGGCGGCGGCGGACTGGTTCAGCAGCTTCATCTTCTTCCTGGTCAGACGCATTCTAGTCTCCTCATTTTTTGGTATGGCATGCGTGCGATCGAGCGCATGCCAACCAGTGTGCCAAGGTCGGGTTTGGTTGAATAGTCAACAATCGCCCACCCCGTTGTGCATGAATGCACAGCCCGCTTGCCGGACCTTGTGGTGAGCTTTCCTAGGGACAGATGCCGCATCGCACCATTTCTGTGGTACTGCAGACATCGTCGGTAAATTGCTTGCAGAGGGAATGTGCACGAGCGCACAATGTGCCATCTTGATATCTGACAAGCGATCTCATGAATACGCTGCCGGAGTGGACGGACTTACGGTTTTTTCTCGAGCTGGCCCGTGCCGGCACCCTGTCGGGCGCCTCTCGCCGCCTCGACGTCGAGCACACGACCGTCGCGCGCCGCATCGATCGGCTCGAGACCCAGCTCGGTGCGACCCTGTTCGACCGCTCGCGCGAGGGTTACGAGCTGACCGAGGTCGGCCTGGCCCTGCTGCCGCACGCGGAGGCGATGGAAGGGGCGGCGCTTGCGGCGGCCGAGCAGATCGGCGGGGCCGAGGTGGCGGCCCACGGCGTGGTGCGGCTCGGGGTGCCGGAAGTGTTCGGCGTGAAGGTCGTGGCGCCGCTGCTGGTCGGCCTGCTGGACCAGCATCCGGACCTGCAGATCGACCTGCTGGCGCTGCCGCGCTTCGCCAACCTGGCCAACCGCGAGGCCGATCTCGGCGTGATGCTCGATCCGCCCACCACCGGCCGCTACGTGGTCACGCGCCTGGCCTCGTTCCGCTTCTACCTGTATGCGTCGCCCGCCTACCTGGCGCGCCATCCGACCATCCGCACCCAGGCCGACCTGGCGCGCCACGACTTCGTCGACTACGTGCAGGACCGCCTGGCCAGCCGTGAGCTGTCGTACCTGAACGAGCTGGGGTTCACGCCGCGCCGGCGCATGTGCTGCTCGGGCATGACGGCCCAGATCGAGGCCGCTTCGCTGGGCATGGGCCTCATGATGGCGCCGCCCTATGCTGTGCCGGACGACGGCCGGCTGGTGCCGGTGCTGCCGGGCTTTTCGGCCGAGCGCTCGTTCTGGCTGGCGGCGCCGACCGACCTGTATCGCCTGCGCCGCGTGAAGGTCGTGTGGGACGTGCTGCGCGAGTATGCCGACAGCTCGCCAAGCCTGTTCGTCCAGGATGGCATGCAACCTGCATTGGCGCCGGAATGAAGAGCGCGGTATCCTCGCACGGTTCACACTTGTAAAGGTCCCCATGCGCAGCCAGATCAGCGACGACATCACCTTCCGCAAACTCGAGATCCTGCTGGCCTATATGGAGGGCGGCAACCTGAACGCCGCCGCGCGCATGCTCGACATCAGCGCGGTGAGCGTGCACCGCGCGCTGCATTCGCTCGAGGAAGGCATGAGCTGCCAGCTGTTCAGCCTGCAGGGCCGCAACCTGATCCCGAACGAGGCGGCCCAGGTGCTGGCCGAGGTCAGTCGCGAAGTGGTCAAGCTGATGGCGGACGGGATCGCCGCCACGCGCTCGGCGGCCGGCTATTCGGCCGACCATCTCAGGATCGGCTCGCTGTATTCGCTGACCACCGGGGCGATCCCCGAGGTCATCATCGGCATCAAGCTGCGCAAGCAGGAAATCGAGACCGAGCTGGTGCTGGGCTCGAACGCCGAGCTGCTGCACAAGCTGAAGCAAAACGCGATCGACGCGGCGCTGATGGGGATGCCCGATCCCGACCCCGAGATCGAATCGATCCCCCTGTTCGAGGACGACGTGTTCTTCGCCGCGCCGGCCGGTTCGCCCTACGCGGCTCTGCCCGAAGTCGACCTGCGCGCCTGCGCGTCCGAGAAATTCGTATGCCTGAAGGATGGCTTCGTGACCCTCGCGGGCTTCCAGGAAGCCTTTCGGATCGCCGGCTATGCGCCGACCATCGTCACCCGCGTGGGCGACATCTTTTCGCTGATGAACCTGGTGGCGGCCGGCATCGGCTATACCTTGCTGCCGGGCCGGGTGCGCAATGCCTTCGGCGACAAGGTGCAGCTGATCCCCCTGAAAGCCGACTACCACATGCAGCAGACCATCGGCCTGAGCTTTTTGCGGGTGCGGGAACGCGACCCCAATCTGCTGGCGCTGGCGGCCGTGTGCCGCATGCTCAAGCACAGGACCGCCTGATACCGCAACGCCTGATCCCGCAGCGCAGCATCCCGCCAGTCTTCCAGGTCGACAGTTTCGCTGACAGTAAACGTTGCCGACCGAGCGTAATTGATCTCCGATCCAATCGCGGTTAACTTGGCAGCACAAATAGCTTACCAACAGCATAACTAAGAGCATGGCCCATACGGGATCATGTATTGGAGACGTACCACCCGCGGTCACCCGGTTGGAGCCGGCGCCGCACCTCGAAGGAGCCTCGCCGTGTCCTCTCATGTCATTGCAATCTGCGTGCTGGCGCTGATGTTCATCGTCGCCACCGCCATGCCCATCAATATGGGCGTCCTCGCCTTCGTCGGCGCCTTCCTCGTCGGGACCCTGATCGCCGGCATGGAAACCAAGACCATCATGTCCGGCTACCCGGCCGAACTGTTCCTGACCCTGGTCGGCATCACCTTCCTGTTCGCCCAGGCCCAGAACAACGGCACCATCGACTGGCTGGTGCGGCTCGCGGTACGGGCCGTCGGCGGGCGCATCGCGGCCATCCCCTGGGTGATGTTCGCGATCACCGCCTTGCTCACCTCGGTGGGCGCGGTCAGCCCGGCGGCGGTGGCGATCATC
The DNA here is from genome assembly GCF_017582745.1 of Massilia oculi. GTDB lineage: Bacteria > Pseudomonadota > Gammaproteobacteria > Burkholderiales > Burkholderiaceae_D > Telluria > Telluria oculi_A. The sequence goes on from NZ_JAFVIM010000021.1 coordinate 53,406, forward strand.
GCGCCGATCGCGCTCGGATTCGCGGCCAAGTACAAGATCAATCCCCTCATGATGGGCCTGCTGGTGATCCACGGCGCCCAGGGCGGCGGCTTCTCGCAGATCAGCATCTATGGGGGCATCACCAACAAGGTCGTGCTGGAAGCGGGGCTGCCGATCTCGCCCCTGACCACCGCCTTCACCAGCCTGGGCGTCAACCTCGCGGTGTCGGTGCTGCTGTTCTTCGTGTTCGGCGGGGCCAAGCTGATGCGCCAGCAGGTGCCGGTGGCCGAGCGCTCGGGCAAGGGCATGCCGGTCTCTCCATTCGGCCCGCCGGTGGCGGTCGCGGCGCAGGGCCCGCAAATCTATGGCGATGCCGAGAACGAGTCGGCGAGCGAGGAACGCCTGACCAAGGAGCGCTCGAGCGCGGCCGTCGGCGCCGTGGGCGCCACCGGCTCGGGCAGCGCCGCCGGTCATGCCGCCGTCGACCTGAACGAAGGCCCGACCTTCCACCAGATGTTCACCGTGGTCGGCCTCATCGCGCTGGCCGTGCTGACCCTGATGTACAAGCTCGACATCGGCTTCGTCGCCATCACCATCGGCCTGTTGATCTCGATCCTGTCGCCGCAGGTGCAGAAGCGCGCCATCGGCCAGGTCTCGTGGCCCGAGATCATGCTGATCGTCGGCGTGTCCACCTATGTCGGCGTGATGCAGAAGATGGGGACCATCACCTGGGTCGGCGACAGCGCCGCCAGCCTGGCCTCGCCGCTCACCGTGGCCTTGCTGCTGCTGTTCGTCGGCGCCATCGTTTCGGCCTTCGCTTCCTCGACCGCGGTGCTGGGCTCCCTGATTCCGCTGGCCGTGCCGTTCCTGGCATCGGGCACCGGCGTCGACCCGATCGGCTTCATCGCCGCGATGGCGGTGGCATCCACCATCGTCGACGTCAGCCCGTTCTCGACCAATGGCGCGCTGGTGCTGGCGAGCGCCCAGCACATCGACCGCGACGTCTTCCTGCGGCAGCTGATGATCTATGGCGGCATCGTCACCCTGGTGGCGCCGCTCGTGCTGTGGGTGCTGTTCGTGGTGTTCTGACAGGCACACATATTTTGTAACAACGGGAAATCACATGAACCAAAGTGAAGGCCGCTGGACCACCCAGCAACGCAACCGCGGCGATCGCCTGGCAAGAGTCCAGGCGGCGCTCGGCGGGGCGCTGGACGGCAAGGTCGTCCAGGCCGCGCACATCGTCGACCTGCTCAATGCCGTGCTGGAGCCGGGCGACCGGGTCTGCCTGGAGGGGAACAACCAGAAGCAGGCCGATTTCCTGGGCAAGGCGCTGACGAAAGTCGACACCGGCCGCGTGCATGACTTGCACATGCTGCTGTCGGTTCTGTCGCTGCCCGAACACCTGGACGTGTTCGACAAGGGGATCGCGTCCAAGCTCGACTTCTCGTTCTCCGGCCCCCAGGCTGGCCGCCTGGCCAAGCTGGCGCAAGCCGGCAAGCTCAATATCGGCGCCATCCACACCTACCTGGAGCTGTTCGCGCGCTACTTCATCGACCTCACGCCGCGCGTGGCGCTGGTGGCGGCCGAGATGGCCGACCGCGAGGGCAATCTGTACACCGGTCCGAACACCGAGGACACGCCGGCCATCGCCGAGGCGACCGCCTTCAAGAGCGGCATCGTGATCGCCCAGGTCAACCAGATCGTCGACAAGCTGCCGCGGGTCGACATCCCGGGCGACTGGGTCGGCTACGTGGTGCAGTCGCCGACCCCGTACTACATCGAGCCGCTGTTCACGCGCGATCCGGCCCAGATTTCCGAGATCCAGGTCTTGATGGCGATGATGGCGATCAAGGGCATCTATGCCGAGTACGAGATCGAACGCCTGAACCACGGCATCGGTTTCGACACCGCCGCCATCGAGCTGCTGCTGCCGACCTATGCGGCCAGCCTCGGCCTGAAAGGGAAGATCGCCCGTCACTGGGCGCTGAACCCGCACCCGGCCCTGATCCCGGCGATCGAAGCCGGCTTCGTGGAATCGGTGCATTCCTTCGGCTCCGAACTGGGCATGGAAAAATACATCGGCGCGCGGCCGGACGTGTTCTTCGTCGGACCGGACGGCTCGATGCGCAGCAACCGCGCCTTCTCCCAGGCGGCCGGCCACTATGCCTGTGACATGTTCATCGGTTCGACCCTGCAGATCGACTTGCAGGGCAATTCGTCGACCGCGACCCTGGGCCGCATCGCCGGCTTCGGCGGCGCGCCGAACATGGGCGCCGATGCGCGCGGCCGGCGTCACCCGAGCAAGGCCTGGCTCAAGGCAGGCGAACAGGCGCGCGCGGGCCGCAACGTGATCCCGCGCGGGCAGAAGCTGGTGGTGCAGATGGTCGAGACCTTCCGCGAGCACATGGCGCCGGCCTTCGTCGAGAAACTCGACGCCTGGCAGCTGGCCGAGCAGGCGAATATGGCGATCCCGCCGGTGATGATCTATGGCGACGACGTGACCCATATCCTGACCGAAGAGGGCATCGCCAACCTGCTGCTGTGCCGCACCGAGGAAGAGCGCGAGCAGGCGATCCGCGGCGTGGCCGGCTACACGCCGGTCGGGATGGGGCGCGACAGGCGCATGGTCGAGAACCTGCGCGATCGCGGCATCGTCCAGCGTCCCGAAGACCTTGGCATCGACAAACGCATGGCGACCCGCGACCTGCTGGCCGCCAAGAACATGAAGGGCCTGGTGCGCGCATCCGGCGGCCTGTACGATCCGCCGAAGCGCTTCAGGAACTGGTGAGGAAACAAACATGGAAACGTTGAAATACCGTTTCGAGCAGGGCAGGCGTTCATTGGCCGGCATGCCGCAGCTGGTGGGCGTGGTCGGCTCGGGCAATCTCGAAGTATTGATCGAGCCGTCGCCTCTGCAGGGCGCGTGCGAGATCGAGGTGCGCACCGCGGCGGTCGGCTTCGGCGCCACCTGGCAGGCCGTGATGGCCGACTTTCACGATCGCTGGAGTCTCGCCGACGCGCGCATCAGCATCAACGATATGGGGGCCACGCCGGCCGTGGTCAGCCTGCGGCTGGACCAGGCGGTGGAGTCCCTGACCGGAGGCGCAGCATGAGCAGCTACCAGGAATTGACGGCGCGCCAGCGCATTCCGGCGATGTTCGACGCCGGCAGCTTCGAGGAATTCCTGCCGCCGAGCGAACGGGTGGCGAGTCCGCACCTGGCCCAGCTCGACGCGCCGGTATCGTTCGACGACGGCGTCGTCGTCGGCCGCGGCAAGCTCGACGGCAAGCTGGTGTTCGGCGCCGCGCAGGAGGGCGGCTTCATGGGCGGCGCGGTGGGCGAGGTCCACGGCGCCAAGCTGGTGGGCATGCTGCGCCGCGCGATCGACGAGCAGGCGCACGCGGTGCTGCTGCTGCTGGAATCGGGTGGCGTGCGCCTGCACGAAGCCAATGCCGGCCTGATCGCGGTGTCGGAAGTGATGCGCGCCATGCTGGACGTGCGCGCGGCCGGCATCCCGGTGGTGGCGGTGGTGGGCGGCGCCAATGGCTGCTTCGGCGGCATGGGTATCGCGGCGCGCTGCGCCAACACCGTCATCATGTCCGAGGAAGGGAGGCTGGCCATGTCCGGCCCCGAGGTGATCGAGACCGCGAATGGGGTGGAGGAATTCGATTCGCGCGACCGCGCGCTGGTATGGCGCACCACGGGCGGCAAGCACCGCTACCTGCTGGGCGATTGCCAGGTGCTGGTGGCGGACGAGTCGGACGCGTTCCGCAAGGCCGCCATCGATGCCATTGCCAACCTGCGTGGCGGCGAAGTGCGCCTGACCCTGGAGGGCTTGCTGGCCGAGCAGGCCATGCTGGCGCGGCGCCTAGACGACAGCGCAGGCCTGGCCGAACCGATGGACGTGTGGAAGAAACTGGGCGTGCCGGAGCCGGGCAGGGTGCCGATGCTGGAAGCCGAGGCCTTCCTCGAGATGGCGGCGCAATATCGCGCCACAACGGGAGATTGACGATGGATTGGCAGCTACTCACGACCCAGCTTTTCCCGGGCGGTCACGACATCGTCGAACGCGATAACTTTCTATCGGGCACGGCGCAAGTCGAAGGCCAGCCGGTCGCCGTGATCGGCACTACCGGCCACACGCCGATCGGCATCGAGATCGCGCTGGCCCAGGCGCAGGCGATCCTCAAGACCGTGCAGGAGCATCCGGGACGACCGATCCTGATCCTGGTCGACACGCAGGGCCAGCGCCTGCGCCACCGCGACGAGATGTTGGGCATTAACAGCTATATGGCCCACCTGGGCAAGTGCGTCGACCTGGCGCGCCGCCAGGGCCATACCGTGATCGGCCTGGTGTACGACCAGGCGCTGTCGGGAGGTTTCATCACCAGCGGCCTGATCGCGAGCGCCTGCTATGCGCTGCCGCAGTCGACCATCCGCGTGATGGGCCTGCCGGCGATGGCGCGCATCACCAAGGTGCCCGAGGAACGCCTGACCGAGCTGGCCAGGGACAATCCGGTGTTCGCGCCTGGCCCCGAAAACTATCTGCGCATGGGCGGCCTGCACGGCATCTGGGAAGACGATCTCGCCGGCCAGCTGGCGCGCGCGCTGCGCGACGCCACCGATGAAGACCGGCGCATGGCGCTGGGCCGCGAGCGCGGCGGGCGCGTGATGGCTCAGCCGGTCGCCGAAGCGGTGCGGAGCGGCGGCCATGTTCGCGCGGCATGACCTGGTGTGGCTGACGCGCCGCGGCTGGCAGCGCGTGCGCGCTTCCGCCCCCGAGGCGGCGCTGGCCGCGCTCGACCGCTGGCGCGACAACGGCTGGCCGGCCGTGGTGCGGCGCGCCGAGGCCGAGATGGCGGCGAACGAGGTGGCGATCGGCTTTCCGCTGCCGCCGCGGCCAGAGGAGGGCGGCAAGCTGAAGTTCGGCTGCCGGGTCGAGCTGTCCGATATTGGCCGCCGCACGCGGGCCTTGCCGCTGGTCGCGGCCCTGGACGCGGTGCCGGAGCAGTGGCGCGACAGCCTGGCCCTGCTCGAAAGCCAGGCCGCGCAGGCCAGCGTCGGCCTGGCGGTGTATGGCTCGGTGGCGCTGGCGGCGCTGACCGGCCAGTACTACCTGACGCCGCATTCCGACATCGACGTGCTGCTGCAGCCCACCAGCCGGCGCCAGCTGATGAAGGGGCTGGACCTGCTGGCCTGGCACGCGGGCATCCTGCCGCTCGACGGCGAAGTGGTGTTTCCCGACGGGCGCGCGGTGGCCTGGAAGGAGCTGCGCGCCGCTTTTGCCGGCGCGCCCGGCACGCGTGTGCTGACCAAGGGACTGCACCGGATCGCGCTGGTGCTGCCCGAAGAACTGATCGCGACGCTGGAGGAAGAGACGTGCCCGAATTGATTGTCCTGCAACCGACTCATGTGGCGCGCCGGCCCGCGGCCTCGGGCGAACGCAGTTTCGCCCAAGGCATCGCGCGCCTGGCCGTGCGCAGCCTGTACGCCGAACTGGTCCTGTATCCGAAGCCGGGCCTGGTCTCGCTGGTCGACAACGGCAGCCACGCCGACATGACGGCCGCGACCTTCATGCGCAGCATGTTCGCGCTGCGCCGCTATTTTTGGGACATCACGCACGCCGGCATGCATGACGCGCCGTTCCACGCGCTCAAGCGGCTCGGCATCGATGCCGAAGCACGCATGCTGCGCGCCACAGCCGGCATCAACACCCACCGCGGCGCGATCTTTTGCCTCGGCATGCTGTGCGCGGCAATCGGGCGCTGCCACGCCAGTGGCGCGGTGCTGACGGCAGGCAGGGTGCACGCCATGCTGCTCGATGGCTGGGGGCGCGAACTCGGCGCGCACAGTGTCACCCCCGATATGCATTCGAATGGGGCGCGGGTGCGACTGGCCCACGCGGCGAGCGGCGCACGCGAAGAGGGCGCGCGCGGCTTCCCGTCGGTCTTCCATATCGGCCTGCCGGCCCTGCGCCGCACCCTGGGCGCTGGCCGCGGCATGCGGGAAGCGCGCATCGATGCGCTGTTCGCCCTGATGGCCCACATCAGCGACACCAATGTCTATCACCGCGGCGGCCCTGACGGCGCCCTGGCTGTGCGGCGCCAGGCGCGCGCCTTCGTCGCGCGCGGCGGCACCGCCAGCCTGGATTGGGAAGCGCGGGCGGTGGAATGTCATCGATCCTTCGTCGCAGGCCGCCTGTCGCCGGGCGGCGCGGCCGACCTGCTGGGCGCGGCCTGCCTGCTGCAGGCCGTAACAAGCGATTAGCATGGCGGGACGGCTCGCCATCCTGTGCCCGGGGCAGGGCGCCCAGCATGCAGGCATGTTCGAGCTGGCGCGCATGGATCCTGGCGCCAGCGGGCTGCTGGACGCATGGTTCGGCGACCCGCAACTGGCGCCGCTGCTGCGCGCTTCGGTGGAGAGCGAAGAACGTTTCGTCAACCGCGTCGCGCAGCCGTCGATCGTCGCGGCGACCCTGGCGATGTGGGGCGCCTTGCGCGCCCGGCTGCCAGAACCGGGGCTGGTCGCCGGCTACAGCATCGGCGAATTGTCGGCCTATGGCGTCGCCGGCGCGCTCGATCCGGGCGATGCGGTGAAGCTGGCCGCCGAGCGCGCGCGGATGATGGATGCGTGCCTGGAAGGCGAGGCCGCGCAAGCGATGGTCGCGCTGTCCGGCATGCCGGATGGGAGCGTGGAGGCACTGCTGGCCCGCTTCGGCTTTTATCCGGCGATCGTGACCGGCGACGATGCGCTGGTGGCCGGCGGTCCCGCCGCCCAGGGCGAGGCGCTGGCGGCAGCGGCGATGGCGGCCGGCGGACGCGCGACCGTACTGCCGGTGGCCGTGGCCTCGCACACGCCGCTGCTGCAGGGCGCCGTGGCGCCGTTCGCGGCGCTGCTGGAGAAGCAGCGCTGGACGGCGCCGGCCTTCCCGGTGTTGTCCGGTATCTCGGCCGAGCCCGTCACCGATGCGAAGAAGGCAATACGGGAGCTGCCGCGCCAGATTGCCGAGCCAATCCTTTGGCGGGAATGCATGGACGCGTGTGTCGAGGCTGGCGTGACGGTTGCGCTCGAACTGGGGCCCGGCGCCGCCCTTGCCCGTATGTTGCAATCGCGCCACTCTGGAATCGCCTGCCGCTCGGTCTCCGAGTTCCGTTCGCTCGATGGGATCTATAGCTGGCTAGGGAGGCAACTCGATTAACATTCACGAAGCTGATGTCTGATATTGCTACTCAGAATTGGAAGTTCTCCTGGGTCGCCTATATAACGGTTGCATAGCAGTCGTTATCGTAGGCGCCGCCGTTGTCGTCGGTGCAATTCAGGAGTCAGAACGTGAAAAAGATCGTCAATGCCCTCGTCGCTGCCGCCGGCAGCCGCGCCCGCGGCGTCCTGCGCAAGCAGGCGGAAGTCGCCCAGCCTTATCAGGTCGAGTACCGCTCGAACGCCGGCGGCTGGAACTAAGCAGTTTTTTGAGGCAGCGGCACGCTCAGTTCCACCAGCGTGCCATTGCCTGGATTGCTCTGTATGTCCAGCCGCGCGCCGATGTGCGCGGCACGCTCCCGCATCCCCACCAGGCCCCAGTGGCCGTCACGCCGCCCGAGGCCGATCCGCTCTGGATCCATGCCCTGGCCGTCGTCCTCCACCAGCACCGACAACTCACGCTTGCCATTGCCGATGGTCACGACGATGTGGCGCGCGCGCGCATGCGCAAACGCGTTGCGCAGCGCTTCGCAGGCAACCGCGCCCGCTTCGTCGACCAGTCCCTGATCGGCATCGCCTGGCGCGCCATCGCTGCGCAGCTCGAAACCGACCTCGGGATGCAGCAGGCGCAGGCTGGCGGCGCAGTCGCGCACGATATCCTCGATTGTCCGGGCCACGCGCAGCGCGTGCACCTCGTCGCGTCCCGCGTCGAGGGCCTTGCCGGTGTCGTCCAGGATCGACTGCAGCTCCCGGCGCGCGCCATCCTGCTCGGGCAGCCTGGCCGTGAGTTTGCGCAGACGCAGCAGCAGGAGGTAGACCGATTGCAGGAAGCTGTCGTGCAGGGTGCGCGCGATGCGCTCGCGCTCGGTGGTCCTGATCTCGACACGTTCGGTGATCCGGCGCGTCAGGTGGCGTACGCGCAGCCGGTACAGCATGACGAGCAGGGCGGCCAGCGCGGCCACTACGGCCAGCTTGAACGGCAGGGTCTGCACCACGGTCGGTTCGATCGTCATGCGCACGGCGGCGTCTTCGCGGCTTTGCACCCCGTCTTCGTTGAACGCGCGCACCCGGAACACGTAGTCGCCGGGCGCGACGTTGGTGTAGGACGTCGTGCGGCGGTTGCCGGCGTCGCGCCAGTCGGCGTCGACGCCCTCCAGGCGGAATTCGAAGCGCGTGCTTTCGGGCTGGCGCAGCGACGGCGCGGTGAAGCGCACACGGAAGCTTTGCGATCCCGGGGGCAGCCGCAGGTCGGCCGCCGCATCGAAGCGGGCGTCGTCGGTGCTGACGTCCAGCACGACCGGATGCGGCGGCGCGGGATTGCGGCGCAGGTCGGCGCTGTCCAGCCCCACGATGCCGCGTGACGAGATGAACCAGACGTGACGGCCGTCGCCGCTGTGCGCCGTCGGCACGCGCCACAGGATGCTGGCGCGGCCGGGATAGCCGTCGGCGGTGCCGAACAATTCGTAGCGCAGCGGCTGCCCTGGGTGGTCGAGCGCCCGCTGCCAGTCGGCGGCGCGCACGCGCACCACGCCCTTGATGCCGTTCAGCCAGCGGTCGCCATCGGCGGTGACCGCGATGCCGGAGACGCCGCGCAGCACATCGGCGTCGGCGCCGCGCAGCAGCTGCAGCTTGCCGTCCTTGAGCACCGCCAGGCCATCCACGCCGCCGATCGCCAGCCGCTTGCCGGGGAAGATGCCGGTGACGGTGCCGACCGGGCCGGCGTCGTAGGTCGCGCGCTTGCCGTCGCCATCCAAAAATACCAGCTCGCCATTGAAGCGCACCAGCCACAGGCGCCCCGGCCCGTCCGCCTGGCTGAAGTAGATCCGGTCCGGCAGCCCGATCTCGGCGCTGCGGCGCCATTCGCCTCGCTCCCAGGCGATCGCACCGAGGTCCGTCGCCGCGGTCCAGATTCGCTTGCCGTCGTCGAGCAGCCCGAGCAGGCGGCGCTCGACCGGCTTGCCATCGGCGCCCAGCGGCAGCGCGATCGTTTCCACGGTATCGCCCAGCACGCGCGTGATGCTGCGACCGTCCGCCTTCAACAGCGCACCATCGCGGCCGCCGGCCAGCATGCGGACCGGCGCTCCCGGCGTGGCCAGCGGCACGCCATCCGCGCCCATGCGCCAGAGCTTGCCGCTGATTCGCTCCGCGATCCAGACGTTGCCGGCGCCGTCCGTCGCCATGCTGTAGAAGTGATCGGTGAGATCCAGGCTGGGCGAGGGAACCAGGAAGCGCTTGGGGCGGAACTGGTTCAATCCGTTGTGCGCATGGACCCAGATATTGCCTTCGCGGTCTTCGAGGATGCCCAGGCTTTCCTGGCCCGTCATGCCCTCGGCGCTCGGTATGCGCTCGTCGGCAACGCGCGTCACATGCAGGGCGGCCGGATGGCGCGCCATGTCATGGACCAGGCAGATCTTGTCGGGGCAGGCGAGCGACCACAGCGTGCCATTGGAAGCGAACTGGCCCGCCACGCGCGAGACGACGGCGCCGATGCGCGCCGGCCGCGCCTTCACTGCCCCGGCCTCGGCAAGGCGCACCGACGGTCCGCCGTAGGCGCCCAGCAGCCATACGTCGCCATTGGGCCGGATTGCCAGCCCGCCGCGCAGCGCCGATACCTTCTCGAAGCGTCCGCGCGCGCGGTCGAGACGGTATGCGCCGTCCGGACCGGCGGCCCAGAGCCGGTCTTCCTGGTCGAGCAGCATGCTGTAGAAGGCGTCGTGCATCCACGGCGCGCCGTCGTCGAGGGTCGTCCACTGCCCGTTGGCGTAACGGCGCACGCCGGCGCCGATGGTCCACAGGCTGCCATCGCGGTCGACGACCATTGCCAGCGGGACCGTGCGCCGGTAGTCGGCGGGCGCCGGCAGCAGCTCGAAGCGGCCGTCGGCGCGGATGACGCCGACGTCCTTGGGATGGTAGGCAATGTACAGGTCGCCGCTGTCCGCGGCATGCAGTTCGAGCGCCGGCATGTGCGCGAGTTCGGGATGGCCGGCCGGCGCATACCGCTCGAAGCCCACCCCATCGAAGCGGAACAGGCCGTCGCCACCGCCCACCCACAGCCAGCCATCGGTGGTCTGCGCCAGGCCGGTGATGTCGGACGGCGCGCCATCCAGGTGGGTCCAGACCGTATGCCGGTAATCCTTCAGGCCGCGCGCGTCCGCGGGCACGCAGAACAGGAGCGCCGCGATCGGCAGTGCAGGGATCAGGCGAAGCAGGGCCGGTAGCGAGAGCATGAGCGAAGCATCCTTCTGGAGGGATCGGTGCGTTTGCATTATGTGGCAATCGACCCGTGCAGTCACCATGGGAGATGGACGGATGGTCTATCGGCGTCGCGCAGGAGCCGGCGCACGGGCAGGTCGGGCGTATCGCGCCGGTACTCAGTGATAATACTTAGTTGCTGGATTGTTGCGTTCTGACGAATCACTTTGGAATACTTTGTGCACTCATCAGGCCTCCGGGCGCACTTTCATGGTGCATCCGACAGGGAAACACGCCGAGCGGGGTCTGGCATGCATGTTGCTGATACAGGGATTCCTGCTCAACAGTTCTATCGGAGTACATATGAAGTTCCGCACAATCACCCTCATGACCGCACTCGCCATCGCCTGCCTGGGCCCGGCATCCGCATCCGCCCAGGACGGCGCCGGCTTCCCGCTCCAGCCGCTGGCCGACAAGCCAGGCCGCATCGTCGTGCCGGGCACCCAGCACGAGGTGTACTACGTTCCGTCGACCGTCGACACTGTCCAGTGGGGCTATCTGCCCAATGCGACGACGAAGCCGGTGCTGTCGGTCCCGTCGGGCGCCACGATCGTGTTCGACACGCTGTCGCACGAAGGCATGGTGGAGGACCAAGGCCGCGACCCGGTCAAGTACTTCGGCAGCAAGGGCATTCCGGCGAATATGGTGCTCAAGGACGCGATCGCCATCACCGGCTCGAACATGGCCCACGACTTTTACAAGGACGGCCCGCACATCGTGACCGGACCGGTCGAGATCCAGGGCGCCGAACCGGGCGACGTGCTGAAGGTGGAACTGCTGTCGGCGGTCCCGCGGGTGCCGTATGGCGTCGTGTCGAACCGCCACGGCAAGGGCGCGCTGCCGGGAGAATTCCCGGAAACGCCGAAGCCGCTGGCGAACGCCTCGGCGGCCAACCCGTCCGCCTATCACAACGTGTCGGTGTTCACCCCGATCCGCCGCGACAAGGATGGCAAATGGGAAGGCGTGATGAAGACGAAGGACGGCACCGAGGTGACGTTCCCGACCGCGCCATTCATGGGCACGATGGGCGTGGCCGCGGCGACCACCGACAAGGTCCATTCGGTTCCGCCGGGTCTGCATGGCGGCAATATGGACATCAACGACCTGGGCGTCGGCACCACCGTGTACTTCCCGGTGCTGGTCAAGGGCGCCAACTTCTATACGGGTGACCCGCACATGGTGCAGGGCGACGGCGAAGTCGCGCTGACCGCGCTCGAGCATTCGCTGCGTCCGACCTTCCGCATCACCTTGCTCAAGAAGGGCGACAAGGCCATCCCGTCGAGTTCCGGCAGCCTTGGCCGCCCGATGGGCGAGACCCCGGACCACTGGGTGACGATCGGCCTGAATCCCGACCTCGACGAGGCGATGAAGGACGCGGTGCGCGAATCGATCCGCTTCCTGACCGAGGTGCTGGGCATGGACCGCGCCACCGCCTACGCCTACCTGAGCGCCGCCTCCGACTTCCAGGTGAGCCAGGTCGTCGACGGCACCAAGGGCGTGCACGGGATGATCCGCAAGTCGGACTTCATCAACGTCACCAGCAAGAAGCGCTAGACCCTCAGTCGCGCGCCATGGCGGCGACCAGGTGCGTCTCGACGTCGACGTACAGGTCGCTGCCGACGTCGAAGACCACCTTGTTGATCTTGCCGCCCGAGAAGGCGAACTTGGCCCGGTAATCGCGCGACACGCCGTCGCCCGAATCGTAGCCTATGCACAGGCCTTCGCCGGTGATGGCGAAGTGCCCCGTCATCGTGCGGATCTGGGCTTCGGCCACGACCTGGTCATCGACGTACAGGCGCGCCGGTCCATACGATTCCTTGTATTCGCCCATCCTCTCCTTGGTAAACTCGACGCCGACCACGTGTTTGCCGGAGCGGGGCGCATCGCCGACCAGGCGCTGCTCGGGAGGGATCCCGAGGAAGTTGTAGACGTAGATGAGCTTGCCGTTCTTGACGAACAGCGCATGGCCGCCGAAGCGCGAGCCGTGGGCAAAGAGGATGCCCTGGCTGTCGGCAGTGAACTCGACGTCCGCCAGCACCTTGAACGAGACGCCGTGGGTATTGGCGGCGGAATGTTCGGGCACGGTGCTGGTGCCCGGGTAATAGGCGTACTGGCGGCTCGGCGGCACGGGCGGCTTGAACTCCATCTTGAGGATGCCCATGACGCCCAGGTCGCACAGCGGCAAGACATCGTATTTCCTTGCCTCGCTCATCCACAGCGCGGCCATCTCCTCGACTTTGTCCGGGTGCTGGCCGGCCAGGTCGCGCGCTTCGGAACGGTCTTCGTCCGTATGGAACAGCTGCCAGCGGTCATTGTCGAAATTGCCGATGTCAGAAAAGGGGCCGTGTTCGGTGACCGCCTTCCAGCCCTTGTGCCAGATGCCGCGGGTACCGAGCATCTCGTAATACTGGGTCTCCTTGTGCGTCGGCGCATCAACGTCATCGAAGGAGTAGCGCATGGAGACGCCCGGCAGCGGCGTCTGCGGCACGCCATCGACCGTGTCCGGCATCGCCACGCCGCAGCATTCGAGGATGGTCGGCACGATGTCGGTGCAGTGGTGGTACTGATGACGCACTTCGCCGCGCGCCCTGATGCCCTTGGGCCAGCAGATGACGAGCGGATCGGCGACGCCGCCCTGGTAAGAATAGCGCTTGAACATCCGGAACGGGGTCGAGAACGCTGCCGCCCAGCCGGTCGGATAATGGTTGTAGGTCGCCGGCGTGCCCAGCTGGTCCAGCATCGCCAGGTTCTGGCCGATATCGTCGGGGAAGCCGTTGGCGAACTTGCCTTCGTTGATCGAGCCGTTCGGGGATCCCTCGCCAGAGGCGCCATTGTCGGCGCAATACATGACCAGGGTGTTGTCGAGCTGCCCCGATTCCTCCAGGTAGTCGACGATGCGGCCGATCTGCACGTCGGTGTACTCGGACATGGCGGCGTACACTTCGGCCATGCGGCTGAACAAGGCCTTCTCCTCGGCGCTCAGCGTGTCCCACGGACGCACCGCGTCGAGTGGGCTGAACGTGCCTTCACGCATGGGGTTGAGCGGCGTGAGCCCGGTGCCCTGCGGAAGAATGCCCTTGTCGATCATGCGCGCGAGCGCCCAGTCGCGATACGCCTCGTAGCCGTCGTCGAACCAGCCCTTGTACTTGTCGATGTATTCCCTGGGCGCGTGGTGCGGCGCGTGGTTGGCGCCCGGGCAGAACCACAGATACCAGGGCTTGTCAGGCTCGGTCTGGCGCGAGTCGCGGATGAATTCGAGCGCCTTGTCGGCCAGGTCCTTCGACAGGTGGTAGCCTTCTTCCGGCGAGTACGGCGGCTCGACGTAGTGGTTGTCTTCGGCCAGGTCGGGATACCACTGGTTGGTTTCGCCGCCGATGAAGCCGTAGTAGCGGTCGTAGCCCATCGCCAGCGGCCAGCGCTTCTTGGACGCGCCCATGGTCCATTCGTCGACCGGCACATTATGGTTCTTGCCGACCCAGAAGGTGCTCCAGCCGGCCTCGCGCAGCACCGTGGCCATGGTGGCGCACTGCGGCGGCACGTGCGAGTTATAGCCGGGGAAGCCGCTGACAGTCTCGGAAATCGTGGCGAAGCCGTTCTGGTGGTGGTTGCGGCCGGTCAGGAAACACGAGCGCGTGGGCGAACACAGCGCCGTCGTATGCCATTGCGAGTAGGTCAATCCCGCGTCGGCCAGGCGCTTGAGCGTCGGCATCTCGATGCGGCCGCCGAAGGGTTCCCATGCCGCCAGGCCGGTATCGTCGTACAGGATGACCAGCACGTTGGGCGCACCCAGCGGCGCGCGCCGGGCCAGGAACGGTTCCCAGTCCGGCGTGGAGTCGCGCACGTCGAGTTCGATTACACCTTTGAAATCGGGGTTCATGTCCGCTCCTTTCGCGCTTCGGCTGCGCGGCATCTTCGCAGTCTAGGCGGGCAGTGCGCGCGCCGCCATTGGACCATTGCCGCACGCGGCGAGCGGCGCTCGCCCGTCAGCGCGTCCGGAACGGGTTGCGTTCGTTCAGCTCATCCATGTAGTCGTCGATCCCTCCCGCCTCGCGCTCCAGGAAGCGTTCGACCGCATCCGCGAACGACGGATGCGCCAGCCAGTGCGCCGACCAGGTGCGGGTCGGCAGGAAGCCGCGCGCCATCTTGTGCTCGCCCTGGGCGCCGCCCTCGAAGGTGGCGATGCCCTGCTCGATACAGAATTCCAGCGGCTGATAGTAGGCGGCCTCGAAGTGCAGGCAGGGCAGGTGCTCGAGCGCACCCCAGTAGCGGCCGTACAGCGTGTCCTGGTCGTGGATCACCAGCGAGGCCGCGATCGCCCGGCCTTCCTTCTCGGCGATCACGAGCAGGATATTGTCGGGCATCGTTGCTCCGATGCGCAGGAAGAAATCCAGGTTGAGGTAGGGCGTCGAGTGGTGTTCGCGGTAGGTGTTGCGGTAGCAGCGGTTGAACAGCACCCAGTCCTCACGCGTGGCGTCCACGCCGCGGACCCGGCGCATGGTCACGCCGGCCTCCATGACCTTGCGCCGCTCGGCGCGGATGTTCTTGCGCTTCTTCTGCTCGAGCGTGGCCAGGAACTCGTCGAAGCTGCGGTAATCCTGATTGAGCCAGTGGAACTGCACCCCGCTGCGCAGCAGGAAGCCGGCGTTGCGCAGCTGCTCTGCCTCGTCCTCGGGCGGGAACAGTACGTGGGTCGACGACACCTCGGTCGCCCGCTGGGTGGCGCACAACACGTCGACCAGGGCGGCACGCGCCCCGGCATCGCGCGCCAGCAGGCGCGAACCGGCCACCGGGGTAAATGGTATGGCGCTCAAGAGCTTGGGGTAATAGTCGAGCCCATGGCGTTGATAAGCGTCGGCCCAGGCCCAGTCGAACACGTATTCGCCATACGAGTGGCCCTTGACGTACAGGGGCAGGGCGGCGGCCAGCACATCCTGCTCATCGAACAGCAGCAGGAATTGCGGCTGCCAGCCGGTGTCGGGCGAGGCGCTGCCAGAGGCGTGCAGCGCATGCAGGAAGGCGTAGGAGAGGAACGGCGTCGGCGCCGCCTGGGCCTGGACCAGTGCGTCCCAGGAGGCTTGGCCTACTTCGGACAGATCGGAAACGATATGCGTGCGATAATTCAAAATTGCTTCCATTGACGAGGTGAGTGACGACAGGCACCGATGCAGCCTCGACCTGTCTCACTGCGAAGATCATTTTATGAACAGCCCATTCTTCAATCTCTATTCGCACCATTTCGCCCGCGTCGCGGTGGCCATCCCGCGCGTGCGGATCGCCGACCCGGCGTATAACGCCCTGCAGACCATCCTGCTCGCGCGCCAGGCTGCCGGGCAGGGCGCGGCCCTGGTCGCATTCCCCGAACTGGGCCTGTCCGCCTATACCTGCGACGACCTGTTCCACCAGCGCGCGCTGCTCGACGCCTGCCTCGAGGGCCTGGCGGCCATCGTCGAGGAATCGAAAGCGCTGCCGCTGGCCATGGTCATCGGCATGCCGCTGCGGGTCAACCACATGCTGTTCAACTGCGGCGTGGTGGTTGCGGGCGGCAAGGTGCAAGGCGTGGTGCCAAAGAGCTTCTTGCCTAATTATGGCGAGTTTTACGAATCCCGGCAGTTCACCCCCGCGGATTGCGCGGCGGTCGACCAGATCGACCTGTTCGGCGCGCTCGTGCCGTTCGGCCCGAACCAGCTGTTCGAGGTCGCCAACCTGCCGCTGCTGCGCTTCCACGTCGAGATCTGCGAGGACGTCTGGGTACCGGTGCCGCCATCCTCGTTCGCGGCGATGGCCGGCGCCACGGTGCTGGTCAACCTGTCGGCCTCGAACGTCGTGGTGGGCAAGAGCGGCTACCGCCACCAGTTGGTCGCCCAGCAGTCGGCGCGCTGCATGGCGGCCTATCTGTACACCTCGGCCGGCCGCGGCGAATCGACCACCGACATGGCCTGGGATGGGCAGTCGCTGATCTACGAGAAGGGCGAGCTGCTGGCCGAGTCCGAGCGCTTCGCCGACGATTCGCACATCATCTATGCGGACGTCGACCTGGACCGCCTGTCGACCGAGCGCATGAAGGCGACCACCTTCGCCCAGTCGGTGCGGCGTCACGCGAACGAGGTGTCGAACTTCCGCGTGATTGGCTTCGAGCTCGACCTGCCTTTGGATCGCATCCTGCCGCTGGCACGGACGATCGAGCGCTTCCCCTACGTGCCGGCCGACCGCGCACGGCGCGACGAGCGCTGCACCGAGGTCTATAACATCCAGGTGCAGGCCCTGATCCAGCGCCTGTCGTCGAGCGGCATCCAGAAAGTGGTGATCGGCGTCTCGGGCGGACTCGATTCGACCCATGCGCTGCTGGTCTGCGCGAAAGCCATGGACCGCCTCGGCCTGCCGCGCACTAACATCCTGGCCTATACGATGCCGGGCTTCGCGACCAGCGGCCGCACGCTCAGGCAGGCGCGCGACCTGATGGCGGCGGTCGGCTGCAGCGCGCAGGAGATCGACATCCGCCCAAGCTGCATCCAGATGCTGAAGGACCTCGGCCATCCCTACGTCGAAGGCAAGGCCGAATACGACATCACTTTCGAGAACGTGCAGGCGGGCGAGCGCACCAACCACCTGTTCCGCCTGGCGAACTTCCATAACGGGATCGTGATCGGCACCGGCGACCTGTCCGAGCTGGCGCTGGGCTGGTGCACCTACGGCGTGGGCGACCATATGTCGCACTACAACGTCAACGCCAGCGTGCCCAAGACCTTGATCTCCTACCTGGTGCGCTGGGTGGCCGAGACCGGCGACGTCGTGGGCAGCCAGGCGCAGGTGCTGCTCGACATCCTCGACACCGAGATCAGCCCCGAACTGGTGCCTGGAGGCGAAAACGACGACAAGCCGGCGCAAAGCACACAGGACCGGATCGGCCCCTACGAGCTGCAGGACTTCAACCTGTTCTACACGCTGCGCTACGGCTACAAGCCGAGCAAGACGGCCTTCCTCGCGTATTCGGCCTGGCAGGATCGCGAACTTGGACGCTGGCCCGAGGAACTGGGCACGCGCAACCAGTATGACCTTGGCGCCATCAAGCGTAACCTGTCGATCTTCCTGTTCCGATTCTTCAAGACCAGCCAGTTCAAGCGTTCCTGCGTGCCGAACGGACCGAAGGTCGGCAACGGCGGCTCGCTGTCGCCGCGCGGCGACTGGCGCGCGCCGTCCGACTCCGAGGCCACCGTGTGGCTGGACGACCTGGCCAACATCCCTGATTAACCCGTATCTGAAAGGACCTGCACCATGAAACAGATTACCTGCGTGATCAAGCCGTTCAAGCTCGACGAAGTGCGCGAAGCGCTGGCCGAGGTGAACGTGACCGGCCTGACCGTCACCGAAGTGAAGGGCTTCGGCCGCCAGAAGGGCCACACCGAGCTGTATCGCGGCGCCGAATACGTGGTCGACTTCCTGCCGAAGGTGAAGATCGAGGTGGTGGTGGACGATCCGATGGCCGAGCAGGTGGTCGACGCCATCATCAAGGCCGCGCGCACTGGCAAGATCGGGGACGGCAAGATCTTCGTGCAGAACGTGGAGCAGGTGATTCGTATTCGTACTGGCGAGACCGGCGCGGACGCGGTGTAAGGGCATTCGGGGCGGCGTTCACCGCCCCATGTTTTACCGTCCCATCCGCATATCGAACTTCCACGTCAGCAGCCGCAAGCCGCTGATGAACAGGCAGCTCGACCACAGCGCGAAGTCGTGCGACACGCCGTATTTACCCATCAGCAGGAACAGCCAGTTGCCGAGGAAGGCGCAGATCGCATACGGTTTGCCGTCACGAAATACCATCGGCACTTCGTTGCAGACGATGTCGCGCAGCACGCCGCCGAAGATCCCGGTAATCACGCCCATCATCGAGGCGATGAAGATCGGCATCTCGGCCGCCAGCGCCGCCGAGGTCCCGGCGATCGAGAACAGGCCCAGTCCCACCGCGTCGGCGACCACGATCAGGCGTTCCGACACGATCTGGCGCAGCGTGCGGATCAGGGGCGACGCCACCAGCGCCAGCACGAAGATCGCGATCGCGTATTCCTGGTGGGTGACCCAGAACAGCGGACGCTTGTCGAGCAGGATATCGCGCAGGGTGCCGCCGCCGAAGGCGGTGATGAAGGCCACCGTGAAGACCCCGACCAGATCCATGCGCTTGCGCCGCGCCTCGATGAAGCCGGAAAACGCGCCGACCAGGATCGCCATGATTTCGATGAACTTGATGAGGGTCATGCAGCAGCAGGAAGCGGGAAGTGTTGTTAGACTACCATGCGCCTGCAGACTTACGTAAGGTAAATCTGCGCCCCTGCCAACGACAACGGAAAGACCTCCGCGCATGCGCTTCGCCATGATTCCGATGGCGGCCCTGGCCGCCGCCCACTACGCCATTCCACTGCATGCGACCGGGTTGCCGCAACTGGCCTTCCAGCACCACGACTGGGAACTCGCCTGCGACAACACCCGCACCTGCCGCGTCGCCGGCTACCACGCGGAGGACGGCCGCAATCCGCCGCTGTCCGTTCTCCTGGAACGCAAGGCTGGCCCGGACGAGCCCTTCGTTGCCAAGCTGCGGCTGGGCGAGTCCGATGACGGCATCGATCTCCCTGCAACGCTGGCAATGCAGGTCGACGGCCGCGTGCTCGGCACGGTGGAGCTGAAAGGCGAGGAGTCGATCGGCCGCCTGAACGCTTCCCAGGCCCAGGCGCTGCTGCGCGCGGTGTCCGGCGCCGGCAAGGTGAATTGGCGTGCCAACGGCCGCACCTGGACCTTGTCCGGCAAAGGCGCGTCGGCGGTCCTGCTCAAGATGGATGAATTCCAGGGCCGCCTCGGCACGCCGGGCGCCGCCATGCGCAAGGGCGGCAGGCCGGAGCGGGACGTGTTGCCGGCGCTGCCGGCGCCGCTCGTCACGGCGTCGCAGGTCGCGGCCGGCGAGCTGGCGCCCCCTGGCAAGGAAGAAGAACGGATCCTGCTGGCGACCCTGCGCAAGACCGCCGGCAACGAGGATTGCGCCGACCTCGAGGCGATCGCCACCGGCGAGAGCAAATTCACTTATGCGCCGCTCACGTCGATGACGATGCTGGTCTCGGCGCGCTGCTGGCGCGGCGCCTACAACGAAGGTCACGGCTATTGGGTCGCTAACCGTAAGCCGCCGTTCTCCCCGCATCTGGTGACGCAATCGGGCACCGACTACGACAAGGGCGTCATCGGCGCGGCGCACAAGGGCCGCGGCATCGGCGACTGCTGGGGCCACGACGAATGGGTGTGGGACGGCCGGCGTTTCGTGCACACGGCATCGAGCACGACCGGAATGTGCCGCGGCATCGCCGCTGGCGGCGGCTGGACGCTGCCGACGCTGGTCAGCCAGGTGCGGCGCTGATCAGGCGTCGACCAGCGGCAGGCGCAGGGTGAACACCACCCGCTCGTTCTCGTAGCGGTAGGCGATCTCGCCGCTGTGCTCGCGCACGATCTGTTGCGCGATGTACAGCCCCAGGCCCATGCCGGTGCGGTTGCGCGGATTGTTCAGCGAGGCGCGCTTGAAGGGATTGAACAGGGTCGCCACGGTCTCCGGCGGGATCGGCTTTCCCGCATTCGATACCTCCACCGAGGCTGCGCCCTCGCGCGCGCGCAGGCAGACCGTGATCGGCTGGCCCGGCTCGCCGTGGTGGCGTGCATTGCTTAGCAGGTTGGACAGCACCTGGGCCAGGCGGCCGCTGTCGGCATTCACGGTGGCCGGGTCGTCGCACACCAGGTCCAGCGGGATCGACGGATAAGCCAGGCGCGCCTCGTCCATCAGGTCGACCAGCAAGGCCTTCAGGTCGACCGGCTCGAGCGTCACGCCCAGGCCCATGCCGCGGTCGATGCGGCTCATGTCCAGCACCTGGCTGATCATGCGCTGCATGCGGTTGGTGGAGGACTGGATGCGCTTGCCGAGGGTCGGCTGGCTGCTGCCGGTGCCGCTGGCGCCGCCGGTGCGTTCCAGCACCATGCCGGCCATATTGATCGAGTGTAGCGGGTCGCGCAGGTCGTGGCCGAGCATCGCCAGCAGCTGGGCGCGGGTGGCCTCGGTCTGCGAGCGGTGCGCGTTCACGGCGCGCACCAGTTCGGCGAGGGTCAGGCGGGAATTGGCCAGCACGCTGTGCTCCCAGGGGTGGGCGCAGCCGCGGACCGTCTCGTGCCAGGCGTCGAACGAGCCGCGCGGCGTCAGGCGCGCGCCCAGCGGGCCGATGGCTTCGATCTTGTCCGGACGGCCGCCCCAGGCCACGGTCTCGATCTGCTCGACGCGCAGCAGGATGCACCAGCCGTGGCCGAGCGGGTCGAAGGGCAGGGCCAGCAGGCCGACCCACTTGCCCAGCCGTTCGCGCAGGTCCTCCGGCCAGTCGGCGCGCATCTCGCGCGTCACCAGGTCGTGCTGGTTTTCCGGCAGCGAGGCAACGATTGCCTCGGCCAGGCCGGCCGGCAGGTCGCCGTGGGTGGCGATCTTGCCATGCTGGGTCGCCACCATCGCCTGCGCGCCGCTTGCCGTCATCAGCGCCCGCGCGTGTTCGCCCAGTGCGTCGAGCGGGTCGTCGTCGAGCAGCAGCGATTCGACCAGCGCGGTGCGCACGCGCGCCGACTGTTCGGCCAGCGAGGCGTCTTCGCGCGACTCGATGCTGTGGATGGTCGAGGCCATCACCTGGGCCAGCACGTCGGCCGCCATGCGGATCGCATGCGGCACCAGCTTGGGCGCCATGTGGTGGCAGGCGATCAGGCCCCACAGGCGGCCGTTGATCACGATCGACACGCTCATCGACGCCCGCACCTGCATGTTCTTGAGGTATTCGACGTGCACCGGCGAGACGCTGCGCAGCACCGCGAAGCTCATGTCCAGCGGCCTGGCGCCCGGCGCGCCGCACAGGGGCACGGCGGCGTAGTCCATGTCGGCGATCATGCGCAGGGTGTTGAGCGTGTACAGGCGGCGCGCCTGGGCCGGGATGTCTCCCGCAGGGTATCGTTGTCCGAGATAGGGCACCAGGTCGTCGCGCCGGCTCTCGGCCACCACGTCGCCGCTGTCGTCGGCGCGGAAACGGTAGGCCATCACGCGGTCGAAGCCGGTGAACTCGCGCACCTGCTGCACCGCCGAGGCGAGCAGGGCGTCGATGGTCTTCTGGCGCCGCAGCCGGTCGATCGAGCCGTGCGCCTTGATCGCGAAGCGCGACACTTCCTCGCTCGAGGTCTCGCGCAATTCGAATTCGGCCACGATGCGTCCGGCTTCGGCGTGCACCACGCAGTCATAATCGGCGTCGCCGACGCGCAGGCCGGCCACCAGCGGCGCGGCGTCGTCGTCGCCCTGCGCGGCGATGCAGTCGGCGATGGCGTCGACTGCGTCAGCCGGCAGGCCGAGGTCGGCATAGGGCAGGCCGAGCGCGGGCGCGATGCCGAGCATTGCCGGCGCGTTCATGCTCCATCCTTCGAGCCGGCCGTCTTCCTGGAAGAACAGCAGGGCGCCGTGCGGCTGGATGGAGCCCGGGATGTGGATCGGTTCGTCGGCGCAGGATTGCAGGTCGACCTGCCGTCCGTGTTCCATTGGAACTGCTTGCGTCGCGTTCAATTCACACATCCCCTTTGCGGTCAGTCCGGAAATGTCCGGGTACGAGGCATTCTACAATTAACAGACAATTTCTGGCGGAATTGCCCGTTTGAAATGAGCGATTGTCACACGAGATGGAGCATAGCGTCCAACGCGCGCAACATCAATCGTGCAGGGCGGGGCGCAGCAGGGCGATCAGGGCGCCATGGCCGCCGTCGGTGCGGCCGGCGGCGCAAAAGGCGATGACTTCGTTTTTTTGCACCAGCCAGCTGTGCACGATGCTGCGCAGCACCGGTTCACCTTTGGGCGAACCGTAGCCGATGCCGTGGATGATGCGCACGCAGCGCACCCCGCGCCGGTTGGCGCGATGGAGGAAATCGGTGAGGGCGTCGCGCGCGCCGTCGCGGGTCAGGCCATGCAGGTCGAGTTCGTCCTGGATGGGCCAGTGGCGCTTGCGCAGCTTTTTCACGACGTCGGGGCCGACGCCGTCGCGGGCATAGCTCATGGACGGGTCTTCGTCGAGCATGCCCTCGACGTCGAACAGGTCGGACAGTTCATCCGACATCGAGGCGCGCAACACGTCCGCCGTTTCTTCCTCGGGGGAGAGTTGCGCACGCGCTTGCGCCGCGCGGTTGGGCGCGACGTACACCGGGCGGTGGACGTAGCGGTCCGATTCGGGCAGCTTGTGCACGCCTTCCATCGAGGTGCGGAATTCGACCGCCCGCTCGCGCGCGATACGTTCGCGCTTCTCGCGTTCGGCCTGCTCGATGGCGCGCACGCGCTCCTCTTCCTTGAGCCGGTCGCGCAAGCCTTTCAGCTCGCCGAAATCCTTCATGCCCGCCATCGCCTGCTGCCTTTTTTACCGTGATTACTTTGGATCGTCTTCCAGCGCTTCCAGGTAGCGCTGGGCGTCGAGCGCGGCCATGCAGCCGGTGCCCGAGCTGGTGATCGCCTGGCGATAGATGTGGTCTTGCACGTCGCCGGCGGCGAACACGCCCGGCACGCTGGTGGCGGTCGCCATGCCTTCCAGGCCCGACTTGGTCACGAGGTAGCCGCCGCTGTGCATCTCGAGCTGGCCTTCGAAGATACCGGTGTTCGGCTTGTGGCCGATTGCCACGAACAGGCCGTGCACGTTCAGTTCCTTGGTCGCGCCATCAAGCGCCGACTTCAGGCGCAGCGAGGTGACGCCGCTCTGGTCGCCCAGCACTTCGTCGAGGGTCTGGTTCAATTCCAGGACAATCTTGCCTTCGCTGACTTTGTGCATCAGGCGATCGACCAGGATCGGCTCGGCGCGGAACTTGTCGCGGCGGTGGATCAGGGTGACTTTCGAGGCGATGCCGGCCAGGTACAGGGCTTCCTCGACGGCGGTATTGCCGCCGCCGATGACAGCGACTTCCTGGTTGCGGTAGAAGAAGCCGTCGCAGGTGGCGCAGGCCGACACGCCGCGGCCCATGAAGGCCTGTTCCGACGGCAGGCCCAGGTACTGGGCCGAGGCGCCGGTGGCGATGATCAGGGCGTCGCAGGTGAAGGTATGGCTGTCGCCCACCAGGCGGATCGGTTTTTCGTTCAGGTAGGTCGTGTGGATGTGGTCGAACACGATCTCGGTGTTGAAGCGCTCGGCATGCTGCAGCAGGCGCTGCATCAGCTCCGGACCCTGCACGCCCAGCGGATCGCCCGGCCAGTTCTCGACGTCCGTGGTGGTCATCAGCTGGCCGCCCTGCTCGACGCCGGTCACCAGCATCGGCTTCAGGTTGGCGCGGGCGGCGTACACCGCGGCGCTGTAGCCGGCTGGCCCGGAACCGAGGATGAGGACTTTGGCGTGTTTGGTAGTAGTCATGGCGGCGCTCTTTGCTTCACGTGGTTGTTATATGGACACACGGCAATTGGGGGCGGCCTGACAGGAATCAAGGGGCCACCTGACTCTGGCTGAGGGTGTCCGAAGAGCGCCGATTATAGTCGATCATGCTGATGTGCATGAATCGTAGGGGCAACGCGGCCGTATATCGCTTAGAATGGGTGGATCGTCGATAGTACTTACTTCCGCAGTACCTGTAATGAGCAAGAATAGCCAAGCCAGCACCTCCGGATACACCCGCACCCAGGCCAGCGCCGCCGCCCGCCGTCCGCTGCCGGGCCGCCTCGCGCGCCTGCTGTCCGAGGCGCGCTGGATCGCCGGCGCCGTCGCCTTCCTGTATTTCGTCCTGATCCTGATCAGCTACAGCAAGCTCGATCCCGGCTGGTCGCACGCCAACGTGGTGCCGCGCATCGCCAACCTGGGCGGGCGCGCCGGCGCCTGGCTGTCCGACCTGCTGCTGTTCATCTTCGGTTTCTCGGCCTGGTGGTGGGGCGTGATCTTCCTGCGCCAGGTCTGGCGCGGCTGGCGCCGGCTCACCGACAAGCTCGGCACCAAGGTGGAAGAACCGCACCACGGCGAGATGTACGTGCGCTGGATCGGCTTCGCCCTGATGTTCGCCGGCAGCGTCGGCCTGGAATACCTGCGCATGTGGTCGTGGGACGTCGAGCTGCCGCGCGCCCCGGGCGGGGTGCTGGGCCAGCTGATCGGCCACGCGAGCCACGTCGCCTTCGGCTCGACCGGCGCGACCCTGCTCCTGCTGCTGCTGTTCTTCCTGGGCTTTTCGCTGTTCTTCCAGGTGTCGTGGCTGAACGTGGCCGAGCGCATCGGCGCCGTGTTCGACGGCACCATCGACTGGTTCCGCCTGCGCATGGAAGACATCGAGGACCGCCGCCATGGCGAGGCCGCCGCCGTCAAGCGCGACGAAGTGGTGGTCAACGAGCGCGCCAAGTTTACCGAAAAGCATGCCGACAAGCCGATCCCGGTCGTGAAGACCGAGCCATCGCTGGAGATGGCGCCGCCGGCCCCGAAACCGGCTGCCGCTCCGGCTTCGGCGCCCCTGGCGTCGGCCCAGGCGGTGGCGCCAAGCATCAAGATCGAGCCGCAGATGGTCAGCGTGCCGAAATCCGAGCGCGCCGAGAAGGAACGCCAGTCGCCGCTGTTCCAGGACCTGAATGGCGAATCCGGCCTGCCGCCGCTGGCCCTGCTGGACGATGCGCCGGCGGCCCAGGAAACGGTGGCGGTCGAGACGCTGGAATTCACCAGCCGCCTGATCGAGAAGAAGCTGTCCGACTTCGGCGTCGAAGCCAAGGTCGTGGCCGCCTATCCGGGCCCGGTCGTGACCCGCTACGAAATCGAGCCGGCCACCGGCGTCAAGGGCAGCCAGATCGTCAACCTGGCGCGCGACCTGGCGCGTTCGCTGTCGCTGACCTCGATCCGTGTGGTCGAGACCATCCCCGGCAAGAACTATATGGCCCTCGAATTGCCGAATCCGAAGCGGCAAATCGTGCGCCTGACCGAGATCCTCGGCTCCAAGGTGTATGGCGACAGCGCTTCGAGCCTGACCGTGGCCCTGGGCAAGGACATCGCCGGCAAGCCGGTGGTGGCCGACCTGGCCAAGATGCCGCACCTGCTGGTGGCGGGTACCACCGGTTCGGGTAAATCGGTCGGCATCAATGCCACCATCCTGTCGCTGCTGTATAAAGCCGATCCGGCCGACGTGCGCCTGATCCTGATCGACCCGAAGATGCTGGAGATGTCGGTCTACGAAGGCATTCCGCACCTGCTGGCGCCGGTGGTGACCGATATGCGCCAGGCCGGCCATGCGCTGAACTGGGCGGTCAACGAGATGGAGCGCCGCTACAAGCTCATGAGTAAACTCGGCGTGCGCAACCTGGCCGGCTACAACGGCAAGATTCTCGAGGCCGCCAAGCGCGAGGAGCACATTCCGAACCCGTTCTCGATCACGCCGGACGCGCCCGAGCCGCTGGAAAAACTGCCGACCATCGTCATCATCATCGACGAGCTGGCCGACCTGATGATGGTCGTCGGCAAAAAGGTGGAAGAGCTGATCGCGCGTATCGCCCAGAAGGCGCGCGCGGCCGGCATCCACTTGATTCTCGCTACCCAGCGCCCGTCGGTCGACGTGATCACCGGCCTGATCAAGGCCAATATCCCGACCCGCATCGCGTTCCAGGTTTCTTCGAAAATCGACTCGCGCACGATTCTCGACCAGATGGGCGCCGAGACCCTGCTGGGCATGGGTGACATGCTGTACATGCCGCCCGGCACCGGCCTGCCGATCCGCGTGCACGGCGCCTTCGTGTCGGACGACGAAGTGCATCGAGTTGTAAAACATCTGCAGGAGCAGGGCGAACCCAATTATATTGAGGGCATCCTCGAAGGCGGCACCCTGGAAGAAGGTGGCGCCGACGGCGCGGTGGCGGGCGAGGGCGGCGGGGAATCCGACGCCATGTACGACCAGGCGGTGCAGGTCGTGCTCAAGAACCGCAAGGCCTCGATTTCGCTGGTGCAGCGTCACCTGCGCATCGGCTACAACCGGGCCGCCCGCCTGATCGAGCAAATGGAGCAGAACGGCATGGTGTCGCCGATGCAGTCGAACGGCAATCGCGACATCCTGGTGCCGACTGCCAGCGCCGAATAACAATAAAGGAATTCCGGATGCAAGCAATGACCAAATTCAGTTTTGCCGCGCTGGTGGCCGCGAGCGCCTTCGCCTTTTCGGGCATGGCGAGCGCCGCCGCCCTCGACCAGTTCAAGTCCTTCGTCGCCTCGACCCAGTCGGCCAAGGGCGAATTCACCCAGCAGCAACTGGGTAAATCGAAGAGTGGCAAGGCCACGCCGGCCTCGAGCGGCAGCTTCGTGTTCGCGCGCCCGGGCAAGTTCATCTGGACCTACCAGAAGCCCTACGAGCAAGTGCTGCAGGCGGACGGCGAAACCCTGTACATCTACGACAAGGACCTGAACCAAGTCACTACCCGCAAGCTCGGCAATGCCTTGGGCAGCTCGCCGGCCGCGATCCTGTTCGGCAGCAACAAGCTGGAAGAAAACTTCACGCTGAGCGAAGCCGGCGCGCGCGACGGCATGGAATGGCTGAACGCCACGCCGAAGGCCAAGGACACCTCGTTCGAGCAGATCAGCATCGGCCTCAAGGGTGGCGTGCCGATGGCGATGGAATTGAAGGACACCTTCGGCCAGACCTCGCGCCTGACCTTCACCAACTTCCAGCGCAACCCGCAGCTGGGTGCGCAGCAGTTCAAGTTCACGGTGCCGCAGGGCGCCGACGTCGTGAGCCAGTAAGCCATTAACGGGGTGCGCGCGCCGCGCGGCCCCGTCGTGCATCGGCTACACTACGCCCATGCACAACCTTTCGCCTTTCCACATCCATGTCCACGGATGACCTGTTCAAGACCGAGCCGGCCGCGCCGCTGGCCGAAGCCCTGCGTCCGCGCACCATCGACGAGGTGGTTGGCCAGAGCCACCTGCTGGGCCCCGGCAAGCCGCTGAACCTGGTCTTCAAATCCGGCAAGCCGCATTCGATGATCCTGTGGGGTCCGCCGGGCGTGGGCAAGACCACGCTGGCGCGCCTGACCGCCTACGCCTTCGACTGCGAATTCATCGCGCTGTCGGCGGTGTTGTCGGGTGTCAAGGATATCCGTGCGGCGATCGAGCAGGCCGAGCAGTACCTGGCCCGCGGCAAGCACACGATCCTGTTCATCGACGAGATCCACCGCTTCAATAAATCGCAGCAGGATGCCTTGCTGCCGTTCGTGGAAAGCGGCCTGGTGACGCTGATCGGCGCCACCACCGAAAACCCGTCGTTCGAAGTCAACTCGGCGCTGCTGTCGCGCTCGCAGGTGTACGTGCTGAAGGCCCTGACCGACGTCGAGATGCGCCAGCTGCTGGCGCGCGCCCGCAAGGAAGCGCTGCAGCACCTGGAATTCGACGAGCTGGCAATTGACACCCTGGTCGGCTATGCCGACGGCGATGCGCGCCGCTTCCTGAACCTGCTCGAGCAGACCAGCACCTCGGCCAATACCGCCGGCACCAATCGCATCACCGCCGAGTTCGTCGAGAACGCGCTGACGCTCAATGCGCGCCGCTTCGACAAGGGCGGCGACAATTTCTACGACCAGATATCGGCCCTGCACAAATCGGTGCGCGGCTCGCACCCCGACGCCGCCCTGTACTGGCTTTGCCGGATGCTCGACGGCGGCGCCGACGCCAAGTACCTGTCGCGCCGCATCGTGCGCATGGCGTGGGAAGACATCGGCATCGCCGATCCGCGCGCGATCCAGTTGGCCAACGACGCCGCCGCCACCTATGAACGGCTCGGTTCGCCCGAAGGCGAGCTGGCGCTGGGCCAGGCCGTGGTTTATCTGGCGGTCGCATCCAAGAGCAATGCCGGCTACAACGCCTTCAATGCGGCGATGGCCTTCGTGCGCAAGGACAAGTCGCGCGAGGTGCCGGTGCATTTGCGCAATGCGCCGACCAAGCTCATGAAAGAGCTGGGCTATGGCCACGAATACCGTTATGCGCACGACGAGCCGAACGCGTACGCGGCCGGCGAAACCTATCTGCCGGATGGGATGCCAGAACCCGGCTGGTACCAGCCGGTGCCGCGCGGGATCGAGAGCAAGATCGCGGAGAAGCTGGCGTGGTTGCGCAGCCTTGACGACGAGGCGCGCGCCAACGGAGACGGTTCGTAGGCATGCGTATGGCGCCGGCGAGCCCGGCGCCAGTTCTTCCTCCTTCCTTTCTTCCTTCAACGGCGCGCAATGCGCCGGCATCTCGCGCTTGGTCCCGCATTGATGCATTCTGCGCCGCGTTTCATGCGCTTCGTCGCAAGTCGATGGCGATTCCAGGGGCTGGTGGCTAAAGTACCACCATCGCAAAGCAATTCGCGAATCAACCTAACCCCTGAAGGAGCCATCATGAACATCCGTAAAAACTTCGAAGCCCTGTTCCTCGCCGTCGCCGCCCTGGGCCTGGTCGCCAGCTTCGCCACCGCCAACGAGCGTCCGGTCGAGATCGCCGCATCGACCGTCCCTGCCATCGACATGGCCAGCATCCAGACCGTGATCGTCAGCGCACCGCGCCTGGCAGTCCGCTAAAACCGGCGCAAGCCGGTTTTAGGGGCAGCTTGACGAGGCCCCGGCAGCATGGTTGCCGAATCTCGCAAATAATGTCGGTCGGCTTGGTACAATTGTGTTTTCGATACACAGCCCAGTCCAACCAGACATGATTGACATCCAACTTCTCCGCAAAGACATCGACAACGTCGCCGCCCGCCTGGCGACCCGCAAGTACCAGCTCGATGTGGCCAGTTTCAATGCGCTGGAGGCCGAACGCAAGGCGATCCAGACGCGCACCGAAGAACTGCAGGGCAAGCGCAATTCGCTGTCGAAGCAGATCGGCATGCTGAAGGGCAAAGGCGAAGACACGACGGCCGTGATGGCCGAGGTGGCCGGGCTGGGCGACGAGCTCAAGGCCAACGAAGTGGCGCTGGGCGAGGTCCAGGCCAAGCTGGCGAGCTTCATCGCCGCGCTGCCCAACCTGCCGCACGAGAGCACCCCGGAAGGCAAGGACGAAAGCGCCAACGTCGAAGTGCGCAAGGTCGGTACGCCAGCCGCGTTCGACTTCGAGGTGCGCGACCACGTCGACATCGGCGAGCGCCTGGGCCTGGACTTCGAGACCGCGACCAAGGTCACCGGTTCGCGCTTCTCGATGATGAAGGGCGGCATGGCGCGCCTGCACCGCGCGCTGGCGCAGTTCATGCTTGACAGCCACACCGGCCAGCACGGCTATCTTGAATGCTACACCCCGTACATGGTCAACGCCGATTCGCTGCGCGGCACCGGCCAGCTGCCGAAGTTCGAGGCCGACCTGTTCTCGGTGAAAAAGGGCGGCGCGGAAGGCGAGGGCGAGAACTTCTACCTGATCCCGACCTCCGAAGTCTCGCTGACCAATGTGGTGCGCGACGAGATCGTGGCGCTGGACGAATTGCCGATCAAGATGACCGCGCACACCCCGTGCTTCCGTTCCGAAGCCGGCAGCTATGGCCGCGACACCCGCGGCATGATCCGCCAGCACCAGTTCGACAAGGTCGAGCTGGTCCAGGTGGTGCATCCGGAGCAGTCGTACGCGGCGCTGGAAGAGATGGTCGGCCAGGCTGAATTCATCCTGACCTCGCTCGGCCTGCCATACCGCGTGATGCAGCTGTGCACCGGCGACATGGGCTTCTCGGCCGCCAAGACCTATGACCTCGAGGTGTGGCTGCCGGCGCAGAACACCTACCGCGAGATTTCGTCGCTGTCGAACTGCGAAGCCTTCCAGGCGCGCCGCATGCAGGCGCGCTTCCGCAACGCCGCCGGCAAGCCGGAACTGCTGCATACCCTGAACGGCTCGGGCCTGGCCGTGGGCCGCACCCTGGTGGCGGTGCTGGAGAACTACCAGCAGGCCGACGGCAGCGTGATCGTGCCGGAGGTGCTGCGTCCGTATATGGGCGGGCTGGAGCGCCTGGCGCCGGCTGCCTGATCGCTTGCCGAAGGAGGGGATGTCACTTCGGTGCAATTTCCCCTTCCATTTTTCGGGAATGTGTCTATAATGGCGGTCTCTTGCAGCCCACTGCAAGGATCGACCAAAGCCGGAGAGGTGGCAGAGTGGTCGAATGTACCTGACTCGAAATCAGGCGTACGGGTGACCGTACCGTGGGTTCGAATCCCACCCTCTCCGCCAAGTATCATGAAAACAGCCACCGCAAGGTGGCTTTTTTCATTCCGGAACGTCACAGAGGAGTAGGGCGCCTGCGCGCCCTACGTGTGGGGGATTCGAAGGGCATCGCGTACTCGCGATGCCGCGGCCTGCAGGATGTAGGCGAATCCCACCCTCTCCGCCAAGTATCATGAAAACAGCCACCGCAAGGTGGCTGTTTTCATTTCAGCCCTATCTATCGACGCGACAGCAGCGGCGCGCCTGCCATGGCATACTCGACACGCTGTTATTGTTGAACTGCAAAACTCAAACGTCGAGGTGAGCGCATGACCTGGTCGACCTGGCTGGTTTTTCTTTCCGTTTCGCTGGCGGCGGCCTTCACGCCAGGGCCGGGCGTGCTGATGGCGATCACCACCGCCAGCACCCAGGGCGCGGGACGCGCCCTGTACAGTTCCGCCGGCAATGCGCTCGGGGTGTTCATCGTCGCCACCGGCGCGGTGGCCGGCCTCGGCCTGGTGCTCAAGACGTCGGCGCTGGCCTTCGGCCTGGTCAAGGTAGCAGGGGCCGCCTACCTGATCTATCTCGGGGTCCAGACCTGGCGCCGGGCATCACGCGAGTCCACCCCGGCGTCGGGGTCCAACGGCGCGCCGACGATCCTGCAGGCGAGCCGCCTGGCCACCTTCCGCGCCGGTTTGCTGGTCGCAGTGAGCAATCCCAAGGCGATCCTGTTCTTCACCGCCATCTTCCCGCAGTTCATGCCGCTGGACCGCGTCGACGTCGCGCGCTTCCTCATGCTCACGTCGGCGTTCACCGCCTGCACGCTGCTGTCGCACCTGTTCTACGTGGCCGGGGCCACCTGGGTGAAGCGCCGCGTAAAGGGGAGCGCCGCCAGCGCGCGCCTGGCCAAACGTGGCACGGCGGCGCTGTTCGTCGGCATGGGCGGCGCCTTGCTGACGGTGAAGTGAGGTAGTCAGCCAGCCTGGATGTCCGATGGAAGCGCGAGCATCAGCTGCCAGTAGCCGACGTCGATCCGGCGACCGAACTTGAGGCCCACTTCGCTGAAGTGGGCGACCTTGCGGAAACCCAGGCGTTCGTGCAGCGCGACGCTGCGCTCGTTGGGCTGGGCGATGCCGGCAATGACTGTATGCAGGCCGGCCAGGCGCAGTTCGTCGAGCAGGCGCGCGTAGATGCGCCGGCCATGGCCCCGGCCCGCCAGCGCGGGATCGAGATAGACGCTGCTCTCCACCGCATGCCGGTAGGCCGGCCGGGCGCGCCACTTGGTGGCGTACGCATATCCGGCGATCTCCCCATCGACTTCCAGCACCAGCCACGGCAGGCCGCCGCGCGTCACGTCCGCGATGCGCCCGGCCATGTCGGGCTCCATGACCGGCTCTTCCTCGAACGAGATCGTCGTGGTGCCAACGTAGTGGTTGTAGATGGCGCAGATGCGCGCGGCGTCCAGGCTGGTGGCGGGGCGGATGTCGGTCATGGCTTCATGGTAGCAGCTCGTGGAAGCAGCTTACAGCTGCGCGATCTGGCGGTCGATCGCCCGGTTCGCGCGCTCGCTGCGTTCGCTGTAGCGGTCCGTCAGGTAGGCGCTGCTGCCGCGCATCAGCAGCGTGATCTTGTAGAGTTCCTCCATGACGTCGACCACGCGCTCGTAGTAGGCGGACGGGCGCATGCGGTCGTCGTTG
Organism: Massilia oculi; assembly: GCF_017582745.1. Taxonomy (GTDB): domain Bacteria; phylum Pseudomonadota; class Gammaproteobacteria; order Burkholderiales; family Burkholderiaceae_D; genus Telluria; species Telluria oculi_A. The sequence continues at coordinate 85,702 of NZ_JAFVIM010000021.1, forward strand.
CCGAATTCCTTGTAGGCCATCGGCACCGACGACTGGTTCGGAATCGTGAACATGCGCATCCAGCGGCCCAGCAGGCGCAAGGTATTGACGACGTTGAACGACTGCGACCCGCCGCAGACCTGCATCACGGCCAGCGTCTTGCCCTGGCTCGGCCGCACCGAACCCTGCTCCAGCGGTATCCAGTCGATCTGGTTCTTGAAGACCGAGGTGACGGCGCCATGGCGTTCGGGGCTGCACCACACCTGGCCTTCGGACCAGATGCACAGCTCGCGCAACTCGGCCACCTTCGGATGGGTTTCGGGCACGCTGCCCACCATCGGCAGCCCGGTGGGATCGAAGATCTTCACGTCGGCGCCGAAGTGGCGCAGGATGCGCGCCGCTTCTTCGGTCAGCAGGCGGCTGAAGGCGCGTTCGCGCAGCGAGCCATACAGCATCAGGATGCGCGGCGGATGGTCGATGGCGTCCGCGGGAGCGAGCCGTTCGGCGGCCGGCAGGTCGAGGCGCGCCGGATCGATGTTCGGAAGCTCGGGAATCTGGTCCATGGTCGTTCTCGAAAAAAGGTTCAGCCCAAACGCAGCGCGAGCGCGCACAGCGTGAGCAGCAGGATCGGCAAGGTCAGTACCAAGCCGACGCGGAAATAGTAGGCCCACGAAATACGGATGCCCTTGGCCGCCAGCACGTGCAGCCAGAGCAGGGTGGCGAGGCTGCCGATCGGCGTGATCTTGGGTCCCAGGTCGCTGCCGATCACGTTCGCGTAGATCATCGCCTCGCGCACCGCGCCGGCCGTGGCGGTGGCGTCGATCGCCAGCGCGCCGACCAGCACCGTCGGCATATTGTTCATGATGGATGACAGGGCCGCGGCGATGAAGCCGGTGCCCAGCGCCGCGCCCCAGACGCCGTAGGCGGCGCAGCGCTCGAGCAGGGCGCCCAGGCCGTCGGTCAGGCCCTCGTTGCGCAGGCCGTACACCACCAGGTACATCCCGAGCGAGAACACGACCACTTGCCAAGGCGCGCCGCTTAGCACCGCGCGCGTCGGGATGCGGTGGCCGCGCGCGGCGACGACGAGCAGAATGGCGGCGCCGCCGGCCGCGACGGCGCTGATCGGCACGCCGGCGTCGTCCAGCCAGAAGAAGCCGGCCAGCAGCAGCGCCAGCACCCACCAGCCGGCGACGAAGGTCGCGCGGTCGTGGATCGCATCGGCCGGCCGGCGCAGCTGGGAGAGGTCGTAGTGGCGCGGGATATCCTTGCGGAAGAACAGGTAGAGGATGGCCAGGGTCGCCGCCACCGAGACCAGGTTGACCGGGACCATGACGGCGGCGTAGCGCGCGAAGCCGATGCCGAAGTAGTCGGCCGAGACGATGTTGACCAGGTTCGACACCACCAGCGGCAGGCTGGCGGTGTCGGCGACGAAGCCGGCCGCCATCACGAAGGCCAGCGTCGCGCGCGGCGGGAAGCGCAGCGCGGCCAGCATGGCGATCACGATCGGGGTCAGGATCAGCGCCGCGCCGTCGTTGGCGAACAGCGCCGCAACGAGGGCCCCGAGCAGCACCAGCAGGACGAACAGGCGCCGGCCATCGCCCTTGCCCCAGCGCGCCACGTGCAGCGCGGCCCACTCGAAGAAACCGGCGCGGTCGAGCAGCAGGCTGATGACGATCACGGCGACGAAGGCGCCGGTGGCGTTCCAGACGATGTTCCAGACCACCGGGATGTCGGACAGCTGGACCACGCCGAGGAGCAGGGCGGCGACGGCGCCGCCGGCGGCGCTGTAACCGATGCCCAGGCCGCGCGGCTGCCAGATCACCAGCGCCAGCGTGGCGACGAAGATGAGCGAGGCGGTCAGCATGCGCCGATGCGGTCCAGCGCTGCCTTCAGCGCTGCACGGTCGCCCGCCAGCTCGGCCAGCGGCAATGCGAACAGCGCCTGGACGCGGGCCAGCACGATCGCGTAGGTGGCCTCGAAGGCTGCCGCGATTTCCGCTGGCGTGCCTGTTACCTCGCTCGGGTCGGCCAGTCCCCAGTGCGCGCGCACCACGTCGCCGAGGTAGGCCGGGCAGGTCTCTCCGGCGGCATTGCCGCAGACCGTCACCACCACGTCCGGCGTGAGCGGCAGGTCGTGCCAGGATTTGCTGGCATAGCCGTCGACCGCGATGCCGTGACGGCGCAGCAGGGCGACCGCATCCGGGTTGAGTCGGCCGATCGGCTGGCTGCCGGCGCTGATGGCCTCGAAGCCATGCGGGGCGAGATGGTTGAATACGGCTTCGCTCAGGATCGAGCGGCAGGAATTGCCGGTGCAAAGGAACAGGAAGTTCATGGAAGTGGATGGTGTCGGAGTTGATCTCAATATTTCAATAGATATTGAGATGATGCCTCGACTATAATCGAGGCACTGAAATGGTTCAACTGGAATGTCGAGGATGGAAACGAAACAGGTACTGGCGGCGCTCGCCGCCCTGGCCCAGGAATCGCGGCTGGCGATCTTCCGGCTGCTGATCCAGGCCGGTCCAGCGGGACTGCCAGCCGGGAAGATCGGCGAGGAACTGGGCATCGCCTCGTCGGCGCTGTCCTTCCACCTGAAGGAACTGGTTCACGCCAACCTGGTGACGGCACGCCAGGAAGGGCGCTTCGTCATCTACACGGCGCAGTTCGACACGATGAGCGGGCTGGTCGGTTTTCTCACCGAGAACTGCTGCGCCGGCGTTCCCTGCGGGATCGACACGCCGGGCAGCGCTTGCCCACCGCCAGACGCTGTGCAGCGGCGGTGTTCCTGACCATCGCGGTCAACAATTGATGCAATGCAACATTCCTCTGCTAACATATTAACCAGTTGTCGTTATCTGGTTGTACTGTTAGGAAGGAATCGTCATGCTGTCGCAATTGCAGGCCATGTTTCGTTACTTTAACCAGGCAGTGCCGTTCCGCCTGGTTCCCGCCCTCGTCACCACCGCCGTCCTCTTCACGCTACTGGCGCTGCCCCATCCCGAGGGGCTGAACCCCGATTCCTGGGGCCTGGTCGCCATCTTCCTCACCACCATCGTCGCCATCATCCTGAAGGTGATGCCGATCGGCGTCATGGCGCTGATGGCCATCGTCATCGTCTCGCTGTCGCAGGTGACGTCCGGCTCGTCGAAGGGCGCCATGGCCGACGCCCTGAGCAGTTTTTCGAGCCCGCTCATCTGGCTGATCGTGGTCGCCGTGCTGATCTCGCGCGGCCTCAAGAAGACGGGCCTGGGCAACCGCATCGGGCTGCATTTCATCGCGCTGCTGGGCAAGCGCACGGTCGGCATCGGCTACGGCCTGGCCGTGTGCGAACTGGTGCTGGCGCCGTTCACGCCCAGTAATACCGCGCGAGGCGGCGGCATCGTGCACCCGATCATGAAGTCGATTGCCAGCGCCTTCGATTCCGACCCGGCCAAGGGCACGCAGGGCAAGGTGGGCACCTATCTGGCGTTGGTCAACTACCACGCCAATCCGATCACATCGGCGATGTTCCTGACCGCCACCGCGCCCAATCCGCTGGTGGTCGACTTCGTCGCCCGCGCCAGCGGCCAGAGTTTTCACTTGAGCTGGACCACCTGGGCCCTGTGCATGGTGCTGCCGGGCCTGGTCTGCCTGTTCCTGATGCCGCTCGTCGTCTACCTGCTGGCGCCGCCCGAACTCAAGAAGACGCCGGATGCGGTGCATTTCGCGCGCAGCGAACTGGCGCGCATGGGACCCTTGTCGGCCAAAGAGAAGGTCATGCTCGGCACCTTTGGCCTGCTGCTGGTGCTGTGGGCGAACGTGCCTGCCATGCTATTCGGGCCTGCATTCACGCTCGATCCCACCGTGGTCGCCTTCCTCGGCCTGTTCACCCTGATCATCACGGGCACTCTCGACTGGGACGATGTGCTGTCCGAGAAAAGCGCCTGGGATACGCTGATCTGGTTCGGCGCGCTCGTCATGTTGGCCGAGCAGCTCAATAAACTGGGCGTCATCACCTGGACGTCGAACGGCATGCGCGATGCGATCGCCGCCAGCGGCATGGGGTGGGGTGCGGCGGCGACCGTGCTGGTGCTGGCCTTCGTGTTCTCGCACTACCTGTTCGCCAGCACCACGGCCCACATCAGCGCCATGATGTTCGCCTTCCTGTCGGTGGGCGCGGCGCTGGTGCCGGGCGAGTACCTGGTCCTGTTCCTGCTGATGATGACCGCCGCCTCGGCCATCATGATGACCCTGACCCACTACGCCACCGGCACTTCGCCGATCATCTTCGGCAGCGGCTACGTGACGATGGGGGCGTGGTGGCGCATCGGCTTCATCATGTGCGTGTTCGAGCTGGCGGTGTTCGCCATCGTCGGCGGCGCCTGGTGGAAGGTCCTCGGCTACTGGTGAGCGCTGACGGGCTCGGACTTGACCAGCGCCAGCACCTCGCGAAAGTGCGGATGGCGGCAATCGTGCAGCCACTCGAACAGCACCATCTCGTGGGTCACGATGGTCGCGCCGGCATGTCGCAGGCGGCGCATGGCGGCGGCGTGGTCCGACGGGCGGCGCGAGCCGCTGGCGTTCTCCACCACGAATACCTCTCGTCCGGCGCGCAGCAGGCCGAGCGCCGTTTGCAGCAGGCAGACGTGGGCTTCGCAGCCGGCGAGCACCACTTGCCCGCGTCCGGGCGCCTGCGCGTCGAGCCCCGCCAGCAGGCCATCCGCGCAGGCGTCGAAATGCGTCTTCGCCACCGTTTGCACGCATAGCCGCGCCAGTGCATCGGTATTCGGGCCGAGACGGTCGGGGTTCTGCTCCGTCCCCAGCACCGGCACTTCGAGCAGCGCCGCAGCGCGCGCCAGCACCTGCGCCCTGGCGACGACGTCGTCCGCGCCTTGGATGGCCGGCATCATCCGGGCCTGGTAGTCGACCAGCACCAGGCTGCTGGCCCGGGCATCGATTGCGTTCATCGTCATTCGGCCTCGGATTTTCTTAAGCCAGATTAAGTTCTGCTGCAATGCAGCATAAAACCGTTGCTTTGGTACCATCTAATGCTACCATCTTGCGGTCACAGCACGAGGAGACAGCCATGGAACCGGTGAACACCACGCATCCCTATTATGACCGGCTGATCGCCACCGCGCGCGAGCAGGGGCCGGTCACGGTGGCGGTGGCGCATGCCTGCGACCGCTACGCGATCGAGGCGGCCCTGGATGCGGCGCGCATCGGCCTGATCACGCCACTGCTGGTCGGCCCGCAAGCGCGCATCCACGCTGCGGCCGACGCGGCCGGCCTCGACATCGGCGCGCTGGCCCTGTTCGATACCGAGCATAGCCACGCTTCGGCCGCGCGCGCTGTGGAACTGGTGCGCGAGGGAAGGGCATCGGTGCTGATGAAGGGCAGCCTGCACACCGACGAACTGATGGGCGCCGTGGTGTCGGGCGCTACCGGCCTGCGCACGGCGCGGCGCCTCTCCCACTGCTTCGTGATGGACGTGCCGGGCCGCGGCGAGCCCTTGATCATCACCGACGCCGCCATCAACATCATCCCCGACCTGGCGGCCAAGCGCGACATCGTGCAGAACGCGATCGACCTGGCCCGGGTGCTCGGCTTCGAGGGCGTGCGGGTGGCGATCCTGGCGGCGGTGGAAACCGTGAGCGACAAGATGCCGTCGACGATCGACGCCGCGGCCCTGTGCAAGATGGCCGACCGCGGCCAGATCACGGACGCGATCCTCGACGGCCCGCTGGCGATGGACAATGCGATCGACCTGCAGGCCGCCGCCGTCAAGGGCCTGGTGTCGCCGGTGGCCGGCCGCGCCAACGTGCTGGTGGCGCCGGACCTCGAAGCCGGCAACATGCTGGCCAAGAGCCTGAGCTTCATGGCCGGCGCGGCGGCGGCCGGCATCGTGCTCGGCGCCCGCGTGCCGCTGATTCTCACCAGCCGCGCCGACACGGTCGCGGCGCGCCTGGCCTCGTGCGCGGTGGCGGTGCTGCTGGCGCGCCACCAACTGGCCAGCGCCCAGCTGGCGGGGCGCTGAGATGGGAGCCAGCGACTGCGTCGCCGTCATCAACGCCGGCTCGTCCAGCATCAAGTTCTCGGTCCACCGCCTGCCCGACCTGGGGCTGGCCTTCAAGGGCCGGATCGAGAACCTGTACCGTGGCGCGACCCGCTTCATCGCCCAGGACGCCGGCGGCGCCACGGTCGGCGAGCACACCTGGCCGGACGCGCTCGACCACCACGCCGGCATGGCCTTCCTGATCGACTTCGCCGAGCGTGAACTCGATGGCTACCGCGTGCGAGCGGTGGGCCACCGCATCGTGCACGGCGGCGTCGACTACAGCGGCCCGCAACGCCTGATTGATCCCGTGCTCGAACGCCTGGAGCGGCTGGTGCCGCTCGCGCCGCTGCACCTGCCGCACAACCTGGCGCCGGTGCGCGCCCTGATGGCGCTGGCGCCCGGATTGCCGCAGGTCGGCTGCTTCGACACCGCCTTCCATACGGCGCAGCCGGCGCTGGCCCAGGCCTTCGCGCTGCCGCCCGAGATCACCGACCTGGGCATCCGCCGCTACGGTTTCCACGGCTTGTCCTACGAATACATCGCGGCCACCTTGCCGGAGCATGAGCCCGCGCTGGCCGGGGCGCGGGTGGTCGCTGCCCACCTCGGCAACGGCGCCAGCATGTGCGCGATGCGCGGCGGGCGCAGCGTGGCCAGCACCATGGGCTTCACCGCCGTCGACGGCCTGCCGATGGGCACGCGCTGCGGCGCCCTCGATCCGGGCGTGGTGATCTACCTGATCGAGGAACTGGGCATGAAGGTGTCCGCCGTGCAGCGCCTGATGTACCAGGAATCGGGGTTGCTGGGGGTGTCCGGCCTGTCGTCCGACATGCGCACGCTGGAGGCGAGCAGCGATCCGCGCGCGCAACTGGCGATCGATCTGCTGGTCTACCGGATCGGCCGCGAGCTCGGTTCGCTGGCGGCCTCGCTGGGCGGCCTGGATGCGCTGGTGTTCTCGGGCGGGATCGGCGAGAACAGCGCGCGCCTGCGCGCCGCCGTCTGCGAGGGCGCCGCCTGGCTCGGCGCCGAACTCGATCCCGGCCTGAACGGCGCGCCGCCGCCCGGCGTCGCCCGCATCAGCGCGCCGGCCAGCCGGGTCTCGATATGGCTGGTGCCGGCCAACGAAGAGCTCATGATCGCCCGTCATACCCTCGACCTGCTGGAGACCGCATGATGCACCATCATCCCATCCTGGAAGGCAGGCGCGCGCTGGTGGTCGGCGTCGCCAACGAGCATTCGATCGCCTGGGGCTGCGCCAGATCGTTCCATGCGCTGGGCGCCGAGCTGGTGCTGACCTACCTGAACGACAAGGCGCGCCCGCACGTCGAACCGCTGGCCGCGCAGCTCGGCGCGCGCTTGCTGCCGCTCGACGTGCGCGAGCCGGGGCAGCTGGAAGCGCTGTTCGCCGAACTGGCGCGACTGGGCCGGCTCGACATCCTGGTGCACTCGATCGCCTTCGCGCCGAAGGCCGACCTGCAGGGCGGCCTGCTCGACTGCTCGCTGGACGGCTTCCTGCAGGCGATGGACGTGTCCTGCCACTCCTTCGTGCGCATGGCGAAGCTGGCCGCGCCCTTGATGACGCAGGGCGGCAGCATGTTCGCGATGAGCTACCACGGCGCCGACAAGGTGGTGCCGAACTATAACGTGATGGGACCGGTGAAGGCGGCGCTGGAATCGAGCTGCCGCTACCTGGCCCACGAACTCGGACCGCGCGACATCCGCGTGCATGCCATCTCGCCGGGGCCGCTCAAGACGCGCGCCGCCTCGGGCCTGAAGGATTTCGACCTGCTGCTGAGCGATGCGGTGGCGCGTTCGCCGCTGGGAGAACTGGTCGACATCGACGACGTCGGCCAGGTATGCGCCTATCTCGCCTCGGATTTCGCGCGCCGCCTGACGGGCAGCACCGTCTATGTGGACGGCGGCCTGAACATCATCGCCTGAACCCTGGAGCAACCATGAAAGTCATCCTGTCCGGCCTGCACGGCGACGCCTGCGAAACCGCCATCGTCGAAAGCTTCGCGCCGTTCTTCCACATCCGCCACGTCGAGATGATCCGCGAAGGTTCGCCCGACAGCCCGTGGGCCGTGCTGCACATCGCCGATTCCTACGAGCGCGCCTGGGAAGCCTGCAATGCGCTGCGCGGCGTCTTCCACCGCGGCAAACGCCTGCACATGTACATCCCGCTGCACCAACCAGACATCTATCACGAGTTCGAGCCGCACCAGCGGGTCGATATCCGCTAGCGGGCGCCTGCGGCCACGAGCGTGTCGAACCAGTCGAGCGCCGCATCCCACAAGGGCCGGGCCTGCGGCTTGAAGTAACCCATGTGGCCGAGCCGGAGGTCGGCGACGTTCACCGCCTTCACGGGCGCACCGTCGTAGCCGGCCATGAAGGCGTCGCGCGAGGCCGGCGGCGCCCAGCGGTCGTCGAGCGCATTCCAGGCGATGATCGGCGTGGTCACGCGGGCAAAGCCCAGCGCGGTCTCGCGCATCGCCGGATCGTCGAAGAAGTAGCGCGGGAAGCGGCACCAGTCCTTCCACTGGCGGTAGACGCCGCGCGGCACGTCGGCGCCCATGCCGATCCGGCTCCAGGCCAGGTAGCCGTGGCGCCAAACAAGCCAGGGACCGGCGACGCGCCACAGGAAGTGCACCTTCAGCCGCTCCAGCGGCGGCATCCAGCCATGCCAGCCCGCGCCCGTGCCGAAGGCGGCCAGGCCTGCGACCCGCGCGTGGTTCGGCAGCAGGCCGAGCGCCTGGCCACCGAACGAGTGGCCGGCCAGCAGCAGCGGGGCGGCGTCGTGCGGCACCGAATCGATCACCGCCGCCAGGTCGAGCCGGGCCCAGTCCAGGAAATCGCCACCGAAGCCTGCCAGCGACGGCGGGGCCGAGCGGCCGATGCCGCGGTAGTCGAAGGTGGTGACCGCATAGCCGCGCGCTGCCGCGTGCTCGGCGAAGCGCCGGTAGAAACCTTGCGGCACGGCGGTCGCGCCGGCCACGACCAGGTGGCCGCGCAGCCGTCCCTGGGCCTCGAAGCGGTCCGCCTCGAGCAGGTAGCCATCCCGGGCGCGGATGGTGATCGGGGTCGCCATCAGGCCTGGGTATGCGCGAGGGTGGAATGCGGCGCGACCGGCAGCACCTTGGCGCCGATGACCAGGCTGGGCAACTCGATCACGCCGCGTTCCTTCGCCTGCGGCACCAGCCCTGGATGCAGGCACAGGTCGACCACCCGCAAGCCGGGAATGGCGGCGCCGAGGGTGAGCGCGATGTCCAGGCACAGGCGACAACCGTCGTGATAGAGGATGGGCGCGCCGGCATCGGAGGATGGGGAGGGGAGCGGGGTCATGATTGCCTCGATATGATTAGGATTCCTAATGATAATTCAATGGCGCGCCCTGTCAAGCATCGTCCGGCGCCGCATCGCGCGCGAGCAGGGTGTCGAGCTGCGCGAACAGCTGGGCGAACTGGCGCGACGCCACCTGGCAGGCGGCGCAGCCGGCCAGGTGCGCGGCCAGCTGGCGTGCCTGGTGCGGCGTGAGTGGCTGGTCGCGCGCGCCGGAGACGAGCCAGGTGGTGTCACGGCAGGTGATCGCGCTGGTGGTATCGGTGGTGTCGGTCATTCGGGTTCTCCCCAGCTGCGCACCGTGCATTCGCGCAGGCGCATGCGCGCGCGGTACAGCACCACGCGCAGGTTGGCATTGGTGAGCATGCAGTGCTCTTCGATTTCCTTCAGTTCCATGCCCAGGTATTCGCGCATCAGGAACAGGCGCGCCGTGTCCTCCGGCAGGCGGCGCATGCACAGCTCGACGATGTCGAGCAGCTGGCGCTGGGCGGCGAGGGTGGCGCCGCACATGGTGTCGACGAAGGTGTCGGGGTGCCAGGCGCCATCGACCGTGAACAGGCCGTCGAATTCGTCCTCGCCATCGGACGCGCAGGCCGGCGTCTGTGCAATCGGTCCGGGACGCCGGCTGCGGATCAGGTCGACGATCTTGTGGCGCAGGATCCCGGTCAGCCAGCTGCGCAGGGTGGCGCGGCCGGCGTAGCCGTTCCAGCCGCGCGCCGCGCCGACCAGGGTATCGTGGACGGCGTCTTCGGCATCGGCCTGGCTGCCCAGTTGCAGGCGCGCCAGGCGCAGCAGGAAGGGGCGCTCGCCGGCCAGGGCCTGCCACGGATCGCGCGACCCGTCCATCATTGCGCGAGGCGGCGCGACAGCGAGACCGCGTAGGCGGCGCCGCGCGCGTGCAGGATCGGATCGTCGCTGGCTGCGATTCCTGTGGGCAGCGCCAGCGGCATATAGACCACGCCGTTGCAGGCATCGTGCGGCGCCTGTCCCTTGACCAGCAGGCGGCCCAGCTCGACCTTGCCGGCGCCCTGCCACACGGTGCTCGGATCGAGCAGAGAGTCGCCGGCGGCCGGCAGCTGGGCATACAGCGTGAAGCCGACGGGGCCTGCGCCCAGCCGCGTGGCCAGTTCGTCCTGCAGGAACAGGTCGGGCAGGGCCTTTTCTTCGTCGGCGCTCAAGAACTGTACCGGCGCGAAAGGTTCGGCGACGATGCGCGCATGCTGGACCTTCTTGCCGCGGCCGCTGAACACGAAGGCGTTGTTCGAGAAGTAGGGCGTGCTGGCATACGAGCTTGGCGCCGCATGCGCGGCCAGCAGCGCCGGCTGGCGCGTGCCGTCCGGATGGGCCGCGTTGTGGGCGGCAATCTTGGCCGGGTCGGGCTTGCCGGTGGCCGGATCCGGCACGCGCGCCTGCAGGAAGCTGACGAAGGATTCCGGCGTGGCGGCAAAGAAGGCCGGCTCCGAGATCAGGAGCAGGTCCCAGGTCTCGTTTGCGCCCGCCACGCGCATCGACATGCCGCGCACGCTGCGGCTCTTGTCCGAGGCCTTCGGATTGCCGCCGCCGACCGAGAAGCGCACATTGGCCGGCACGCTGTTTTTCCCGAACAGCGGACCGTCGGCGAAGTCGCGCGCGCTTTTCGCGGGCTGGAATTCGCCGGCCGCGCAGAAGCCCTTGGCGTGCGAGGCGCGCATGCCGGCGTGCGAACCGAAGGTGCCGTTGAGGGCGTCGACCAGGCCGGCGGGGCTGGTGTCCTGGGCTTGTGCGAGAGGGGCGCCGGCGGCGCCGATCGCCAGCACGGCTGCGGCGAGTGTGGTGTTCATATTGGACTCCTGTTTGATGGTTGGTGCCGTTAAGTCGGCGTACCGGCCAACTCGTTACAGCCTGCGGCGTTTTATTTTTCCAATCGCTGCGAGAGCAATTTTCAATTTGCCCAAAAAAATTAGGTGTCCTAATCTTATCTCCAGTTTCAACGCAGAGCGAAAGCAAAGCAACCCCACCATCCAAGGAGACCTTGATGAATACATTGACCACCGCCGCAGGCGCACCCGTCGTCGACAACCAGAACACCATGAGCGCGGGGCCGCGCGGCCCCCTGTTGCTGCAGGATGTCTGGTTCCTTGAAAAACTGGCCCACTTCGACCGCGAAGTGATTCCAGAGCGCCGCATGCATGCCAAGGGCGCCGGCGCCTATGGCAGCTTCACCGTGACCCACGACATCACGCGTTATACCAAGGCGCGGCTGTTCTCGGAAATCGGCAAGAAGACAGAGCTGTTCATGCGCTTTTCGACGGTGGCGGGCGAGCGCGGCGCGGCCGACGCCGAACGCGACATCCGCGGCTTCGCCATGAAGTTCTATACGGAGCAGGGCAACTGGGACCTGGTCGGCAACAACACGCCGGTCTTCTTCCTGCGCGACCCGCTGAAGTTCCCCGACCTGAATCACGCCGTGAAACGCGACCCGCGCACCGGCATGCGCAGCGCCGACAGCAACTGGGATTTCTGGACCAGCCTGCCCGAGGCGCTGCACCAGGTGACGATCGTCATGAGCGAGCGCGGCATCCCGAAGAGCTACCGCCACATGCACGGCTTCGGCAGCCACGCCTTCAGTTTCATCAACGCGGACAACGAGCGCTTCTGGGTCAAGTTCACCTTCAAGACCCAGCAGGGCATCGCCAACCTGGACGATGCGCGCGCCGCGGCCCTGATCGGCCGCGACCGCGAAAGCCACCTGCGCGACCTGTACGACAGCATCGAGGCCGGCGACTTCCCGCGCTGGACCATGTATGTGCAAATCATGCCCGAGAAAGAGGCGGCCACGTATCGCTACAACCCGTTCGACCTGACGAAAGTGTGGCTGCACGAGGACTATCCTCTGATCGAGGTCGGCGTGCTGGAACTGAACCGCAACCCCGAGAACCACTTCGCCGAAGTGGAGCAGGCCGCATTCAGCCCTGCCCACGTGGTGCCGGGCATCGGCTTCTCGCCCGACAAGATGCTGCAGGGCCGCCTGTTCTCGTATGGCGACGCGCAGCGCTATCGGCTGGGCGTGAATCATCACCAGATCCCGGTGAACGCGCCGCGCTGTCCGGTGCACAGCTATCACCGCGACGGCGCCATGCGGGTCGACGGCAACCGCGGCGGCACGCCGGCGTATGAGCCGAACCGCCATGGCGTATGGCAGGAGCAGCCGGACTTTCGCGAGCCGCCGCTATCGCTTGAAGGTGCGGCCGACCACTGGAACCACCGCGTCGACGACGACTATTATTCGCAGCCGGCGCTGTTGTTCAGGAAGATGTCGCCGGCCCAGCAAGACCTGCTGTTCGAGAACACGGCGCGCGCCATCGCGGGCGCCTCGAGCGAGGTCAAGGCGCGCCATATCGCCAACTGCAACCTGTGCGACCCGGCCTACGGCGAAGGCGTGGCCCTGGCCATCGCCCGCCACGATGAAGGTATTTGAAGATTTTTAGTTAGGAGTCCTTGACATTATCCCAGCAACTGCTATCCTGTGTTCTCAGGCAGCCAGGCAGCCGACACCGCAGCATCCAGGCAGTAAAGAAGCAGGACGTCCCGCGCATGCCGCCGCATGCCGGGCGTCGCGAGGTCGGCGGCATGACTGCCTTTTTTTAAAGCTAATAGTTAGGACTCCTTTGTAAATGGGTGATGTGGCCGCACCCTTCGACCCGGCCAATCGACTGAAAGGAAACATCATGTCCCGTATCGAACTCGTCAACCCGACCACCGCCCAGGGCGCCAGCGGCGAACTGCTGCAACAGATCAAGGGCGCCTTCGGCGTCGTGCCGAACATGTTCCGTGGCGTGGCCAATTCGCCGGCAGCGCTGACTAGCATGTGGGGCTCGTTCGGCGCCCTCGGCGGCGGCACCATCGGCGCCCGCCTGGGCGAGCAGATCGCCGTCGCGATCGCCGACCGCAACGAGTGCCACTACTGCCTGGCGGCCCACACCGCACTCGGCCGGAAAGCCGGCGCCACGCTCGAGGAGATGGCGCAAGCCCAGGCCGGCCAGTCGAGCGACCCGCAGACCGCCGCCGCCCTGCGCTTCGCGCTGGCCGTGGTCGAGAAGCGCGGCCACGTCGACGCGACCGAGGTGCAGGCCCTGCGCAACGCCGGTTTCGACGACGGTGCGATCGTCGAGATCATGGCCCACGTTGCGCTCAACCTGTTCACCAACTACGTGAACGTGGCCTTCGACGTGCCGGTCGACTTCCCTGGCGTGAAGCTGCGCGCAAAATGAACGCGCCACTCCACAACGCCCCCGCGCCCGAGTTCGAGGTCAGCGGCTGGCTGAACGCCACGCAGGCGCCGACGCTGGCGTCCCTGCGCGGCCGGGTGGTGGCGGTGTACGCCTTCCAGATGCTGTGCCCGGGCTGCGTCTCGCACGGCATCCCGCAGGCCAAGGGCATCCGCCAGCTGTTCGGACAGGACGAGGTCGCGGTGCTGGGCCTGCACACGGTGTTCGAACACCACGACGCCATGAACGAGGGCGCCTTGAAAGCCTTCGTCCATGAGTACCGCATCGGCTTCCCGGTCGGCATCGACCGCGCCAGCGACACGGGACCGGTGCCGCGCACGATGGAACGCTATGGCTTGCGCGGCACGCCAACCTTGCTGCTGTTCGACCGCCAGGGTGTGCTGCGTCACAGCCTGTTCGGCCGGGTCGAGGACATGCAGGTCGGCGCGCTGATCGGCCGGCTGCTGGCCGAACCCGTCGAGGCCGCGGGCTGCGACGGCGACGCCTGCAGCGTGCGCTAGCAACAGCAAAAGTAACCGCGTCGGTGCGGCGCGCCCTGGGAGCGGGGCGCCGCCGGCCACCATCGAACGATTCGATTCACCCGCAGAACAAGAAAGAGAACCTGATATGAAACTGATCCAGACCACCCTTGCCGCAGCCCTGTCGCTGACCATGCTCGGCGCCTTCGCCCACCAGGGTGACCACAAAGGCGGCATCAAGAGTGCCCCGACCAAAGGCGTGAAAGCGCCATTCGACATCCACCACACCAAGATCACGACCGAGGGCAATATCGCGACCTTCCACGTGTCGGTCTCGGGCAAGGCCGGCGCATCGAAGCCAGCCAAGACCGGCAAGCTGGCCGGCAGCAAGGTGTTTTCTTACGTGTGGCCGACCACGATGGATCCGTCGACCGTGGGCTTCGAGCGCGGCGCCGGCATCCTGGCCTTCGCCGTGACCTCGCACCCGGATTTCGACGACACCCCGCTGTACGACGAGAACGGCGACGGCAAGCTCGATAACGACGGCGACCTGTGGCACTCGCACTGGGTGGTGCTGACCAAGGATGCCGCCTGCGGCAAGGACGCGCTCAAGATCGTCGACATCCCGGAAGGCGCCAAGCCGAAGCTGCCGAAGACCTGGCCCGGCCTGCCGATCCTGATCGACAGCCCGGCCTACAGCCCGGTCTTCAAGGGCGACACGCTCGAAGTGAAGGTGCCGTTCGACGACATCGGCGCGCTTAATGCGGCCAGCTTCGACGGCGTGACCGCGGCCCTGCGCATCAACGAGAGCGTGCACAATCCGCTGGTCTGCGTGGCCGACGTGTTCAAGGTCGCATCAAGCAACCTGAGCCTGCCGGGCAAGGTCAACCAGTAAGCGGGAGCGGCTTCTGCAGGCGCAGCGCATCCATGCCGTCGTGGTAGTAGGCGGCGTGGCGGCCGAATTCGCGGTAGCCGCGTCCGCGAAACAGCGCCAGCGAGGCCGCATTGTCGGCGCGGATCTCGAGCCGCAGGCAGGTGTAGCCCAGCGCGCGCGCCTGCCGTTCGGCGGCATCGACCAGCCGCGCGCCGACGCCCCGGCCCAGGTGGGCCGGGTGGGTCGCGATCGAATACAGCCGCGCGATCGTCGAGTTCGCGCGAAACAGCAGCAGGACGTAGCCGCGCAAGGACGTGTCGTCATCGGCGTCGACCAGCAGGGCGCCATGCGCGCTGGCGAGCAGGTAGCGAAAGCGCCGCCGGTCGAGCCGGTTGCCGGGAAAGCTGGCGTCCTCGATGCCGACCAGCGCCGCGACGTCGTCCAGGGTGGCGCGCCGGATGTGCATGTTGTTCATCCCCACAGTGCGTGCGCCGCCCCGAGTTGCGCCACCGGCAATGTCGACAGCTTCGGCAAGGTGGCGTACACCTCGTCGTACAGCGCGTGCATCTCGGCGGCGGACTCGGGGTCGCAGGTTTCGGCGTCGCTCACGCAGCGTCCGGGACCATAGTCATGCGCGGCCGGCCGGTGCAGGACGACGTTGGCCAGGCTGGCGTCCTGCACGCGCGCCACGTGCGCCAGCACGGCCGCGCGCTCTTCCACCAGGGGACCCTTGGCGCCGCAGACCGCGACGAACAGCACCCGCATGCCGGGATTGAAGGCGCGCGCGGCGTTCAGGCGTGCCAGCAGCCGGTACTGGCAATCGAGATCGATCTCTGCGCCGCGCACCGGCACCACCACCAGCCGCGCCGAGGCCAGCACGCAGCGGCATTCCTCGGTGTCGCGCGCGCCGGCGTCGACCAGGATGTCGTTGAACAGCGGGCGCAGCGCGGCCAGCCGCGTCTTGATCGCGCGGCTGCCGACCTGGCGCGTGTCGATCCAGGGCCGCACTGCCGCTGCGCCGCGCTCGGCGCCCCAGCCGTCGTCGCGTGCGGTATTCATCAGGCACACCCGGCGCCCGCTGCGCGCGCGCAGCACCGCGAGATTGCGCGCGATGACGCTGCGGTCGGGATTGCCATGCTGGTTGACGATGGCGATGATCATGGTGGCCTCCAGTCCAGGTTCGATGACGGCAAGCGTAGCGGGGCGGCCGTAAAAACAGGGAAAAAGACAGGGCAGGGCAGGTCAATGCAGTGTAAATGCGCGCTACCGCGATCCGTCTTGCCGGGATAAGGTGCCGATCCCCGATCAATCCTGGAGTCGCCATGCCCGACCTTCTTTTTCCTGTGATTTCCACCGAGCGCCTGCGCCTGCGCGCACTGCGCCCAGGCGATGCGCCGGAGCTGCTGGCGCTGTACGCCGATGCCGAGGTAATGCGCCACTGGATCCATCCGCCCTGGACCGCGCTGGCGCAGGCGCAGGCGGCGATCGACGAGGCGCGGCGCGACCTGGCCAGCGGGCGCGCGCTGCACCTGGCGATCGAAACGCGCTTCGATGGCCGCCTGGCCGGCAGCTGCGCGCTGTACGACATCGCGCCCGAACAGCGGCGCGCCACGCTCGGCTACCTGCTGGCCGCGCCGTACTGGGGGAGGGGAATGGCGCGCGAGGCGCTGCAGGCCCTGCTGGGACATGGCATCGCGACCCTCGGACTGGAACGCATCGAGGCCGAGGTCACGCCGCACAACGTCGCGTCGCAGTCGCTGCTGGCGCGCCTCGGCTTTCGCCGCGAACGACGCCTGCCTGCCCGCTGGCGCGTCGGCGGCGCGACCCGCGACGTCGACCTGTGGGCGTTTACACTCGCTTGCCATGAGTAGGGCGGTTCTTTATACGGTTTTTATGGCTGCGCCGCTAGAGTGGCGGGCAACCCAACTCCGGCATCGCCACCATGACCACGCACTCCACGAATTGTTCCGAGTCTGATCCCGACAGCGAGGCGCGAACGCGCCGCCTGGTGGTCGTCGACCACGCGCGCGACTGGCGCACGCCCGACGGCGATTGCACCGTGATCGAGGCCGACGACTTCCTGGCGGCGAGCGCGCCGGACGACGGCGCCCTGGTGATCAACCTGTGCGGCAGCTACAAATACCTGTCGGTCGGCTACTACTGCTCGCTGATGGCGCAGGCCAGGGGGCAGCAGGTGCTGCCGTCGGTGAAGACCATCAACGACCTGTCGCGCAAGGCGATCTATACCCTCGACACGGGTGAACTCGACCGCGCGCTGAACGAGGCGCTCGGCGCCGGCGGGGTGCCGATGCCGGTCGCGTTCTCGCTCGACATCCGTTTCGGGATGACCGACTACACGCCGCTGGCCGGCCTGGCGCGCAGCATCTTCGACACCTTCCCGGCGCCGCTGCTGCGGGTCGACTTCGCACGCGGCGACGCATGGCATATCGCCGCGATCCGGATGCAGGGCGCCGGCAGCCTGGGCGACACGGAACGCAGCGCCTGCGCCGCATTGGCGGCCGCCTGGGAAGGCTTGCCGCGACGCGCACCAGGCGCACGCCGCTATCGCTATCGCATCGCCATGCTGCATGACGCGCACGAGGAGCTGGCGCCGAGCAATCCGGGCGCGCTGGCGCGCTTCGTCGCCGTGGGCCGCGAACTGGGCCTCGAGCTGGCGCCAATCTCACGCCAGGATTTTTCGCGCCTGGCCGAGTTCGACGCCCTGTTCATCCGCGAGACCACCGCCATCAACCACCACACCTATCTGTTCGCGAAAAAGGCCGAGAGCGAGGGATTGGTGGCGATCGACGACCCGTCCTCGATCCTGCGCTGCACCAACAAGGTGTATCTGGCCGACCTGCTGCGGCGGCACGGCATCCCCACGCCGCTCACCTTGACCCTGCAGAAGGCCGATGCCGTCGCGCTGGCCGCCATCGAGGCCAGGATCGCCTATCCGATGGTGCTGAAGATCCCGGACGGCGCCTTTTCGCGCGGCGTCGTGAAGGTGCGCGATGCGGATGAATTCCGGCGCGTGGCGCAGGAACTGCTGCGGCAGTCGGCCCTGATCCTGGTGCAGGAATACCTGTACACCGATTTCGACTGGCGCATCGGGGTGCTGAACCGGCAAGCCATCTTTGCCAGCAAATACTTCATGTCGAAAGGCCACTGGCAGGTCGCCAAACGCGACGCCAGCGGCAAGGCTGAATTCGGCATGGCGGCCGCCGTGCCGCTGGACGAAGCGCCGCCCGAGCTGCTGGACTACGCGCTGCGGGCGGCCAACCTGATCGGCGACGGCCTGTATGGCGTGGACATGAAGATGACGCCGCGCGGGCCGGTGGTGATCGAGGTGAACGACAATCCGAACATCGATGCCGGCGCCGAGGACAGCGTGCTCGGCGACGAACTGTACCGGATCGTGCTGCGCGACTTCGTGCGGCGCCTGGACTCGCTGCACGGGACGAATCCTAATTAGGACTCCTTGACAAACCCGCGTGCTTTGCTATCCTGAAGCACATGGACATCCAACCCGAAACCCCCTGGGACAGCACGCCCGACGTTTCCGCCCGCATCGTCACCGCCATCGGCCGCATCGCGACGGTGCTGCGCGCCGGCATGTGGGAAGTCTCGACCAGCGAAGGCCTCAATCCGGCCCAGGCCGAGATCCTGCACCTGCTGCAGCACCGTACGCGCGGCGTACGCCTGTCGTGGCTCGCCAGGCAGCTCTCGATCTCGGCGGCCAGCGCCAGCGATTCGGTGGCCGCGCTGGTGGGAAAGGGCCTGGTGCGCAAGGCGCGCGCCGAGGACGACGGCCGCGCCACCGCGCTGCACCTGACGCCCGACGGCGAGCGGGTGGCCGAGCGCCTTGGCCACGCGCTGTCGTTCGCCGACAATGCGGCCTCGCGGCTGCCGTCCGGCCAGCAGGTGCAGATGCTCACCGGCCTGTTCAAGCTGATCGCCGAACTGCAGAAGACCGACCGCTTCCCCGAACTGCGCGCCTGCCTGTCGTGCCGCCACTTCGAGGCCAATAAATACCCGGGCGCCGAGGTGCCGCACCACTGCGCGCTGGTGGGTGCGCCGCTGCCGATTTCCTTCCTGCGCATCGATTGCGCCGAGCACGAACCGACCGATCCCGTCACGCAGCAGCGCAACTGGGCCATCTTCGCCTGAGGGAACAAGCATGGAAGCATTCCGACCGCGCCCGATCGCGACGCTGCTGACTGGCCGCGCGCGCATGATCGGCACGCCAGGCACGCTCGAGGTGTTGAGCGGCATCGGCAAACAGGCGCGCCAGGGCGCTTTATGGCTGGCGCTCGATGGCCTCGAGGGCGACGAGCAGGGCGACCGCGTCTACCACGGCGGTCCCGAGAAGGCGCTGCACCACTACGCGTTCGAGCATTATCCGCATTGGCGCGCCCGGTATCCGGACAGCCCGGTGCCTTGGCTGGCCGGGGCGTTCGGCGAAAACGTGTCGACCGTCGGCATGAGCGAGCGCGAGGTGCACGTGGGCGACGTGTTCCGGGTCGGCGAGACGCTGGTGCAGGTGTCGCAGGGGCGCCAGCCGTGCTTTCGCGTCAACCTGCGTTTCGGGCGGCCCGATGCGGCGCTGGCGCTGCAGGCCAGCGGGCGCACCGGCTGGTATTACCGCGTGCTGCGCGAAGGCTGGCTGGCGGTGGGCGATGCGTTCGAGCTGGTCGACCGGCCATGTCCGGAATGGCCACTGGCGCGCGCG
The DNA here is from genome assembly GCF_017582745.1 of Massilia oculi. Taxonomy (GTDB): domain Bacteria; phylum Pseudomonadota; class Gammaproteobacteria; order Burkholderiales; family Burkholderiaceae_D; genus Telluria; species Telluria oculi_A. The sequence continues at coordinate 105,382 of NZ_JAFVIM010000021.1, forward strand.
ATCGCGGCCATGTTCCCGATTGATGCGCAGGCGCCGGGCCTGCGTGACGAGTGGGAGAAGGCGGCCCGACTGGCGCCGCTGGCGGAGCGCTGGCGCATGACCTTCGAGCGGCGCCTGGCGAGCGGGAGGATCGAGGACTGGAATCTGCGGCTGAACGGCCCGCCGGCATAAAAATTTTTCCTGGCGCGCATGCCTTGCAGTTTTCGCCAGGCGTCCGCTATAATGCGGCCTCGCTTACGCGACCACGCAACACCGATTCAGGAGAGGTGGCAGAGTGGTCGAATGTACCTGACTCGAAATCAGGCGTACGGGTGACCGTACCGTGGGTTCGAATCCCACCCTCTCCGCCAAGTAGCATGAAAATAGCCACCGCAAGGTGGCTTTTTTCATTCCGGAACGTCACAGAGGAGTAGGGCGCCTGCGCGCCCTATGTGTGGGGATTCGAAGGGCATCGCGGGTTCGCGATGCCGCGGCCTGCAGGATGTAGGCGAATCCCACGCTCTCCGCCAAGTAGCATGGAAAAAGCCACCGCAAGGTGGCTTTTTTCATTCCGGGGCGCCACAGAGGTGTATGGCGCTTCTCAGTCCAGCATCCCGCGCCGCAGCGCTATCACCACCGCGTGCGTGCGGTCGCTGGCCTGCAGCTTTTGCAGCACATTGCTCAGGTAACCCTTGACCGTCTCTTCTGCGATCCCCAGTGCGCGCGCCACTTCGCGGTTGCCGAGGCCCTGGGCGACCAGGGCCAGCACGTCGCGTTCGCGCGCGGTCAGCTGTTCCGGCCTGGCCTGGGTCAGGCGCTGGGCCAGGTCCGGGGCCAGCACCCGGCGGCCGGCGTGGGCCGCCCGTACCAGGTCGGCCACGCCCGTGCCCAGCGAACTTTTGAGGACGTAGCCCGAGGCGCCGGCCTCCAGCGCGCGCTGCACCTGGCCGTCGCCGGCATAGGTGGTGACGGCGATGATGCAGGCCTGCGGGTCCCTGGCGCGAATCGCGCGGATCGCCTCGATGCCGCCGCAGCGCGGCATCGCCAGGTCCATCAGGGTCACGTCGGGCAGCAGGTCGAAGTAGCGTTCCTGGGCCTTGAAGCCGTCGTCGGCCTCGGCCACGATCGCGATGTCCGGCTCGTCCTCGAGCACGCCCGCGATCCCGCGCCGCATCAAGGGATGGTCGTCGACCAGCAGGACCCGGATCGGCGGCGTCGCGCGCTCGCTCATTGCGGTTCGCCGGCGCGGCGCATGCCCGGCGCGAAAATGACGGTGGACCTTCCCATGAACTTCCTGAACGATTGTATTGGCGATTGTCGTCACGTTCCCCCCCGATCGGGCCTGCTGGAGGTGGAATGTGACCGCTATCCTCCCATTATGCCGCCTCCCGGTTACAAATCAATACAAGTTGCGGGATGGCACATGGCGTCGGGGCGGCATTGTCAATCAGCGAGGGAGAGCGAGATGAAAGGCGGACCTGGATATGAAACACTGATATTCCTGGATTTCGAGCTGGTGCCGGCGGCCCGGCGCCTGCGGCGCCACGGGCAGGCGGTCGCGATTGGCGGCCGGGCCTTCGACCTGCTGGTGCTGCTGGCCACCCACGCCGGCGAGGTGCTGAGCAAGCGCGCGCTGATGCAGGGCGTGTGGCCGAACACGGTGGTGGAAGACGTCAACCTGCGCGCGCAGGTCGTCAATCTGCGCAAGGTGCTCGGTGGCGGGGGCGATTGCCCCTGGCTGGTCAACGTCGCCGGCCAGGGCTACTGCTTCACCGCGCCCGTGCGGCGGCCCTTGATGCGCTACGGCGCCGACGACGGCTGGCAGGAGGAGGCGCGGGAGGTGAGGGAGCTGCGCGCGCCGGCACGCGCCGGGGCGGCGGCGCTCAGCGCCTGACCGCGTGCGGCCATGCCGTCGCTAGCCGCCCGCCGCCGCGCACACCGGCGAACCGTTGATATAGCGCCAGCCCTGGCCCATCACCACCACGTCGGTCTCGTCCAGCTTGCGTCCCGGCCCGCACAGGGTCTCATGCGCTGTTGGATTGCGCACGTTGTACAAGGTCTTGAGCGGCTGTTCGGCGCTCGGATAGGCGATCACGCCATCCACGCTGAACGAGCCGTCCTGGTGGGTGGTGCGTTCGTAGAAGATCTCCGGATCCGGGTTGTACCACGACGGCGCCGTTTCGAGCACCCACTGGCCCAGCGGACTGAACCAGGTGTATTCGTAGCGTTTGGCGTGCCACATGGCGCCGAACTGCAGCACCAGCACCGCCGTGATCAGGGCCAGCGGCCAGCGCCGCTGCAGGGCCAGCCAGGCCAGCGCCAGGTACAGCAGCGGCGAGGCGCCCCACACTACATAGCGCATCGGGCCCGAGGCGCCGGAATTCCAGTTGACGGTGGACAGCGCCGGAATCGCCAGCGCCAGCATCAGGCCGACGGTCGCGGCCAGGTGCCACAGCGGGCGCTGCGCGCGCCGCTGCCACAGCAGCCACGCCAGCAGCAGGGTAACGGCCGGGAAGGCGATGATGGCGCCCTGGTTCGGGTCGAAGAAGAACGAGCCCAGGCGGCCTGGCGTGACCAGCGCCGGGTCGGTCGAGAACTTGGCGATCAGGCTCGGTTCGTGGAACTCCCACAAGCTGAACAGCATCGGCACCACCGACAGCCCCATCTGCAGCGCGCAGGCGATGACATTGCGCCAGTTGACGACACGGCGCAGCGCGGCTTGCCACGCCAGGTCTTCCGAGACGATCAGCCAGCCCGTGCGGATGAAGGGTGCGAACAGGCCGAAGAACACCAGCGGCGGATTTTGCGTCGCGGCCAGGCCGACCAGGATCGCGCCCGCGATCGGGCGTCCGATGGTGAACAGGATCAGGCCCGCCAGGAGCGAGCCCATGGTGAACACTTCCGGGCTGGTCCAGTTGAGGTAGGGCAGCGCGCCGCACAGCACGAACAGGGCGATGCCGACCCAGGCGCGCCTTGCCGAGCCGAGCAGCAGGTAGCAGGCCGCGGCCAGCGCCAGCAGCGGCAGGTAGTTCATCACCTGGTAGGCCTTCCACGGATTGACGCCGATGCCGTCGAGGATGACGAACGGAACCGCCGTCAGCATCGAATAGCCGACGAAGTGGATCGACATGTAGTGGCCGCGCTCGGACAGCAGCAGGCCGGGGATCGGGACTTGCTCGCCGGCGTTGATCCGGTCGCGGATCGTGCCGAGCACGGTGCGAAACTCGACCTCGTTCTGCGGCGTGAGTTCGATCATGCGCTCGACGTCGCTGGCCACGATGTAGGGCGTGCCGTGCTCGGCGACGGCCACCGTGGTCAGGCCGTATTCGAGGAAGTCGCCATAGCGCTTGACTTCGGTGGTGCAGAACACCACCACCAGGACCAGGAACACCGACAGGAGAAAGCGCAGCAAGGCTTGCTTGCGGGGAGGAGTGACTTGCATCAATGGCAGGCGCGCGATGTCCGCGCTGATTTTACAGTAGTTGCCAGATTGTAATGCCTTGTCCAGGCGAGTACCAGTATTCGCGCGTCATCCCGACTTCGTTTATTCACCCCGCATGGATTGGGCCCGAACCGGTCACGAGCCAGCCATCAATCCAGTCTCAGCGCTTGACCGCGTGCAGCCACACCGCCGCGATCCGCTCGACGTCCTCGTAGCCCGGCTCGCCCAGCTGGCCGCCGAAGATGTCGGGATCGAGCTCTTCGTAGGTCCAGGTGTCGCATTGCGCCGCCAGGGTCGGGCGCAGGCTTTCCAGGAAGTGGTCGCGCTGGCCGCACAGGGCGACGCCGGTGTAGAGCATCAGGCTGCCGCCGCGGCGCAGGCGTCCCAGGCTTTGTTCGACGATCCGGCGCGACAGTTCGGCGCCGCGTTCGCCGCCGCCATCGCGATAGCGGCGACCATCCGGATCGGCCACGAAGGGCGGGTTTGACACCACCAGGTCGAATTCGCCCTGCAGGCCGTCGAACAGGTCGCTCTGGGCCAGCGCCAGGTTGGACGCCCCGTTCAGGCGGGCGTTGACCATCGCCAGCTCGAGCGCCTTCGGGTTGACGTCGGCGCCGATCACTTCGGCGTGCGGGAATGCGCGCGCGATCGTGAGCGCGCCGGCGCCGCCGCCGCAGCCGATGTCGACCGCGCGTTCCGGCCCGGCGCCGACGAAGTCGAAGCCGCGCCGCATGGCATTGACGAAGCGGTAGGTGTCGGGACCGAAGAACACGGCGTCGTCGTCGCGTGTCGGCCAGGCCGAGTGGAACAGCAGCATGTCGTCCAGGGTCGATGCCCGTACCAGCGAACGCAATCCACCTTCTTTTTCTTCCAGCACGTCGGCATCGCCCATCAGCGCGACCACGCTCGCCGGCAGCAGCTCACGGTCGAACGGCCGGCTCCAGCCGAACACGCCGCGCAGGTCGTGCGCGCGCTCGTTGCCGGGACGGTTGTTGATGCGGCGGTGGGTCGAGGGCGTGACCGTCATGAAGCGGTAACCGGCCTGGCGCAGGGCCGTGCCGAGGGCGAGGAGGGCGTTGGCATTGGATGAGTTCATGCCGGCAGCGTGTCACAGGCGCCACGGCCGCTCCGTGCGCCCGCGCACGCAGGATGTGTTCGTGCGCGGGCCGGATTTGGTGCATTATGTGATCAACCGGGAGACGATGGAAAACCGACCGGAATAATCGAGAGCGAGAGAGAAATCATGACGAGCCTGGAACTGGACGAAGTGCCGCGCAGCCGCATGGCGCGCGAGATCGCGCGCGAACGCCGCGAGCGCGCGCTGCACGACGAGCTGCGCGCCGGATTGGGCGCGCTGGACGACTTGCGCGGCAAGGATGCGCGCGAGCGCGCCGACACCTGCAATCTCAGGCGCGGCGGCAACTGAGCAGCAAACACAAGGAGCATCGATGCGTTGGGAAGGCGACCGTGAAAGCGACAATGTAGAAGACCGGCGTGGCGACGGTGGAGGCGGCGGTGGAGGCTTCGGCTTCGGCGGCCGCTCGATCGGCATCGGCACCATCGTCGTCGCCCTGGTCGCTTCCTATTTCCTTGGCGTCTCGCCTGCCACCATCCTCGGCCTGCTGTCGGGCGGCGCGCCGCCACAACAGCAGGCGCAGGTCGAGCAGCCGCGTACCGAGCGCGCCGACGATCGCGAAACGCGCTTCGTGCGCACCACGCTGGCCTATACCGAGGATGCCTGGGCCCAGCTGTTCAGCGAACAGGGCGCGCAGTACACGCCAGCCAGGCTGGTGCTGTTCGAAGGGCGCACCGCCACCGCCTGCGGTACCGGCGAGAGCGCGACCGGCCCGTTTTATTGCCCGGCCGACGGCAAGGTCTATATCGACCTGGGCTTCTTCCGCACCATGCAGCAGCGCTTCAACGTCGAGGGAGAATTCGCCCAGGCCTATGTGATCGCGCACGAAGTCGGCCACCACGTGCAGAACCTGCTGGGCATCTCCAATAAAGTACATGCGGCCCAGCAGCGCGCCAGCGAAACCCAGGGCAATGCCTTGTCGGTGCGCCTGGAACTGCAGGCCGATTGCTTTGCCGGCGTGTGGGCCAACCGCACCAACCAGCGCGCGAGAATCCTGGAGCAGGGCGATGTGGAAACGGCCCTGAACGCGGCCAGCGCCATCGGCGACGATGCCTTGCAAAAACAGGCGCGCGGCGTGGTCGTGCCGGATTCGTTTACCCACGGCAGTTCGGCTCAACGGGTACGCTGGTTCCAGCGCGGCCTGGAAAGCGGACAGGTCGAATCCTGCAATACATTCGATGCCAAAAGGCTATAAAAACCATCTTTTAATTTCCTATAATACATATTTTCCGGATTTTATTCGATAAAATCAGTTAAAGACCGCGTTCGTTTCCGTGCGCCTATCGCAATTTGTGTCGTTTTGCCATAAGTTTGTGTCACATCAGCTCGTACCCCGTACGAGCCATCACGAACCGAATTGTGAAGGAGCATCCATGCTGGCAATGAACTACCGCGGGCCATACCGGGTCCGCGCCGATCACAAGCCCGACCCCGTCATCGAGCATCCCGGCGACGCCATCGTGCGCGTCACCCGGGCCTGTATCTGCGGATCCGACCTGCACCTGTACCACGGCCTGGTGCCCGACACCCGCGTCGGCCACACTTTCGGCCACGAGTTCATCGGCGTGGTGGAAGAGGTCGGGTCCGGCGTGCAGAAGTTGAAGGTTGGCGACAAGGTGCTGGTGCCGTTCAACCTGTTTTGCGGCTCCTGCTTCTTTTGCCAACATGAGCTGTACGGAAATTGCCACAACACGAATGCGCAAGCGACGGCAGTGGGCGCCATCTATGGCTACTCGCATACGGCGGGCGGCTATGACGGCGGCCAGGCCGAATACGTGCGGGTGCCGATGGCCGACGTCGGCCCGATGGTGATTCCCGACGATATCCATGACGACGACGCGGTCCTGATGACCGACGCGCTGCCCACCGGCTACCAGGCGGCCGAGATGGGCGACATCCACGAAGGCGACACGGTGGTGGTGTTCGGCGCCGGGCCGGTCGGCATCTTTGCCGCCAAGTCGGCCTGGCTGATGGGGGCGGGACGGGTGATCGTGGTCGACCATGTGGAGTACCGCCTCGAATTCGTCAAGCGTTACGCCCAGTGCGAGGTCGTGAACTTCAGGGAAGTGAAGGACATGGCGCTGCACATCAAGAAGATGACCGACTGGATGGGCGCCGACGTCTGCATCGACGCGGTCGGCTGCGAAGCGGCCGGCAGTGCCTTGCAGACCATCACCGGCGTGTACACAATGATGCAGGCCGGCGCGGCGACCGTGCTGCATTGGTGCATCAACTCGGTACGCAAGGGCGGCAACGTCTCGATCGTCGGCGTGTACGGCCCGACCTTCAACGCGGTCCCGATCGGCAATGCGCTGAACAAGGGCTTGACCCTGCGCATGAACCAGGCCAGCGTGCGGCGCCACCTGCCGCGCCTGATCGAGCATATCCGTGCAGGCCGGATCGATCCCAAGCAGATCATCACCCACCGCATCCCGCTGGAAGAAGTATCGGATGCCTATCACATCTTCTCGAGCAAGCTGGACGATTGCATCAAGACCGTCCTGATCCCGCCGCGCGCCAACGAAACGCGCGCCGTCAAGGCCAGCGCCGGCCATTGAGCGCGGCGACCGATCATAGGAGAAACCATGGAAACACGACACGACATCGTTGCCGCCAACGACCAGCACGACGGCCACCACGCCCCGGGCGAGCATGACGGTGAAGCCCACGCGGGCCACGTGCACGGCGCCATCGCGCCGCGCCGCCCGACCCGCGACCAGTTGCAGCACATCCAGGGCTGGGGCGCCGACCTCGACCGCAAGAACCGTCCCGCCGTGCCGATGGAGCGCACCCCGCCGCGCTTCATCAACATCCCTGAAAGCGACCCGGTGCCGCAGGAGCAGCACGTCGAAGTGCTGGTCTCGACCGAGCGTCCTGGCCGCACACCGCTGTTCGGCTCGGCGCAGCCGCCGTCCGGCCTGTCGGGCGCGATCCGGCGCCTGGCCTTCAAGAGCACCGAGAACGACCTGCGTCACTGGCTGCTGTTGCTGCTGGCCGACCGCGTCAACGTGGTCGAGGGCATCGGCGATGACCTGGCCCAGGGCAAGGTGCCGAACATCCTGGCCGAGATGGGTATCAAGTCCGAGCTCAAGCACAATCCGGCCGGGCTGGTGAAGAAAGTGGCGATCGGCGCGGCCGTGGTCGGCGCCGCCTGCTACCTGATGAAACGGCGCGACCATCGCTATCGCTGACTTCTCCGTCGCACGCCGATCATGACCGTGTTGCCGACTTGTTGGCAACACGGTCATTGTTCTTGAGCAAACCCACCTTTACAAGCTCGTCCATCATGGTCGATGACCGGCGCCCCCCGGCCCGGCATTCCGGATGGAGACGAGATGATCCCGCAACCGCTTCTCAAGGCAGCCCTGCTGGCGGCTGCCGTCTTGTTCGCGTCCGCGTTCTTGCCCACTGCGCTGGCGGCGCCGATGATGGGGCCGCCGCTCAAGCTGGACGGCAAGGCCCAGGCCCAGGTCGTCAACCAGCTGGCGGCGCGCCGCCCGGCGGTCGGCCTCGACGCCGATCACGGCTACAAGGTGATGGCCCAGCACCCGGGCGTGCAGGGTACTCACGTGGTGCGCGTCGCCCACCTGTACAAGGGTCTCAGGATCTTCGGTTCCGAATCCGTGGTGGTGCTCGATGCGCGGCGCCAGATCGTGTCCGAAAGCGCTTCGCCGCGGCGCCTGCATCTGGGCCGCGGCGCCGCCAACCGCATGCGCAGCGCCACCGGCGGCTTCAACGTCAAGCCCACCATCAACCGCAAGGCCGCGATCGCCGCGGCGCTGCGCGACATGCCGGACGGCGTCGTCAACGTGGTCGCGCCGACCGCCGAACTGCTGATCTATCCGATGATGCGCGACGAACGCGCGCCCGGCGCCGAGGGCAAGCTCGAGTCCGAGCTGAACGCGGTCGACCTGGTCGAGACGGTGGACCGCTACGAACTGGCCTGGCTGGTGCGCCTGCGTATGCAGGAGGATAAAAAAGCGGGCGCCCAGCCCCTGTACTACGACGTCGTCGTCAACGCGCGCGACAGCGAGATCATCGACCGCTGGAACATGCTGCAGACGGTGGAAGGCATCGGCAAGAGCCAGTACAACGGCGACGTACCGCTCAGCACCACCTTCGCCAACAACGTCTACCAGATGCTCGACCCCGAGCGCGGCAAGGGTGGATCGTTCGGCGCGATGGCGATCACCAATGCCAACCACGGCACATCGAGCGGCCGGGTGTACACCAACACGGTCAATACCTGGGGCGACGGCAAGCAGTTCGTCGAGGGTGGCAGCACCACGGGACCGAACGGCCAGACCGCCGCCGTCAACGCCATGTGGGGCCTGAAGAACACCTACGACATGCACAAAAACGTGCTGGGCTGGCTGGCGCTGGACGGCCAGGACACCGCCACCCACATCGCGGTGCACGTCAACCGCGGCTACGACAACGCCTATTACAGCGATACCTGCCGCTGCATGTTCATCGGCGACGGCACGTATTTCACCAACCTGGGCTCGATCGACGTGGTCGGCCACGAGATGGGGCACGGCATCACGGCCGCCACCTCGAACCTGGTGTACTCGGGCGAGCCGGGCGGCCTGAACGAATCGAGCTCGGACATCGCGGGCGAGGTAGTCGAAGCCTATGCGCGCGGCGGCGGTACCGGCGACGTGATCCCCGAAAGCGGCAACGACTGGATGCTGGGCAGCGAGATCAGCCGCACCGGCACGCCACTGCGCTGGATGATCAAGCCGAGCAAGGACGGCAATAGCATTGATGCCTGGAGCACGGGCCTGCGCCGGCTGGACGTCCACTACAGCAGCGGCCCGAACAACCGTATGTTCTATTTCCTGGCGAAGGGTTCCAGCGCGGACAACGGCAACGATGCCTGGAGCCGCTACCTGGTGAAGCAGCCTCTCGCCATGACGGGCATCGGCATCGACAAGGCCTTCCGCATCTGGTTCCGCGCCAACACGACCAAGTTCACGTCCAGCACCAATTACGCCGACGCACGCACCAAGATGATCGAGGCGGCCGGTGAACTGTATGGCGCCGGCGGACGCGAAGTGATCGCGGTGCAGCGCGCCTATGCCGCGATCAATGTGGGGGCGGACGTCGACGAACCCGTATCCGAGCCGCCGGGCAAGGCGGCTACTGGTCGGACATTAGCGGAAACGGATTGAGCGGGGTGCCTTTCCACCACTGCTTCTCGGGCGTCAGCGCGACGACGGCGAAGTGCAGGTGCGGCGCGGCCGGGTCCGCATTGCCGGTCGCGCCGACGTAGCCGATGAGTTCGCCGCGCTTGACGTCCATGCCTTCCTTGATATTGTCGGCATAGCGGTCGAGGTGGGCGTAGTAATACGCGTACTGCTCGCCCGGATCGAACTGGTAGACCGTCAGGCCGCCCGGTTTGCTCTGGAACAGCTTGACCACCTTGCCGTCGGCCGCGGCGAGCACCGGCGTGCCGGTCGGCGCCATGATGTCGAGCGCCTCGTGCTGGCGCTGCTCGCCGCGCGGCTGATAGAAGGTGTCGGTCAGCTGGTCCGGCTTGATGCCCTGGACCGGCACCAGCAGCTTGGCCGGCACGGTGGCAGGGGCCATGGGAGCGGCGCCCTCCGCGCCTTCCGGACGCAGCGGCAGCTCGGCGTCGACGAGGTTCGGCTCGACCACCGGCGCGGGCGGCAGCTGGCCCTCGATCTGCGCCGCCGGCACGCCGGCCGGGTTCGAGCTTGGCGGCGCGGTGGCGACGACCTCCGGCGCCGGCGAGCCTGAACGGTCGCTCAGCAGCACGAACAGCACCCCGGCGCCCAGCAGCGCGCCAACGATCAAGGTCATCAGCCATTTCATCGCGTCCTCCGTCCGGCGCCTCCCGCCGGCAGTTTGTTGATGTAAGGTTATTTGACGAGTTCGACGTCGGTGTCTTCACTGACCACAGCGCCCACTTCGGCGGCGCTCCAGTTGGTCAGGCGGATGCAGCCATGCGACTCGGTCTTGCCGACGTGGCCGGGCACCGGGGTGCCGTGGATGCCGTAGTGCGGCTTGGACAGGTCGATCCACATCACGCCGACGGGGTTGTTCGGGCCCGGCTTGATTTGCGTCTTGCTGTCGCCAGGCTTGGCGTCCCAGAACAGTTTCGGGTTGTAGTTGTAGACCGGGTTGGCGTGCACGCCATTGATCTTCCAGTTGCCGATTGGCAGGGGATCGCGTTTGCTGCCGGTCGAGACCGGATACTGGGCCAGCAGCTGGCCGCCGGCGTCATACAATTGCAGGGTCTTGGTCGAATCGCGCACCACGACCCTGGCTGCCGGCGGCAGCGGCTGCTTGCCGCTCACGTTCGGCACCACGATCTTTTCGCCGGCCTGCGACAGGGATTTGCCGGGATTGAGGCGTTGCAGCAGGGCCGGGCTGGCATGGAATTTTTCGCCCAGGCCTTCGAGCGCGGTGGCGTAGCCGAGCGCGGGCAGCTTGGCCTTGCCCATCATGGTGTCGGGGATCGGCAGGAAGGGGCCGGCCACGTCTTCCGCGGCGATCGTGTATTCGGCCAGGGTCGGGCTGGGGTCGGTGTTCAGTGCGTTCCAGGTGGCTTCGTCGAGCTTGCCGGTGACCGGCAGATTGCGCTGGGCCTGGAAGGTGTTCAGCGCTTGCCGCATATTCGAGCCGTAGGCGCCGTCGATCTCGCCCGGCGACAGGTACTGGCGCTCGAGGAGCACCTGGGCTCGCAGCAGGCGTTCGAATTCGGCCTGTTCGGCGATGGCGGGATCCTGGACCGTGCCTGGGGCGGCCGGCGCAGGCGCGGCCTGCATGGGTGTGCCCGCCGCGGGTTGCTGCTGCAGCGGCTGCTGTACAGGAGCTGGCTGGCCGACTGGCTGTTGCGCGAAGGCATAAGGGAAGACGCCTCCAAGGGCGGCGATCAGGGTCAGTGCGGTGGCTTTCTTCATACGGTCTCCTGCAATATGCTTCTGGAAACCTTAGCGTAAGGACATGAATCAACCGGGTCTGTGCGTGAACGAACTCTACAATCCTGTCCGGTTTGTTCCACCCGGCGCTACAATCGACGCACCATGCCGACCACCAGCCATACCGTCACCCTCATGCCGCTCGGCGCCAGCTTTTCCGCGCAAGAAGACACGACCCTGCTGCAGGCCCTGGAGTCGGCCGGGCTCGACGCCCCCAGTTCTTGCCGCAACGGCACTTGCCGCACCTGCATCTGCCGCCTGCAGGACGGCACGGTGGCCTACACGGTCGAGTGGCCCGGCCTGTCGTTCGACGAGAAACGGGAAGGGTATATTTTGCCTTGTGTGGCGCTGGCACGCAGCGATTTAGTGGTGGATTTGCCGTTGGCGCGGCGGGTGCGGTTCGACTGACGCGCTCAGGCGGCGCTGTCGAGGCCGGTCGTGGCGAAGCGTTCCCGGTACAACTTCGGGGTAATTCCCAGCTTCTTCATGAACACCCGACGCATATGCGCCTCGTCGCTGAAGCAGGCGCGCGCCGCCACCGTCTTCAATGGCAGCGCAATGTCGGCCAGCAGGTGGGTGGCGCGCTCGAAGCGGCTGGCCTCGATGAATTCCTGGGCGCTCAAGCCGACCTCTTGCTGGAACACGCGGGCGAAGTGGCGCTCGCTCATCATCGCCCGGGCGGCCAGTTGGGCCGTGGTGAAACGCTCGTGCAGATTGTCCAGGATCCAGCTTTGCAATTCGCGGATGTTCGGGCGCGCCGTGCGTTCGCTCTTGAGGTAGGAGCTGAACTGCGACTGGCCGCCGGGGCGCTTCAGGTAGACCACCATTTCGGTGGCCACCTCGAGCGCCAGGTCGCGGCCGAAATCTTCCTCGACCAGGGCCAGCGCCAGATCCATGCCGGCGGTCACGCCGGCCGAGGTCCACAGCTTGCCGTCGCGGATGAAGATCGCGTCGGCCTCGACCGCAATGGCGGGATGCGCCGCCTGCAGGCGCTCGGCCACGCTCCAGTGGGTAGTGGCGCGCTTGCCGTCGAGTACACCGGCGGCGGCGAGAAAGAAGGCGCCCGAACACAGTGACGCCAGGCGTTCGATGCGGGGGCAGGCCGCTGCGACCCAGTCGACGATCGCGGCGCCGTCCGCCAGGGCGGCGTCGATGTGGCGGGCGCCGACCACGATCGCGCTGTCGGGCAGGGCCAGCGTGTTCAATACCTTGGTCGCCTCGAGCGACATCAGGGTGTCCGACGGCACCGGGCCGAGACGGTTCGATGCGATGCGCACGTCGTAGCCGGGCGGGTAGCCGCGCCGCGCGAGATGCAGGTTGGCGTACTCGAACACCGACATCGGCCCGATCGCCTCCATCGCCTTGAAGCCGGGATAGACCACGATGTCGACGGTTCGGGTGCGCTGTGTGCTGGCGTCGATGGCGGGTGGGGGCGTGCTGGTCATGCGCCATTGTCGCCGCAGCTAGCGGCAAAATCCAGTCTTCATGCCGCAAAATCCTGCCATTCTCGCGCCCCGGCGTGCATGGCGGCGGCCGCGGCGCGCATACTGCGGCCCAGTCAATTCAATGCAAGCGAGGATCACCATGAAAACCAAAGCAGCCGTCGCATGGCGGGCGGGCCAGCCGCTGACGATCGAAGAAGTGGACCTGCAAGGTCCGCGCGAAGGCGAGGTGCTGGTCGAGCTGAAGGCCACCGGCATCTGCCACACCGATTACTACACGCTGTCGGGCGCCGATCCGGAAGGCCTGTTCCCAGCCATCCTGGGCCACGAGGGCGCCGGCGTCGTGGTCGACGTCGGCCCGGGCGTGACCACCCTCAGAAAGGACGACCACGTCATCCCGCTGTACACGCCGGAGTGCCGCCAGTGCAAATTCTGCCTGTCGCGCAAGACCAATCTGTGCCAGGCCATTCGCTCGACCCAGGGGCGCGGCCTGATGCCCGACGCCACCTCGCGCTTCTCGCTGGACGGCAAGGCGCTGTTCCACTACATGGGAACGTCGACCTTCTCGAACTATATCGTGGTGCCCGAGATCGCGCTGGCGAAGATCCGCAGCGATGCGCCGTTCGACAAGGTCTGCTACATCGGCTGCGGCGTCACCACCGGCGTCGGCGCGGTGCTGTTCTCGGCCAAGGTGGAAGCCGGGGCCAATGTGGTCGTGTTCGGGCTTGGCGGCATCGGCCTGAACGTGATCCAGGCCGCGAAGATGGTCGGCGCCGACAAGATCATCGGCGTCGACATCAATCCGGCCCGCGAAGCCATGGCCCGCAAGTTCGGCATGACCGATTTCATCAATCCGAACCAGGTCGAGAACGTGGTGGACCACATCGTGCAGCTGACCGACGGCGGCGCCGACTACAGCTTCGAGTGCGTCGGCAACACCACGCTGATGCGCCAGGCGCTCGAGTGCACGCATAAAGGCTGGGGCCAGTCCTTCATCATCGGCGTGGCCGCCGCCGGCCAGGAAATCGCGACCCGGCCGTTCCAGCTGGTGACCGGGCGCGAGTGGAAGGGTTCGGCCTTCGGCGGCGCGCGTGGCCGCACCGACGTACCGAAGATCGTCGACTGGTACATGGAAGGCAAGTTGAACATCGACGACCTGATCACCCACCGCCTGCCGCTCGAACGCATCAACGAAGGCTTCGACCTGATGAAGAGCGGGGAATCGATCCGCTCGGTGGTCCTCTACTGACGGCGGTGCCGGCTGAAGAATTGCCACATCGTGTCGTTGGCGTCGATGTCGCGGGTGGTGGCGCCGATCGGCAGGCCGACGTTGAACGGGTCGGCGCCGGGCCAGGTATGGCCGCCGCCCGCGATCGTCGCCAGCGCCACGCTCTGCTGGCCGTTGCCGGCCTCGCGCCAGCTCACCGTGGTGCCATCCGCAGAATCGGCGTCGATCGTGCGCTCAGCCTGCGCGTCAGATGCGATCCCGTTCTGCTTGAGCCAATATCGATAGCTGTCCTGCGCCGACAGGTAGCCGCCCGGCTTCCCGTCGTAGGCCACCACCTTGTCGGCGGTGCCGTGCATCAGCAGCACGCCGATCCTGGAAGGTTTGGCGTGGTGCTGCACCACTGGTTCGGGCATCGGCGCGCCAACCGCCGCCACGGCGGCGAAATGCTGCGGCAGCTCGGCGGCGAGGCGCAGGGCGAAGAAGCCGCCGCGCGACAGGCCGGTGGCGTACACGCGGCCGGCGTCGATCCGGTAATCCTGCTTCAGTTTGGCGAGCAGGGTTTCGGTGAAGCCGATGTCATTGCTGCCTTCGCGGTAGGACTGGCCGAAGCCGACGTTCCAGTCCTGCTTGATCCCCAGCGGATAGACGACGATGAAGCCGTGGCGGTCGGCCGCGCGGTTCATCTGCGTGTACAGCATCTGCTCGGCCATGCTCATGCCGCTGCCGTGGAAGTTGAACACGAGCGGGTAGGCCTTGTGCGGCGCGGCTGCATACGAGGCCGGCGTGTAGACGAGGTAGCGCCGTTTTTCTTCCTGGTGCTGCAGGGATTGCACCTGGGCCAGGGCGGGAAGGGCGCTGCCGGCGAGAAGAAAAATGCTGAACAGGATTTTCATTGTGCGTACGTGGTGAGTGGAGGAGTACGCAGCTTAGAAAACCGCTGGTGAAACCGTGGTGAAATCCGCGGCTTTTTTATACGGCGCGCAGCGGAACGATGTCGACGCGGTAGGTCGTGCCGCCTGCATGGAAGTCGAGCGTCCAGTCCATGGCCGCGGCAATTCGCTTGAGCAGGTTCTGGCCATGCTGGAAACCCTGCATCTGGCCGACCCGATCCGCGTCGACCGTATTGGCGATGCCCAGCACACCGTCCGCGAACGACAGCCGCAGGCGCGTCCCCGGTCCGCCGTGGAACAGGGCATTGCCCAGGCAGTTATTCAGCAACAGCAGCGCCAGGTGACGATTGCCGACCACTTCCAGCCGGTCCGGCAGGTCCAGCGCCAGCCAATCGTCGTCCAGTTCCAGGCCATCCACCAGGCGCAGCAGGCTCTCTTCGATGCAGCCGCGCAGGTCGAACGGCGCATGCGCCACCTGCTCGGCGCGCGCCAGCGCGAACAGCACCTCGATGGTGGCGCTCATTTGCGCGATCTCCGACTGCAGTTGCGCCACGTCCGGATGGGAGGCGGCCCGCGCCAGCGTGTTCTTCATCACCGTCAGCGGCGTGCGCAACTCGTGGCTGACGTCGCGCGTAAATGCGTGTTCGCGCGCCAGCGTCGCATGCAGTTCCTCGAAGGTGGCGCCAAGCCGCTCGGCCAGGTAGCCGATCTCGTCGCGGCGCCCGCGCGCACTGAGTGCGACCTGGGCGCCGGGCCTGACCTGCCTGACCTCGCGCGCCAGGGTCTGCAAGGGCGACACCAGGCGCCTGGACAGCAGCCAGGCCAGCAGCAGCGCGAGGCCGATCAGGCCGAGGGCGACGAAGATCAGCACGCCGCCGACGTCCTGGATGAGCTTCGATACCACCAGCAGTGGCGCGACGTCGGCCAGCAGCCAGACACGCTGCGCGCCAAGGTCGAGCGCACGCAGGTGATAGTGCTGGCCCGTCTGCGTGAAGATTTCGGCGCGCCGGGCGCCGGACAACACATGTGGACGCGCCGCCGATGGCAGCGTCTCGATGCCGGTGTGGACGCGAATCAGGTCGTCGGCCGGCTGTTTGATCTGGCCGTGGCGGCCGAAGTGGACGCTGACCGCGGCGGCTTCGCGTTGCAGCAGGCGCTCGACCAGCATGTCTTCGGTCACGTAGGCGATGACCAGGGCGAGGCCCGTATAGCAGATGCAGATCAGGACCGCGAAGCCGGCCAGCGCCGCGAACAGGCCGTGCCGGATCGACCTAAACATCGTCTGCCTCGTCCAGCATCAGCCGGTAGCCGAGCTGCGGGATCGTCGCGATCATCTTCCCGCCGCCGGCCAGTTCGAGCTGCTTGCGCAGGGCGTAGACGTGCGATTTCAGGGCATCGCTGTCGGGCGGGTCGGCGCCCCACAGCGCGTGCATCAGCGCCGAACGCGAGACCGCGTGCGGATGGGCGTTGCACAGCGCGGCCAGGAGCGTGACGCCGGATTGGGTCAGCGCCAGCGGCGCGCCCCGGTACAGGCAGCGCTTCTCGCGCGCCAGCACGGTCAGCGGACCGACCTGCAAGGCTTGCTCGAGATGCAGCTGCGAACGGCGCGCCAGCGCTTCGCAGCGCAGGGCCAGTTCGCGCAGGTCAAACGGTTTGGTCAGATAGTCGTCGGCGCCATCCCGGAAGCCGCGCGCCTTGTCTTCGAAGGCATCGCGCGCGGTCAGCATCAGCACGGGAACGTTGCGCGGCGCGCGCGCCTTGATCGCGCGGCACACCTCCAGGCCGTCGAGATCGGGCAGGTTCAGGTCGAGCAAGACCACATCGTAGGGCTCGCGCGTGGCCAGTTCGATGGCGAGCGCGCCGGTGGCGGCGTGGTCGGGATGCCACCCCAATCCCTCCAGGAAGTCGACCACCTGGCGCGCGATGGTCGGATGGTCTTCCACCACCAGGACGCTCAACGGTCGCTGCGCCATGCGTCGGCCTTGTTGCTCAGCGGGCCGGCAGCGCCAGCGCTTCGTGCGCGGCGCTGGCCGCGACCCCGACCTTTTCTCCGCCACCCATCAGGAAGATGCGATTGCCGACCACCGCCGCACCGTGGCCATGACGCGGCGTCGGCATGGCCGGCAGTGCCGACCAGCGGTCGCTTGCCGGGTCGTAGACCCAGGATTCGGCGAACACCTTGGCTTGCGGGACGAACTGCTCGCCGCCGAAGACGTACAGTTTTCCATCGTGGGCGGCCGCCGCCAGGCCGCCCTGGGCCAGCGGCAGCGGCGCCCGGGTCTCCCAGCGGTCGAGGACCGGGTCGTACACTTCCAGCGTCGCCACATTGACCGGACGCGACCTGCCGTCGGCCTGCGCGACCATCTGGCGTCCGCCCACGACGTAGATCTTGTTGCCGATCACGGCGCCGGCAGCGCTATTGCGCGCGCTGGGGGCGTCCGCGATGCGCGACCAGCGCCCCGTGCGGACGTCCAGGGCCTCGGCGCGGTTGGTGTCGGCGTGTTCGCTGATGTGTTTTGCGTCAAGGCTGGTCGGGATGCGGCCGCCGATGAAATAGATCTTGCCTTCGACGCTTGCGACCACGCCTTCCGCCCGCGCTTGCGGCAGCGACGGGCCGCTCGACCAGCGGTCGCCTTTCGGATCGTAGATAAAGACCGAGGCGTGGGCGCGCCAGTCCGGAATCGCGCCGGAGAAGCCGCCGATGCCGTAGATCCTGCCGCCGGCCGCGGCCAGGGCGATGTGGTGGCGGGCTTCGGGCAGCGGCGCCAGCCCGGTCCAGCGATTCGCTCCTGCGTCATAGCTTTCGAAGAGATCGGTAAAGCCCGGCGCCGCGCTCAGGATGCCGCCGGCCACGTAGATCTTGTCGTCCAGGACAGTCGGATAGATTTCCTGGCGCGCCAGCGAGGCGTCGGCCACGCGCGACCAGGATTGCGCCAGGACGGTATTGGAAGAGGCGAGCAAGCTCATCGCCAGCAGTGCCGGCACGATCGGTTTCAAGATGGGGACTCCCTGGATTATCGTTGGATGGCGAGCGCCTGTTCGATCACCCGCAGCACCTGCGGCCAGGCGGGCGAGGTCGCCGCCACTTCGTCGTAGTGGCTGGCGTCCGGCAGGATCACGACCTCGGCCTTGTCTCCGGCCGCTGTTGCCCGCGCCGCGTAGTCGTGGGCCACGCGTGGCGGAGAAATCGTGTCCAGTGCGCCCGTCACGAGCCAGGTGCGGCTGCCGTTGGGCATCAGGTCGGCGGCATTGGTGTCGACCAGCACGTCCGGCCGTTCGGGGCTCGGCGTGCCGGCCAGTTGCGCGATGTCGCGGTCGCAGCTGGACTTGATCAGCGCCGCCTCGTGGCGCAGGTCGGCCAGGCCGCCCAGGCTGACGATGCGGTCGACCTTTAGATTGCTGGCGCGGTACAGGGGACTGCCGGCCGGGATGCGCGACCGGCCCGCGATCCACTGCACCAGCTGGCCGCCGGCCGAATGGCCGACCGCGACGATGCGTTCCAGGTCCAGCTTGTGGGCAGGCGCACTGGCGGCGAGCAGGTCGAGCGCCGCGTGCATGTCGAGGTACATGCCGGGATAGCCGCCGCCTTCCTCGTCCACGCGCCGGTATTCGACGTTCCAGACGGCGATGCCGCGTGCGGCCAGGGCGCCGGCCATATTGCGGAACTGCGTGATGCCGCCGAACTTGCTGGTCCAGCAGCCACCATGCACCAGCACCGCCACCGGGAACGGTCCCGTACCCTGCGGCACGAACAGTTCGGCGTATTGCGAGGGGGCGGGGCCATAGGCGAGCTTGGCGCTCGGGGCGGGACCGGTCAGGGCCAGGTAGTCGTCGAGTTTCATGGGGGCGGCATGGGCGTTCAGGAACGCGCCGAGCAGGAGGGCAGGAAGCAGGCTGGCCAGGCGCATGGGAGATATTGCGAAAGTGGATAAAACGCCACTATAGCCGAGATGTTCTTGCCGCAGGACATTGCACTGATGGTGGGCCAATCGAAAAACCTGGCTGCTCCATCCGTGCTAGTCTGCGCACGAATGCACTACAGGCAACCGCGTTGCCTTCCATGTCATCGCGCGCCGGCCGGCATCGCCGCAGCGCGCGTCCAACCTGAGAGGCCCATATGAGCGAACTACAGTCGTACGAATCCCAGCGCGAACGCATCAATCAGCACTTCCATTCCACGCCTGATCCGGAGTTTCCGGGCGAACCGCCGCCACCGCCACCGCAGCCGCCGGTACCGGACGACGTTCCCGACCCGGTCAACGCCCCGGTCGAGGAACCCCGCCTGCCCGAACCGCCGATCCGGGCGAATTAGGTGCCTCGTCCCGGCTCACACGCCGGGAGTCCCCTGGCGGTTGCCTTCCGGCGTACCGCCGCCATCATTGCCTTCCTTGCCGCCATCCGGCGCGTCCTTGTCGGACTGCCGGTTCGAGGGGGGCAGGGAAGGGATGCCGCGAATCATTTCATCGGTCTCGTGCTGTCCCGGAGAACGTTCGCCGCTACCGATGTCCGCTTCGTCGTACATCGCGCGGCCCTTGTTCTTGGGATCGATATTGGGCGTCGGGTCGTTCATGTTGTGCTCCGCTAAAGTTGTCAATGTCGTACGATCCTAACAGGCCGCCTGCAGTCCCGGCGCGCGGCAGGAAGCCGCCCATGGTGTTGCTTTTTCGTCGTCCGTGACGCGGGTGTGCTCGCTGTCACATGGCGGCAACGGTGCGGTTTCTATAATGAGCTTGTAACAATAAAAAGCAGGAGGAGATGATGGGTTCGACCTTGTACAACAAGATTTACCTGGGCCGCCGCCCGCTGCTGGGTTCCGCCCATGGCAGGGTGGCGCTGCTGCTCGGGGTGATTGCCGGCGCCGGGATCGGCTGGTACGCGCTGCGATCGCTGCGCTGAAGGTTGCCGCGACGGGCCGGGGCGCGTACCATGCGCCCTTTGCTTAATTGAATGCGGTAATGAAAAACGAAAAGCTGACGACGGACGAGTACGACGCGCTGGAACTGGTGCGCCGTGGTGGCAAGCAGAACCTGGCCACGGCCTGCGTCGGGCGCAACACCAAGCGCCTGTGCGGCATCAAGCTGATGTCCTTCGGCCGCGACAAGCGGCTGGCCCTCACCGAAAAGGGCGAAGAAGTGCTGTTCCTGCGCCGCTGCGTGCTGGGCCTGCGCGCGCTGGCGCAAGACCCGATGGCGGCGGTCGACGAAGACGTGCTGCGCTTCCTGGGCCGCAAATCGCACATCCTGCCGCTCGAGGCGGGTGGCCATGCGCTCAGCGAGCGCGGACGCGAATCGCTGGCCGACATCGACCAGCAGGAAGAACGCCGCTGATTCCCAGCGGCGGCGCCGGCGCCTAGCGCCGCCGCGACGAGAGGCTCTGTCTGGTGCTGCTGGTCGTCGTCCTGCAGGCTGGAAGTGCTCAGTGCGTTGAGGTAGCGCTCGGCGAACATGGTTTTCTCCGTGGAATTTCTACGAGATTACCAGCCAGCGCAAACGGATGAGTTCCGTCCGAGATTTTCCAAATTGCAAGGCTTCCCGCCCGCTCATATGGCGATTTAGTCTTACGGCTTTTGTGACCACTCCTCCGCTTCCTGCAGCACCTCTCCGAGCAGCGCATAAGCCATGGCATCCCACAACATATTCGCATATGGCCCGATGCTTCCGGGCGAATTGAGGTTACACACTTGGCCTCCTGGGAGAAGCAAATGGTATGGCGCCACCATTCTTAACCGAATCGGAAGCAAGGTATCCTTGTCGCCTATTTTCCTCGTGAAAACATATTGCCCACTGATGAGCCTGAAGTCAGGCATCGTATAGCGCGCGTACTCGAAGCGCGCCGTAATTTTGGCATGGAGTAGGCTTTGTTGCATAAATCAATTGAGCGCGTAGTACCCCAAACCCCAGACGGATTTACGGCATGGTCACCGCTACGGTCGTGGGCGTGCCCAAGCGCGTGAAGCGATTGAGGATGGCGGCACG
>NZ_JAFVIM010000022.1:0-112290 GCF_017582745.1 Massilia oculi
ATGCCGCGTTGTAGTCTTTCCAGTTGGTCGTTCGGTACTTCAGCTTTACGGGAGCAATCATGCCGTCAGTTTACCCGTGCTGCGCCTCGGCCGCTGATGGGCCGATTTGTGCAACAAAGCCCCGCGCCGTCATTCGCTTTATCGACCACCGCCTGCTCACCCTCACCGGTCTCGCATTGGGCATTGCCGTATTATGCGCCTACCTCACTTTGGTATTCCTCAATGAGGCCCGATTTCCGCGCAGCGCGCTGGCGATATATTGGTTCATCGCTTTTTCTTATGTCGTCATATCGCGGATCGGCGTGCGCAAGCTGCTGCGCAGCAAGCGCGGCCCCTGCGCCGGCAAGGCGCTGGCGGTCGCCATCTACGGCGCCGGCGAGGCCGGCGCCCGGCTGGCCCAGACCATGCGCGACGGCGACGAGTACCGCCCGCTGTGCTTCTTCGACGACAAGCACGCGCTGAACGAGCGCACCGTGGCCGGCCTGCGCGTGTTCCACACCTCGCGCCTGGTCGAGCTCGGCGCCGCGCTCGGCATCCGCACCATCGTCATCGCCCTGCCCGCCGCCGCACCCGAACGCCTGCGCGAGCTGATGCAGCGCCTGGGCCAGGCCGGCGTGCCCACCAAGATCCTCACCCGGCTGGTCGACCTGGCCGACGACAAGGCCAGCGACAAGTCGGTCCTGCGCGACGCCATCCGCGAAATCAAGTTCGAAGACCTGCTCGGCCGGCCGCCGGTGCCCCCGCGCCTCGACCTGTTCGCGCGCTGCGTGCGCGGCAGGGGGGTGCTGGTGACGGGCGCCGGCGGTTCCATCGGCAGCGAGCTGTGTCGCCAGATCGTCACCCTGAGCCCGGCGCGCCTGCACCTGATCGACCACTCCGAATACGCCCTGTACACCATCCGGCAGGAGCTGGCGGTGCGCTTCCCCGACCTGCCCATCCACGCCCACCTGGGCTCGGTCTGCAATGCCGACCTGGTCGAGCGCGTGCTGGCCGCCGGCGGCATCGACACCATCTACCATGCCGCCGCCTACAAGCACGTGCCGCTGGTCGAGACCAATATCGTCGAAGGCCTGCGCAACAATGTGCTGGGAGCCCAGATCATCGCCGCCGGCGCGGCGCGGCACGGCGTCCAGACCTGCGTGCTGATCTCCAGCGACAAGGCGGTGCGGCCGACCAATATCATGGGCGCCAGCAAGCGCATCGCCGAGCTGATCTTCCAGGCCGCGGCGGCCCGCGCCGCCGGTGGCTGCGCACCGGGCGACGGCGCAGGCGGTGGCGCCGCCCATGGCGACGGCCATGGCCCGGCCCATGGCGCGGGCAACAAGGCAGGCACGACGTTCTGCATGGTCCGCTTCGGCAATGTACTGGGCTCCTCGGGGTCCGTGATTCCCCTGTTCCAGCGCCAGATCACGCGCGGCGGGCCGGTGACGATCACCCATCCCGAGGTGTCGCGCTACTTCATGCTCATCCCCGAGGCGGCCCAGCTGGTGATCCAGGCCGGCGCCATGGCCAAGGGCGGCGACGTGTTCGTGCTCGACATGGGCGAGCCGGTACGCATCCTCGACCTGGCGCGCACCATGATCGCCATGCACGGCCTCACCGAACGCACGCCCCAGCAGCCGCGCGGTGACATCGAGATCCAGTTCATCGGCCTGTTCCCGGGCGAAAAACTGCACGAAGAACTGCTCACCGACGGCACCGTCTTCCCGAGCGAGCACCAGCGCATCATGCGCATGAAGGAGAGCGCGCTGAGGCCCAATGTGCTCGAGACCTGCATCACCTGTCTCATGATGGCCTGCGAGACCCACGAGCGCGGCCCCATCGAGTCGATGGTCAAGGCCATCGTGTCCGAATACCTGCCGGGGGCGCCGGCGCCGTTGCCGCAGGCGCCGGTCGAGGAGCCCGTGCCTGCCGGCCTGATTCGCAAGTTCGTGCCGTTCCGTATCTAGAACCGGCCAGCGCCACCGCTACACGCCGTCACCGTCACTGCGTTGCCGTCATACCTGCTGTCATACATCGCCGTCATACCGTTATTGTCGAGGAAACCCATGCGAGACGAGAACCAATCAGTTCACCTGGAGCAGTTGCTGGCCCGGCTGCGCGACCGCCATGCCGTCATCGGCATCATCGGCCTCGGCTACGTCGGCCTGCCGCTGGCGCTGCGCTACGCCGCCGAAGGCTTCCGTGTCCTCGGAATCGACGTCGACGCCGACAAGGTCGCGCGCCTCAACCGCGGCGGCAGCTATATCGCGCACATCGGCGCCGCGGCGATCGAAGAGGCGCGCGCCGCCGGCTTCATGGCCAGCACCGACTTCGCGCGCACGAGCGAGGCCGACGCCCTGATCATCTGCGTTCCCACCCCGCTCACCGCCTACCGCGAGCCCGACCTGTCATTCGTGATCGGCACCGTCGAATCCCTGCTGCCGCACATGCGGCCCGGCCAGCTGCTGTCGCTCGAGAGCACCACCTATCCCGGCACCACCGAGGAAGAGCTGCGCCCGCGCCTGGAGTCGCGCGGCCTGCGCGTCGGCCAGGACGTGTTCCTCGTGTTCTCGCCCGAGCGCGAAGACCCGGGCAATCCAGATTTCCACACCCGCACCATCCCCAAGGTATGCGGCGGTTCCACCAATGCCTGCCTGGAAGCCGGCCTGGCCCTGTACCGCGCCGCCATCGACACGGTGGTGCCGGTCAGCTCGACCCGCGCGGCCGAACTGACCAAGCTGCTCGAGAACATCCACCGCGCCGTCAACATCGGCCTGGTCAACGAAATGAAAATCATCGCCGACCGCATGGGCATCGACATCCACGAGGTGATCCGCGCCGCCGCCACCAAGCCGTTCGGCTTCACCCCGTATTACCCCGGCCCCGGCCTGGGCGGGCACTGCATCCCGATCGATCCCTTCTATCTCACCTGGAAGGCGCGTCAATATGGCCTGCACACCCGCTTCATCGAGCTGGCCGGCGAGATCAACAGCGACATGTCAGGCTGGGTGGTGGGCAAGGTGGCCGACGCCCTCAACGAGCGCGGCCGCGCGGTGATGGGCAGCCGCATCCTGGTGCTGGGCATCTCCTACAAGAAGGACGTCGAAGACATGCGCGAATCGCCCTCGGTGGCGCTGATGGAGCTGCTGCGCGCGCGCGGCGCCGCGGTCGACTATTCCGACCCGCACGTCCCGGTCTTTCCGCGCATGCGCGAACACCGCTTCGAGCTGTCGAGCGTACCCCTCACTCCGTCCTCGCTCGCATCCTATGACGTGGTGCTGCTGGCCACCAGCCACAGCGCCTTCGACTACGACCTCGTGCGGCAGTACGCCAACCTGATCGTGGACACCCGCGGCGTCTACCCGAACCGCTTGCCGAACGTGGTGCAGGCCTGACGCGCCCGGCCCGATCCTCCGATCCGACCCTCCACGCCCGACCATCGCTGCCCACCATCACGCCCGGAGCCCGCATGCGCCAATATTCTCCCCCCATCCGCGACCGCAAGATCCGCTTCGCCCTGGTCGGCTGCGGCCGCATCGCCCGCAACCACATGAACGCCATGCGCGAGCACGCCGAGCGCTGCGAACTGGCCGGCGTATGCGACATCGACCCGCACGCCCGCGAAGAAGCCGCCGGCATCACGGGCGCCTGTCCGTATGCCAGCCTCGACCGCATGCTGGCCGAGCTCGATGCCGACGCCTTCGTGCTCGCCACCCCGTCCGGCCTGCACCCGGGCCAGGCGATTCGCATCGCCGCGGCCGGCCGCCACGTGATCACCGAGAAGCCGATGGCCACGCGCTGGGAAGACGGCAAGCGCATGGTCGCCGCCGCCGACGAGGCCGGGGTGCGGCTGTTCGTGGTCAAGCAGAACCGCCGCAACGCCACCCTGCAGCTGCTCAAGCGCGCGGTCGAGAAAAAGCGCTTCGGCCGCATCTACATGGTCAACCTCAATGTGTTCTGGACCCGCCCCGAGGAGTACTACCGCAGCGCCGGCTGGCGCGGCACCTGGGAATTCGACGGCGGCGCCTTCATGAACCAGGCCAGCCACTACGTCGACCTGCTCGAATGGATCGTCGGCCCGATCGAAAGCCTGCAAGCCTATACCGCCACCCTGGCGCGCGACATCGAGGTCGAGGACACCGGCGTGATGAGTCTGCGCTGGCGCAATGGCGCGCTGGGCTCGATGAACGTCACCATGCTGACCTGGCCGCGCAACCTCGAAGGCTCGATCACCATCCTCGGCGAACATGGCAGCGCGCGCATCGGCGGTGTCGCCGTCAACGAGGTCCAACAATGGGAATTCGCGCAAGCCGATCCCGACGACGCCCTGGTGCCTGATGCCAGCTACCAGACCACCTCGGTCTATGGCTTCGGCCATCCGCTCTACTACGACAACGTGATCCGCGTGCTGCGCGGCGAGGCCGAGCCCGAGACCGACGGGCGCGAAGGCCTGAAGTCGCTCGAGGTGCTGGTCGCCGCCTACCGCTCGGCGCGCGACGGCCGCCGCGTCGCCCTGCCGCTGGAGTACTGACCATGGCCATCATCATCCATTCCAGCGCCATCGTCGACCGCGGCGCCCAGCTCGGCGACGACACCCACGTCTGGCACTTTGCCCACGTCTGCGCCGGCGCGCGCATCGGCGCCGCCTGCTCGCTGGGCCAGAACGTCTTCGTCGGCAACGACGTGAGCATCGGCAACGGGGTCAAGATCCAGAACAACGTCTCGATCTACGATGCCGTGACGCTGGAAGACGACGTCTTCTGCGGTCCCAGCATGGTGTTCACCAACGTCTACAACCCGCGCGCGGCGGTGCCGCGCAAGCACGAGTACCGGCGCACCCTGGTGCGGCGCGGCGCCACCATCGGCGCCAATGCCACCGTCGTGTGCGGCGTGACGATCGGCCAGTACGCCTTCGTCGCCGCCGGCGCCGTGGTCAACCGCGACGTCGCGCCGCATGCGCTGGTGGCGGGCGTGCCGGCGCGCCAGATCGGCTGGATCAGCCGCACCGGCGACCGCCTGGCCCTGCCCCTCACCGGCAACGGCGAAGCCCGCTGCCCGCATACCGGCGAGCCCTATGTATTGCAAGACGGCGCCTGCCGTCCGGCCGACAGCGCAAGCAACCCGCCGGGCGACAACCCGAACCCAAGCTCGAGCCACAGCCCCGCACGAGGATAAGTCATGGACTTCATCGACCTCAAATCGCAATATCTCGCCTCGCGCGAGCTGATCAACGGCCGCATCCAGGCCGTCCTCGACCACGGCCAGTACATCCTCGGCCCCGAGGTCGCCGAGCTCGAGGCGCGCCTGGCGGCCCGCACCGGCGCGCGCCACTGCATCACCGTGTCGTCCGGCACCGAGGCGCTCATCATCGCCATGATGGCGCTCGGCATCAAGTCCGGCGACGAGGTGATCACCACCCCGTTCTCCTTCATCGCCGCGGCCGAAGCCGTGATGCTGGTGGGCGCCACACCGGTGTTCGCCGACGTCGAAGCCGCCACCGGCAACATCGATGCGCGCCTGATCGCCGAGCGCATCACGCCGCGCACGCGCGCCATCCTCCCGGTCTCGCTGTACGGCCAGCCGGCCGACATGGACGCCATCAACGCCATCGCCGAACCCTATGGCATCGCCGTCATCGAGGATGCCGCCCAGAGCTTCGGCGCCACCTACCGCGGCCGCCAGAGCTGCCACCTGTCCACGATCGGCTGCACCAGCTTCTTCCCCAGCAAGCCGCTGGGCTGCTATGGCGACGGCGGCGCCCTGTTCACCGACGACGACGCCCTGGCCCAGGCCATGCGCGAAATCCGCGTCCATGGCCAGTCGCACCGCTATGTGCACACCCGGCTGGGCGTGGGTGGACGCATGGACACCCTGCAGTGCGCCGTGGTGCTGGCCAAGCTCAAACGCTTCGACTGGGAGGTCGAACAGCGCCAGCGCGCCGCGGCCGGGTACGACGCGCTGCTGCGCCACCAGGTTCCCGTCCTCGCCGTGCGCAACGACCGCAGCAGCGTCCATGCCCAGTACACGGTGCTGGTCGACGACCGTGAACGGGTGCGTGGGCAGCTTGCCGCCGCCGGCATCCCGACCGCCGTCCACTATCCGGTGCCGATCCACCGCCAGGCCGCCTATGCCCACCTGGCGCCGGACACCTATCCGGTGGCCGAGGGTTTGGCCCGGCGCGTCCTGAGCCTGCCGATGGGGCCGTTCCTCGACGACGCCAGCGTGCAGCGGGTGGCCAGGGCCTTGCTCGACGCCTGCCAGGCGCGTGACGCGATGCCGGCCGTGGCGGCGGAACAGATGGCGCCTGCACCGACTGCCGCCACCGCCGCCTCGACCGCCACGCCCGCCACCACCTCATGAGGCAACTGCCGCCATTCTGGCGCCACGTCGCCACCGTCCTCGGCGGCGCCCTCGGCGCGCAGGCCCTGCCGCTGCTGGCGGCGCCGCTGCTGACGCGCATGTGCACGCCGCAAGAGATGGGCGCCTACAGCGTCTGGCTCGGCGTGATCGCGCTGTCGGCGATCGGCGCCACCCTGCGCATGGAGGCGGCGATGATCCTCGACCACGACGAGCGGCACCAGCGCACCTGCTTCCGGGTCGTGTTCTACAGCGCCACCATCGCCGCCTTGCTGCTGACCCTGATCGCCACAGTGGCGCGGCTGGCCGGCTTCGAGCCCGCCCTGCACCTGCCATGGGCGGCCCTGCTCACCATCGGCGCCGGCGCCTGGCTGATCGCCTGCATGCAGACCACGCTCGCCTACGCCACCTCGCACAATGCCTTCGGCAAGGCGGCGCGCGCCAAGGTGGTGGCGGCCGCCGTCATCGTCCTCACCCAGCTCACGCTGCTGTACGCCGGCCTTGGCGGGTCGGGCCTGATCGCCGGCCACCTGTGCGGCCTGCTGGCCGGCTACCTGTGCGCGCGGCGCCTGCTGCAGCCGCCGCGCGCGCCCATCGCCTGGCTGCCCGACCTCGGCCAGCGCGCCTACCTGAGGCGCCACCAGGCCTTCTGGCGCTACTCGCTGCCCTCGAACCTGCTCAACGGCGCCGTCAGCCAGTTGCCCCTGTTCCTGATCGGGATGCGCCACGGCGCGCTGGCCGCCGGCCTGTACGCGCTGACCCAGCGCGTGCTGTCGGCGCCGGTGTCGCTGCTGGCGGCCTCGGTGCTCGAGGTCTTCAAGCGCGAATCTGTGCTCGAATTCCGCGAGCACGGCAATTGCAGCCGCACCTACCGCCATACCTTCAAGGCCCTGCTGGTGCTGGGCATCGGCCCGGCGCTGCTGCTGATGGCCTTCGCCCCGACCCTGTTCGCCACCGTGTTCGGCGCCTCCTGGCGCGAGGCGGGCGAGCTGGCCCAGCTGATGGCGCCGCTGTTCCTGCTGAACTTTGTCGCCAGTCCGCTGAGCTATGTGTTCTTCGTGGCCGGCCGCCAGAAGGCCGACCTGCTGTGGCAGGTGACGCTGTTCGCCACCACCCTCGGCGCCTTCCTGCTGCCGGGCAGCGTGCACGAGAACGTGCTGTGGTACGTGATCGGCTATTCCTGCCTCTACCTGGTCTACCTGCACATGTCCTGGAACTGCTCGCGCAACGGGCTGGCGGCCGCATGAATAGCTTGTCCACTCCGCATCCCAGTGCGCATCCCGCGCCACCGCCTGCCCTGCATCCCGGCGGCGCACCCGACACCTGGCAGCTGGCGCTGCAGGGCGGCCCCACCCAGCCCCGCGGCGCGGCGCGCGCCCGGCGCGAGCAATGGCTGATGATCGCCTGCTTCTTCATGCTGTTCCCGGGCTTCTTCTTTTATCACACCCTGCTCGGCACCGGCACCACCGGCGCCTTCCTGGGCGGCTACTTCGCCCCGGTGGCGCTGGCCTTTGCCGGCCCGATGTGCCTGGTCTACCTTGCCCGCATGCGACGCGAGGCACAGCGCCTGACCCTGGTCGACGTCCACTACGGCGTCTTCTTCGCGTATTTCGTGGGCGTGGTGATGGTCAATGCGGCGGCCGGCGCCAACCGCGCGATCGTGACCTACCACATGCTCGCCATCCTGTTCATGGTGCTGGTCTACATCCAGTTCAGCTTCATCGACTTCGACAGCCGGCGCTTCCGCGTCGTCGGCCTGCTCGGCCTGGCCGGGATGTCGGCCATCGTGTTCTCGTATTCGGTCGACGGCGTGTTCTACCTCGGCGCGCTCGGCATCGCCAAGGATACCAATGCGCTCGCCACCTACCAGGGTTTTTCGCGCTCCTACCTGTTTACTTACCTCGCGGTGGCCACCTTCACGCGGAACCTGCCGCTGCGCCTGGCCTTGCATGCCCTGGGGGCGGCCACCCTGTTCGTCAACACCGCGCGCAGCGAGTTCGTGGCCCTGCTGTTCGCGATTCCCCTGATCGAATTCTATTATTCGCGCCACAAGCTGTACTTCGTGCTGGCCGGCGTGTGCATCGCCACCACCGTCGGCCTCTACCTCGACCAGATCCTGGCTTCCCTGCCCTCGAACCGCATCCTCGAACTGTTCGACCTGTCGCATTCGACCTCGGCCAACAAGCGCCAGCAGCTGACCGTGCACGCGGTGCAATCGATCGCCGCCCATCCCATCCTGGGCGACTATGGCAGCTACAAGCCCGGCCATTACTCGCACAACGTGCTGTCGGCCTGGGTCGACCTCGGCCTGTTCGGCATGCTCTACGTGGCGGCGCTCGCCATCGTCCCAATCACGCCGATGTTCTTCCACGAGTATTTCGCCGCGCGCCGGCGCCCGCTGTTCCTGCTGGCCTTCGCCTTCGCCTGCGTGACCGTCCTGTTGCTGGTGTCGTCCCATTACTTCACTGACATGCTGCTCAGCGCCACCCTCGGCGCCTGCAGCCGCTATGCCTACGAGAGGAAACATGCCGCGCATCGTCCACCTGACCTCGGCGCATCCGCGCTACGACACCAGGATCTTCGTCAAGCAATGCCGCACGCTGGCCAGCCACGGTCATGAGGTCATCCTGGTGGTGGCCGACGGCCTCGGCGACGAGTTGCGCGACGGCGTCCGGATCGTCGACGCCGGGAAACGCGCGGACAGACCGTCGGAGCGCCGTCCAAACGCCCTCGTGGGCCGTTTGGACCGCATGCTGTGGACCACGCGCCGGGTCGCCGCGCTCGCGCTGGCCTTCGATGCCGACGCCTACCAGTTGCACGACCCGGAGCTATTGCCGGCCGGCCTGCGCCTGCGGCGCGCCGGCATGCGGGTCGTGTTCGACGCCCACGAAGACGTGCCGACCCAGCTGCTCGACAAACCGTATCTGGCCCCCGGCATCGCGCGCATGGCGGCGGCCCTGTACGCGCGCTATGAACGCTACGCCTGCGCCCGCCTCGACGGCCTGCTGGCCGCCACTCCCCATATCCGCGAGCGGCTGGAGCACTGCAATGCGCGGACGATCGACGTCGCCAACTATCCGGTCCCCGAGGAATTCTCTCCCGAGCGCAGCTGGGACGCGCGCACCGATATCTGCTACGTCGGCAGCATCTCGGCGATCCGCGGCATCCGCGAAATGGTGCAGGCCTGCGCCCTGCTGCGCACCCCGGCCCGGCTGGCCCTGGCCGGCAGCTTCGCCGACCCGGCGCTCGCGCGCGAGGTGGCGCTGCTGCCGGGCTGGACCCGCATCCGCGCACTCGGCCACCTCGACCGCGCCGGCGTGGGCCGGGTCATGGAAAACGCGTTCGCCGGCCTGGTCACCCTGCTGCCGACCGCGAGCTACCGCGACGCGCTGCCGGTCAAGATGTTCGAGTACATGGCGGCCGGCATTCCCGTGATCGCGTCGGATTTCCCGCGCTGGCGCGCCATCGTCGAGGCCAGCGAGTGCGGCCTGTGCGTCGATCCGCGCGATCCGGCCGCCATCGCCGCCGCCATCGACCGCCTGGCGCAGGAGCCAACGCTGGCCCGGCGCATGGGCGCCAATGGCCGGCGTGCCGTCGAACAAACATATAACTGGAAAAACGAGGCGCAGAAGCTGGTGCGCTTTTATGCCGACCTGACCCGGCATCCACTGGCGCACCGCCTGGCGCTGACCTAGCGGACAACAATGAATCCACCCCGCGCCAGCGCCCATCGTTTAAGCGGTTTCAAGGAATCGCACGGCGATCCACCTTATCGTGTATTGCAGACTTAGAGGTGAGAATATGTTCTTGCAACACTACAATACATTTATTCAAGCCATTAATTTGCCGGTAGCAAAGCTCTGCTTTCACGAGCATATCGATCCGGAAGATATCCGCACGACCTACCGCGCCTTCACCCGGCCGCATCCGCGTTTTCGGCTCATTCGCGCCAAGACCGTCGGCGCGGCGCTGATCGACCTGTCGCGCTTCGCCGACCGCCACGCCTACGAGGAGAGAATCAAGGCGAAGAACCACGGCGGCTATCACGCGAAACGGGCGCGCAAACGCGGCTACCGTTTCGTCGATATCGACCGCAACGATTATATCGACGACATCCACGCGATCAATACCTCGCTCGATATGCGGCAAGGCCGCCCGATGGACCGCAAATATACCGAGAAACACGAGGCATTCGTCACGCTGCCGCATTTCCGCCATCACGGCATTCTCGATCCACAGGGAAAACTGGTCGCTTATGCGAGCCTGGGCATCTATGGCAATTTCGCCGCCTTTTCGCAAATGCTGGGCTATCGCAATAACGACGGCGTCATGCACCTGCTGCTGGTGGAAACCATCAGCCGCCTGATCGACGAACGGCAGGTGCGCTACGTCATGTACGACACCTTCTTCGGCGCCCAGCCCGGCCTCAAGACCTTCAAGACCATCCTGGGCTTCCAGCCCTATCGTGCGCGGTATTTTCTTCAATAGATCGCTGCAATGAAGACTTTCTTGAACCGGGTCTATGCCGACTACCTGATGCCCAGCCGCCTCGGCGAGTACGCGTCCCTGCTGCAGGCGGCCAACGACGCCGGGTATGCGCAGGTATCGGTGCGCAGCTTCTTCCGCAACCTGCACCGCGAGCAAGCGCCGCGCAAGACGCTGGTGCACCGCCACGACATCGACAGCGACCTGCGCACGGCAAGGAAGATGTTCGCGCTCGAGGCGCGGCACGGGGTCCGGGCCAGCTATTACTTCCGCCTGTGCACCCTCGACTACGGCTTCATGCGCGAGATCGAAGCAGCCGGCAGCGAAGCGAGCTACCACTACGAAGAGGTCGCCGATTTCGCCAAGCGCCACCGCATCCGCAAGGGCGACGAACTGCGCCGGCGCTTTCCCGAGATCCGCGAGCTGTTCGCACGCAATATCGGCCAGATCGCGTCGCGCCTGGGCGCGCCGCTGGCCACCGTGGCCAGCCATGGCGACTTCGCCAACCGCCGCCTGAACGTGATCAACCACGAGCTGTTGCGCGACCGCGCGCTGCGCACCCGCTGCGGCATCGAGTGCGAATCCTACGATGCCGAATTGCTGCGCGGCTTCGACCTGTACATCAGCGACCGTAAGCATCCCGTCTACTACACGCCGATGTCGCCCTTCGCCGCCCTCGGCCACTACGAACGCATCTGCATGCTCACCCACCCGGTGCAATGGGAAACCAACTGGATCGAGAACACCCGCTGCAACTGGCGGCGGCTGGTGGAAGAGATGGCGTGGCGCATATGACGCAGATGACGACTATGAACATCCTCCTCGTCAACCACTACGCCGGCTCGGTCCACCACGGGATGGAGTACCGCCCCTATTACCTGGCGCGCGAATGGGTGCGCGCCGGGCACCGGGTGCACATCGTGGCCGCCTCGCATTCCCACCTGCGCCGCCAGGGCCCCACCATGGCCGGTCGCGACCGCCTCGTCGAGGACATCGACGGCATCCACTACACCTGGCTGCGCACACCCGCCTACGCCGGCAATGGCGCCGGCCGCGTGCGCAATATGCTGGCCTTCGTGGCGCGCCTGTGGCGCGAGGCGCCGCGCCTGGCGCAGACCTTCGCGCCGCAAGCCGTGATCGCCTCCAGCACCTATCCGCTCGACATCTGGCCGGCGCACCGGATCGCCCGCCTGGCGGGAGCGCGCCTTCTGCACGAGGTGCACGACCTGTGGCCGCTGTCGCCGATGGAACTGGGCGGCCATTCGCGCCATCACCCCTTCATCATGCTGCTGCAGGCGGCCGAGAACCACGCCTGCCGCCATGCCGACGCCATCGTCTCGATCCTCCCCCGGGTGCGCGAACACCTGGAGGCGCGCGGCATGGCGCCGCACAAGCTGCACCTGATCCCGAACGGCGTCGATCCTGACGAATGGCCGGACTCCGGCACCACGCCGCCCCATGCGGATGCACCATGCCAGGGACCGGACCCATTATCGTCCGCCGCCGCCCCCCTTCTTGCCCGCCTCGACAAGCTGCGCGCCGAAGGCCGATCGATCGTCGGCTATGCCGGCAGCCACGGCCTGGCCAATGCGCTCGACACCCTGCTCGACGCCGCCCACCTGCTGCGCCAGCGGCCGCTCGCCTTCGTGCTGGTCGGCGCCGGGCCCGAGAAGGACCGGCTGCGGCGCCAGGCGCGCTCGCTCGGACTCGACCACGTCCACTTCGCCGATCCGGTGCCCAAGCGCGCCATCCCGGCCCTGCTGGCGCGCTTCGACATCGCCTTCCTCGGCTGGCGGCGCCAGCCGCTGTACCGCTTCGGCATCGCGCCCAACAAGCTGCTCGACTACATGATGGCGGGCTGCCCGGTCCTGCATGCGGTCGAGGCCGGCAACGATCCGGTGGCGGAAACCGGCTGCGGCGTCAGCGTGGCGCCCGACGATCCGTCCGCCCTGGCCGAGGGACTGGCGCGCCTGATGGCGCTCGATCCACGCACGCGCCGGGCGCTGGGCGAGCGCGGCCGCCGCCATGTGCTGGACCACCTGAGCTATCCGGTCCTGGCCCGACGCTTCCTTGCCGTACTCGCACAGGAGACCCACCATGCCTGACCAGCCCCCGCGCGCTCCCGCTGCCGCCGCTGCCGTTGCCGATACTTTCCTGCCCTTCGCCCTGCCCGACATCGGCGAAGAAGAGATCCGCGCGGTCGAAGCCTGCCTGCGCTCCGGCTGGGTGACCACCGGCCCCGTCACGCGGCGCTTCGAAACGGCCTTTCGCGACTATCTCGGCGCCGAGGTCGAGGCGATCGCCGTCAATTCCGCCACCGCCGGCCTGCACCTGGCGCTGGAAGCGGCCGGCGTAGGGCCGGACGACGAAGTCATCGTGCCGACCCTGACCTTCACCGCGAGCGCGGAAGTCGTGCGCTACCTCGGCGCGCGGCCGGTGTTCGTCGATGCCGACCCGCACACGCTCAACCTGGATCCGGCCGCGGTGGCCGCCGCGATCACACCGCGCACGCGCGCCATCGTCCCGGTGCACTTCGCCGGCATGGCCGCCGACATGGACGCCATCGGCCGTCTCGCGCGCCGCCACGGCCTGCGCGTGATCGAGGACGCCGCCCATGCCTTCCCGACGCGCCACCGCGGCCGCCTGGTGGGCACGCTCGACAGCGACGTGACGGTGTTCAGCTTCTATGCCAACAAGACTATGACCACCGGCGAGGGCGGCATGGTCGTCACGCGCGACCCGCGGCTGGCCGAACGGATCCGCTGCATGCGCCTGCATGGCATCAGCCGCGACGCCTTCGACCGCTATACCGCGCGCACGCCGTCCTGGTATTACGAGGTGGTTGCCGCCGGCTTCAAGTACAACCTGACCGATATCGCGTCCGCGATCGGCATCGAGCAATTACGCAAGATCGACCGCTTCCAGCAACGCCGCACCATGCTCGCCGAGCGCTACGATGCGGCGCTGGCCGGGCTGCCCCTGGTCCTTCCGGCACGCCCGGAGACGGGTTCCGGCTCGACCCACGCCTGGCACCTCTACGTGGTGCGCCTGGAGCGCGCGGCGCCTGGCGGCGGGGACAGTGCGGACGGCGCAGGCATCGCGCACGGTGGACGCGACGCGCTGATCGCCAGGCTGGCCGAACGCGGCATCGGCACCAGCGTGCATTTCATCCCCTTGCACCGCCAGCCCTACTGGCGCGACAGCTACGGCCTGCGCGCCGCCGAATTCCCGGTCGCCGAGGCCGCCTTCGGGGCGATGCTGTCCCTGCCGCTGTACACCCGCATGGGCGATGCCGACCAGGAACGGGTCATCGTGGCACTGCACGACCTGCTGTCATGAGCAAGCGCCTGTTCGACCTGGCGGCGTCGCTGGCGGGCTTGCTGCTGCTGTCGCCCTTGCTGCTCGCGATTGCCTTGTGGATCAAGTGGGATTCGCCAGGCCCGGTACTGTACCGCCAGCAGCGCGTCGGGCGCGGCGCGACCTTGTTTACGATCTATAAATTCCGCACCATGCACCAGAGACCGGACGGCGGTCCTGAACTCACGGTCGGCGCCGACCCGCGCATCACCCACGCCGGCGCCGTGCTGCGCCGCTACAAGCTGGACGAGCTGCCGCAGCTGTTCAATGTCGTCAATGGAAGCATGAGCCTGGTCGGACCGCGGCCCGAAGTGCCGCGCTACGTCGCCCACTATCCCGAGCCGCTGCGCCGCATCGTGCTGTCGGTCGCGCCCGGCATCACCGACTGGGCCTCGATCCTCTACAAGGATGAGAACGCGGTGCTGGCGCGCGCCGGCGACCCGGAACGCGCCTATATCGACACCGTGCTGCCGGCCAAGCTGCACTACTACGTGCGCTACGTGCGCGAGCGGACCTTCTGGATCGACGTGAAGATCATCCTGCGCACCCTCGTCGCGATCGCTCGCTAGGCATCACGTGGAAGATCAGGCGATGCTGAGCGTGCTGCACCTGGGCGACCTCGGTGTCGCGCTGCCGCTGGGAGCGGCGCTGGCGGCCTGGTTGCTGGCCGCCGGGGCATGGCGCACGGCGCTGCGCTGGGGCGCGTGTTTCGGCGCGGCAGTGGTGCTGGTCGGCGGCAGCAAGATCGCGCACCTGGGCTGGGGCACCGATTTCTCCATGCTCGAGTTCAAGGCGATCAGCGGCCACGCGACACTGGTCGGCGCGCTCTATCCGTTCGCGGCCTGGGTGGTGCTGTCGCGCCAGGGACAGGCCGCGGCGCGGACAGGCCTGGCGCTCGGCCTGCTGCTGGGCCTGGTCGTCGCGGCGCTGCTGGTCGTCACGGGCGAGCATACGGCCGCCGAGGCGCTCAGCGGCTGGCTGCTGGGCGTCGCCGCCAGCCTGCTCGGCGCCGCCTGGTCGGGCGACCTGGAGCGTGCTCGGCTGCTGCCGGCGATGTGGTGGTCGCTGCCGGTATTCGCGGTCGGCGCCTGGCTGATGGAGTTCGCGCACGTCGGCTACTGGATGATCCTGGTGGCCCTGGCGCTGTCGGGCAACAGCCATCCCTATCCCTGGGATACCTGTTAACTTACGCAGAAAGGAGCTTCAACATGCCGTCCCTCTCGCTTCCCACGATCCGCTGTCGGGCCCAATCCAACCTGCACGACCATCCGCTGCAATCGCTGGCGCTCTCGCTGCTGCGCGGCGCTGCCGCGCTCGAGGTCGCCGCCGGCCACCTGCGCTCGGAAATCTATCCCGGCCTGCGCTCGCTGGAAGACCCGACGTTTGCCTACCAGGTATTCGCCTTCGTGACCGGTTTCGCCCACCAGGCGGTGGTGGTGTTCTTCCTGATCAGCGGCTGGCTCGTCGGCGGGAGCCTGCTGAACCGACTGCACCAGCCGCGCGCCCTCGCCAACTACGCGATCGACCGCATCACACGCCTGTGGACCGTCCTGCTGCCGACCCTGGTACTGATCCTCCTGATCGGCCTGGCCATCGGCGTGGCGCAGCCCGGGGCGATCGATGTGTCGCCGTCAAATAACTACTCGGCCTCGAGCTTCGTCGGCAACCTGCTCGGCCTGCAGACCTTCCTCGTCCCTAATTTTGGCGGCAACTACGCCTTGTGGAGCCTGACCTACGAGACCTGGTACTACGTGCAGTTTCCGCTGCTGGCCCTGGTGCTGTTCGGCCATGGCCGCTTCAAGCGCCTCGCCTGCGCGGCCGCCTTCGTGCTGCTGGTGATCGTGCTGCCGAAGATGATCTCGATGTACTTCA
The DNA here is from genome assembly GCF_017582745.1 of Massilia oculi. Taxonomy (GTDB): domain Bacteria; phylum Pseudomonadota; class Gammaproteobacteria; order Burkholderiales; family Burkholderiaceae_D; genus Telluria; species Telluria oculi_A. Next base: position 16,054 of record NZ_JAFVIM010000022.1, read on the forward strand.
TGCTGTGGCTGCTCGGGGCGGCATTCTCGCGCATCGAGCTGCATTGCGGGAACGGCTTGCGCCTGGTGCTGGGCCTGCTGACGATGGGCTTGTTCAGCTATTACCGGCTGACCGGCAGCAATAACGAACTGGTGCCGGAATCCTTCGTGCAAGACATGATCTGCAGCGTCCCCCTGCTGCTGTTGCTGTCCTCGCTGCACCAGCCGCTCGATCCTTCCGCGCCGCGCTTCCTGCGCATCAACGGCATCGCCACCTTCTTCTCGGAGTTCTCGTTCACGCTGTACGTCACCCACCTGCCGCTGATCTTCCTGGCGATCCACATCGGCGGCCAGGCATTCGGACGCGAGCAGCTCGATCCCTTCGTGACGCCCGATTACCTCTGGTACGGCGCGCTTCTGCTGGGCCTGATCGGCTTCGCCTATGTGTTCTACCTGGCGTTCGAGCGCAACACCTTCCGCATCCGCCGGGCAGTGAAGGACTGGCTGCTCACTCCACGCGCCAAACGTCCCTCCGTGTCGGTCCTGTCGCCGGATTGAGTGGATCGATGCCGGTCGGCGAGTACGCAGGCCAGTGCACTCGCCGGCCTGGGTACACCATGTCGGCGTACTCGCTTGCCGGCATACCGTACGATGGAATGGATGCTGTGCTCACTCCGTAGTGCGCCAGGCCCTGCGGCGGGGCCGCAGGCGGGCAGAGTCACAGTCACAGGCGCAGGCGCAGGCACAGGCATAGTCACAAACACCAACAACGGCGCGGGCGCATCATGGTGGCCAGGTCGCCGCCCGCCCTTCCCTCACGCCGCGTACCCCAGTTGCGCCGTCCCGTACTGCGAGCGGTATTCGCCCAGACGCAGCGCCATGTCGTTGAACAGCACCCCGCGCGGCGAGATGCCGGCGTGGTTGAGGCGCTTGATCGACTCATTGATGTGGTTCTCTGTCGTCACGCCCGAGCGGGCCACGATGAACACGGCGCCGGCATGGGCGCCGATGATGAGCGCATCGGCCACCGCCAGCAAGGGCGGCGGGTCGAGCAGCACCAGGTCGTAGCGCCCGCTGACCAGCTCGAGCAGATTTCCAAGATTCAGTTGCAGCAGGAATTCCGAACGGTTGGTCGGCAACTCTCCGGTCGGGATGAAATCCAGGTTATCCAGCACGCTCCGGTGGATGACCTCGTCGACCGGCATGGCGCCCGCGATCGCCCGCGACAGGCCGCGCGAGCGATCGATGCCGAAGTAGCGGTGCAGGTGCCCGTTGCGCAGGTCGGCGTCGATCAGCAGTACGCGCATGCCGCTGGCCGCCATCACCGCCGCGAAATTGGCGGTCACGAAGGATTTTCCCAGCCCACGCGTGGGACCGGCGATCATGACCACGTTGTTCTTGAAATGCGGCATGGAAAAGCGCAAGGCGGCGCGGAAGCTGCGCAGGCTCTCGATGGCGGGGTCTTCGGGCAGGATCTGGGCCAGGAGCGGCAATCCGCCGTCCGGCTTGACCTTGCGCATGAGCTTGTCCTCGTTGCCGCTGTGCGGAATGGACGCATACACGACCCGCGCCCGCAACAGCCGCTCGATCTTGGCCGGGTCGTCGATCCCGCCGCGCATCGTCTTGCGGGTGAAGGCGAGCAGCGTGCCGAGGAATAGCCCGGTGACCACCGCCAGCGCCACGATCAACGGCCTGTTCGGCTTGATCGGCCGCTCGGGCTCGATCGGCGCATCGACCAGGCGCACATTGCTGACCCGGCCAACCGAGATCAGGCGCAGCTGCTGGGCCGTGTTCGACAGCGCCGTATAAAGGTCGGTATTGACCTTGATGTCGCGAGTCAGGCGCGCCTCGTCCTGTTCCATCACCGGCAAGGTGCGGATGCGGGCCGCGATCGCCTCGATTTCGGCATCGACCTCGCGCCGCTGGCGATTGATGGCGGCGACCACCGGATGGTCTTCGGTGAAGCGGGCCAGCAATTCGGTCTTTTTCTGCATCAGCTCCATGCGGCGCGCGCGCGCGGCCGCCGCCTGCGCCAGGCTCATGCGCGCCTCTTCGCGCAGGTCGACCGTGCCATGGGCATTGCGGAACTGGTTATAGCGGTCTTCGGACTGTTCCAGCTGGCGCTTCAGGATCGGCAATTGCTGGTTCAGGAAAGCCAGCGACTTCTCGGCTTCCTCGGTCTTGCGCGCCAGGTTCTGGCGCATGTATTCGCGGCCGATCTCGCTCAGCAGGCTGTTGATGCGGTCGGCGTCCTGGCCCTGCATCTTGACTTCGATCACACCCGACTGCTTGCCCTGCTCCGTGATCACCATGGAGCGCTGGATGCCCTGGATCGTGCCCAGGCGCGACTTGCGCTTGATCTTGAAACGCGCGCCGGGATTGGCGACCAGGCGGTCGACCTTGATCTCGACCAGCCCGTCCGGCGTCTGCACCCGGTAGCGCTGGCCGACGCTGGCGTCGAAGGCGATGCGCTGGCCGCCTCCGGAAAAGCGATAGCGGTTGTTGGCGCGCGCGGTGATCACGAATTCACGGTTGAGCCAATTATCGGGGACCTCGAACACCGATACGGCCGCGCGCTCGCCGCCCCATACGAAGCCGCCATAGCCGAACAGCCCGGGCTTCGACAGCGCGCCGCCATTCTGGTTGGCGAACCACGAACCCAGCACCGGGAAATACTTCGGCTGCACCTCGACGTACAGCTGCAGGTTGTCGACCGCGCGCGAGACCACCATGCGCGAGCGCAGCAATTCCATCTCGGCGATCGCCGCCTTCTTGGTCTCGAACAGCGACGAGGCCTCGCTCAGGATGTTCTTCGAGGCGTTCGGACTTTCTTCCTCGACGTGGATCATCAGGTTCGCTTCGTAGACCGGGTTGGCCACCAGCGCATACAGGACGGCGACGATCGTGATGATCGCCGTGATGCTGCCGATGAGCCAGCGGCTGTCGTACAGCGTATTGAGATAGCCCTTCAGGTCGACCGCGGATTCCTCGGGCAAGGGTTCGGGTGGGCGCGGGTCGAACGGCACCGACAGCACCGGCGGGCTGTGCGAGACCTGTTTGAGCGAATGCGCCTCGTGCGGGCTGGTCATGGCGGTACTCCTCGGGACAGCATAGGCAGTGGCGCTACTCAGGGACGATTCGTGACGCCAACGGCATTCGTCAGCGCGCCCGGGAACAGCAGGCTCAGGTGGCGGTTCCAGTTCGCCAGCGGCGAGGCCGCGACGTACACGACGTCCTTGGGCCGCAACTCGAAGGTCTCGGCCATCGCCAGCGCGCCGGAGTCGCGCGCGTCGAGCCGGAACACGCGGGTGCGGTCCGGCGCCTTGCGCACCACGTACACCTGGCGCGCATCGCCGCTCAAGGGACTGATGCCGCCCGTCTCGCCCAACGCTTCGTTGAGCGTGAGCCGGCCATTGTGCATGGTGAGCGCCTTCGGCGAGATCACCTCGCCCGAGACGAACACCTTGCTCTCGTCGCGCGAATGCACGCGCACGACGTCGCCATGCGCCAGCAGGATGGTGCCCGGATTGACGCCCTTCTGCACCAGCTCGCGCAGATTGACGTGGTAACGGACGTCGCCACGCTCGATCACGATGCGGCTCTGGTCCGCGGCCGGTTGCATGCCGCCAGCGCGGTTCAGCGCCTCGACCAGGGTCATCGGGATGTCGTCGATCGCCTGCAGGCCGGGCGTGCGCACTTCGCCATCGACGTAGACGCGGCGGCTGCGGTAGGCCTGCACGCGCAAGGTGACGTTCGGATTGGCGATATAGCGGGCGAGCTTGCCGGTGAGCAGAGCGCGCGCTTCTTCCTCGGTCTTGCCGTCGAGGCTGAGCAGGCCGATCAGGGGGAACTGGATGCGGCCCTGATGGTCGACCGCGAAGCCTGGCGGCGTCGCGTTCGGCTGGACGACGCCGCTGTCGGCGGCCGAGGTGGCCATGGTCATGCCGCCGGCGGCCAGCTCCGGATGGTCCCAGACCACGATCGACAGGATGTCGCCGCGCCCGATGGTATACGGCGGCGGCCGGGACACGAACAGGGGTGAGAGGTCTTGCCGGGCGACGCTGGCCTGCGCCGCGCGCTCTTTTTCGATAAGGGTTTCGGTGATCAGCTCGGTGGTGGGCGCCGACGCATCGCCGGGACCGCCCGAACGCGCCGCCTCACCGAAGCCGATGCCGGTCGCGCAGGCCGACAGGGCGAGACACAAGGCAAACATCAGGGCGATGGTGGACACGGACACCGGCGCGCGAAGCGACCGTGGTGCGCATCGTAAAGCCCGCGACAAATCCCTTATTGCAACTGAACGAAACCGAGCCATGATTGTTGCCTATCAAAAATAGACGCAGTAAGTGAACGATTCAGTTCAGAGTACGGCGTCCATCGGGCTTGGCTTTGCAGCGTCTCAAATGGCGAACGGCGGCGTCAGGTCTGGTACGGCGGGAAAAACGTGCCGGGCTTCGCACAGGGTGGTTCAGCGCATCTCTTCGATCAGCTTGAGTCCATCGGCGAAGCGCCAGATGCGGCGAATCTCGATGATGTCGAATTGTGCGGCGACATTCGGCGGAAACGCGGAATAGCGGGCGTTCAGGCGCACGAAGCGGCGCACCGCGTCGTCCATGTCGGCCCGTCCGCTCGATCGGATGATGGTGACGTCGTCGATGCTGCCGTCGCTGCGCAGCGACACGCTGACCAGGGGATCGATGCGCACGTCCTGCAGCGACAGGCGCGCGCCTCCCAGCACCGCGTTGCGCTCCAGCTTCTGGCGCACGCTGTCGACATAGAGGCGCAGCGGCGCGTCGCGCTCGCCGCCGTCGGCCAGCACCCGGCGCCCGCCCATCGCCCGCTCGGCCGGCGTGGCGGGCGCATCCACATTGGGAATGGTCACGCCGCGCAGCAGCTCTCTCGCGCGATTGCCGGGCAAGCCGGCCACCGAGCCGGCGCCGGGCTGGCTTCCGCCGCCGCTGCCGGTGCCCCGACCCACTCCCTGGCCCGGGCCGACGGGCATGGACTCCATCGCCGCCGCGCCCGCGCCAGGGCCGGGCGCCTGTGCCTGCATCCGCTGCGCGGCGGCCTGGCGCGCGGCTTCTTCCGCCTGCTGGCGGGCGAGGCGTTCGGCCTCGGCGCGCGCCCGCTGTTCCGCTTGCTGTTGCGCCTGTCGTTTCGCCTGTTCTTCCGCCTGCTGCTGCGCCAGCTGGCGTGCGCGCTCCTGTGCCAGTTGCTGCTGCGCGAATTCCTCGATGCGCCGGCGCTCTGCCTCCTCTTGCGCGAAACGCTGCGCTTCCAGGCGTTGCCGCTCGGCGTGCTCTTGCTCCCGCATCCGCTCCTGCATCTGCGCCTGGCGCAGCGCTTCTTCTTCGGCGCGCTGGCGCGCCAGCGCCTGTTCTTGCATCCGCTCTTGCAGCGCCTGCTCGGCAGCCTGCTGCGCCAGCCGCTGCTCGGCCTGCTCGCGCGCGGCCTGTTCCTGGGCCCGCAAACGCTCGGCCTCGCGCAGTTGCGCGATCCGGGCCTCGTCTTCGGCCACACGGCGCTCCTGCGCGCGCCGTTCCTGTTCCAACCGCTCCTGTTCGGCCCTTTCCTGCACCAGGCGCTCGGCGGCTTCACGCTCGGCCTGGGCCAGCCGTTCCAGCTCCTGCTGCGCCGCCAACAGGCGCCGGCGTTCTTCCTCGGCCTCCTGCGCAACGAGATCCGGACCGGGGTCGGCCAACTCGGCCGGTTCCTCCGGCGCTTCTCGGGCGACCGCGTCGGCCAGTGCCGGCGCATCGAACGCCGGTTCAGGGACGACGTCCGGCAAGGGCACGGGAACGGTGAATTCCGATTCCGGATCCGGGGCGGCCACGATCACCGGGGGCGGCACCTCGCGCAGCCTGCGCTTCGGCGCGGGCGGCTTGGGGCGCTTCGGCCGCCGCGCCTGGGCCGGTGGACGCGCCTCGGCCTGGACGATCGGCGGCGGCGGTGAGTCAACCAGGCGCAGCCCGCGCGCCGGCGCCGGGGCCGGCGGTGGCGCAGGCGTCGTGGGTGGCGCAAGCGGCGCCGGCGTTTCAGGCAATGGAGAAGTCGGCGCGGCCGACGGCGGCGCTGCCGGGGAAGGCGCCAGGGTGACGTTGATCGGTCCCCCGCCGCCAAAGTCGAGGCCGGGCACACCGAACTGCAGCGACAGCAACAGGCCGTGCAGCACGACCGAAATGACAATGCCCACGCCCAGGCGCCGGTCACTGCGTGCCTGGTCGTATCCGCGCCTGCCGGCGGTCGCTTTGGTCATGTCATCGCTTGAGCAATATTATCAAGCTGGCATCTTAGCGTTTACTCAGCAGTAAGGCGAGGCGCGCACGATTCAACTCCGCCTTGTGGCGAAAAAGCGCATGCTCAGCGCTTCGCCCTGGTGAACGTATAAGTTTCGCCGTGTGCCAGGTACACCACTTCCTGTTCGAGTCCCGCGGCCTTCACCTCGCGCGCGAAGTCCTCGAGCGGCGACTTGAAGACGTCATAGTCGTTATAGTGGATCGGGATGGTCTTTTTGGGGCGCACCACCTGCATCATGCGCACGCCGTCCTTGCCGTCCATGGTGACTTTGACCACGCCCAGGATGCGCGTGCCGCCCAGGTGCAGCAAGGCCAGGTCGATGCCGGGAAAGCGCTCCGGCACCGTCTTGATGTCGTCGATCACCAGCGTATCGCCACTGATGTACATGCGGTAGTCCGGCGCCGCCGGATCCGCCCCGAAGTCGAGCACCGAGCCCATGACCCTGGGCAGCAGCGCGGCCACGCCGGCCGGACCGTGGCGGCCGGGCGTCGCCGTCACCCGCAGGCGTGCCTGGCCTTTCGAGACGTCCAGCCGGTCCCACGGACTCAGTCCGGTCACGCGGGTGAATCCCAGTTTCTCGAGACTGGCCGCGGCCTGGCGGGTGCTCACGATGGGCACCGCGCGATTCAAGCGTTTCTGTACCAGCTGGTCGAAGTGGTCGCCGTGAAAATGCGACAGTATCACCAGGTCGATGGGTGGGAGATCGTCGAAAGCGATCGCCGGGTTCGTCTTGCGTTCCGAGGTCAGGCCATAGCCCAGGTGCACGTGGTCGCCCTTGTGCAGAAAATTGGGGTCGGTCAGGATGATGAAACCCTGGTAGCGGATCAGCACGGTCGCCGTGCCGATGAACTGCACGCTGCCCTGCGCCGCGTCGATCTTCTGCTCGCCGGCCGGAAGCTGCAGCGTCGATACCTGCCCCTGCTGTGGGGGGTCCGGCGCCTGGGCCCGGGCGCCGGCGGCGAGGCCGCACAGTCCAGCCAGGAGGATGGTGGTGAACAGCAGGCGGGGCAAGCGCATGAAGGATCTCCGGGTGGCTGCGAACCAGCCGGTCCGCCTGCCTTCACGCTAACATGAAGGCCAGGGCGGCGCCGTTCACTTGCTCGAATTGCCCGGCATCGCGCCGACCAGCGCCCGCAACCCGGCTTGCGCCTGGGCCCAGGGCGTGCCGGCCAGCTGCTCCGTGCAGCTCGGGCAGGCCTGCATCGGATTGCAGTCGTGCGCCAGTTCGACGTAGTTCAGGCCGACCACGGTCTTGCCCTGGTAGCTGTCGACCCGGCCCGGCTTCGCGGACGGGGCCTCCCCACCGGGCGCGCCGTCGAGCCACTTGGCAAACGGCTCGGTGGCCACGCCGTCCGGCACATACCAGCGTTTGCGGGTCGGGTTCCAGCGGGCGCCGAGCGCCTTGGCGGCGTCCTTCTCGGCATAGGGGACGGTAAGGAAAACCATGTACGAACGTGCTCCGGAATCGATGTCAATGGGGCCCGCTATTCTACAGGGACCATGCCCGGGCGGCGGGTGTCGCGCCTTCACTTTTCCTTGCGGCGCCGGACCCACGCGGCGTCGCTTTCGCGCTGCTCGCGGCGGTCCTTGCGCCAGGTGTACACCAGGTTGACGAGCGCCCCCAGCAAGCCGGTCACAATGCCGACCAGGATGCCCAGGTCCGACAGCGTCAGCGTCGTGGCCAGGTCGGCGCCAAGCAGGCGCAGGTAAGTGTCAATGATCATCGTGTCCCCCGTGCTTCGCCCTGAAGCGGCGCAGGGAACCGTGAACGCCCCTGAGCCACGTCAATGCGTGAATGAAAGTTTAGGAAAACTATACCACATCAGTAAATAAAAACTATACTATAGCGTATAGTTTTCCTATACCATGACGATATGGATCTCCAAACGATGATTGCAGGCTGGGTGAGAGAAGCGCGCACCGCCGCCGGCCTGTCCGGCACGGCGCTCGGCGCGCGGCTGGCGCTCGAACTCGGCACCGAACGCGGCAACACCAAGGCCAATATCTCGCACTGGGAAAACGAAAAGCACAGCCCGAACCTGAAGCAGCTGCTCGCCATCTCGCGGGTCACGGGCCGCAGCCTGCCGCCGGAAATCCTGGCGCCCATGTCGGGTGCCCCGGCGAACGACGCGCTGCCCGCCGGCGGGGTGAGCAACGCCCTGCGGGTCGTGGCGGCCGAAGGCGACGACGACGGCTTCGTGCAGATCCCGATGGTCAAGCTGCGGCTGTCGGCCGGCATCACCGGCTACCAGACCGAGCCCGAACGGCGCGACGGCGGCACGCTCGGCATGCGCCGCACCTGGATCGAACGCAACCAGTACAACCCTTCGCACCTGATCGCCATCTACGTCAAGGGCGAGAGCATGGAGCCCTCGCTGTACGCGGGCGACATCGTGGTCATCAACACGCTCGACACCAAGCTGGTCGACGGCGCCGTGTACGCCTTCAACTACGAGGGCGAAGCCGTGGTCAAGCGCCTGGCGCGCGATGCCGGCCAGTGGTGGCTGACCTCCGACAACGTCGACCAGCGCAAATACCATCGCAAGCTGTGCCAGGGCGGTGAATGCATCGTCATCGGGCGCGTGGTGCGCAAGGAAAGCGACCGCATTTGATACTCACAGGCGGCATCGTCACCATACGCGACATCCGGATCGCCCTCGTCTTCGCCGCCCCCGACTGCCTGCGGCCCGGCGTTGGGGACGCGCTGCTGGCGCGGCTCGCCCCGTGGTTCCCGCGCCTGCCGATCATGCTGGCGGCGCCGCGCGAAAAGCCGTCGCGGGCGTATGCGGCATTCGATACGCGTCAGCTGTTGCCCGAACTCGACCTGGCCGGCATGGTCGAACAAACGATCGACCTCGACCTCGCGCCGCCTGACGACGCCGCGCCGCCATTCTAGGCGGCTCGTTCGCCAAAGGCGCTCGCGGCCCGCTCCAATATCCGCCGCAAGGCCGGGTGGTGCACGCGCCGCTCGACCGTCACCGCATAGATCTGCTCGACGATCGAATCGATCACGCCCACCTGTTCCAGCCCATACTGCGCGCACAACGTGTCCGCCAGTACGGTTGGCGCCGCCATGAAGCCGGCGCCCGCGCCGGCGAAAGAACCGAGCAAGGCGCCGTCGTCGAATTCGCCCACCACGATCGGACGCAGCCCATGCGCTTCGAGCCAGGCCTTGAGCTGGCTGTGCAGGGCGGCGTCCTCGCCCGGCATCAGGAACGGCGCGTCCTTCAGGCGTTGCGGAAATGGCCCGGCCCAGCGCCGGCAGACCTCGGGATGGGCAACCACCGTCACCGTGCTCGATCCCAGCAGGTGGCTATGGCCGCGCACCGCGCCGCCCGGCGGCAAGCCCTGGTCCGAGATCAGCAGGTCGAGCCGGTGCGCGCTCAGGTCTTCCATCAGGTCGGCGAAGCGTCCTTCCCTGCACACCAGGTGCATGGCCAGGCCGGCATCGCGCGCCGGTTGCAGCAGGCGAAAGGCCATCGTCTTGGCGATCACGTCGCACAGGCCGACGCGCAGCGTTTCCGTCTCCGTGAACACGCCGCGCCGCACCGCCTGTTCCAGCTCATTGCCAAGACTGAAGATTTGGTCGGCATAGCGCAGCACCGTCTTGCCGGCTTCGGTCAGCGCCAGCCCGCGTCCCTTCTTGCGCAGCAATTCCTCACCAAGCTGTTCTTCCAGCACCTGCAACTGGGTACTGATCGCCTGCGGCGACACGTGCAACTGCTCCGCGGCGCGGGCGACGCTGCCGACCGTCGCGACGGCATGAAAATACTGGAGGTGCTTGTAATTGATCATGCAACACCACCAAAAAATGGGATGATTTCGAAAGATTATTCGATTTTACTTTCGATTGGCAGCGCCGTATATTGGTGACTCCCAGTTTTTTTGAAGCGAGGAATGCAATGAGAAGTTACCCCACCAACAGCCCGAAAGCCATGTGCCGCCTGCTGGCGCTGGCCATGATCGTCGATGGCCGCATCGCGCCGCAGGAACTCAAGAGCCTGCACCGCAGCGGCGTGCTCGAGGCGCTGCGGGTGAGCGAAGACACGTTCGACGACACGGCGGGCGAACTGACCCAGGATTTGCTGGCGACCAGCGCCGACCGCGAGGCCGGCATGGTCGAGATCGGGCCCGCGACGATCGACCGCCTGCTGGACGAGGTGCAGGAAGAGGCGCTGCGCGCCACGGTCCTCAAGGGCATGCTCGAGATCGTGCGCGCCGACAGCGTGATCGACCACCGCGAGCGCCGGCTGCTGCGCCGCGCGATGCATGCCTGGGGCGACTCGGGCGTCGAGGCGGGCAGCGCGGCGTGACGATACGGGGCGGCGCCATCGAATGCATACTTTGAAAGACATGCTTGCAATTGAGGCGCCGCCGTTACAAAGCGACACCATTTCAACACATTGCCGGAGTAGCCCAGCCATACAATGAAGACCTCACATTGCGCGAGGTCCATCATGTCGAATTATTCCCAGGAGCACCGGTACAACCTGACGCCGTCCGAGATGGATTGGGCCTGGCGGCTCGACCTGCGGCCGGTGCACGACCCGGACCTCGGCCAGTACTACGGCCGCACCGCCCACTTCGGCACCCACGACCCGTATGCCAGCCAGGACGACATCTTCGTCTTCCATGCGACCAGGGGCATGGCCTATACGGTCCAGAGCGGCAGTTACTTCGATCCCGTCGACCTGCGCATCCATGACGACGATGGCCGGGAAATCGCCAGCGACGATGGCAGCGGCGCCTATGGCTACGATTACGCCGCCTTCGTCGCCCCCTATACGGGCTGGTACTACATCGACGCATCGTGGAGCCAGGGTTACTACGACACCTATGCCAGCCTGAACGTCTACGAAGACCGGGTGCCGGTCTACCTGCCGACCAACACCATCGTCGGTACCGGCGGCCACGACATGCTGTATGGCACGCGCTCCGACGACGTCGTGGATGGCGGCGCCGGCGTCGACACCTTCGTGCTGGAGGGTTACCGCGACGAGTACCAGGTCAGCGTGCGTGGCGGCACGATCACAGTCACCGACCTGCTGGGCCTGGACGCCGTCGACACCTTGCGCAACGTCGAGCGGCTGTCCTTCGAGGGCGGCGAATACATTTCCTACGAGACCACGGGCTTTCCGGCCGAGGCCTATCGCCTGTACCAGGCAGCCTTCGACCGCACCCCGGACAAGGTTGGGCTCGGATACTGGATGGGCAAGATGGGAGACGGGGCAAGCCTGCACGCGGTGGCGGACGCTTTCGTCCACTCGGCCGAGTTCGGTGAGCTGGTCGGCCCGGCAGCCAGCCATGCCGACATCATCACCCTGTTCTATGCGAACGTGCTCGACCGTGCTCCGGACGCCGATGGATTCGCCTACTGGAAAGAGGCGCTGGACAGCAAGACGATCACCGTGGCCGACATGCTGGTGGGCTTCAGCGAAAGCCCGGAGAACCAGGCCAGGGTCATCGGCTCGCTGCAGGCCGGTTACGAATTCATCGTGACCTGACCGCGTCCTCCGGCCCCGCGCGCAGCGCATGGGCATCGACGATGGCTTGCGCGCGCAGGATCACCGGACGGTCGATCATCTTGCCGTCCAGGGCCACTGCGGCGCCATTGGCGAGCGCCGCCGCCTCCAGCACCCGCCCGGCCCACGCCAGCTCGTGCGCGCCCGGCGTGAAGCAGCGGTTCACGGCCTGCACCTGCTTCGGATGGATGCACAGCTTGGCGCCGAACCCCATCTGCCGCGCGTGCCGGGCGTCGTCGGCCAGCCGGTCGGCGTCGTCGAGCGCCGTGCTGACGCCGTCGACCGGCGCCGCGAGCCCGGCCAGGCGCGAAGCCAGCACCAGTTGCGAACGGAAGAACAGCAGCTCTTCGCGTTCTCCCGGGATCCCCAGGTCGAGCTGGAAATCGATCGAGCCGAACATCAGGCGCTGCACGCCGCGCGCCGAGACGATCGCGCGCAGATGGTCGATGCCCGTCGCGCTTTCGATCAGCGGCAGCACCGCCGTGGCTCCGGCCGCGCGCAGGCGTGCGATGTCGCCGGCCTGCTCGGCCTTTGGCAGCACGACGCCGGCCACGCCGGGCACGCGGCACAGGGCCAGGTCGTCGGTGAACCAGTCGGTGTCGGCGCCGTTGACACGCACCAGGACCGGCTTCGCGGGTGACAGCCAGGCGGCGACGGCCTCGCGCGCGGCCGCCTTGTCGGCGAACGGCACCGCGTCCTCGAGGTCGACGATCACGGCATCGGCGCCGGCCGCGCAGGCCTTGTCGAAGCGCTCCGGCCGGTTGCCGGGCACGAACAGGTAGGAGCGGGGCATCGGGGCGGCTGCGCTCATCGCGTCTCCCCGCGCGCGAGGAAATAGCCGACGACCGGCGTGCGGCCGATATGCCAGATGCGCTCGAACACGGCGCGCATCTCGTCGTCGCTGGCTGCGGCGCCGAAGCGCGCCAGCCGCAGCGCCTTGTCTTCCAGCTCGCGCCGGCTCAGGGTATTGCCCGGGTCGCCCTTCGGTTCGTCGACCCGCGCCTTCAGCACCCTCCCGTCGGTGGTCGTCACCGTCACCTTGCCGATCCAGCGCGCCGGGTAGGCGCCGTCCACTTCGTCGTCGAGCACCATCGTCACCTTGTCGCGCAGGGCCACGATGCGCGGGTCGGCGTAGGCCTCGTCGAATTCGTTCAGGCCGGCGCTGCGGAACTGCGCGATCAGGCCCAGCACCGTCCCCATCGAGAACTTGGCCTGGTGGACCGTGCGCGGATCGACCACCGGGCCGAGCACGTCGATCGCGCCCTGGTGCACGTGGGCCGTCACGGCGGCGATCTGCTCGGGACGCAGGTCTTCGGCAACGATCGCCTGCAGCAGCGCGTCGGCTGCCGGATGCGTATGGCGGCACGAGGCGTGGAACTTGAACGAGGTTTCGGCCGTCGCCCAGCGCGTGCCCAGGCCGTCGGTGAGCCGCGCCGGATCGGCGTCGCGCGACATGCCGGCCGCCATGCCCTGCTTGCCTTCCAGGATCCGGCGCGCGCCGGTGAAACCCTCGGCCGCCAGATACGCGGCCATCATGCCGTCGCTGGCGGCCTTGGCGGTGTGCAGCTGCTTCGAATCGGCGGCGTCGCGCAGGAATTCCCACAGTCCGGCCGCTTGCGTGCCGGCCGAACCGAAGGCGTCCAGCATGCGCTCGGGCGTCAGTCCCAGCAGGCGGCCGACGGCGGCCGCCGCGGCGACGGTGCCGGCGGTGCCGGTGGTATGGAAGGTCCGGTAATGCGAGCGGCCGAGGAATTCGCCGACGCGGATGCCGACTTCGTAGCCGGCCACCGCCGCCGTCATCAATTCGCGTCCGCTGGCGCCATTTGCCTGGGCCACCGCCAGTACCGCCGGGAACACCACGGTCGCCGGGTGGAATACCGACCCGTTATGGACGTCGTCCTGCTCGGCGTAGTGCGAGGAGGCGGCATTGACCATCGCGGCGAACAGCGGCGTCGTGGTGCGGCGCGAGATCAGCACTTCGGCGCCGCCGCAGCCGGGGCCGGGCCCCATCGTGCGCGCGAACGATTCGATGCACTGGACCGGCCGGCCGTTCCTGCCTGCCAGCGCCGATCCGAACCAGTCGAGCATCAGGTCTTCGGCGCGCGCCATGACGGCCGGCGGGATGTCCTCGTAGCGCAGCTGCGCGGCGAAGGCGGCAAGCGCCTGGCTTGGGTGGTCGCTCATGTTCTTCCTTTGTCGTTGCTGTCGTTCAGATGGCCTGCTCGGCGCGCAGGGCTGCGATGTCGGCCGCGGCGTAGCCGAGCCCGGACAGGATCGCCTCGGTATGCTCGCCCAGCGCCGGCACCGGGTCCATGCGCGCCTGCCAGGTGTTCGGGACCGCCGGCGGCAGCAGCGCCGGGATCGCCCCGCCCGGGATGCCGACGTCGACCCAGCGGCCGCGCGCCGCCAGTTGCGGGTGAGCCCAGAGGTCGTGCATATCGTTCATGTGCGCGTTCGCGATCTGCGCCTCGTCCAGGCGCGCGACCACCTGCTCGGCCGTCAGCTGCGCGAAGACGTCGACGATGATGGCGCGCAGTTCCTGGCGCGCGCCGGTGCGCGCCGAATTCGAGGCGAAGCGCGCATCCGCCGCCAGTCCGGGCTGGCGCAACACCTTGGCGCAGAACTGCTCCCACTCGCGTTCGTTCTGCAGCCCGAGCATGACGGTCTTGCCGTCGCCGACCGGGAACGGCCCGTACGGATAGATGGTGGCGTGGGCGGCGCCGGCGCGCGGCGGGGGCGCGGCGCCATCGATCGCGTAGTACAGCGGATAATTCATCCACTCGGCCATGCTCTCGAGCATGGAGACGTCGATGTGGGCGCCCTCGCCCGTGCGCCCGCGCTGGATCAGGGCGGCCAGGATGTTCGTGTAGGCGTACATGCCGGCCGCGATGTCCGCGATCGAGCAGCCGGCCTTGGCCGGCTCGTCGGGCGAACCGGTGATCGACAGGAAGCCCGATTCGCTCTGGATCAGCAGGTCGTAGGCCTTCTTGTCGCGGTAGGGGCCGTCGGCGCCATAGCCGGAGATGTCGCACACGATCAGGCGCGGAAAGCGCTCCTTCAGGGCTTCCCACGACAGCCCCAGGCGCGCCGCCGCGCCCGGCGCGAGGTTCTGCACCAGCACGTCGGCCCCGGCCAGCAGGGCCTCGAGGATCGGCGCGGCCTGGCGGTGCTTGACGTCCAGCGTCAGGCTCTCCTTGGAGCGGTTGGTCCAGACGAAATGCGAGGCCATGCCACGCGCGCGCGTGTCGTAGGCGCGCGCGAAGTCGCCCACGCCGGGCCGCTCGACCTTGATGACGCGGGCGCCCAGATCGGCCAGCTGGCGGGTGCAGAACGGTGCGGCGATCGCGTGTTCCAGGGTGACGACGGTGATGCCATCCAGGGGTCGCATGATCGATCTCCTAGTAGGAACGCGGCAGGCCGAGCACGTGTTCGGCCACGTACGACAGGATCATGTTGGTCGAGATCGGCGCGACCTGGTACAGCCGGGTCTCGCGGAACTTGCGCTCGACATCGTATTCGGCGGCGAAGCCGAAGCCGCCGTGGAACTGCAGGCAGGCGTTGGCCGCCTCCCACGAGGCGTCGGCGGCCAGCATCTTGGCCATGTTCGCCTGGGCGCCGCAAGGCTGCTTGGCGTCGAACAGCGCACAGGCCTGGTAGCGCATCAGGTTGGCCGCCTCGATGTTCACGAAGGCCTTGGCGATCGGGAACTGCACGCCCTGGTTCTGGCCGATCGGGCGCCCGAACACGACACGCTCGTTCACATAGTTCGTGACCTTGTCGATGAACCAGTAGCCGTCGCCAATGCATTCGGCGGCGATCAGGGTGCGCTCCGCATTCAGGCCGTCGAGGATGTACTTGAACCCCTTGCCCTCTTCGCCGATCAGGTTCTCGACCGGGATCTCGAGGTTCTCGAAGAACAGCTCGTTGGTTTCGTGGTTGACCATATTGAGGATCGGCTGCACGGCCAGGCCATTGCCGATCGCCTCGCGCAGGTCGACGATGAAGATCGACATGCCCTCGGATTTCCTGGTCACCTCGGCCAGCGGCGTGGTGCGCGCCAGCAGGATCATCAGGTCGGAGTGCTGCACCCGCGAGATCCACACCTTCTGGCCGTTGACGACGTAGCGGTCGCCCTTGCGCACGGCCGTGGTCTTGATCCTGGTAGTGTCGGTGCCAGTGGTCGGCTCGGTGACCGCCATCGACTGCAGGCGCAGCGCGCCGCTGGCGATCTGCGGCAGGTAGCGTTCCTTCTGGGCCGCCGAACCATGGCGCAGCAGCGTGCCCATATTGTACATCTGGCCATGGCAGGCGCCGGAGTTGCCGCCGGCGCGGTTGATCTCTTCCATGATGACCGAGGCCTCGGTCAGGCCGAGGCCGGAACCGCCGTATTCCTGCGGGATCAGGGCGGCCATCCAGCCGGCCTGCGTCAGCGCGTCGACGAACTGCGCGGGATAGCCGCGCTCTTCGTCGATCTTGCGGAAGTACTCCGGCGGGAAGTCCGCACACAGCGCGCGGACCGCGTCGCGGATGTCCTGGTGCGGCAGTTCCAAGTGGATCATGTGGGTCTCCTGAATATTGTGGGAATGATGCGCTCAGCGCAGGGTCGCCTCGGCCTGCATGGCGAGTTCGCCCCGGTCGTTCTGCGCCCATAAGGCGATGGTCTTGCCGTCCGGCCCCGGCTTGCCGCAGACCGCGAACGGCGCGGTATCGAACAGCGGACCGACGGCGCGGAAGCTGAAGCGCGCGATGTCCGCGCCCGGCAGCTCGCGCCGCACCAGGTCGACCAGCAGCGTGGCGATGAGCGGGCCGTGCACGACCAGGCCGGGATAGCCTTCCACGCCGGTGACATAGCTGCGGTCGTAGTGGATGCGATGGCCGTTGAAGGTCAGCGCCGAATAGCGAAACAGCAGCACCGGATCGGGGTGGACCGTGCGCGACCAGCGCGCGTCGGCCGGGGCCGGCCGAGGCGCAGGCGCAGGCGCGGCGGCGCCGGACGCGGGCAGGTCGCGGTACACGATGTCGTGTTCCTCGGTGATGACCGGCGTCCCGTCCTGGCGGATGTCATGCCGCACCGTGACGAACACCAGGCGGCCGCTGGCGCCCTCCTTGGCCTGCACGCTGCGGATGGTCGAGGTGCGCGTCACGAGCTCGCCGATCCGCGCCGGCGCATGGAACTCGAAGCGGCCGCCCGCCCACATGCGCCGCGGCAGAGGCACTGGCGGCAGGAAGCCGCCACGTTTCGGGTGGCCGTCCTCGCCCAGCTGCGACTGGCGGGCGATCGCGTGGAAGTAAATCCAGTGCCACAGCGGCGGCAGCGCCTCGCCCTGGGCGGGCGCGTCCGGATAATCCAGCGTGGCGGCCAGGGCCGCCGCCGCGTCGGGCCGCAGCACGTCATGCAGCACCTCGGTCTTGCCTGTCCACTGCTGGAGCAGGCTTGCATCGAAATCGTCGGTAATCATCGTTCGCCGTGAAAGGAATCGGATGGCTCATCATAGATTTGAATGGATCGGCCATAGAAATAGAAAAACGTGATTCCTCCATCACGCGCCGCGATAGCTGCGGCCATCACGAATCGCGATTGCCAAGACGTATCAAAGAGCATATGTTGATGGCTCATCCATTACCGGAACGTTCATGGACATCAAGCAGATCCGCACCCTGATCGCAATCGCCGAGACCGGCAGCGCCACCCGCGCAGGTGAACTGCTCCACCTGGTGCAACCGGCCGTCTCGCGCCATATCCGCCTGCTGGAAGAAGAATGCGGGGTGCCGCTGTTCGAGCGCGAACGCCACGGCATGGTGCTGACCGACGCCGGCCGCACCCTGGTCGAGTATGGCCGCCGCGCGCTGCGCGAGTTGGACAAGGCGCGCGCCGAGATCGGGCCGGCGACCACCAGCGTCTCCGGGCGGTTGACGATCGGCCTGCTTGCCAGCACCAGCCGGCTGCTGGCCGGCGAACTGGTGGCGCGGGTGCGCGCCCGCTATCCGGCGGTGACGGTCAGCATCACCGTCGGCTACGCGGGCAATGTGCTCCAGTGGCTTGAAGCGGGCGACATCGAACTGGCCCTGCTGTACGACACGCGCTCGTCCACCGGCCTGCAGGCCGAGGCGCTGGTCGACGAGCGCCTGTACGTGCTCGGCCCACCAGGCGAATTCTCGGGAAACGAACCTTTTCCATTGAAAGGGCTCAAGGACCGGCCGATGGTGATGCCGAACGCGTCGCACGGGCTGCGCAGCATCATCGAACACGCGCTGGCGGTGGCCGGCATCAGCGTCGACGTCGTCGCCGAGACCAATGCGCTGGACCTGCAGAAATCGCTGGTGGCCAAGGGTTTCGGATACACGATCCTGCCCACCTCGGCCGTGCTGGAAGAACTGCAGGGGGGAACGCTCTCCGGCGCCCCGGTAGGCACGCCGGACCTGTCGCGCCGCATCGTGCTGGCGCGGGCCGCCGCGCGCCGGCCCTCCCCGGCCAGCGCCGCCGCGGCCCCCATCCTGACCGCCCTGATGAAGGAGATGGTGGACCAGCAGGCCTGGCCGGGCGCGGCCTGGATCGGACGCTGAAACGAGCTATGCCGTTCCCTGATGCTGGCATCACAAAAAGGTATTTCGTGCGCCCTCCCATAAGCTCTTAGGATGGTTCAAAACAACGGGACCACCCGATACAACGAGCACAGGAGACGACGATGCTGAAAAAACTGATGTTTGCCGGCCTGACGCTGGCCGCCGCCGGCGCCCATGCGGCCGATTACCCGGCCCGGGCAATCACGATGCTTATTCCCTTCTCGGCCGGCGGGCCGACCGACGTCATCGGCCGCATTCTCGGCCAGACCATGGCGAAGTCGCTCGGCCAGTCGGTCGTGGTCGAGAATGCCACCGGCGCCGGCGGCACGATTGCCGCAGGCAAGGTGGCGCGGGCCGCGCCCGATGGCTATACCATCCTGCTGCACCATAATGGCATGAGCACCAGCCCAGCGCTGTACCGCAAGCTGGCCTTCAATCCGATGACCGACTTCGAATACGTGGGCCAGGTAGCCGACGTGCCGATGGTGCTGCTGGCGCGCAAGAACCTGGCGCCAAACACGCTGCCCGAACTGCTCACCTATATCAAGGCCAACAAGGACAAGCTAACGATGGGCAATGCCGGACCCGGCGCCGTCTCGCACCAGTGCGGCATGCTGTTCCTGAGCGCCATCGGCGCGCCGCTGACCACGGTGCCCTACAAGGGCACGGCCCCGGCGATGAACGACCTGCTGGGCGGGCAGATCGACCTGCTGTGCGACCAGACCACCTCCACCACTTCCTACATCAAGACCAACAAGGTGAAGGTGTATGGCGCCACCACCAGGGCGCGCGTGGCCTCGCTGCCCCAACTGCCGACCCTGGCCGAGCAAGGCATCGCCGGATTCGACATGTATGTGTGGCACGGCATGTATGCGCCCAAGGGAACGCCGAAAGCCGTCGTCGACCGCCTGGGGACGGCGCTGCGCGAAGCGCTGAAGGATCCCAACGTCAAGGCCCGGTTCGCCGAACTCGGCACCGAACCGGTCCCGGCCGAAAAGGCCACGCCGGAAGGCTTGCGCACGCATTTGAAGGCCGAGATCGAGAAGTGGGGGCCGATCTACAAGAAGGCAGGGGCCTACGCCGATTGATGGTGGTCGTATGCGCGATGTGATTGGCCCGCCCTGAGGGAATCGAACCCCCGACCCACGGCTTAGAAGGCCGTTGCTCTATCCGACTGAGCTAAGGGCGGATCTTGGAAGAGCGCTACTATAAACCGCAAGCATCATGCTTGCAATAAGGCCACGCTTGTTGTCGTGGCCCACGATGGCAGCGCTGAAAACAAAACAGGCCGTCGATGACGGCCTGTCTTGATGAATCTTTTGGTCGGAGTACAAGGATTCGAACCTTGGACCCCCTGGTCCCAAACCAGGTGCGCTACCGGGCTGCGCTACACTCCGCCGTGAGAAACATTATAAGCGATGGCGACGCGAAATGCCAGCCCCGGCCTGCATCCGACCAGACTGGCGATTCCATCACGCAGCCAGCTTGTCCGCGATACGGCGCGCCATGCTTTCGGCCACGGCCGCCTCTTTCGCTTCCACCATCACGCGGATCAGCGGTTCGGTGCCGGATGCACGGATTAGCACGCGGCCATTGTCGCCCAGCTCGCGCTCGACCGCTTCCTTCTCGGCCACCAGCGCCGGATCAAGCGTCCAGTCGAAGCCCGGCGTGACTTTCTTGTTGATCAGGGTCTGCGGGAACAGTTGCAGCTCGCTGCAGCATTCCGCCAGCGACTTATTGCCACGCACCAGGGCCGACAGCACTTGCAGCGCCGACACGATGCCGTCACCGGTGCTGTGCTTGTCCAGCGCCAGCAGGTGGCCCGAGCCTTCGCCGCCGAACAGCCAGCCGCGCTCTTTCATGACCTCGAGCACGTAGCGGTCGCCGACCTTGGCGCGCGCAAAGCCGATGCCCATCTGCTTGAAGGCGACTTCGAGCGCCATATTCGTCATCAGGGTGCCGACGGCGCCCGCCACCGGGCCGGTGCTCATGCGGTCGCGCACCATCACGTACAGCAGCTCGTCGCCGTTGTAGACGCGGCCGTTGGCGTCGACCATGATCAGGCGGTCGGCGTCGCCGTCCAGCGCGATGCCGAGGTCGGCCTTGTTGGCCACCACGGCTTCGGACAGCGCCTTCGGCGCGGTAGCGCCAAAGCCGGCGTTGATGTTGAAGCCGTCCGGCTGGGCGCCGATCGAGATCACCTCGGCGCCGAGTTCGTGGAACACGTGCGGCGCGATGTTATAGGCCGCGCCGTGGGCGCTGTCGACGACGATCTTCAGGCCACGCAGGTCGAGTTCGTTCGGGAAGGTGCTCTTGCAGAATTCGATGTAGCGGCCCTGGGCGTCGCGCAGGCGGGTCGCGCGGCCGAGTTTATCGGAGGCGACGCAGCCCATCGGCTCGTCGATCGCTTCCTCGATTTCGAGCTCGACGGCGTCTGGCAGCTTGGTGCCGTGTTCCGAGAAGAACTTGATGCCGTTGTCCTGGAAGGGATTGTGCGAGGCCGAGATGACGACGCCGGCCTGCAGGCGCAGCGCGCGGGTCAGGTAGGCGATGGCCGGGGTCGGCATCGGGCCGGCCAGCATCGAATCGACGCCGGCGGCGGACAGGCCGGCTTCCAGCGCGGCCTCGAGCATATAGCCCGAGATGCGGGTGTCCTTGCCGATCAGGACGACCGGACGGCCGCTGCTCGACTTGCGGCCCTTGGCCAGGACGGTGCCGGCGGCATAGCCGAGACGCATCACGAATTCAGGAGTAATTGGCGCAACGCCCACCGTGCCGCGCACGCCATCGGTGCCGAAATATTTCCGTGCCATCTAGTTCTCTTTTCTCTTATTGAAACGATTTTTACAGGACCGAGGGTGGATGCATTGCCGCATGCCACACCTTCAGGGCATCGACAGTCTCTGCCACATCATGCACACGCACGATTCTAGCGCCATGCGCTACCGCAGCCAATGCCGCGCCGATGCTGCCGGCCACCCGCTGTTCAACCGGGCGCCCGGTGACGGCGCCGATCATGGATTTGCGCGACATGCCGGCCAACACCGGCAAATCGAGTTCGTCGCGCATGCGCTGCAAGCCGTGCAGCAAGGCATAGTTGTGCTCGACGGTCTTGCCGAAGCCGAAGCCGGGATCGACGCAGATGCGTTCGCGTTCGATGCCGGCCGCGCTCAATGCATCGACGCGTTCGCGCAGGAAAGCGATCACCTCCCCCACCACGTCCTGGTACTGCGGCGCCTGCTGCATGGTTTCGGGCGTGGCCTGCATGTGCATCACGCACAGGCCGCAATCGCTGTCCTGCACCGCCGCAATCGCGCCCGGCGCGCGGAAACCGTTGATGTCGTTGATCATGTCGGCGCCGGCGATCAGCGCTTCGCGCATGACCTCGGGCTTGCAGGTGTCGACCGACAGCGCGACGTCGAGCGTGCGCAGCGCGTACAGGGTCGGCATCACGCGCCGCAGCTCTTCGTCGAGCGGCACGCTCGGCGAACCTGGACGGGTCGATTCGCCGCCGATGTCGATCATGGTGGCGCCGTCCCTGATCATCGTCTCGGCATGGGTCAGCGCGAATTCAAGGCCCTGGTAGCGACCGCCGTCGGAAAAGGAATCGGGGGTGATGTTCAAAATGCCCATCACCACTGGATAGGCAGATTCAGCCCCCTCCAGCGCGAAGCTGAAGTGGCCGCATTGCAGTTTCTTGGTCATGAAAGCACATCGGGGGTCAGGTCTGACAATCAGACACGGCCTCGACAATAAATGTATTTAAAGGTTGAGCTCGTGTCCGAATGTCAGACCTGACCCCAGCTTTTTGCAAAACAAAAAAGGCACCCTGACGGGTGCCTTTGAGGGGAGAGACAGCGTCAGGCCGGTGCGGTGGCATTCGGCGCCACACCGCCCGAGCCGCTGTCGCCCGGCGGCGTGCGCTTGGTCAGCACGGTCTTCGGCTGGCGCGGCTCGCGGCCGGCCATGATGTCGTTGATCTGCTCGGAATCGATGGTTTCCCAGTCGAGCAGCGCCTTGGTCATCATTTCGACCTTCTCGCGGTTCTCTTCCAGCAGACGGCGCGCCAGCGCGTACTGCGTGTCGAGGATGGCGCGGATCTCGGCGTCGACCTTTTGCTGCGTCGCTTCCGAAATGGTCTTGGTGGCGCCGCCGAAGAAGCCGTCGTTCTCGCTGTCTTCGTAGACCATCACGCCCATGCTGTCGGACATGCCGAAGCGGGTCACCATCGAGCGCGCCAGCTTGGTCGCGCGGGCGAAGTCGTTCGAGGCGCCGGTCGACATCTGACCGACGAAGATCTCTTCGGCGATACGGCCGCCGAACAGGATCGAAATCTCTTCGAGCATCTTGTCCTTGTAACCGGACAGGCTGTCGTGCTCCGGCAGCTGCCAGGTCAGGCCCAGTGCGTAACCGCGCGGCATGATCGTGACCTTGTGCACCGGATCGGCCTTCGGCAGCAGCTTGGCGACCACCGCGTGGCCCGACTCGTGGTAGGCCGTGTTGCGGCGCTCTTCTTCGCGCATGACCATCGACTTGCGCTCCGGACCCATATAGATCTTGTCCTTGGCGTCTTCGAAGTCGATCATCTCGACCAGGCGCTTGCTGCGGCGCGCGGCGAACAGCGCGGCTTCGTTGACCAGGTTGGCCAGGTCGGCGCCCGAGAAGCCCGGGGTGCCGCGCGCCAGGATGTCGGCCTTGACGTCGGTGCCGATCGGCACTTTACGCATGTGCACGTTGAGGATCTGTTCGCGGCCGCGGATGTCCGGCAGGCCCACCATCACCTGGCGGTCGAAACGGCCCGGACGCAGCAGCGCCTTATCGAGCACGTCGGCGCGGTTGGTGGCGGCGATCACGATGACGCCCGATTGCGCCTCGAAACCGTCCATCTCGACCAGCAGCTGGTTCAGGGTCTGTTCGCGTTCGTCATTGCCGCCGCCCATGCCGGCGCCGCGGTGACGGCCGACCGCGTCGATCTCGTCGATGAAGATGATGCAAGGCGAATGCTTCTTGGCGTTCTCGAACATGTCGCGAACACGCGACGCACCGACGCCGACGAACATCTCGACGAAGTCGGAACCCGAGATCGAGAAGAACGGCACCTTCGCTTCGCCGGCGATGGCGCGCGCCAGCAGGGTCTTACCGGTACCCGGAGGACCGACCATCAGCACGCCGCGTGGAATGCGGCCGCCCAGTTTCTGGAATTTGGTTGGATCCTTGAGGAAGTCGACGATTTCCGAGACTTCTTCTTTCGCTTCGTCGCAACCGGCGACGTCGGCGAAGGTGACGGTGTTATTGGTTTCATCCAGCATGCGCGCCTTCGACTTGCCGAAGGAGAAAGCGCCGCCCTTGCCGCCGCCCTGCATCTGGCGCATGAAGAACACCCAGACGCCGATCAGGAGCAGCATCGGGAACCACGAAATGAATACCTGCTGCAGGAACGATGGCTCCTCCGGCGGCTTCACGTCGAAGCGCACGCCGTTTTCACGCAGGTCGCCGATCAGGCCGCGGTCCAGGATGGTCGCGGTCGCGCGCACCTTCGAATCGTCGCTGCGGGTGGCGGTGATGTTCGAGCCTTCGATCGTCACATCCTTGATGCGACGTTGTTTGATCTCATCGAGCAGCTCGGAATAAGCAATGGTCTTGCTGCCGCCGGCGACGCTATGGGTGTCGAACTGCTTGAACAGCATGAACAACAGCAGCGCGACGACCACCCAGATGGCGGATTTGGAAAACATATTATTCACGAGCACTCCTCCGATGCAATTGCATCTCTACCGATTTCAGTATTCCGATTTTACTCGCA
Source organism: Massilia oculi (assembly GCF_017582745.1). Taxonomy (GTDB): domain Bacteria; phylum Pseudomonadota; class Gammaproteobacteria; order Burkholderiales; family Burkholderiaceae_D; genus Telluria; species Telluria oculi_A. The sequence goes on from NZ_JAFVIM010000022.1 coordinate 40,218, forward strand.
ATAAGCCGACACCGCCACGCGGCGCAGGCAATAGTGCCGAAATACTATCTTTTTACATCCCGCCGGCACATTGCATACAAATCCGTGGTGCCGGGCCGGAGGGATCACGCGGCTGATGTATGGGCGCGCGTGGAGATTTCAAGGGGAAATTCCATCCCTCTAAAGAATGGGCCGCTCGCCTCAGTCCGCCGGGTTCTTCAGGCCACGGCCAAGCAGGAAGATCTCGGACGATTTGTCGCGGCTGGCCTTCGGCTTGATCTGCTTCACGGTCTTGAATTCGGTCCGGAATTTCTCCAGGATTTGCGTGAAACCCATGTCTTTAAAACATTTAACCACCAGCGCACCGCCCGGCTTCAAATGGAGCTGCGAAAATTCGATCGCCAGGTCGATCAAATGTTCCATGCGCGCTGCATCGGCATGGCTGATACCCGACAAATTGGGCGCCATATCGGATAGCACAAGGTCGGCCTTGCGGCCGGACAAGACTTCGTCGAGCTGCGTCAGCACTTCTTCCTCGCGGAAGTCGCCTTGAATATATTGCACGTCCGCGATCGGCTCCATCGGCAGGATGTCGAGGCCGATGATGGTGCCATTGATGCCGCCGCCGTCGGCGCCGGCCAGCTTGCGCCGCGTGTACTGGGCCCAGCTGCCCGGGGTGCAACCGAGGTCGACGATGACCTGGCCGGGCTTGATCAGCTTTTCCTGCTCGTCGATCTCCTTGAGCTTGTAGGCGGCGCGGGCGCGGAAGCCTTCTTTCTGGGCCAGTTTGACGTACGGATCGTTAATATGGTCGTGCAACCAGTTTTTGTTTAATTTGTTCTTGGCCATTCGCGTAGAATACTGCTTTTATAGGTACATCAAAAAAGAATTGTTATGATCAAACTTACACCGGCCGAGCGCAGCGCCCTGCGCGCAGAAGCACACGGGCTCAATCCAGTCGTCATGATCGGCGAAGCCGGCCTTACCGAATCCGTCGTCAAGGAAATCTCGGCCAGCCTCGATGCACACGGCCTGATCAAGGTGCGCGTGTTCGGCGACGACCGCGAAGCGCGCGTCGCCATGTACGAGCAGATCTGCGCCGACCTCGACGCGGCGCCGGTCCAGCACATCGGCAAGCTGCTGGTCCTCTACCGCCCCAAGAAAGAGGCGGTCAAGGAACGCAGCGGCAAATCGGGCCCGGGCATGCGCGAAGTCACCATCGTCAAGGCCAGCGCCAGCGGCACCAAGAAGCCGAGCGTCACCAAGGTCATGCTGAAAGGGAACGAACGCGTCACCGCCGGCGGCAACATCAAGCGCGCCAAGCCGCGCCAGACCAGTTCCAAGAAAAATTCGCTGAACAAGTGAACAAAAAAACCGGGGCAACCCGGTTTTTTTACGTCCCGATTATTCGGAGCACGCTCAACGCAGCCGAACGATCAGCCACGCCCCCAGCAAGCTCTGCACGAGATAGAACAGCTGCGACACCCCATGCATCACGGCGAACTGCGTCCAGTACGGCGACGCCCTCACCCCATCCGGCCCGGCGAGTTCACGCAATTGCGCCATGGCCGGCTGCAGCCCGACGAAAATCACCAGCGTACACGCCAGCATCGCCAGCACCAGCAAGCTCAAAAATCTGCGCCGCGACGGCGCCAGGTCGCTCGACACCCGCAGCAAGACCAACAGCACGACGGCGCAGGCAATCGACAGCCACGCCTGGCGCGTGAGCAGCACCGCGACCAGGTCGCCCGCCTGCACGCTGCCGAGGACGGCGAACGCCGCGGGCGCCGCGACATAGCCGAGCGCCCACAGGACGCCCGTCCACAGCGCGGCCACCAGCAGGCGCGCCGCCGGCAAGCGCCCCGCTTTCACACCGCTGGCCGCCGCCGCTTCCATCAGACGTAGCGGACTTCGAGGATTTCGTATTCGCGCGGGCCCGACGGGGCCTGCACTTCGACCACGTCTTCGGCAAACTTGCCGATCAGCGCGCGCGCGATCGGCGAGGTCACCGAGACCTTGTTCAGTTTCAGGTCAGCTTCGTCGATGCCGACGATCTGGTAGGTGACCTTCTGGCCCGATTCCAGGTCTTCGAGGTCGACAGTGGCGCCGAACACCACGCGGCCGTCGGCGTCCAGCGTGGACGGATCGATGATCTGGGCGGTGGAGAGCTTGCCTTCCAGCTCGGCGATGCGTCCTTCGACGAAGGCCTGGCGTTCCTTGGCGGCGTCGTACTCGGCGTTTTCGGACAGGTCGCCATGCGAACGCGCCTCGGCGATCGCGTCGATCACGATGCGGCGCTCCTTGGTCTTGAGCTGGTGCAGCTCTTCTTTCAGGAGTTCTGCGCCGAATTTGGTCAGTGGTGTGTTCATGGTTCTCTGCTGTTGGTGTTGTACGGGACACCCGTAGCGTCTCAAAGCGAAAACCACAGAGGCACGCGGCGCCAAGGCCGCGCGAGCTCTGTGGTTCACTTGTGTACTAAGCTGTCCTACGGGTACTGCGTGTGCTTAGTGTAAGGTTTTATGCAGGCCTTGTAAATCGTACACGCGCAGTTCGTCGATGTGGGGCATGCCCTCGATCGCCGCTTCGGCGCCGGCGATCGTGGTGTAGGTCACCACGTGCGAGGCCAGTGCCGAGGTACGGATCGTGCGCGAGTCGGTGATCGCACTGCGCTTTTCCTCGACCGTGTTCACGACCATGACGATCTCGTGGTTCTTGATCATGTCGACCACGTGCGGACGGCCTTCCAGCACCTTGTTCACCGAGCGCACCGGGATGCCGGCCGCCGAGATCACGGCGGCGGTGCCCTTGGTCGCCACCAGGTCGAAGCCGAGCTTGACCAGGTCGCGCGCCACGCCGACCGCGCGCGGCTTGTCCGACGACTTCACCGACAGGAACACGGTGCCCGACTTCGGCAGCTTGATGCCGGCCGCGAGCTGCGATTTCACGAACGCTTCGCCGAAGGTGGTGCCCACGCCCATCACTTCGCCGGTCGATTTCATCTCTGGTCCCAGGATGGTGTCGACGCCAGGGAACTTCACGAACGGGAACACGACTTCCTTGACGCTGTAGAACGGCGGCACGACTTCTTTGGTGATGCCCTGCTGCTCGAGGGTCTGGCCGACCATGCAGCGCGCCGCGATCTTGGCCAGCTGCAGGCCGGTCGCCTTCGAGACGAACGGCACGGTACGCGAAGCGCGCGGGTTCACTTCCAGCACATAAACAGTATCAAGCGTCACGCCGTCCTGCTCCGACTGCTGGATCGCGAACTGCACGTTCATCAGGCCGACCACGTTCAGGGCCTTGGCCATCAGCGAGGTCTGGCGCTTGAGTTCATCGATGGTCGCCTGCGACAGCGAGTACGGCGGCAGCGAGCAGGCCGAGTCGCCCGAGTGCACGCCGGCCTGTTCGATGTGTTCCATCACGCCGCCGATGAAGGTGGCTTCGCCGTCCGAGATGCAGTCGACGTCGACTTCGATCGCGTCGTTCAGGAAGCGGTCGAGCAGCACCGGCGAATCGTGCGAGACCTTGACAGCTTCGCGCATATAGCGCTCCAGGTCGCGCTGCTCGTGCACGATTTCCATCGCGCGACCGCCCAGCACGTAGGAAGGACGCACCACCAGCGGGTAGCCGATCTCTTCGGCCAGCGCCAGCGCATCGGCTTCGGTGCGCGCGGTGCGGTTCGGCGGCTGGCGCAGGTCGAGCTTTTGCAGCAGCTGCTGGAAACGCTCGCGGTCCTCGGCGGCGTCGATCATGTCCGGCGAGGTGCCGATGATCGGCACGCCGTTCGCTTCCAGGTCCAGCGCCAGCTTCAGCGGGGTCTGGCCGCCGTATTGCACGATCACGCCGACCGGCTTTTCCAGTTCCACGATCTCGAGCACGTCTTCCAGCGTCAGCGACTCGAAGTACAGGCGGTCCGAGGTATCGTAGTCGGTCGACACGGTCTCTGGATTGCAGTTGACCATGATGGTCTCGTAGCCGTCTTCGCGCATGGCGAGGGCCGCGTGCACGCAGCAGTAGTCGAACTCGATGCCCTGGCCGATACGGTTCGGGCCACCGCCCAGCACCATGATCTTCTTCTTGTCGGTCGGGTTCGATTCGCATTCTTCGTCGTACGTCGAGTACATGTACGCGGTATTGGTCGCGAACTCGGCGGCGCAGGTGTCGACGCGCTTGTACACCGGGCGGATGTTCAGCTCGTGGCGGCGGGCGCGCACGGCGGCCGGCTCGACCTTCAGCAGGAAGGCCATGCGGCGGTCCGAGAAGCCCTTCTGCTTCAGCTTGTAGAGCACGTTCTTGTCGAGCGACTCCAGGGTCTGGTTCTCGAGCCACAGCTCGATGTCCACGATCTCCTTGATCTGCACCAGGAACCACGGATCGATCTTGGTGAGGTTGTGCACTTCTTCCAGGGTGAAGCCCTGGGCGAAGGCGTCGCCCACGTACCAGATGCGTTCCGGACCCGGCTCGCCCAGCTCTTCCTCGATCTTTTCGCGGTCGCGGGTCTTTTCGTTCAGGCCGTCGACGCCGACTTCCAGGCCGCGCAGGGCTTTCTGGAACGATTCCTGGAAGGTGCGGCCCATCGCCATGACTTCACCGACCGATTTCATCTGCGTGGTCAGGTGCTTGTCGGCGGTCGGGAATTTTTCGAAGGTGAAGCGCGGGATCTTGGTGACGACGTAGTCGATCGACGGCTCGAAACTGGCCGGGGTCGCGCCGCCGGTGATCTCGTTGCGCAGCTCATCGAGCGTGAAGCCGACGGCCAGCTTGGCCGCGACCTTGGCGATCGGGAAGCCGGTGGCCTTCGAGGCCAGCGCCGACGAACGCGACACGCGCGGGTTCATCTCGATGACGATCATGCGGCCGTCTTTCGGGTTGATCGAGAACTGCACGTTCGAGCCGCCGGTGTCGACGCCGATCTCGCGCAGCACGTCGATCGACGCGTTACGCATGATCTGGTATTCCTTGTCGGTCAGCGTCTGCGCCGGCGCGACGGTGATCGAGTCGCCGGTGTGCACGCCCATCGGATCCAGGTTTTCGATCGAGCAGATGATGATGCAGTTGTCGTTCTTGTCGCGAACAACTTCCATCTCGTACTCTTTCCAGCCGAGCAGCGACTCTTCGATCAGCAGTTCGCTGGTCGGCGAAGCCTCGAGGCCGCGCTTGCAGATCTGTTCGAATTCTTCTTCGTTGTAGGCGATGCCGCCGCCGCTGCCGCCCATGGTGAACGATGGACGGATGATGGTCGGGAAGCCCAGCTCGCGCTGCACGCTCCACGCTTCTTCCATCGAGTGGGCCACGCCCGAACGCGCCGAACCCAGTCCGATCTTGGTCATCGCGTCCTTGAACTTCGAACGGTCTTCGGCCTTGTCGATCGCTTCCGGGGTCGCGCCGATCAGCTCGACCTTGTATTTATCGAGCACGCCGTGGCGGTGCAGGTCGAGCGCGCAGTTCAGCGCGGTCTGGCCGCCCATGGTCGGCAGGATCGCGTCGGGACGCTCTTTCTCGATGATGCGCTCGACAACCTTCCAGGTGATCGGCTCGATATAGGTCACGTCCGCCGTTTCCGGGTCGGTCATGATGGTCGCCGGGTTCGAGTTGACCAGGATGACCTTGTAGCCTTCTTCGCGCAAGGCCTTGCAGGCCTGGGCGCCGGAGTAGTCGAATTCGACTGCCTGGCCGATGACGATCGGGCCGGCGCCGATGATCAGGATGCTTTTGATATCACTACGTTTTGGCATATTATTTTTTCTCCGCTGCTTGCATCAGGCCGATGAAGCGGTCAAACAGGTAGGCGACGTCGGTCGGGCCGGGCGAGGCTTCCGGGTGGCCCTGGAAGCAGAAGGCCGGCTTGTCCGTGCGGGCGAAGCCCTGCAGCGAGCCGTCGAACAGCGAGACGTGGGTCACGCGGCAGTTGGCCGGCAAGGTTTCCGGGTCGACTGCGAAGCCGTGGTTCTGCGAGGTGATCAAGACCTTCTTGCTGTCCAGGTCCTGCACCGGGTGGTTGGCGCCATGGTGGCCGAACTTCATCTTCATGGTCTTGGCGCCGGATGCCAGCGCCATGATCTGGTGACCGAGGCAGATGCCGAAGGTCGGGATGCCCTTCTCGATCAGCTCGCGCGAGGCCGCGATGGCGTAGTCGCATGGCTCGGGGTCGCCCGGGCCGTTGGCCAGGAAGATACCGTCCGGATTGAGCGCCAGCGCGTCGGCGGCAGTCGATTGCGCCGGCAGCACGGTGACCTTGCAGCCGCGTTCGGCCAGCATGCGCAGGATGTTGCGCTTGACGCCGTAATCGAAGGCGACCACGTGGTATTGCGGGTCGGTTTGCTTGCCGAAGCCTTCGCCCAGCTTCCATTCGGTCTCGGTGAACTCATAAGGTTCGGTCACCGAGACAACCTTGGCCAGGTCCATGCCGGCCAGGCCCGGGAACGAGCGCGCCAGTTCCAGCGCCTGGGCTGGTGACGGTTCCGCGCCCTGGGAGGCGGTCAGGATCGCGCCGGCCTGGGCGCCTTTTTCGCGCAGGATGCGGGTCAGTTTGCGGGTGTCGATGCCGGCGATGGCAACCACGTTCTCTTGCTTGAGGTAATCGCCCAGCGATTGGGTCGAACGGAAGTTCGAGGCCAGCAGCGGCAGGTCACGGATGATCAGGCCGGCGGCGTGCACCTTGCCCGCTTCGACGTCGGCGCTATTCACGCCGTAGTTGCCGATGTGCGGATAGGTCAGGGTGACGATCTGGCGCGAGTAGCTCGGATCGGTCAGGATTTCCTGGTAGCCGGTGATCGCGGTGTTGAACACCACTTCGCCGGTCGTATGACCGACGGCACCGATGGAATATCCTTTGAAGATGGTCCCGTCAGCAAGTGCCAGGATGGCTGGAACGGAGGGGCCAGAAAAAAATGGCGGCAAGGGCAACTCCCGAAAAAGTTGCCGTAGCTTCGCCACGTCAGACCGACATCCAACTGTCCTGGACGCAGTAGAGCCGCCCGGTGTTGGAGGTCATGTTGAATGAGGGATGGTGGGTATGCGCTACGGCTAAGTTTGAATTAGATAAACTTCCGAATTATAGCGCGAACTCTGATGTTCGGCAATGCGGCGCTGCCACATACCCGCTAGCAAATTGTCGAAAGATGACACGCCCCGCCATCTTCCCTGCCCTGCTGAAACTTATGTTGCGGGTGCAATATTGCGCCCGCAGCTAGCCGTCAGGCGGCGCTCAAGGCGGCGATGCCGGCGCGGGCGATCTGCACGTCCTGTTCCGACTTGACGCCCGAGACGCCAACGGCGCCGATCACGTGGCCGTCGACGATCACCGGTACGCCGCCTTCGAGCATGCCTTCCAGCTTCGGCGCGCTCAGGAAGGACATGCGGCCGCCATTGATCACGTCTTCATAGATCTTCGATTCGCGGCGGCCGAGCGCGGCGGTATTCGCCTTTGCCGGGGCGATATACGAGGACACGGGCGGCGCGCCGTCCAGGCGCTGCTGCCACAGCAGGTGGCCGCCGTCGTCGACGATGGCGATCGAGACGTTCCAGCCGTTGTTGACGGCTTCGGCTTCGGCCGCGGCGCCGATTTTCTTCACATCCGCCAGGGTCAGGTAGGGTTTGGTGTTCATGGTATTGCCTTTCTTATGGAATTTGCTGCCGGAGCTTGAGCTTGGCTTTAATTTGCGGCATGACCGCAGCGGCGGCCTGCTCGCCGGCCAGGATGGCGAGATTGCGTCCGCCGAAATCGCCCGATCCCATATTGCCGAGCGCCGGCGTGATCACGATATCGGCGTCCTTCAGTTCGAAATGGTTCAGGCGCTGGCCCATGATGCTGAAGGTCTGCATCAGGACGTCGAGCGAGCTGGCCGTGGCCGCGCCTTCGGTCGCGCTTGAGATATTGACGGCGATAATGAAATCGGCGCCCATCTCACGCACGTAGCGCACCGGCACCGGCGCCACCAGGCCGCCATCGACGTATTCCTTGTTGCCGATCTTTACCGGCTGGAACACGCTCGGCACGGCCGACGACGCGCGCACCGCCATGCCGGTATTGCCGCGGTTGAACAGGATCGGCTGGCCGGTCTTGAGGTCGGTCGCCACGGCGCCGAAGCGCAATTTCAGCTTTTCCATCGGCACATTGCCGATCGCCTTGTTCACATAGTTCTGCAGCGCCTCGCCCTTGAGCAGGCCACTGGATTTGCTGAGCCACGGCATGGCCCAATCCGAGATGGTCGCCTCGTCCATGGTGAGGGCCGTCTTTTGCAGGGCGAAGCCGTTCAGGCCCGATGCATACAGCGAGCCCACCACCGAACCGGCGCTGGTGCCGACCACGATCTCCGGATAGATGCCCTGGGCCTCGAGGGCCTTGATCACGCCGATATGGGCGAAGCCGCGCGCGGCGCCGCCGCCGAGGGCGAGGCCGATGCGGATTTTCTTGGGAGGAAGCGGCGCCGCCTGGGGGACGGCAACGGGCGTGGCGACGACGGGAGCCGGAGTCGGGGTGCTGCCGCAGGCCGCCAGCAGCAGCGCGGCGCAGGCCACGAGGGAAGAACGACGAGAAACCATGGAATGTACGGAAAAGAACGAGGCGACGATTGTACCTCGGCTCGTTCTCCCCAGCACATCTAACCCACCCGGGGGTGGGTAGGCGGCGCTCCTTACAGGCTGCCGCGCAGGCTCACCGAGACATTGCGTGGATCGCCGTAGTACCAGGCCAGGCCGGTCGGACCGAATTTCTTGTAGTAGACCTTGTCGAACAGATTATTCACGTTGGCCTGGACCGACAGCTTGTCGCTGAAGCGCCAGGCGAACATGGCGTTGGCGACGCCGTAGCCGCCCTGGGTCGCGGTCAGGCCGCTGCCGCGCACATAGGAATCGCTCTGCATGTTCACGCCACCGCCGACAGTCCAGCCCGGGCCGGAGCGGTTCGGGCTATAGCTGGTGAACAGGTTCAACTCGTGCTTCGGATCGATGCTGCGCAGCGGCTGGCCGGTGTTGGCAGCCGTATCCCGCACATACTTGGTACGGGTATTGGTGTAGCCTGCCATGACTTGCCAGCCAGGCAGGATCTCGCCCGAGACTTCGGCTTCGAGACCCTCGCTGCGCTGCTTGCCGCCGGCGATACGGCAATAGCCGGTGGTGAAGTACGGCAGGCAAGGATTGATCGACGACGCGTCTTCGATCGGACGGCCGACGTTCTCGATCTGGAACAGGCCCACCGAGGCATTCAGGCGGCCGCCGAAGAACTCCCCTTTCAGGCCGAGCTCGATATCTTCACCGGTGATCGGCTCCAGCAGGTTGCCGTCCGCGCCGCGCACATTCTGTGGCGTGAAGATCTCGGTATAGCTGGTGTAGGCGCTGATCTCGTTCGACAGGTCATATACCAGGCCCAGATACGGCGTGGCTTCGCGCGTCACCTTGAAGCCGCTGCCGTTGGCACGGTTTTCATTTTCATACCAGCTCAGGCGCGCGCCGAGCGAGAGGGTCAGCGGATCGGCCAGCGAGATGCGCGCCGTGGCGAAGGCGCCGTAGTTGGTCACTACCGTCGGCGGATTGCCGCCGGCCGGCATCGTCGTCACCTCGCGCTCCGGGTAGCTCGAATAAGGGTCGAAGGTGCGGATGTCGATGGTCTGCTTGAACAGGCTGCCCACCCCATAGGTCGCGATCGTCCGGTCGTACACACGCTCGGCGCCCACCACCAGCGCATGCTTGCGTCCGAACAGCGTGAACGGGCCGTCGGCGACGATGCTCAATGCCTGCTGGCGGCTGTCGTCGCCGGTGTACTGCGACGTGGTGATGTCCATCAGGTAGGGGTTGGTGGTGCTGGTGCGCGCGATGTACGACTGCTTGAAACCGTTCGGCTTGATGCGCAGCCCCAGGTAGCCGGCATTCGCACGCACGCTCCAGCCATTGTCGAAGCGGTGCTCGATGCCGACCTGGGCCTGGTCGTTGTAGCGGTTCCAGCGGCTCCAGGCTGAAGTCAGGAAGGTGTCGTCCGGCAGGTTCAGCGAGGTGCCGTCGAAGTTGCCCGGGATGCCGCCCCAGGCGCCGGTAGCGTCCAGGTCGGTGTGCTGCAGCCAGGCGGTGACCGTGGTGCGCGGCGTCAGGTCGGCCTGGACCACGCCGTACAGCACTTCGCGGTCTTCTTCGCGCGCCTTCTGGAAGAAGTCCTTCTTGTCCTTGACCGCCACCACCCGGCCGCGCACCGAGCCGCTTTCATTGAGCGGGGTCGACACGTCCACTTCGATGCGGCGACGGTCCCACGAGCCGACCGTCAGGCCGCTTGATGCCTGGAACCCGGTCGTCGGCAGCTTGCGCACCATATTCACGGTGGCGGAGGGGTTGCCGGAACCGCGCAGCATGCCCGAGGCGCCACGCAGCAACTCGACCCGGTCCAGCACCGCCGTATCGGGCTGGATGAAGGCCGAACCGGACTGCTTGTAGCTCAGCCCATCGATCTGCATCGCATCGACGCCGAAGCCGCGCGAGTTGTAGCCGAGCCGTTCGCTGTCGGTGTACTCGACCGTGATGCCGGCGGTGTTGTTGAGCACATCGGTCAGGTCGAGCAGGTTGCGCTCTTCGATGAACTGGCGGGTGATGACGGTCACCGGCTGCGGCGTGTCGCGGATGTCCTGCTCGCCCTTGAACAGGGTCGAGGAACGGGTGGTGAACGACTTGCTCTTCTCGGTGGTGGCGTCGTGCTTGCCGGTGATGTTCACGGTGGGGATCGCGTCCGCCGCGATGTCGTCCGGCGCCTCCGGGTAAGCCGCCATGGCGGCCAGCGGTGACAGCAAGGCTGCGCTTGCGCCCAGTGCGATAGCTCGGCGCACCAGACGGGCGACGTGCGTGGGATGGGATACAACGGATGGCACTGGGCGCAACATGATCACTCCTTGAAATTGTTTTGAAATGAGAATGATTCGCATTATAATTCTTATTCAATAGTTGATGCAATGCACATATTCGGCACCTCTACCAAAGGAGACATTCTTTATTTGGGGATAGCGCAGGCATCATCGAATTAAATAAACCTAATAAAGAGAATGACGACCATGACGAAACTGCTGCTCTCCTCACTACTCTCCCTTGCTGCAATCGCACCCGCCGCCCAGGCGCACCACGTCTGGCTGGAGCAGGAAGGCAAGACGGTGAAGCTGCAGTTCGGCGAGTTCGGCCTGAACCAGCGCGAGACCACGCCCGGCCTGCTGGACAAGTTCGTCGCGCCGCGCGCGACCCTGCTCAAGGCGTCAGGTGAGACCGAGCTCAAGCTCGAGAAGACCGCCAAGAGCTATGTGGTCGGCGGCGCCAGCCTGGCGGCGGGCGACGCAATCGTGGCGGAGGACAATGCCTATCCGGGCTGGGAAACGACCAAGGACGGCACAACCAGCCAGCACATCTGGATCCCGGCCGCGCGCCTGGCGACCAGCTTCGCCGCACAGCAGCCGAAGCTGGCGCTGGACATCGTCCCGACCGGCACGCCCGGCGAATTCAAGGTGTTCTATAAAGGCCAGCCGCTGCCGAAGGCCAAGGTGGCGATCACCGTGCCGAGCGGCTGGTCGAAGGAAGCGCTGGCCGACGCCAACGGCGCGGTGAAGTTCGACCTGCCGTGGAAAGGCACCTATGTGCTGGAGACCGCGCATACCGACAAGACCGGCGGAGAGCGCGCCGGCGTGCAGTACGCCAGCGCCAGCCATACCTCGTCGCTGACCGTGGTGCAGCCGAAAGGCATCGCGGCCCTGGCCGCGGGCCCCGCACTGGCGCCGGGCGCCGAGCACTGATCGTCGTTCGCTTGCATAGAAAGGCCCGACTCTCATGACTACCCTCACCTGGCGCTACCGCGGCGGCGTGGCCGCGCGCGCGGTCGCGGCCATCGCCGGCGGCTATGTGCTGACCGCGATCGCCAGCGCCCTGATCGCCATCGCGCTGCCGCTGCCGCGCGCCGACGCCGTCACCATCGCCACCCTGCTCTCCTTCGTGGTCTACACCTGCGTCATCCTGTGGGTGTTCGCCACCGGCAGCGCGCTGCGCGCCTGGGTCGGGGTGATCGCAACCAGCAGCGTCCTGGGCGCTGTATTGTGGATTGCCGGGAGGGCGTCATGAAAGAAGGCTTGCGCCAATCGATGGCCTGGGTGCACACCTGGTCCGGCCTGCTGGTGTGCTGGCTGCTGCTGCTGGTGTTCTTGGGCGGCACCGCCGCCTACTACAAGCACGAGATCACGTTCTGGATGAAGCCCGAGCTGCACAAGGCGGCCGATGCGCCATCGCGGGTGACGCCAGCCGAATCGGCTGCGCTCGCGGTGCGCGAGCTGCAGCAGCGCGCGCCGAAGGCCAATGCCTGGTTCCTCGACCTGCCGCACGAGCGCAATCCGCTGATCTACGCCAGCTGGACCAATCCGCCCAAGAAGGGCATGACCCGCGAAGAGCGGCGCGCGGCCTTCCGCACCCAGAACTTCACGCTCGATCCGATGACCGGCGAGCATACCGCCGCCCCGCGCGACACCCGCGGCGGCGAGTTCCTGTACCGCCTGCACTTCGACCTGTACTACATGTCGGCGATCTGGGGCCGCTGGATCGTCGGCATCGCCGCCATGTTCATGCTGGTGGCGATCGTCAGCGGCGTGATCACCCACAAGCGCATCTTCAAGGACTTCTTCACCTTCCGTCCCAGGAAGGGCCAGCGCTCATGGCTGGACGCGCACAACGCCACCGCGGTGCTGGCGCTGCCGTTCCACCTGATGATCACGTATACCGGCCTGGTCACGCTGATGTTCATGTACATGCCCTCGCCCACCAAGGCGCTGTACGGCGCCGAGCAGAACGCCATGTTCGCGGACGTGTTCCCGAACGCCGAGCGGGTCAAGCCGGCGAAGGAGTTCGCGCCGCTGGCCGACATCGCGCCGATGCTGCTGCAGGCCGAACGCGCCTGGGGCCAGGCGCCGACCCGGATCGTGGTAAGCAATCCGAACGACGCCAACGCCCGGGTCGCGCTGCATCGTCCTTCGGGCCAGCAGTTGTCGAACATCGAACCCACCATGACCTTCGACGGCGCGAGCGGCGCGCTGCTGTCCGGGGCCAAGCCGATGAGCACGACGCTGGACGCGCGCGCCGCGATCTACGGCCTGCACGTGGCCCACTTCGCCGACCCGTTCCTGCGCGCGCTGTTCTTCGTGTGCGGCCTGGCAGGCACCGCGATGGTCGCCACCGGCGCCCTGCTGTGGGGCGTGAAGGAGCGCCAGAAATACGCCAAGGCGATCGCGAAAGGCGGCAAGGTCGGCTTCGGGGTGCGCCTGGTCGATGCCCTGAACATCGGCGCCATCGCCGGCCTGCCGATCGCCTTCGCCGTCTACTTCTGGGCCAACCGCCTGCTGCCGGTCGAGATCGCGCAGCGCACGAACCTCGAGGCCAACTGCTTCTTCATCGCCTGGGGCCTGGCCGCGCTGCTGGCCCAGATCCGCCCGACGCGCGCGATGTGGCGCTTCCAGCTGGCGCTGGGCGCCGTGCTGCTGGCCGGGATTCCGGTGCTGAACGCGCTCACCACCGACACCCACCTGGGCGTGACCCTGTTCGGCGGGCCGGCCCTGCGCGCGGTGGCCGGCTTCGACCTGGTGGTGCTGGCGCTCGGCCTGCTGCTCGGCTACGCGGCCTGGTGGCTGGGCAGGCCGAAAAAGCCGGCGACGGCATCGATGCCCGTGCCGGCCGACGTGGCGACCAACAAGCTGGAGGCTGCATGAGTGCGCTGATCCTGGCCGGGGCCGCGCTGGCCTATAGCGGCTTCGCCGCCAAGGGCCTGTCGATGGACCGCCATTACGCCGACATCCACGGCCGCGGCGCGGAACCGGACGCACGCCTGCGCCTGCGCTTGCGCCTGCTCGGCTGGCTCGCACTGGCGCTGTCCTTCGGCGCCTGCATCGCGGCCAGCGGCTGGCATATCGGACCGGTCGTGTGGTGCGGCGTGCTGTCGCTGGCCGCCTGGAGCGTCACGCTGCTGCTGCAGTATGCGCCGCGCCGGGCGATCCAGGCGGCCTGGATCGGCGTACCGGCGCTGGCGGTGCTGGTGGCCCAGCTGGCTTGAGGCGATCGTTTCGTCCTATTTCGGCAGCCGCTCGTCGGCGCCCAGGGTCATCGTGGTGCGCACGCCCGAACCGCGCACCCATCTCGCGCCGCGGACGAGCGCCTGTCTGAGGGCCGGTTCGGCGAACGCGGCGATCAGCCAGGCCACGGCCAGCGTTGCGGCGATGGCCAGCGCCAGGCCGGCAGGCCGGCCCAGGCCATTGCCGGTGGCGGCAACGAGGATCGCCCCGCCGACCACCTCGTGCACGAGGTAGAACGGATAGGTGACCAGACCGAGCATCCGTATCCTGGCCCCTGCGCGCGCGGAAGGCGTCCAGCGCTGCGCATTGACCAGGGAGACGCGGATCGCCGCCAGCAGGACCGCGAAGGACAGCAGCGCGCCGACCGTCACCCACCCGATGTCCAGGGGCCCCGCGTCGCCGGCGGCAAAGATGGTCGTCAGGCTCACCGAGCGGCAGACGATCTCGAGCGCCGCCGCGCCCAGGGACAGCCCGAACAAGACCCGGTCGCTGCGGTCCAGCTGCTGCCGCTGCGTCGCCATCCACAAATAGATCCCGATCGCAAAGAAGACGCCGTGGCGCAGCAGGAGCATGTTCTTCAGCCCGTAGCCGAGGTCGAGCACGCCCGGACCCGACGTCGACGCCACCAGATAGAACAGGGAAACCAGATAGGCGCTGCTGGCCACGGCCAGCAGCCGCGCCACCGCGCGCAGCCCCACCCTTCCCCGCAGCAGTACGATGAACACCAGGGTATAGAACGCGATTTCGATCGGCAAGGTCCAATAGGCGGTGGCCAGCGCATCCTCGCCCACCAGCACCACGGAGCTGGCCAGCGCCCGCCACTCGGGATTCACGCCGATGCCCAGCGCGTAATAGGCCGGCGCGGGCACGACCGACAGGATCGCGAAGCTGATCGCAGCGGCGATCCAGGCCGCCGGATACAGGCGCAGGAAGCGGTTGCGCGCGAACCGGTAGGGCGTGGAGGCGATGGCCGAGTTGGCGATGACGACGCCCGAGATGACGAAGAAGACTTGCACCCCGACCCACCCGAACGGCATGATATGGGCCTCGTTCGGGATCCGCCAGGTAAAATGAAACAGCGCCACCATCAGCGCGCAGCCGAAGCGGACCAGGTCCAGCCCGAAGGCATAGGCTGCGTGATGCGGTGATAAATTGTCGCTGCTCAAATCTTGCCTCCGAAGTAAGGAGGCAACGATAACCAAAAGCACGGCGCTTGTCTAAATATATTGCCCAGCTAACCGCATTCCCGACACATCACGCCGCATCCGACGCCCCCACACACAAGCCCCGAGCCCCATCACGCCACTGCACAATTAGGGTCAGAGTCGAATTATCGAGCAATTTCCCAACATCGCTCGCCACTCTTCTCTAACCACAATTTCCCGGCTACAGCTTTCCGAAAAGACAATTAGGGTCAGAGTCGAATTGTTTGACAACTTTTAAAGTTGCTCGATAATTCGACTCTGACCCTAATTATTTTTGCAACTAGAAAAAGCGACACAACTGTCTTCCGGCACGCTTTTCAGTCAGTTCTTCCGACAGCACATTGTTCATCGCTGAATAATTTCTCGCCAGCGAAAAAGCACCCCAAAATTAATTAGGGTCAGAGTCGATTTATTGAGCAATTCCTTAGAATTGCCATTAATTCGACTCTGACCCTAATTATCTTGCGAGCAAAATGTGCCAAGGCTCGTGGAGTGGAAACAGAGAGCCTCGGTATTTCACAAAGTTGTCAAACAATTCGACTCTGACCCTAATTGAGGAGGGGGGTCAGGCGGGGAGCGAGGTGTTGGGGAGCGAGGCGGAGAAGGTGCTGCCCTTGCCTGGCTGCGAAGTGATCGTCAGCTTGCCGCCGTGGCGCAGCAGGACGTGCTTGACGATCGCCAGGCCGAGGCCGGTGCCTTGCGTCTCGCGCGAACGGCTCTTGTCGACGCGGTAGAAACGCTCGGTCAGGCGCGGGATGTGTTCGGGGTCGATGCCGATGCCGCAATCCGTCACCGCGAAACTCAGGGCGTCGGCGCCACGGGTCCAGGCAAGGCGGATCGTGCCGCCGTTCGGCGAGTAGCGCACCGCGTTCGAGGCCAGGTTGGCGAAAGCGCTGCGCAGTTCTTCCATGCTGCCCATCACGTCGGGACCGTCGACCGCCACCTCGATCTGGTGCCGGCCGCCCGACAAGGCGCGCGCCTCCGCGGCGATCGATTCGACCAGGCTGCGCACGTCCACGCGCTCGCGCTTCAGCGGATACTCGTCCGACTCCAGCCGCGACAGGGTCAGCATGTCCTGGATCAGGCGCTGCATCCGGTGCGCCTGCTCCGTCATCAGGTTCAGGTGCGCCATCCGCGTGGCGACGTCGATGCCCGGATCGGACATCGCGATCTCCAGGAAGCCCACGATCACCGTCAGCGGCGTGCGCAGCTCGTGCGAGGCGTTGGCGATGAAGTCGCGCCGCATCGCCTCGATGCGCTCGGTGTCGGTGGCGTCGTGCGTCACCAGGATCTGGCGCCGGTTCTCGAACGGGATGATGCGGCATTCCAGCTTGCGGCCGCGGAACGACAGCGTCAGCGGCTGCTCGTAGCGCCCCAGCACGATGTAGTCGATGAAGTCCGGATGGCGCACCAGGTTCGTGACGCGCAGCCCCTTGTCGCGCTCCATCGTCAGGCCCAGGTGACGCTCGGCCGCCGGATTGCACCACTCCAGGAACAGCACGTCGTCCATGATGGCCACGCCTTCCGGCAGCAGGTGCATCGCCTGGCGGAAGCGCGCCAGCCACTCGGTCAGTTCGGCCTGGTGGCGCTCGTCGTCGCGCCGCAGGCGGTAAAGACGGGCAAATGCATCGGTCCAGGCGCCCCAGCCGTCCGGCAGGCGCGTGCTGTGCGGCTCGTCCAGCCACTCGCCCAGCTTGTACAGGTAGGACAATTGCGTGAACACGGCGACCGCGATGCCGGCCAGCGCCAGCGCCAGTCCGGCCACGGCGCCGAACCACCACCACACCACGCCGGCCACGGCGAACAACAGCGCCGTGCGCAGCAGCGCCGGCACCCAGAACAGCAGCTTGGGATTCATCGGGGACGTCGACACCGCGTTATTTTTCGGACAGCATATAGCCGACGCTGCGCACGGTGCGGATCAGGCCATCGGCGCTTTTCAGTGCCTTCCTCAGGCGCAGCACGTGCACGTCGACCGTACGCTCCTCGATTACCGCGTGGTCGCCCCACACCTTGTCGAGCAGCTGGGCGCGCGAGAACACGCGCTCCCGATGCGCCATCAGGTACTTCAGGAGCTTGTACTCCGCGTTGCCGATGTCGATCTGCTGGTTCTCGACCGTCACCGTGCAGCTGTTCGGATCGAGCGTCACCGTGCCGGCGCGCAGCGGCGCCTCGGCCAGGTGCGGCGATTTGCGGCGCAGCAGCGCGCGCGATCGCGCCAGCAGTTCGCGCGGCGAGAACGGCTTGGTGATGTAATCATCCGCGCCGTTGTTCAGGCCCGCCAGCTTGTCCTCTTCCATGCTCTTTGCCGTCAGCATGATCACCGGCAGGTCCTGGAAGTCGCGGTCGGCGCGCAGGCGCGACAGCAGGCGCAGGCCGCTCTGGTCGGGCAGCATCCAGTCCAGCAGCAGCAGGTCGGGCTTGCCCCGGCTGATGCTTTCCCACGCGCCGGCAGTGGTGTCGGCGGTGCGGATGTCCCACCCTGCCTCGCGCAGGGAATACGTCACCAGCTCGACGATCGCCGGCTCGTCTTCGACCACCAGGACGGAGGTATTGTCCGCCATGATCACGCCGCCGGCTGGTCGTCGAGGATCACCTTGCTGTGACGGATGTCGCGGCCTTCGACCACGTAGATCACGTATTCCGCGATGTTCTTGGCGTGGTCGCCGATGCGCTCGATCGCCTTCGCCACCCACAGCGTGTCCAGCGCCGACGAGATCGTGCGCGGGTCTTCCATCATATAGGTGACCATGGTGCGCAGGATGGTGCGGAACTCGTGGTCGACCACCTCGTCGCCGGCGATGATCTGCAAGGCCTGCTTGCCGTCCAGGCGGGCAAAAGCGTCCAGCGAATCGTGCAGCAGTTCGGAGGTCGCCTTGGCGATCGTGCGGATCATGTCGTAGTGGGCGAAGCCGGTGGTGCCGCGCTCGTGCAGGCTTTTCGCGGTGCGCGCGACCTTGGTCGCCTCGTCGCCGATGCGCTCCAGGTCGGTGATGACCTTGATGGTGGCCATCACGGTGCGCAGGTCGTTGGCGGTCGGCTGGCGCTTGACGATCAGGTGGCTGCAGGCGTCGTCGAGCGAGACTTCGAGCTGGTTGACGGCCTGGTCTTCGGCCATCACGCGCTCGGCGCGCGCGATGTCGCCGATGCGGAAGCACTCGAGCGCTTCCTCGAACTGGGTTTCCACCATGCCGCCCATCAGCAAGACCTGGGAACGGATGCCCTCGAGTTCCTGGTCGTACTGCTTGGATGAATGCTCGCCTGTCATAACTTCTCCGTCAAATATTCTTGTGAAGCCGGCGGTGGCCGGCAAAATGATCAACCAGGTGGAATCAGCCGAAGCGGCCGGTAATATAGTCCTGCGTTTCCTTGCGCGCCGGATTCATGAAGATCTGGTCGGTCTCGCCGAATTCGACCAGCTCGCCAAGATACATGTAGGCAGTGTAATCCGAGCAACGCGCTGCTTGTTGCATATTATGGGTCACGATGGTGATCGTGTAATCCTGCTTCAGCTCGCTAATCAGTTCCTCGATCTTGGCGGTCGAGATCGGGTCCAGCGCCGAGGTCGGTTCGTCGAGCAGCAACACATCCGGCTTGACCGCCACACCGCGCGCGATGCACAGGCGCTGCTGCTGGCCGCCCGACAGCGACAGGCCGCTCTTGTTCAACTTGTCCTTGGCTTCTTCCCACAGCGCCGCCTTTTTCAGGGCCCACTCGACGCGCTCGTCCATCTCGCCCTTCGACAGGTTTTCGTACAGGCGCACGCCGAAGGCGATGTTGTCGTAGATCGACATCGGGAACGGCGTCGGCTTCTGGAACACCATGCCGACCTTGGCGCGCAGCATGTTGACGTCGACGCCCGGCTCCAGGATGTTGCGGCCGCGGTACATGATCGAGCCTTCGGCGCGCTGGCCCGGGTACAGGTCGTACATCCGGTTCAGGGTGCGCAGCAGGGTCGACTTGCCGCAGCCCGACGGGCCGATGAAGGCCGTCACCTGCTTGGCGTGGATGTCGAGCGATACATTTTTCAGACTCTGCGTTTTGCCGTAAAAGAAGTTCAGGCCCTGGATTTCGATCGTCTTGGCTTTGGCGGCGGCCGGCGCCGGAGTCGTATTGAGCATGGCTTGGTTCATCACTTTGTCTTTTATCAGTTGGATTAACGCGGGGTCTTTTGGGCAAACATGGTGCGCGAGATGATGTTCAACAGCAGCACGGTAGCGGTCACGAGCAGTGCACCACCCCAGGCCAGCGAACGCCAGTCATCGTAAGGGCTCATCGCGAACTGGTAGATCACGACCGGCAGGTTGGCCAGCGGCGCATTCATGTCGTGGCTGTAGAACTGGTTGTTCAGCGCGGTGAACAGCAGCGGCGCGGTCTCGCCGGCCACGCGGGCCACGGCCAGCAGCACGCCGGTCACGACGCCGGCCTTCACGGCGCGCAGGCGCACCGTCATCGCCACCTTCCAGTGCGGCGCGCCGAGGGCATAGGCCGCTTCAAGCAGGCTCGACGGCACCAGGCGCAGCATATTGTCGGTGGTGCGCACCACGACCGGCACCGCAATCAGGGACAGCGCGATCGCGCCGGCATAGCCCGAGAAGTGCTGGACGTTAGCGACATAGATCGCATACACGAACAGGCCGATCACGATCGATGGCGCCGACAGCATGATGTCGGTCACGAAGCGGGTCACTTGCGCGAACTTGTTGTTCTCGCCGTACTCGGCCAGGTAGATGCCGGCCAGGATGCCGATCGGGGTGCTGACCAGGGTCGACAGGCCGACCATCATGAGCGAGCCGACGATGGCGTTGCGCAGCCCGCCGCCCGGCGTGCCCGGGGCCGGGGTGTCGTTCGTGAACAGGGTGCCGGCCAGGGCGCCGAAGCCGTTGTACAGCAGCGTGCCCAGGATCCAGGCCAGGAAGGCCAGGCCGATGCCCATGGCCAGCACCGACAGCGTGATGCCGACGCGGTGGGCCAGCAGGCGCTTGCGATAGACGGGGTTCTTGATTGCGGTATTCATTTGCACGGCCTTCTTATTTGGTGCCTTCGTTACGGGACATACCGAGCAGCATCAGCTTTGCCGCCGACAGCACGATGAAGGTGATCGCGAACAGGATCAGCGCCAGGGCGAACAGGGCCGACGAGTGCAGCGCGGTCGCCGCTTCGGCGAATTCATTGGCCAGGGTCGACGAGATCGAGTTACCGGCCGAGAACAGCGAGGCCGAGATGCCATGCGAGTTACCGATCACGAAGGTGACTGCCATGGTCTCGCCCAGTGCGCGGCCCAGGCCCAGCATCACGCCGCCGACGACGCCGTTGCGGGTGTACGGCAGCACCACCTTGCGCACCACTTCCCACTTGGTGCAGCCCAGGCCGTATGCCGATTCCTTCAGCACGGTCGGGACGATCTCGAACACGTCGCGCATCACCGAGGCGATGAAGGGGATGATCATGATCGCCAGGATCAGGCCGGCCGTCAGGATGCCGATGCCCATCACCGGGCCCTGGAACACCACGCCGATCAGCGGCAGCTGGCCGAGGGTTTCCTTGAGCGCCGGCTGCACGTATTCGGCGAACAGCGGCGCGAACACGAACAGGCCCCACATGCCGTAGATGATCGACGGCACGCCGGCCAGCAGTTCGACCGCGGTGCCGAGCGGACGGCGCAGCCAGACCGGGCAGATCTCGGTCAGGAACAGCGCGATGCCGAAACTGATCGGGAAGGCCACCGCCAGCGCGATGATCGAGGTCGCCAGGGTGCCGTAGATCGCGATCATGGCGCCATACTGGTCGTTCACCGGATCCCACTCCACCCGGGTGATGAAGCCCAGGCCGAATTCCTTGAAGGCCGGGGCCGCGCCGATCGCCAGCGAGACGATGATACCGGCCAGCACCGCCAGCACCGAGGCCGCGAACAGCCAGGTGACTTTATGGAAGAAAAAATCCTGCAGGCGCTGGTTGCGCATGGTGTTGCGCAGCGCGGGGGATTCGAAGGTGTCGGCCTGGGCCGCTGCCTTGGCGGGCAGCTCGTTCACGGACACGGATGGATGGACGCTCATGGTGTGGTTGACTTCGCTATTAATATCGTTTTGTCAATATCGCTGGCATGCGGAAAGACCGGTCGCACCGGCCCTTCCGGGTTCAGGAAATGTGATTTACCAGAGCGCCTTGCCGGACGCGTCCTTCAGGTTGGCGCGCCAGGCTTCCTGCACCAGCTTGGTGACTTCGACCGGCATCGGCACGTAGTCCAGGTCAGCGGCGGCAGGCGCGCCGTTCTTGTAGGCCCAGTCGAAGAACTTCAGCACTTGCTGGCCCTTGGCGGCGGCCTGGGTCTTGTGCACCAGGATGTAGGAGGCGCCAGTCACCGGCCAGGCGCCCTTGCCCGGCTGGTTGGTCAATACCACCGCGAAGCCCGGGGTGCCTTTCCAGTCGGCGCCGGCGGCGGCGGCCTTGAAAGCGTCGTCCGAAGGCTGCAGCCAGGTGCCGTCGGCGCCTTGCAGCTGGGTGTGCGCCATCTTGTTCTTCTTGGCGTAGGCCCACTCGACGTAGCCGATGCCGCCCTTGATGCGCTGCACGTTGGCGGCCACGCCCTCGTTGCCCTTGCCGCCCACGCCCACGGCCCACTTGACGGTGGTGCCGGCGCCGATCGTCGATTTCCAGGTCGGGCTGACCTTGCTCAGGTAGTCGGTCCACAGGAACGAGGTGCCCGAGCTGTCGGCGCGGCGCACGACGGTGATGTCGGTAGCCGGCAGCTTGACGCCCGGGTTCAGCGCGGCGATCTGCGGCGCGTTCCATTTGACGATCTTGCCCATGTAGATGTCGGCGATGACGGCGCCGCTCAGCTTCATCTGGCCCGGAGCGATGCCGTCCAGGTTCACGATCGGCACCACGCCGCCCATGATGGCCGGGAACTGGAACAGGCCGGCTGCATTCAGTTCATTCGCCGCCAGCGGCATGTCGGACGCGCCGAAATCGACGGTCTTGGCCTTGATCTGCTTGATGCCGGCGCCCGAACCCACGGACTGGTAGTTCAGGCCGACGCTTGACGCCGCCTTGTACAGCTCGGCCCACTTGGCATAGATCGGGTATGGGAAGGTCGCGCCGGCGCCGGTGATGTTGACGTTCTGGGCGCTGGCGGAGAATGCCGTTGCGGCCAGGGCGATCGAGACGAGGAGGTGCTTCATGCGCATATCGGATCCTTTGGAAGTGACACCACGGGACGGTCCCGCTGACGATGAGGCGCAGTCTAACGGGCGAATATGACAGGTTCATGACATATTTGGCCAATGTGACATGAACATGACACGCGCGCAAGGATGTCATCCCCGGGCGCGGCGCGGCGCGCGCATGGAAATCGGCGTCAGCCGAATAATGTCATGTTCCGGATTGTGCACACTTGTAAATACACCATTGCCTGCTAACCTGAAATGGTAGTCATGACATGGAGGGGATGCCGACAGGCGTTTGTTTTATATGTTAGATCTGATGGTGATGGGGATTCTGAGCGGACTGGCCGCCCTCGTGGCGTTCGAGATTTACCAGGAAGTCCGCGGCAGTTCCTCCGACTTGCACGACCGCTATCACGAATAGCGACTGGCCCGCTCAGTGGGCCAATACAGCAAGCGGCGAGGCCGATGGCGCTCGCCGCTTGTCGTATACAAGGCAGAGTCAAGGACTGGCGCCGTCACCGCATGAAGCGCGCCAGCGCCGTCACCGCGGCCAGGTCGGGCTGCAGGAACTGGAAGCCGACCTTGAATTCGCCGCTGCTGAAGATGCAATATGACACCTTGACCCGCGTATTGATGGTGACGAAGCTGCCCTCGACCAGCAGGTCGAAAGCCAGTTGCCCGCCCTGCCCGACCGCCAGCGGATCGGTCAGGCTGACGCTCACACCGTTGGCGCCGACGTCGGTGGTCTTGCCGGCGACCGGTGGCTGGCCGTCGATGGCGAGCATGGCCTTGGTGCGGTACACCTTGCGCGGAGATTTCCTTTGGTCTTGATACACGTGTTTACCCGAATACAGTGAACAAGACACAATTATAGAATCTTCCAGGAAATCCGACAGCCCACGGCCCTGTCCGCCAGGGCCGTATTGACCGTCAGTCGATCTCGCGCAACTTGCTGAACGCCTCTTCGATGCGTTCGACGGCGATGATGTTCATGCCTTCGATCTTCGCCTTCGGCGCGTTCGCTTTCGGGATCACCGCCAGAGAAAATCCCAGCTTGGCCGCTTCGCGCAAGCGTTCCTGGCCGCGCGGCGCCGGGCGGATCTCGCCAGCCAGGCCGACCTCGCCGAACACGACCAGCCCGCGCGGCAGCGGCTTGTTGCGCATCGACGAGTTGATCGCCAGGAGCACGGCCAGGTCGGCCGCCGGTTCGGTGATCTTGACGCCGCCGACCGCATTGATGAACACGTCCTGGTCGAAGGCCGCGATGCCGGCGTGACGGTGCAGGACCGCCAGCAGCATCGCCAGGCGGTTCTGTTCCAGGCCGACCGACAGGCGGCGCGCGTTGGGCAGGTGGCTGGTGTCGACCAGCGCTTGAATCTCGACCAAAAGAGGCCTGGTTCCCTCCTGCGTCACCATCACGCAGGAACCCGGCACCTGGCTGTCGTGCTGCGACAGGAACAGGGCGGAAGGATTCGACACCCCTTTCAGGCCCTTCTCGGTCATCGCGAACACGCCCAGCTCGTTCACCGCGCCGAAGCGGTTCTTGATCGCCCGCACCAGGCGGTAGCTCGACTGGGTGTCGCCTTCGAAGTACAGCACGGTGTCGACGATGTGCTCCAGCACGCGCGGGCCGGCCAGCGCACCTTCCTTGGTGACGTGGCCGACCAGGATCATGGTGACGCCGGTCTGCTTGGCCACCCGCGTGAGCTGGGCCGCGCATTCGCGCACCTGGGCCACCGAGCCGGGGGCCGACGTCAGCGCATCCGAATACATGGTCTGGATCGAGTCGATCACCACCACGTCGGGCTTGAGGTCGGCGATGGTGCCGAGGATTTTCTCGAGCTGGATCTCGGCCTGCAGCTTCAGTTCCTTCGCGTCCACCGCCAGGCGGCGCGCGCGCAGGGCGATCTGGGCACCGGATTCCTCGCCGCTGACGTACAGCGTGCTGCGGACCATCGACAGGCTGGACAAGGCCTGCAGCAGCAGGGTCGACTTGCCGATGCCGGGGTCGCCGCCGATCAGGACCACGCCGCCGGCCACCAGGCCGCCGCCCAGCACGCGGTCGAATTCCTCGATGCCGGTGCCGAAGCGCGGCACGTCGATCGCCTCGATGTCGGCCAGCGACAGCACCGGCGCGGTCTGCGCCAGGCTGCGGTGCGGGGTCTGCGACATGCGGTTGACGCCGGGCGTGTCGACGACGGTCTCGACCATCGTGTTCCATGCCTTGCAGTCGGCGCACTGGCCGGTCCAGCGGCTGGCGATCGCGCCGCACTCGCTGCAGGTGTAATTGGTTTTTGCTTTTGCCATCGTACTTGTTTATATCGGTATGGTCGGGCCGCGGTTCAACCGTCGGTGCCGAGACGGCCTTCGGTCACGCGCACGCGTGGCGCCAGCGCGCACATCAGCTCGTAGCCGATCGTGCCGGCGGCCTGGGCCACGTCGTCGATCGGCAGCCCGTCGCCCCACAGGGTGACCTTGCTGCCGATGCGGGCGTTGGGGATGGGCGTCAGGTCGACGGTCATCATGTCCATCGAGACCCGGCCGACCAGGGTGGTGCGCACGCCGTCGACGATCACCGGCGTGCCGTGCGGCGCGCTGCGCGGGTAGCCGTCGGCATAGCCGCAGGCCACCACGCCGATCGTCATCGGACCTTCGGCCTCGAAGCGGCTGCCGTAGCCGACCGTGTCGCCCAGCCCGATATGCTGGATGCCGATCACTTCCGAGCGCAGGGTCATGGTGGGACGCAGGCCGAAATCCTGGGCGCTGCGCCCGCCCGGCGTGCCGCCGTACAGCATGATGCCGGGCCGGACCCAGTCGTTCGACAGCTGGTCGGCCAGTTCGGCCTGGTGCAGCACGCCGCCCGAGTTCGACAGGCTGCGCTCGCCGGCCAGCCCAGCGGCCCCTTGCTGGAAACGCCGCACCTGCTCGGCGATCGTCAGGCGCGGGTGCTCCAGTTCGTCGGCGTTGGCGAAATGGGTCATGTGGGTGATCGAGCGCACGTCGCGGATCGCGCGCAGGCGCTGCCATGCGGCGGCATACTCGGCGGGCGGAAAGCCCAGGCGGTTCATCCCGGTGTTCATCTTGAGGTAGACGTCGATCGGGCGGTACAGCTGGGTGTACTCGAGCAGCTTGACCTGCTCGATGCTGTGCACGGCGGTGGCGATATCGTGCTCGGCCAGCATGGGCACGTCGGCCGCTTCGAAGAATCCCTCTAATAAAAGAATCGGCTTGGTCCAGCCGAGTTGGCGCAGCCGGATCGCGCTTTCCAGCTCGACCAGCGCCAGGCCGTCGGCGCTGGCGAAGCCGCGCAGCGCGCGCTCCAGGCCATGGCCATAGGCATCTGCCTTCACGACGGCCCAGATCTTCGCCTGCGGCGCGCAGCTGCGCGCCTGGGCCAGGTTGTGTTGCATGGAATCGAGGTGGATGGTGGCGAAGAGCGGACGCGGCATGGCAATCTTTTAAGAAAAACGGAGGGAATCCGGTATAAAACGTCAAGTGCCTATTTTACCGGAGCGGGCCGCGCGCCGCCGCCATGGCACCGTTTCCCGTTTCGCCTGTCTATGCATTCATGGTATAAAGCAACCCGGACCAGATTTGTGAATTCTCGAATGAACCGTGGTTTCTATACCATCATGGCGGCGCAGTTCTTCTCGTCGCTGGCGGATAACGCGCTCCTGTTTGTCGCGATCAGCCTGCTCGTCGCCATGGATGCGCCGGCATCGCTGACTCCGTTGCTGAAGCTGTCATTCGTGCTGTTCTACGTCTTGCTCGCCGCTTTCGTGGGCGCCTTCGCCGATTCGCTGCCCAAGGGGCGCGTGATGTTCATCGCCAACATCATCAAGGTCGCCGGCTGCGCACTGATGTTCTTCAGCGTCCATCCCCTGCTCTCGTACGCCGTGGTCGGCTTCGGCGCGGCCGTGTATTCGCCCGCCAAGTACGGCATCCTGACCGAACTGCTGCCGCCCGAGAAACTCGTGCCCGCCAATGGCTGGATCGAGGGGCTGACCGTGATGTCGATCATCCTCGGCACCGTACTCGGCGGCACCCTGGTGAGCGAGCGCGGCACTGCCTTCCTGCTGTCGTTCGACGCCTTTGCCGGCCTGGGCCTCACGACCGGCGCCGAAGCCGCGATGGCGGTGGTGGTCGGCATCTATATCCTGGCCGCCCTGTTCAACCTGCGCATTCCGGACACCGGCGCCCGCTACGAGCACCAGGAACGCAATCCGGCCAAGCTGATCGCCGACTTTGCCAACTGCTCGGCTACCTTGTGGCGCGACAAGCTGGGCCAGATTTCGCTGGCCGTGACGACCCTGTTCTGGGGCGCCGGCGCGACCCTGCAATTCATCGTGCTGAAATGGGCCGAGCGCTCGCTCGGCATGCCGCTGGACAAGGCGACGAACCTGATCGGCGTGGTCGCGATCGGCGTGGCGCTGGGCGCGGCGATGGCGGCGCGCATGATTCCACTGCGCAAGTCGCTGACCGTGATCCCGATGGGCATCGTCATGGGCCTGGTCGTGACCGTGATGGTGTTCGTGACCTCGGTGTCGGTGGCTTACCCGCTGCTGGCCCTGATCGGCTTCCTGTCGGGCTTCTTCGTGGTGCCGATGAACGCGCTGCTGCAGCACCGCGGCCACGTGTTGATGAGCGCGGGCCACTCGATCGCGGTGCAGAACTTCAACGAAAACCTGTCGATCCTGGTGATGCTGGCCGCCTACGCGATCATGATCACGCTGAACCTCGACCTGAACATCATCATCGTCATCTTCGGCCTGTCGGTCGCCGGCATCATGCTCCTGATCCAGCGCCGCCACACGCTCAACCAGCGCGAACACGATTCGCTCGGGCTGATCGGCGAAGGCAAGCACTGACCCGAAAGGCCCCCAATTAGGGCCCAATTAGGGTCAGTGTCGAATTGTTTGACAACGTTTCGCGCTAGTCATTGCTCAGCACGCAAACAAGCCCGTCGCTCATCACAAGCAATTACTCGGACTTCGCACTCTGTCCCCGATTACTCGCTGACGCGGGAAATTGCTCGATAAATCGACCCTGACCCTAATTA
This sequence comes from Massilia oculi, assembly GCF_017582745.1. GTDB lineage: Bacteria > Pseudomonadota > Gammaproteobacteria > Burkholderiales > Burkholderiaceae_D > Telluria > Telluria oculi_A. Next base: position 67,696 of record NZ_JAFVIM010000022.1, read on the forward strand.
TTTTGAAATGAAATACGGGGCAATCAGGAAGTTCATCCTCGGTACTTTCGGCTCCGACTCGGCGCCTTCCGCATTTGTTGCCCGACCTCCACTTAAGTAGATCCAATCGGCAAAAAAATAATTAGGGTCAGAGTCGATTTACTGGGCAATTCCTCAAAGTTGTCAAACAATTCGACTCCGACCCTCATTGTTTAGCGTCGAGTCGGGCACCTGGAAACGGGGGACTCGGGGGCGAATTACCGGGGCGGCCGAAAAGTTGTCAAACAATTCGACACTGACCCTCATTAATGCGGTTGCTGGGTCAGGTTGCCTTGGCTATCCGCACGTGTGCGGCTCTTGAGCGCCAGTCGTTGGGGACGATGAAACCACGATCGACTTCTTCGATGAATTCGTCATGGCGGCGCACGGTGGCGACCAGTACTGGTGTGCTGGAGGATGCGAACTGGCCCGCGAGGACGACGTGGAGTTGGGCACGGCTCATCAGCGGCGTCGCCGGCTGGGCGCGCAATGGAGCGAGCCACTGGAGCTTGGGCAGGACCAGGAACTCTTCGCCGGGGATGTCTTCGATTTCGTCCAGCGCGCACCAGAAGCCGCGGCAGTGCCCGGCCGTGATGCCGCGCATTGCCGGCCAGCTGCCGGATGGGTAGAACAGCCAGCCCTTGACCAGCGCCTGGGCCTGGGTGACGGGCCGCGGCAGCAGCGCCTGCGCCGCCGGGTGGTCGCCCAGCGCGAGCTGGCGCTCGAACACCTTGCGCATCTTGCGGCCCAGGCTGTCGGCCAGGTTGGGGCCCACCAGCGCGTCGAATTCGTTCGATCCACCGCTATCGAGCAGGTAGAACTTGGTGGCGAACTCGATGTGGGTCAGCGCATCCGGTCCGCGCTCGAGCAGGAAGTCGAACTCGCCCACCGTGTCGTTGCGACTGGCGCGCACCTGCAGGCCGTGGCGCACCAGGCGGCCCTGTTCGGCGAAATAGAAGGCCATCAGCTTTTCGGCGTACAGGCCGAGCCGGGTATAGGTCTTGCCGCCGAGAGCGGCGTCGAGCGCCGACGGGTCGAGGTCCAGCCGCGCCAGCCAATCGGCCACGCCAGGTGTGACCTGGCCGAGCGTGGCGATGCGGCCCGCCCATTTGGGCGCGTCGACATCGAGCAGGTCGGGAGAATCGAGCAACCAGGCCAGTGCCCGTACCGGGGCCCGCCGCAGGTGGCCCCAGCGGCGGTGGAAGGTCGCCTGGTAGCTGCTAGTCGCGTGGTCCAAGGGAACGCGCCCGGCACAGGTCGGCCCAGGCCAGCGCCTTGTTTTCGCCGCGCAGCAGCAGTTCGCCCGGATGCAGGGTCGGCACCAGCGGCGTCTCGCCCAGGCGATGCACCTCGCCGCGGGCGCCGGCCAGCGGCTCCTGCAGCGCGCGGCCCAGCAGGCCGTTGGTCGCGACCTGGCCCAGGGTCAGCACTGTCGTGGCGCCGGTGAGCGCCAGTTCGCGTTCGACGAAGGGACGGCAGGCGGCGATCTCGCCGGGGGTCGGCGCGCGGTCGCCGCCCTTCGCGTTCAGCGGCCGGCACTTGACCAGCGGCGTGACGTAGGCATCGCGCTCGCGCGACAGGCCGACCGCGTGCAGCATATTGTCGAGCAGCTTGCCGGGGTCGCCCGTGAGCGGCTGGCCGGCCTCGTCGTCGAGCGCGCTCGGAGTGCCGGCGACGATCAGCCAGCGCGCCTGGCGTGGGCCGGCGCCGTATACCGGCTTGCGGCCTGCGCCGCAGGCGCAATCCTTGCATGCCGAGATCGCCTGGCGCAGCCCGGCCCAGTCCATGGTCGCGACGTCGGGCGTCGCCGGTTCGGGCGCGACGCTGTCGTCCCAGGCCGATTCGTCTTCCACCGGCGGCGGATTGCGGTAAGGCGGCGCGGACAGCGGCGTGTGGACGCGTGCGGCAGGCGTCGGCTCCGGTGCAGGCTCCGGTGCAGGCGCAGGTGCAGGTGCAGAAACTGGCGCCGCTGCGGGCGCGGCGGCTTCCGGCGCCGCCTCGACGACGGCCGCTTCGGCCACCGGATCGGTCACCACTTCGGCCTCGGCCTGCGGCGCATCGCGCAACTGCCATAGCGGGCCGATGCCCATCTCGGCCAGGAACAGCGCGTCGCGCTGGCTCGTGTTCTTCATAAATCCAGCCTCATCACGATCGCATCCTCGCGGCCCGCCGGGCCGGCCGGGTAATAGCCCTTGCGGCGGCCGATCTGGACATAGCCATGGCGGCGATACACTTCCAGCGCCCGCTCGTTCGACGGCCGGACCTCGAGCAGGATCGATTCCATGCCCTGGCCGAGGGCGCGCGCGCCGATCTGGTAAAGCAGGCGCCGGCCCAGGCCCTGGCGCTGGCGCTTGCCGGCCACCGCGACGTCGAGCAGGTGCGCCTCGTCGAGCGCGTACATCAACAGATAATACCCGGCCAGCTCGCCGTCGGCGTCGCGCACGGTCCAGCAATCGTAGCCGCTGGCGACGGCGTCGGCGAAGTTACCGCGGCTCCAGGGATAAGGAAAGACGCTGCATTCGAGCGCCCACACCTCGTCCACGTCGGCCGCCGTCATCGGCGCCAGGCGCAAGTCGGTATCCTGCAACTGGATCATGCGCCGGCCTTGGCCTGGTTGATCGCCTGGCGCTCGGCGCTGGTGTAGGCGACCTTGTTGCGCAGGTACAGCGGCTGGGCCTGGGCCGCGGGCACGCCCTGCCCGTCCGCCAGGGCGCCGCGCGCCAGCAGCGCCAGCTCGCGCGCATGCGGCATGATGTCGGGCAGCGCGCCTTGGGCGAACGGCCGGCCGGCGAAGGCGTCGGCATACTCGGCGAAGCCGTTGCCGCAGGCCCGCAGGCCTTCTGCCGCGAGCGGCGCCACGTCCTGCGGCGCCGACAGCGCCGGCGCCACCACCTCGGTCCACTTGCCGCCGTCGAAGCGGTACTGGGCCCAGTACACCTCGCCCATGCGCGCATCCAGCACGGCCAGCACGTCGCTGGCGCCAGTGCCGGCGCGGCAGGCCTCGGCCATCGCTTCCAGGGTCACCAGCGGCAGCACAGGAAGCCCGGCGCCATAGGCCAGGCCCTGGGCCACGCCGCAGGCGGTGCGCACGCCGGTGAAGGAGCCGGGACCGGCGCCGAAGGCGACGGCGTCGCAGTCGGCCAGCGCGATGCCGGCCTCGTTCAACAGCTCCTGCACCATGGGCAGGACCGATTGTGAGTGGCTGCGCACGCCGGGCGTCGAACGTTCAATGACTTTTTCCCCGGCCAGCAGCGCGCAGGACGCCAGCTCGGCCGAGGTTTCGATAGCAAGGATGTTAGGCATTCCGCTATTTTACCTTCTCGGGCGGAGGGCTTCCATGGCGCGACGGCACATCGCAGCTGCAATGCGCCACTGCGCTGCAACATCGTCCGCAACTCGCTGTACAATGCCGCACATGCAGAGCCTGACCCTCGACTCCACCACCCGCGACGCCATCGCCGCCGCCGTCCATGGCGATGGCTGGACCGTCGCCTGCCTGTGCGCCGCCTGGTGCGGCACCTGCTCTACCTACCGCGCCACCTTCGAAGAGCTGGCGCTGCGCCATCCCGACAAGCAGTTCGTCTGGATCGACATCGAAGACCAGGCCGACCTGGTGGGCGACCTCGACGTCGACAATTTTCCGACCCTGCTGCTGCAGCGCGGCGACACCGTCGCCTTCTTCGGCACCATGGTGCCGGACGGCGGCGTGGCCGACCGGCTGATCCAGGCCCAGGCCGAACAGGGCGACGAGGAGCTGGCGCGCCTGGCGCGGTCGAGCGCAGAGCGCCGCACCTGGCAACAAGAATGCAATCTGCGCGTGCTGCTCGGCGCGCCGGACTGATCCAGCTCCACGCCTGTCAACCGTCAAAGCTGTCCCTGCGCCAGCAGTTCGCGCGTGCGCTTGAGGGTCGACAGCAAGGCGCTGCGGTAGCCGTTCTCGCCATCCATCCAGGCCTGCTCGGCCTGTTCTTCCGCGCCGCCGGGCGCCTTGTCGCGTAAACCCAGGTAGCAGTAGAAGCGCAATTGCAACGCGCCGTCGGCATCCTCGAACAGTTCGTTGACGATGACGCCTTCGCGCGGGCCCGATGCCTGGAAGAAGGACACCTTGCGTTCCGGTTCGAAGCCGATGATCTCGCGCAGGTCCTGGCCGGCGATCGTGGCCTCGCGCACGATGTGCGTCTCGCTCTCTTCCACCACGTCGGAGCGGGTGCAAAGGCCAGGGGGCAGGAACAGGCGCGCATCGCGCGCCTTGCGCACCAGGCCGGCCCAGGCCTGGGCCCGGGTCAACGGGGTTTCGCCTTGGGGGTTCACGGGGACGGTGGCGGTCGAATAGATCATGGCGTTCTCCTTGATGAGATTGTGTCGGCTGACACTTCGTATGCTACGCATCCCACAGGCGGTCCGAAAGCCGTTATATTTGGACACCCTGTCTCACCGGTGGAACACATGGACCTGCTCGCGCTTGCCGATTTCAATCTCGTCGCCCGCCACAAAGGCTTTGGCCGCGCCGCGCGCGCCAGCGGCCGGCCGAAGGCGACGCTATCGCGCCGGGTGGCCGAACTCGAGGCCAGTCTCGGCCTGCGCCTGCTCGAACGGGGCGCACGCACGCTCAAGCTGACCCAGGAAGGCCTGGCGCTGCACGAGCGCACCCGCGTCTTGCTGGCCGAGATCGACGAAACGGCCGAGGCGATCGCCTCGGGCGGCGACCGCCCGCGTGGCCGCCTGCGCATCAGCGCCCCGCTGTTGTTCTCGCAGCTCGCGATGGGCAGCCTGGCCGCCGGCTTCGCCCTGCGCCATCCCGCCGTCAGGCTCGAGATCACGGCCGAAGACCGCAGCGTCGACATGGTCGAGGAAGGCTATGACCTGGCGATCCGGGTCGATCCGGATCCGGACGAACGACTCGTCGGGCGCATCTTCCTGCGCGACCGGCTGGTGGTGGTGGCCGGCCCCGGCGTGGCACGCCCGAGCGAAGGAAAGCCGGCGCCGGCCGTCGTGCGCGGCCTGGGCGACAGTGCATGGAAGCTGCGATCGGAGACCGGCGCCGGCACGAGCAGCATCGCGATCGATCCCGTCCTGTCCCTGTCGTCGCTCGTCATGGTGCGCGATGCCGTGCGCGCCGGCGCCGGCGCCGGGCGCCTGCCGCTGTCGCTGGTCAGCCGCGACCTGGCCGCCGGCGCCCTCGTGCATTGGGGCGACGTGGATGCCCCGGAGGTCGCCCTGTGGGCGCTGTACCCATCTCGGCGTTTGCTCGGCGCCAGGGTGTCGGCCTTCCTCGACTATCTCAGGGAAGCGTTCCCGAAAGGGACGCCGGACGAACTGGCGGCCTGCATCGCCGGCGACGGCCAGGCGCTCAACGCAATTTCAATGGCAGGCTGCGCAAGCGCTGCCCGGTCAGCCTGAACACCGCCGCCGCCACCGCCGGCGCCACCGGCGGCACGGCCGGTTCGCCCACGCCTTCCGGATGGGCGCCGCTCGGCATCACGATCGTCTCGACATGCGGCGCCTGGCCGATGCGCGGCAGCGGATAGTCGCCGAAGTTCGACTGCCGGATCTTGCCTGCCTCGATCGTGATCTCGCCGGCCAGCGCCGCCGACAGCCCGAACAGCACGCCCGACTCGACCTGCTGGGCCACGATATTGGGATTGACGGCCAGGCCGCAGTCGATCGCGCACACCACGCGGTGCACGCGGATCTCCGGACCCTCGACCGAGACCTCGGCCACCTGGACCACCGTGCTGCCGAACGAGCGGTGCAGCGCCACGCCGTGGGCCCGCCCTGCCGGCGGCTGGCCGGCGGCGCCTACCGCCGCGTCCAGCACCGCCAGTGCGCGCGGATGGCCCGCCAGGAGCTTGCGCCGCAAGGCCACCGGATCGTGACCGCCGGCGTGCGCCACCTCGTCCAGGAACGACTCCTTGAAGAAGGCATTGTGCGAGTGCCCGACCGAGCGCCAGTAGCCGATCGGCACGGCGCTGTCGACCGTCACGTGCGCCACGCGCTGGTTCGGGATCGCATATTGATGGTCGTATTCTCCCTCGGCCGTGGTCTTGTCCGGCCCCACGCCCGGCAGGCCCAGGCTGCGTTCGAAGTACTGGTGGCCGATGGCGCCGCTCGCCGACTTGTTGTCCCAGGCCAGGATATTTCCGCCTTCGTCCAGCTGCGCCGTGAAGCGCGCCAGCGCCGCCGGCCGGTAGACGTCATGCATCGTGTCCTGCTCGCGGGTCCAGATCAGCTGCACCGGCTGGCCGTCGAGGACCTTCGCGATGGCCACTGCCTGCGCCACCATGTCGACTTCGAGCCGGCGCCCGAAGCCGCCGCCCAGCAGCATGACCTCGATCGCCACGTCCTCGCGCGCCACCCCGGCCACGCGCGCGGCGCAGTCGACCGCGATGCTCGGCACCTGGGTCGAGGCCCACAGCCGCACCTTGCCGTGCGCGACCTGCGCCGTGCAATTCACCGGTTCCAGCGCCGCATGCGCCAGGAACGGCGCGCGGTATTCGGCGCGCAGCGTGCGCACCGCGCCCTCGACCGCTTGCGCGCCGGTCTCGTGATAGACGTAACCGCGTTCCTCGTCGAGCGCGCGCGCCAGGCCGGCCAGGACCGCGGCGCTCGACAGCGCCGCACCCTCGCCCGGCTGCCAGGTGACCGGCAAGGCCTGGGCCGCCTGGCGCGCCTGCCACCAGGTCGAGGCCACCACCGCCACCCCGGCCCCTGCGCCGGTGCGGCCTTCGAGCGCGGACGAGACGTCGACCACGGCCAGCACGCCCGGCATCCGGCGCACCGCGTCGGCATCGAATTTCGCCACCGTGGCGCCGAGCGTCGGCGCCATCGTCAAGGCCGCGTAGACCATCCCGGCCGGCCGCGCATCGATGCCGAAGCGCGCGCTGCCGTCGGACTTGGCGCGGCTGTCCAGGCGCGGCAAAGGCTTTCCGATCAGGCGGAAGTCCTTCGCTTGCTTCAGGCGCACGTCGCGCGCGGTGAGGCCGGCGCCAGCCTGCGCCGCCAGAGCGGCCAGCGCGCCATAGCCGGCGCTGCGGCCGTCGACGTGGATCACGAAGCCGTCTTCGGTGCGGCAATCCTCCACACGCGCCCCCCACTCCTGGGCAGCCGCCTTCACCAGCATCGCCCGCGCCACCGCGCCCGCTTCGCGCATCGGCAGCCAGGCATCGCGCACGCTGCTCGAGCCGCCGGTGAACATGATGCCCAGCTCGCGGCCGATCTTCGCCATCAGCCACTGGGCGCCCTGGGCCGTGCGGCCGGCGTCGTCCGGGTGGAACGGCAGGTTCTCGCGCAGCACCGTGACGTTGGCATAGATCTTGTCGATCGGCGGCTGGATGACGCGCACCGCGTCCAGGCCGACGTCGAGCTCCTCGGCCACCAGCATCGGCAGCGCCGTGTGCACGCCCTGCCCCATCTCGCTGCGCGGCACCACTACCGACACCGTGCCGTCGAGTGCCAGCGCGACCCAGCCATTGAGCGCGACCTCGCCATCATCCAGCTCCAGCGCTCGCGACGGATGCAGGCGCTGGCGCGGCGGCTGCGCGCCCCAGCCGATCAGCAGCGCGCCGCCGGCGGCCAGGCCGGCCAGCAGAAAGTTGCGGCGACTCTGCCTACGCATATTGCTTGCCTCCCCAGCGCGCCAGGATCTCGTGGTGAGCGAGCGGCTTGCCATATAAATAGCCCTGGGCCAGGTTGCAGCCGTGGCGCAGCAGGAAGGCCGCCTGGTCCTCGCGCTCGACGCCTTCGGCGATCACCGACAGGTTCATGCTCTTGCCGAGCTGGATGATGGCGATCGCGATCGCCTCGTCGTCCGGGTCCTGCGGGATGTCCTTGATGAAGCTGCGGTCGATCTTGAGGGTCTGCACCGGCAACTGCTTCAGGTAGGCCAGCGACGAGTAACCGGTGCCGAAGTCGTCGATCGCCAGGCAGACACCGATCGCATGCAGGTCGTTCACGTATTGCAGCGCGTCGCCCGTGTTCATGATCACCGATTCCGTCACCTCGAGCTGCAGGCGCTGCGGCGCCAGGCCGCTGCCCTGCAGCACCGCGGCCACGGCGGCGGCCATGCCGCCGCGCTCGAACTGGCGCACCGACAGGTTGACGGCGATCTTCGGCACCGCCAGGCGGTCCGCCTCCCACGCCACCATCTGGCGACAGGCTTCCTGCAGCACCCATTGGCCCAGCTGGCCGATGAAGCCGGTGTCCTCGGCCAGCGGAATGAAGCGGCTCGGCGCCACCTCCCCCAGCTCGGGACTGTTCCAGCGCAGCAGGGCTTCGACCCCGACCAGGCGGCCGCTGTCGATCTCGACCTGCGGCTGGTAGGCCAGGTAGATCTCGCGCTTGTCGATCGCACGCCGCAGCAGCGCCTCCATGCGCAGCCGCAGGTCGCCGTCGCCGCTCATCGCCGGCGCGTAGAACTGGTAGCCGTTGCGGCCGCGCGCCTTGGCCTGGTACATCGCCACGTCGGCATTGCGGATCAGGATGTGCATATCGTTCCCGTCCTGCGGGTACAGGCTGATGCCGACGCTGCCGGTGACGAACAGCTCGTAGCCCGAGACGTCGAAGGGCTGCTCGAACATCGCCATCAGCTTGTCGGCCACGCGCGTGGCGCCATGCACGCCGTCGACGTCTTCCAGCAGCACGATGAACTCGTCGCCGCCCAGGCGCGCCAGGGTATCGCCTTCGCGCAGGCAGCGCGACAGCGCCAGCGCCGCCTGCTTGAGCAGCTCGTCGCCGACGTGGTGGCCGAGCGTGTCGTTGACGTTCTTGAAGCGGTCGAGGTCGATGAACAGCACCGCCAGCTGCTCGCCGTCGCGCTCGGCGCGCGCCATCGCGTGGCGCAGGCGGTCGTGGTAGAGCAGGCGGTTGGGCAACGCGGTCAGCGCGTCGTGGTGGGCCAGGTGGTCGAGCTGGACCTGCGATTCGCGCTCGCGCGTGATGTCGCTGAACACGCACACATAGTGGGTGGTGGCGCCATCGTCGTCGCGCACCGCCGACACCGTGAGCGCTTCCAGGTAGGCGTCGCCGCCCTTGCGCGTGTCCCAGATCTCGCCGCGCCAGAAGCCGGATGCGCCGAGCTCGCGCCACAGTTCCTGGTGCAGGGCGGGATCGTTGCGGCTGCCTGCTTCGTCGTGGGAGGACAGGCTCGATGCGCGCCCCAATGCCTCATGCTCGGCATAGCCGGTGATGCGGGTGAAGGCGGGATTGGTGGCCACGATCCGGCCATGCACGTCGAGCACCATCACGCCGTCGGCGATGTGCTCCAGGACGTTGGCCGACAGCCGCAGCTTCTCCTCGGCCAGCTTGCGTTCGGTGATGTCGGCGAACACCCAGATACTGCCCTCGTTGGCGCGGTTCGGCTCGAGCGCGCAGCCGCTCATCAGGCACCAGAACAGGCTGCCGTCGCGGTGGCGCAGCTGGCGCTCCTCTCCCAGGTCCATGCCTTTCTCGAGCAGCGGATACTGTTCGACGCCGATGCGTTCGTAGTCGTCGTGGTTGGGATACAGGATCGCGGTCGACTGTCCCACCATCTCGCCTTCGCCGTAGCCGAACAGCTCTTCGCAGCGGCGGTTGCTGGAGACGATGCGGCGCTGGCGCACGAACAGCACGCCGAACATGACGTTGTCCAGGATCGCGGCCTGCTCGGCCAGCAGCGCCTCGATGCGCATCTCGTCGTGGCGGCGCTCGCTGATGTCCGAGATGATGCCGTCCACCCGCACGCCGTCCGGCCCGTGCAGCGCCGGATCCCAGGCGGCCTGCGGCTGGCCGTGCTCCTGCACCCAGCGCTCGATGCCGTGGGCGTCGACGATCCGGTATTCCATCTCGTAGGCGTTTCCCGACAGGGCCGCGTCGCGGGCGGTGCGGTAATAGGCGCGCCGGTCTTCCGGATGGACGATGGCGGCCCAATCCTCGGTGGTGGCGCACATGAAGCGCGCCGAGGGGTAGCCGGTGATCTTCTCGATCTCGTCGCTGACGAATTCGATCGGGCCGCCCGCGCGCACGCGGTAGACGGCGCCCGGGACCTGGGTCACGATGGTGCGGAACTGTTCCTCGCTGCGCGCGACGTCGGCGAACAGGTCGCGGATCGCCAGGCGCATGCGCTCCATCTGCTCGCCCAGCCGCCCCAACTCGTCCTGGGCCGACAGCGCCAGCGGGGTCTCGAAGTCGCCGCGCGCCAGGCGATCCGAAAAGCGCGTCAGATTGCGCAGGGGCGACAGCAGGCGCCGCCGCAGCAGCAGCGCGATCAGCAGCAGCGACACCGCCAGCTGCAGCGCCAGCACCAGCGCATAATTGCCCTGCAGCGTGTCGTTCGGACTGGCGCCGGCGCGCTGCTGCAAGCCGACCAGCAGGTAGCCGCCGACCACGGCGGGCGCCAGCAGGCCGGCGAACACCACCAGCAGCAGCGCACCGTAAAGCGAACGGCCGTACAGCGAACGCAGGCGGGACGGGGTGCGGGCGGCGGGACTCGACATGGATGCTGAACTGGGTCGGGCGAGCCCGATGCATGGAGGATGGCCAGATTATGCACAGTTGCTTGCCGGGAGTCACTAGCTGTCAACGACGCGCGACAAGTCTTGCTATGATCGGGATGCTGTTGGACCAACTATTTAGGAGAAAGACCACATGAGCCATTCCCTGTATGCCGCCTCGGTGCCGGTATTCCGCCAGCTGCTGGGCAGCCTGGCCGCGGTGCTCGAAAAGGCCGAGGCCCACGCCCAGGAACGCCGCATCGAGCCGGATGCCCTGCTGCAGGCGCGCCTCTATCCCGACATGTTCCCGCTGGCCAGGCAAGTGCAGATCGCCACCGATTTCGCCAAGGGCGCGAGCGCGCGCCTGGCCGGGGTCGAGCCGCCGCGCTACGAAGATGGCGAGCGCACCTTCGCCGAACTGCAGCAGCGCATCAGCAAGACGCTGGGCTTCATCGACAGCCTGAAACAGGCGGACGTGGAAGCCGGCGCCACCCGCCCCATCACCCATGGCAGCGGCGAGCGCGCCCGCCATTTCGACGACGGCGCGCGCTACCTGGCGCACTTCGCGCTGCCGCAGTTCTTCTTCCACGTGACCACGGCGTACGCGATCCTGCGCCACAACGGCGTCCCGATCGGCAAGAAGGATTTCATCGGGGCTTACTGAGCCCCCACGCTTAACTGTTCCGGCGCGGATAACCCTGCGCGAGGATGCGCTGCCACACCACTTCCTTGGCGGCAGCGTCCATCGACACCCAGTTGGCGACTTCGGCGACGGTGCGGCCACAGCCGCGGCACACCTCGTCGAAGGTGGTCGAGCACACCGCCACGCACGGGGTATCGGGACGTTCGGGCGCCGCGGCGGCGCCGTCTTCTTCAGGCCGGGCCGACATCGAGCTTGTCCCAGCCTTCGTGGCCGAGCTTTTCCATGGTGGCGATATTCTTTTCGAAGATCTCTTCCGCCTCCGGGAAGGCCTCGACCGCGCGCGCGATGCTGTCCTCGCGCAGCAGGTGCAGGATCGGGTACGGGGCGCGGTTGGTGTAGTTCGAGATATCGCCCGCGTCGGTGTCCGCGAACTGGTAATCCGGGTGGAAGGAAGCCACCTGCAACTCGCCGTCGAGCTGCATGTCCTCGACCGCCACGTCGGCCACGTCCAGGAATTCGTTGTAGTCCTCGAAATCGTTCAGCACGAAGGGGTGGATCAGCAAGGTCGTGTCGACCTGCTCCGGGCTGGTGTCGGACAGGCGCTGCAGCTCGTCCATCAAGGTTTCAAGCAGTTGCTCGGGCGTGGTGGCGCTCGACACGACGTAGCGTACCTGCTCCTTGACATGGACTGACTTGGCGAAGGGACAGAGATTGAGGCCGATGACGGCGCGCTCCAGCCACTTGCGGGTGGCGGCGACGATGGCGTCGTCGTCGGCGTTCAGATTGGGGGTGCTCATGGTGAAGCTTTCGAAAGGCGAACGGCAAAGCCTGGATTGTACGCACTCTTTGCGCCCACTCATAGTTCGACCCCGCCACGGCGCTAAGGTTTGGCAGACGCGGCCGTTATTCGGGATGGGTCGGGCAAAAAGCATCCTGCTCATCAATATTCATGATATATGCGGCATCTTCCGTTTTCATGATGCCAACGGATGACATCTATCCTTCGGTCTGAATTGTAACGGCAGCGACTTAATTCTTGACTGACTCGACAATTGATACGTACACTGCCCTCTTGTCCTGTCCCTTCGTTCCTGGACGCAACACTGGAAACGCCTCACCATGAAGCCCATGCACGATACGAAACGCTCCATTCTCACCCTGGCTGCGCTGGCCCTCCTGGCAGCAGCACCACTGAGCCAGGCGATGGACGCGGCCCCGGCTTCCGGCGCCCTCGCCGCTTCCAGCCTCGAGCGTTCGGCGCAATCGCCATCGGTAATGAAACTCGACGCCGACGAGTACCGCGAGACCGACGTCTGGGGCCGCATCCGCAGCGGCTATGCGATTCCCGACCTGAACAACGCCCTGGTAACGCGCCACGCCCAGGCCTATGCGGCGCACCCGGGCACCTTGTCCCGCATTTCCGGGCGCGCCTCGCCCTATCTATACCACGTGGTGTCGGAACTGGAAAAGCGCGGCATGCCGACCGAGCTGGCCCTGCTGCCGGTGATCGAATCGGCCTTCAATCCGCAAGCCATGTCGAGCGCCAACGCCGCCGGCCTGTGGCAATTCGTGCCGGGCACGGGCAAGGATTTCGACCTGCGCCAGAACATGTTCAAGGACGAGCGGCGCGGCGTGATCGCCTCGACCGACGCCGCCCTGACCTATCTGCAGCGCCTGTACACGATGTTCGGCGACTGGCCGCTCGCCCTGGCGGCGTATAACTGGGGCGAGGGCAATGTTCAGCGCGCCATCAAGAAAAACCAGGAACTGGGCAAGCCGACCGATTTCGACAGCCTGGCCGAGCTGATGCCGGCCGAGACCCGCAACTACGTGCCGAAGCTGCAGGCGGTCAAGAACGTGGTCGCCAATCCATCGCAATACGGCGTCACCCTGCCGGCGATCGACAACCAGCCCTATTTCACCACGGTCGACAAGACCAGCGACATCGACCTGGCCATCGCGGCGCAACTGGCCGAGATGTCGCTCGACGAATTCAAGGCACTCAATCCGCAGTTCAAGAAGCCGGTCATCATCGGCGGCGAGCGCACCAAGATCCTGCTGCCGACCGAGAACGCCGAGAAATTCCACATCAACCTGGCGCAATGGGGCCATGCGTTGTCGACCTGGACCACGCACAAGATCACCGGCGCCCGCGTGACCATCGCCCAGCTGGCCTCGAAGTTCGGCACCACGCCCGAAGTCATCCGCCAGGCCAACAACATCCCGCCGCAGTCGCGCCTGAAAGCCGGCTCGACGATCCTGGTGCCCAAGACCTCGGCCTCGAACCACGGCGACATCGCCGAGAACATCATCGAGAACGCCGTCGTCGCCTTCGAGGCCGACCGCGGCAAGGCCAAGCGCAATGCCTCGCGCTTCAAGGCCAAGGCCGGAACCAGCAAGACCGGCAAGCGCATCGCGCGCAATACTTCGTCGGCGCGCAAGCAGCGCTGATGTTGCCGTGCAGCATTAGCTGCACGGTTTTACGCGCTGTCGTGCAAAGATTCGGAAAAACCTGTATAGTTCTGTTTGTGCGCTGCGACATCGCGCCCGCTTGATACGATCTCCAGGAGATTCGATGAGCCGGCAGCAACAGCGTTAGCAGTACAACAAGCAGCTACGCAAACCCCAGGCAGCTCGACCAGAGCGCCTTTCCAAAGCCTCCCGCCTTGCGTGTCGTTTCCAGACACCGTCCCGGCGCAAAGCTTTTGTGCCGAAATTTCTTTCATTACTGAGTCATTTCGTTTGTCGGTTCGCGTTGCATTTTTACGTTCGCGCCACATGTGCGAACGTGCATGATTTATTCCGAAAGTAAAGAACAATGAGTTTTGAAGCACTAGGCCTGCACGCGTCCATCGTCCAGGCAGTCGCCGACACCGGCTACACCACCCCGACCCCGGTCCAGGCGCAAGCCATCCCTGCTGCCATCGCCCGCCGCGACCTGCTGGTCTCATCGCAGACCGGTTCGGGCAAGACCGCGGCCTTCATGCTGCCGGCCCTGCACCAGCTGGCCAACGCTGAGCCGACGCCTGTCGGCAAGACCCCTGCGCAAGAAGCGCAGGCTGCCCGCGCACGCGGCGAACGCGTCCGTTTCAAGCCGGCCCAGCCGAAGATGCTGGTCCTGACCCCGACCCGCGAACTGGCGCTGCAAGTGACCAGCAACACCGACAAGTACACGGCCCATATGCGCCGCGTGCGCTGCATCTCGATCCTGGGCGGCATGCCGTACCCGAAACAGATGCAACTGCTGGCCAAGAATCCTGAAATCCTCGTCGCCACCCCGGGCCGCCTGATCGACCATATGGAATCGGGCAAGATCGACTTCTCGCAGCTCGAGATCCTGGTGCTGGACGAAGCCGACCGCATGCTCGACATGGGCTTCATCGACGACATCGAGAAGATCGTCGCCGCGACCCCATCGACCCGCCAGACCATGCTGTTCTCGGCGACCCTGGACGGCGTCGTGGGCAATATGGCGCGCCGCATCACCAGCGATCCGCTGACCATCCAGATCGCCAGCGCCACCAACCGCCACGAGAACATCGTGCAGCGCGTGCACTTTGTCGACGACCTGTCGCACAAGAACCGCCTGCTCGACCACCTGCTGCGCGACGAGACGCTGGACCAGGCCGTGGTGTTCACCGCGACCAAGCGCGACGCCGACATGATCGCCGACCGCCTGAACATCGCCGGCTTCGCCGCCGCCGCGCTGCATGGCGACATGCACCAGGGCGCCCGCAACCGCACCCTGGACAGCCTGCGCCGCGGCAGCGTCAAGGTGCTGGTCGCGACCGACGTCGCCGCGCGCGGCATCGACGTGCCGAACATCACCCACGTGGTGAACTACGACCTGCCGAAGTTCCCCGAGGACTACGTGCACCGCATCGGCCGCACCGGCCGCGCCGGCCGCAACGGCACCGCGATCTCGCTGGTCAACCATGCCGAGAACATGAACATCCGCCGCATCGAGCGCTTCACGCGCCAGCCGATCCCGGTCAATGTGATCGAGGGATTCGAACCGAAGCGCACGGCGGCGCCGCGTTCGGCAGCGCGTCCGGGCTGGAAGCCGGGCGACGGCCGCAATGGCAAGCCGGCCCAGCGCGGTTTCGGCAAGCCGTCGGGTCCGCGTGAAGGCGGCTACGGTGAGCGCAGCTACGGTGGCGAACGCGCCGCCGGCGGCGAGCGTCCGCAGTACGAAAGCCGCTACGCCGACCGCGGTCCACGCGAAGGCAGCCAGCGCGAAGGCGGCTATGCCTCGCGCACCCCGAGCGAGCGCGCACCGCGCGAAGGCGGCTACCAGGGCCAGCGCCGTGAAGGCGGCTACGGCGCCGGCGCGCCGCGCGACGGCAACCGCTTCGGCGGCCCGCGCGAAGGCCAGGGCCAGCGCCGCGAAGGCGGCTACAAGGGCGCCCACCCGCGCTCGATGGACGGCGCCCGCCGTTCGTTCGGCGAGTAAGCCCTGAACGCCTGACAGCAAGCTGCAGCAAACCCGTCGTCCCCGCGCAGGCGGGGACCCAAGTCAACATGCGCCGCCACTTCGCTTGAAGTAAGTGGCGCATCGAGAAACTTGGGTCCCCGCCTGCGCGGGGACGACGTTTTTGGGCCAACGAAAAAGTACCTCGTCGGCTCGCGGCCAAGCGCCCGCGCCGAACTTGCGCGATAATTCGACGATCAACGATAACCGGATATCCCATGAGCACCACCGACCAACCCATCAAACTCACCTCGTTCTCGCACGGCGGCGGCTGCGGCTGCAAGATCGCGCCCGGCGTGCTGGCCGAGATCCTCAAGTCGTCGGGCGGCTTCCCGCTGCCGAAGGAGCTGATGGTCGGCATCGAGACCTCGGACGACGCCGCGGTCTACCAGCTCAACGACGAGCAGGCGCTGGTCGCCACCACCGATTTCTTCATGCCGATCGTCGACGACCCGTTCGACTTCGGCCGCATCGCCGCCACCAATGCGATCTCGGACGTGTATGCGATGGGCGGCACCCCGATCATGGCCCTGGCCCTGGTCGGCATGCCGATCAACAAGCTGCCGCTCGAGACCATCAGCCAGATCCTGGAAGGCGGCGCATCCATCTGCCGCGAAGCCGGCATCCCGATCGCCGGCGGCCACACGATCGATTCCGTCGAGCCGATCTATGGCCTGGTAGTGATGGGCCTGGTGCACCCGTCGAAGGTCAAGAAGAACAGCGCCGCCCGCGCCGGCGACGTGCTAGTGCTGGGCAAGCCCTTGGGCGTGGGCGTGCTGTCGGCCGCGCTAAAGAAGGGCGTCCTGGGCGAAGAAGGCTATGCGGCCATGATCGCCAACACCACCAAGTTGAACAAGCCGGGCCGCCTGCTGGCCGACATGCCCGGCGTGCACGCGATGACCGACGTCACCGGCTTCGGCCTGCTGGGCCACCTGCTCGAACTCGCGCGCGGCGCCCAGTTGCACGCGCAACTTGATATGCCGGCGATCCCGCTGCTCCCCGGCGTGCTGCAACTGGCGCATGACGGCTTCTTCACCGGCGCATCTGGCCGCAACTGGGATGCCTATGGCAAGGACGTGCAGCTCGACGAGGCCTTGAGCCCGGCCCAGCGCGCGCTGCTGACCGATCCGCAAACCTCGGGCGGCCTGCTGGTGGCCTGCGATCCGGCCTCGGTCGACGACGTGCTGGCCCTGTTCGCGCGCGAAGGATTCCTTGACGCGGCAGTGGTCGGCCGCGTCGAAGCCGGCGCCGCCGGCATCACCGTCCGCGCTTGACGCGACACCCCGGGGCGCTCAGCGGCGCCCTACCCCGCGCGCCGCGCCAGGCCCGGCCAGCCAGAACAGGCCGGGATCTCTTCCCGGCTGTCCCAGCACGGGTGACAGCCGCAGCTCGGCGCCGTCGAGCACCAGGCGCGCGGAAGGCCATTGCAGCAGATTGTGGCGCGGCGCCACCCCGCCGGCCGGCATCGAGACCAGCCAGCTCAACCCACCCAAGCCACGGTCGACCAGGCCCGCACACCAGGCATGGCTGCCATGCACCCCGACGCGATAGCCCGCGGCGCCGCCCAGCGCGCTGCGCACACCGGCCAGGTAGTGTTTCAAGACCCCATCGACGTCGGCCGGCGTCGTGTCCTCGCCGAGGGCGAAATAGATCGCGCTGCCTGGCGGCTGCCCCGCCGCGCGGGCCAGGTGCAGGGCCTCGGCGCCATCGCGCACGCCCTGCTGGCGCGAAAGCCGGTCACGCGCCACGCGTCCCTCCCAAAGCGCGCCGATCCGCAGCCCGGCGCCGCACAGGCGCTGCGCCTCGCCGGCGTCGAGATTGGCCGATGGATCGCGGCTGTAGCGCCGCATGACGAAGTCGATGCCGCGCCGGCGCAGCAACGCGGCGTGGGCCGCGATGGCGAACGGCGAATCGCAGCCGCGCAGCAGTCGCATGGGGCATCTCCCGGTCAGTTTTTACGTTCGGCTAGTTTCCGGCAAGAACTTACTGTGCCATTCAGGGCGTCGCCTCGGATTGACTGTGCGCAACAGCACCGTCTCCCCGCGCAAACAGCTTGTCGCGCGCCAGCCTGCTGATCGCCACGGTGGCCGGATGGCTCATGCGGCGCTCGGTCGTGATCGCATACACCTGCTCGACCACCGACTCGACCTGGCCCAGCGCGACCAGCCCGTACTGGCTGCTGACCTGGGCTGCGATCACGCTCGGCGCGAAGAACACGCCGGCGCCCGAACGGCCGAACGCCTGGATCATGGCGCTGTCGTCGAACTCCCCCAGCACGCGCGGATGCACGTCGCAGCGCTCGAGCCAGCGCAGCAGGCGCTGGTGGATCGCGAAATCCTCGCCCGGCAACAGCATCGGCGCATTGTGCAGGCAGGCCGGGAACGGCCGGTCGAAGGTTGCCGCCAGCGCTTCGGTGCAGAAGGCCGTCATCGGGCTCTCGCCCAGCAAGTGGTTGTAGGCGCGCACGCTGAAGTGGCCCGGGATCGGGCGGTCGGCGACCACCAGGTCGAGCCGGTGCACGGCCAGGTCGGCGATCAGACTGTCCAGCCGCCCTTCACGGCAGATCAGCTTGACGGGGTCTTTCAGCCTGAGGGCCGGCTCGACCAGGTCGACGGCGATCAGCTTGGACACCGAATCGGCGCAACCGACGCGATAGGACGTGGTCGCGAAGGCCTGGTCGCGCACCAGCTCCAGCAGCTCGTCGCCGGTATTGAAGATGGCTTCGGCATAGCTGACGATGCGGCGTCCTGTATCGGTCAGTTCGAGCTTGCGCCCGACCCGGCGAAACAGTTCGACGCCCAGGCTGTCCGCGAATTCGGACAACTGGCCCGAGATCGAGTGCGGGGTCAGGTGCAGTTGTTCCGCTGCGCGCGCAATGCTGCCGGTTTTCGCTACCATCCAGAAGTAGCGCAGGTGTTTATAGTTGAGTGTCGACACAGCGCTCTCCCGTAAAGATCGAAAAACTCGATCTTACATCAAACAATATTCGATTTGTCCGATGTATTGGTGCAACCTATAGTGTGGTTTTTACCCATTGGAGGACTGTCATGCCCCCTCGTCTCACTGTAAGTACAAGGAGTGCCCGATGAACGGACTGGAAACCATTGCAAGCCCCATGATGTGGGCCGGCTTCGTCGGCTTCGTGCTGGTCATGCTCGCGCTCGACCTGTTCGTTTTCGGCGGTAACAAGGCGCATAAAGTCAGCGTCAAGGAAGCCGGCATCTGGTCGCTGGTCTGGGTCAGCATGGCGCTGATCTTCAATGCCGGCCTGTATTACTACCTGATGGACACTGCCGGCGCCGAGATCGCGAGCCAGAAGTCGCTCGAATTCTTCTCCGGCTACCTGATCGAGAAAGCGCTGTCGGTCGACAACGTATTCGTGTTCCTGCTGATCTTCACCGCCTTCCAGGTGCCGCAGCAATACCAGCGCCGCGTCCTGATCTATGGCGTGCTGGGTGCGATCATCATGCGCGCCATCATGATCAGCGCCGGCGCCTGGGTCGTGAGCGAATTCAGCTGGGTCCTGTACCTGTTCGGCGCCTTCCTGTTGTTCACCGGTATCCGCATGCTGGTGGCGGTCGACGAAGAGCCGGACGTGGCCAACAACCCGATCCTCAAGCTGGCGCGCAAGCACCTGCGCGTGGCCGACGGCGACCATGGCGAGAAGTTCTTCGTGCGCAAGGACGGCCTGCGTTACGTGACGCCGCTGTTCCTGGTCCTGATCCTGATCGAGGTGACCGACCTGATCTTCGCGGTGGACTCGATCCCGGCGATCTTCGCGATCACGACCGACCCGTTCATCGTGTTCACCTCGAACATGTTCGCGATCCTGGGCTTGCGTGCGCTGTACTTCCTGCTGGTCGACGTGGCTGACCGCTTCCACCTGCTCAAGTATGGCCTGGCGATGGTCCTGACCTTCATCGGCGTCAAGATGCTGATCATGCCGTGGTACCACGTGCCGGTGCAGGCTTCGCTGACCGTCGTGGCAGTGCTGATCGCTGGCAGCTGCATCGCCAGCCTGATGATCAAGCCGAAGGGCGAAGAGAAATAAGAAGCAAACGAACGCCGCAGGCGCGAGGTCGACGATGTCAACCACGCGCCAGCGGCGGAATATCGCAAGTCGGCTGCGCCGGCGGCTCCCCGCTGCCGGCCTGCCCCACCCGCTCGTACTCGGCAATCACCTGGGCTCCCAGCAGCAGCAAGGTGGCGGCGATCTCCAGCGAGAACATCACCACGATCGCCGTCGTCATCGAGCCATACACCAGGTTCACCTGCGACAGGGTCGAGAAATACCAGACCAGCACGTGGCGCGCGATTTCCCACAGCAGCGCCGCCGTCGCGCCGCCGACGAAGGCATGCCAGATCGACAGCCGCCCCACCGGCATCACCAGGTAGATCGAGGTCAGCACCAGGATCTCGCCCGCCAGCCCCAGCAGATACAGCAAGGCTCCAGACACCCCGCCCAGCGACCACTTGTAGTTGAACAGCCACACGCTCTCGGACCCCATCACCTGCAGCGCGCCGGCGACCAGGGTCACCACCATGATGCCGATGCCCAGCGCCAGGATGTAGCAATACGGCAGTACGGCCGAGACCAGAAAATGGCGGCGCCGCATCGCGACCCGGTGCACGAAGATCACGCTCATCGCATTCTCCAGCACGGTAAACGCAAGCGAGCTGAAGAACAGCATGGTGAGCGCCAGCACCCAGGTCAGCAACTGGCGGTCCTGCAGGAAGTTGGCGACCTCGGTCACGATCGGGCGCGACTGGCCCGGCACCAGCAGTTCGAGGTAGCGGCGCAAGGTGTCGAGCAGCTCGACCGGATCGATGAAATGCGACAGCACCACCACCACCAGCATCAGGAAGGGCACGATCGACAGCAGCGCGTAATAGGCGACGGCGCCGGCCAGCAGCAGGCCCTGGTTGGCGCGAAAGCCCCTCAGCACCTGCAGGGTGAACTTGAGGGGGTGCTGCAGGATGTAGATATTGGCGCGCTGGTCTTTCAGGCGCGCGCGCCAGTCACGCCGGCGGCTCATCTTGCCAGCCGGATGCCGGTGAACTGCCAGCGCGCGCCGGTCGGGAAGAAGTTGCGGTAGCTGGCGCGTGCGTGGCCCTCGGGCGTGGCGCAGGACGAGCCGCGCAGCACGTACTGGTTGACCATGAACTTGCCGTTGTACTCGCCGATGGCGCCCGGCGCCGGCGCATAGCCGGGATAAGGCGCATAGCTGCTGCTCGTCCACTGCCAGCAGGCGCCGAACATCTGCTGCAGGCCGGCGCCGCTGGCCGCCGCCGGATGGTGCACCGGCAGCGCGCCCAGGCTGGCTTGGCGCGCCGCGAATTCCCATTCCGCCTCGGTGGGCAGGCGGGCGCCGCGCCAGCGCGCATAGGCGTCGGCTTCGTACAGCGAGACGTGGGTGACGGGACGCTCGGGGTCGAGCGGCTGCACGCCGTGCAGCGTGAACTCGTGCCAGCCATCGTCCCGTTCGATCCAGTACAGCGGGCGGGTGATCTCGCCCGAGCAGACCCGGTCCCAGCCCTCGGCCAGCCACAGCGCCGGGTCGCGGTAGCCGCCGGCCTCGATGAACTCGCGGTATTCGCCATTGGTGACGAGGCGCGAGGCCAGCGCGAACGGCGCCACATAGGTGCGGTGGCGCGGCAACTCGTTGTCGAAGCAAAAGCCCGTGCCCTTGTGGCCGATCTCGGCCAGGCCGCCTTCGAACGGCAGCCACTCCAGCTGCGCCGCCGGCCGGGATGCCGCCAGCGGATCGGCCGCATAGGCCGGATACAGGGGATTCTGCGCCAGCAGGTGCTTGACGTCGGTGAGCATCAGCTCCTGGTGCTGCTGCTCGTGCTGCAGGCCCAGTTCGACCAGGGCCGCCAGTTCACCATCGATGCCACGCGCCAACAAGGCGTCCATGCGGCGGTCGACGTCGTGGCGGTAGGCCTTCACCTCACTGAGAGCCGGCCGCGTGAGCAGGCCGCGCTGCGGGCGCGGATGCTTGTCGCCGACACCGTTGTAGTAAGAGTTGAAAATGACGCGGAACGCCGGGTGGAACGGCGCGAAGCCCGGTTCGCGCGGCTCGAGGATGAAGGTCTCGAAGAACCAGGTGGTGTGCGCCAGGTGCCATTTGATGGGGCTGGCATCTGGCATCGACTGCGCGCAGCAATCTTCGTCGGACAGCGCCTCGGCCAGGTGCAGCGAACGGCCGCGCACCCGGGCGAAAGTGCGTGGCAGGCCCTCGTCGCGCAGCATATTCATACGGGAATGGCCTGTGCGTGGATCACCGCGAACCAGCGCTGCGGATCGGTCCAGACGCGGGTCGCCTCGAAACCGGAACGCTCCAGCAGCTTGATGGCGTCGGCCTGCTGGTATTTATAGCTGTTCTCGGTGTGGATGCAGTCGCCCGCCTCGAAGCGGCGCTCGCCGCCGCGCCAGTGCACGTCTTGCGCCGTGCGCGCCTCGAGGTGCATCTCGATGCGTCCGCGCGCGGCATTGTAGAAGCCGTGGTGGCGCCACTGGCGGATGTCGAAGTCGGCGTCGACCAGCCGGTTCACGTGGCGCAGGATGTTCAGGTTGAAGGCGGCGGTCACGCCCAGCGCGTCGTCATAGGCGGCGTCGAGCGTGGCTTTATCTTTGGCCAGGTCGATGCCGATCAGGATGCCGCCGTCCGGCCCGCACTGCGCGCGCAGGCGCGCCAGGAAGGCCTGCGCATCCTCGGGCGTGAAATTGCCGAGCGAGGAGCCGGGATAGAAGAACAGGCGGCGCTCGGCGCGCACCAGCTCGGGCAGCTCGAAGCGGCTCGAGAAATCCATGCCCAGCGCTTCCATCGCGATCTGCGGGAAACGCTGGCGCAGGCGCGCCAGGGCGTCATGCGTGAATTCGCTGGAGATGTCGACCGCCACGTACTGCGTCGGCTGCAATAGCGGAAACAGCTTGGCGGCCTTGGCGCAATTGCCGGCGCCGAGGTCGATCAGCGTCGTCCCGAGGCCGGCCACGCGCGCGATCTCGGCGCCGTGGCGCTCGAAGATGGCCGCTTCGGTGCGGGTCGGGTAGTACTCGGGCAACTCGCAGATGGCCTCGAACAGCTTGGAACCGAGCGCGTCGTAGAGGAACTTGGGCGAGATGCAGGCGTCTGGGGCGCGCAGGCCGGCATGCAGGTCTTGTGCGTCATGGGCGTTGGCAACGGCGGCCTGGCGCTCGTCGGATGTGCAGGTTGTCAGCATAAGGTTTATCATTCGTGCCGCCACACCGCACCATGCGAGATGGCATATGAGAATTACTTCTATCGTTGCTGTTTTTGCCATCATAGCGGATTCCCCCGAATCGCCGGCGCGCGGCAATTCAAGCGTGCAGGGCCGACTGCCCTGCGATCTTTCTAAAGTGGAATATGGACCAGCGACTTCATTGGGAGACCGTGTACCGCACCAAGGCGCCGGATGCGGTGAGCTGGTACGCCCCGCACCTGGACACCTCGCTCGCCCTGATCGAGCGCAGCGCCGGCGCGCCCTCGGCGGCGATCATCGACGTCGGCGGCGGCGAAGCGACGCTGGTGGACGACCTGCTGGCGCGCGGCTACACGGATGTATCCGTGCTGGACATCTCGGCCGAGGCGATCCGCGTCGCCCGCGAGCGCCTGGGCGCCCAGGCCGACCGGGCCCGCTGGCTGGTGGGAGACATCACGCAGGCCGAGCTGCCGGAACGGCGCTACGACGTCTGGCACGACCGCGCCGTGTTCCACTTCCTGCTCGAACCCGCGCAGCGGGCCGCCTACGTACGCCAGGTGGCGCGCGCCATGCGTCCGGGCGGCAGCGTGATCGTCGCCACCTTCGGCCCCGAAGGCCCCACAAAATGCAGCGGCCTGGACATCGTGCGCTATGACGCCGACGGCTTGCACGACCAATTCGGCCCGGCCTTCCGCCTGGTCGAAAGCCGCACCGAACTGCACCGGACACCGTTCGGCACGACCCAGCAATTCGTCTATTGTTTTTGCCGGGTGGAATGATCGGCATTTATAATTCGTATTCCATCCCGATTAACCATCAATAAAAACCACCATGACCATGTCCATTCGCCGTCACATCCTGAAAACCCTGTGCGCAGCTGTTGCTGGCACGATGCTGATCGCAGGCTCGGCTGCAGCCCAGAGCAATGGCGTGCTGCGCGTCTCGGCAATCCCCGACGAATCGCCGACCGAGCTGCAGCGCAAGTTCAAGCCGCTGGGCGAATACCTGGCCAAGGCCACCGGCCTGAAGGTCGAGTTCACCCCGGTGACCGACTACGCCGCCTCGGTCGAAGGCCTGATCAACCGCAAGATCGACATGGTCTGGTTCGGCGGCTTCACCTTCGTGCAAGCCAATGTGCGCAGCAAGGGCCAGGTAACCCCGCTGGTGCAGCGCGAGGAAGACGAGAAATTCCGCTCGGTCTTCATCACTACCGTGCCAGGCATCACCAAGCTGGAAGACCTGAAGGGCAAGACCCTGGCCTTCGGTTCGGAATCGTCGACCTCGGGCCACCTGATGCCGCGCTCGTTCCTGCTGCAAGCCAAGATCAACCCGGACACCGACCTGAAGCGCATCGCCTTCTCGGGCGCGCATGACGCCACCGTGGCGGCCGTGGCCGGCGGCAAGGTCGATGCCGGCGCGCTGAACATCTCCGTCTGGGAAAAGCTGGTCGAGAGCAAGAAGGTCGATCCGAAACAGGTGCGCGTGTTCTACACCACCCCGGGCTACTTCGACTACAACTGGACCGTGCGTACCGACATGGATCCGGCGCTCAAGAAAAAGATCACCGACGCCTTCCTGGCGCTGGACGGCTCGACCGCCGAAGGCAAGCAGATCCTCGACCTGCAGCGCGCGACGAAGTTCGTGCCGACCAAGACCGCCAACTATGGCGCGATCGAAGCCGCCGCACGCAATGCGGGCCTGCTGAAGTAATATCGGAAGGCGATTCACCATGGCGACCTACCGCCTGCGCGGCCTGACCGTGCGCCACCTGGCCGGCAGCCGCGCGCCGGCCCTGCACGCGCTCGACCTCACGATTCGCGCCGGCGAGCAGGTCGCCCTGATCGGTCCTTCCGGGGCCGGCAAGACCACCCTGCTGTCCACCCTTGCCTGCGCCCACCGGCCCGCCGAGGGCACGCTCGAGATCTTCGGCCAGGATCCCTGGCAGTTGAGCGGCGCCGAGCGCCACCACCTGCGTGCGCGCCTGTTCCTGGCGCCGCAGGCGCCGCCGCTGCCGGCGCGCCAGCGCGTGGTGACGGCGGTGCTGGCCGCGCGCCTGCCGCACTGGTCGCTGTGGCAGGCCCTGGCCTCGCTGGTGCGCCCGCAGGATCCCGCCGCCGCCCACGCCGCGCTGGCGCGCTTTTCGCTGGGCGACAAGCTGTATGCGCGGGTCGACCGCCTGTCGGGCGGCGAACGCCAGCGCTGCGGCCTGGCGCGCCTGCTGCTCTCCAACGCCGAGGCGCTGCTGGTCGACGAGCCGATCTCGGCGCTCGACCCGGCGCTGGCGCGCCACACCCTGGCCACCTTGCGCCAGGAAGCGCAGGGGCGCAATGCCACCCTGGTGTGCAGCCTGCACCAGGTCGACCTGGCGCGCGAGCAGTTCGCTCGCCTGGTCGGCCTGCGCGACGGCCGCATCGTGTTCGATGCGCCGCGCGAAGAGGTCAGCGACGCCATGATCGCCGAGCTGTACGCCAATGAGGCGGTCGAGCCGGCGCCCGCCACCCTGCACGAGACACCCGGCCAGATCGCCGTCGGCGCCTGCTTCTGATGAGCGCCGCTGCAGTTCTTCACCGCGATCCCGCGTGGCGCCCGCGCGTCACCTGGGCCGCGATCTTCGTCGTCCTGCTGTACCCGCTGCTGGCGGGCGCCGAATTCAAGCCCTGGCTGCTGTTCGATGCGCAAAGCCTGCGCGCGGCCGGGATGTTCCTTTCCGATTTCCTGGTCCCGGCGCACGACCCAGAATTCCTGGCCATGGTGCTGCGCGAGACCTGGCAGACGGTGGCGATCGCCACCGCCGGCCTCACGCTGGCCCTGCTGGTGGCGATTCCCGCCACCTTCGTCATCACCGAGCGCCTGTCGATCTCGCGCCTGGGCACCGGCCGCGTGCATCCGTTCGCGGCGCTCGTGCGCCAGGCCCTGCGCTGGATCCTGATGGTCCTGCGTTCGGTGCCCGAACTCGTGTGGGCGCTGCTGTTCGTGCGCATCGTCGGCCTGGGGCCGACCGCCGGCGTGCTGGCGATCGCCCTGTCGTACAGCGGCATGCTGGCCAAGGTATATGCCGAGATCCTCGAGTCGAGCGACGCCCATGCCACCGACGTCCTGCTCGCCAATGGCGCCGGCCGCCTGCCGGCGCTGCTGTACGGCGCCCTCCCCGACTCGAGCGCCGAACTGGTGTCGTATACGGTCTATCGCTGGGAGTGCGCGATCCGCGGCTCGGCCGTGATGGGCTTCGTCGGCGCCGGCGGCCTGGGCCAGCGCCTGGACGAATCGACCAAGATGATGGCCGGCGGCGAAGTCGCCACCATGCTGATCGTGTTCGTGCTGCTGGTGGCGGCGGCCGACCTGGTCTCGAAGATGCTGCGCCGGAGGCTGGGATGAAGCAATCCACGCAGTTGCAAGCGCCGCCGGCGCCGCCGCGCGACCTCAGGACCTGGCTGATCCTGCTTGGTCTCTTGGCCCTGGTCGTGGCTAGCTTCGCCTCGCTGCCGCTGCAGTGGAGCGCCTTCTTCACCGCCGAGGCGATCGATTCGGCGCGCGAATTCCTGGCCGGCTTTGCGCCGCCGGAGACCGGCACGCCCTTCCTGGTCAACACGCTGGGCGCGCTGTGGGAGACGCTGGCCATGTCGGCCATCGGCACCCTGCTCGCCGCCATCGTCGGCCTGCCGCTGGCGCTGGCCGGCGCCGGACGCCTGGGCCGCGTGGCGCGGCTTGCGACGCGCCTGGTGCTCAATGTGCTGCGCTCGATTCCCGAGCTGGTGTGGGCCGCGGTGCTGCTGGTGCTGGCCGGCCTGGGCCCCATGGCCGGCACCATGGCGCTGGCCGCGCACACGGCCGGGGTGCTGGGGCGGCTGTTCGCCGACGCCCTGGAAAACGTCGAGCCGCATGCCGAGCAGACCCTGCGCACCAACGGCGCGCGGCCCCTGGCGGCCTTCCTGTACGCTACGCTGCCCCAGGCGCTGCCGCAGATGCTGTCGTACACGCTGTACCGCTGGGAGAACAATATTCGCGCGGCGGCGGTGCTGGGCGTGGTCGGCGCCGGCGGCCTGGGCCAGATGCTGAAGTACCACCTGTCGCTGTTCCAGATGCCCAGCGCGGCCACCGTGGTGATCGCGATGCTGGTGCTGGTGGCCCTGGTCGATGCGGCCAGCTACCTGCTCCGGCGCGCCCTCACTCGCTAGATCCATATCCTCCGCATGCTCGAACTCGACCAGCTCACCAAATCCTACGGCGGCCGCACGGTGCTAGCGCAGCTGTCGCATGTGTTCGAGCGCGGTGAGTTCGTGGCGATCATGGGCGAATCGGGCGTCGGCAAATCCACCCTGCTCAACCTCATCGCGGGGCTCGACACGCCCGACGCCGGCCAGGTGATCGTGGACGGCGCGCCGATGTCCAGCCTCGACGACGACGCCGCCACCCGCCTGCGGCGCACCCGCATGGGTTTCATCTTCCAGGCCTTCCACGTGCTGCCGCACCTGACCCTGCGCCAGAACGTGGCGCTGCCGCTGCTGCTCACCAAAACGCCGGCGCGGGCCGCGGCGGATCGCGTGGCCGCGATGCTGGAAGCGGTCGGACTACGCGGCCGGGGCGACGATTTCCCGCGCCAGCTCTCGGGCGGCGAACTGCAGCGGGTGGCGATCGCGCGCGCCCTCGTGCACCGTCCGGCCCTGCTGCTGGCGGACGAGCCAACCGGCAACCTCGATCCCGAAACGGCCGACGTCATCCTCCAGCTGTTGCGCCACGAGACCCGCGCCCACGGCGCCGGGGCCATCATGGTCACCCACTCCCACGCCGCGGCCGCCATGGCCGACAAGGTGCTGCTGCTCACGCATTCCGGGCTGAAATTAGCATAAGTTCCTGGAAGAAACGCACAATTGCGGCATTTTTAGTTAAATTTCGCGAATCGTGCGCAACATAATCGTAGTAATATCACAACGACCCGCCGCAACAAGCGATTACAACAGGCCGGGCTATTTTTCCAGAACGGTCGATCTGTCTTGAATCATGTTTTCATATTGGAGAATCGACATGAGCGTACGACAGAAAAAACAGGAAATGCTCGAGGCGATGCATCGAGCGCGGGCGCTTGAGCCCTCGAGTTTCGTGCCCAACAAACTGCTCGACACCCTGATCGAGCGCCTGCAGCTGAAGAACGACGCGGAGCTGTGCCGCGTGCTCGAAGTGCAGCCGCCGATCATCAGCAAGATCCGCCACCGCAAGCTCAATGTCGGCGCCACGATCCTGCTGCGCATGCACGAAAAATCGAATATCCCGATCCGCGAACTCAAGGAATTGACGAGCGCGTCGGCGATCCACTAGCGCGTGTTCACGCCTGTGCGGGCGGACGCCCGGTCTTGAGCTGGGGCAGCGCCGCCAGCACGCCCTGCAGGGTGGCCACGTCGAGCTGGCCCAACAGGGCCACACCGATGCGCAGCAACTCGCTCTTCTTGACGTCGATGCCGGCCCGCAGGCAGGCCTGCTTGACTTCGAGCAGCACCGCGTATTCCCCCTCGGGCATGGTGAAGCTGTCGCGCACCAGCACCGGACGCGCATCCTGGACGGGAGCGCGTTCCACGGCCTTCGCCGCCGGCTTGGCGACGGCCTTCCTGGCCGGCGGAGTCGCGAGCGCCCTGGCGGCCGACCTGACCGCCGTCTTGAGTCCGCCCTTCGCCGTCGCGGCCTTGGTGGCCGGCTTGGCTGCAGGCTTGCTTGCGGCCTTCGCCACCGTCCTGGCCGCCGGTTTTGGACTGGCGCTCTTCGCCCTGGGGCGCTGCGCGCGCGTTGCTGCTGGTTCGGGCGCGGTCGCCGGCTTGCGTGGCATGGTGCTGCTCCATCGTTGCGAGGGCAAATAGTATAAACGATTTAGCCGCTTCCCGCAGGATGTCGTACATACCGCGCGCTTGCTGCCGCCGGCGCCGATCGGTGTCACAATACTATCTTCATAGTGGCGGCTTTCTGTTTTTCGGAAGTATTCATTCTGTAAACTCCGCTTTTATGGGAATGCATCCTGTATTATTCTTTCGAGCGGACAACTCTGCTGTAAACTCTGCACGACGTAGAAACTATTGAGGAAAACGTGATTCAATCCGGGCCAGTATGCGCAACAAAGCTCATTTGATCCTGCCGGTGCTGTTCGCCATCGCCCTGGCCTTCCTGTTGCAACATTTTATTGGCTCGATCGCCTGGGCCGGCCTGCTGGCGGTGATCACCTGGCCGTTGCACCAGCGCCTGCTGCGGCGCGGTTGGGCGCCGCTGGCCAGCGCCAGCTTCATGCTGCTGCTCCTGATCGTCAGCTTCGTCGGGCCGTCGGTGCTGCTGTTCCACACCCTCACCTACGAGCTCGCGAGCCTGCAGCGCATGCTCATCAGCTTCAACCAGACCGGGGTGCCGGTGCCAAGCTGGCTGGCCAACCTGCCGCTGGTGGCCGAACCCGCCGTCAAGTGGTGGCTCGAACACCTCGCCGTGCCGGGCGGACTCAACGCGCTGGTGCGCACCACGGTGGGCGACTTCATGCCGCACCTGACCGATACCGCGCGCGTCTGGGGCTCCACGATCCTGGCCAACGCCCTGTACCTGTTCCTCACCCTGCTCACGCTGTTCGTGCTGTACGTGCACGGCAACAGCGTCATGCACTACATCGACCGCGCCGGCGCGCGCCTGCTGCCCGACCAGTACACCAAGCTGCGCCGCGTGCTGCCGCTGTCGGTGCGCGGCACCGCGCTGGGACTCGGATCGATCGCGATCCTGGAAGGCATCGTGCTGGGCGTGGCCTACTGGGTCGCCGGCGCGCCGGCCCCGGTGCTGCTGGGCGTGATCACCGGCTACCTGGCCCTGATCCCGGGCGGCGCGCCGCTGTCGTTCACGATGGTCTCGCTGCTGCTGTTCGGCCAGGGCCACTCGGCCGAGGCGCTGGGCCTGTTCACCTGGGGCGCGGTCGAGCTGTTCCTGGTCGATAAATTCATCCGCCCGAAACTGATCGGGCAGCGCGTCAACCTGCCCTTCCTGGCGGTGCTGTTCGGCCTGCTGGGCGGCGTCTCGACGCTGGGCGTGATCGGCCTGTTCGTCGGTCCGCTGATGATGGCGATCCTGTTCGGCTGGCTGCGCGACGAGCCGCCGGGCACGGCGCTGCTGACGGTGCCGCCGCCGCAGGCGCCGGCCGAAACGTCAGACGACGCCGGGCGGATGCGCTAGCGAGTCGACCAGCGCGGCGGCGTGCACCGCCGCCGCCCTATGATGTAAATCCCATAGAGCGCCCACGCGCAGGCCGGCCTGCACCGCGACCAGCTCGGCGATGTCGAGTTCTTCCATCAGGCCGATCAAGATCGCCAGCCCGCCCGGCAGGTGCGAGGCGCGCTCGGCCGCCGGATAGGCCTGCCGCACGCCGGCCACGTGGCCGATCCCGATGAAATCCGCGCGCAGGCGTTCGAGGCCGGCGCGACGCAAGACCCCTTCCTCGCCGTGCAGCTGCGCGATCTCGGCCAGCGCGCGCACCGTGCCGCAGGCGCCATACGCCTGCTGCCAGCGCTGCGCGCCCAGCCTGGCCTCGGCGAAGCGGCTGCGGCTCGAGCGCACCGCGGCGTCGAAGCCGGCGGCGTCCAGGCGCCCATCGGCGAAGAAGGTCAGGCTCTGGCGCACGGCGCCGACGGCGAACGATTCGATGCGCCGGATCGTGGCGCCCTGCCCCAGCACCAGCTCGGTCGAGCCGCTGCCGATGTCGACCACCAGCCGTGTTGCAGTGTCCTGTGCGCCGAGCGAAGCCGCCACGCCCAGGTAGACCAGGCGGCCGGCTTCGTCGCCCGCGATGAGTTCGATCGGCCGGCCCAGCGCCTTGCCGGCCGCGGGCAGGAACAGCGCCGCATTGCGCGCCATGCGCAGGGCCGAGGTGGCCACCACGCGCACCGCCTGCGGGCGCCAGGCATCGAGCGCGTCGCGGAAGGCATCGAGGCAGTCCAGCGCGCGCCGCATGGCGGCCGTGCACAGCATGCCGTCCTCGTCGAGCGTCGCGGCCAGCCGGACCGGCTCGGCCATGGTAGCGACCAGGCGCAGCACGCCGTCCTCGACATGCCCGACGTGCAGGCGGAAACTGTCCGAGCCCAGCTCGACGGCGGCGTAGACAGGTGATTCGATTGATTCGATAGGTGCGGCTTGCATGGCATGTCCTTTGAACAGGCCGCAGGATAAGCCGTGCCCATGACATGCGCGTGACGGCGCGGAGCGAACTCTCTTTTAAGCGAGACCGCTCAAACCTCGGCCAGCGTCTCGCTGGCCAGCGCCACCCGGTTGCGTCCCGCTGCCCTAGCCTGCTGCAAAGCCTCGTCAGCGCGCTGGAACAGGGTCGTGGTGCTGTCCTCGGGGCGGATGGTGGTGACCCCGAAGCTGGCGGTCAGCTTGATCATCGCGCGCTCGCCCTTGAACGGGGTCGACTCGATCGCGGCGCGGATGCGCTCGGCAACCAGCGCAGCCTCGGTAAGGTTGGTGCGCGGCAGCAGGAGCGCGAACTCCACGCCGACCACGCGCCCCAGCTGGTCGCTGTCGCGCAGCTGGCGCCGGCACAGCTCGACCATCTGGCGCAGCACGACGTCGCCGGCCGGGTGGCCGTAGCTGTCGTTGACGCGCTTGAAGCCGTCCGGATCGAATACCACCAGCGCGGTGGGCTGGCCCGGACGGCGCGCCAGCGCCATCCATGGCGCCAGCAGCTGGAAGAAGCCGCGCCGGTTCGGCGCATCGGTCAGCGGATCGATCACCTCGGCGCGCTCGAGCGCGTCCTGCAGGCGTTCGCGGGTCAGGAGCAGCACGCCAAAGGCATTGCCGAGCATCAGCAGGTAGAGGGCGCCGCTGGACAGCTGGCCCAGCAGCTCGCTCGTCAGCCAGCCCCAGCCTCCCGGAAGCAGCAGCACCGACAGGCCGCGCGAGGCCACCACCAGGGCCAGCGCCATGCTGGACAGCGCCAGGAAGCGCTGCAGCAGGCTGACGTCGCGCCAGCGCCAGGCGAGGGCCAGCGCGCCCGAAAAATAAAAGCCACCCAGCAGCAGCGAAGCCGCCACGGCGCGCAGGGCTTCCTCGTCGATCAGGTAGCACAGGAAGAAAGCGAGGATCGCGAGGCCGCCGACGATCATGGTCGGGGTGCGCCAGCCGCGCCGCCGCGCCGCCTCCCACGAGGCGCCGCCTTCGACGGCCACGCCGGCGAACAGCAAGGCATAGCCGCCCGGCACCGCGATCGGGGCCGGCACCACGCCGGCGTCGCCCAGGGCCAGCAGCAGCCAGGCGCTGCCCTGGATCTGTTTCGACAGGCTCCACAGCACCAGCGCCGGCGAGCGGGTCGGTCCGTGGTTGAAGAAGGTCAGCAGCGCGCACAGGGCCAGGTTGCCCAATGCCAGTACCAGGACCATGGTCGACGCGTCCAGCATCATTGTGTCAGTACTCATGTTCGACGTTCAGGGTGCCGTCGCCGACCTTGCTGGCCCAGGCGCGGGTGAAGTAGTCCCGCTCCGCTTCGAGGGGCGGTTCGTGCCAGAACACGATCAGGGTGCCCTTGTGATCGTGCAGCTGGGTGACTTTATCGACGAAACCGCCATCGCCCACCCCATCCGCCAGCGCTGCGGCGTAGCCATACACGCGCTGCAGCCGCTCCAGGCGGTCCGGCTCGGCCACGGCATTGGTCGCGGTCATGGTGGGATGGTCCAGGAACATGGGCTCTCCGTCGAAGCGGCCAGCTTATCAGAAGAAGATGCTTTGCAACAAGCCAACTCTTCCGCCTCGACGTTGCTCCTGGACATCAAAGAGTGTGCCAGGTTCAGCCGGCGAAGCGGTTGAACACCTCGCGGATGGCCAGGCCGCCGCCGCCGATCAGGACAGCGAAATACAGGATCGTCACGACATTGCTGACGTGGCCCAGCAGGATGCACAGGCCGTCGCGCTGCAGCAGGCCGATGGCCAGGAACAGGATGGCCACCGCCGGGAAGGTATTGCTGAATGGAATTAGGCCGAACGGCATCATCAGCAGCACGGCGCCCAGGATCAGGGCCAGGTTGTTGATGACTGCCACGGTGCCGCCCGCCACCAGCCACTGGATGCGGTTCGGGCGGCTGACGCGCTCGAGCTTTTTCAGCCACGACAAGGCCTTGCGCAGCAGCGGGCGCAGCTTGCGGGTGCCGATGATGCGGTGCTCGATCTTCGACGGAATCCACAGGTTGCGGCCGAACAGGCGGCTGACGCTGATGAGCAGGATGGCGGCGCCGAACACGGTGCTGACCCCGGGGATCGACACCGGGATCAGGAACACCAGCGTCAGCAGGGTCACCAGGATCAGAAGTCCATCGTTGCCGACACGCTGTATCAGTTCGCTGAGGGTGATGCCGGTGCGCGGCAGTGAGCGGACCAGCGCGCGGAGCGTCTGGGAAATCGGGGCACTGTTCATTGCGTTTCTATTCCTGGTGTCAATGACGGAGCGACAGTATACGCGTTACCGGGCGCTGGCACCGCCAGATGCCGGGCAATCGTCATTGTGCACCGCGCCGCGCCGTCACACCGCAGGCGAATCCGCATCCATTTGCGCGGCGCCGACGTTGTTGTCAATACATGTCAAACGCCGGCATTGTGTTTTCTGTATTGCAACTTCCCCAACCCGAAAGGATCGCCATGAAACATGCTTTTGCATTGGTCGCGCTTGCCTCGGCCTTGCTGGTACCCGCCCATGCCGCCGTCGTCCATACCTCGTCCGCCGCCTTCCTGTCGCAGGTGGCGGGCGGCGCCTACACCGAAACCTTCGACACTGCCCTCGCGGATGCGCCGCGCGCGCTGGACTTCGCGCAGGGCGATTACGCCTATACGGCGTTTGCCGGTCGCGGCCTGTATGGGGGCGGTAACTTCCTGAGCACGTCGACTACCCCCAGTTCGCTGACCATCTCGTTCACGGGCGCCGCCGTCACCGCCTTCGGCGCCAATTTCTACAACACCGGTATCGATCTGGCCTTCCGCGCGACCGAGATCATCATCGCGCTCAGCGACGGAACGATCACGCGCTTCACACCCAGCTCGGTCGAGGACAGCTATCGCGGCTTCACCTCGGACGTCGCCATTGCCTCCATCACCCTCAGCAGCATGGGCCGGGAGAATTTCGCCAGCCTCGACAACCTGACGGTGGGCGCCTGGATCGGTGAAACGCCGGGCGAAGTACCCGAGCCGGCCAGCCTGGGCCTGGTCGGCATCGGCCTCGCCGGTCTACTGAGGCTGCGCCGCCGCGCATCGTCGGCCGGTTAGCGTTCGCGCAGCAGCTTGAATTGCCGCGCCTGCCGATGGTGGCCAGCAACCGACTGCTTGATGTAGCGGGTCAACGCGTCGCCGGTAA
Source organism: Massilia oculi (assembly GCF_017582745.1). GTDB lineage: Bacteria > Pseudomonadota > Gammaproteobacteria > Burkholderiales > Burkholderiaceae_D > Telluria > Telluria oculi_A. The sequence continues at coordinate 101,859 of NZ_JAFVIM010000022.1, forward strand.
GCGAGAATGGATACAGGCCGGCCCGGGCCCGCTTTTCGGCGAATTCGGGGCTGGCCTCCATATTGTCGAAAGCCTTCACCCAGCGCCGGTAGTCGGCCTCGCGCACGTCCGGCCCCATCCAGACGCCGCGGATCACGGGCCAGACCACGTCGTAGCCCTGCTCGCGCGCGGTCTTCACATTTGCCAGCGCACCCGGCAGCCGCTGTTCGGACAGCACCGCCAGCACCCTCACCCGGCCGTCGCCGGTGTACAGCAGCGCCTCGGAGGTGTCGCCCGACACCGCCTGCACGTGGTTTTCCTGCATCGCGATGAACTGCTCGCCGCCGCCCTCGAGGGCGACGAAGCGCATCTTGCGCGGATCGATGCCGGCCATCTGCGCCAGAAGCGCCATCTTGATCCAGTCCTGGCTGCCGACCGTGCCGGACATGCCGATCAAGACTTTCTTGGGATCGCGCTTCAGGGCGTTCAGTAAATCGTCGAGCGACTGCCAGGGCGAATCGGCGCGCACCGCGATCATGCCGTAGTCGGCGCCGAAGGCGGCCACCCAGCGCACGTCGTCGACGTCGGCATCGCCGAATTTGCCGAGCGCGAGGTTGAGCACCGATCCGCCGGAAAAAGTGACGAGGGTATTCGCTTCGGCGCGGCGCTGAGACACGATGGTGTGCCAGGCCACGGCGCCGACGCCGCCCGGCAGGTAGCTCAGCTGCAGCTCGGGCGCCCCTGGTTGGCCGTGCAGGGCTTTCTGAGCCAGCTTGCAGGTCAGATCCATGCCGCCGCCGGGCTTGGACGGGATCAGGCATTCGGCACGGGGTTGGGCGGCGGCCGGCTGGCAAGCCAGGGCCGCGGCCAGGCCGAGAATCGCCGGGAAGGTGCGCACGAAGTTCATGGTGTGCATCATAGCGCCAACGTCGGCACTGGTCAGAACCGGTGCTGCATGCCGGCCGTGATGCCGGTCTGGGTCGAACCGAATCCGGGATCGTCACGCGACAGGCCAACCAGCTGGCCGTGATCGGCTTTCGCATGCGCGGCGGACAGGTAGAGCGTGGTCCGCTTGGACAGCGCCAGCATGCCGCGCACCACGAACATCGTCGGGTCGGCGTCTTCGCTGGTCGGCACGTCCTTCGTGTCGACGTGATAGACGGCGCCGGTCAGGGTCACGTTGTCGATCGTGCGCGAGATCCCGCCCCAATACGTGTCGGCGCGCAGGTCGGCGCCCGCCCTGCCCGCCTCGAGCTCGAAGCCGCGCATGCCGGCCGTGTAGCGCCATTTGCCCGTCTGGTAATCCGCCGCCAGGTGGTAGGCGGAGATTTCGTCGCGCGCGGGCACGCCGGCGATGGCGTTGCCATTGATCCGCTCGTAGGCAGCCATCACGCCGAGGCCGCTCTCGCCGAACCAGGAGCCGCCCACCGCCAGCTTGCGGCCCTCAGCAAAGCTGCCCGAGCGCTCGCCCAGGCCGATCGTGGCCCCATAGGTGAAACCGCCGCTCTTGCCGGTGTACTTGACCAGGTTGTCGAACTGGGTCGTCATGCCGTACTTCGACGGCCCGGTGGCGCTGGCACCGGTGGCCCAGGAATAGTTGGGGGCGAAGCCCAGCGGATCGAACTTGATCACCAGTTCATAGGTGGTGGTAAACGAGCGGCCGATGACGAGGCGGCCGAGCGAACCGTCCAGGCCGACCCAGGCCTGGCGCTTGAATACGGGGCCGTCGCTTTCGCCAGTATCCATCAGGATGCCGCCTTCGAGCTGCCAGATCGCCTTCAGGCCGCCACCCAGGTCTTCGCTGCCGCGAAAGCCCCAACGCGAGGTGTTCTTGCCGCCCGAGATCACGCGCACCATATTGCCGCCGTCTTCGGCGGCATGGTTGACGTACTCGACGCCGGCATCGATCAGGCCATAGACCTGCACATTGCTCTGGGCGTGGGCGGAATGGTTCAGGGAAAGCGCTGCCAGGACGGCGAGCGCGAGGGCCGACTGCTTCATGGTGTCTCCGGATTTTGTTATGGTTGTGCTGCTTTATCGCTCGACTATATGCGCGGCCAGCTTTCAGTGAGCTTTCAATTCCCGCCCTTTCCACCGCCCCGGGATTGCGCTTACACTGGCGCGATGAGAATCCTGCTAGTTGAAGACCACGTCGAACTCTCGCACTGGGTGTCGAAGGCGCTGCGCGACGCCCATCTCACCGTCGAATGCGCGAGCACCGGCGCCGATGCCGACGCCCTGCTGCACACCCAGGACTACGCGCTGGTGATCCTGGACCTGACCCTGCCGCGCATGGATGGCCTGGAAGTGCTGCGCCGCCTGCGCGCCCGCGGCGGCGCGCGCGGCGGCACGCCGGTGCTGATCCTGACCGCGCGCGGCGGCCTGGAAGACAAGGTGCAGGGCTTGAACCTGGGCGCCGACGACTATCTGCCCAAGCCGTTCGAGCTGGCCGAACTCGAAGCGCGCGTGAAGGCATTGCTGCGCCGGCGCAGCGGCAACGAGGCGCTGGTGCACCGCTGCGGCCAGCTCGCCTTCGACACCGTCTCGCGCATGTTCTCCTATTGCGGCGAGCCGCTGGCGCTGACGCCGCGCGAGCACGCGGTGCTCGAGGCGCTGATCGCCAAACCGGGCCGTGCGCTGTCGAAGGAAAAGCTGTTCCAGGAAGTGTTCGCCCTGAGCGACGACGCCAATCTCGACGCCATCGAGCTGTACATCCACCGCATCCGCAAGAAGCTCGAGCGCCCGGGTGGCGACGCCGCCATCGTCACCCTGCGCGGCATCGGCTACCTGATGCAGGAAAAAGCCGGTTAAGGACATGGTGCGAGAGTCCAGGCCGCTCGGCAGCCTGCGCCAGCAACTGCTGCGCTGGCTGATCCTGCCGCTGGTGGCGCTGGTCGCGCTCAATGCCGTGTCGCTGTACCGCGACGCGCTGGAAGCGGCCGACGTGGCCTACGACCGCTCCCTGCTGTCGTCCACGCGCGCGCTGGCCGAACGGGTGACGGTCAGGGAAGGCAAGGTGGTCGCCAACGTCCCTTATGTGGCGCTGGACAGTTTCGAGACCGACACCCTGGGCCGCATCTACTACAAGGTCACCGGCCTCGAAGGCGAGACCGTCAGCGGCTACGCCGACCTGCCGCCGGTGCCGGCCGAGGTGCCGCGCAGCGACCTGTATCCGGCCCTGGTGCGCTTCTACCACGCCAGCTACAACGGCGAGCCGGTGCGCATCGCGGCCCTGCTGCAGCCGGTCTACGACGACTCGATGCGCGGCATCGCCCTGATCCAGGTCGGCGAGACGCTCGACGCGAGGAATGCCCTGTCGCGCGACATCCTGCTCAACACCCTGTGGCGCCAGGCCCTGCTGGTGCTGGCGGTGGCGGCGCTGGTGTGGTTCGCGGTGCGCCTGGTGCTGCGCCCCCTGATGCGCCTGAAGAACGAAGTCGAGACGCGCCCGCTATCCGACCTGTCGACCATCGACCAGGCCCTGGTGCACAAGGAAGTGCGGCCGCTGGTGGCGGCCATGAACGGCACCATGGCGCGCATGCAGGACCTGATCGCCAGCCAGCGCCGCTTCATCGCCGACGCCTCGCACCAGCTGCGCACCCCGCTCGCGGTGCTCAAGACCCAGGCCGCCCTGGCCCTGCGCGAAGACGATCCGGCGGCGATGCGCGCCATCGTCGCGTCGATCGCCGGCACCACCGACTCGGCCATCCACCTGGCCAACCGCCTGCTGGTGCTGGCGCGCATCGAGCATGGCGGCGGCGGAGAAGAGGCGCGGCCGGTGGCGCTGGCGCTCGTTGCGCGCCAGGTTGGCCTGGAACTGGCCCTGCCCGCGGTGCAGAAGGACATCGACCTGGCGCTCGAAGCAGAAACCGACGCCGACACCGCGGTCGTCGGCCGGGAACTGCTGCTGCACGAGCTGGTGACGAACCTCGTCGACAACGCGATCCGCTACACGCCGGCGGGCGGCAGCGTGCTGCTGTGGGTTGGGCGGCGCGACGATCGCGTCGTACTGGCGGTGAGCGACAGCGGTCCCGGCATCCATGAAGCGGAGATCGACAAGGTGGTGATGCCCTTCTACCGCGCCCAGGCCACGCTGGAAGCCAATCCCGGCGGCACCGGGCTGGGGCTGGCCATCGTGCGCGACGTCGCCAGCCTGCACGGCGCCACGCTGGCGCTCGGCCGCGGGGACGCCGGCGGACTCAAAGTCGAGGTGATCTTCGACGCGCCGCGCGCTGAAAGCTGATTGAAAGCTTGCGCGGCCTATAGTTGGCGAAAACGGGGGCCTACCCCACAACGACAACGATCGGAGACATCATGAAGCAGCCGGCTTTCGCGCGCGCCGTCCTGGCCACGCCATCCCTTATCCCTTGCGGAGCATGACATGCTGACCATCCTCGCCTATTCGATGGTCGTCGTCTTCATGTTTCTGATCATGACCAAGCGCCTGCCGGCGCTGGTCGCGCTGATCGTCGTGCCGATCGCCTTCGGCCTGATCGGCGGCTTCGGCGCCGGCCTCGGCCCGATGATGCTGGAAGGGATCCGCTCGCTGGCCCCGACCGGCGTCATGCTGATGTTCGCCATCCTGTATTTCGGCGTCATGATCGACGCCGGCCTGTTCGATCCGGTCGTGCGCATCATCCTGAAACTGGTGCAGGGCGACCCGATGAAGATCGTGGTCGGCACCGCGGCGCTCGCGATGTTCATCTCGCTCGATGGCGACGGCGCCACCACCTATATGATCACGGTGTCGGCCATGCTGCCGCTGTACATGCGCCTGGGGATGAGCCGCCTGACAATGGCCTGCGTGATCATGCTGGCCGGCGGCGTCTTCAACATCCTGCCCTGGGGCGGCCCGACGGCGCGCGCCGCCACCGCGCTGGGCGTGGACGTGAGCGATATCTTCGTGCCGATGATCCCGGCGATGGCGGTGACCGCAGTGTGGGTGCTGTTCGTCGCCTATATGCTGGGCATGAAGGAGCGCAAGCGCCTCGGCACCGTGAGCCTGCCGGGCCAGGCCAGGGCCGAGGTCAGGAAAGCGGCGCCGGCGCCCGTCCTGCAGCCGGCATTCCCGGAACTCGCCGTCGCCGGCGGCATGAACGGCACCACAGGCCAATGGAGCGCCGCTCCGGCCGCCGCCGCCCGCGAAGGCAATGTGCACACCTTCTCGGCCGGCCGCATCGAAACGGATGCCGGCGCAATGGGCGGCTCGGGCGGCTCGGGCGGGTCGGGCAGTTCCGGCGGTGGCGACGAGCCGCCGGTCGGCGTGTCCTCGCCCGACACCGCGCGTCCCAAGCTGATCTGGGTGAACTTCCTGTTGACCGTGGCGCTGCTGGTGCTGCTGGTGCTGGGCGCCCTGCCTCTGCCGGTGCTGTTCATGATCTTCTTCGCGATCGCCATCACCGTGAACTATCCGGGCCTGGAAGCGCAAAAGGCGCGCATCGAGGCGCATGCGGCCAATGTGCTGCCGGTGGTGTCGCTGATCTTCGCGGCCGGCATCTTCGTCGGCATCCTGCAGGGCACGAAAATGGTCGACGCCATCGCCCTGAGCGTGATCGCGGCGGTGCCGGACTGGATGGGGCCCTATCTCGCCATCGTCACCGGTCTGCTGAGCATCCCGTTCACCTTCTTCATCTCGAACGACGCCTTTTATTTCGGCGTTGTGCCGGTGCTGGCCAAGGCGGCCGAGGTGTATGGCATCACGGCGGCGGAGATCGGCCGCGCCTCGGTCATCGGCCAGCCGGTCCACCTGCTCAGTCCCCTGGTCGCATCGACTTACCTGCTGGTCGGCATGTGCAAGATCGAATTCGGCGACCACCAGCGCTACACCCTGATCTGGTCGATCTCGGCCTCGCTGGTGATGCTGGTCGCGGCCGTCATCTTCAACGTGGTGCCGCTGATGGGGTCAGGAGCCTGATGTCATTTTCCGAGATGGATGCGATGGCGACTGTGCCGGGCAAGGCGACGGCTTGTGCATCCTCGAACTTCTTCTCAAGCGCCTTCAATCCGGTCGATGTTTGATCGTTCGCGTCCCGTGCCTCGGCGTTCGCTGCTGCAATCGCTTGGAATACTCAATACTGAGCATATGAGCGTCGAGAACGACTATGGCGGAAGGAATCCGGATTGATGCCCGTGATGCAGCACAAGCGATTCGCGGCGAACAAGGCCATCTCCTTGCTGCACTGTTAACCTATTTTGCCGCGCACCTGTTGATCCAGGTGACGGTCGATGGCTCGCTGGAGCGGGACGAGGCCGAGATAGTGTACCTCACGCAGCAACTGCAGCTTGGTTACGGAACCCAGCCGCCGCTGTACGCATGGTTGCAGTGGCTGGCCTTCGCGCTTTTCGGTCTGAACTGCTTTTCGCTGGCACTGCTCAAGGTGCTGATCCTGGTTGCCCTGTACCTCAGTATGTACCGGGCGGCGCGGCCACTGATCGGCGTCCATGGTGCGTCGGCCGCCGCCGCCTCGCTCGTGCTTTTCCCGCAGATAGGCTGGGAATCGCTGCGCGACCTGACCCACTCCGTGCTCCTGACCAGCATCGCCTGCTCCACGCTGTGGTGTTATTTCGCCGTGCTGCGCAAGCCCAGTACAGGGCGCTACGCCTTGTTCGGCCTGCTGGTCGGACTCGGCCTGCAGACGAAATACAACTTCGGCATTTTCTTGACCGGACTGATCTGTGCCAGCCTCCTCGTGCGCGAGCATCGGGACGTCCTCTGGAGCCGCAAAGTCGTGATCGCGGCAGGAGTGGCGTTCCTGGTGTTCCTGCCACATGGCGCGTGGTTGATGCAGAACCTGGACGCCGCGACCGCCGGCACCATGCACAAGCTGGCAGAAGGCACCGGCGAAGACGCCTACCTGAACAACGTTGGCGCTGGGCTGGCGAGCCTGTTCCTGGCAGCCCTGGCATTTGCGGCGCTGCCGGTGCTCGTCTACCTGCTTGCCTTGCGCGGCCTGCACAAGCGGATTGCATTCGATGTCCGCTCGCCGGAAAGTCGCTTTTTCCTCTGCCTGTACGCCAGCTTTCTCGCGGTGCTGATCGCTGTTGTCTTCACGGGCGAGGTCGGGAAGATCAAGGATCGATGGATGATGCCGCTGCTGTTCTCGCTGCCGCTGGCATTGTTTGCCGTCGCGCCCAGATTGTCGCGACAGGCCGCTTTCGAACACCTTCGCCCGGTCGTCGTCGCAGTCGGCCTGCTCGTTCTGATACTGCTGCCGATGCGCACCTGGTTCGGACCGGCGCTTGGCAGGGTCTCCCCTCCGCACCATCCCTATCCGGAACTGGCCTCGGAACTTGTGCGCCGTTTCCCGGCGACGACCACGGTGGTTACCGAAGGAACGCTCATCGCCGGGAATCTCCATTTTGAACAGCCCCGCCTGCGGACCCTGCTGCTGGAGCACGCCATCCGTCGCGAGGAGCGACTTGCCGGGCAGGTTCTGCTGGTCATGGACGAGGGCGCAAAGACTGGCTTGCTTCACCGCTTCCGCCTGGCCTACCCGCAAGCCCAAGTCATGGAGCAGGGCCGGATCGCCCTCGGCTACCGTTTCGGCGGCAAGGGAAGCATGACCTTCGACTATGTCCATCTCACAGTGGAGGACAATTAAATGCTGCTGTCAGTCGTGATTCCGGTAATGAACGAACAGGGCAACATCGCGCCGCTGGTGGATTGCATTGCCGCCGCCCTGTCCGACATCGAGCATGAGGTGATTTTCGTCGACGACGGCTCGCACGACGACACGATCGGTGAAATCGAGCGTGTCGCGCGGCCCAACACCCGGATCCTGGTGTTCAACCGCAATTACGGGCAGACGACAGCGATGGCTGCCGGCATCGATGCAGCGCGCGGCGAATTGATCGTCATGCTCGACGGCGATCTGCAGAACGATCCCTGCGACATACCGCTGATGATGGAAAAATTGGCGTTGGAGAACTGGGACGTGGTTGCCGGCATCCGCGCCAGGCGCAAGGATGGCTTTTTGCTTCGCAAAGTGCCGAGCAAGATCGCGAATTGGCTCATCCGCCACTCGACGGGTGTGTTCATCCGCGACTATGGCTGCACGCTGAAGCTGTTGAAGGCGGACGTCGCCAAGGGCCTGAGCCTGTACGGTGAGCTGCATCGCTACATGCCGGTACTGGCGAGCATGTACGGCGCCCGCATGACCGAGATGGAGGTGCGTCACCACGCGCGACTCGCGGGCGTGTCGAAATATGGCATTGGTCGTACCTTCAGGGTCGCCAGCGATCTGCTGCTGATGCTGTTCCTCAAGAAGTATGGCCAGCGCCCGATGCATTTTTTTGGCGGCGCCGGCCTGTTCCTGTTGTTGCCGGGCTGCCTGGTCAACCTCTGGCTGCTGCTGCAGAAGCTGATGGGCGAATCCATCGGTGGCCGGCCACTGCTGATATTGGGCGTGCTGCTCACGGTGGCCGGCATCCAACTGATCACGACCGGCTTCGTTGCGGACCTGGTGATGCGGACTTATTACGAATCGCAGAAGAAGAAGCCCTATACGATCAAGAAAGAGATCTGTGTGTAGTGGCCGCAAAAAGCTCGCACTGCAGCTCACGATCACTGCGATCCTGACAGGATTGGTATTGCGGCAGATTGACATGACCCAGTACCGCCACCTGTCGCTGACAGGGCCTGTCCTGGCCGGACTGCTGCTTGCCGTCCTGCTGTTCAACCTGTCGAAGATTGCCGGCGCTTTGCGGCTCAACATCTACCAGCGCCACGTTGGAATACGAATTGGCGAGATCGATAACCTGAAGCTGTATTACGCCGGCATGTACCTCAATCTTGCGCTGCCTGGCGGCATCGGCGGCGACGGGTACAAGATACTGGTATTGCGCCGTCGGGGCGCGGCATCGGGAAAAGTGCTGGTCGGGATCACCTTATTCGACCGTTTCAGCGGCCTGCTGGCCCTTCTGCTCCTTGGCTGTGCTTTAGTGCCATTCCTTGGACTCACCTGGCCGAGTCACACGGTTCACGCCTGGGTGACGCTCTGCCTGACGATCGTCGTGGCCCTGGTCCTGTCGCACCGTTGGCTGTTGAAGATGCGGTGGCCCGAAATCTTCTCCGCCTGTTGCGGCGCTCTCGTCGTCCAGACCCTCCAACTTGCATGCATGGCGGCCATCATTGCCGGGTTAGGCGTGCCGCTCGGCCAGTATCCGCATTATCTGGCTGTGTTTCTTGCATCTTCTGTCGCCGCAGTCCTGCCCGTCACCATTGGCGGCCTTGGCATGCGCGAGCTGACGTTTGTTTATGGATTACGCATGCTCGGCCTGGGATCGGAGGTCGGGGTGCTGGCCGCAATCGCGTTCTTTCTGATTACCGCAGGATCGTCGCTGATTGGGGCTGCGTTGCTTCCAAGGAGTTGGGAAACGCTGCGCGCGTAGGTAACATCTCAGACTGCGCCGCGCCGTCGGTCGGCCTACTCGGACTCTTTTTCAATGGCGCTGTCATCGTTAGATATGGATGAGCATTGAACTGCTGAGCTGACTCGCAGTCTAATCCCGGTCGTGGTCGACCGGGAGCGCGCCATGAAAGCGCCGCAGTTTGAGAAGCTGTTCGCCCAGCTGGCGCTGCTGAACCAGCCGCAGCGTCAGCAGGTGCTCGCCGCTCTGCATCCGGCAGCCGGGCTCGACCGGGTGATCGCTCTCATCGGCGAGATCCGGTCAAAGAGGCGGTGTTGTCCTGATTCACTACCACCGTCTCCGTATCTCATCGTTTTCCGTTCGCTCAGCGATGCACGCGGGTGCGTGCGATGTGGGCAACCATGCCAGGACCAGCAGCATCCGCGACAAGGTGCTTGAGGTTGATCTTCAAGTCGTCCGCTTCACGGTAGGCCATCGTCATGTTGTTTCGTTCAAGGTATTCGACAAGTCGGCCAACGTCATGGCCAAGTGCCTTGCGTTCTTTGGTCGGTTGCGGCTCGTCCGGGTCCAACGGGTTCGGCATCCAATAACCGGGCCGTTTGCCCGCTTGCGCATACTAGTTCTGAACGGCTTCAATTTCGGATGATCATTGCATGGCTTTTCCTCTAGCGTAAGCGCGTGAACGAAATCATATCCAGCCAGTCGATGCCTTCCTCACTCGAAATGTGCTCGCCAAATGTTTCGACAAGGCCTTTTTGTTTGAGCGACCGGACTTGCGTGACCTCATCTTGAAACTGGCCGAGAGCCGCGCTGGATTGGCGAGTAGGACTCAAATTGATCGTTTCGCCAATCGCCGCATTCTCGTAAAGCTCTTGCACTGACTTTTTCATTCCCTATCCCTTTCTTCGTGTGCCGACACCGTGCTGGCTTTCTCAATACACCAGGCCCGTCATACGGGCGGTGGGTAATCCCCCCACAGAAAGAGCGCGTTTAGAAGTAGAATTTTCTACTTAAGAACAGAAAGCTCTACATGAAGACGTCCCGTTTTACCGACAGCCAGATCATCGCCATCCTCAAGCAAGCC
>NZ_JAFVIM010000023.1:0-102306 GCF_017582745.1 Massilia oculi
GTGCCGCCATCCTCAATCGCTTCACGCGCTTGGGCACGCCCACGACCGTAGCGGTGACCATGCCGTAAATCCGTCTGGGGTTTGGGGTACTACGCGCTCAATTGATTTATGCAACAAAGCCCCCCTGAAACCGTATTGGATTGCGGATGTCAGCCTTGCGCGCCGCTTCACTAATCGCCTCCTTTGCTTGCCCCCATGCCTTGTACTGCGCCGACCACGCGACCTTGCCCTCGCAATCTGTCAACTCCTGCGCCGTACCCAGATGATCGCATTGATAGAAGGCGATCTCTTCCTTATCGAACGGCTCGGCTTCCTGTTCGCACTCGCCGTTCCACAGCGGATCAAGCGCAATATCGTATTTTCCGTCGTTGTCCGCCATCAGCGCTTTGACATCGGTCGTGGGCATCAGTCGAAGCGCCCGGCTCCGGGTAGCCCGCACCAGCGGCACGAAGCTGTCGCGCTCGTACACGTAGTGCACCGTCCGTTCGCCCGCCGCATAGCTCTGGTGTACGCTGCTTTCCAACGCCAGCGTGTCGCCATCCCAGCCATACATGGTTCGGGCGGTCTCCCGAAAGGCAGTGTCCTTCATTACACCGCTGCGCTTGGCGATGCGCCGTCCGAGCGGATCGTAGGCATAGGTGGTGACGCCATGCCAGGTCGTAGCCCGGATCATCCGGTTGAACGCATCCCATTCATACTCTGACCGAAGGCCTTCCTGGGTTCGTTCCACGACGTTGCCGCGTTCGTCATAGCGGTAGCGCACGCCGGCATATTCCTTGAGTAGGTTGTCCAACAGTTTCGGCAGTGGGACACGGCGGCTAATGGGCTCCTGCTGCGCGGTATCGGGTGCTTGGATGTTCCCGGCCGGATCGAACGCGAAGGTTTCTCGACCCAAGGCGCTGTTCGCCGCCAGCAGCCGTCCGACCGGGTCGTAGCGGTATTCGATGCGGCCGCGCCGGTTGTCTTCGAGGCTGGTCAGTTGGCCGGACTGGTCGTAGCGGTATCGCCGCACGATTGCGGCCTGCATGCCGACCTGGACATCGGGACGGTACTCGTCGGGGGCGAAATACCGGTCCTTCCGACCGACCAGCGCGATGGCACCGAGCTGCTGTTCGATCAATCGGCCAGCCGGGTCGAACTTCATCGTTTGCAGTAGGCCGTTGGCCTGAGTGCGGCCGGTTTCCCGATACAGCGCGTCGCGCTCGAAGGAGACAAGGTCTTGCCCGTCGAGCAGCAGGCCATGCACGTGGCCGGCGCCGTAAGTCAGCCATTCGATGCGGTGGCCGTCGGGGCGGGTGGTGCCGGTGCGCTGATTGAGTTCGTCATGGTGGTGATGCCAAACGGCGGTGCGCTTGTCGGCGTGGAAGGGACCCTGGTAGTGCTGGTGCTCGCGTACCAGATTGCCGGCGTCATCGTAGAACCACTGCAGTCTGGCGTGTTCATTGTTCGCTTCGGCCAGTTGGCCGTTGGCGTTGTAGGCAAAGGTTTCGATCTGTTCCGGCTTGCCGGGCGCTGCGGCCCGCCGTTGCACCAGCCGGCCCATGGGATCGAATTCCAGCCGCGTGGTCACGCCGGCTTCGACGGTTTCCGCCAGCACGCCACTGGCTTCGTCATAGCGGTACTCGGTGGTCTTGCCGTCGAAACCCTGTTCTTGCAGTAGGCGGCCAACCGAGTCGTACCGGAAGCGGTAGATGCTGCCGTTTTCGTTTTCCAGCGCGGTCAAGCGGCCGAGCACATCCCACCGGTACTGCAGGCTGTGTCCTAACGCATCGGTGCGCTTCGCGATCTGTCCGGCGGTGGTGTAGCGGTAGGCGGTGGTGCGCTGCAATGCGTCGGTGTGTGCTAGCAGCCGGCCTTCGGCGTCGTAGCGCAGTTGCTCTTGGCTGCCATCGGAGTGCATGACGGCTTCGAGCTGGCCGGGATGATTGCCGCTGTTGGAGCCTTCGCTGTGCGCCTGCGCCAGCGTTTCGGCACTTACCGGCGTGTAGCGGTAGCGGGTCACATTGCCTGCGGCGTCAATACTTTTGACCCGGCGCTTGCGGTCGTCGTATTCCCACTGGCTGCTGTGCCCGGAACAGTCGGTGTAAGCGGCGAGCTGGCCGTCCGGGGTGTAGACGAGTTTCGTCACACCACCTTTAGCATCGGTGACTTCGACGGGCCGCCCAGCCTTGTCATACGCGTACTGGGTCTTGTTGCCGCGAGGGTCTGTTTCTTCGACCAGATGGCCCTGGGTATTGTAATCGCGCTTCCAGGTGCCGCCTTCGGCATCGCGGATGCCGGTGACGCGGTGCTGGGCGTCATACTCGAAGTGGACCTGGCTGCCGTCGGCGCGGGTGTGGGTCAGCAGGTTCCCGTGGTCGTCGTAACGGTGATGCTCGCTGCTGCCGTCGGTGTGGATGTGACGGACGACGTTCTTGGCGTCGTCGCGGAACAGCCATTCCTCGAGTCCGTCCGGATACACGATGCGGTAGGTGTAGCCGGCAATGTCGTAGTAGTAGCGGGTCTCGTTGCCAAGCGCATCGGTGACATAGGTCAGGCGAATGTTCTTGTCCCACTCCAGCCGGGTGTCGTCGCTGCCGTCGTCGGCCCATTCGCGGATTGCTTTGGCGTGCGCGCCGCTGTCTATGCTGGTGTCGTAGGCGAGGTTCATGCCGCGCCCGGTGCGGTCGGTATAACGGGTGACGAGGTGGCGGTCGTATTGGTACTGCCAGGAGGCGCCGTTTTCATCCTGGGCTTGAATCAGATCGCCGTGATCATCGTAGTCGTAGGCAGCAAGTTGGCGCTGCAGCTTGCCGTCCCTGATTTCCCACAGCGCGCGGATGCGGCCGGTATCAAGGTCGATCCGGGTGCCAACATGGGCGACGATGGTCTCGCCCTGCTTGCTGACGATGTCGCTGAGCACTTCCTCGCCGGCATAAGGGCCATTGGCGACGACGTGATCGTAGCGCAGGCCAAGGGCGGCGCCGTCGCCGGAATGCAGCGCGATCAGCCGAAAATGTTCCTTGCCCAGCTCGGCAGTCTTGGCGCGCACTGTGTCCACCAGCTCATAGGTTTCGCGCCAGGGGCTCGGTTCGCCTTCGGGGAGCGGCTTGCCGAAGTCGAGCGTGAGCAGGGTGGCGCTCATGCGGGTGAGCGTGACTTGCTCGACCGGATCGTAGTGCCGCTGGCCGATGTCCAGCCACGGATAGCGGTGGCTGCGGCCGTCGGCGGCGTGGTAGAGCAGGGCGGCGGGCTTGCCTTGGCCGACGACATCGATGCGGGTGCTGTACGGGGTGAGCCAGCGCGCACCGAGATTGCCGCGGTCATAGGCGCTCAGCTGGCTGCGGTAGGTGCGGCTCCATCCGATGGGGAGCGGCGCATCCAGTACGAAATCGGTATGGGTAAAGGTTTCGGCGCCGGTGGCGAAGCTGATCGAGTGTGCGGTGCCGCCTTTTGCAGGGCACAGCTTGCAGGCATTGGCGTCGCCCTTCGCCGGGCTTTGCCGGCCGCTCGTTCCCAATTCGTGGCCGGGGTTGTTCTTCTTATGGTCCGCGCCCTTGCTTGAGGGGACCATCGCTGGATGCCTCCGCTTGCGCTTGACGACCGCGTCGCGCAGCCGCACCAGCAGCCACCGGATGCTCATCTGCTCCTGTTCGTCGGCCAGCGCGGCGAGCTTGCTGCGAAACGCCGGGTTGAACTCCTGCAGGTGACCGATGATGCCCGTTACACCCGCGACCGCGTTCTGCGGCAGGTGGCTGGCCGCCGCTGCGGCAACATAGTTCGCGGTATTTTTGTACTGTCGGCCAAGGGCGCCAAGCATACGGCGCAAGCTGCTTTCTACCTTGGGGTCGTGCAGCTTGCTCTCCACTTCCGCCGGAGAAGCCACCTCGAACAGAGGTTCCTTGCCGATGCAGCGGTTCAGGATCTTGATCAGATCGTCCGCAATGCCGTCGGCAGTATCGGCGCAATTGTCGAGGATGCCGGCCAGTTTGCCCATCGCGCTGTCGACAAAGGTCTCGATCTCGCCGGCCAGCCTGGCGTTGAGGTGCAAGATCAGCACTTCGATTAGTGCGCTGCCGAGATCCTTGACACCTGACGCCAGCTTTTGCCGGGTCAGGTGCAGTGCCGGGCGCAGGCTCATGCGCGCCGCGCTCATCCCCAGCGGCACCGGAACGACGCCGATCAGGTTGATGCCGAGGCTGACCCAGTGCAGGAAATCGACTTCCTTCTTATTGATGGTCTTCTGGACCACGCCAACCATGTCCATGATGGCGTCGATCAGCGCCATGATGTTGCCGATCACCGGCAGGCTGCCGGCCACCGTGCTCAGGCGCTCCAGCGTGACGTAGTCGTTGCTGATCTTGCGCAGCCATTTATCGAAGGCGGCGGCGCCGGCGCCGATGTCTTGCTGATCTATGGTGTTGAGTGGGGCGACTGCGACTTCCGGCGCGCGTTCGGCGGGCTTGGACGGGGGCTGCTCGGTCTCGGTCATGGTGGCTTTTTATATGACGGATTTTTTCGGGATCGGGGACAGCGCTTCAGCGCCGATGTCCGGTAGTGATCCGGGCAAGCCGAGGGTGGACGCGGCGGCGCCGGCAGGTTTACCGGCATTTAAAGCGCCGTAGGTATGCGGGGCCGTCGCGCCGCCTGGAAGCTTGCCCACGGCATTGGCCATGCCCGCCTGCCCGACCGACGCCAGCAATGCTTGCGCGCCGCCTTTGGGAAGCGACTGCACCGCGCTTGCCGCTTGCTCCGCGGCTTGCGCAATCGCGCCGAACTTGCCGGCTGCGCCGTTGAGACTGCCTGCTGTCGCATCGGGGACAGTCTCGGTCAGCGCCACGGCCGGCCATTCGGTCCCCTGGCCGAAGTAGCTGCCTTCATCCCACGGGTCGCGCGGGTCCTTGCCGTAGCTGACCGTGGCCATCCCCATCGGCAGGCCGGCCACGCTGGCAAAGCCGTTGCCATCGAGCGTCCCCTGGTGGACACCACCTTCGGCATCGACGACGGTGTAATCGCCTCCCTGGATGCCTTGCTTGCTGCTGCCCTCCAGGTTCACGTACTGGTGACGGAGCGCAAGCTGTCCTGGCGGCAGCTGCACTGTCTGCGGCAAGGCAGGCGTCCCTTCGCTCTTGCCGGGCACGAAGCTGTGTTGCGCCGCGTGCTGACGCCAGTTGCCGCTGGTGCCATGAACGATCCCCGATGCGTTCCAACGGCTGAAGCTCGTGCCGCCGTTGATCACGACCTCTTCCTTCGCCGTGATCGTGATCCGGTTGGCGGTATGGGTGATGTTGAGCTTGGCCAGGATGTTGACGCTGTCCTTCAAGGCGGTAATGTCGATGTCGGCGCTGGCCGCCACCAACTTCATGCCGGCCTTGTAGGCAAACATGCGCACCGCTTCCTTTACGCTCACGAGCAGGCTCTTGCCTGCACTTAGGCTGGCATGGCCACCGCTGGTCAGGGCGGTATGCTCCACACTCATCAGGTGGGTGGAACCCTGCGAACTGGTTTCGATACCGGCAGGGCTGGCCAGGGTGAGGTGGGGAGCCTGGAACTCCGGAAATTCGCCTTGCGTCGGCGAGCCCCCTTGGCCTTTGATGGCGTCGGCCTGCGCCTGCAGTGCGGCGACGACCTGATCCTGGTCGCCCGGTTGGTGCGCCTGCGCCTGCTGCGCGGCCTGCGACAGGCTGTCGTGCAACTCATGTCCCTGGGCCAGACGCGCCAGGGTCTCTGCCATGTCGGTGATATGGGCGTGGGCGTTCGGGCGACCTTCGGTGCTGAGCAGCAGGCCTTGCTGCGCGCGCACCACGCCGTGGCCATCGGAGCGTAGCTCGAAGCCCTGGCCGCGCGCATCCTTGCGTCCGGCGTTGTCGTCGATGCGGTTGATATGGCCGAGGCTGAGCTGACTGGCCAGATGGTCGCTCTTGAGCTGTGCCTGGATCTTCCCCTGCGTGTCATCCAGTACCAGATGATTGCTGCGGCCGCCGGGCGTGTTGCCGCCTTCGGCACTCAGTTCCCGGCTTCTGAGCCCCATCAGCGCCTGCTGTTCGGGCAGCTTCCATGGCGGCATATAGCTCTGGTTATATACGGAGCCGGTCACGATCGGATGGTCGGGATTGCCATCGAGCCATTGCACGATGACTTCCGATCCGACCCGCGGATGGCTGGCCAAGCCCTTCTCGCCGCCGGCCCAATTGCTGCTTACCCGTACCCAGCAGCTGCTACTTTCGTCCCGGTCCCAGTGAAACTTCACCTGGATGCGCCCGTACTGGTCGACGTTCAGGCTGCCCTGGCCTTGCGAGCCGACCACGATGGCGGTCTGCAGAGTCAGCAGCTTTGTGTCCGTGCTGTTGAAGCCACGTCCCGGACGCCAGGGCACCGACTTGCTTTGGCAGACCAGGCGGTTCCTGTATTCCGCTGTCGCGTCCTTGCCTTGCAGGTAGTTGTTGCTGGCCTCATGATGCACTTCCAGGACCAGGAATTCGCCGTCGCCGCTTTCGCCGAAATGGTCGAGCAGCTTGAACCATCGGCCCGCAGCGACCCTCCGGTTGTTGCCCTGCGCTTCGACCATCTTGCCGCGAGCCTCGATTTCTTCCATGCGCAGGCGTGCAAGCTGGTCGGCGCCGGACTGGTGCTTGAAGCCGTAATGCCCTTCATAACTGTGCACTTCCAGCCGTGGAATATCACCTTGTTCGTTGACGGTGACAATGTCCGCATGTACTGAGCGCGGATTCTTGAAGTCGAAGCCGCTCACTGCCGCTTTACTGGAAGCCCACTGGCGCAATGGGCTCCAGTCGCCAATCGCGTTTTCTTCTATGGAGCCGCCTGCGCGCTGGAAGCGGATACCGGGCGATGCCCCGTCGATCGGCTCAGAGGTGCGCGTGTCGTTGCCGACCTTTAACACGTGGCCTTCGTTGGTATGCTCGTACCAATAGCAGTAGCCGGCCGCTTCCCAACGCCGACACAGGTAGTTGTGGTCGGTCTCGTCCCACTGCGTGGTCATCGTGAGCTGTGGCTGTTCGCCGGCGACCGTCCACTCCCACACAGGCAGGCTGCCGTAGCCGGCAAAGACCGTCTCGGCCTGTTCCCTCAGGTTTTGCGCATGGAACAAGCGATTGTTCCGGCGTAGACGCGTATATGCCAACCACGGCTTCAAGACGGCTTCATAGAAGGCCAGGCCACCATCCGTCTTGATCAGCTTGAAAGCTGCGACATAACCGGTGAATGGGCGCAGGCTGCCGTTGTCCTGCACCAACGATATGCACAGCAGCTTGCCGTGCATCGCCTCGAGTGCTATCCGGGCATCGTCGCTCAGCAGTTCCACCTTGAACTCGAAGTCGCGCGACAGGTATTCCGCGCCTTCGAACCGGTTTACCATCAGCCTCGCTTGCGGACCGTCCTTCTTGGGGAACGACAGGCGCAACAGGCGGGCGTGCTGGTGGGCTTCCAGCAGCGATTGCAGGACAGTCATCGTGGATCCGCATCAGTTGATGGAGCCGCAGTCCGTCTTGCACGCTTCGTTTGAGCGCGGCTGGACGTGCGACGAATCTCTTGACTGTAGTTATTAATCGCGAGCGACTGATGACGTAACGCAACTATTCACAAAGTCGTGCCGCGCAGCGGTATTAGCGGCGACCTTGAGATTTCACGGATTCAATGGGCGGGAGATGAGATTCCGCGCGGGGCGAGTGCGGTACGGAAAATAGAGCAGGGAATGCGGCAGAAACAAAAAAGGCGTCACGATCACTCGTAACGCCTTTTGCTACAACATATTCTGGTAGGCCGTGCTGGGCTCGAACCAGCGACCAACGGATTAAAAGTCCGCTGCTCTACCAACTGAGCTAACGACCCGAAGAAGCAAGATTATAGGGCTAGGTCATGAACCTGTCAATTGCCGAGCCCGATCAAACCGCGCTTGAAGCCTGCGGCTTACTTCAGCGAAGCCAACCGATCCCGCGCCGTCTGCGCCGCGCTCGAGTCCGGATACTTGGACACCAGCGTCTGCAGCGACTTCTTCGCGTTCTTGTTGTCCTTCAGCAGGGCGTAGCTGCTGGCGATGTTCAGCATGGCGTCCGGCACCTTGGCGCTGTCGGCGTAGGTGGTGGTTACGACCTGCTGGGCCGCGATGGCCTTCTTGTAGTCGCCCAGCGCGTAATAGGTGTTGCCCAGCCAGTACTGCGCATTCGACGCATAGGCCGATTGCGGATACTGCTTGACGAATTCCTGCAGCGCGACGGACGCGCCCTTATAGTCGCCCGACTGGAACAGGGCGGTGGCGGCCTCGTAGGCGGTCTTTTCGGTCGGCATCACTTCGGCGGTCTGGCCGTCGATGACTTCCTGGCGCGGCTCGAAGCGTTTCATGCGCGCGTCGAGATCGGCGTACAGCTGCTTCTGGCTTTCCTGGGCCTTGGACAATTCATTCTGCAGCACTTCGATCTGGCCGCGCAGGCGCGCGATCTCGCGCATGGTCTGCTCGTGCTGGTTCAACATCTCGATCTGGACCGTCTTGTCCGACTTGCCGTCGATGCGCGCGGTCAGGTCGCGCGTGATGTTGTCGACCTTGGTGCGCAGGTCCAGGATGGCCTTGCGCGCTTCGTCGTCATCGAACGGGCCGGCCGCGGCATGCAGCGGCATCCACAGGGCCAGAACGAGGCAGGCGAGGCGGGACGGAGACAGTTTGATCATAAGCGTTGCTCTTTCTAAACCGGTTGCTGAGATAAAACGGGGCGGGTAGCAGTCTGCACTGCGTCCCGCCCCCTGTCAATCGGCTGAGTCAGCCGTATTGATTACTGGTAAACGATGTCGGCGCGGCGGTTTTCAGCCCAGGCTTCTTCGTTGCTGCCGGTAGCTTTCGGCTTTTCTTCGCCCAACGAGACGGCTTCCATCTGGCCTTCCGACACGCCCAGCGATGCCATCGAGCGACGGACGGCTTCAGCACGCTTCTGGCCCAGGGCCAGGTTGTACTCGGTGCCGCCGCGTTCGTCGGTGTTGCCCTGGATCAGGACTTTACGCGAGGTGTTCTTGGTCAGGTAGCCCGAGTGGTTCTGCACCACTGGCTGGCCGTCGGCGCGGACCACGAAGCTGTCGTAGTCGAAGTAGACGCTACGGTTGGCCAGGACGCCTTTTGGATCGTTCAGTGGATCGACGGTGCCGGTTTCCACTGGACGGATGTCACGGCTGTCGGCCACTGGTGCTGCTGGCTCTGGCGACTTTTCAACGACTGGGGTTTCGTCCAGTTTGGTTGGCGACGAGCAAGCAGCCAGCAGGGCGGCAGCGGAAGCGATGAAGGCGAGACTCTTGAAGTTGCGCATGGATTTTCTCCTGTTCTGGTTAAGGTTTTACTTCTTACTTCATGAAAGGACCCCAGCTGGGCTCCCGAATGTTTCCCGCTTTGGTCGTCAAGCGTTGCTTGACCCGTCCATCCACAGACACCACTGCAAGCGAGACGCGCCCGCCGCCCTTGGTTGCATACATGATGTACTTGCCGTTAGGCGAAAAACTCGGTTCGGTGGCCCCATCGGCCAGGCGAAGTTCCCGGCCGCTTGCCAGGTCCATCGCGTATAAGGAGAAAGCGCCGCCGCGCTGCGAAATCCAGGCCAGCGTCTTGCCGTCGGAAGAGACGCGTGGGCTGATGTTGTAGTTGCCGTTGAACGTCACGCGGGTGGCATTGCCGCCCGAGACGCTCATCTTGTAGATCTGAGGACCGCCGCTGCGGTCGCTCGTGAAGTAAATGGTCTGGCCGTCGGCCGAGAACTGCGGCTCGGTATCGATGCCAGGATTATTGGTCAGGCGACGGTGGCCGCTGCCGCTCGAATTGACGGTGTAGATTTCCGTATTGCCGTCCTGCGACAGGGCGACGGCCAGGGTCGAGCCGTCCGGCGACCATGCAGGCGCGGAGTTATTGCCCTTCTGGTTGGAGATCACGTTGCGGCGGCCGGTCATCAGGTCTTGCAGATAGACCACCGGCTTGCGGTTTTCCATCGAGACGTAGGCGACCTTCATGCCGTCCGGCGACCAGGCCGGCGAAATGATCGGTTCCTTGCCCTGGGTGGCGATGATCTCGTTCTCGCCGTCGGCGTCGGCCACGGCCAGCGCGAAGCGGCTCGCCGCGCGGTCTTCCTTCACATACGCGATGCGGGTCGAGAAGATGCCGCGCACGCCGGTCAGCTTTTCATAGACGTCGTCGGCGATGCGGTGCGCCTGCAGGCGGGTGTAGCGGGGCTGGACTTCGCCGCCCAGCTGCGAGATTTCGCCGCCCTTGACGGTGTCGAGCAGCTTGTAGCGGATCGCGAAGCGGCCGTCCGGCTGGCGCGCCACGCTGCCGACCACCAGCGCGTCGGCGCCACTGGCCTTGAACGCGCCCAGGTTCACCTTGCCGGCGTCGGCATCGCTGATCACCTGGCCGGCGTCGATGACCTTGAACACGCCGCTGCGCTCGAGGTCGGCGCGGATGACGGCCGAGACTTTGTCGGGGGCGACGGATTCGTCGGCGAAGGCGGCGATGGCCACCGGAATCTGGTTGCTGCCGACGCCGGCGATTTCGATCTGGATTTGCGCATTGGCTGTCGTCCCCATTGCGAGGGAAACGCTGAACAGCAAAATGTGAAGTTTTTTCATGGAGTCTCTAGTAAAACTGGTTCGAACCGAATCAATCGTAATCTTTCATCGAGAAATTCACGTCAAGCGTACGCTCCACGGTCCCGTCCTTCTTCTTGGGAAGTGGAGATGCTTTCTTGATACCATTTTCCACTGCTCTGTCAAATTCTGGCACACCGCTGCTTTTCACGAGGCGTACCGACATGATTTCGCCGGTCGGCAACTGCTCCACCCGGAAGGTGGCGCGCGGATTGCCGGCCACGTCGGTATTGCCCGGATAGGCCGTTGCGCTCTTGATCGCAGCCGTGATCGCGGCGATGTAACCGCCATCGCTGCGCGGACCGGTCGACTTCACCGCGGTGCCGGTGCTGCCCATGGCGCCGGCCATGCGCTTGAGCTCTTCCTGGCGGAATTTCTCCAGCTTGGCGGCCTCGGCCTTCGCGGCAGCGGCTTCCTTTTTCTTCTTTTCAGCAGCAGCAGCGTCGGCCTTCTTCTTCTCCGCGGCTTCCTTCTTCTTGCGCTCGGCTTCCTCGAGTTTCTTCTTCTCGGCTTCGTCGCGCTTCTTCTGTTCCGCTTCCTCGCGTTTCTTCTGCTCGGCCTCTTCGCGCTTGCGCTCTTCCGCTTCCTTGCGCTTCTTCTCTTCAGCGGCAACCTTCTTCGCTTCTTCTTCCTTGCGCTTCTTTTCCTCGCGCAGCGCGATTTCAGGATCCGGCGTCGGCGCAGGACGTTCCACCACCGGCTCCGGTGGAGGAGGGGGCGGCGGCGGTTCCGGCGCGGGCTCGGGTTCGGGCTGCGGCTCGGGTTCCGGCGCCGGCTCGGGCGGCAATTCGGGCGCCGCGGCGGTCTGCACCGACATATCCCACACCTCGGCCTCGACCGAGACCGGATTGACCTTCTGCCAGCTCACGCCGATCGCCAGGAAGGCCAGCAGCGCCGCGTGCACCGCCACTGCCAGCAGGAACGATGGCAGTGGTTTCGGTTCTGGCGGCACGTAGTAGGGCGCGCCGTCGTTGACTGACTTCTTTGCGGTCATATCTTCGGCGTCACTGGGTGGCCAGGCCGACCCGGTTGATGCCCATCTTCTTGGCTTCCGAAATCAGCTGGATCACGTCGTCGTACTTGCTGTCACGGTCGCCTGCGATCAGGACCGGAAAGTCCGGATTCTCTTCGTGCAGTGCGCGCAGGCGCTGCAGCAGGGCGGAGCGGTCGGCCACTTCGTCCTGGGCGACTTTTACTTTTCCGTGCACGCCGATCGAGAGCTTGTTGCCCGGCTCGATGGAAATCTGGATATACGTGTCCGGCGGCAGCGCGGATTTCTCGGCGCGCGGCAGATTGACGACGCTCGGCGCCTCATTCGCCGGCACCGCCATGAAAATGATGAGCAGCACCAGCATCACGTCGATATACGGCACGACGTTGATCTCGGACTTGAACTTGCGGCGACGTCCGCCGCGCATGCTGCTGGAAAATGCCATCCCGATGCTCTCCCGGTTCTCGTGGGCGGATCAGCGCGACTGGCGCTGGAGGATGTTCGAGAATTCTTCGACGAAGCTCTCGAAGCGGTTCGCCAGGCGGTCGATGTCGTGGGTGAAGCGGTTGTACGCGACCACGGCAGGGATTGCGGCGAACAGGCCGATCGCGGTCGCGATCAGCGCTTCGGCGATGCCGGGAGCGACCACCGCCAGGGTGGCCTGCTCGACGCTGGCCAGGCCGCGGAACGAGTTCATGATGCCCCACACGGTGCCCAGCAGGCCGATGTACGGCGAGACCGAACCGACGGAGGCCAGGAAGTTCAGGTGGGTGTCGAGCGAATCGAGTTCGCGCTGGAACGAGGCGCGCATGGCGCGGCGGGCGCCGTCGAGCACCGAGTTCATGTCCAGGGCTTCGCGCGATGCCTGCTTGCCCTTGATGAACTCGCCCATGCCGGCTTCGAAGATACGGGCCAGGGGGCCGCTCTGGTCGCGCTGGCTGCTGGCGCTCTGGTGCAGCGTGTGCAGGTTGCCGCCGGCCCAGAAGCTGCGCTCGAACTGTTCGGTCTGCGCGCGCGCGGCGCGGATCGCGAACACCTTGCGGAAGATATAAGTCCAGCTCACGATCGACAGCAACAATAGCAAGGCCATGATCAGCTGCACCAGCACGTGGGCATTGGCGATCAGGGAGACAAACGAGAGGTCATGGGTTGCGGTCATGGCTTAACTTATATGATTTTTCAGGCGGCACGCATTTTAGCAGCCACGTCGTCGGGCAGGGAGCGAGGACGCGTGGTTCTTACGTCAACGCAGCCGATTTTCACGTTGGCTGAATTGAGCAGCACCTCGCCGCACCATGCTTCCTGGAGAAACTGAACCGAAGCTCCACCCACTTTCGTCACGCTGGTGCGGATGCTCAGTTCGTCGTCGAGACGGGCGGCAAGGCGGTAATCGAGGGTCATGCTCCTGACGACGAAGGCCGTATGGTCCGCGTCGATCAGCGCTTGTTGTTCGATTCCGAGCGCGCGCAGGAACTCGGTACGGCCACGCTCGAAGAACTTCAGGTAGTTGGCATGATAGACAATGCCTCCGGCGTCGGTATCTTCGTAATAAACCCTGACTGGCCAGTTATACACTGAAGGCATTCTTTGTTGCCGAATAAATGAAAACGGGAAATATTTTACGCGACTTTCCACTTTAATATGTACGCTGACGTACGTTGAAAGTGGAAAAGTTTTACGTACTGGTAGCACGGGGTCGTGCTTTTGAGCAGTAGTAGACTTGAAACGTGGTTAAAAGACCAATCACTGTAACACTTTCTCACAAATGATGGCTGTGTGATCGGTCTTCACGGCCTTTACAGGGGTAGAGTTGGCGGCTCCGCCGCCGACCCTACGGTAGCGAGCGTCGTCTTATCCCCGGCGCACGTTGAACGGCGAGAACCCCTGGCACGTCGGCATCAGCTCGATGCTGTTGACGTTGACGTGCGGAGGCAGCGTCGCGATCCAGAAAGCGGTGTCGGCGATGTCTTTCGCGGTCAGTGGTTGCGTGCCTTCGTAGACCTTGGCCGCGGCCGCGTCGTCGCCCTTGAAGCGCACGTTCGAGAATTCGGTGCCGCCGCACAGGCCCGGCGCGATATTGGTGGCGCGCACGCCGGTGCCGACCAGGTCGGCGCGCAGGTTCAGCGTGAACTGCTCGACGAAGGCTTTAGTTGCGCCATACACATTGCCACCCGGGTAAGGATAGTGGCCGGCCACCGAGCCGATATTGATCACCAGGCCGCTGCCGCGCGCCACCATGTCCGGCAGCACGGCGCGGGTCATGGTGACCAGGCCCTGGCAGTTGGTCGCGATCATGGTTTCCCAGTCCTCCAGGGGGACTTCGTATGCTGGCGCCGTGTTCAGCGCCAGGCCGGCATTGTTCACCAGCACGTCGATCTGTTTCCACTCGGGTGGCAGGCCGGACAGGGCGGCCTCGATCGAGGCGCGGCTGGTGACGTCCAGGGTCACGGCCAGGGCGCTGTCGCCCAGCTCGCGCGCCAGGTCGGCGATGCGGTCGGTGCGGCGCGCGGCCAGGACGACGCGGTGGCCATGGGAGACGAAGGTGCGCGCCATTTCGGCGCCGAAGCCGGCCGATGCGCCGGTGATGAAGACGATCATGATGGGTCCTTGGATGGCAACAGGGGGCAGGCGGGAGAGGCAAGGCGCGCTGCCGAACCGTAAAATTGTAGCCGAAACGACCACGGGTCCGCTGGACGGCCCGCATTCTCCGCCCGCACAGCGGTTTCCTTGCCCTACGATGGGGAGTTCAGTACAATTTGGAGTCCTTACGTCTCACGTAACTGGCGAAACACCGCGTGCGCGCACCATTCGGATGCACGGCGCGGCAAAGGTGGGCACCCACCGGGGAACGTGAGACGCCATACGCCGTTCGCCTGGGCAGCCATCAACCGGTACGCGTTCGATCGCGGCTGCCTGCGCCCGTGCCTACGGCCCGCCCCGGCTCCCGCCTTTCAATGCCACCAGTTGCCTGGATTACTATCGATTGGAGTTTTACATGTTTGCCAAAGACCATACGCTCGCCAATATCGACCCGGAACTGTGGGATGCAATTCAAAAAGAAAACGTTCGCCAGCAAGACCACATCGAGCTGATCGCCTCCGAGAACTACACCTCGCCGGCCGTGATGGAAGCGCAGGGCTCGCAGCTGACCAATAAGTATGCCGAAGGCTATCCAGGCAAGCGCTACTACGGCGGCTGCGAATACGTCGACGTCGCCGAGCAACTGGCGATCGACCGCCTGAAGGAATTGTTCGGCGCCGAAGCCGCCAACGTCCAGCCGAACTCGGGTTCGCAGGCCAACCAGGGCGTGTTCTTCGCCATGCTCAAGCCGGGCGACACCATCATGGGCATGTCGCTGGCCGAAGGCGGCCACCTGACCCACGGCATGTCGCTGAACATGTCCGGTAAATGGTTCAACGTCGTCTCGTACGGCCTGACCGCCGAGGAAGACATCGACTACGAAGCGCTCGAGAAGCAGGCGCACGAGCACAAGCCGAAAATGATCATCGCCGGCGCGTCGGCATTTGCCCTGCGCATTGATTTCGAGCGCATCGCCAAGGTGGCCAAGGACGTCGGCGCCTACTTCATGGTCGACATGGCCCACTACGCCGGCCTGATCGCCGCCGGCGAGTACCCGAACCCGGTGCCGTTCGCCGACTTCGTCACCTCGACCACCCACAAATCGCTGCGCGGTCCGCGCGGCGGCATCATCCTGATGAAGGCCGAGCACGAAAAGGCCATCAACTCGGCGATCTTCCCTGGCATCCAGGGCGGTCCGCTGATGCACGTGATCGCCGGTAAAGCCGTGGCGTTCAAGGAAGCGCTGTCGCCGGAGTTCAAGGCATACCAGAAGCAAGTCGTGAAGAACGCGAAAGCACTGGCTGAAACGCTGATCGCACGCGGCCTGCGCATCGTGTCGGGCCGTACCGAATCGCACGTGATGCTGGTCGACCTGCGCGCCAAGGGCCTGACCGGCAAGGAAGCGGAAGCGATCCTGGGCCAGGCTCACATGACCTGCAACAAGAACGGCATCCCGAACGACCCGCAGAAGCCATTCGTGACCTCGGGCATCCGCCTGGGCAGCCCGGCCTTCACCACCCGCGGCTTCAAGGAAGAAGACGCGGTCACCGTGGGCAACCTGATCGCCGACGTGCTGGACAACCCTCACGACGCCGCGACCATCGAGCGCGTGAAAGGCGAAGTCAAGAAGCTGACCGACAAATACCCGGTCTACGCTCGCTGATCGTCGCGATGTAAGGGGCCGGTTCGCCGGCCCGCTCAGTATCCATGTAGTACCTGCAGCCCCGGCGCCATGAAATGTCCCTTTTGCCAGCATGAAGAAACACAAGTCCTCGATACCCGCGTATCGGAGGAAGGGGACGCCATCCGGCGCCGGCGCCGCTGCGGCAAGTGCGACAAGCGCTTCACCACCTATGAACGCATCGAGCTGTCGATGCCGATCATCGTCAAGAAGAATGGCAGCCGCACCGAATTCGCGTCGAGCAAGCTGCGTGGCAGCCTGATGCTGGCGCTACGCAAGCGCCCGGTGGCGGCCGAAGCGATCGACGGCGCCGTCGCCTCGATCGAGGAAAAGCTGCTGACCAGCGGCCGGCGCGAAGTC
Organism: Massilia oculi; assembly: GCF_017582745.1. Lineage (GTDB taxonomy): Bacteria > Pseudomonadota > Gammaproteobacteria > Burkholderiales > Burkholderiaceae_D > Telluria > Telluria oculi_A. Next base: position 16,224 of record NZ_JAFVIM010000023.1, read on the forward strand.
CCCAGCGTGTATGTCGGCGAGCTGGTGATGGAAGAGCTCAAGCGCCTCGACAAGATCGCCTATATCCGCTTCGCATCCGTCTACAAGAATTTCGAGGACCTGGATTCCTTCCAGGCGGCGCTGGCCGAAGTCGGGCATCAGCGCAAACTCGACAACTGACGTCGTTTCCAAGTTCCGTTTTTCGTCCGACGCATTCTTGCGTCGACGCATGGGCGCCTGAGTCCTGCCTGATAACTTCTCTGCTCGCACATCGTTAGCGGAGGACTTCATGCAGGCGCATCTCCCCGGCCGCCCGGGCGGTTTCACCATGATCGAAGTGCTGGTGGCCATGTTCGTGCTCGCGGTCGGCGTGGTCGGCGCCGGCGCGGCCCAACTGGCGGCGCAGCGCACGCGCCAGCATGCGGCATTCACCTCCGAAGCGGCGCTGCTGGCCACGTCCTTGGCCGCCCGCATGCAGGCCAACGCCCATGTCGCGAGCCTGCCGGACGGCGCCAATCCCTATCTGCCGCTCGATTACAAGGCGTATGGCGCCGGCCCGCCGGCGGGCGGCGCCCCGTGTTTCGGCGCGGGCGCCTGCGATCCGCTGGCGCTGGCCGCCTTCGACCTGCGCGAGACGCGCCTGGCGCTGCACCGGGGCTTTCCATCGGGCCGCATCGCCGTCTGCCGCGACGGCGCGCCGTGGGATGCCGACCATGGCCGCTACCGATGGGCGTGCAGCGGGGACGCAACTGCGCCGGTGGCGATCAAGATCGGCTGGCATGGCACGCAGGATGGGCCGGGCTACGTGTTGCTGGTGGCGCGATGAGGGCAGCTAAACTGCGCGTTCGACAGGCCGGCCTCACGATTGCCGAACTGATGGTGGCGATGGCGCTCGGCCTGGCGGTGCTGCTGGCCAGCGGCTCGCTGTTGATCACCAGCGTGCGCGCGCATGCCGCCGTGATGGAAGCGTCCGAGATGGACGACAGCGGCCGCTATGCCGTGGATGCGCTGGCGCGCACGATCCGCCTGGCGGGGCACGTCGACTGGGCGGCGCATCCGACGTCCGACCCTGCGGCCCCGGCGCGGCTGGCCGGCCTGGATGCCAGTTCGCTGGAGCGTACCGGCGTCGGCATCGATGCAACCTTGCCCGACGAAGCCAATGGCAGCGACGTGCTGGCCCTGCGCTTTCCCGGCAGCGGCGCGCCGCCCAATGGCGACGGCGCCACCCTCGATTGCGCCGGTTTTCCCGTGCACCGCGAGGAAGAAGGCTGGAGCATCTTCTACGTCGCGCGCAATGCCCAGGGCGATGCCGAATTGCGTTGCAAGTACCGGGGCGCGAGCAGCTGGTCGTCGGATGCGGTGGCGGGCCGGGTCGATGGCTTCCAGGTGCTGTACGGCCTGGATGCCGACGGCGACCGCGTCCCGGACCGCTACGTCAATGCGACCGAGCTGGGCGCGCTCGATGCGGCGCTGGTGCTGGCCGGGGCCACGCCCGACGAACGCGCGGCCGACCTGCGCAAGCGCACCCACTGGAAGCGGGTGGCGCTGGTGCGGGTCGCACTGCTCCTGCATGGGCCGCGCCTCGATCCTGGCGCCGACGCCAACATCGTCTATGATTTGTTCGGTCCAGACCATGGCGCTGCCTTTTCCATTGGCGACCAGGGCACGCGGCTGGCGGGACCGGCGCTCGACGATGGACGTGAACCACGCATGCGCAAGGTCTATGGCGCGACCATTGCCTTGCCGGTGGCGCCGGATTGAACGTCGTATGCGCACCTTCTACGCAAGGCGGGAAGGCGGCATTGCGCTCCTGACCGCCCTGGTACTGATGCTGGCGGTGCTCATGACCGGCATCGCGTCCACCCGCGGCGCCTTGCAGGGGGCGCGCGCCGCCGCCCACGAACGCGATCGCGTGCTGGCGCTGCAGATGGCCGACGCCGCGCTGCTGGATGCGGAGCGGGACATCGAAGGCGGCGCCGAACCTGGTTCGGCGCGGGCCAACGCCATCGCCGGCGGCAGCGCGGACGCGTTCGTCGCCGGCTGCGGTGGCGGGCGTCCGTATAACGGCTTGTGCGCGTTCGCGGCCAATCCCGACCAGCTATCCGAACTGCTGGCCGAGGAAGAAGGCCCGGCGATCCTGTTCGGCAGCTTTACCGGCCTGAGCATGCCGGACGGCGAAGGCGCGCTGCCGCTCGCGGCGCCACGCTACCTGATCGAGCTGATGCCGACGACGCCCGACAGTCAGTTGTACCGGATCACGGCGCGCGGCGCCGGCAGCATGCCCGGCACCCATGCCGCGCTGCAAGCCTATTACCGCAAGCCGTCCGATGGTGCGCGGGGGCGGCGCGTCGGCTGGCGTGAGCTGGGAAACTGGAGCGAAACGTTCGCGATGCCGGCTGCCAGCGCGGCCGGCATAGCGACTGGAAAGGGCAGACGATGAAGCGCGACAGCAAGGGCTTTACGCTGGTCGAGCTGATGGCGGTGCTGGCCATCCTCGCCATCCTGGCCGCGCTCGTTTATCCATCATATACGCAGCAGGTGGTGAAGGCGCGCCGCATCGAGGCCCAGCTGGCGCTGCTGGACATCATGCAGCGCCAGGAACAATACCGCGCGCTGCACCATTCCTATCAGGCATTCTCGATCGAAACAGAGGACGCCGACGCCGGCCAATTCCCGACCTGGACCGGCAACAGCGCCGCCGCCAGCGCCCATGAGCTGGACGGTTACGCCTGCCCCGGCCAGGAGATCGCCCATTGCATCGAGCTGCGCGCCCGGCCGGGCACCGCCAATGTCGATGCCGGCTTCTCTGACCCCGACTGCGGTGACCTGACGCTCGACAGCACCGGCCGGCAAACGGCCAGCGGTCCGTCATCGCGTTGTTGGCCGTGAAGCCAGCGATGATACTGCGACATTGCGCCGGCCTGTCCCTGGCCGAGCTGGTGGTGGTGCTGGGGATGGTCGCGGTGACGGCGGCGGTGGCCGCCCCCGACCTGCACGCGCTGGTGCGCGGCCAGCAGCTGCGCACTGCGTCGGGCGACCTGCATGGCGCGATCCAGCTCACGCGCTCGCAGGCGATCGCGCGCAACGAGCGGGTCACGCTCACGCCCAACGACGAGGCGGGCCGCGACTGGTCGCGCGGCTGGACCGTCTATGTCGATCGCGACGACGACCGCCGGCCGGGGGAGGGCGACGAGATCCTGGCCGTGCATTCTCCTCTGCCGGACGGCATGCAGGTCAGCTATTCCTTCACCAGCCCTGCGCCGCCGCAATACATCGCCTACAATGGCGCGGGACGCAGCTGCAGCGACACCAACAGCGCCGCATCGCGTCTTGGCACGCTGTCGCTATTCCATGGCGGCGGGGTGCGCCGTATTAAAATCAATATGCTCGGGCGTGCGCGCCTGTGCAATCCGGCCCGCGAGGACGGGTGCGACGGCGCCGCGGCGCCGCCCTGAAGGAAAGAGATGGCGACCACCGATATGGCGACCAAAGAGATGGCGAACGGCTACAGCGAACTGATCCTGAACGATACCGATGGCATGGCCCTGGCCCTGGACTGGGCGGCGCGCGGCATGTACATCACCGCGCCGAACCCGCGCATCGGTTGCGTGATCGTCAAGGACGGCATCGTGATCGGCGCCGGCCACACCCAGCCCGCCGGCCAGGCGCACGCCGAGATCCAGGCCTTGCGCGACGCCGCGGCGCGCGGCAACGACGTGCGCGGCGCCACCGCCTACGTGACGCTGGAACCATGCAGCCACCACGGGCGCACGCCGCCATGCTCGAACGCCCTGGTGCAGGCCGGCCTGGGAAGAGTCGTGGCGGCCATGGTCGATCCGAATCCGCTGGTGGCCGGCCGCGGCCTGGCCCAGCTCGAGGCGGCCGGCATCGAGGTCAAGGCCGGCGTGCTGGCCGAGGCGGCGCAAGAGCTGAATGTCGGCTTCTTCTCGCGCATGGTGCGCGGCCTGCCGTGGGTGCGACTGAAAGTCGCCGCCAGCCTGGATGGCGCCACCGCGTTGGCCGGCGGCGAGAGCCAGTGGATCACGGGCGAGCAAGCGCGCGCCGACGGCCACGCCTGGCGCGCGCGCGCCAGCGCGATCGTCACCGGCATCGGCACGGTGAAAGCCGACGATCCTCAATTGACCGTGCGCGGCGTCGACACGCCCTTGCAGCCGCGCCGCGTGATCGTCGACAGCCGTCTCGAGATCGACCTGGACGCCCGCATCCTGCAGGGCGAGCCATGCTGGATCGTGGCCGCCGTCGAGAACACCGAAAAAGCCGCCGCCCTGGCGGCCGCCGGCCATGAGGTCTTGATGCTGCCGAATGCGCGCGGCAAGGTCGACCTGCCGGCGCTGATGCGCGAGCTGGGCCGGCGCGAGATCAACGAAGTGCACGTCGAGGCAGGTTCCAGGCTGAACGCCTCGATGGTGCGCGAAGGCTGTGTCGACGAGCTGCTGGCCTACCTGGCGCCGAGCCTGATCGGACCGGGGCAGGGCATGTTCGACCTGCCCGCGCTCGAGCGCCTGGCGGACCGCCGCCAGTTGCGCTTCCACGACGTGGCGCGCGTGGGCGACGACCTGCGTATCCTGGCCCGCTTCGTCGAGCCGGCCGCGTGAACTGAATTAGACCCAACACGAAGGAATCATATGTTTACTGGAATCGTCGCCGCCGTCGGCAACATCACTTCCGTCGCGCCACTGGCGGGCGGCCTGGACGCCGGCGTGCGCCTGGTCGTCGACGCCGGCCCGCTGCCCCTTAGCGACGTCGCCCTGGGAGACTCGATCGCCATCAACGGCGCCTGCATGACCGTGGTCGAGAAGACCGACAAGGCGTTCACCGTCGACGTCTCGCGCGAGAGCCTGAACAAAACGGTGGGCCTGGAAGCGACCGGCGAGGTCAATCTCGAAAAAGCGCTGACCCTGGCCGAGCGCCTGGGCGGCCACCTGGTCTCCGGCCACGTCGATGGCCTGGGCGTGGTGCACAGCTTCGAGCCGGTCGGCGAATCGTTCGAGCTGATCGTCGACGCGCCCCACGAGCTGGGCAAGTTTTTGGCGTACAAGGGCTCGGTCGTGGTCAATGGCGTGTCGCTGACCGTCAACCGGGTCGAGGATCTCGAAGCCGAGGGCAAGAAGGTCTGCCGCTTTTCGATCAACCTGATCCCGCACACGATCGAGGTCACCACCCTCAAGCACCTGAAGGCCGGCTCGAAGGTCAACCTCGAGATCGACCTGATCGCGCGCTACGTCGAACGCATGCTGTCGGCCGCGCGTTGATGCACTAGCGGCCTGCGCTGCGCCAGGTGATGGTGAAGGCGACGGCGATCGACGCCGCCGAGATCAGCATGGTCCACAGCAGGCTGCCGAAGCTGGCGCCGTCGCGCCAGACGCACAGGCCGTAGGCGAGCAGCAGCAGGCACAGGCCGCCGGGGCGCAACCAGCGCGGCGCCGCATTACCCGCGCGCCGCCACCCCATCCGTTCCCAGTGTTCGGACATCGCCAGCGCCAGGCAGGCGAAACCGGCGTAACTCGCCAGGCAGGCGAACAGCAGCAGCGCCGCGCTCAAGACCGTACCTCCGCCCGCATGGAGCGGGCCTGGGCCGGCTTGCCGGCCAGCCGGCGCGCGCTCCATGCCGCCAGCAGTGCCAGCGCCAGCAACATCAGGTCCATGCCGGCCACCGCCCATTTCCCGTCCGCGAGCGCCCGGGCGACATGGTCGCCCGTCGTCGCCGCGTTGAGCAGCACGCAGCCCACGGCGAGCAGGCAGGCAGTCCAGGCTTGTTCGCGCCACGCCGCCCTGCCGCGCCACCAGGCGTGGGCGAAGCTGGCCAGCCACGCGAGATAAAAGGTCCAGACCTCGAGCGCGGCGCGCGCCAAGCCATCCGGCAGCAGGCGATTCGCCGCCAGGAAGGCGAGCGTCGCGATCACGATCCCGGTCACGCTGCCGACCGTCAAACCTTCCACCACGCGCACCCCGGCCAGTCCCTTCGCGGCATGGCGCGCGCGGCGCGCCTCGAGCCAGAACAGGAAGCCGGTGGCGATCAGCACGCAGCCCGCCAGCCCGGCCAGGAAGTACAGCCAGCGCAAGGTCCAGTGCTCGAACTGGATGAAGTGGATGCCCGAGATGAAACGCTGGGCCGACATCACGGGCGCCGCCTGGAAGCGGTGCAGCACCTCGCCGCTGGCCGCGTCGAAGAAGATCTGGTCGACGTTCATCGTGACTTCGCGCGCGTAGGAGCGGCGCAGTTCGACGTAGCTGTTGGCGTCGCCCGGATGCCAGACCCGCACGAAATATGGCTGGGATTCGGGCTGCGCGCCGCCCCATTCGCGCCGCGCCACATCGGCCATCGCATCGAGCGAGGCCAGGGCGCCGGGCGCGTCGGCCCTGGGCCGGCTGTACTTGCCGTAGGCATCGGCGAAGAACGCGGCCTTGGCCGCCTTGCCTTCGCCGTAGGCGCCGGTGTACGCCTGCGGAAAGTAAATCATCATGAAGATGACCATGCCGGACAGCGTGATGATGAAGTGGAAGGGCAGGCCCAGCACGCCGACCAGGTTATGCAGGTCAAGGCTGCTGCGCTGCAGGGATTTGCGCGGCCTGAAGGTGAAGAACTGGCTGAAGATCTTGCGGTGGATGATCACCCCCGAGACCAGCAACAGCAGCATGCTCATCGCCGCCACGCCGACGATCCACTTGCCGACCTCTTTCCACCCCAGGTGCAGGCCGTAGTGGAAGGGGAAGAAGAAGCCGCTGCCACCCAGCGTGCCCGGCTCAGGCAGGAAGGCGAGCCGCTGCGGATCCAGCTGGCGCGGCGCCGGTTCGTCATCGCCGGCCTTGTAGGTGAAGCGCAGCACCGGCGTGCGCTGGGTCGGCAGGTCGACTCGCCACTGGCTGGCGCCCGCGGGCACCGCCGGCAGCACGGCGCGCGCGACGGCGTCGAGCGAGATCGGCGCGGTCGCGGGCACGAGCCGGGTGGCCGGCATCATCCAGCGGTCGATCTCGCGGTCGAACACGCTCAGGGTGCCCATCCAGAACACGGCGAACAGCACGCTGCCCAGCACGACGCCGGCCCAGGTGTGCAGCCACGCCATCGATTTGCGGAAGGTGTCTTCCATGGCGCTTCCCTAGTCAACCACGTGGATGACGGCGGCCGTCAAGACCACCCCGGCCGCCAGCACGATCCACAGTCGCTTCGCGGGACGAACGCTGAAAGCCCAGACCAGCAGCGCGAGATAGAACACGAAGCCCAGCATCGACGACAGCGCGACGGCTTCAGAGCGCCCCATCCCGAGGCGCGCCAGCACGGCGCCGGCCGCGATCACCGTCAGCACGGTGAGCAGGTAGCCGCCCGCCACCGCGCCGACGATCCTGAGGCCGCGTTCAGAAGCCGAGCGCATAGCCCACGGTCACGGTGCGGCCGCGGCCGGCGAAGTAGCGGGACGGTTCCACCAATGCGCTTTGCGAGTAGTACGTGATGTAGTCCTTGTCGAGCAGGTTGGCGAAGCCCAGGCGCAGGTCGCCCTTGCGCAGCTTGTAGGTCAGGGCAGCGTCGACCAGGGTGTAGCCCGAGAAGCGTTTCGCCGGCTCGTCGAAGTCCTGCGAGAACGCATGCTGGGCCTGTACCAGCGACGACAGGCGGTCGGTCCAGTTCGCGGTCCAGCTGGCCAGCACGCGGTCCGGCGCCACGTTCAGGCCGTCGAGCTTCGCATCCAGGCTGCCGTCGTTATTGCTGTCGTAGCGGCCCTTGGTGCGCGCATACGAGAGGCTGGCGCGGTGGGCCGCATTGAAGCGGTGCGCGATCTTGGCCTCGACGCCTTCCAGCCGCGTCTTTTCGCGCGCCATCATGAACACGCCGCCGACCGAGACGACGCGTGCGCCGAAGTCGGAATCGGAACGGTAGTAGCTGGCGTCGAATTCCCAGTCGCCCTTGCGCACGCGGGTGCCGGCTTCCACGCCGTCGGTCAGGATCGGTTCGAGGTTGCGCAGGCTGCCGATGCTCTGGCCCGGCGTATTGATCGAGCGGAGCGTGCGGCCAATGTCCGGCAGGCCGAAGCCTTCCGAATAATTGGCGTACAGGGTGACGTCCTTGACCGGCTCCAGCACCAGCCCCGCGTTGAGCAGCGTTTCGTTGAACTTGATCTTGCCGCCTTCGACGAAGGTGTTGTTGTAGGCGGCCAGCGTGCGGTAGCTGTCCACTTCGAGGTCGGCGTTCTCGCGCCGCGCGCCGGCGTGCAGCGTGAGGTTATCGAGCAGCTTGAATTCGCCCTGGGTGAACAGCGACAGGTTGCGGTACTTCGACTCCGGCACGAAAGTGCGCCTGGTCCCGTACATGTCCTGCTTGCCCTCGTCGACCAGCGTGTCGAAGCCGAAGGTGAGCTTCAGGCGCCCGTCCAGCAGGCCTTCTTTCGTCAGGCCGACCTTGCTGCCGTACTTCGAGGCGACCGAACGCGACTGGTCGTACAGGGTGCCGCGCGGCGCGATCGTCACGTCCTGGAAGGTGGCCGAGTTGTCGGCGCCGAACAGGCCGACGAATTCCTGGCTGTAGGCCATCGCCGACAGTTCCATGCCGGCCAGGCTGGTATGGGTATAGCTGGCGCTGGTGGTCCAGACGTCGTTCCAGGCCGGCGTGCCGGGCGGCGTGCCCTCGATCGAGGTGGATGGCATGCCGCGCGCGCGGTCGCCCGGCACGCCGAGGTAGCTGGCCTTCGACTTGATGCGGTAGCGGTTGACCGAGAACTGCAGGCGCTGGTGTTCGTCCGGCCGGTAGCCGATCTTGGCCAGCACGTCGTAGCTGCGCGAATCCATCAGGTCGCCCTGGGTCACGTCGACCCCGATCGAACGGCCGGCGCCGTCCAGGTACAGCCCCTGGTCCTCGTAGCCGACCGAGAACAGGTATTCCAGCTTGTCGCCGCGGCCGTCGAGGCGGTAGGTGGTCTTGTAGTCTAGCAGGTCGCCGTTCAGGCTTGATGTGGGCGTCGTCACCTGCACGTCGACGTGCTGGTTGAAGCTGCCGGGGGCAGGGCGGCGCGTGATGATGTTGATGGTGCCGCCGGTCGCGCCGAGGCCGTTGATGGCGTTCTGGCCCTGCACGATCTCGATGCGGTCGACCATCGCGTAATCGATGGTGTGGGCCTCGCGCCCGGTGGGGCGCACCGGATTCGATTGCGGCACGCCGTCGACCAGGATCAGCGGGGCGCGTCCGCGCAGCGTTTCGCCCGAGCCGTTCATCTTGCCGCGGCTGGGCGTGTACGAGGGCAGCAGGTTGCTGAGGACGTCGGACGTGTTGGTGGAAATGGTCAGCTGGCGCGCGATGTCTTCCTTGCGGATCACGACCACCGTCTGCGGCGCCTTGTCCACTTCGACGTTGGAGCGGGAGGCGGCGATGACGACCGCGGCGCCGTCGCCGTCGGACGGCTGGGCTTGGGCGGCGAACGCCAGCAAGACGAGTGGAATGAACGCCGCGAGTGGATGACGCTTGAAATGGAAGGTCTGCGAGGACTGCACGAACGGCTCCGATCTACTTGATAATGAGAACTATTATCAAGTAGATCGGAGGTCGGTGTCAATTCACCACCGGCGGTGGATGGGATGGCGTGGAGGTCAGCGGCCCGCGGCGCCTGTCCTGCCGGCGCTGGCCACCTTAGCCGCCGCCTGCGTCTCCGGGTTGAGCACCACTTGCACATAGTTCTTCGTGTCGAAGTAACGCCGTGCCGCCGCCTTGATGTCATCCGCCGTCAGGGCCTGCACCTGTTTTTCCACGGAGAGGATCGAGGCCGGATCGGTGCCCTCGGTCAGCGACGATTGCAGGTTCGCCACCCAGTAGCCGTTCTCGCGCAGCGAGCGGCGGTGGTTCTGGATCCAGCCGGTCTTGACCTTGTCCAATTCCGCCGCGTCCGGGCCATGTTCCTGCAGGCGCGCGATCTCGGCGAAGGTCGCGGCGATCACCTTGTCCACGTGTTCCGGTCCGGTCGGCAGGCTGATGCCGACCGAGTAGTTCCCGTACGGGATCTTGCTCAAGGTGCCGCTGGCGCCGCCGCCGTAGATCATCGCCATCTTCTCGCGCAGCACCTCGATGATGCGCAGATTGGTCACTTCGATCAGCGCCGACAGGCGCAGCTGCTCGGCGTCGGAGAATTCGGCCGGGCCGGTGAAGTTGAGCGCGATCGTGCTCTTCGGCTCAGAGCCGCTGCGCACCTCGCGCTTGACCACGCCGGTGGCCGGACGCAGGCCGACGTCGCGGTAGGCGACCGGGATATCGGGCGTCGGCAGGGTGCCGAGATAGGTCGCCAGCAGCGGCCGGATCTTCTGTTCGTCGAAGCTGCCGACCAGGATGAAGGTCAGGTCCTTCGCGCTCGAGAAGCGCTGGCGGAAGATGTCGATGCTGCGGTCCAGGTCGATCTTGGAAAATTCCTCGGCATCGAGCGTGCGCGGCGCGCGCGGGTGGTTGTTGTACAGGGCCGCCACCAGCGCGTCGTTGAAGTAGCGTCCCGGCAGGCCGCTCTGGTTGCGCGCGATTTCGGCCTGCTTGTCGATGTAGGCGTGGAACAGGCCTTCGTCGCGGCGCACGTCGGCGAACTTCAGCCACAAGAGCTGCAGCATGGTCTCGATGTCGGTGGCGCCCGATGCGCCCGCGATCACGTCGGTGTAACTCCCCAGGCCCACGGTCACGCCGGCCGCCTTGCCGGCCAGGATCTTGCGCATGTCGAGCGGGGAAAAGTCCTTCACGCCCATGCTGGCCACGATCGCGTTCGAGAAGCGCGCATTGAGGATGTCGCCGTCCGGGAACAGGCTCTGGCCGCCGGGACGGGCCGCGCTCAGCATCACCTGGTCGTTGCGGAAGTCGGTCGGCTTGAGGATCACCTTGACCCCGTTCGACAGCGTCAGGCGGGTCAGGCCCAGCGCCTTGTCGTGCTGCTCGGCGGTGATTTTTCCGGGTTGCGCCGGGCGCTCCATCAGGCGCGTCGCCAGCAGTTTTTCGTCGTGGCGCTCCACCGGCGCGCGCGCGGCCGTGCTGACCGCCGCCAGCAGCTGTTCGCCGGTCGGCGCGTCGGGCTTGTCCACGCCCGTGTACAGCACCAGCTTGCCCGAATCCGCCGGAATGGTACGCTGCGCGTAATTGTTCATCTCGGCGAGCGAGATGCCCGGCACCAGCTGCTGCACGTAGCGCCACTCGGTGTCGATGCCGGGGATCGCTTCGTCCTGCAGGAAGTTGCGGATTTACTCGGCGGCGTAGGTGGCCGAATCGCTCTTGGCGCGCTCGTTCCAGGCCTGCTCGTAGGTGCGCATCAGGTTCTTCTTGGCCCGCTCGAGCTCCTGCTCGCCGAAGCCGTGCTGGCGCGCGCGCTCGTTTTCCTGGACCAGGGCCGCGATCGCCGGCAGGGCGCCGCGCGGGCCGATGGCGGCAGAGGAATTATAGGAGTGATAGCGCGGCGTCAGCTTGCCGAGCGAGCTGCTCGCGCCCAGGTAGGGCGCATCGGGCAACTGCGCCAATTCGGCCAGGCGCTGGTTGAGCATGGTTCCGAACAGCGATTGCACCAGTTCTTCGCGGTAGGCGCCGATGGTGCCCAGCTCGCGCACCGGCTGCACCGGATAGCGGATCAGGACCGCATTGCCGTTGGCTTCCGGATCGGTGACGACCAGCGCCTCGGTATCGGCGCGTGCCGGAATGGCGGCGTAGTCGCGTGGACGCGGATTGGCCGGATTCTTCAGGCGCGCGAAATGCTGCTTGACGAGCTTCTCGGCGCGCGCCGGGTCGACGTCGCCGACCACCACCACCGCCATCAGGTCGGGGCGGTACCAGTCGCGGTAGAAGCGCTTCAGGGCATCGGGTTTGAAATTCCTCAGCACGTCTTCGCGGCCGATCGGCAGCCGCTCGGCATACTTCGAGCCGTTGAACAGGCGCGGATAGATCTGCTTGCCCATGCGGTCCGAGGCGCCTTTGCCGAGGCGCAGCTCTTCCAGCACGATGCCGCGTTCCTTATCGATCGCGTCGGCATCGAAGCGCACGCCATGGGCCCAGTCTTCAAGCACCTGGAACGCCTTGCTGACGTGTTCCGGCTTGTCGGTCGGGATCGGAAGGATGTAGACGGTTTCGTCGAACGAGGTATACGCGTTCAGGTCGGCGCCGAAGCCGACGCCGATCGACTGCAGATAGGACACCAGCTCATGCTTGCGGAAGTTGGTGGTGCCGTTGAAGGCCATGTGCTCGACGAAGTGGGCCAGGCCGCGCTGGTCTTCATCCTCGAGGATGGAACCGGCCTTGACCACCAGGCGCAGTTCGAGCTTGCGTTCGGGGCGCGCATTGCGCTGGATGTAGTAGGTGAGGCCGTTGTCCAGTTTCCCGACCTTGACCTGCGGGCCGACCGGGATGGGCGATTCCATCTGCAGCGCCGGCGTTGGTTCGGCCTGCTGCGCCGGCGCCTGGACTGCCTGCGGCGCGCCATGCGCCAGCGGGGACAGTCCCAGGACCACGGCCAGCGCCATCGACGGCAGGCCGCGTACGAAGTTGTTGCTCATTCAATGGTTCCCGGAAGACTTGGTGATTGCATTCTACATGGCGCGAAGGTGTGCACGGATGAGCTTAAGGCTGCCCTAAACCTGTCACCGGTTCACAGTACGACCCGTCCTTTCGCCAGCAGCTCGGCCATCTCGAAGGCCGGCACCGGCCGCCCGTACAGATAGCCCTGCAACACGTCACAGCCGAGGGAACCGAGAAAATCGCGCTGGCCGACCGTTTCCACGCCTTCGGCCACCACCGCCAGCGACAGGCCCTGGGCCAGGGCGATCGTGGCCTGGGCGATGGCGGCGCTGCGCTGTTCGGTGGCGATATTGCGGACAAACGTCTGGTCGATCTTGAGCTTGTCGAGCGGGAAGCGCGACAGGTAGCCGAGCGACGAGTAGCCGGTGCCGAAGTCGTCCAGCGACAGCGAGACTCCCAGCGCGCGCAGCTCGGCCATCTGGGCCTCGGCCGCGGCGCTGTCGCCCAGCATCACGCTCTCGGTCAGCTCGACCTCGAGCCATTGCGCTTCGAGCCCGCTGTCGCGCAGGGCGGCGCGCACCACCTGGGCCACGGCGCCGGCCTTGAACTGGCTGGCCGAGACGTTGACCGCCACCCGCACCGGCCCCAGGCCGGCGTTTTGCCAGGCCTTGTTCTGGAAGCAGGCCTGGCGGATCACCCATTCGCCGATCGGGTGGATCAGGCCCGTGTCCTCGGCCAGCGGGATGAAGTCGGCGGGCGACACCGGCCCGATCTCTTCGCTGCGCCAGCGCAGCAGCGCTTCCATGCCGACCACGCGGCCATCCAGGCGCGAGACCTGCGGCTGGTAGTGCAGCGACAGCTCGTCGCGCTCGATCGCGCGGCGCAGGCGCGTCTCGAGCGCCAGCCAGCGCAGCGCTTCGGCGTTCATCTCGCCCTTGAAGAACCGGAAGCCGTTGCGGCCCGATTCCTTCACCAGGCTCAGCGCGGCGTCGGCCGCCTTGAGCAGGTCGCCCGGGACGTCGCCGTCGCGCGGATAGACGCTGATGCCGATGCTGCCGGTGACCACCACGTCGTGCTCGCCGACCAGCAGCGGCTGGGACACGGCTTCCATCAGGCGCTGGGCGCAATAGATCACGTCGTCGGTGTCGTCGAAGCTGGTCAGCAGCAGCACGAATTCGTCGCCCGACAGGCGCGCCACGGTGTCGGTCGCGCCGGCCACCGCGCCGGCGCGGCGCGCCACCTCGCGCAGCACGGCGTCGCCGGCCGCGTGGCCCAGGCTGTCGTTGATGCGCGACAGGCGGTCGACGTTAAACAGCAGCAGCGCCACCTGGGTCGCATCCTTGCGCGCGGCGGCCAGCGCCTGCTGCATGCGGTCGTTGAACAGCGAGCGGTTCGGAAGCAGGGTGAGGGCGTCGTGGTTGGATAAAAAGTCGAGCTGGTGGTGGGCCGCCTTCAGCGCCGACAGGTCGGTCGAGACCGACACATAGGCGGTGATCCTGCCATGGTCGTCGCGCACCGCGCTCAGGCTGGTGCGCTCCGGGTAGATCTCGCCGTTCTTGCGGCGGTTCCAGACCTCGCCGCGCCACTGGCCTTCTTGCTCCAGGCAGTCCCACATCGCGCGGTAGAAGGCCGGATCGTGGCGTCCCGAGCGCAGCATGGCCGGGCTGCGGCCGAGCACCTCGGCTTCGCGATAACCCGTGATTTCCTCGAAGGCGGGATTGACGGCGACGATCTTGGCGTCGGCGTCGGTCATCAGGATCGCCTCTTGCGTGCTGTCGAACACCTGGCGCGCCAGTTCCAGCCGGTGCTCGCTGTCGCGCAGGGCGGCGTCGGCATCGGCGCGCGCCAGCGCCTCGAGCTGCAGCTGGGCGGCGTGGCGCTGCACGACCTCGTACAGGTTCAGGTTCTCGTAGGCTACCGCCAACTGGGCCGCGAGAGCCGTGGCCCAGCGTTCCTCTTCGTCGGAGAACGGCGCCGCGCCATTCCTGCGCGTGCAATACAGCCAGCCGAGCGGATGCTGCAGGTCGTGTACCTGGAGGCCGAGCAGGTGGCCGACCTCGGGATGGTGCTGGGGCAGGGTGGCCAGCAGGGCGTCGTCGCCGTCCAGGCGCAGCGGGGCGCGGGCGCGCAGCAGTACGCCGGGCAGGTCTTGCTCGTTCAGCGCATAGGCCTCGAGCAGGCCGCCTTCGACGCCATGGGTGGCCAGGTGGCGCACCGTGCGTTCGGTGCTGGCCAGCAGGCACAGGGCGACGCAGTCGGCGTTGAGCACGCGCCGCGCGGCGTCCACGAAGGCATCGGCCAGGGCCTCGACGCGGCGCTCGCCCACCAGCATCATGCACATGCGCTCCAGCTCGGACAGGCGCGCGCACAGGTCGAACGGCAGGTCGCGGTCGTGCTCGCGGCTCGACGGCAGCGCCGGCGCCGGCGCGCCGTGCGCCACGCCCAGCTCGGCCGCCACCGCTTCGAGGATGCGCTGCGGCTCGGAAGGCTTGCCCAATACCGTGGTCACGCCGCAGCGCGCCGCCATGGCCATCGTCTCGCGCTCCGAATAGACGGCCGAGAAGAAGATGACGCGGGTCGCGTGCAAGGCGGGATCGGCGCGCAGCTGCTGGACGAACTCGTAGCCGTCCATGGTCGGCATCAGGATGTCGGTGATGATCAGGTCGGGATGCTCGGCGCGCGTGATGGCGAGCGCCCGGGAGCCGTCCTCTGCTTCGAGGATCCGGTGCTCGGTGTAGCCGAGCAGGGCGCCGAGATAGCTGCGGTTGCTCGGCCGGTCGTCGACGATCAGGATCGTGGCCATCAGCACCGCCCTCCGCATGGGGCGGCGCCTGGATGGCTGACAGGAACGGCTACCGGCATGGCAACTCCGAAAATTGGCCCGCACCGCCTGGATGGGTGCGGTAAAGATGTCTTAATAATAATCCAGTTGGATGTGGGCACAGTACGATGTTGCACGTGAAAACATCGAGCTTAACAATTTAAAGCCGCAGAATCACTAGTTGTTGCTCATTCGTAACGCCAGTTGACGCGATAGTACGGCTGTGCTGCCGAATTGGGGAGAGGCAGGGGCCGACAATGCGGTTGAACGCCTGTAAATCCTTTAAAATAGCGGATTACGCATAACACTCCCGTTTCAAGGAATCCCGTATGTCTATTTCCAGCACCGAGGACATCGTTGCCGAACTGCGCGCCGGCCGCATGGTCATCCTGGTCGACGAGGAAGATCGCGAGAACGAAGGCGACCTCGTGCTTGCAGCCGACTTCGTCACGCCCGAGGCGATCAATTTCATGATCCGCCACGCGCGCGGCCTGGTCTGCCTGACCCTGTCCGAGGAAATCTGCGACCGCCTGGCGCTGCCGATGATGACCTCGCGTAACGGCACCTCGTTCGGCACCAATTTCACCGTGTCGATCGAAGCGGCCGAAGGCGTCACCACCGGCATCTCGGCGGCCGACCGCGCGCGCACCATCCAGGTGGCGGTGAACAAGGGCACGACGCCGGACGACCTGGTGCAGCCGGGCCACATCTTCCCGCTGCGCGCCCAGAAGGGCGGCGTCCTGATGCGCGCCGGGCATACCGAAGCGGGCTGCGACCTGACCCATATGGCGGGCCTGACCCCGGCCTCGGTGATCTGCGAGATCATCAAGGAAGACGGCACCATGGCGCGCCTGCCCGACCTGATCGAGTTCGCCAAAGAGCATAATCTGAAGATCGGCACCATCGCCGACCTGATCCACTACCGCAGCCAGAACGAGTGCCTGGTCGAGCGCGTGGCCGAGCGCACGCTGTCGACCGAGGCCGGCGAATTCCAGCTGGTCGCCTTCCGCGACGCGCCGAGCGGCTCGGCCCACCTGGCCCTGGTCCACGGCGAGCTGTCGCCCGAGAAGGAAGCGCTGGTGCGCGTGCACCAGCCGGTGTCGATCCTCGACCTGCTCGAGAACCGCGCCACCACCCACTCCTGGGACATGGCTTCGGCCATGAAGACGATCAAGGCCAGCGACGCCGGCGTGATCGTGCTGCTCAACTGCGGCGAAAGCGCAGACCAATTGTTCGCCCAACTGGCGCCGCAGGACGGCAAGGCCAGCCGCGCCGGCGCGCGCGCCGCGTCGATGGACTTGCGCACCTACGGCATCGGCGCCCAGATCCTGCGCGCCCTGGGCGTGGGCAAGATGCAGCTGCTGGCCAATCCGCGCAAGATGCCGTCGATGACCGGTTTCGACCTGGAAGTCACCGGCTACGTGCCTCGCCCGGACGCCTGAACAATCAACCAATCAACAAGAAGAGGTCAGCCATGACGGTAGGAACTTTTGAAAGCAATCTGCAGGGCGAAGACCTGCGCATCGGTATCGTGCAGGCCCGTTTCAACGCCGACGTCGGCCACGGCCTGCTGTCGTCCTGCCTGGCCGAGCTCAAGCGCCTGGGCGTGGCCGACGAAGACATCCTGCACGTGACCGTGCCGGGCGCGCTCGAAGTGCCGCTGGCGCTGCAGCGCATGGCCGTGACCGAGCAGTTCGACGCGCTGATCGCCCTGGGCGCGGTGATCCGCGGCGAGACTTACCACTTCGAGCTGGTGTCGAACGAATCGGGCGCCGGCATCACCCGCATCGGCCTCGACTATGGCATCCCGATCGCCAACGCGATCCTGACCACCGAGACCGACGAGCAGGCCGAAGTCCGCATGGCCGAGAAGGGCGGCGACGCCGCACGCGTCGCGGTCGAAATGGCCAACCTCCTGATGGCGCTGGACGAGCTGGTGCCAGAGGACGAATAACAGTAAAGGCAAGAAAACAATGACTGACAAGAGTACGCACGCCAACCCGAGCAAGAACCGCACGCCGCGCCACCGCGCGCGCGAGTTCGCGCTCCAGGGTCTGTACCAATGGCTGCTGAATAACGAATCGGCGCGGGTGGTCTCGACCAATATCCGCGGCGCCCACGGCTTCGACAAGGCCGACGGCGAGTTCTTCTCGGCGCTGCTCAATGGCGCGATCAGCACCTCGGTCGAGCTGCGCGAAGCGATCGCCCCGCTGATCGACCGCGCGATCACCGAGCTGTCGCCGATCGAGCACGCGGTGCTGCTGCTGGGCGCCTACGAGCTGAAGAACCATCCAGAGATTCCGTATCGCGTCGTGATCAACGAGGCGGTCGAGCTGACCAAGTCGTTCGGCGGCATCGATGGGCACAAGTACGTCAACGGCGTGCTGGATAAATTGGCGTCGCGCATGCGGCCGGATGAGGTGGCGGCGAACGAGCGTCGCTGATCGTTTTGCTTCCAGCTTGACGAGAGAAAGCCACCGTGCGCGCGCCGGTGGCTTTTTTGTTGGGTGTGTGGTTTGCGGCGGGCTTGGCGGGAATAGTGCCAGTGGCACTATTCCCGCCTGCGCGGGAACGACGTTGATTTGGTCGATCGACCAGCCAGCAACGCGACTTCGAACACGTACCTAAGCACGTCGTTCCCGCGCAGGCGGGAACCTAAGTCGCGTGCGCAGCCCACAGCGCCAACTATATATAGCAAACGCAAAAAAGCCACCGCCGCAGCGGTGGCATCCAAGGAACTTCCCTCGTGATCTTACAGGCCGGCCAGCGGCTCGACGTTCGGCACGTGCGCGCCGGTGGTGGAGGCGGTCGTGGTTTCCTGCATCGGCCTCGCTTCCGGCTTGACCGTGTCGGACTCGGTCTGCTTGGCGGTGACGATGGTCGCCGGCATCGGCGCCGCGCGCGGGGTGCGCACCGGAACGTTCTGGCCTTTCGAGACTTTCTTCAGCAGGCGGTACTCGTTCAGCACCTTGTTGCCGTAACCCGAATCGGTTTCCAGGTCGGCCGCGCCGACATAGGTCTTCAGGCCGCCTTCGATCGAGCCGGTACGCTTGACGTAATCCTTCAGGATCAGGGCGCCGACACGGATGTTGGCGACCGGGTTCAGGGCTGCCTGCGGGCCGCCCACGTCCTCGAACTTGTCGTGGTGGACCTTGGCCATGACCTGCATCAGGCCCTTGGCGCCCATCGGGCTTTCGGCGAACGGGTTCAGGCCCGATTCGATCGCCATCACCGCCAGGATCAGGAGCGGGTCGAGTTTCAGCTCGTGCGCCGTCAGGTAGGCGGTCGAGACCAGCATATTGGCGGCGTCGCCGGCCACGCGATAACGCTTGGACAGCCAGTTGGTGACGTATTGCTGCTGCTTGCTATTGCCCAGCATCGCGTGCGAATCGCGCAGGTGCGTCGTCTCGACGGCCACCGCTTCGACCACGGCCTTCGGCGTCGGCGCGACGGGCGCGACCGGTTCCACGACGGCAACGGCGACTGGCTGCGGATGCAGCATTTCAGAGACGCGCTTGGCGAAACTGTCATTGGTGTACAGCAGCGCCAGCATGGCGACTGCGGTCAGACCGAATACGGTCAGGGTAGTGCGTGCGGTTTTCATGAAACCGCTTGCCGTTTTGCTCACGGAAGACCACGTGATTGGCTGGCTGGCCATGGATTGCACGAGCCTTGCGCTCGTGATAACACGATGAAACATCGAATTTTCCCCTTGTCGCGGCAAAAAGAATCCCGTCGTGTCGCTCCGAGCGAAACGCAGAATGTGTTTTTGCCGTGCATCAGAAAATCGTTTGTCGCCGCGACGCGGCCGACTAACGCCGTCATTGCTTTGCTTCAGCTGGCTGCTAACCCGTAGGGCAGGGACCAGTGGCTCAACAACTGTCTCGGGGGTTTGGGCAGACGCCCAAGAGAAAACACTCCTTAAAATGTCGTATGGGGCCCCGACCCCGTGAATGCATGAGAACGGCTAAAATTGTGGCAAAAAAAGTAAGGCCGTCTCATCAAGTAGGACGGATTGTAGGGGCGGAGCTTATATCAAGTCAACCCTAGCACGTTCGTCTCTTATAACTTTTGGTTCTGATGAGGTGGCCTTCCAAATGGAAATACTTGACGAATCAATCACTTGGCTCCACCCTCTCACTTACGTTCTGCAATCGAAGAAATGCACAAAACTTGATGAAATATACAGACTTGCGAGATTTTATGGCCCAGCTCGAACGCATGGGCGAGCTCAAACATGTTGACATTCCGGTATCGCCGAATCTCGAAATGACCGAGATCTGCGACCGCACCCTGCGCGCCGAAGGCCCCGCGCTGCTGTTCCGGCAACCGACCGGGCACACGATCCCCGTCCTCGGCAACCTGTTCGGCACCCCGAAACGGGTCGCGCTGGGCATGGGGGCGGAGGATTTGAGTGAGCTGCGTCAAATCGGCCACGTGCTGGCGCGCCTGAAGGAGCCCGAGCCGCCAAAAGGTTTCAAGGACATCATGGGCATGGGCTCGCTCGTCAAGGCGGTATGGGATATGGCGCCGAAAGAAGTGAAGGGCGCCCCCTGCCAGGAAATCGTCTGGGAAGGCAAGGACGTCGACCTCGGCCGCCTGCCGATCCAGCACTGCTGGCCGGGCGACGTCGCGCCCCTGATCACCTGGGGCCTGGTGATCACCAAGGGGCCGAACAAGAAACGCCAGAACCTGGGCATCTACCGCCAGCAGGTGCTGGGGCCCAATAAAGTCATCATGCGCTGGCTGGCGCACCGCGGCGGCGCGCTCGATTTCCGCGAGCACGCGCTGGCCAATCCGGGCAAGCCGTATCCGATCGCGGTGGCGCTGGGCGCCGACCCGGCCACCATCCTGGGCGCCGTGACGCCGGTGCCGGACACGCTGTCCGAATACCAGTTCGCCGGCCTGCTGCGCGGCAGCCGCACCTCGCTCACCAAGGCGATCGGCAGCGAACTGATGGTGCCGGCGTCAGCCGAGATCGTGCTCGAAGGGCATATCTACCCGGACGAGAACCACCCGTCCGGCTTCGAGCATGCGCTCGAAGGGCCATATGGCGACCACACCGGCTACTATAATGAACAGGACAGTTTCCCGGTGTTCACCATCGACCGCATCACGATGCGGCGCGATCCGATCTACCACTCGACCTATACCGGCAAGCCGCCGGACGAGCCGGCCGTGCTGGGCGTGGCGCTGAACGAAGTCTTCATTCCGCTGCTGCAGAAGCAGTTCACCGAAATCACCGATTTCTATCTGCCGCCGGAAGGCTGCAGCTACCGCATGGCGGTGGTGCAGATGAAGAAGCAGTACGCGGGCCACGCCAAGCGGGTGATGTTCGGCGTCTGGAGTTTCCTGCGCCAGTTCATGTATACCAAGTTCATCGTCGTGGTCGACGAGGACGTCAATGTGCGCGACTGGAAAGAGGTGATCTGGGCCATCACCACTCGCGTGGATCCGACCCGCGACACGGTCATGGTCGACAACACCCCGATCGACTACCTCGACTTCGCGTCGCCGATCAGCGGCCTGGGCAGCAAGATGGGGGTCGACGCCACCAATAAATGGCCGGGTGAAACCAATCGCGAGTGGGGGACGCCGATCGTGATGGAGCCGGCGGTCAAGAAGAAGGTGGATGAGATCTGGGGGCAATTGGGCATCTGATCGCTCCAGGCAGGGGCGGCCGCTGCCGCGCCCCCCCCCTGCCATTTCCCCAAACCGTACACCCTGGGGTATAATGAGTGCTGGCGGGCCCCTGCGCATTGTGGCATGGTTTACCTGGTCAGGTCGGGAACGAAGCAGCCAAAGCCGTTCACCGCAAGTGCCGCAGATCAGGCTCGCCTCTTATCTCCTCTCTCCCACAGCAACTCCCTCTCTCTTGTTGTCCCGCGTTGGCGTTCGCACGTCCATGGGCTCCGTTTTCATTCCCGTTACACAAGAGCCCGCCCGCCGAATGTTCGCGACGACCGCCATCTGCGGTAAAATCGTGGCATGTCCTATCAAGTCCTCGCCCGCAAATACCGTCCCAGGAACTTCGAAACGCTGGTTGGCCAGGAGCACGTCGTCCGTGCGCTGACCCATGCCTTGCGCACGGAGCGGCTGCACCATGCCTATCTGTTCACGGGCACGCGCGGGGTCGGCAAGACCACCCTGTCGCGCATCCTGGCCAAGTCGCTCAATTGCACCGGACCTGACGGGCAGGGCGGCATCACCGCCGAGCCGTGCGGACAATGCGAGGCTTGCCGCGCGATCGACGCCGGCCGCTTCGTCGACTACATCGAGATGGATGCGGCGTCCAACCGCGGCGTGGACGAAATGGCCCAGTTGCTGGAACAGGCGGTCTACGCGCCGAGCAATGCGCGCTTCAAGGTCTATATGATCGACGAAGTGCACATGCTCACCAATCACGCGTTCAACGCGATGCTCAAGACGCTTGAGGAACCGCCGCCGCACGTCAAGTTCATCCTGGCGACCACCGATCCGCAAAAGATTCCCGTGACGGTGCTGTCGCGCTGCCTCCAGTTCAATCTCAAGCAAATGCCGCCGGGCCATATCGTCGGCCACCTCGAGAACATCCTGGGCCAGGAAGGCGTGAGCTTCGAGCAGCCGGCGCTGCGCCTGCTGGCGCAAGGCGCGCACGGTTCGATGCGCGACGCGCTGTCGCTCACCGACCAGGCGATCGCCTATGCGGCCGGCCAGGTCACGCTCGATGCGGTGCAGGGCATGCTCGGCGCGCTCGACCAATCCTACCTGGTGCGTCTGCTCGACGCCCTGGCGGCGCAGGACGGCGCCGACCTGATGGCGGTGGCCGACGAGATGGCCAGCCGCAGCCTGTCGTACAACGGCGCGCTGCAAGACCTGGGCACCTTGCTGCACCGGATCGCGCTGGCGCAGTCGGTGCCCGGCGCCGTGCCGCAAGACCTGCCCGAGCTGGCCGACATCATGCGCCTGGCCGGGGTCTTCGAGCCGCAGGAAGTGCAACTGTATTACCAGATCGCCGTGCACGGCCGCAACGAGATCGGCCTGGCGCCGGACGAATATGCCGGCTTCACCATGACCCTGCTGCGCATGCTGGCCTTTCGCCCCGGACAGGGTGGAGCCGAAGCATCGGCCGCGCCGCCCGCCGCCGCTCCGGTAGGCGCGTCGCCTGCGCGCGCCGCCGCGGCGGCTGCGGCCAGCCATGCGGCGGTGACGCCGCGGTCGGTCCCGCCTTCGGCGGCGCCGGCTGCACCTGCTGCGCCGGCGCCTGCGCAGCCCAACGCGGGGGCCGCCGCCCCCGGCGCGCCGGCGATGACGTCGGCGCGGGCCGCGATCAATGCGGCGCTGGAGGCGGCGCGCGCCGCCTCGGGCATCCGCACCCCGCCCAAGCGTCCGGTGGCCGAACCGGTCGCGCCGGCGCCAGCGCCCACGGCGCCGCCGCCAGCGGCGCCCGGACCGTCGGCCGCGCTGTCGTCCCCACCGCCGTCGGCACCACAGGCACGCGCCGCTTCCGCCCCGCCGCCATGGGATGGCGGGCAGGCGCAGGCCATGGCCCAGCAGCCGCAGTCACAAGCGGCCATGCAGGCCCGCCAGCAGCCGCAGCAGCAGCCGGACGACGACGTGCCGTCCTGGGTCACCGATTTTTCCGACGACACGGCAGTCGCCGCCGAGGCGCCGGCCGTGGTCGCGCCCGCGCCCCAGGTGCGGGCCCCGGCCGCGCCGCCGCACGCCTATGTCGTCACGCCCGTGCCAGAGATCGCCTGGGACGGCAACTGGCCGGCGCTGGCCGGCAGCCTGCCGCTGCGCGGCGTGGCCCAGCAGCTGGCGCTGCAGACCGAACTGGTTGCCTGCGTCGTGCACGACCGTTCGGCCACTTTTAAACTGCGCGTGCCGGTCGATACGCTGCGCGCCAGCGGCAATAGCGAGAAGCTGGCGGCTGCGCTGCAAGAACATTTCCCTGACTTCCGCGTGAACGTGGAGTCCGAGATCGGCCCGGTGTGGTATACAGCCGGGGCCGAACAGAAAGCGGCGCGCGAGGAGCGCCAGCGCCTGGCCGAGTCCATCGTCGCCGCCGATCCTTTCGTGCAGGAGCTCGAGCGACGCTTCGACGCGTTCGTCGTGCCCGGCTCGGTCAAGGTCGCCTGAGCGCCCGTTGCCGATCAATCACCCATCCGACTTTTGGAGAAACCCACCATGATGAAAAACCAGCTCGCAGGCTTGATGAAACAGGCGCAAGCCATGCAGGACAATATGAAGAAGGCGCAGGAGCAGCTGGCTCAGATCGAAGTCGAAGGCCAGTCGGGCGCCGGCCTGGTGAAGGTCGTCATGACCTGCAAGAACGACGTCAAGCGCGTCACCATCGACCCGTCGCTGCTGGGCGACGACCGCGACATGCTGGAAGACCTGGTCGCGGCCGCGTTCAACGACGCCGTGCGCAAGGCCGAGGCGACCGCCGCCGAGAAGATGAGTGGCCTGACCGCCGGCATGCCGGGCCTGCCGCCTGGCTTCAAGATGCCTTTCTGATCCATTGATACCAGTCCCGGCCGGCGCCTGCCGGCGGGACGCCCCACATGTCGACCTCGCTCGAATTTCTCATCGAATCGCTGCGCCGCCTGCCGGGCGTGGGCCCCAAGTCGGCCCAGCGCATGGCATTCCACCTGCTGCAGCACGACCGCGAGGGCGCCGCGCAACTGTCGCGCGCGCTCTACCAGGCGGTCGACACGGTGCACCACTGCGCCAAGTGCAATACCTTCTCCGACATTGAAATTTGCGAGCTGTGCGCCGACCCGGAGCGCGACCACACCCTGCTGTGCGTGGTCGAGACCCCGGCCGACCAGATCATGATCGAGCAGACGCTCACCTGGCGCGGACTGTACTTCGTGTTGATGGGCCGGCTGTCGCCGCTGGACGGCATCGGCCCGCGCGACCTCGCCCTGGACAAGCTCGTCAACCGCGCCACCGATGGCGTCGTCGGCGAAGTGGTGCTCGCGACCAATTTCACCAACGAGGGCGAAGCCACCGCCCACTACATCAGCGAAATGCTCAAGGCGCGCGGCCTCAAGGTGAGCCGCCTGGCGCGCGGCGTGCCGGTGGGCGGAGAGCTCGAGTATGTCGACGCCGGCACGATCGCGCGCGCCATGCTCGACCGCCGCAGCGCCTGATGTCCGCAATCCCGATCCGGTAGCGCGGTCCCTGGACGCGCGTCCTGCGTGTGCGCAAGCCCGGTTGGTGGGCCGCTGCTATCGTGGATTTTTCTGCGAGCCGGCCATGCATATCGTCGACCTCACGATGTTCTATGCCGCCGAGGGCGGTGGCGTCAGCACCTACCTGAATGCCAAGTCGGCGTGGCTGGCGCGCCAGGGCCGCGCGCGGCACACGATCCTGAGTCCGAACCGCGATGCGGCGGGAGGTGTGGCGACAGACGTCGCGCGCGCAACGCATGCCGCTTCGGCATGCCTGCGCCTCCCAAGCCTGGCCTTGCCCGGTTTTCACGGCTACCGCATGCCGCTGTCGGTCGCCGCCATCGCCCGCCGCCTGCGCCGCTTGCGGCCCGACCTGGTCGAAGTGGGCGACGCCGGCCACTGCGCCTGGGCTGCGCTGCGCGCGCGCGACCGGCTGCGCATCCCGGTCGTGGCCTTCTACCATTCCGATTTGCCGCGCCTGGTCGAGAACCGCTTCGGCCTGCATGCCGCCCAGCTCACCCGGCGCTACCTGGCGCAGCTGTACGGCCAGTTCGACCTGGTGCTGGCGCCGAGCCGGCTGATGGTCGGGCAACTACACGCGATGGGGGTGCACGGCGCGCTGCACCAGCCGCTCGGCATCGATTGCACCGTCTTCCATCCCGACCGGCGCGATGCCGCCGTGCGCGCCGAACTGGACGTGGCGCCCGGAGCCTGCCTGCTGGTGTATGCCGGACGCTTCACGGCCGACAAGAAACTGGATGTATTGCTGGCGGCAATGGCCCGGCTCGGTCCCGGCTACCACTTGCTGATGGTGGGGCCCGGCGAGGCCGCCTTCGATATCCCGAAGGGCGCCCGGATCAGTCGCCTGCCGTTCCAGCGCGACCAGTGCGCGCTGGCGCGCCTGCTGGCCAGCTGCGACTTGCTGGTGCACCCAGGCGATTGCGAAACATTCGGCCTGATCGTACTCGAGGCCATGGGGTGTGGCCTGCCGGTGGTGGCGGCGGGCGCCGGCGGACTTGCCGAACTGGTCGACGACGCGACGGGAGTGCTGGCGCGGCCCAATAGCCCCGACAGCCTGGCCGAGGCGATCAGGCATGCGGCCGCCCGCGACCTGGCGGCGCTCGGCGCCAATGCGCGGCGCAAGGTCGAATCGTCGTTCGACTGGGAGACGGTGTTCGACGGGTTACTCATGCACTACTGCAAACTGCTGCCGCAGGATGCCGCGGGCTGCGGAAAGCCGGACTGCGCAAAGCCGGGCTGCGCGACCCAGGGCCACGCGCTCGACGAACAGTCCTATGCCGGGGCCGGCTCTTACCAGTAAGGACCCCAGTAGCCGCCGCGATAGCGAGGCCCCCAGGCGCCATATGCGCCGGCGCCATTGCCCATGCGCTGCAATTCCTCGCGCGTGCCCAGGTGCAGCACGCATTCGCGCCATGGATCGGTGTTCGCGCTATAGCCCAGCTGGCTGCATGCCGGGCCGTAAATATTCATGAGTTCCGCCATCTCGGCCTGCGCGCGCGCCGATTTTTCTTGCGGCGTCGAACAGGCGGCGGCCAGCAGGGCCAGGCCGATGGCGGCGGACGTGCGCACGATGGCAGGCATTCTTGCGCCCTTGTTGACGTTTTCCATGACAGTTCCTCCCGCCGCATCGCGCGGCATGATTCCAGAATAGCATCACCCGCACGCGCCGCGTGTGCGATGACAAACGAATAGTGAGATTTCTTCACATTCTTCATTGTCGTACATGGGGATGGATGTGTCCGCCTTCAACGACATCAGCAGCTACGCCGCCGGAGACGTAGTGGATGCGCCCATGACACCGCGTGCAATGAGGTATTTTTCTCGCACCAATTCGTATACGGCGTGAATTTTCTGGCAAGATACGCCCCCAAAATAAGGAGACGCGACGTATGGACAAACCCTTGGGCAGGTCCCGATGGAAGACCTGGACCCTGCGCGGGGCCGGGGCGCTGCTGGCGCTCGTGCTGCTGGCGGCGCTGGCCATCTGGTTGTTCCTGCGCGCCAGCCTGGCCCAGCTCGACGGCGAGCGCCGGGTGGCCGGCCTGGCGGGCGAAGTCAGGGTCGAGCGCGATGCCGGAGGGGTGCCCCTGATCAGTGGCGCCAGCCGGCTCGACGTCGCCTATGCGACCGGCTTCGTGCATGGCCAGGAACGCTTCTTCCAGATGGACTTGTTGCGCCGCACGGCGGCCGGCGAGCTGGCCGAGCTGTTCGGCGCGGCGGCGCTGCCTACCGACCGCACGCATCGATTGCATCGCTTCCGCGCCCGCGCGCTGGACACGCTGGCGCGGCTGCCGGCGCCGGAACGCGCGCTGCTGGAACGCTATGCGCAAGGCGTCAACGAGGGTCTCGACGCACTCGGCGCGCGGCCCTTCGAATACGCGCTGACCGGCGTGGCGCCACGGCCGTGGACGGCGCCCGATTCGCTGCTGGTGGTGTGGGCCATGTACATCGACCTGCAAGGCGCCCAGCAGGCGCGCGAACTGGCGCGCGGCTGGCTGCGCGCGCACAGCGACGAGGCGCAGCTGGCTTTCCTGCTGCCCGAGGCGACCGGATTCGATGCGACCCTGGACCAGGGCGCGGCAAAGGCGGCAAGCCCATTGCCGCCGCAGGCCCCGGCCTGGTGGGGCGCCGCGCCGGATGCACCCGGCGCGCCGGTCAGGCTGGCCGGCCTGGAGGTCACCGATTCGGTCGGCAGCAACAACTATGCGCTGGCCGGCAGCCGCAGCAGCACCGGCGCGGCCATCGTGGCCGACGACATGCACCTGGGCCTGCGCCTGCCGAACATCTGGTACCGCCTCGCGCTGCGCTTTCCCGACCCAAGTGCGCCCGGCGGCCAGCGTCGCCTGGCCGGCGTCAGCCTGCCCGGGGCGCCGCCGTCCGTCATCGTCGGCAGCAATGGCCAGGTGGCGTGGGCCTTCACCAACAGCTATGCCGATTCGCTCGACCTGGTCGAACTGCAGGTCGACCCGGCCCGGCCAGGCCAGGTAGGCCTGCCGGGCGGCTGGGAGACGCCGCGCGAGCACGTCGAGGCGATCGCCGTGAAAGGCGCCGCGGCCGAGCGCATGGTCGTGCGCGAGACTTCGCTCGGCCCGATCCGCGAGGTGGCGGGGCGCAGCTATGCGCTGCACTGGATCGCCCACGATCCGGCCGCGCTCAATATGAATCACCTGAAACTCGAGCGGGTAGCCAACGTCGAGGAAGCGCTGGCCGCCGCCGCCAGCAACGGCATCCCGGCCCAGAACTTCGTCGCCGGCGACGTGCTGGGGAATATCGGCTGGACGGTCGCCGGCCTGCTGCCGCGCCGCACCGCCGACGGCCAGGCGGCCAGCCTTGCCGCCGGCTTCCCGCTCGCCGCCGGCAGCGCGGCGCAGACCTGGAGCGAGGCGCTGCCCTACGCCGACTATCCGCGCATCCTGAATCCCGCCGACGGCCAGATCACGACCGCCAACAGCCGCCAGCTGCTTGGTGCGGGATCCGCGCTGCTGGGCGACGGCGGCTACGACCTGGGCCAGCGCAACCGCCAGCTGCACGAGGGCTTGCAAGCCATGGGCGACCGGGTCGACGTGCGCCGCGCCTTCGACGGGGCCATGGATGACCGCGCGATCCTGGTCGGCCAGTGGCGCCAGCGCGCCCTGGCCGCGCTCGATGCGCGCTCGCTCGCCGGCCACCCGCAGCGCGCCGAGTTCCGGCGCCTGCTGGAGACCAGCTGGAGCGGGCGCGCCAGCGTCGAGTCGATCGGCTATCGGCTGGCGCGCGACTTCATGTGGGCCGTGCACGATCTGCTGTACGGCGGCGTCAATGCGGCGCTGAAGGAGATCGATCCGAAGGCCAGCGCAGCCGCGGCCAGCACGCGCTGGCCGGCGGTGGCCGCGCGCCTGCTGGACGAGCGGCCGCCGGGCTGGCTGCCGGCCGGCCATGCATCGTGGCGCGACCTGGAGCTGGCGGCGGTGGACCGCGCCATCGCGGCCCTGGTCGATGCCGGCACGCCGCTGGCCGAGGCCACCTGGGGCCAGCGCAACACCGCGGACATCGCGCATCCGATCAGCATGGCCGTGCCCGCGCTGCGCCCCTGGCTCGCCGCGCCGAGCCAGCCGCTGGCGGGCGACGCCCACATGCCGCGCGTG
Source organism: Massilia oculi (assembly GCF_017582745.1). GTDB lineage: Bacteria > Pseudomonadota > Gammaproteobacteria > Burkholderiales > Burkholderiaceae_D > Telluria > Telluria oculi_A. Next base: position 44,799 of record NZ_JAFVIM010000023.1, read on the forward strand.
GCCGGACCGAAGTTCGGCCAGTCGGAGCGGCTGACCGTGTCGCCGGGACGCGAAGAGGAGGGTTTATACAATATGCCGGGCGGGCAGAGCGGGCATCCCTTGTCGCCGTTCTTCCTGCTGGACCACGCGGCCTGGGTCGAGGGCAAGCCGGTGCCGTTGTTGCCGGGGGCGGTGAAGCATACGTTGCGGTTCGTGCCGTGAGTAGCGCTAACGCGCGTCTTCGGTAGCAGCTTCGGCACGTCGTTCCCGCGCAGGCGGGAACCCAAGCTTGCATGCAGCCAGGCTGCGTTCGATCCAAGTGGCAGCGGTACGAACTTAGGTTCCCGCCTGCGCGGGAACGACGTGCTTGGGCTGCTGGCTGCGATATGGTGGGTTAGCCGCCATCACTTCACCGGCAAGGCCTGCTGCGCATGCTGCAGTATCTCGGTGATCTTCTCGGCGCTGGAAGGGTGGCCGAGGTAGTAGCCCTGCACCATGTCGCAGCCATATTCCTCGAGCAGCAGCAGCTGCTCGCCGGTCTCGACGCCCTCGGCCACTACCACCATCTTGAGGCCGTGGGCCATGGCGATGATGGCGCGCGTGATGGCCGCGTTTTCCGAATCCTGGGGCAGGCCGGCGATAAAGCTGCGGTCGATCTTGAGGGCGCGCACGTCGAAGCGCTTCAGGTAGTTCATCGATGAATAGCCGGTGCCGAAGTCGTCGATCGACAGGTGCACGCCGATGCCGCGCAGCTGCTCGAGCGTGACCAGCGTGGCGCGCGCATCGTCCATCAGCGTGCCTTCGGTCAGCTCCAGTTCCAGCAGGCGCGGCTCGAGCCCGGTCTCGTTCAGGGCCGACAGCACGATCTGCGACAGGTTCTCGTCCTTGAACTGCTTGGCCGACAGGTTGACCGCGATGCGCAGCAGGCGCCGCGTCAGGCGCTGCCAGGCGCGCGCCTGGCGGCAGGCGGTGCGCAGCACCCATTCGCCGATCGGGACGATCAGGCCGGTCTCCTCGGCCAGCGGGATGAACTCGGTCGGGGGCACCAGGCCGCGCTCGGGATGGCGCCAGCGCACCAGGGCCTCGACCCCCACGATCTCGGACGTGCGTACGTCGCGCTGCGGCTGGTAGACCAGGTACAGCTCGTCGTTCTGCAGCGCGCGCCGCAGGCCCACCTCGAGCTTCACGTGGCTCATGATCTGCATCGTCAGCGAAGAGCTGTACAGCTTGGCGTTGTTCTTGCCGCAGTTCTTGGCATGATACATCGCGGTGTCGGCGAACTTGAGCAGTGATCCACAATCGTCGCCATCCTCGGGGAACAGCGAGATGCCGATGCTGGCGGTGACGAAGATCTCGTTGCCCTCGATCAGGAAGGGCCGCCGCATCGCTTCCTTGACGCGGGTGGCCACGTTCAGCGCGTGCTCGACCCGCTCCAGGTCGGGAATCAGGATGGTGAATTCGTCGCCGCCCAGGCGCGCCAGGCTGGCGGCATCGCGGGCGTCGTGCTCGACGCCTTCGCCGCGCGAGACCAGGTCGCTGGGACGGGTGGTCTCGCGCAGGCGTTCCGAGACCATCTTGAGCAGCTGGTCGCCGGTGTTGTGGCCCAGCGTGTCGTTGATGCGCTTGAAGGCATCGAGGTCCATGAACAGCACCGCGAACTTCTTGTTGCCCATCTTGGCGCGCTGCAGCTCGCGTTCCAGGGTCTCGAGAAAGGCTTGCCGGTTGGGGATGCCGGTCAGGCCGTCGCAATAGGCCAGGCGCCGGATCTGTTCCTCGGCGCGCTTGCGTTCGCTGATGTCGCGCACCAGGCCCAGCACCTCGGACGGGCTGGTGGCCACCAGGCGCGCCTCGAAGTGCAGCACCTCGCCGCATTCGATCAGTTCGTACTCGACCGAGCGCACCTGCTGGGTGGCGAGCACGGTCTCCACCTGCTCCAGCATGCGCGCCGCGATCTCGGGCGGCAGCGTGTCGGACAGGTGCTTGCCGATGAAGCGCGCGCTGGTAGGTGGCGTGCCCACCGGCCGTCCCGGACACGATTGACGTTCCTGGCCGGGCTCGTAGTCGAGATAGAAACCGTCCCCGTTCAGGCGAAAGAAGGTGTCGGGAATGGCTTCGAGCACGGCGCGGTTCTGGGCGTCGGCGATGCGCAGGCGGGCGATGGCGTCGCTGGCGCGCAGCACGTACAGCACGCGGTGGCCGAGGATCGGCCAGTTGATCGGCTTGGAGACGAAGTCGGTGGCGCCGACCTCGTAGGCCTGGGTCACGGCCTCGACGTCGTCGCTGCCGGTGACCATGACGATCGGGACGCAGGCGCCGTCCGGATCAAAGGCGCGGATCGTGCGGCAGGCCGTGAAGCCGTCCATGCGCGGCATGTCGACGTCCATCAGGATCAGGTCCGGCACGCGCTCGCGCGCCAGCTCGACCGCTTCCAGGCCGTCGCCGGCCTCGATGCCGTCCATCCCGACCTGGGTCAGCATCTCGAGCATCAGGAGGCGCATGACGGGATCGTCGTCGGCGACGAGCACCGTCCCGCGCTGGGTGGAGGCAAAGGCTGGCATGTCAGGATTCCTTTTCAAGCATGGCGTGGAGCGACTGGCGCACCGATTGGAATTCGCGCTCCATGTCGGCCAGCAGGGGCGCGGCGCCGTCGACGCTGCCGCTGCGGCCGAGCTGTTCGAGATCGCGGCAGGCCGCGGCCAGGCGACCCGCCCCGATGTTGGCGCTGGCCGACTTGAGGCCGTGGGCGATGCGGCGCAGGCTTTCGGCGTCGCGCGCGGTCACTGCCTGGCGTAGCGCCTGCAGGTGGCGCGGGGTGTCGCCCACGTAGGCGTTGATCACCTTCTGCACCAGGGCGTCGCCGGCGTCGCGGCTCAGCGCGCGGATATTGTCGAGGGCGGCGCGGTCGACCGGGTCACCCTGCGGCGGCGCTGGCGGTGCCGGGGGAGGTGGCGGCGCAGGCGGCGGGGGCGCAGGCGAAAAGTCGAGCGCCAGTTCGGCGTCGTCGTCATGGTGGCGTTCGGCCAGCACCGGCAGCGCCACCCAGCGCCCGATCACGGCCGCCAGCTGCTGCTGGGTGAAGGGCTTGGACAGGTAGTCGTCCATGCCGGCCGCGAGGCAGGCTTCGCGGTCGCCCTGCAGCGCGTTGGCGGTGATCGCGATCACGGGCAAGGTGCGCGCGCGGCCCATCTCGCGCTCGTGGCGCCGGATTTCCCCGGTCGCCGCGAAGCCGTCCATCACCGGCATCTGGCAATCCATCAGCACCGCGTCCCAGCCGCCTTCGTGCACCGCATGCAGCGCTTCCTGGCCATTGGTGGCGCAGTGGGTTTCCAGGCCCAGGCTCTCCAGCATTGCCCTGGCCACTTCGACGTTGACCGGATTGTCCTCGGCCAGCAGCACGCGCCGCGCGCGCCGCGCCGGCTGCTGGCGCGCCATCGGCGTCGGCTGGGGAGCGTCGTATGGCGCGGCAGTGGCGGCGGCCGGATGATGCAGCCGCGCCGCGCGCGCCGTCAGGCAGGCATACAGGTCGGCCGCGCGCGCCGGCTTGACCAGCTGGTAGGCCACGCCGGCCTCGCGCCGCTGGACCGGATCGGCGGCCAACCGCTCTGGACTGAGCAGGACGATGTGGGTCGAACGTGCAACCGCCTCGGCCCGCACCGAGGCCGCCAGCGCCAGGCCGCTGGTCTGGGTCAGCTCCATGTCGAGCACCGCCGCATCGTACGGCCGGCCGGCGCGCGCCGCGCTCACCAGGTGTTCGAAAGCAGCCGCGGCGCTGCCCACGCCCTCACAGGCCGCGCGCCAGGCTTCCAGCTGCTGCACCAGTTCCTTGCGGCTGGCCTCCTGTTCGTCCACCACCAGCACCCGCAGTCCTTCCAGCGTGTGCTGGCGGTGGCCGGGCGCGTCGGGATCGACGCGGCGCTTGTCGAAGCTGAGCGTGAACCAGAAGATCGAGCCCTGCCTGGGCGCGTTCTCGACGCCGATCGTGCCCTTCATGAGTTCGACCAGCTGCTTCGAGATGGCCAGCCCCAGGCCGGTGCCGCCGTACTTGCGGGTGGTGGAATCGTCGGCCTGGGAAAAGGCGTTGAAGATGCGCGCGCGCGCGTCGCGCGAGATGCCGATGCCGGTGTCGTGCACCTCGAAGCGCAGCGCCACCCGTTGCGCGTCCTCGCCGGCCACCCGTACCCGCGCCATGATGCGGCCCTCGGTAGTGAACTTGATCGCATTGCCGATCAGGTTGGCCATGATCTGGCGCAGCCGGTTCGGGTCGCCGCAGATCGCCACCGGGATGTCGTTGGCGATGTCGAAATCGCAGCCCAGGCCCTTGGCCGCCGCCTGCGGGGTATAGACGTTGTGGATGTCGTCCAGCAGGTCCCACAGGTTGAAGTTGATGTATTCGATGGTCAGCTTGCCGGCCTCGATCTTGGAGAAGTCGAGGATGTCGTTGATGATCACCAGGAGGTGCTCGCCCGAGCGCTTGACCAGCTGCGTGTAGCTGCGCTGGGCCTCGGTCAGCTCGGTGGCCAGCAGCATCTCGGTCATGCCCAGCACCCCGTTCATCGGGGTGCGGATCTCGTGGCTCATGGTGGCGAGAAAGCCGCTCTTGGCGCGGCTGGCCGCTTCGGCCGCGTTCTTGGCCTTCTCCAGCTGCTCGGTGCGCACGCCGACCTGGCGTTCCAGTTCGTCGCGGTGGTGCAGCAGGGCCGCGCCGCGGTCCTCGATCTGGGCCAGCATGGTGTTGAAGCTGTCGATCAGCACGCCCAGTTCGTCGCTGCGCTTGTGCTGCACGCGCAGGCCGTAATTCTGGCTGACCGAGACCTTTTGCGCGGCCTGGATCAGCCTGGCGATCGGTTCGGCGATGCTGCGCTTGAGCGGCCGCGCCAGTCCCAGCGAGACCAGCAGCGCGGCGCCCATCGCCAGCCCGATCACCAGCAGGCTGGCCAGGATCTCGAGCCACATCGGCAGCAGGTCGGCCTCGATCATGATCGCGCCGACCGGCAGCTCGCCATGGCGCACCTCGTGCACCACGCGCATGTGGCGCGACAGCAGGAAGCTGCCGGCGCGATTGGCGTCGTCGAGCGTGTCCAGTCCGAGATCGTCGAGCGAGGGCAGTTCTGCGCCCAGCCGCGACGGCGCGCGGTACTCGGCCAGCGAGCGCCCGAAACGATCGTACAGCACCGCCGCCGAGATATCCTGCTGGGCTTCCAGCGCCGCCAGCGTGGCGCCGGCCTGGCGCCGGTCGACCAGCATCAGGTCGCCGGAGGTGGCCGCGCCGATCACGCGCGCGAAGGCCGCCAGTTGCAGGCTCTCGGCCTGGCGGTGATTGACGATGGAGGTGACGGCGAAGGCGCAGAACACGAACAGCAGGGCGGTCGCCGTCGAGAGCAGCGAGAGGATGTTCAGCTTCCGGTTCAGGCTCGAGCGCTCGAAATTCTGCATCGTGGTTCCCGCAAACGGCACAGCGCAGCGGATCCGGCAACGGTGCAGATCCTCCTAGCGGGCAAGAACCCGCAGGAAAAAAATATACGCACTAGGGGAGGTGACAGCTTTGCGAATCCGCAAATGTGGCAAAGGGAACAATTCCATGTCGCAATTTGCATCGACGGGCGCAAATAAAGGGGCGCCCGCGGCGCCCCTTGTCGGATCAGTTCGTGCTGCCCGTCAGCAGCACGACGCCCGGCTTCCCCCATAGCGCGCCTCCTGGCGCTCGCGGAAGAATTCCTCGTACGTCATCGGAGGCTGGTCCGGATGGGTACGCTCCATATGCGCCAGGTAGGTGTCGTACTCGGGCAGGCCGACCATCAGCCGCAGGCTCTGCCCGAGGTAGTTGCCGGCCTGTTTCAGGGTGCCGAACATCACTGCACCTGCGCGGCCGGCATGGCGACGTACGGCGATTCCTTCACGGTCGGCGCGTTCGATGCGCGCGCCGCCATCACCGTGCGCACGCCGTAGAACAGCACCGCCAGCACCACGAAGATGAAGAAGCCGGCCAGGCTGGCGTTGACGTAGTCGTTGAAGATGATGCGCTCCATGTCGAGGATCGACTTGGCCGGCGCCAGGATCTCGCCCGCGTCGTGCGCCGCCTGGTATTTGTTGGCGTGCGAGACGAAGCCGATGCGCGGATCGGCGTGGAAGATCTTCTGCCAGCCGGCGGTGAGGGTGCAGGCCAGCAGCCACACGGTCGGCAGCGCGGTGACCCAGGCGTACTTGGCGCGCTTCATCTTGAACAGCACGCAGGTGCCCAGCATCAGCGCGATACCGGCCAGCATCTGGTTGGCGATGCCGAACAGCGGCCACAGGGTGTTGATGCCGCCCAGCGGATCGACCACGCCCTGGTACAGGAAATAGCCCCAGGCGGCGACACACAGGCCGGTGGCCAGCAGGTTGGCCGGGAGGGAGTCGGTGCGCTTGAGCGACGGGGCGAAGGCGCCCAGCAGGTCTTGCAGCATGAAGCGGCCGGCGCGGGTGCCCGCATCCACCGCGGTCAGGATGAACAGCGCCTCGAACAGGATCGCGAAGTGGTACCAGAAGGCCATCATGGCCGGGCCGCCCACGACGTTGGACAGGATGTGCGCCATGCCGACCGCCAGGGTCGGGGCGCCGCCGGCGCGCGAGATGATGGTGTGCTCGCCGACGTCGCGCGCCATCTGTTCGAGTTCGGCCGGCGTGATCACGAAGCCCATCTGCGACACGGCTTGCGCCGCCGATTGCGCGGTGGTGCCGAGCAGCGCCGCCGGGCTGTTCATGGCGAAGTAGATGCCCGGGTCGATCGTCGATGCGGCGATCAGCGCCATGATGGCGACGAAGGATTCCATCAGCATGCCGCCATAGCCGATGAAGCGGGCCTGGGTTTCGTTCTCGAGCATCTTGGGCGTGGTGCCCGACGAGATCAGCGCGTGGAAGCCCGAGACGGCGCCGCAGGCGATGGTGATGAACAGGAAGGGGAACACATTACCCGACCACACCGGACCGGTGCCGTCGATGAACTTGGTCACGGCCGGCATCTGCAGGTCGGGGGCGACCACGATGATGCCGATCGCCAGCGCCAGGATGGTGCCGATCTTGAGGAAGGTGGACAGATAATCGCGCGGCGCCAGCAGCAGCCACACGGGGATCACTGCCGCTACGAAGCCATACCCGATCAGCATCCAGGTCAGTTCGGTGCCGGTGAAGGTGAACATCGGGCCCCAGGTCGGCGAATCGTGGACCCACTGGCCGCCGATGATGGCCAGCATCAGCAGCACGAAGCCGATGGCCGAGATCTCGCCGATGCGGCCGACCCGCACGTAGCGCGAGTAGATCCCCATGAACAGCGCGATCGGGATCGTCGCCATCACGGTGAAGGTGCCCCACGGCGAACCGGTCAGGGCTTTCACGACGATCAGCGCCAGCACCGCCAGGATGATCACCATGATCATGAAGGTGCCCAGCAGCGCGATCATGCCGGGGATCTCGCCCATCTCGGACTTGATCAGGTCACCGAGCGAGCGGCCGTCGCGGCGAGTGGACATGAACAGCACCATGAAATCCTGCACCGCGCCGGCGAACACGACGCCGGCCAGGATCCACATCATGCCGGGCAGGTAGCCCATCTGCGCCGCCAGCACCGGGCCGACCAGCGGGCCGGCGCCGGCGATCGCGGCGAAGTGGTGGCCGAACAGGACGTTCTTGTTGGTGGGGACGTAGTCGAGGCCATCGTTGTACTTCCAGGCCGGGGTCTGGCGCGTGGGGTCGAGACCCATCACCTTGGTGGCGATGTAGAGCGAATAGAAGCGGTAGGCGATCAGGTAGACGCAGCCGGCGGCCGCGACGATCCAGATGGCGTTGATGGTTTCACCGCGCTTGAGCGCGATGTAGCCGAGCGCAAACGCGCCCACGATGGACAGGACGATCCATCCGAGCATGCTCGTGATACGTTTCATGGGGTGACTCCTCCGATGTGGATTGATGCTTTTGCGTCAGTACGTGCCGACGCCAATTATTTACAGCATGCCGTTGAGTATCTTGCACTATTGTCAGTACCGCAAGCGCATGATTACGCAGTCTCTACGTAATGCTACGTAGGGCGATCCCTGCCATCGGACGTAGAATGCAGGCCTTCGACTCAAACCATGCGGACGGCATATGCGGCTGAGGCAAAAAGTGATCGTGCTGGCCGTCGTGCCACTGGTGGTGGCGCTGTGCGCGATCGCGCTCTACGTGCGCCAGCAGGGCGTGACCCTGGCGGCCGAGCAGCGCGCCACGATCCAGCACGCCTACCTGGCGAGCAAGGAGGCCGAGTTGCGCCACTACGTCGAGCTGGCGACGCGCTCGATCGCCCACCTCACGCGCACCGGTGACAGCGACCCGGCCACCCAGCGGGAAGCGATCCGCATCCTGTCGAGCCTGAGCTACGGCGAGGATGGCTACTTCTTCGTCTACGACACCCGGGGCACCAACCTGATGCACCCGCGCCAGCCGGAGCTGGTCGGCACCGATATGTGGGAGTGGCGCGACTCGACCGGCGCGCCCACCATCCAGCGCCTGATCGCGCTGGCCAGCGGGGGTGGCGGCTTCCTGCGCTACACCTGGGCCAAGCCCTCGAGCAACCGGCCGGCGCCCAAGCTGGGCTACGTGGTGCCGATCGCGCACTGGAACTGGGTGATGGGCACCGGCATCTACCTCGACGACGTCGAATCGGCGCTGGCGCTGGTCGACGCCCAGCAGTCGCGCAATATCGAAGAGACGCTGCTGTGGATGGCGGTGCTGGCCACGGTGGCGGCGGTAGGCGTGGCCGGCGGCGGCCTGGCCCTGAACATCAGCGAGGGAAGGGTGGCCGACGCCAAGCTGAAGGCGCTGGCCCAGCGCGTGGTGGAATCGCAGGAAGAAGAGCGGGCGCGCCTGTCGCGCGACCTGCACGACGGGATCAGCCAGGCGCTGGTCTCGGTCAAGCTGCAGCTGGAGGCCGGCATCATCCGCATCGACGGCGACGAAGCGCGGCGCGAGCAGGGCCGCGCGGGGCTGGAGCGCACCGTCGAGCAGGTCAAGACGCTGCTGGGCGAGGTGCGCCGGATCTCGCACGACCTGCGCCCGACCCTGCTGGACGATATGGGCCTGGCGCCGGCGCTGGACCACCTGGCCAGCGAATTCGGCGAGCACGCGGGCGCGCCGGTGCGCTTCCGCGCGGCCGGCGCGGTGGATGCGCTGCCCGAGATCGTGGGTACGGTGCTGTTCCGCATCGCGCAAGAGGCGCTGACCAACGTCGAGCGCCACGCCCAGGCGCGGCATATCGAGATGGTGCTCGAGCGCGTGGGCGACCTGGTGAGCCTGTGCATCGCCGACGACGGCGTGGGCTTCGACACGGACGGCGTGGCCGTGCATCCCAAGCGCGGCATCGGGCTAAGGAATATGATGGAGCGCATGGAGGCGATCGGCGGGCGGTTCTCGATCGCGTCGTCGTCCACGGGCACCCGGGTGGTGGCCAGCATCGATTTGAAGGAGCAAGGCAGTGATTGGTGACGTGAGCGGTGAAGTGAATGATGAAGTCAATGAGGTAAAAATCCTGCTGGTCGACGACCATCCGCTGGTGCGCGACGGCCTGCGCGCGCGGCTCGAGTCGGCGCCCCACCTGACCGTGGTGGCCGAAGCCGGTTCGGGCGAGGAAGCCCTGGCGCGTGCCGGGGAGTTCCACCCAGACCTGGTGCTGATGGACGTGAACATGCGCGGCGGGAGCGGCATCGAGGCCACCTACCAGCTCACCGCGCGCTATCCCGGCATCGCGGTGCTGATGTTGTCGATGCACGACAAGCCCGAATACGTGAGCCAGGCCATGGCGGCCGGCGCCCGCGGCTATGTGCTGAAGGACGCGCCGGGCAAGGACATCGTGCTGGCCATCGAAACCGTGATGGGCGGCGGCATCTACTACAGCGCCGCGCTGGCGCGCCAGCTTGCCAATCCGGCCACGCCGAGCGACCAGCTGACGGCGCGCGAGCAGGAAGTGCTCAAGCATATCGCAGCCGGGCAGTCGAACAAGCAGATCGCGCGCGACCTCGATCTGTCGGTGCGCACGGTCGAGACCCACCGCCTGAACATCAAGCGCAAACTCGGCATCGAAGGACAGGCGGAACTGATCCGTTTTGCGGTCCAGCGCGCAGGTAATAACTGAGACAGTAACTGAGAGTGAACTCTCGCTATCCACCGGGAAACATTGCTGTTGCTTTATAGTATTCGGTGCAATAAGATTGCCTGGATATTATTGAGAAACATCATATGGCCGAGCAGGGACACTTTCCGCTGGTAGCAATCGACCCTGTCGCCAATGCGCAGAACGAATGGGTGGCCTTGAGCCTGCGGCTGGCGCCCGGCGCCGACCTGGCGCAACGTCTGCAAGCGGTGTTCGCGGGCGCCGACCTGCTCACGGCAATCGCGCCGCTCGACTGCCTGCTGCACCTGGATGGCCCTGAGGCCTTGACGGTGCCGGTGCTGGCGCTGCTGCCGGCCAACCGCGTCGGCCTAGTGATCAAGGCCGAGGCGCTGGCGTCCGGCAGCGCCGCGCGCCAGCTGGCCGAGCTGCATGCCTACGGCTATCGCGTCTGGCTCGACGGCGACATCCCCGAGGGTGCGAAGGCGCCGCCGGCCCTGCGCTCAGCGGCGCGCGATTGCCGCGCGCATGGTGACGCTGCGCTGCTGCCCGGCCGCCTGGTCTCGCTGTTCGGACCGCACCTGGCGCACGGCGTCGACGGCGCGCGCCGCTTTTCCGAATGCGAGAACGCGGGTTTTGATTGGTTCAGCGGCGACTACCCCTGCGACCCCGACGCGGCGCCCTCGAAGGACGACGACGGCAGCTCGCGCCGCCGCATATTGACCCTGCTGGGCCTGTTGGCGCGCGACGCCGAATCGCGTGAGCTGGAAGACCAGATCAAGCAGGACCCGGTGCTGGCCTATCACCTGCTCAAGCTGGTCAACTCGGCCGCCTTCGCGGTGAGCACCCAGATCACGAGCTTCTCCCACGCGATCACGGTGCTCGGCCGGCGCCAGCTGCAGCGCTGGCTGCAGCTGCTGCTGTACGCGCGCCAGCAGCCGGACGGCTTGCCGAACCTGCTGCTGCCGCTGGCGGCGCGCCGCGGCGCGCAGCTGGAAGCCTTGAGCCGGGACGCGGGCGGCGATCGCGACGCCCAAGACCTGGCCTTCATGACCGGCGTGTTCTCGCTGCTCGACCGCTTGCTGCACATGCCGATGGCGGCGATCGCGGCCGACCTGTACCTGCCGGACGACGTCGCCGGAGCCCTGGTCGAGCGGCGCGGCCGGCTCGGCGCCTGGCTGCGGCTGACCGAGATGCATCCGGATCTAGCGATGCTGGAGGAGGCGGGCGTGAGCCCGGCCGCCTGGTGGAACAGCCAGCTGAGCGCCTGGCACTGGGCGATCCAGGTGGGCCGGAATGTCTGACCTGCGCGAACTGGATTCCTTCGACTTCGTCGGCGGCACGGCCGCCGTCTGCGACGCCATCCTCCGCTTGCGCGGCGAGGCCCTGACCCTGGAGCTGGGACGCCTGGCGGCCCTGCTGACGGGCAGCCCGGAGGGACGCTTCGTGCCGGGCGCCGGCCTGATCGATCCGAACCCGCCGGGCGCGCGCATCCTGCGCCACGCGGTGGCGGCCGGCATCGAGCAGTTCGGCTGGTACGAAGTGAGCGGCGGCGAAGGGTATTGTCCCGAGACCGAGCGCAAGCTGGTGGCGCTGGCCCACCTGACCGCGAGCCTGATGCAGATGCACGCGCTGGCGCAGCGCTCCACCCACGCTTATGCGCAGATGGAAGCGCAGCTGGCGCACCAGTCGCAGATCCTCGACCAGATCCACGAATCCGTGCTGACGATGGACCAGATGGGCTACATCACCAGCTGGAACCGCGGCGCCGAGCAGCTGTTCGGCTATACCGCGCTGGAAGCGATCGGGCGCAACATCCTGTTCCTGTATGCCGACGAGGATGGCGGCGACGACATGCAGCCCGACCTGTTCGCGGAGCAGGGCGGGCGCATGATGGAAGTGCGGCGCCGGAAAAAATCGGGCGAGGTGTTCTGGGCCAGCCTGTCGCTGTCTCCGCTGCGCGACCTGGCCGACCGGCCGACGGGCCTGATCGCCTATCTCACCGACATCACCGAACGCAAGCAGGCCGAGGAACAGCTGCACCACCTGGCGTATTACGACGAGCTGACCGGCCTGCCGAACCGCACGCTGTTCGCGCGCCTGGTCGACCAGGCGCTGGCGGTCTCGCAACGCAACGAGACGGCGGGCAGCGTGCTGTTCGTGGACCTGAACCGCTTCAAGCGCATCAACGACACGCTCGGGCGCCGCATTGGCGACGAGCTGCTGCGCCAGGTCGCGCAGCGCTTCAAGGACGCCCTGCGCGACGAAGACGTGGTGGCGCGCCTGTCGGGCGACGAATTTGCCGTCGGCCTGTCGGACATCCGCCAGCACTTCGAGGCCACCACGGTGGCGCAGAAGCTGCAGGCCTCGCTCGACGCGCCGTTCTATATCGGCGGGCATGACCTGCGCGTGGGGGCCAGCATCGGCATCAGCGTGTATCCGCAGGACGGCAACGATGCCGAGACCCTGCTCGGCCTCGCCGACATCGCGATGGAGCGCGCCAAGCGCGCCGACGCCAATCCGGATCGCAGCGTCGCCTTCTACAGCCAGGACATGAACAAGGGCATGCAGGAGCGCATGCGCATCGAATCGGGTCTGCGCCATGCGCTCGGCAACGGTGAACTGACCCTGTATTACCAGCCGAAGTTCGAGATTGCCAGCGGGCGCATCGTGGGCGCCGAAGCCCTGGTGCGCTGGGTGCATCCGCAGCGCGGCATCGTGCCGCCGTCGGAATTCATTCCGCTGGCCGAGACCACGGGCCTGATCGTGCAGGTGGGCGAGTGGGTGCTGGAGCAGGCCTGCGCGCAGGCGGCGATCTGGCAGAGGTCGGGGATTGCTCCGTTCCGGCTGGCGGTGAACGTGTCGGCGCGGGAGTTTACGCCGTCGTTACCTTCGCGGGTGGCCGATACCTTACGGCGCTACCAGCTCGATCCGTCGTGGCTGGAACTGGAGATCACCGAGAGCACGCTGATGCACGACTTCGAGCGCGTGACGGCGATCATGGACCGGATCACGGCGCTGGGGGTGTCGTTGTCGCTGGACGATTTCGGGACCGGGTATTCGAGCTTGTCGTACCTGAAGCGGTTTCCGATCCAGACCCTCAAGATCGACCGCTCGTTCACGACCGGGATACCGAAGGATGCGAGCGATTGCGCGATCGCGGGTACCATCGTCAGCATGGCGCGGCAGCTGTGTTTGCGGGTGATCGCGGAAGGGGTGGAGACGCTGGATCAGCTGGAGTTTTTGCGCGAGGCGGGGTGCGATGAGGTGCAGGGGTATCTGTATGCGGCGCCGTTGCCGGCGTATGATTTCGAGCGGTGTTTGCGGGATAACTGGTTATTGATCGGGTGAGCAGGATCCTGGGGTTTGTCCGGCTGCGCGCTGGCGGCTCATCAATGGCCGCTCGCTGATGCACATCGCTTCCGCGCAGGCGGGAGGCTCAGCTCGCCGGTCTCATCCTGGCACGTGAACAACCTGACCAGCCCAGATGATTTATGTATAATGCCGGTTCCTCACAGGAAGCGTGGCCGAGTGGTTGAAGGCAGCAGTCTTGAAAACTGCCGACGGGGGAACCCGTTCGTGAGTTCGAATCTCACCGCTTCCGCCACCCCATTCTAAGTCCTTGATTTTTAAGGCTTTTTATTTCCCCAGGAAAGTTTGGTGAGACACATTAGTGAGACACTTCACTATCTCAACCAATGCGTATCCCCTCACACCTCCGCCGTTCGGTAATCCCCCCGCAAAAAGAGCGCGTTTAGAAGTAGAATTTTCTACTTAAGACAGAAAGCTCTACATGAAGACGTCCCGCTTTACCGACAGCCAGATCATCGCCATCCTCAAGCAAGCCGAAGCAGGCAGCCCTGTACCGGAGCTGTGCCGCGAGCACGGCATCAGTAACGCCACGTTCTACAAGTGGCGCGCCAAGTTCGGCGGCATGGACGCGTCGCTGATGGCGCGCATGAAGGAGCTTGAGGAAGAGAATCGTCGCCTCAAGAAGATGTACGCCGAGGAGCGCCTGAAAGCTGAAATCGTCGCCGAGGCCCTCGCAAAAAAGTGGTAGCGCCATCTCGGCGGCGAGAGATGGCGCAACGTGCCGTAACGGAGCGCTCAGCGACGGTCAGGCTGGCCTGTCAGGCATTTGGCATCAGCCAGACCTGTTACCGGTACAAGGCCAAGCTCGACGCTGAAAACATTCTGATTGCCGACTGGCTGGTGCGGTTGACGAATAACCAGCGCAACTGGGGCTTTGGGCTGTGCTTCCTGTACCTGCGCAACGTCAAGGGCTTCCCATGGAACCACAAGCGGGTCTACAGGATTTACCGTGAGCTCGAGCTGAACCTACGCATCAAACCACGCCATTGGCTGGTACGCGAAAAGCCGTCGCCGCTAGTGGTGCCAACCGCGATCAACCAGAGCTGGTCGATGGATTTCATGCACGACCAACTTGCCGACGGGCGCTGCATTCGTCTGTTCAATGTGATCGACGACTTTAACCGCGAAGGCCTCGGGATCGAGGTCGACTTCTCGCTGCCGTCTGAACGCGTGATTCGGTCGCTCGACCGGATCATCGAATGGCGTGGCAGGCCGGAGGCAATTCGATGCGACAACGGCCCTGAATACATCAGCGCAGTGACCTCGGCGTGGGCCGCAAAGCGCGGTATTCGCATCGACTTTATCCAGCCTGGCCAGCCCCAACAGAACGCGTATGTCGAGCGTTATAACAGGACGGTTCGCTATGATTGGCTGGCCCATCATCTTTTCGAAACACTCGACGAAATCCAAGAATTTGTCACCAATTGGCTGTGGACCTACAATCACGACCGGCCCAACATGGCACTCGGCGGTATTACGCCAAAAACAGAAACTTGCCCTCGCCGCTTAACCTCTACTTTTAGCGTGCTCTAAAAACGGGGGGGATTACCGAGCCCCACAAGTTGGGGCTTTTTTTCGTCACACACGGTCAATTCCTGCCCGACCAGCCAGGAAGCTGCGCCCTCCGCACAACTGGCGAAAATTCCGAACGACAAAAAACACATGGACCAATCCCGTCACGAACGCAATAATCGTGTCAGGACCATCCATCACTTTCCCGCCACATGACCGACATCGACGTTAACCAGCCAGGCCCGCCACTGAGCGCGGAACACCGCAGCGAACTGGAATCGCTCCTCCACCCGATCAGGGAAGACCTGCCCACCGGTCCGCCGATCCGCTTCGCCCCCATTTTCGACGTGTTACGCGAGGCGCGCCGGGAAGACGATCCGCGTCTGCCGATGGGCGCTTGGGAGCAGCCTGGGAAGCGCGTCGATTGGGCCAGAGTCGAGATGCTCTGCAAGACGACATTGCGCGAATATGCCAAGGATCTGCAGATCGCCGCCTGGCTCATGGAGGCGTGGACGCGCCAGCATGGTTTCGAAGGGCTGTTGCGCGGTTTGCTGCTGGTGGAGGGCCTGCTCGTGCGTTTCTGGGAGACCGTGCATCCGCAGGTGGACGAGGATGGCGACCCGGGTTTTCGCGTGGCGCCGCTCGAGTGGATGAAAAATTCGTTGGCGATCACGATCAGGATCCACGTTCCAGTGCTGGGCCAATCCGGCGAGCCGCTCGGGCGATTCAGCCTGGCGGACTGGGAAAGCATGCCGCGCGACGCTTCCTCACCGGCTGCGCGAGAAATGGCGCGCAGGGCAACGGACGAGGGCGCCCAGCCGCTGCAGGCGCGTGCCGACGTCATCGACTATGCCAGGGCTTGCCGGGGAGCGGACGCCGAGCGCAGCCTTCGGCAGGTTCGCCATTGCGTGGCCGCCATGCTGTCGATCGCCAGCGTGACCGAAGCGCGCCTGGGTGAGGATGCGCCGGATATGTCGAGGCTGTGCGATACACTGCGCGCGGTCGAGCGCGTATTGCTGCAACTTGGGGCCACTGGCGAAGCCGGCGCCGTCCCTCGGGATGCGGTGCAGGAGCAGGCGCAGCTCGGCGCGGTCGCGGACAAGATCCCGCCCGAGCAAGCAGTGCCTGACGATGCTGCCCCGACAAGCCACACATCGACCGCCCACGACTCGCCGCCAAATGCGTCGGAACTGCTCGGCCGGCGCATCGACGCCATCTGCAAGGCGGCGGGAATCCATGCGCCAGGCAATGCCGAGCGCCTGATGGCGATGCAGATTGGACTGCTGCACGATCAGAACACGATCCTGCAAGGCGCCACGAAGGACGCGGCGGGCCAGGCGCGTCGGGCCGGGGCGGATGCCGCTTGCGCTGAGTTCACGGCGCTCGTTGGTGCCGTGCTGTCCAGCAAGGGGATGGCCCGCTAAATCGGCGCCGCCCGCTTCGATGCGGGCAAGCTGGTGCGTTCACCGGGCGGGCGGTATGGCCGTCTCGGGTTTCCAGACATAGATGCCGCCATCGGCCATCAAGCTCAAGGACAGCATGTCGCCCTGCATCATGTATGAGCGAACATAGCCCATATCCCTGGCGATGCGGCTGTCGAGCGATCCAGGCGGGCACATCGCTCGGGTCATCGCCAGGTTGCTGAACGTAATTGCGCCCCGGCCCGGCTCGCTGGTCCCGATGGTGTACGACGTCGAGCCCCGGTTGCAGTCCAGCTGGAACGCGGCGCGGCCGTCCGGCGTCAGCCGCATCGTATAGATCCGGTCCGGCGGCGGCCGCGTGTTGCCCTTGGCGTCGTCCATCGACTGGATTTCGTGCAGGCGCCAGGTCGTGCCGGTCCAGGCGATGGCCTGGGTGTCCGGTCCGGCGGGACTGGTCGGTGGCGCCGTGTAGGTGCTGCAGGCGGCGCACAGTACTGTCGCGAGCGCGACGGCAATGCTCGATGGCTTCGACATGGTTGGTTTCCTCACGCGTGTCCGGGACTGTCCCGGTGTAGTTCCTGGGGTTTGTATTTTCATCATCATCCCATGCGAGGGTCGACGGCAGGTGCACAGTTGGGTCATCCGATGAACACATGAGCGCGGGCCGCGTCGGCCAAACGCTGGAGCGCGTTCCCGGAGCCGGGAACGCCGCCAGCTTGTCTACGGCGCCTTGCGCTTCTTGCCCCCGGCCGCGAACATCTCGATCTTCTTGGTCGGCCCCGACACGATCAACAGGTCGGCCGAGCGGATCGTCGTCTCCGGCAGCGCATGCTGGAAGTCTTCGTTGGCGCGCTTGACGCCCACCACGGTCACGCCGAAGCGGCTGCGCACATGGGCTTCGGCCAGCGTGCGATTGTGCGTCTCGGCGGGCGCGTTGATCTTGGCGATCGCAAATCCATCCTCGAACTCGATGAAGTCCATCATGCGCCCCGTGATCAGGTGCGCCACGCGCGCGCCCATGTCGGCCTCGGGATAGATCACGTGGTGGGCGCCGATACGCTGGGCGATCTGCCCGTGCTCCGGCGTCATCGCCTTGACCCAGATGTCCTTGATCCCCAGTTCGGTCAAGACCATCAGGGTCATCAGGCTGGCCGCCAGGTCCGAGCCGATGCCGACGATCGCATGCGAGAAATCGGCCACGCCCAGCTGCAGCATCACGTTCTCGTTGGTCGAGTCGGCCTGGACCGCGTGGGTCAGGCGGTCGCCCCACACCTGCACTAGGTCTTCGCGCGTGTCGATGCCCATCACGTCGTGCCCAAGGCGCATCAGAGACTGCGCCACCGCGCCGCCGAAGCGTCCGAGGCCGATGACGACCACGCTGTCGCCGGCCGAAAACGCGAACTGCTCCGTAAAAATTCTACCCAACAATTGGATGCTCCTCAGGATAACGGTAAGGCATGCGCCGCTCGCCCAGCACCAGCGAGGTCGCGAAGGTGATCGTGCCGACCCGCCCCACGAACATGAGCAGGGCCAGCATCAGCTGGCCGGACACGGGCAGGTCGGCGGTGATGCCGGTCGACAGGCCCGCGCTGCCGAAGGCCGCGATCACCTCGAAAATGACCTGGTCGGTCGGGAAATGCGAGATACGAAGCAGGGCGACGGTGCCGAAGGCCACGATGACGCTGCCCAGCACCAGCACCGTGATCGCCTGGCGCTGGGCGGACGAGCCGACTCGGCGCCCGAACGCTTCGGTATCGGCGTGGCCCTTGGCTTCGGCAATCACCAGGAGCACCAGCACCGCCACGGTGCCCACCTTGACCCCGCCCGCCGTGCCCGCGCTGCCGCCGCCGATGAACATCAAAAAATAATGCAGGGCCCAGGTTTCGCGGGTTAGCGCCGCCACGTCGACCGTGTTGAAGCCCGAGGTGCGGGCCGCCGCCGACATGAACATTCCGTTCATGAGCTTGTCGACCAGGCCGAAGGCGCCCAGGGTCTGCGGGTTCTTCCATTCGAACAGCAGGATGGCGAAGTAGCCCAGCAACAGCAGGATCAGGGTGCCGGACAGGGTCAGCTTGGTGTGCAGCGACCAGTGGCGCGGATCGCGGAAGCGGTGGCGCAGGTCGTGCAGCACCGGAAAGCCGACGCCGCCGATGATGGCGGCCAGCATCACCGGCACCAGGATGCCGGCGTCGCCCGCGTAGCGGATCATGCTGTCCGGGTGGATCGAAAAGCCGGCGTTGTTGAAGGCCGACACCGCATGGAACAGCCCCACCCAGCCGGCCTCGCCCCAGGCCATGCCGTAGTCGGACTGCAGCCTGAGCGTCAGGATCGCCGCGATCGCCAGCTGGAACAGCACCGACACCACCAGCACCACGCGCGCCACGCTCGAGATGTCGCCCATGCCGATCGAGCGCGTCTCGGTCTGGGTCATCAGGCGCGTGCGCAGCTTGGGCGAGCGGTTCACCATCAGGCCGAGCAGGGTGGCGGCGGTCATCATCCCCAGGCCACCGAGCTGGAATAGCACCATGATCGTCGACTGGCCGAAGCCGGACCAGTAGGTTCCCGTATCGACCAGGACCAGCCCGGTCACGCACACCGCCGACACCGAGGTGAAGAAGGCTACCATCAGCGGCGCGGCGCTGCCGTCGGCGCGCGCCAGCGGCAGCATGAGCATCGCGGTGCCCGCGAGGATCGCCAGCAGGAAGCCCAGGGCGACCGCGCGCGCGGGGTGGATGACCTTGTTCATCGGCAGTGTGGTTTATTTCGCTTGCGTGGGCGGATCGACGTCGAAGTCCATGGTGTCGAGGTCGCGGTCGGAAGCCAGCGGCGCGCCCATGAGCTTGAGCCAGGTAAAACCGATCGTCCCCGCGATCACCGAAGCGGACAGGATCGCCATCTTCGAGGCATTGATGATATCCGCATGTCCCACGAAAGCGAGGTTCGTGATGAAGATCGACATCGTGAAGCCGATGCCGCCCAGCATGCCGGCGCCCAGCACGTGGCGCCAGGCCAGGTCGAGCGGCAGGCGGCACACGCCGATCGCGACCGCCGCAAAGCTGAACAGCAGGATGCCGACCGGCTTGCCGAGCACCAGGCCAACCAGGATGCCCAGGCTGTTGAGCGAACTTAGCTCGCCGGCCCAGTCGGCGCCGATCACGATGCCGGTATTGGCCAGCGCAAAGATCGGCAGGATCAGGAAGGCCACCGGCTTGTGCAGCACGTGTTCCAGGCGGTGCGACGGCGAAGCGGCGTCGTCTTCCAGCGCGGAATAGGGGATGGTGAAGGCCAGCAGCACCCCGGCGATGGTCGCGTGCACGCCCGACTTGAGCATCAGGAACCACATCAGCGCGCCGCCGAGCAGATAGGGCCACAGCGCCAGCACGCACAGGCGGGTGTTCATCAGGCGCAGCGCCACGAAGACCGCGAGCGCGCCCACCAGGTGGGCAACCGACAATTGCGCGGTATAGAACACGGCGATGACGATGATCGCGCCCAGGTCGTCCATCACGGCCAGCGCGGCCAGGAACACCTTGAGCGAGGCCGGCACGCGCTTGCCCAGCAGGGCCAGTACGCCGAGGGCGAAGGCGATGTCGGTGGCCATCGGGATGCCCATGCCGGCTTGCGCCGGCGTGCCGCCGTTGAGGGCGAAATGGATCGAGGCCGGCACCACGATGCCGCCCGCCGCAGCCAGGATCGGCAGCAGCGCGGTGCGCATGTCGGACAATTCGCCGTTGACCAGTTCGCGCTTGAGTTCCAGGCCGACGAGCAGGAAGAACACCGCCATCAGGGCGTCGTTGATCCACAGTTCGACGCTCAGGCCGCCGAGCGGGATGTGCCAGAAGCCCAGGTAGGAAGGACCCCAGGCCGAATTGGCGATGGCCAGCGATACGAGGGTGCACAGGATCAGGATGGCGCCGCCGGCCTTGCCCGATGCAATGAATTCTTGGAATGTTTTAGAAAGTCGTCGTTCGATGCGCATAAAGGTCCTCCAGCCGTGACGGCGTGCATGCCGTCCGGCGTGTCTCATGAATTGGCGGCCCACGGACCGGCGTGGCCTGCGGTGAGTGAAGGTGGAAAGCGATGCGGCCACGATATGGCCGAAATGATGAGAGGATGAGTGACAGGTGACATGATGATGTGCGTGAGCGAGCCGCGTGGCGGCCCGACCAGCGCAAATCCTGTCATACCCTCAGCGGTATGATCACCCAGACAATATTATAGGCGATGTTCCGCCGCACCGGCGACGTCTCGTTTGTGTGGCGCAGGTTCAACGGCGAGACGCGGCCGCCGCGTCGATCTCGCCGCCCCAGGGATCCTTGAGCGCCTCCGGCTTGCCCGATGCCGAGAAGTCCATGATCCGGTCTTCGCTGCGCGCGTAGCGCGGCCAAGCCGGCAAGCCCGCGCCATTCGGATCGCCACGTTTGGCGAAATTTACCATATACGTGCTCATCGCCTTGCCGACGGCGACGTCCTTGGCCGTCGCCTGCTCGCCGTACTTGACCGTCACCGTATCGAAGAAGAAGGGGATGTCGGTTGCGTGACCGGCACCGGCCCCTGGCTTGGCGACGGAATCGGCCACATACGAGAAGCGGTAGGCGTAGACCGGCACGCCATGGCCGGCCAGGGTCGCCGCCAGGCTGCGCGCGCCGGCGACCATATAGCCGGTCTTGCCGCCGATGTCGGCGCTGGTGGCGCCGATCATCACCGGCACCTCGTGCATGCGACCGGCGCCGAAGGCGGCGCCCGAATCGATCGCCAGCCTGCCGTCGGCGAACGGGCCGTGATAGGTCGGCATGCCCTGCATCCTGAAGTTCGCCAGGTTCATCCCGTCCACCACCTGTTCGGCCGGCAGCGCGCGCAGCTTGTCGAGCGCCTTCGGATCGTCGGCCGCGATGCCCTTGCCGGCTGCGAAGTTCACGCCGACCTTTTCGGCGCCGGCCAGCGGCGTCGGCGCCGTGCCGCCATCGCCGCCCGACATCACCACGGCCTTGGCGAACAGCCCCCGGCTCTGTGGCGACGTGAGCAGGAAATTGACCGACATGCCGCCGGCCGATTCGCCGCTGATGGTGACATTGGCGGGATCGCCGCCGAAGGCCGCCACATTGCGCTTGACCCACTGCAGCGCCGCGATCTGGTCCATGAAGCCGTAGTTGCCGAGCGATGCCTCCCGGCCGGCTTCCTGCGTCAGTTGCGGATGGGCGAAGAAGCCGAAGCGGCCGATCCGGTAATTGAAGCTGACCACCACCACGCCCTGTTTCGCCAGCTCGGCGCCGGAATAAGTCGGCGGCGACGAGCCGCCATTGACGAAGCCTCCGCCATATATCCAGACCAGCACCGGGAGCTTGCCCTTGGCATCCGCCGGCTTCCAGACGTTCAGGTACAGGCAGTCTTCATCGGGCTTGGTGCCGAGCGGCGCGGCGTCGCTGGGGAAGGGCAGTTGCATGCAGTCCGCCGCATAGCTGGTCGCCTGGCGCACCTCGGCCCAGGGCTGCACGGGCTGCGGCGCGCGCCAGCGGAGCGTGCCCACCGGCGGCGTGGCGAAGGGGATGCCTTTCCAGCTGGCGATACCGGCGTCGACCTTTCCCTCCACCTTGCCGCTGTCGATCGTCACCACCGGACCCGCGAGCGACAGTGGTGCGGCGATGGCCAGGGTGGCGGCGAGCAGGGGGTAGAGGGGGGAACTCGGCATCGGGGTCTCCTTATTCATTATGTAAGCGTGTGGCCATGGTAACCGAATCGCTCAGCCGAAGCCGGCGAACGCGTCCTTGAGGAAGTCGACGAAGACCCGCACCCGCGGCGACAGCTGGCGGCTCTGCGGATACAGCACATACACGGGCAGGGCCGGCGGCGCGAGATCGGGCAGCAGGACTTCGAGCTCGCCCCGGTTCAGCTCGTGCTCGACGCGGTAGCGCGGCACCTGCACGATGCCCAGTCCGGCAAGCGCGCCGGCCGTGTACATATCGGCGCCGGTGACCGACACCGCGCTGCGCAAGGTTAGCTGGCGCAGCGCGCCGTCGACCAGGAATTCGAGCGGATACGGCTTGCCGGTCGCCGAGGAGATGAAGTTGACGGCCTGGTGCTGCCGCAAGCCGTCGGGCGTGGCGGGCCGGCCATGGCGTTCCAGGTAGGCCGGGCTGGCGCAGGTCACCTGCGCGATCTGCGCGATTTGCTGGGCCACCATCGACGAGTCCTGCAGGTTGCCGACGCGCAGCACGCAATCGATGCCTTCGCGCACCAGGTCGACCAGCCGGTCGCCTTCGCCGATCTGCAGCTCGATGCCCGGATAGCGCGCCAGGAAAGCGGGCAGGCGCGGCGCCACGACCCGGCGCGCCAGCGTGGCTTGCAGATTTACGCGCAGCAAGCCGGTTGGGGTCGCGCGGGTGAAGACGCTTTCCATTTCGCCGAGGTCGGCCAGCAGGCGCACGCAGCGCTCGTAATACGCTTCGCCGTCGAGCGTCGGCGCAACCACCCGCGTGGTGCGGTCCAGCAGACGGGTAGCGAGTCGCGCTTCCAGGCGCTTGATCGCATTCGTTACCGTCGCACGCGGCAGCGACAGCTCCTCCGCCGCCAGCGTGAAGCTGCGTCGCTCCACGATGCGCGTGAAGATCTGCATCTCCTGGAAGCGGTCCATATGCGTGGTCATCGATATCGTCCTTGTGCCAGTCGGCAAAAACGAATGGTGACATGGTCGAATGTCTTATTCCCCATATTCGATTTTTCCGAAAATGCCTGTTCTAGAATGGAGAGAAATGAATACAATTTTTTGCTAAAAGAAATGCTACAACGACGTCAGCTTGCGTTAAAGTGTTGCGTTCTGTCCAAAATCCTCGGCGACCGATAAATTTCCCTTGTGCATTGTTTCCAGCGATGAACTCACCCGTGGTTTCAGCGCTATCATGACGGGTTATTACGTTTACGCAAATCTCTTATGCAAGGTCTGCTCTGCAAATTTCGCCTGTCCACCCTGATGACCTTGGCAGTGTGCATCACCGTGGCATTGACCGTGGCGTTGCAACTGACGGTGGTGAACCATTTCGCCGTACGCCAGGCCAATGCCGAAGCCGAGCTGCGCCTGCAACAACTGTCGTGGCAGATGCGCGATGCGCTCAATCGCGTCGTGGAGCAGGCCGTCGGCGACGCCCGCCTGCTGGCCGCCTTGCCGTCGGTGCGCCAGGCGCGCAATCCCGCGGCGGCGCGCGTCACGCTCGAGAGCCTGCAGCAGACCTTCCCCGACTACGCCTGGATCGGCATGGCCGACACCACGGGCACGGTGGTCGCCTCGACCATGGGGCTGCTGGAAGGGAACGACGTCAGCATGCGTCCCTGGTTCCAGGTCGGCCGCGATGGCGTACGCGCCACCGACTACCATCCGGCGCTGCTGCTGGAGAAGCTGATGCCGCAAAGGCCCGACCCCTGGCGTTTCGTCGACGTGTCGACGCCCGTGTTCAGCCAGGAGGGCGAGCTGTTCGCCGTGCTGGGCCTGCACCTGAGCTGGGAATGGGCGCGCCGCCAGGCGCAGATGCTGCTCACGCCGGCGCTGCGCGAGTATGGCGCCGAGATCCTGGTCGTGCGCGCGGACGGCACCGTCATGCTCGGGCCGCAGGAGCTGGTCGAGCAAAAGATCGATACCGCCAGCCTGCGCCGCGCCAATATGGGCGACACCGGCGCGCTGCGCGAAGCGTGGCCGGGCGGGCGCACCTACCTCACCGGATTCAGCCAAACGGGCAACGCCGGCAACCCGGCGACGCTGCGATGGTCGGTGCTGGTACGGCAGGATGAAGAAAGGGCCCTGCAGGGGGCGAGCGAGCTGAAACGCCGCATGCTGGCCTGGAGCACATTATTGGGCCTGCTGCTGGTGCTCGCGGCCGCGCTGCTGGCGCGCCGCCTGGCGCAGCCGATGGCCCAGCTGGGCCAGGCGATCGAAAAGGTGACCGAGGCCACGGCGAGCGGGAAAGACTTGCCGGCGATTCCGCAGATTCGTGGTTTCCATGAAGCGAACATGTTGTCGGGCACGATGCGCGACCTGGTCAGCAGCGAAGCGCAATACCGGCGCGCGCTGCAGCAGATGAACGAGCATCTCGAATCGAAGGTGGCCGAGCGCACCGCCGAGCTCAATGCGCTGTTGCTGCGCGACGTGCTGACCGGCTTGCCGAATCGCCGCGCGCTCATGGAGGCCTTGCCCGAGGCCATGGCCCGGGCCTCGCGCGGCGCGAGGCCGGCGGCGCTCCTGTTCATCGACATGGACGGGTTCAAGGCGGTCAACGACACCCATGGCCACGAAGAGGGCGACGAGCTGCTGCGCCAGTTCGGCGCGCGCCTGGCCGCGGCCGTGCGCAAGACCGACCTGGTGGCGCGCCTGGCCGGCGACGAATTCGTGGTGGTGCTCGAGATGCTCGCCAGCCCCGGCGACGCGGAAGATACCGCGCGCAAGCTGCTCGCCTGCATCCGCGAACCCTACACCTTGCGCACCACCGACGTCACGGTGGGCGCCAGCATCGGCGTGGCGCTGTTCGCGCCCGCCGACAAGCCCGACCTGGACGCCTGGCTGGCACGCGCCGACCATGCCATGTACGCCGCCAAGCGCGACGGCAAGAACGCCGTCAGGCTGGCCGCGGTGCCGGTCTGGCATGCGGCGGTGACCGGTACCGTTTCCTGATCGTTCCTCGAGTTCCCACCATGACCCAAATCAGCCAGATCATCGCCACCATCAAGCGCCAACTGAAGCTGCAAGGCTTGACCTACCGCGACGTCGCCGTCGCGCTCGACCTGTCCGAGCCCAGCATCAAGCGCCTGTTCGCCAGCGAGCAGTTCACGCTCGAGCGCATCGTGGAAATCTGCAGCCTGCTCGGCTTCACCCTGGCCGAGATCGCGCAGGAAGCCCAGAACGGCCAGCGCCGCCTGCGCACCCTGAGCGCCGAGCAGGAAGGGGAACTGGTGCAGGACGACAAGCTGCTGCTCGTGGCGGTGTGCGCGCTGAACCATTGGCGCATGCTCGACATGCTCAATGTCTACCGGCTGAGCGAGGCCGAGTGCCTGCAATACCTGCTGCGCCTTGACCGCCTGCAACTGATCACGCTCCTGCCCGGCAACCGCATCCGGGTCAACGTCGCGCGCGACTTCGACTGGCTGGCCGACGGCCCGATCCGGCGCTACTTCAACGGCCAGGGCATGCCCGAGTTCGTGGCCGGCGGCTTCGACGGCAGCGGCGAAACCCTCGATTTTGCCCACGGCATGCTCACCGACAGCGCGCGCGCCAAGCTGCAGCACGAGCTGCGCCTGCTGCGCGCCCGCTTCGCCCAGCTGCACGAGGAAAGCCTGGCCGCGCCACTGGCGCAGCGGCGCGGCAGCGGCCTGCTGCTGGCGCTGCGCGAATGGGAGCCGGCCGCCTTTGCCGCGCTGCGCCGTTGACGCCGACATTTCTGGAAGCATCGTAAAGGTTGCACCGGTTCATCATTCGGTGTACGGTGGACAGCAATGGACGAACCGTGCGCCAGATCAAGGACGACCATCAGGTCATGCGCTGGCGCATAGGCGAACCGAAAGGCGAGCCGAAACTCTCGGTTATGTGAGGTATTAGACAGATCAGGTTGCCATAACAGGCAGATAGTAGGTGTCAGGGAGAGATTGACGCCATGAGAATGTCCATCGTCGCATTGGCCGTGCTCGGAGGGAGCGCGGCGTGCGCTTCGGCGCAGAATGACCCGGCGCCTTTGCAAGGGGCCGGCGCCGGAGCGATCCAGGAAGCGGTCTGCGGGCCGGACTGCCTGGCGGAGCTGCAGCTGGCGGCGCGCGCGGAAGCGGTGCCGTCGGGACTGTCCATCTTCACGCACGAGCGCGCAACCGACCTCGAGCGCGCGCACACGCGCGAACGCCAGGGCGTCGTCACCATCGGGCGCCAGTACAACCTCGATTACACCACCCTGAACGACGTCGGCGACCCATTCCAGGGCGGCCTGGCGGCCCAGTCGGCACCGCGCGGCATGCGCGCCGACGACAGCGTGGGCTACGAAGGCCGCGTCGCCGGGATCAGCACCGGCGCCAAGTGGCGCAAGGGCGATGTCGACGGCTCGCCGTCGGGCCGGGCCTGGGGCATGACGGTCGGCTTCAACCTGGGGCCGCTGAACATCCGCGCCGCCCACCAGAACCGCAACGTGGCCAAGGTCACGCGGGTCAACGAGATCGACATCACGATGGCCGCCAGGAATTCCATCGTCGCCGCCAATATGCGCTTCGATTGGGGCACGGCCTACGCCGCCTACAGCGCAAACCGC
This sequence comes from Massilia oculi, assembly GCF_017582745.1. Lineage (GTDB taxonomy): Bacteria > Pseudomonadota > Gammaproteobacteria > Burkholderiales > Burkholderiaceae_D > Telluria > Telluria oculi_A. The sequence continues at coordinate 71,468 of NZ_JAFVIM010000023.1, forward strand.
GGCTGGGGCAATTCGCCGCTGTTCAATCCGGACAATCCCTATGGCGCCAGCGTCGCCGCCACACGCTCGACCGACAGCCGCGACGTGCTGATGGGGGTGGCGGTGCCGGTGTCGCGCCAGACCACGCTGCTGGCGTCCTACGTGCAGCGCAACGACCGCGACCCGGCCAACAACGACGCGCGCCAGCTCGCCGTCGGCGCCAGCTATGCGGTGTCGCGCCGGCTGGATTTCTATGCCGCGTACTCGCGCATCCAGCACCTGGCCGGCGCGCATCTGGGGGACAATCGGGGCGATGGCTCCGCGCTCAACGTGGGCATGCGGCGCGCGTTCTGAGTTTGCCTGCCGTGCCTGCGCTGCGACAGACAGTGGCAAAATTCAGTACTCTGTCTCCATGGTTCATCAACACATATGGAGGCATTATGACTGGCACCAGCACACTTGATCCGGACAACTTCCCGGAACGCCCAGACCGCAACCTGGGCAAGGGCCACGGCATCGACGCGCTCGGCCCGAGCGATATTTCGGACACCGGCAGCGACGTCGTCGGCGGCCCCGGTTTCGCCGGCAATCTCGACCCTGAGCAGACGCTCGATTTCGACGAAGGCACGACGTCCGACCTCGAAGCCAGCCATGCCGGCGACACCGCCGGGCCCGACGTCGGCGACGCCGATTTCTCGGGCGACAGCGATATGGGCGGCACCGGCGAGCGCGCCGCGGCCGGCCGCGACGCCGTGTCCAGGGATGGCGCCGACATCGATACCGACCGCATCGAGTCCATCCCCGATCTGCCGCTGACCGAGGAGGACACCGATTTCTTAACGAGCCGTCCGCCGACTCAGGGCGAAGGCCGCTAGCAGGGCGCCGCCGCCCAGCAGGGCGGTGGCGATCTGCTTCGAGCGCAGCTGGGCCGCGGTGTACGGGCTGCGCTCATGGGTCTGGTAAATGCCCTGACGCTCGCGCAGTTCGCGCGTGTGGTCGGGCTTGTGCAGGGCGTCGCGGCGGCCCGGATCGGCCGGCGCATCCGATTTCTGGCCCTTGAACATGGTCGCCGTCACGTATTTGTCGAAGGCGCGGGGCAGGAAGCGCGCCCCTGACGAATTCATCTTTGCCGCGCCGCCGACGAACACGTCGCGCTTCGGATGCTGGGCCGAATACAGGATGGCGTCGGCCACCAGCTCCGGCGCATACACCGGCGACGGCAGCTTCGGTTCCTTTTCCATATAGTTCTTGGCGTGCACCGCGAACATGGTGTCGATGCCCGACGGCTTGACCAGGGTGATCGACATCGGCGCGCCTTCCTTTTCCAGTTCCATGCGCAGCGAATCGGTGAAGCCTTTCACCGCGTGCTTGGACGCCGCGTACATGCCCTGCAGCGGGATGCCGTGGTCGGACAGTTCGCTGCCCAAATTGATCAGGGCGCCGCCGCCGCGCAGCTTCATGCGCTTGACCGCTTCCAGCGAGCCGTTCACGACGCCCCAGAAGTTGGTCTGGAACAGGCGGTGGTGGTCTTCGGGCGAGATATCCTCGATGCGGCCGAAGATCGAGATGCCGGCATTGTTGACCCAGGTGTCGATGCGGCCGAATTCGCGGATGGCGGCGTCGCCGATGCGCTCGACGTCCTCGATCTTGCCGACGTCGGCGGTGACGGCGATGACGTCGGTGCCGCGCGCGCGCAGTTCGTGGACCAGTTCATCCAGCGCATCGTCGGCGCGCGCCGCCAGCACCAGGCGGGCGCCGCGCTCGGCGGCCATGCGCGCGGTCGACAGGCCGATGCCGCTGGTGGCGCCGGTGATGACCATGACTTGCTCGTTGATCTTGCGGAGTCTGACTGACATTGGGTGATCCTTTCCGTGTTCGGGTTATGCGGGGAAGGACCGCCGCGTTCGCGACAGCGATGCGCGGCAGGCCACGAGTTAGTGAATTGTTCACTTCGTGACCGAGTTTGCTATTTCAAGGGATTTTTTGGCGCGCGGGTGAAGCGATGCGTCATGCGCGAAAAAAACGCCGCCCCACCAGTGGCGGGAACGGCGTCCAGGAGACATGGTGCGGTGTAGGGCTTACTTCTTGGTGTAGATCTGGTCGAAGATGCCGCCGTCGGCGAAGTGGTTCTTCTGGGCCGCGGTCCAGCCGCCCAGCTCGCTGATCTGGAACAGCTTGATCTGCGGGAACTGCGACGCGTACTTCTTGGCGAACTTGTCGACCGCCGGGCGATAGTAGTTCTTGGCGATGATGTCCTGGCCTTCGTCGCTGTACAGGTATTCCAGGTAGGCCTGGGCCACCTTGCGGGTGCCTTTCTTGTCGACGTTCTTGTCGACCACGGCGACCGGCGGCTCGGCCAGGATGCTCAGCGACGGCGCGACGATCTCGAATTTGTCGGGGCCGAGTTCGCGCAGCGCCAGCAGCGCCTCGTTTTCCCAGGCCAGCAGCACGTCGCCGATGCCGCGCTCGACGAAGGTGGTGGTCGAGCCGCGCGCGCCCGAATCGAGCACCGGCACGTTCTTGTACAGGGCGCCCAGGAACTCGGCCGCCTTCTGCGGATTGCCGCCCGGCTGGCGCAGCGCGTAGCCATAGGCCGCGAGGTGGTTCCAGCGCGCACCGCCCGAGGTCTTCGGATTCGGCGTGATCACCGAGACGCCCGGCTTGACCAGGTCGTTCCAGTCCTTGATCTTCTTCGGATTACCCTTGCGCACCAGGAACACGATGGTCGAGGTGTACGGCGCGCTATGGTATTGCAGCTTCTTTTCCCAGCCCGGATTGATCAGGCCCTTGTCGCGGATGGCGTCGATGTCGTAGGCAAGCGCCAGGGTGACGACGTCGGCCTGCAGGCCGTCGATCACGGAACGCGCCTGCTTGCCCGAACCGCCGTGCGATTGCTTCACGGTGACGTTGTCGCCGGTTTTTGCTTTCCAGTGCTTGGCGAAGGCCGCGTCGAACTCGTGGTACAGCTCGCGGGTCGGGTCGTACGACACGTTGAGCAGGTTGACGTCGGCGGCAAATGCCGAGGTCTGCACCAGCAGGGTCAGTGCTGCCAGCGAATGGATGAAGGTTTTGCGAAGCATTTATTATCTTTCTGGAGGGTGGGAAACCGTAGCGTACGGTCTCGGCCCACCGAAAGAGAAGGAATAAATTCAAGCATCCATATGCATTTTTCCAACGTAGATCAGCTTGCGCATCCCTGCCTGCTACTTGTCAGTGTGCCTTGGAAAGAATGAGCAGCCAGCGGCGGAACAGCAGGATCTCGACGTGGCCGGCCTCGACGCCGGTATCGCACTCGATGACCGGATTGACCGCGTAGAAGCGCTTGCGGAAATCGCGGGTAATGAGGATTTCGCGGCGGCCGATGCGCGCCAGGAAAGGGACGGGTGCGTGTTCCAGGCCGAAGGAGCTGTTCAGAGTGGTCATGTTCGTTTCCTCGTATCGAAGTGGTTGTGCAGTGAGGAAAGAATAACACAACTACTGTACAAATCTACAGCTACTGTTCGGATATACAGTAATTTTTTGCGTGTGTGGTTTTTTCGCCAAGTCAGTCATAATCAATGTCATGAGCAATATCCTGCCCCGTCTTCACCGTTTTGCCGCCGCCCGCTTCTCGCCGGAAGGCGAGTACGGCCTCCATCTCACCGTCGGCATCGCCTTCCTGCTGCTGGCGATGGCGGGTTTTGCCCGGCTGGCCGGCGCCGTCGTCGCGGGCGCCCCGATCACCCAGCTCGACGTGGTGGTGGCCGACTGGCTGCACGCGCACGCGCGCCAGGGCGGCCTGCTGCGCGATGCGCTGCTGGTGCTGACCCACGTCCACAGCACGCCCGGCGTACTGGCGATCGCCTTCGGCGTCGGCGTCTGGCTGTACCGGCGCGGGCATCGCTACTGGGTCGTGGCGCTGGTCTCGAGCGTGCCGGGCGGGATGCTGCTCAATGTGGCGCTCAAGCATACCTTCGAGCGCGCGCGTCCCCATTTCGAGGAGCCGATCCTCACCCTCACCACCTATAGTTTCCCGAGCGGGCACACGATGGCCGCCACCGTGCTGTACGGCGTGCTGGCCTGCTACTTCGCGCGTCATGCCAGGTCGTGGATCGGGCGCCTGCTGCCCTTCGTACTGGCGGCGCTGATGATCGGCCTGATCGCGTTCTCGCGCATGTACCTCGGCGCCCACTACCTGACCGATATCCTGGCCGCGCTGGCCGAGGGCTGCGGCTGGCTGGCGATCTGCATCGGCGGCGCCGCCACCCTGAACCGGCGCCATGCCCGCGCCGCGCGCGAGCGCGGCGAGCAGGGCGGGGCGCCGCCGCAAGAGATATAAAGACATCAAGGAGACCCCGATGCGCACTCTCGTTCACCTGTCCGACCTGCATTTCGGCCGCGTCGACCAGGCGCTGCTCGGCCCCTTGCGCGAACTGGTCGAGCGCATTGCGGCCGACGTGGTCGTGATCTCGGGCGACCTGACCCAGCGCGCCAGGGTCGAGGAATTCGAAGAGGCGCGCGCCTTTCTCGATTCGCTGCCCGGTCCGCAAATCATCGTACCCGGCAACCACGACATCTCGCTGTACAACGTGTTCCGCCGCTTCATGCGGCCGCTGGCGCGCTACAAGCGCTACATCACCGACGAGCTCGAGCCCGTGTTCATCGACGACGAGATCGCCGTGGTGGGCGTCAACACCGCGCGTTCGCTAACCATCAAGGACGGCCGCATCAGCCACGAGCAGGTGGCGGCGCTGCGCGAGCGCCTGGCGGGCCTCCCGCCGGAGGTCACGCGCATCGTCGTCACCCATCACCCCTTCGACTTGCCGGAACACTTCGAGAAGCGCGACCTCGTGGTGCGCGCGCCGATGGCGATGGAGGTGTTCGCCGAGACCAACGTCGACATCCTGATGGCCGGCCACATGCATGCCAGCCACGCCGGCAGCACGGCGGCGCGCTACCAGATCGCGGAATACGCGGCGCTGGTGATCCAGGCCGGCACCGCCACTTCCACCCGCGGGCGCGGCGAGGTCAACTCCTTCAATGTGGTGCGGGTGGAACCGCAGCGGGTCGAGATCGACCGCTATGGCTGGGACGTGGTAGGGGGCAGGTTCGCGCTGGTCACGACCGAGAAGTTCGTGCGCGCCGGGAGCATCTGGTCGCCGCACAGCGACGGGATGCTGGCGGCCGGGCTCTGAGTCAACGAGCTGTCAAATCCAATATTCAGTCAGGCGCGACATCATCTCGCGCAGCCGATCGCCCCAAGGCCGTCGCTTCCAGTCGGCCAGCTTGATCTCCTTCGAGTGCCGCAGGTCCTCCCTGAACGCCGCTTCCATATCGCGTCCGAAGTGCGGATCGAGCACCACCACATTGACCTCGTAGTTATGGATGAAGCTGCGGCGGTCGATATTCGCCGAGCCGATCGACGACCACATGCCGTCGATCACCGTGGTCTTGGCGTGCAGCACCGCCACCTGCAGCTGGAAGATGCGCACGCCGCCTTCCAGCAGCTCGTGGTAGAACGATTCGCCCGCATACTTGATGAAGTCGTGGTCCGACACGCCCGGCAGCACCAGTTGCACGTCGACCCCGCGCTGGGCCGCCGCGATCAGGCCGTCGACGATCTGCCGGTCCGGCACGAAGTAGGCGGCCGTCATGTGGATCGATTTCTTCGCCTCGCCGATCGCCAGCACCAGCGATTTGTAGATTTCCGAATCGCGGTCGGGCGACGTCGCCAGCACCCGCACCACCTTTTCGCCCACCGGCGCCAGTTTCGGGAAGTACTCGATCTCGGGCAGCTCGCCCGCGTCCTGGTGCACCCAGTTGTCGATGAAGGCCCATTGCAGGGCGCCGACGGCCGGACCCTCGATCTTGATGTGGGTGTCGCGCCAGCCGACGTCTTCTTCGTTGACCTTGCCGGCGCGCTTGTTCGAGCGGAACAGCGAGCTGTTGGCATAGGTGCTGCTGATATTGATGCCGCCGGTGAAGGCGACCTTGCCGTCGACGATCATGATCTTGCGGTGGTCGCGGTTGTTCAGCGCCCATTTGCCGGGCCGCTTGGTCGGGTTCACCGGATTGAACACCAGCACGTTGATGCCGGCCTGTTGCAGGCGCTCGAAGAATTCCTTCGGCGTGGCCAGGGTGCCGACGCCGTCGACGATGATGTTGACGGTCACGCCCTCGGCGCGCTTCTGCATCAGGATCTCGGCAAACTGGGTGCCGATCTCGTCATGGTCGAAGATATAGGTTTCGAGGTTGATCGAGGTCTTCGCGTTCTTCGCCGCCTCCATCATGGCGCGCATCGTGGCCGGGCCGTCGAACAGCAGCGAGACCTGGTTGCCGGCGATCAGCGGCACGCCGGTCGCCTGCTCTTCGAGCACCGCCAGTTGCTTGAGGTCGGGCGAGGCGCGCGCCCAGCGCCGCTTGAGCAGCGCCGCCGCCTGTCCGTCCTTCAGCTCGCCGCGCGGGGTGGCGACGGTGGGCACGGCTTTGTCGGGTGTTCCAACGATGGTGCTGCGGTCGGGCAGGGCCTTGCATGAGGCGACCACGCAGACGAAACCGATGAATCCCAACCAGGCGGCAACGCGCTTCTTGTTCATTTTGTTCCCCTCGAGGACACGGTATCGGGCGGCGGCAGTTGGCGATGCCGCGGGCCCAGGAAGAATTCGACCGGCGAATAGGCGAAGCGCCGGCCCAGTGCCTGCACCAGCAGGATCCAGCGCTTGAAGACGATCTTGCGTGCGCGCAGCGCCACCCACAGCGCGAGGCCGAAGCTCACCAGGAGGTTGACGGTGCCGATCAGCAGCACGCCGGCGGTGGCGTTGGCGATCTGGGCCCAGGTCATGCCGTAGTCCAGGGCCACCAGGGCCGTGGCGAAGTTGGCGGCCGAGAAGGTGATGTGACGGATGTCGATCGGCAGGCCGAGCAGGAAGCCGATGGTGCCGGTGGTGCCGAGCAGGATGCCGAAGAAGAAGTTACCCATCAGGCCGCCGAGATTGTCCTCGACATAGCCGCCCAGGCGCGCCGTGCGCTCGGCGCCCAGCAGGCGGCGCAGGCCGCGGATCTGCTGCACGCGCTGCCCCATGCGCGTGTACAGCGCCTTGTTGTCGTAATAGCCCGAGATCAGGCCGGCCACGAACAGCCAGACGCCGGCGACGGCGGCGTAGAACAGGGCCGGGCTGTGCAGCGGGTCGATGTCGTTCAGCAGGTGCAGCGCCTTGATCGGGTCGACCAGGTGGTGGCCGGTGTACCAGCGCACGAACTCGGCGATGCCCAGGGCGACCGGGAAGGCCACCAGCACGTTGCCGAGCACCGCCACCATCTGGGTGCGGAACACTTTGTTGACCAGTTCGGCCAGCTTGTCGACGTCGATGCCGCGCCCGCTGGCGGAGCGGTGCAGCGAGGCCGCGATGCGCTGCGCCGTCATGGCCGGCTGCTTGGTGGCGACCGTGAAGTGCAGCATGTGGATCAGCACGAAGCCGAGCGAGTAGTTCATGCTGAACAGGAAGGCCTCGACCAGCGGCGGCGTCCTCAGGTAGCCCAGCAGGATCTTGAACAGCGCCATGAAGCCGACGATGAAGCCGGCGCCGGACGAGGACCACAGCATCTTGCGCAAGTCCTTGCGGTCTTCGGCGATGTAGTGCTCGCCGGTGCGGCTGGCGTTCTCGGTGACGTTGCGCGCCAGCAGGTGCACATTGTCGCGCACCAGGCCGCTGACCTGGTACTTGGTGTTGTGGGCCTCGATCAATTCCTCGGCCAGCGCGATCGCGGCGCGCTGGCGCGGTGTGAGCAGCGGGGCGTCGGGCAGGGCAAGCTGGCCCGGCCTGTCGGCTTGCGGCGCCACGGGCGGCAGCACCTCGCCGTCGATGACCAGCTCGTCCATGATTTCCGGCGCCGGCGCCGGGGTCGAGCCCTTCTCGTCGGTGACGTCGACCAGGAACAGCAGCTTCTGCAGGCGGTCGATGCTCTGCTGCACCGCCACCAGCAGATAGGTGAGGGCGATGCTGGTGCCGTTCGACAGCGCCAGGCGCCGGATCTTGAGCACCACGTCCTCGCACTGGTCGAGCATCACCAGCAGGTGGCGCGCGTCGTCGGGACGCTCGCGCTCACCGCTCAGGTAACGCGCGTATTCGTCGAGGTAGCGGTTGGCCTCGATATTCTGCATCAGGAAGGGCGAATCGAAATTCTCGATCTGGCTGTAGCTGTGCACCAGGCGCGGCTCGAGGCCGAGCGCGCAGATGCGGCAGGACAGGGTGCGGATCGCGTCCAGCAAGCCCTTGAGCGTGACCACGAGCGCGCGGCCGGGCGCGCTGCCGTCTGGCGGCGCGGCATTGGCGATGACGTCGAACAGTTGCATCCAGTCGCCGTCGGGCACCGCGCGGATCCATTCGAAGTCGTCCTCGCGGTACAGCACCTGGTCGAGCGCGTCCGACAGATACAGGTCGTCGAGCGCCGGCGGCAGGAGACGGTAGGTGATGCGGCTCTTGAGTTCGGTGACGAAGCCGTCGTTCGACAGGATGCCGATATCGCTGTAAAGACTGGTGTGCCGCCGCTTCTCGAGCAGGGTCGTGATGTAGCGGCGCAGCGCCCAGGCCTGGACTGGATTGCCTTTCAGGAGCTGGGTCAGCGTGCGCACCGCCTGGGCGGGATCGTCCACGTCCTGCCACACCCAACGCTGGCGCGGGCGCAGGTGGCAGACCAACTCGACCAGCAGGTCGATGTTGTCGCTGTAGGGATCGATCCGTTCGAGAGTAGCGAGCATGAAAACAATTTTTACTGGAAAGCCGTAGTGTACGCGACGAGGCCGGTAAATATGGTGTGGCAACGAACAGTAAGGGAATGGATGAAACCGCCGGCAGCGGGATATTTGCAAGTCAGGCGAAATAGTGCTTGCTCTCCCGAGTGTTTCCTTGGAGCATGTTCTTGCTGCGCGGCGCCGTTGCCGCGGCGGCCGCATGCGAAAGGCGACGAGATGAAACGAAGAATACTGACCGTGATGCTGTCTTGGGCTATTGGGGGCGCCGCCATGGCCCAGCAGGCTGTGCCGCTGCCGGCATTGGGCGCCGACCTGGGCCAGACGACGGTCTCCGGCCTCGATTCCGGCGGCTTCATGGCCGGCCAGCTCGCGGCCGCCTATTCGAGCCGGATCGCGGGGGTAGGCATCATCGGCGGCGGCCCCTTCTATTGCGCAGGCACCTACCCCGAGCGCAGCACGCTGGAGAATGCGGCCGATGCCTGCATGAACCCGATCGCCCGGCCGGTCGGCGCCGATGGTGCGGTGTCGTTCAGGAATGCGCGCAAGTTCGCAGCAGACGGCCGCATCGATCCGGTGCAGAACCTGGCGCGACAACGGGTGTACGTCGCCAGCGGCGGCAACGACGTGGTGGTCAGGACCTCGGTGGTGGAAGAGGTGCGGACGTTCTACCAGCAGGCGGGCGCGGCCCCCGGCCAGATCAGGTATGTCTTCAACGGCGAGGCCGGCCATGCGATCGCCACCGATAATCCGGACGACCCGCCATGCGCGGCCACCCAGCCTCCCTATATCAACAATTGCGGCTTCGTGCAGGCGCACGACGTGCTGCGGCACCTGTACCCGGAACGCACCCGCGCGGCCGGCGGCGCGCCATCGGGCCAGCTGATCCGCTTCGACCAGCGTGAATTCGTCCGCGGCCTGCGCACCAGCATGGATGCCGAGGCGTATGTCTACGTGCCGGACGCCTGCCGTGGCGGCGGATGCGCGGTGCACGTCGTCTTCCACGGCTGCAGCCAGGGCGCCTCCGAGATCGGGAGCCGGTTCTACCGGAATGTGGGCTACAACGGATTCGCCGATGCCAACCGCCTGATCGTGCTGTATCCGCAGGTGTCCCGTTCCAATCGCATTCCAGCCAACCCCAGGGGCTGCTGGGATTTCTGGGGGTATTCGCAAGACCAGCAGGGCGCCCTCTTCGCGACGAAGGGGGCGCCGCAGATGCAGTCCGTGATGGCCATGGTCGAGCGGCTTGGCCGCAAGTGATGTGCGCGAGCCCCGCTAGCCCGGGCGGCGTGGCGCGGCGGCGGCGCTGGACGGGCCGGCGCCGATCCCGCTACACTGGTACGGTTTTGCAATGATGAAGGAAACCATGTACCTCACTTATTACAACGGCCAATGGGCTGAAGGTAACACTCCACTGTATGGCGCGATGGACCACAGCCTGTGGCTCGGTTCGTCCGTGTTCGACGGCGCGCGCGCGATCCGCGGCAAGCTGCCCGACCTGCGTCCGCACCTGGAGCGCGTCATCGCCTCCGCCGAAAAACTCGGCCTGCGCTGCCCGCTGACGGTCGAAGAGATGGAAGCCCTGGTGCGCGAAGGCGTGACCAAATTCCCGCCTGATGCCGAACTCTATATTCGTCCGCTGGTGTTCGGTTCCGAGGGCTTCCTGATCCCGGTCGCCGAAAAAAGCCAGTTCGCGCTGACCCTGTTCGATGCGCCGCTGCCACCGTTCACGGGCTTCTCGGCCTGCCTGTCGACCATGCGCCGTCCGCAGCCGAACATGGCGCCGACCGACGCCAAGGCCTCGGCCCTGTACGCCAATTCGACCCGGGCGATGCGCGAAGCGAAGGAACGCGGCTTCGACCAGGCCATCATGCTCGACGCCGAAGGCCACGTGGCCGAATTCGCCGCGTCGAACCTGTTCCTGGTGACTGAAGACGGCAAGGTGGTGACGCCGGCGCTGAACGGCACCTTCCTCGCCGGGATCACCCGTGCGCGCGTGATGGCGCTGCTGGCCGAGGCCGGCGTGCAGGTCGAAGAGCGCAGCGTCAAGGCCACCGAACTGAATACCGCGCGCGAAATCTTCAGCACCGGTAACTATGGCAAGGTCACGCCATGCACCCGTTATGAGGACCGCACGCTGGAAGCGGGCCCGGTCGCGCGCCAGGCGCGTGAGCTGTACCTCGCGTTCACCGAAGCGGCGTAAACCAGCTGCATCGGAAACGACAAAGGCCGGCATTGCCGGCCTTTGTCGTTAGTGGGAGGGCGATCAGCCGCGCGCGGGTTCGGCGACGTAGATCTCGACGCGGCGGTTGCGTGCCTTGCCTGCGTTGTCGTTGTTCGAGGCGATCGGTTCGCGCGAGCCGCGGCCTTCGATGGTGATGCGGTTCGGGTTCACGCCGCGGCCGGCGAGGAAGTCGCGGGTGCGCGAGGCGCGGTCGACCGACAGCGGCTGGTTGATCGCATCGCTGCCGGTGCTGTCGGTGTGGCCGATGATGACGACGTTGGTGTTCGGGTTCTCTTGCAGGGTCTGGGCGAAGCGCTGCAAGATCGGCTGGAAATTGCCCTTGATGTCGGAACGGCCCGTGTCGAACGAGATGTCGCTCGGGATTTCCAGCTTCAGGCGGTTGTCCTGGGTCTGCGTGACTTGCACGCCGGTGCCCTGGGTGGCTTGTTCCATCTGCTGCTTCTGCGCTTCCATGCGCTTGGACCAGATGTTGCCGATCACGGCGCCCGCGGCCGCGCCGATGGCGGCGCCGCCGGCAACGCGGCCACCGCCGCCGCCGCTGGTCGTGCCGCCGATCAGGCCGCCCAGGCCGGCGCCGATGCCGGCGCCGGTCGCGGTGCCGCGCTGGGTGGCGGACATGTCGGCGCAACCGGTCGCGGTCAGGGCGACGATGGCGATGGCGGCGGTGGTTTTGATGAAGTTTTTCTGCATAGTGGAACTCCTTAAGTAAAAAATCCGTTTCGTCGTCACGCCCGAATCAGGCGCGACCGCGAAACGGATTGGGTGCTGCGACAAGCGTGACTTGTCATTCTACTGCTATATGCCGCGTCCGCTGATCAGGCGTACCAGGATCATGATGACGGCGACGACGAGCAGGATGTGGATGAAGCCGCCGATGGTGTACGAGGTCACCAGGCCGAGCAGCCACAGGATAACGAGAACGACAGCGATGGTATACAACATGATGGTTTCTCCTCTACTGTTTGCGCCGGTTGCGCTGTGATTCCAGTATGTACTTGCCCACTGTTGTGTACCGTTCGATGGCGTACATTATGCGCAACTTTTTTGTTTTCGCAATCCCGGGATCCAGCCCATCATGCCCACCAGGCCGGTGCAGCCGATCAGGCAGGTGAGCAGGCCGCCCGCGATCAGGAACACGATGTCCTGCGGTTGCAGGTGTCCCTGCCCATCGGGCGATCCCCCGGCCGACAACAGGCCGAACAGAGTGAGTACGATTCCCCAGACGATGATGCCGATCCATGCCATGCTGTTCATGCGCTTCTCCCACGGTTGATGGTGTCCCGCTTTTCGTTTCAGCGTGATTCGATTGTCGGGTCAGCTCATCCATATTTCCGTGCGTTGGCGCACATTGCATTCAGGAAAAAGATTGGCCGGGACGCTTGCGCAATCCCGGCCATGTGCTAGCCATGCAGCCTGCCTGATTCAATCCATCGGATTCAGGCGACCGCGCGCAGCTTGCCCTTGACGATGCGCACGCGGTCGCCGCTGCGCCATTGCGGCTGGCTGTTCTGGCGGAAGGTGCGCAGGGTGCCGTCGTCCAGGCGCACGCGGATCTCGTAGCTGGTGGTGGCCTTCATATTGCCTTCGACCTGGTTGCCGACCACGGCGCCGCCGATCGCGCCGGCCGCGGTGGCCAGGGTGCGGCCGTTGCCGCCGCCGACCTGGTTGCCCAGCAGGCCGCCGATGACGGCGCCGCCGGCCGCGCCCAGACCACTGCCTTCGGCGCGCTGGGTGATGGTGCGGACCGATTCCACGTTGCCGCAGTTCTCGCACCAGTTGCGCTCATTGGCGGCGACCTGGGTCGGCCTGGTTTCCTTGACCGGCGTCGCCACCACTGGCGCGGCGACCGGTGCGGGGGCTGGCACCGGCGCAGGCGCATATGCCTGCTGCTGTGCCTGCTGTGCCGGCGCGAGCGGTGCGCCCGGATAGGCGGCGTAGCCCGGCGCCTGCTGGGGAACGTCCTGCGGCAGGGTGGAGGCCAGGGCCTGGCGGTCGGCTTCGGTCAGCGGACGGTTGGCGGTGCCGCCGGTGGAGGAGGGCAGCCAGCCCATGATGGCGGCGGTGCCGACCAGGCTGAACAGCACGACCGCAGCGGCCGCCAGCAGCAGCAGTGGGTGGGTGCGGTTCTTGATGGGATGTTGTGGGGGCGTATTCATCTTTATTCCTTTCGTATGGCGTTGACGCCTTGGTACGTTGATTGTCTTCAGGAACAACCCGGGGTTCCGTGCGTCACCGTACATACTCGCTCAAGGGGCGACGGTTACGCTGCCATAAATTGTTTGCAAATGTATCTGGAACGGGGCGCTTCCGGCTTGCGCTGCGTACTGATCCTTACAATTCTCTCTGAGGAAAGAATGAACTCTGCCGTCCATCCGCCCGTTACCGACTGCAACAGCAACCTGCTGCTGGCTGCGCTGCCGTCGCAAGAGATGGCGCGCATGCTGCCGATGCTGGATCAGGTCAGGGTAGAGGCAGGGCAAATACTGTGCGAAGCTGGCGATCCGATCGAGCACATTTATTTTCCCCACGATTGCCTGGTGTCCCTGCTGGGTGTGGCCGAGGGACGCATGACGCTCGAGGTCGGCCAGGTGGGGCGCGAAGGCATGCTGGGCGTGACCACCGCATTGGGCCACGACACGACCCAGGTGCGCGCCGTGGTCCAGCGCGCCGGCAACGCCAGCCGCATGGATGGCGCGCACTTTCGCAGCGAGGTCGAACGCAATCCGGCGCTGCAAAAGGTGCTGTACCGGTATACCGATGCGCTGCTGGCGCAGGCGATCCAGATCGCCGTCTGCAGCCGCTTCCACGTGCTCGAAGCGCGGCTGGCGCGCTCGCTGCTGGTCACGCGCGACCGCCTGCAATCCGACAAATTCCACCTGACCCATGAATTCCTCGCGCACTCGCTCGGCGTGCGCCGCGTCGGCGTCACCAAGGCTGCCAGCGCGCTGCAGCAGCAAGGCCTGATCGACTATAGCCGCGGCAATATCGAGATCCTCGATCCCGAAGGACTGGCGGCGGCGGCCTGCAGTTGCTACGCCATCGTCAGGGAGGCCGGCGCCATGCCGGTCGCCAAGTAGAAACGCCCGGCAAGCCGGGCGTTTTGCTGTCGGACGCCGACGCCGATCAGTTGGTGGTCTTGACCTGGTTGCCGATCACGCCGCCGACGGCTGCGCCGCCCACGGTGCCGAGCGCGCTGCCGCCGCTCACGGCGCCACCCAGCACGGCGCCGGCGCCGGCGCCGATGGCGGTGTTACGGTCTTGCTGCGACATGTTCGAGCAGCCGACCATGCCGAAGGCGGCGGTTGCCAGGGTTGCGGTCACTACCAGCGATTTGATGTTTTTCATGATGATCTCCTTTGATGGGGTTACTTCAGGCGCAAGTCATTCCTGACCGATTTGACGCCCTTGACGGTTCGTGCGACCGAGGCCGCAGCGGCTACGCTGTCGGCAGAGCTCACGAAGCCGCTAAGCCGGACAATGCCTTGATACGTGTCGACATCGAGATCGGAAACCGTCAGTTCGGGATCGAGCCTGATGGCGCTGCGCACGCCGGCGCTGATGGCTTCGTCATTGACGGTCTCGGCGCTGCCGAAACCGGGAATGCCTGAGGCACAACCTGCCAGCGGTCCGCAGGCCAGGAAGGCCAGCAGGACTGGAATGCTTGCGTGACGCTTGATGCTCGATCCGTTCATTCGGGTATGTCGCTTTCTCGGTGACTTGGTTCAAGACTAGAGTCCGTTGCTAATTTGATCTGTTCGGCAACACACAATCGGCGCGCCGTGTTGTTACAGGGTGTTTCAGCGGCGACGTGGTGCGAGCCCTGTTCGACCGCTGTGGAAATCAATGTGCGTCAACGAACTGAGTGCCGGGCATAACAGGTTTATAACGTTCTCTACAACACTTCCCCAGGAGAATATGCGATGAATAAACATCAAACGATGACCGGGCTTCGCCTCAGCTGCGCCGCAGTTGTGCTGACACTGACCGCGTGCGCCAGCCCCGACCAGGCCCCCGCGACGGCCGACGTGGCGGTCTCGCGCCACGCGGTCGAGAACGCCGTGTCGGCGGGCGCCGCCGAACTGGCGCCGGCCGAGATCAGCGCCGCGCGCGACAAGATGGGGCGCGCCAACCAGGCCCTGGCCGCGCGCGACTACAAGCTGGCGCGCGAACTGGCGATCCAGGCCCAGGCCGACGCCAAGCTGGCCCAGAGCAAGGCCGTCTCGGCCAAGGCGACTGCCGCTTCGACCCAGCTGAACGAAGACCTGCGCGTGCTGCGCGAGGAAGTCGATCGCGCCAACAGCCAGTGAGATGAACCGTTGACGTCCGCATGAACGCATGAGTCCGCGCCGTCGAACGGCGCTTCAACAAAAAGAGGAACAAGAACATGAAAAACCGTAAATCCGCCGTCTCGATCCTGGCCGCCGCCGTGCTGGCCGCCGCCTGCGCCAGCGCCCCGGTGACCACCGCGACCCTGGACCAGGCGCGCGCCGACTTCGTCAGCGCCAACAACAATCCGCAAGTGTCGACCTATGCGCCGATGGAATTCAAGCAGGCCAGCGAAGCGCTCGACCAGGCCAACCAGGCCGCGCATCGCCGCGAAAGCCTGGAAGACATCGACCGCCTGGCCTATGTCGCCAAGCAGCGCATCGCCACCGCGCAGGAAGTGGCCAAGGCCAAGGCCGCCGAAGCCGACATCGCCGACGCCGCGCGCCAGCGCGACCAGGTCCGCCTCGAGGCGCGCACCGCCGAAGCCGAGCGCGCCAAGCGCGAGGCCGAAGCCGCCACCGCCGCCGCCCAGCAGGCCCAGGCCCAGGCCCAGTCCGCCCAGCAGCAGAACGCCGCCCTGGCCGAGCGCGCCGCCCACCTGGAAGCCTTGCTGAACGACATCCAGGCCGTCAAGACCGAGCGCGGCTACGTGGTGACGATTGGCGACGTGCTGTTCGCGACCAACCAGGCGACCCTGAATCCGAACGGAATGTCGACCCTGCGCAAGCTGGCCGACGTGATGCGCGAGAACCCGGACCGTACGGTGCTGGTCGAAGGGTTTACGGACAGTACCGGCAGTGCAAGCTACAACCAGGACCTGTCGCAGCGCCGCGCCAACGCGGTCGCCAGCGCCCTGGGCGAAATGGGCGTGCCGCGCGACCGCATCTCGATGAAGGCCTACGGCCAGGCATTCCCGGTGGCGTCGAACGACAACGCTTCCGGCCGCCAGCAGAACCGCCGCGTCGAGATCGTGCTGTCCAACGATGGCGCCCAGATTCCACCACGCGCAGCAATGCGTTGAACCGCTTTGAACACTGATTAAGGAAATACCATGGAACAAACGAACAACCTGGCACATGGCTTCGACATCTCGGCGATTCGCCGCGCGGCGGCCAACCTCGACGACGGCGCCGTCACCGAGGGTTACCAGGCCGACCGCGAGGCGGTCATCGCGATGCTCAACGACGCCCTGGCCACCGAACTGCTGTGCGTGATGCGCTACAAGCGCCATTACTACACGGTGGCCGGTCCCAACACGGGCCACATCAAGGCCGAGTTCCTCGAGCACGCCCAGCAAGAGCAGGACCACGCCGACCGCATCGCCGAACGCATCGTACAGCTCAACGGCTCGCCGAACTTCAACCCGGCCACGCTCACCGCGCGCAGCCACGCCGAGTACGACGAGTCCGACGACGTGCAGGCGATGGTGCGG
Organism: Massilia oculi; assembly: GCF_017582745.1. GTDB lineage: Bacteria > Pseudomonadota > Gammaproteobacteria > Burkholderiales > Burkholderiaceae_D > Telluria > Telluria oculi_A. The sequence continues at coordinate 88,118 of NZ_JAFVIM010000023.1, forward strand.
GCCGACCTGATCGCCGAGCGGGTGGCGATCGAGTCCTACCGCCAGATGATCGCGGCGATCGGCGACAAGGATCCGACCACGCGCAATATGCTCATCGACATCATGGCGGTCGAAGAAGAGCATGCCGACGATATGCGCGACCTGCTGGCGTGAGTCGTCAGTCCCGTGCTGGCCAGGGCCCCGGCCCTGGCCAGCACGGGGCGTTTGCGTCCGTTTTTTTGATTTTCAGTGACAGGAGTAGAACATGCTAGAAACTTCCCGCAATACCAACGGCAGCATGCACCCGATCAGCGGCAGCACCTATGCAACCCAGTCCGACATGAAGGCGCTGGTGCGCGATGCCCAGTCGATGCTGACCGCGGCCGCTTCGCTGACCGGCGAAAAGGCCGAGGAACTGCGCGCACGCGGCATGGAGCTGCTCGACCGCGCCCTGGGTGGCGCCAGCCTGTTGCCGACCCAGGCCGTGGAAAAGGGCAAGGAACTGGCCCACACCGCCGATGTCTACGTTAAGGACAATCCGTGGCGCACGATGGCGATCGCGGCCGGCGTCGGTGTGCTGCTCGGCATCCTGCTGAGCCGCAAGCAATAAGGCCGGAGAGCTGACGTGGATAAACAAGACGCGATCGTACATAACCCTGGTGTCATCAGCGGCATTTCCAGCCTGTTCAAGAGCCTGTTCGGGCTGGCGGTCTCGCGCGTCGAACTGGCGGCGCTCGAGCTGTCCGAGATCCGCAACCACGTGATCGAGCTGCTGGCCATCTTCGCGGCCGCGGTGCTGGCGGTCTGGTTCGCCATCGCCTTCGGCGCCATGACGGTGGTCGCGCTGGCGTGGGAATCGATGGGCTGGACCATCCTGCTGATCATGTTCGCGGTCTTCGCCCTGATCACGGCGGTGCTCGTGACGAAGGGGCTGGCGCTGCTCAAGCAGAACAAGCTGGCCTTCCCGGCGACGATGAAAGAACTCAAGAACGACCGCGAGATGTTGATGTAAGCGGTTGATGCAAGAGGCCGTTGCAAGCGGCTGTTGCAAGCGCCTACCAAGGGAGAAAGTATGCAGAATCAAAACGGAACGACAGGATTGGCCGGTCACCAGCACAGCCTGGATCCGGCGGTGCGCAAGGCGGAGCTGCTGCGTGAAGGCGAGTTCTTCCGTGCAGGCGTGGCGCACGCCAAGGCCAGCATCCAGTACGGCATCAAGCCCGAAGTCATGCTGCACTCGGCGATGGATCACGCGACCTGGGCCTTGCGCGCCCGGGCCGATGCCATGCTGAAGCCAACCGGAACCAATGTGTCGGTGCTGTTGCCCTATGCGCTGGGCGTCATCAACTTCGTGCGCCAGCGCCGGCTGGGCAAGCAAGCGGCGGGCGCCGCCCTGGTGCTGGGCGCACTGGGCTGGTACGTCAATCGCAAACGGGCGCAGCAAATACCAGAATAAGGGTAAGCTGTATTCCAGACGTTGCTGCAGGGGCTCTTGCGGCAACTCCCAGCCCGAACGTGGCTGGAGCATGCGGCCGGAATATCAACGATCGCGCCGCCATCGAGAACGACAGGGCGGATCGTGTAGTACAGAATATCGTGGGGCTTGAGCGGCGTCGCAATCGGGGATTGGGCGCCGTCTTTTTTTGTCGGCTGAACATATAACGCATGCCTCGGCTGGCGGTTGACGCGCCGCGCGTTCATTTTTTTCGGCAAGATTTCCTGCGCACGGTTGGCATACGTCTCGCCTTGCGCAAGCCGATGCTTCGCGCGCAGGCTCATGCGTTATGCTGGAGTTCATCCCGATCGCGAGGCGCACCATGCATCCGTCCAATATCGTCCTGCTCGAATTCCACCCTGAACGCGACGACCTCAGCCCCGACAAGGAGTTGCGCAACGGCCTGTCGGTGGCCCTGCGCATGGGCGATACCTTGTGGCTGGCCAACGACGAGTCGCTCAGCATCGAGCGCCTGACGCTGGCGGCCGAGGACAGCCGCGGCAAGACCAGTTTTGCGCGCGCGCACCGCCAGTTCGCGCTGCACGACTTCCTGCAACTGCCCCTGCCGCCGCATGGAGAGGAAAGCAAGCGCATCAACGAAGCCGATATCGAGGGCCTGGCCAGCGACGGCGATTACTTGTGGCTGACCGGCTCGCACAGCCTGCGCCGCAAGCGGCCGGAGCAGGGCGACGGCGTGCGGCGCACGCACAAGCGCCTGGCCAGCGTCAGCGCCGACGGCAACCGCTACCTGCTGGCGCGCATCCCCCTCGTCAGGCAGGACGGCGGCTTCACGCTGCAGAAGGAAGCCGCGGACAAGGGCAGGCGGCGCACCGCGGCGCAGCTGCGTGGCGACGAGCACGGCAACGAACTGACGGGGCTGCTGCGGCAGGATGAGCACTTCGGTCCCTTCCTGGCCATCCCCGGCAAGGACAATGGTTTCGATATCGAGGGCATCGCCCTGGCCGGCAAGCATGTGCTGCTGGGCCTGCGCGGCCCGGTGCTGCGCGGCTGGGCCGCGATCGTCGAAGTGGCGCCGGTCGAGGATGGCGAAGAGGGCTGGCTGCGGCTGGCGCCGCTCGACGACGAAGGCGCCCTGTACCGCAAGCATTTCCTCGACCTGGACGGCCTGGGTATCCGCGACCTGTGCGTGCAAGGCAAGGATCTCCTGATCCTGGCCGGGCCGACGATGGACCTCGATGGGCCGGTGACCTTGCTGCGCTGGCCCGGTGGGGCGCGGCCCGGCAAAGCCTCGGTGGTGGGCCGGGACATGCTGGAACACGTGCTGGCCCTGCCGTTCGGGCACGGCGTCGACCATCCGGAAGGCATCTCGCTGTTTTCGAGCCAGGACGGGCGCGAAGAGGGGGTGCTGGTGGTGCATGACGCGGCCTCGCCCAGCCGCCAGATCGGCGACAGCATCCTGGTGGCCGACGTGTACCCGCTGCCGCCGCGGCGTAAAAAGAAATAGGCGAAAAAAAGCGGCCATCGCGATGGCCGCTTTCGTCGATGCGCCTCGAACTTATTGCCGCGGCATCGGCTTGCCGAGCTGCGCCGTCTCGCGCTGCCAGGTGGCGCGCGCCTCTTCCATGCACGACTTGCGTTCGGCCGCCGGCGCCTTGCGGCAGGCGTTCTGCGCTTCCTGCAGCGCCGCGCCGAGCTCCTTGCGCAGCGTTTGCTGCGCCGGATCGTCGCGGTACCAGCGCGGCGGATCGCCTTTGGCAATCTCCTGGGCCTGTTGCCGGGCGACGGTCGGGTTGACGGCGGCGTCGGTGCCGGCTTGCGCTGCTTCCTGGGCCGATGCGTGGGCCGATGCCGCGAAGGCGGCGCCGGCCAGTGCACAGGCGCAGGCGCCGCGCACGATGCGGGTGAGAGTAGCCATGGTTGTGCTGCCTCGTGCCGCTGGATCAGTAGCGGTAGACGCGGCCGTCGACGATGCGCACGCGGTTGCCCACGCGCAGATCGTAGGCACTGTCCTGGGTCACGGCGCGGTATTCGCCGTTATCCATGCGCATATTGATCTGGTACATCTCCGGGCCTGCGGCGTTGCGGTTCTTCTCGACGTTGTTGCCAACCACGGCGCCAGCCAGGCCGCCGGCCACGGTCGCCGCGGTACGGCCGCCGCCGCTACCGATCTGGCTGCCGGCCAGTGCGCCGACCACGCCGCCCAGCACGCCGCCGGCGCCGCTGGTGCGGTTCTCGCCCTGGACCACCTGGATCGATTCGATCACGCCGTAGCCGGCCGAGGCGGTGCTGCTGCCCGAGCCGTAACCATTGTTGTAGCCGTAGGGCTGGGAGCTGTTGCTGGCGCAGCCAGTGAGAAGCGCGCCGGTCGCCAGCAGGGCGACGATAAATTTACGGTTAGCATTCATGTTGTTCTCCTGACAAAAGTATGTGTCCAGAATAGTCAGGTGCCCAATGAGGGTCTGTGCGTTGCCGCACCCACCTTGTTTCGAGGGTAGAGCCTCCCGCTATCACTCTTTTAGCGATGGGCAGCGCATCCGGTTTCGGCTAGTGGCTTGTTCTATATCTACTCATCTATATGCGCGGGCCAAGAGTCTGTTAGTTGTGTTCGGCATCGAACAGAAACCGGGTGCGCGGCATGTAAAGATGTCTCCAATGTTGACAAATGGAGAACAAAAACAATGAAGACGTCTCACGCGCTCCTTCTGATCGGTGCAGCTCTCGGCTGGGCTGGCCAGGCTGTCGCCCAGCAGCCGGCGCCGGAGCCGAAGACCGTCTATCAACAGGCGATGGATGCCGCCGAAGCCGCCTACGACATCGCCAAGGCGCGCTGCGATGCGGTGGCCGGTGTCCCGCACGAGATATGCGTCGCCGACGCTCGAGCCGCCCGCGTGCGTGTCGAGGAAGAAGCGGGCGCCGCCTACAAGAACACGCTGGCGGCCTATACCCAGGCGCGCATGCGCATCGCCTCGGCCTATTACGAGCGCGACAAGACGCGCTGCAGCGCCGCGCTTGGCAACGACCGTGAAGTGTGCCAGCGCCAGGCCAAGGCAACCCTGGTGGCCAGCCAGGCCGACGCCCGCGCCGACCGCAAGGCGATCGAGGCGCGCCTCGAAGCGCAGGACGCCAGGATCGATGCCGAATACCGCGTCGCACTGCAGAAGTGCGATGCCTTCGCCGGTGACGTCAAGGAAGGGTGCGTCAGCACCACCCGGACGGCCTACGGCAAATGAAAGAACCTGCGGGCCGGATTGCCGGCGCCGCCCAACCCGCCCGCAAGGGTATTGCACCACCATGACTATCAATAAGGAGCCATCATGAAAATCGCCAAGAACCTCATTTCCGCCGCTTTCGTCGCCACCGTCGCCATCACCGCCGTCGGCTGCTCGTCGACCAACCAGCAAGCCAGCACCGGCGAGTACGTCGACGATACCGTGATCACCACCAAGGTCAAGGCTGCCCTGATCAACGACCCGAACGTGAAAGCGCGCGAAGTCAACGTCGAAACCTTCAAGGGCGACGTCCAGCTGTCGGGCTTCGTGGCCGATCCACGCGATGCGCAGCGCGCCGTCGAGATCGCCCGTGGCGTCAAGGGCGTGACTTCGGTCAAGAACGACATCCGTGTGAAATAATATGCGCTCAGCCGGGGCGGCCCGGCATCTCGTTCAGGCAAACCATGCAGCTAGCACCAACCGATCCGGCCATGCCGGCAGCGTCCAACCCTTCGCCTGAACCAGCCGCCCCTCCTGGCGACGCCGCCCGCGCGGAAACGCGCGCGGCTGGCGACGACATCGCCTTGCACATCGGCGGCATGCGCGTGCCGCTGCACGTCAATGCGCGCGGACTGTCGCTCGGCATCCTCGCCACGATCGCCTTCGTGTTCGCGCTCCAGTGGGCGCAGAAATTCTTCGTGCCGCTGCTGCTCGGCATCCTGATCGCCTACACCCTCAATCCCGTCGTGCGCTGGCTCGAACGCTGGCACATCAAGCGCATCATCGGCGCCACCCTGGTCACGGCCGTGATCGTGGGCGCGATGGCGGGCACCCTGTACCGGCTGCAGGGCGAGTTCTTCAATATTCTCGACGAATTGCCGACGCTGACCCACAAGGTCACGCGCATCCTTACCAATACCAGCGGCCAGCGCTCGACCCTGCAGCAGATGCAGGCGGCGGCGGCCGAGATCGAGCGCGCCGCGAGCAATGTCGGCGCCGACGCCAAGCGCCTGGCGCAGCAGCGGCGCCAGTATCCGCCGCCGGCCGCCGCGGCGAGTTCGCCGATCCGCGTGATGGACTGGGTGCTGGCCGGCTCCATGAGCCTGGCCGCCTTCATGTCGCAGGCGACCATGGTCGTGTTCCTGGTGTTCTTCCTGCTGCTGGCGGGCGACACCTTCAAGCGCAAGCTGGTCAAGCTCACCGGCCCCTCGCTCACGCGCAAGAAAGTCACGGTCCATATCCTGGACGACATCAATACCTCGATCCAGAGCTATATGTTCATGCTCCTGGTGACCAATATCCTGCTCGCCCTCATGATGTGGGGCGCGCTGCGCCTGATCGGCCTCGAGAACGCCGGCGCCTGGGCCGCCTTTTCCGGCGTGGCCCACCTGATGCCGTATTTCGGTCCCCTCGTCATCACGGTCGCGACCGGGATGGCGGCCTTCCTCCAGTTCGAGACCCTGAGCATGGTGATGCTGGTGGCGGGCGCCTCGCTGGTGATCGCGACCCTGGTCGGCATGGTCGTCGCCACCTGGATGACCGGCAAGATCGCGCGCATGAATCCGGCCGCGGTCTTCGTCAGCCTGCTGTTCTGGGGCTGGTTGTGGGGCGTCTGGGGCTTGCTGCTCGGCGTGCCGGTGGTGATGGTGCTGAAGGTGGTGGCCGAGCGGGTCGAGGGGATGGAAGTGGTGGCGGAGCTGCTGGGCGAATGATCATCCGGCGCGCTCGCTGGGTGTAGGGTGGAAGGCTCTGCCTTCCACGCGTTCAGATATCGCCTGTGTTGCGGTGACGCATACCCTCGTCGGACGCGTGGAAGGCGAAGCCTTCCACCCTACATGTCTTACGCGGTGCTGGCCTTCGGTTCGACGCCGGTGATTTCCTTCGGCTTGTTGTGCAAGCTCCCCATTTGCAGGGCGTACTGGCGCGCGAATTCGGCGCCCAGGAAGAAGATCTGCGCCGAGTAATACACCCACAGCAGCAGGGCGATCAGCGAACCGGCGGCGCCGAAGCTGTCGGTGGTGCCGCTGTTGCCGATATACAGCCCGATCCCGAACTTACCCAGCGTGAACATCGCGGCAGTGCCGAGCGCACCGATGGTAACGTCCTTCCACGACAGCCGCACGCGCGGCAGCAGCTTGTAGATCACGCCGAACAGGGTGGCGATGACCAGGAAGCCGACGCCGGAGGCGATCCAGCCCATGACGATGGCGGCTTCCTGCCACACACCGGTGATGAACTTCTCGGCCACCGTGGTGGCGGCGCTGACGACCAGGGACACCATCAGCAGGAAACCCAGCACCAGGACCATGCCGAACGACAGCAGGCGGGTGCGGATCGTGTTCCAGATGCCGGCATCCGGCGGCGCCGGCAGGCCCCAGATCTCGTCCAGGCTGTCCTTCAGCTCGGAAAACACGGTGGTGGCGCCGACGATCAGCAGCACGGTGGCGACGATCGTGGCGAAGCGGCCCGTTTCCTTGTTCTGGGCGCCGGCCAGAATGGCCTGGATCGTGTCCGCCCCCTGTGCACCCAGCAGTCCGCGCAGCTCGGCCAGCAACTGGCCTTGCGCGGCTTCCTCGCCGTAGAAGAAACCGGCCACGGCGATCACCAGCACCAGGATCGGCGCCAGCGAGAACAGGGTGTAGAAGGCCAGTGCTGCGCCCTTGCTGGAGGCACGGTGGTCCAGCCATTCCGTTACCGCGCAGCGCAGGACTTTCAGAATCTGGTGCGTGTAAGGGAACCATTTCTTAACTGCCATATCCCATCCTCCAAATGAAAAGGGGGCCGAAGCCCCCCGAATTAGCGTTGCCGCCTAAGCGATTACTGCTGCACTGGCACTTCGACCGTGATCTGGTCGACTTCGACGCGGCGGTTCGGTTCCAGGCAGGCGATCAGCTGAGCGCGGTTCTTCTGGTTGCACTCGACCAGCGGGTTGGCTTCGCCCTTGCCGATGGCGCGCAGGCGGTTGCCGTCGATGCCCTTGCCGACCAGGTAATCACGCACGGCGTTGGCGCGGCGCTCCGACAGCTTCTGGTTGTAGGCTTCCGAACCCAGACGGTCGGTGTAGCCGGTGATCTCGACGTTGGTGACCGAGGTGTCGGCCTGCAGGGCAGCGGCGATCTCGTCCAGCTTCGGCGCCGGGGTGATCACTTCAGCCTTGTCGAAGGCGAACAGCTTGGTGGCTTCCAGGGTCACTTTCTGGAAGCGTGGTGCTGGTGGTGGCGGCGGTTCGACCGGAGCCGGTGCTGGAGGCGGCGCCTCGACCACTGGGGCTGGAGCCGGTGCCGGTGGTGCTGGCGGCGGGTTGAACGCGTAGTTCAGGCCGACGGTCAGCATCTTGTTGTTGCTGCGCTTGAAGCCGAATTCTTCGTCATCACGCAGGAAGCCGCGCACGGTGCGCAGGTCGGCTTGCAGCGACCATTGCGGGGTCAGGCTGGCCTGGAAACCGATACCGACGGTGGCGTACGGCGAGTTTTTCTCGACGAAGCGGCCGGCGACGCGGTTCTCAACCTTGTCACGCTCGGCGCCCAGGCCGAACAGGACGAACGGACGGAAGCGATCGCGGCTCAGCATCAGCAGGGCGTCGACGCCCAGCAGGGTCTGGCGATAGTCGTTGATGCCTTGCTCGAAGCGGGTCTGGCTGGCGCCGATCTGGATATCCCAGTTCTGGTGCACCGCCTTACCGAACTTCAGGCCGCCACCGGTGTCGCGATCATCCACGCCGAAGTCCGCATCCGGCTTCACGTGGTTAACGCTTGGCTGGATGTACCACGATGGGTTGATCTCTTGGGCGAGGGTGGCGCCGGATGCGCACAGCAGTGCAGCAGCCAGGGCGATCTTCTTGGTATTGTTCACAGGTAACTCCCGTAGGTTAAAAGTTGATGACAACGCATACGTCAGCTGCGATGTTGGATAAAGAATAACAGTGCAAGTTCCATAAGCTCGGTGCGGTAGCGCACCCAACGCGGAAAGGCTGTGCGATTTTACAACAGTGGTAAAAACTCCACATTTCCAAGATGAAACGAACTGTAACGACGCTGTCATGTTCAGAGTGCGCGTGCAGGGCGTACGCACTGTCACCCGGCTGTCATGCCGACATATTTATATTAGGTAGGTGACATGCAATCCTGACATCGTCATGCGGTGTACGCATGCATGCCAAAAGAGGGCTTGCATTTTTGTATCGTCACGTGTCGGTAGAGGCAGACGAAAAATGCTTTTAGGAATGTTGTCGAATGTTGGATGGCGCACAGACCATGATGTCTGATGCAGGCAATCTTGAGTCCAGTTAAGCGGAACCGAGATGTTGTCAGGGTGTCATACGACACACAGCGACCCGGACCACACAGTCTCACTCTCTATATTGGAGCTCATCGATATGCATGCAACGACTCAGCACAACGCGGTCCCAGGCGAAACCGGCGCAGTGCACACTTCCGGCAATTCGGCGCTGATCGAGCGCGTCCCACCACAACCGACCGAGCGCGCCCCGATTTCGCTGGCCCCGATCGAGCGTGTGCGTTCGACCTCGGCCACCCAGCGTCGCATCGAAAACATGCAAAAGCTGATCAACGAGCTGTCGAACCACGAAATGCTGGCCGACGAGATCGCATGGTTCCTCAAATTCTCGCCATCGGGCGCCCGCAAGTACATCCGCGACCTGCGCGAAGCCGGCGTGATCGAACTGGCGCGCTATATCGAAGGCACCGCCACCTACCTCGGCAAGGCCGTGTACCAGATCTCGCCGGATCCGGAGCGCGTCAAGGCCTTCCTGGCCGCGATCTGCCAGCCGAAGCGCGAGGGCGCCGCCCCACGCAAGGAGCGCCCAGGCCTGCGCGAACAGAATATGGCCGGCAGCGGCCGCCATTTCCACATCCTGGCCGACGACACCCATTACGCGATCCGTGTGAACCGCAGCCCGGTCGCCCGCGATCCGCTGGTGGCAGCACTGTTCGGGCCGGCGCCAGGCCAGAACGCCGCCACCGCCAAGGAACGCGCCTGAGTGCGCGCCCGGGGCTGCTGCGGTAGAGACCCGCAACGGCTCCGGTTCGACGATCGCTGTCGTCATTTTTGCCGCGCTTGATGCGCGGCTTTGTTTTTTTATGGGGCCACCGCGCCGGGCCCTTCAGGTAACCAACTTATTGCAACTCCTGTGTTGAAAACCGGTCAATAATCCTCACTTGTCTGCCATGCCGCCGCTCAGCCGGCAGGTTCAACCAGATAGGAGTGACGATGTTACCGAGTGCCGAATCGCTGGAAGGCAAAGCAGTCCCGAACGTGGTCTTCAAGGCCAGGCCCGACGACCAATGGCGTGATCTCAGTTCCGACGAGCTGTTCAAGGGCCGCACGGTCGTCGTGTTTTCCCTGCCGGGCGCCTTCACCCCAACCTGTTCCTCGACCCATTTACCGCGCTATAACGAACTGGCGCCGGTGCTGCGTTCGCATGGCGTGGACGACATCCTGTGCGTCTCGGTCAACGATGCCTTCGTGATGAACCAGTGGAAGGCCGGCCAGGACGCGGCCAATATCACGGTCATCCCGGATGGCAACGGCGACTTCACCGAGGGCATGGGCATGCTGGTCGACAAGCGCGAGCTGGGTTTCGGCCGCCGCTCATGGCGCTATTCGATGCTGGTGCGGGATGGCGTGATCGAGAAAATCTTCATCGAGCCGGAGCGCGAAGGCGATCCGTTCGAGGTCTCGGACGCCGATACCATGCTGGCCTACCTGGCGCCGGATGCCGAAGTGCCGGAACCGGTGGTCATGTTCTCGCGGCCCGGCTGCCCCCATTGCGCCCGCGCCAAGCAGGCGCTGCGCGACAACGACATCCACTATACCGATATCTCCGAAGACCAGAAGATCAATACCATCGTCCTGCGCGGCGTCACCGGCCGCATGACCTGGCCGCAGGTCTTCGTCGGCGGCGAGCTGATCGGCGGCGCCGACGAGGTGCAAGCCTGGCTGGCCGGCAAGGCTTGACCATGGAAGCAATCGCAGTCGGTGCGCTGGGCCTGGCCGCGCTGGCGGCCTGGCTGTGGCCGAAGTGGCGCCTGCGGCAGGCGCTGGCGCGGCCCTTGCCGGCCTCGCATGCCGCCATCCTGGCGCGCAACCTCGCCCAATACCGTGCGATGGACGAGGGGCAGCGCCGGCGCCTGCAGCGCATGGTCCAGCAATTCCTGCACGAGAAGAAATTCGTCGGCTGCGCCGGCCTGGACGTCACCGACGAGATGCGGGTGACGATCGCGGGCCAGGCCTGCCTGCTGTTGCTGGGGCGGGTCGCAGACACCGGCAAGCCCGCCATCTATCCCACGCTGGACCTGATCCTGGTCTATCCCGGCGCCTTCCTGGTGCCGCGCAAGCAGGTCGACGTGTCCGGCGTGGTGACCGAGGAGCGCCAGGATTTACTGGGCGAATCCTGGGGCGATGGCCGCGTGATCCTGTCGTGGGACCATGTGCGGCGCGCCGGACATGCCGACTCGGCCGGCCATAACGTGGTGCTGCACGAATTCGCCCACCAGCTCGACAGCGAGTCGGGCAATACGAACGGCGCCCCCTACCTGGGCAGCAGCGAGCGCTACCGCAGCTGGTCCGAAGTGCTGTCGCGCGACTATGCCAACCTGCGCCAGGAGGCCATGTGGGGCATGCAGGGCGTGCTCGACCATTATGGCGCGACCAATCCGGCCGAGTTCTTCGCGGTGGCCACCGAAAGCTTCTTCGAGCAGCCGCACCAGCTGGCGGCGCGCCATCCGGCCCTGTACGAGGAATTCCTCAAGTATTACCGGATCGATCCACGTCAATGGCAGAGCGCACCACCGCCGCCTGCGGAGGAACCGCCGAGCTATGGGGTGGTCTATGGACAGTGGCGGTAGCAGGGTGATATCGGTGGCAATGAGCAGCGTGCGATCGCGTACAGAGCGGCCGGCGCGGCCCGCGTACGCTTGAGCTACCGTAGTTGCCACTTAGTTGCTACTCTTTTGCCACGTAAAATTGGGGAGGAATCGCCGATGTCCACCATCATCGCAGGACGTTTCCAGCTTCAGGACGACGTCGACCGTGCGCGCGACGCCCTGGTCGACGCCGGATTCGATGCCGACCGCATCAGCGGGTTTTACCTGACCCAGCCCGGCCAGCACGATATGACGCCCATCGGCGGCGACCACATCCAGTCGCCCGGCGCCAAGGAGGCGCCCGAAGGCGTGGTGAAGGGCGTGGCCACGGGCGGCGCCGTCGGTGCGGCCGTGGGCGCCGCCACCTCGCCCGTCACCGGGCCGCTGGGGCCGGTGGTCGGCGGCCTGGTGGGCGGCCACGTCGGCTCGCTGTTCAGCTTCAGCAAGATGAAAGAGCGGGGCGAACCAGAAGAGGGTGGCGAAAATGCCGTGCCGCCGCGTCCGGCCGGCATGCTGGTGGCGGTCGCCTTCGACGATCCCGACCTGCAGGCGCGCGCCGTCGACCTGCTGCGCCAGCTGGGCGCCCACCACATCGAGCGGGCCCAGGGCAATATCGTCGGCGGTGATTGGGCCGATTTCGATCCCGCCAGCAGGCCCGACGTCATCGCCTGAGCCGTCCAGGATCAGCGCACCGTATTGGCTGCGCCGTTCGTTGCACATGGGCTTTGCCCCTTCACACTTGATCCTAATCAACAGCCTGCTGTTGTCGTTTCCCTACACTCGGATGCTCGCAGTCGCGTCATTGGCGCCAACGAGAACAGGAGGTCGACATGGCAGGAGACAAGGTAGCACGGCAAGAAAAGCGGGTAGCCCTGGTGACGGGGGCGATGGGTGGGCTGGGCACGGCGCTATGCCGGCGCCTGCATGCGGAGGGGTTTTTGGTGGCGGCGACCCATTCGCCGCAGAATGCGCGCCGCGATGCCTGGCTGGCCGGCCAGGAGGCGGACGGCGTCAAGGTGCGGGCCTACGAGCTCGACGTTTCCAACGGTAATGCCTGCGAGAGCGTCGTGCGCCGGGTGCTGGACGACTTCGGCCGGATCGACGTCCTGGTCAATAACGCCGGCATCACGCGCGACCGCAGCATGCGCAAGATGAGCCAGGAAGACTGGCATGCGGTGATGGGCGCCAATCTCGACAGTGTGTTCAATATGACCCGGCCGGTGCTCGAGGCGATGATCGCGCAGCGCTGGGGGCGCATCATCAATATCTCTTCGGTCAATGGCCAGCAAGGCGCTTTCGGCCAGGCCAATTACGCCGCGGCCAAGGCGGGCATGCATGGCTTCACCAAGTCGCTGGCGCTGGAAGTGGCGCGCCACGGCATCACGATCAACACGGTCTCGCCCGGCTACCTGGACACCGCCATGGTGGAAAAAGTGCCGCAGGACGTACTGCGCGACCGCATCCTGCCGCAAATCCCCGTCGGCAGGCTGGGCAAGCCGGCGGAAGTGGCGGGGCTGGTGGCCTATCTGGTGTCGGACCTGGCGGGCTATCTGACCGGCGCCAATATCGCCATCAATGGCGGGCAGCATATGTACTGAGAGTAGGGGCCGCCATGCGGCGGCCACCTTGCCGGCATCCGCAGTTCAGGCCGCGGCCGTCGGCGGCGTCGGCGTGAGCGCATCGAGGGTGGTGCTGTGCAGCTGGATTTTCTCGATGGCCAGCACGATCGGCGTCGGCTGGCCGGCGGCGACAGCGCCGGCCAGGGACAGCAGGCCGCCGACGAGGCCGGTGACTTCGCCGATCACGCCGATGCGCCGGATCTTTTCGGCGGCGGCGGCGGTGAGGGCATTGAGCCGGCTTTGCGGCTGGCCGAGGCCCTGGATGACGAAGGCGGCGGCGTCGGCATACAGGGTGTTGGCGCGCTGGCGCAACACCATTTCATCGTCCAGCAGGCGGCGCATGGCGTCCTGCACCGGGACGGGGACGCCGCGGTCGTCATAGCTGCGGATCTCGCGCAGGATGCGTTCGTGCAGGCGGTCGGCTATCGTCGACAAGCCATCGGCCAGTTCGACCACCTGCTGCATGCTGGACAGGCCGCCGCCGTCGCCAGCACCGTGGGTGGTCCTGGTGGCGTCGCCTTTGGCATTGGCGGTTGGCGCGGCCTGGGCGCTGGCGGTAGTGGTGACCTTGGACGGAGTGGCACCGTCCTGCGCGGCGCCCGCATCCGAGCGGGTGCTCTTGTCGTGTGATGGCTCCTGCATGACGTCCTCCTCAATCGCCGTTCAGCCCATCGCGGATCATGCGCAGGTCGCGGGCGTAGTTGGCGAGCATGCGCCGCGTCTCGTCGCCCGTCAGCTTGTTCATGTTCTCGCGCATCTTCTGGTGGCCGAGCGCCACCTTGGTCAAGCCCTGCAAGGCCAGCTCGTAGCGGCGGTCGATCAGCTTGTACTCGGTCGACTTGTTCAGGTAGTGCACCTTGGCCAGGGTGACGAGCATGCGATCGGTGTTGCGATTCGAAAACGGAAGCTCCACATCGAAGAGGCTTTGTTGCATAAATCAATTGAGCGCGTAGTACCCCAAACCCCAGACGGATTTACGGCATGGTCACCGCTACGGTCGTGGGCGTGCCCAAGCGCGTGAAGCGATTGAGGATGGCGGCAC
>NZ_JAFVIM010000024.1:0-100483 GCF_017582745.1 Massilia oculi
TGGTTGTGGACCTACAATCACGACCGGCCTAACATGGCGCTCGGCGGTATTACGCCAAAACAGAAATTGGCGCTCGCCGCTTAACCTCTACTTTTAGCGTGCTCTAAAAATGGGGGGATTACCTCATGAATTGCGCTGGAATATTAAATTGAGAAAAGGATATTGCAGTTCGAGGAATGATTTCCTCTATGAGAGATCAATGTACCGGAGGCGGCGATCCGACAGCCAAAACAATTAGGGTCAGAGTAGAATTATTTTGCAATTTCTTTTAAGACTGGCTCAGTGAAAATAGCCTGAATAATAGTTGATCGCGAGTTCTTGGTAATTAATTCTACTCTGACCCTCATTATCTGAATTGCGGAGAAATTGTTCAATAATTCTACTCTGACCCTAATTGGGGAGGGTCAGGTGGGGAGGGCGATGGTGGCGGTGAGGCCGGGAGTATTGTTGGTGAGGGTGAGGGTGCCGCCGTGGGCTTCGACGCAGGAGCGGGCGATGGAGAGGCCGAGGCCGACGCCGCTGCCGCCGGCGCTGCCGTGGCCGTTGTCGCCGGTGGTGTCGCGGCAGCGGGCGCTGTCGAGGCGGGCGAAGGGTTCGAAGACTCGCTCCAGTTCACTGGCCGGGATGCCGGGGCCGTTGTCGATCACGGCCAGGATCACGTCGCTGTCTTCTCCTGGCGCACTGGCGCACAGGGTGACCTCGGTGCCATGGCGGAGCGCGTTTTCAGCGAGGTTGCCCACGGCGCGGCGCAGGGCGAGCGGGCGGCAGCGGTAGGGCAGGCGGTCCGGGCCGGCGTAGCGGATGCGCTTTCCGGGGCGCGCCAGCTCCGCCGCCAGCTCGCGCATCAGCGCCGCCAGGTCGACGTCCTGCGACGGTTCGCCGACGCAGTCCTCGGCCGCGAAGCGCAAGGTCTGCTCGACCATCAGGCCCATCGTCTCGAGCGTGCGGATCATCGCCGCGCGCAGTTCGGGGTCGTCGATCAGTTCTACACGCACCCTCAAGGAAGTGATCGGCGTGCGCAGGTCGTGGCTGATCGCGGCCAGCATGCGCGTGCGGTCCTCGACGAAGCGCCGCTGGCGCTCGGCCATCGTGTTGAAGGCGGCGGTCAGCTCTCGCGCCTCGCGCGGACCGGTCACCGGCAGCGGGCCGTCATGCTCGCCGCGGCTGAAGCGCTCGGCCGCGCGCTCCAGCGCACGGATCGGGCGCAGGATGCGGCCGATGAAGGGCAAGGCCACCAGCAGCACCGGCAGGGTGCTCACCGGGATCGAGAAGTGCAGCGGCCGCCACCAGGGACTGCCGCCGGGCGACTGCTGGTAGCCTACCAGCCAGCGTCCGTCCGGCAGCTCGACCGACGCCAGCATGCCGGCCTGCTTGACGCCATCGTTGCCCGGCGCATGGTCGGTCAGCTGCACCCAGCTGCGCGGCGCCGGCGTACGTGGCAGGCGCTCGGCCAGGGCCTGCGCCTGCCTGCGTTCGGCCTCGTTCATCGCCGGGCTGCCGGCGCTGGCGCCGGTGGCCAGCCAGAAGCGCGCGGTCGGCGAGCCGATCGCGGCCAGCATCTCTTCGCCTTTGTCGGGCGACAGGCGCAGCGACTGGTAGATGCCGGCCATGCGGTCGAGCATATAGCGTGCGGCCAGCGGATGCATGGCGTCCGGCGCCAGCTGGCGCGCGACGATGGCGGCGGCGTGCGCCAGCAGCACGGCCACCAGCAGCGTGGCGACCAGCTGGCCGCCCATGGTCTTCGGGATCAGGCGCATCAGCCGGCCGCCGGCAGTGCATTGACGTCGGCCGTGAATACATAGCCGTCGCCCCACGAGGTCTTGAGCAGGCGTGGCCGGCGCGGATCGCTTTCCAGTTTCTTGCGCAGCCGGCTCACCTGGCTGTCGATGCTGCGGTCGAAGTTCTGCACCTCGCCGTCGCGCGTCAGGTCGAGCAGCTCGTCGCGGCTCAGCACCTTGCCGGCGCGCTCGACCAGCACGCCCAGCAGCCGAAATTCGGAGGTGCTCAATGCCACCGGCTCGCCGCCGGCGTCAACCAGCTCGCGCCTGGCCATGTCCAGGGTCCAGTCGCCGAAGGCGTAGCGGCGGCCGTGCCAGCCGGTCGCGGCGCGGCCCAGGCGCCGCAGCATGCCCTTGATGCGGGCCACCAGTTCGCGCGGATCGAAGGGCTTGGTGACGTAATCGTCGGCGCCGATCTCGAGCCCGGCCACGCGGTCGTCCTGGCTCGCCATCGCGGTGAGCAGGATCACCGGCGTGCTGCTGGTCTCGGCCAGGTGGCGGCACAGCGACAGGCCGTCCTCGCCCGGCAGCATGACGTCGAGCACCACCAGGTCGATCGGATGCTGGCGCAGCAGCGTGCGCGCGGCTGCGGCGTCGGCGGCGGTCAGCACCTCCAGGTCGTGGCGGCGCAGGAAGGCGGCGAGCGGGTCGCGGATGTCGGCGTGGTCGTCGACCACGAGGATGCGGGATGAAGTGGAGACAGGATTCATTGCTGGGATATCGAGGCTTGTCACAACTTGACAAACTTTCTGGCAGTTAATTGCATATGATAATCATTATCATTCACTGCGAACGGGCCTGGCAATAGGTGTTCGCCGCATAAAAGAATTTTGAACGACAGAGAGAGAACGAAGCGTATGCAGCACACGACTACGGCATGGTTCAAGCGGACGATCATCGCGGCCGCACTCCATGGCGCCCTGGCCATGAGCGCCCATGCCGCAGCCGAGGCGCCGGACTTCAACCCGCAAGCCGCCGGCGCGTCCGGCACCGTGCCCACCGTCGTCGTGACCGCCGCCGGCTTCGAGCAGTCGGCCACCGACGCTCCCGCCAGCATCACCGTGATCACCCGCGAAGACCTGGAAAAGCGTCCGTTTCGCGACCTGACCGACGCGCTGCGCGACGTGCAGGGCGTGACCGTGACCGGCGTCGCCAATGAGCAGGATATCCTGATTCGCGGCCTGCCTGGTCAATACACGCTGATTCTGGTGGACGGCAAGCGCCAGTCGACGCGCGACGCGCGCACCAACGGCAACGCCGGCTACGAGCAGAGCTTCATCCCGCCGCTCGAGGCGATCGAGCGCATCGAAGTCGTGCGCGGCCCAATGTCCTCGCTGTACGGCTCCGACGCCATGGGCGGCGTGATCAACATCATCACGCGCAAGGTCGCCAAGGCCTGGAGCGGCTCGCTCGGCGTCGACGGCACCCTGCAGGAACACAGCGACTCGGGCAACTCGACCCAGGGCCAGTTCTTCCTGAACGGTCCGATCGCCAGCAACGTCCTCGGCCTGCAACTGTGGGGCAAGCAGAACAAGCGCACCGAGGACGAGATCCTGAACGGCTTCAACGGCGCCAAGGACCGCGACCTGACCGCGCGCCTGGCCTGGACCCCGAACGCCGCCCACGACGTGCTGCTCGAAGCCGGCAAGAGTGAGCTCAAGCGGCACAGCTCGGCCGGCGGCGTGCTGGCGCCGGGCGCCGCCAATACGCGCCAGGAGCACAGCCGCGACCACTGGTCGCTGTCGCACAACGGCCGCTGGGGCTGGGCCACCTCGCAGGTCGCGCTGACCCAGGAAAAAGGCCAGCGCGAGACCCATACGCAAGACGGAAATGGGAACTACATCCGCAACGAACGCGCGCCGGAAATCAAGAACACGGTGCTGGACGCAAAGCTCAACACCCGCCTGGGCGACCACTTCCTGGTGATCGGCGGCCAGTACAACCGCGGAGAACTCCTGGACCAGAATCCCGGCCGTCGCACGGGTGTGGACGAGCACTTCAGCATCATCCAGAAGGCGCTGTTCGTCGAAGACGAATGGAGCCTGACCGACACCCTGGCCCTGACCGCCGGCCTGCGCGCCGACGACCACGAAATCTACGGCAAGCACTGGTCGCCGCGCCTGTACGCCGTCTGGCATACGAGCGACGCGGTCACGATCAAGGGCGGCGTCTCGCGCGGCTTCCGTGCGCCGGAGATCCGCAACATCGCGCCGGGCTATGCCTACACCACCGGCGGCGGCGGCTGCACCTATGGCCCGAACGGCACCTGCGGCGTCATCATCGGCGACCCGGATCTGAAGGCCGAGACCAGCACCAGCTACGAGCTCTCCGCCCATTACAACAACAAGGCCGGCATCCAGGCGAATGCGACGCTGTTCTACACCGACTTCAAGGACAAGGTGGCGAACGCGCTGATCTACAACGACGACGGCTCGATCGCGCGCTGGTCGGAAGACCCGAACTACCGCCTCTGGTACAGCTACAACATCGACGACGCCACGATCCAGGGCCTGGAACTGGGCCTGACCTGGCAGCCGGTGCGCACGCTGTCGTTCAAGTCGAACTACACCTATACCGACTCCGAGCAGAAGGGCGGCGCCTACGAAGGCTATGCGCTGACCCGCACGCCCAAGCACCGCGGCACGCTGCGCGCCGACTGGAACGTCACCGACGCGCTCGACCTGTGGGCCTCGGTCACCTACAACGGCAAGGAAATCAATGCCGCCGCGCGCTCGGGCAGCAATGGCGTGACCCTGCCGAACGGCGCCAAGGAATACGGCGATTACACGATCGGCGACATCGGCATGACCTACGACTGGAGCCGCAGCGTCGCCATCAAGGCCGCGCTGTTCAACGTCAGCGACAAGCGCCTCGACGAGCTGACCTACAACACGGTCGGCGACGGCCGCCGCCTGTGGCTCGGGGTTACCACCCGCTTTTGAATACCATTTTGTTGAACGAGACAGGAATACCTACATGACCATCAAGAACATCTTCCACGGCCGCCGCGCAGTGCTGGCGGTCGGCGCAGCCCTGGCCTTCGGCGCGCTCCCGGCGCAAGCCCAGAACACCGTGCAGATCAAGCACGCCAGCGGCACCACCGCGGTCCCGGCCAGCCCGAAGAAGGTCATCGTGCTCGACGCCACCACCCTCGACAACCTGTCGGCGCTGGACGTGAACGTGGCCGGCGTGCCGACCATGAGCACCACCGCGCGTCCGCTACCGCGCCACCTGGCGCGCTACAACAGCGCGCCCAAGATGGGTACCCTGTTCGAGCCGGACTATGAAAAGATCCACGGCGCCAAGCCCGACCTGATCATCGTCGGCGGCCGTTCGCAGGCCAAGTACGCGCAACTGGCCAAGATCGCCCCGACCATCGACATGACCGTCGACCGCACCAACCTGGTCGCCAGCGCCAAGAACAATGTGACGACCCTGGCCGGCCTGTTCGGCAAGCAGGCGCGCGCCAAGGAACTGACCGACAAGCTGGACAGCTCGATTGCCTCCCTGAAGAAGCAGGCCGAAACGGCCGGCACCGGCCTGATCGTCCTGACCACCGGCGGCAAGATGAGCGCCTACGGTCCGGGTTCGCGCTTCGGCGTCCTGCACGACACCTTCGGCATCAAGCCAGCGGTGGCCAGGCTCGACACCTCGAACCACGGCCAGGCGATCTCCTTCGAATTCATCCAGAAGACCAATCCCGACTGGCTGTTCGTGATCGACCGCGACGCCGCCATCGGCCGCGAAGGCACCGCCGCCGCCAAGTTCCTGGACAATGAACTGGTGCGCCAGTCGAACGCCTGGAAGAACAAGCGCGTGGTCTACCTCGATGGCCTGAACTGGTACACCCTGGGCGGCGCCGGCATCACCGCGCTGCAGGAGAACGTCGACCAGCTGTCGCGCGCGCTGAACACCGCGGGACGCTGAACCCGATGGCAGTAGACGGGCGCGCCCCTCGTACCATCTCGCACGCCTGGCTGGCGCTGCCGTTACTATTAACGGCGGCGCTGGTCGCGTTGAGCGTCGCCATCGGCGCCGGCGACTTCAGCTTCGCCGGCCTGCTGGCGGGCACGCAGTCGACCGACTGGCAACTGCTGGTCGTCAGCCGCCTGCCGCGTACCCTGGCCCTGCTGCTGGCCGGGATGTCCCTCGCCGTGGCGGGCCTCATCATGCAGATGCTGGTGCGTAACCGATTCGTCGAACCGTCCACCGCCGGCACCATCGAGGCGGCCACGCTCGGCGTCCTGGCGCTGGCGCTGCTGGCGCCCGATACCCCGGTGTTCGGCAAGATGCTGGTGGCGGCCGCCTTCGCGATGGCCGGCACCTTCCTGTTCCTCGGCCTGTTGCGCCGCATCCCCTTGCGCTCACCCTACCTGGTGCCGCTGGTGGGCCTGATCCTGGGCGGTGTGATCCAGGCGGTGACGACCTTCTTCGCCTTTCGCCACGACATGCTGCAGACCCTGCACGCCTGGACCGTCGGCGACTTCTCCGGCGTGCTGCGCGGCCGCTACGAGCTGCTGTGGCTCGGCGCAGCGCTGGCCTTCGCCGCCTGGGTCGCGGCCGACCGCTTCACCGTGGCCGGCATGGGCCAGCAGTTCACCACCAACCTGGGGCTGAACTACAAGCGCCTGACCTTCTATGGCCTCCTGATCGTGTCGGCGATTTCGGCGGTGGTGGTGGTCACGGCCGGCAGCATTCCGTTCCTGGGCCTGATCGTGCCGAACGTGGTCAGCATCCTGTTCGGCGACAATATGCGCCGCTCGGTGCCCTGGGTCGCGCTGCTCGGCGGCCTGTTCGTGCTGGCCTGCGACATCATCGGCCGCCTGGTCGTGTATCCCTACGAGATCCCGATCGGCACCGTGGTCGGTTCAATCGGCGGCGCGCTGTTCCTGTACCTGTTGCTGCGAGGTCGTTCACGTGACGCTTGAGATATCCCCCAAAGCGCGCCTGGCCCTGCTCGCAACGCTGGCCCTGTCCGTCGTCGCCGCCTTCATGCTGATCGGCGCGAACGGCAACTGGGACTTCGTGCTGCCGTTCCGCGGCGCCAAGCTGGCGGCGATGCTGCTGGTGGCGTATGCGATCGCGGTATCGTCCGTGCTGTTCCAGACGATTACCCACAACCGCATCCTGACGCCGTCGATCATGGGCTTCGACGCCCTGTATTTGCTGATCCAGGCCGTGATCGTGTTCAGCCTCGGCATCGATCCGCTTACCGAGACGGGCAATCCGAACCTGCGCTTCGCGGTCGAGGTGGTCTTGATGACGGGCTTCGCCTGCCTGCTGTTCCGGGCGCTGTTCAACGGCGCGGCGCACAGCCTGCACCTGATGCTGCTGGCCGGCATCGTGTTCGGACTCCTGTTCCGCAGTCTGTCGAGCTTCGTGATGCGTCTGATCGATCCCAACGAGTTCATGGTGCTGCAAGACCGCATGTTCGCATCCTTCAATGCGATCCAGACCGGCTTGCTGTGGGTGGCGGCGCTGGCCATCGGCCTGGCCTCGCTGGCGGCCTGGCGCCTGCGCCACCGGTATGACGTCTTGACGCTGGGCCGCGAGATTGCGGTCAACCTTGGCATCGATTACCGGCGCACGGTGATGTTCACCCTGGCCCTGATCGCAGTGATGGTGTCGGTGTCGACCGCCCTGGTCGGCCCGGTCACCTTCTTCGGCCTGTTGGTGAGCAACCTGGCCTATGTGACGGCCGGCTCCGGCAAGCACCGTTACCTGCTGCCGATGGCCGTGCTGTGGGGCGTGGTGTTCCTGGTCGGCGGCCAGGTGCTGCTCGAGCGCGTGCTCGAACTGAACGCCACCGTCAGCGTCGTCATCGAGTTCGTCGGTGGCCTGCTGTTCCTGTTCCTGATCACCCGTAGAAAGTCCTAGATGATCGAGATTTCCCATATCAGCAAGCGTTATGCCGACACCGTGGTCGTCGATGACGTGACGCTCACCCTGCCGGCCGGCGGCGTCACCGCCATCATCGGCCCCAACGGTGCCGGCAAGTCGACCGTGCTGTCGATGATCAGCCGCCTGCTGCCGATGAGCGAAGGGCGGGTGCTGGTGGACGGCATCGACGTCGTCAACGGCGACAGCAAGGAACTGGCCAGGCGCCTGGCCATCCTGCGCCAGGACAACCACCTGCCGATGCGCCTGACGGTGCGCGACCTGGTCGCCTTCGGCCGTTATCCGCACACGCAGGGCCGGCCGACGATCGACGATGCCGCCCACGTCGAACGCGCGCTCGGCTATCTGGGCCTCTCGGCCCTGGCCGGCCGCTATCTCGACCAGCTCTCGGGCGGCCAGCGCCAGCGCGCCTTCGTGGCCATGGTGCTGTGCCAGGACACCGACTACGTACTGCTCGACGAGCCGCTCAACAACCTCGACATGCGCCACGCGGTCGACATGATGGGACTGCTGCGCCGCACCTCGCGCGAACTGGGCAAGACCGTGATCCTGGTCCTGCACGACATCAATTTTGCCTCTTGCTACGCCGACCGCATCGTCGCCATGCGCGGCGGGAAGGTGGCCTACCACGGCACGCCGCTCGAGCTGATCCAGCCCGAGGTGCTGCGCGACCTGTACCAGCTCGACATCCGGGTGCACGAGGTCGATGGCCAACGCATCTGCGTTTATTACTGAGGAGCGGCAGTGGAACGCTGGGTCGTCTACGCATTCCTGTCGATGCTGTTCGCCGGCGTGACGGCCGTCATCGCCAAGCCGGGCCTCACCGGCATCTCGGGCGACCTCGGAATGGCGGTGCGCACCTGCTTCGTGTTCGTATTGGTGCTGCTGTTCGCGGCGGCCGTGGTGCCGGCGCGCGAGCTGCAGGCGCTCACCCCGGCCAATATCGCCTGGCTGGCCGGATCGGCGGTGGCCACCGCGCTGTCGTGGATCTTCTATTACAAGGCCATCAAGGAAGGGCACGTGTCCACCGTCGCCCTGATCGACAAGGGCAGCGTGGTGATCGCGGTGCTGCTGGGCTGGCTGTTCCTGCAAGAGGCGCTCACCCCGGCCAAGCTGGCCGGCTGCGGGCTGATCGTCGTCGGCCTGCTCGTGATCGCGCGCGGATGAGCGGAGGCCTTCTGCTACACTCGGCCGATCGTTTCCCTTGAAGACCGCGCCGCGTTGATCCAGACCGTTCCTTCCGCCGACCTCCCGCCCGTGCTGGCCGGCCCCATCCTGCGCCGCATCGAACCGGGCCGACTGCTGCTGTGGCTCGTCGGCAGCGACGCGCTCGACCTGACGCTGGAGCTGGCGCCGCAGGGCGGCCCGGCACGCCGCCTGCGGCTCGACGGCGCGGCCTGCCGCGCCATCCGCGTCGGCCGCCATGCATACGTGCACCTGATCGACGTCGTGCTGGATGAGCCGCTGGCGCAGGACGTGCTGGTCGAGTACGACCTGCTGCTGGACGGCGGCGAAGGCATCGCGCACTGGGCGCCGCACCTGCTGCACGCAGGCGCGAGCCGGCCCAGCTTCGTGCTGCGCAGCCGTATGGACGACATCCTCTACGGATCCTGCCGCAAGCCGCACCATCGCTCGCGCGACGGCCTGGCCCGCGCCGACGCGCTGTTGGCCGATCGCATCGAGGAGGCCGGCGCGCGGCCCGCCATGCTCATGCTGTGCGGCGACCAGGTATATGCCGACGACGTGGCTGGCCCGATGCTGGCGGCCATTCACGCGCTCATCGAGCGCCTGGGCCTGTACGGCGAATGCCTGGAAGGCGCCGTGGTGGAAGACAGCGAGGCGCTGTATGCCCACCCGGCCGGCTATTACCGGCGCGAAGACCTGCTGCCCGCGTTCAAGTCGAACGATGACTTGCGCGACCGCTTCTTCGGCGGCTCGGAAAAGCCGATCTTCACCACCGCCAACGCCCACAACCATCTGGTGACGCTGGCCGAGGTGATGGCGATGTATTTATTGGTGTGTTCGCCGGCGCCGTGGCGTATCGTGGGCATACCTGCGATGCCGCCCTTGACGCCCAAGCATGTCGAACGCTGGCGGCGCGAAGGCGCGGCGCTGCAGGGGTTCTGCGCCGACCTGCCGCAAGCCGCGCGCCTGCTGGCGCACGTGCAGACCCTGATGATCTTCGACGACCACGACATCACCGACGACTGGAACCTCTCGGCGAAGTGGGAGACCACCGCCTACGAGCACCCGTTCTCGCGCCGCATCATCGGCAATGCGCTGGTGGCCTATATGCTGTGTCAGGGCTGGGGCAACCGGCCCGACGTGTTCACGGAGGCGCTCGACGCGATGGTGGACTTGAGCGCCACGCCGGATGCCATAGGACGGCTGGAGCCAGGCGCGCAGGACGCGCTGATCCAGCGGCTGCTGGCGTTTCGCCAGTGGGACTATATGCTGCACACCCAGCCCGCCATCATCGTCCTCGATACGCGCACGCGCCGCTGGCGCAACCGGCGCACGCCTGGCCATCCCTCGGGCCTGATGGACTGGGAATCGCTGACCGAGCTGCAGCACGAACTGCTCGACGAGACGGCGGCCGTGATCGTTTCGGCGGCCCCGATGTTCGGCGTCAAGCTGATCGAGGTGGTGCAGCGGGTCGCCACCTTCGCCGGTCTGGCCCTCACGGTCGACGCCGAGAACTGGATGGCGCACCGCGGCGCGGCCAGCAGCATGCTGAATATCTTCCGCCATTCGCGCACCCCGGGCAATTACGTGATCCTGTCGGGCGATGTTCACTATTCCTTCGTCTACGACGTCGAGGTGCGCGAATCGGATCGCCCGCAGCATGTGTGGCAGATCACCAGCAGCGGCATCAAGAACGAATTCCCGCGCCGGCTGCTCGACTGGCTCGACCGCCTGAACCGCTGGCTGTATTCGCCGCGCTCGCCGCTGAACTGGTTCACCAAGCGGCGCGACCTGGCCCTCAGCCCGCGCCTGCCCGACCAGCGCACGAGCGGCGAGCGCCTGTGGAACGGCGCCGGCATCGGCCAGGTATGGCTCGACGCCCACGGCCGCCCGATCCGCATCGTGCAGCACAACGCCGATGGCCGGCCGTCGACCGAGTTCCTGGTGCCGGACGACGCCGAAGCAGCCACGCCGGCGGCCGAGGAATCGCATCGGGCCGCGTAGGCCGCGCCGCTTAGTCCTTCAAGAGTGCCAGCGGCTGGCCGCGCGCCCAGCGGTTCGACGACAGCGAAAAGCTCAGGGCCCGCACCTGGTGATACCAGCCGGCCGGCACGTACAGCATGTCGCCGGGCTCCACGACGATCTCGACCAGCGCCGCCTGGCGCGCCAGCGGGAAGGCCTCGAAGTCGGGCGCTTCCGGGTCGAACGGGGAGCCGAACAGCAGCGGATTGGCCTCGCGCGTATACAGGAAGGCGTCATGGTGCGGCGGCGCCAGGAATATCCGTTTGGTCCCCCACAGCTGGGCGAAGATATTGTCGTCGTAGTCGCAGTGCAGCGGAGTCACCGTGCGCGCCGGGCCGATCCAGAAGCGGGGCGGGCCCATTTTCTCGAACCAGGTCGGCCAGTGGCATAGCCGGTTCAGTTCGCGCAGCGACAGGTTGCCCACATAGGGCGGCAGATCGGATGCGGCGTCGGGAGGCGTCAGGTCGAGGTAGTCGCGCAGCAGCATGTCCTGCATCGCGCGATCCGGTGCGAAGGCCGTATTGACGTAGTCGCCGATGCGCGCGCGCACCGGCAGATGGCCGAATTGCGCGCGCAAGTCCTGAGGAGTGAGGCTGGCCAGCGGCCAGCGCTTGACGACCCCGCTGACCAGGAAGGGCATGCCGGCCGCCGCCCGCGCACGAAAGCCTGCCGCACCCAGCCGGGCCAGGCGCGGCACGGCGGTGAACGGGGGAAGCTGGCGCGCGGCCTGGCGGATGGCGTCGCGCATGGCGGCGATCGAGGCCACGCCGCGTATCTGCGCTGCCTTGTCGGCGTCGGCCTGTTTTTTTGCCGCTGCCTCGTTCGCCGCCGGCAAGGCCTGGCGCGGCGGCAGGCGCTTGCCTGTAACTTTTTCTACTGCCATCTGATGTCGTACTGGACGCCCAAGTCGGACGAAACCACGTATGGTACTCGCAACACGCCTTTCATCCCGCCGCCAATTGATAAAAAGCAGGGTTTACCGCGGATGGAACGGCTCTGTTAGTCAGCGCACGGTCTCTTAATGCCGGTCCATTGTATTTTTGGTATCGCGACGCAGTTGGTTCGATACTGCGCTCGTGACGAAGCCCTGGAAGGGCGTCGGCCCGAGATAGGGACGAGCAGCCTGGGAGATCGATGGAACCTTTGTGCTGGTTCGAGGTCAGTGAGACAAGAAACTGATCTCGTGCATGAGCCAAAGCTGCCATTGATGTACCGCAGGCAGCTTTCGTTCCCGCGTTTTGTATCGGACTGATTCAAGGAAGAATGTGGTGATAGTCGAATATCGGTCTACTCCGCGTTGGTCACACATTTTATGAGGGATACATCATGGATAATCAAAAGTCTACCGAGGGTAAAGGCATCGACGCCAACAAGGCCGGTTCGAGCATTGGCAAAAGCCAGGATTCCAGCCTGAACAAGGGCACCAACGCTTCGTCGGGCAGCCAGCAAAGCGCGTCGTCGAACCTGAGCAGCACCAGCTCGTCGCCATCGTCGTCGAGCCTGCAAAGCGCTTCGTCGAGCGGCAATATGGGCAGCACTGGCTCGTCGTCGGGCTCGTCGATCGGTTCGCAGTCGTCCTCGTCGTCGAACCTGAGCTCGGCCGCAGGCAGCAGCGGCTCGCTGGGCAACAACGGCCTGGGCGCCTCGTCGTCGAGCCAGTCGGCATCGTCGACCCCATCGTCGGCTTCGTCGTCGGACTCGTCCAACGGCGATCAATCGACGGTCGGCGGCATCAAGGCAGCAATCTCGTCGATCTCGCCAGAGAAAGTGCACGCAGGCATCGACAAGGCAGCGCAAGCCGCCCAGCCTGTCGTCGACAACCTGGCTTCGCGCGCCCACGCCGGCGTCGACAAGGTCTCCGGTCTGCTGAGCTCGGCTCAAGAAAAACTGGGTGGCGGTTCGGCCCAGCTGAGCGAAAAGTGCTCGGACCTGTCGGCCCAGGGCAAGGAATACGTCAAGAACAACCCGGGCAGCGCACTGCTGGCCGCGGTGGGCGTGGGCTTCATCCTGGCCAAGCTGCTGGGTGGTTCGAGCGACCGTCACGAATATCGCAACTACCGCGATTGATGGCAGCGCGCCGTAAGGCGCGCTCCACGAGGTCCCGGCCCGGCATCCGCCGGCCGGGATTTTTTTCGTTCCGGCAAATTTAACGCTTCCTTAACGCTTCATTAACGTCTCGATGACAGCATGCAGCTCAGCATGCTGATCATGAACATCGAGAAACTTCATCTCCCCCAGGCAAGCAATCCAGAGGCATCCACCCAGTCTCCCGCAGCCGGACTGGCGCGCATCACGGGGTGGGCCGGTCCCTTCGCGCCGCTGGTTCAGATGCTGTGCATCGGACTACTGCTCCTGTCCACGTTCCGGATCGCCCTGATTGCCTGGCAATGGCCGCGCGTGGCCGCGAGCGGCATCGTGCCCGAGATCCTGCTCCAGGGTGTGCGCGCCGACCTGATCCTGCTGGGCTACTTCATCGCCGTTCCCTTGTTGCTGGCGCCGCTGCTGGCGCATGCCCGCAGCGCGCGCCTGTGGCGCATCGCCAGCGTGGGCTGGACGGCCGCGGCGCTGGTCTTCATCCTCTTCATGGAAGTAGCCTCGCCGCAATTCATCATGCAATACGATGTGCGGCCGAATCGCCTGTTCATCGAATACCTGAACTATCCGCAAGAAGTGTTCGCGACCCTGTGGCATGGTTTTCGCACCGCATTGCTGCTGGGCTGCGCATTGACCTTCATCCTGGGGCTGGCGCTGGTGCGCCTGCTGAGGTCTACCGCGGCCGGCATGACGATGTGGCCGAGCCGCAAGCTGCTGCTCGTCTGGCCGGTCCTGTGCCTGCTGGTGTTCATGCAGATCCGTTCGACCACGGGCCATCGCCCGGCCAATCCGGCCATGTTCGCCCTGAGCGGCGATGCAATGGTCAATTCCCTCGTCATCAATTCGGCCTGGTCGGTGCTGGATGCGGTGCGCTCGATGGGCAACGAGGCGAAGTCGTCCGAGATCTATGGCGACATGCCGCGCGAGCAGGTGCTCGCCGAGGTGAAGGCGGCGCCGTGGCTGCGCGACTACCGCTTCCCGAACCCGGAACTACCGACCATGCACTACCAGCAGGCGGCGATCGCGCGCAGCAAACCGCTCAATCTCGTGATCGTGCTGCAGGAGAGCCTGGGCGCCACCTTCGTCAAGTCGCTGGGCGGCCTGCCGGTGACGCCGGAGCTGGAAAAGCTCAAGGACGAGGGCTGGTGGTTCGAGCAGCTGTACGCCACCGGCACCCGCTCGGTGCGCGGCATCGAGGCGGTGGTGGCCGGTTATGCGCCGACGCCGGCGCGCAGCACGGTGAAACTGTCTCTGTCGCAGAATAATTTCTACACGCTGGCCGACGGGCTGGGGCGCCAGGGCTATCACACCGAGTTCGTGTATGGCGGCGAGGCCCACTTCGACAATATGCGCAGTTTCTTTACCGGCAATGGCTTCCAGAATATCGTCGACATCGGCGACATGAAGCCGCAATTCGTCGGCAGCTGGGGCGCTTCGGACGAAGACCTGTTCGACAAGTCGCTCGAACGCCTGAAAAAATTGCACGAGGGCGATAAACCCTTCTTCAGCCTGATCTTCACCTCGTCGAACCACGAGCCGTTCGAATTCCCGGATGGGAAGATCGACCTGCACGACCCGGACAAGCAGACCGTGAACAACGCGGTCAAGTACGCCGACTACGCCCTTGGAAAATTCATCCGCGAGGCGAAGCGGCAAGCCTACTGGAAGGACACCGTGTTCCTGATCGTGGCCGACCATGACAACCGCGTCTACGGCGATGCACTGGTGCCGATCAAGAAATTCCATATTCCCGGCCTGATCCTGGGCGCCGACGTCGAACCGAAACGCATCGCCACGATCGCCAGCCAGGTCGACCTGGCTCCGACCTTGCTGTCGCTGCTGGGCGTGTCCAGCAACCACCCGATGATCGGGCGCGACTTCGCCAGGGACGCCACGACGCCCGGCCGCGCCCTGATCCAGTTCAACGATTATTTCGCCTACCTGGAAGGCGCCGACGCGACCGTGCTGCGTCCCGGCCAGGCGCCGCTGGCGGCGCGCTATGACGCGGCCAGCGGACAATTCGATCCGGGGGAGGGCGCGCCGACCCGGGCCAGGGCGGACCAGGCGATGGCGCACGCGATCCTGCCGTCGCTGCTGTATCGCGAACAACGCTACCGGCCGCGCTGACGCCGTCTTACAATACGCGCATGCGCATCCTCATCGTCGAAGACAATCCCGACATCCTCGCCAACCTCTACGGCTTCCTGGAACCGAAGGGCTACACGCTCGACTCGGCCCGCAACGGCTATGGGGGCCTGGCGCTGGCCTCCGAGAACACCTATGACGTCATCATCCTCGACGTCATGCTGCCCGGCCTGAACGGCCTGGAGCTGTGCCAGAAGCTGCGTTCCGAGCTGCTGTCCACCACGCCGGTGCTGATGCTGACCGCGCGCGACGCCCTGCACGACAAGGTGGCCGGCTTCGACAGCGGCGCCGACGACTACCTGGTCAAGCCGTTCTCGCTGGTCGAACTCGACGTGCGCCTGAAGGCCCTGGCGCGCCGCGCCGGCGGCCAGCACGCGATCAGCCGCGAACTGCGCTTCGGCCCGCTGGTGTTCGATCCCGACCAGCAGGAGGCCGCGCGCGACGGCGTCAAGGTCGCCCTGACCAAGACCGGCTACGTGCTGTTGCGCTGCCTGATGGCGGCGGCCCCGCGCATCGTACCGCGCGAAGCGCTCGAGCAGGCCGTGTGGGGCGACGACCGTCCCGAAAGCGATGCCTTGCGCACGCATATCCATGCGCTGCGCCAGGCGATCGACAAGCCGTTCGCCTTCCCCCTGGTCCACACCATCGCCGGCGTCGGTTACAAGCTCGCCTTGCCAGATGCGCGCGGCTAGTTCGCTGAGCCGGCCGATCACCAGGGCCTTCATCCTGTTCGGCGTCGTGCTGTCGCTGTTCTTCGCGGTGCTGGCGGCGCTGGTGGTCGAGGGCATCGAGGTGCACCTGGTCGACGAACGCCTGGCCGAAGTCGAGAAGTGGGCGCGCCCGCGCGCCGCCGCCGGGCTGCCCGCCGACCTGCCGGCCGGCCTGCGCTTCCACCGCGGCGAGGACATTCCACTGTCGCTGCGCGGTTTGCCGGCCGGCGTGTCCGAGGCCGAGATCGACGGCATCGGCCTGCACGTGCTGGCGGGCAGCGACGAGGCGGGCCCCTACGTCGTGGTCGACCACGAAAGCGACTACGAGCAGATCGAGCTGCTGGTGTATTCGATGTTCGCCGCCTTCTTCGCCGGCTTCGTCATCCTGGCGCTGTTCCTGGGCCGCTTCGTCGGCATGCGGATCGTCACGCCGATCCGCGAACTGGCGGACGCGGTCGGCCAGGGCGAGGTGGCCTTGCCGCACACGGCGCGCGAGGACGAGCTGGGCATCCTGGCGCGCGCCCTGGACGCGCATACCAGCGAGCTGCGCGCCTTCCTCGACCGCGAACGCTTCTTCACGGGCGACGTCAGCCACGAACTGCGCACGCCGCTGACGGTCATCATGGGCGCGGCCGAGATCCTGGTCGAGAACACGGACAACCCCGCGGTGAGCGCGCCTGCGCGGCGCATCTACCGCGCCGCGCAGGAAGCGACCGAGTGCGTCACTGTGTTGCTGCTGCTGGCGCGCACGCCCGAACTCGGCCTGTTCCCGCCGGTCTCGGTGGGCGACATCGCGCGCGTCGAGACCGAGCGCTACCAGCACATGGTGGCCGACAAGCCGGTGGTCCTGCGCTGCACCGGCTCGGCTGTGATCAACGTGCGCGCGCCGGCCGAGCTGTGCGTGTCGGCGGTCGCCAACCTGATTCGCAACGCCTGTCAGTACACCGAGCAGGGGCAGGTGACGGTGGTGCTCGAACCCGGCCGCGTCAGCGTGGAAGACACCGGCCCGGGCTTGCCGGACGCGGTGCGCCAGACGCTGGGCCGGGACGCGGCCGCGATTCCATCGAGCGGCTCGGCCGGGACCGGCCTGGGCCTGTCGCTGGTGAAGCGCATCTGCGAATACCTGGGCGCCAGGCTGGTCTACGAACAGCGCGCGGGCGGCGGCAGCCGCTTCACGATCGTGTTTCCGGGCGAGTTCACGCAATCCTGACGCCGGCTTGACGCCGGCCTGAAGCGCCCCTCCTTACTCTTCAAGTACTGCGGTCCGTGTCGGACCGCGCTGCTTGAGGGAAGAGCGTGGAGAGATTGTTCGTCAGGCGCATCCAGGCGCCGGTGCTGGTGCTGGTCGTGGCATTGTTGCTGGCCAGCGTGGGTAACATCAAGTTCTGGTCGGTCCTGAGCAGCGCCGCGGGCGGCGTCTCGCTGGCCAGCCTGCCGCTGCTGGCGGGCTCGTTCCTGATCGTGGTCTTGTTCTTCAACGCCTGCCTGACGCTGGCCAGCTTTCGGCTGGTCGCCAAGCCGGTGCTGATCGCGCTGGTGCTGGCCGCGTCGGCCGCCGGCTATTTCATCGCGACCTATGGCATCGTCATCGACAAGGCCATGATCCAGAACGTGTTCGAGACCGACACGCGCGAAGCCACGGAGCTGATCAGCTGGCAGATGGCGGCCAGGATCGGCCTCTTGGGCGTGCTGCCTTCGTGGGCGATCTGGCGCGCCCGGATCGCCTTCCCGCGCGGCGCGCGCGGGCTGCTCGAACGCGCGGGCATCGCTGGCGGCTCGCTGCTGCTGGCGCTCCTGCTGCTGGTATTGCTGTACAAGAGCCTGGCGCCGGCGCTGCACGAGCATCGCGAGCTGCGCTTCCTGCTCA
Source organism: Massilia oculi (assembly GCF_017582745.1). Taxonomy (GTDB): domain Bacteria; phylum Pseudomonadota; class Gammaproteobacteria; order Burkholderiales; family Burkholderiaceae_D; genus Telluria; species Telluria oculi_A. The sequence continues at coordinate 17,700 of NZ_JAFVIM010000024.1, forward strand.
CGCCGACCAACTTCATCCAGGCGACGCACGGCTACCTGCGCGCGCGCTGGGCCGCGCCCATCGTGGTCGCGCCGCTCGGACGCGACGCCGTCAAGGGCGCCGCGTGGAAGGGTGCGCAGCGCCGCACGCTGACCGTGATCGTGGTCGGCGAAACGGCGCGCGCGGCGAATTTCTCGCTCAACGGTTACCCCCGCGACACCAATCCGCTGCTGGCGCGGCAACGCGGCTTGATCAACTTTTCGCGCGTGCGTTCCTGCGGCACCGCGACCGCGGTGTCGGTGCCCTGCGTGTTCTCGGCCTTCGGCCGCGAGGACTACAGCCAGTCGAAGGCCGAGCGCCAGGAAGGCTTGCTCGACGTGCTCGCGCATGCCGGCTTCGACGTCGTCTGGCGCGACAATAATTCGGGCTGCAAGGGCGTGTGCGACCGCGTGCACTACGAGGACCTGTCGCGGACGAAGCCGGGCCGTCCTTGTGAGGGTGACGAATGCTACGACGAAGTCCTGCTCGACGGCCTGCCGGAACTGCTGCGCCGCGGCGGCAAGGACATGGTGGTGGTGCTGCACCAGAAGGGCAGTCATGGTCCCGCCTATGCCAGCCGCTATCCGCGCGCCTTCGGCCGCTTCGGCCCGGTATGCACCAGCAACCAGTTCGAGACCTGCTCCCGCGAGTCGATCCGCGCCGCCTACGACAACACCATCCTATACACCGACTACTTCCTGAGCGCGACCATCGACCGCCTGCGCGCGCTGGCCCAGGGCGAGGACGTCGATACCGCGATGCTGTACTTCTCGGATCACGGCGAATCGCTGGGCGAGAACAACGTCTACCTGCACGGCACGCCCTATATGTTCGCGCCGCGCGAGCAGACCGAGGTGCCGATGATGCTGTGGATGTCGGACGGCTTCAGCGAGCGCTTCCGCATCGACCGCCGCTGCCTGGGCCAGCGCCGCAACGAGCCGCTGTCGCACGACAACATGTTCCACTCGGTGCTCGGCATGCTCGACGTGAACACGGCGGTGCTCAATCCGCGACTCGACATCTTCCATGCCTGCGTGCGGGGCGCGTGAGATGGGCGCCGCCACTTCCACTGCGCTGCTGCCGGCGCGGGTGGTCCGGCGCATGGCTGCGGCGCTGGCCGCCGCGGCGCTGGTGATCTTCTGGATCGGCCGCGGCACCGACGTCGACCTGGCGCTGGCCGATGCGGTGTTCGATGCCGCCAGCGGCGTCTTCCCCTGGCGCCATGCCTGGCTGGCCGAGACCTTCAGCCATATGATCCTCAAATGGCTGCTGATGCTGCTCGCGCTGGGCTTCATCGGCCGCGCCCTGGCCGACCTGGCCTGGCCGCGCGCCCGCATGGGCGGTCACGCGCGCCTGCGGCTGCGCATCGTCGCGCTGTCGGCAGTGCTGGTGCCGCTGGCGGTCAGCGTGCTCAAGCACTTCAGCACCTCGCATTGTCCGTGGGACTTGCTGCGCTATGGCGGAGATCAACCCTATGTGCGCCTGTTCGAGGCCTTGCCGGCCGGCGCCGTCGCCGGACAGTGCCTGCCGGCCGGGCATGCGTCGAGCGCCTTGTGGCTGCTGTCGCTGGCGGTGTACTGGCTGCCGGCGCGGCCACGGACGGCGGGCGCGGTGGCCGCCCTCGCGCTCGCGTTCGGTGCGGCGGTCGGCTACCTGCAGCAGCTGCGCGGCGCCCATTTCATGACCCACACCCTGTGGTCGATCTGGATCGCCTGCGCCATCGTCCTGTTCCTGGCCGCCGTCCTGCGGGCGCGGCCATCCCGCCGCAAGGCGCCCTCCAACCCCTTATCGGAACCCATCCATGTCGCAACCACAGATCAGTGAATTCAAGAGCAAGCAAGGCCTGGGACGGATCCTGTCCGCATCCCGCTATTCGGCCGAAGGCCTGAAGTTCGCCTGGCAATCGGAACACGCCTTCCGCCAGGAGCTGCTGGTGGCCGTGCCGGCCATGCTGGCGGCGGCGCTGCTGCCGCTGCCGGCCCTCGAGCGGCTGGCCCTGGTCGCGGTGCTGGTGGCGGTGCTGGTCGTCGAGCTGCTCAATTCCGCCATCGAAGCGGTGGTCGACCGCATCTCGCTCGAGCGCCACCCCTTGTCCAAGAGCGCCAAGGACCTGGGCAGCGCGGCCGTCGCGCTGGCCGTCATGCTCGCTGCCCTGACCTGGGGTGTGCTCGTCCTGCCCCTGTTGTTTACTTAGCCGGACTGTGCTCCTCGGCCTTCGTCGGCGCCGGCGCCGGCTGGCGCCGCAGCCTGCGCGCGTGGCGCTTGAACCAGTGCTCCAGGTCGTCGATATAGGTGTAGACGGCCGGCACCACCAGCAGGCTCAATAAGGTCGAGGTGATCAGGCCGCCGATCACCGCCACCGCCATCGGCGAGCGGAAGCTCGGGTCGCCCGAGAAGCCCAGGGCCAGGGGCAGCATGCCGGCGCCCATGGCGATGGTGGTCATCACGATCGGGCGGCTGCGCTTGTGGCAGGCGTCGACCAGGGCGTCGAAGCGCTCCATGCCGGCTTCGCGCGCCAGGATCGCGTAGTCGACCAGCAGGATCGAGTTCTTGGTCACGATCCCCATCAGCATGATCAGGCCGATCATGGTCGGCATCGACAGCGCATTGCTGGTGATCAGAAGGGCGACGAACGCGCCGCCGATCGACAGCGGCAGCGCCGCCAGGATCGTCACCGGCTGCATGAAGTCCGAGAACAGCAGCACCAGCACGCCATAGATGCACAGCACGCCGATCAGCATCGCGACGCCGAAGCTGTTGAACAGCGCCTGCATCTCTTGCGCGTCGCCCAGTTCGGCGATCGTCACCGACGACGGCAGCGACTGGAATACCGGCAGCGCGCGCGCCTCGGCATTGACCTCGCCCAGCGCGCGGCCGGACAGCTCGACGTCGAGCGTCACGTTGCGGCTGCGGTTCAGGCGGTCGATCTGGGCCGGACCGCTTTCCATCGTGATGTCGGCGACGGTGGACAGCAGCACCGGGCCGTTCGCGCCCGGCACCGTCAGGCGCCCGATGGCGTCCAGGTCGGCGCGCACCGCATCCGGCAGCTTGACCCGGATCGGCACCTGGCGCTCGTCCAGGTTCATCTTGGCCAGCGATTGCTCGTAGTCGCCGGCGGTGGCCACGCGTACCGTCTCGCCGATCGAGGCCGCCGTCACGCCCAGGTCGGCCGCGCGCGCGAAGTCGGGCCGCACGATGATCTCGGGACGTACCAGCGAGGCGCTGGAACTGACGTTGCCGATGCCGCGCAAGGTGCGCAGCTCGCGCTCGGCCTGGCGTGCGGCGGCGGTGAGGGCTTGCGCGTCGTCGCTGCGCAGCACCAACTGCATCTTGGTGCCGGCGTCCGGTATGCCGACCGTGAAGCGGGCGCCGGGGATGTCCACCAGCGCCTGCCGGATGTGGTTCTCGATCACGCCGAGCTTCACGTCGCGATCGCTGCGGTGGACGGTGGTGATGGTCAGGACAGCGCGGCGCGCCTCGGCCGCCGCGCCAGGCGAGAAGGCGTCGCCGCTGGAGCCGCCGCCGATCGAGCTGAACACGCTCTTCACGCCGGCCACCCCCATCACCTTCTGGCGCACCTGCTCGGCCACCGCATGGGTCTGGGCCAGGGTGGCGCCCGGCGGCAGCTCGACGTTGACCTGGCTCTGCGAGCGGTCGGCCGGCGGCATGAAGCCGGTCGGCAGCAGCGGCACCAGGGCCAGCGAACCGACGAAGAACAGGGCCGCGCCGAGCATGGTCAGGCCGCGCCGGCGCAGGCACCACTGCATGACGGCCAGATAGCGGCGCATCAGCGGGCCGTCCTGCGGCGCATGCCCTTCTTTGCCGGCATTCTTCGGCGCCTTCATCAGGTAGGCGCACATCATCGGCGTGAGCAGCCGCGCCACCAGCAGCGAGGCCAGGATGGCCAGCACCGCGGTCCAGCCGAACTGCTTGAAGAATTTGCCGGGGATGCCGCCCATGAAGGCGGTCGGCAGGAACACGGCGACCAGGGCGAAGGTGGTGGCGATCACCGCCATCCCGATCTCGTCGGCCGCTTCCAGCGCGGCCTGCATCGGCGTCTTGCCCATGTGGAGGTGGCGCGAGATGTTCTCGATCTCGACGATCGCATCGTCGACCAGCACGCCAACCACCAGGGCCAGCGACAGCAAGGTGACCATGTTCAGCGTGTAGCCGAACAGGTATTGGCCCAGGAAGGCCGGGATCACCGACAGCGGCAGGGCGGCAGCGGCGATCAGGGTCGCGCGCCAGTCGCGCAGGAACCACCACACCACCAGCACCGCCAGCAGCGCGCCTTCGTACAGCATGTGCATCGAGGCGTCGAAGTTCTCTTCGACCGAGTAGGAGTTGTCGATCACTTCCCTGATCACGAGCCTGGGATTTTCCTTGCCCAGCTGTTCCATTGCTGCGCGCGCCCCGGTGGCGACGTCGATCTCGCCGGCGCCGCGGGTGCGGAACACCTCGAAGGCGACCACCTTGCGGCCATCCTGTTCGGCCAGCGCACGCTGCTCCTCGACCGTGTCGATCACGTTGGCCACCTGGTCGAGGCGCACGTGGCGGCCGTCCGGCAGCGGGATGTCCATCGCCGCCAGCTGCTGCGCGGTCTGCACGGTGGCCAGGGTGCGCACCGATTGCTCGACGCCGGCCACGTCGCCGCGTCCGCCCGGCGCTTCGCGCTGCACATTGCGCAGCTGGCGCGAGACGTCCAGCGCCGAGACGCGCAGCGCGGCCATGCGCTGGTCGTCCAGCTCGACCCGCACTTCGCGCGTGACGCCGCCCACGCGCTTGACCGCGCCCAGGCCGGGCACGCTCAGCAGGCGCTTGGAGACGTCGTTGTCGACGAACCAGCTCAGGTCCTGGTCGTCCAGGCCCGAGCCCTTTGCCGCCTCCACGGTGAAGGTCGAGACCACACGGCCGGCGGTGGCGGTCTTGGTCACCGTCGGGTCGCGCATCTCGGCCGGCATGTCGGCGCGCACGCGCGAGACCGCGTCGCGCACGTCGTTGACGGCATCGGCCGGATCGCGCTCGAGGATGAACTCGACCGTGATGGTGGCCACGCCGTCCAGCACGCGGGTATAGATGTTCTTGATGCCTTGCAGGGTGGCGATCGAGTCTTCCATCTTGCGCGCGACCTCGGTCTCGAGCTGGGCCGGGGCGGCGCCGTCGAGGGTCGCGGTGACGGTCACGATCGGCAGCTCGATGTCCGGGAAGTCCTGCACCTTGCTGGCGTTGAAGGCCAGCAGCCCCGCCACGGTGAGCAGGGCGAACAGCATGATCGCCGGGATCGGGTTGCGGATCGAGAGGGCGGAGAAATTCATGTTGCCTTCCTCAGCGCGCCGCGCTCGTGCGTGCGGCGGCCGGCGCCGGCGTAGCGGCAATATTGCGCACCAGGTCGCCGTCATTGAGGAAGCCGGCGCCCTGGACCACGATCGCCATGTCGGCATTCAGGCCGCTCACCACCTCCACCCGTTCGCCCAGGCGGCGTCCGAGGTTGACCTTCACCTGGCTCACGCGGCTGTCGGCATTCAATCGGAACACATAGCTGAAGCCGTCGCGTACGGCGACCGCCTGCTGCGGCACGGTCAGCGCGTTCGACGCGCCCAGCTCGAAGCGGCCGCTGGCGAACATGCCGGCCTTGAGCGGCATGTCGCTGGACAGGGACGGCGGCAGGTCGACGTAGACCAGGGCGATACGGGTCTGCGGATCGACCGACGGCGCCACGGTGCGCACCTTGCCGGCGATCTCCGCACCGCTGGCGGCGCGCACGACCGCCCTGGCGCCGGGCTTGATGCGGCCCAGGTCTTGCGCCACGACTTCGGCGCGCCATTCGAGGCGGCCCTGGCGGATCATGCGGAACAGTTCGGTGCCGACGCCGACCACGGCGCCGACGGTGGCGCTGCGCGCCGAGATCACGCCGCTGTCGGGCGCGACCACCTGCGTGTACTTCAGGCGCAGCTGCTGCTGGGTGAGGGTGGCCTGGGCCGATTTCACGCGCGCCGCGGCGGTCATTTCGCCGGTGACGTACTGGGTGACCTGCTGTGCGCTCAGCGCGCCCGAGCTTTCCAGCGCGCGGGCGCGGTCGGCGTTGGACTTCGCTTCCTGCTGGTTGGCCTGGGCTTCGAGCAGCGCGGCGCGCGCGCCTTCGATCTCGGCGCGCACCGTCTCGTCGGCGAAGACCGCCAGCACCTGCCCCTTCTTGACCACGTCGCCGACATTCACCCGCACCTCGGCCAGCCGCAGGCCGTTCGATTCGCTGCCGATCACCGCTTCCTGCCAGGCGGCGATGCTGCCGTTGGCGGTGAGGTTGATCGGCAGGCTGGTGGTGGCAGGGCGGGCGGTGGTGACGCTCAGGGCGGGACGCGGCGGCGCTTTTTCATCCTTCGCGGTGGCGCGGTTGGCGGTGGCCAGTGCGACGGTGGCGCACAGGGCGGCGGCGCCCAGGGCAATGACGAGCGTGCGCGGAGCGCGAATGTTTATCATGGTCTCTATGTCTTTTGGCTATAGCAAAGAAGTGTAGCAAAAGCGATACGGCAGACAGGTGCGCACGCGCCGCACGCAGTCCGGCATGGCCGGCTAAATAGAGCGGTTTATCGGCCTAAAAGATGGCCGAAACAGAGGGAATATGGGAGAAACAGATTTGGCGCACTGCCGCAAACGCCCAGGCCGGCAGCCTGATTTAGAGGGCTTCCTCTATTGAAACAACTACAGTACTTCTACCGTATTGCACTGCACAATAAAAAAGACTATATTGGAACCGTCTCCTCCAGTTTTCTCCGAAAATTGGATTCCCGCCCGCCAACCATCAGGTTCGCGGGCGTTTTTTTTGCTTGTAAAAGAAATTCAGGCGTCTTCGCCCTGGAAGGCATTGGCGCGCCAGGTCAGCACCAGCGTGTCGCGGTAGCCGTGTTCGCCCAGCGGCTGGATCGGCGTCGATTCGTGGATCACGGCGGCATCGTCCAGCAGCAGCAGGGTCCATGGCTCGAGCATCGTGAAGCGCTGGCCGGCCGGGCCGTCGGCGTCGAACACGCGCGTCTCGCCGCCCTTGATGTCCTTGCGATTGATCAGGATCACGGCCACGAAGTTGACGCCGTCGCGGTGCGCGCCTTCGGGCGTCGGGCGGCCGATGCCGTCGGCGGTGTCGATGCGGAACTGGTGCGCTTCGACGAACCAGCGCTGCTGGCCCGCGACCTTTGAACAGACCCCGCCCAGCGCGCGCAGCAGCCGGTCCCAGGCCGGATTGGCGACGGTGGCCGCTTCCATCGGCGCGAACAGTCGGTGCATGCCGCCGTGCAGCGCGTTGTACTCGACCGGCTGCCAGTGCGCGCGGTGCGGCGTCTGCTCGAGCTGGCCGGCGTCGTCGATGAAGCAGGAATGGCGGCGGCGGCGGTAGCGGCCGCCGTCCTTCAGGTATTCGTCCAGCTCGAGCCGGTCCCAGCTCGGCACGAGCGAGTCCAGCTCGTCGATGCCGCAGCCGGCCAGTTGGGCGACATCCTGGGGACGCAGGACGGCATAGCCGGTGCTGCGCAGGGCTTCCGTCAGCTGTGACGGCGCGAGATAGGGGAGTTGCGTTTGCAATGTAGTCATCCCGCTAGCGTAGCACTTTTCGTCTTTACGGGTGACCGCCCCCGCCGAACGATCGATACGCTGGATCAGGCAGCCGGCAGCCGTCGTCACCACTGTTTGACCAGGGTCAGGCGCAGCGAGCGTGGCTCGATCGGATGGAAGTGCACGTCGGCCACCGGCGCGGCTTCGCCTTGCAACTGCGACTCGTAGAAGTAGTCGATGGCCGAGGCGCGCCGGTTGGTAAGATTGAAGCCTTCCAGCTCCACGCGCAGGTCGCTCGCCAGCCGGTAGCCGATGCGGCCATTGAGCGTCAGGCTCGAACTCGAGCGCACGCTGTCGTCCTCGATCAGCGGACGCGGGCCGAACCAGCGCAGGCGCAGGGAACCCGACCACGGGCCGCTCGGGTCGACGGTCACGCCCAGCTGGGCGACGCCTTCGATGGCGCCGGGTATCCGGCGGCCGGAGTCCCGGTCGCCGTCCGGATTGCCGCCACGCGAGCGGGCGCGCGCCCAGGCCGCGTCGAGGTCGATCGAGAGCCACTTGAGCGGGCGGTAGTAGTTCGAGAACTCGACGCCATAACGGCGGCTCGGGTCGCCCGCCTCGGTATTGCCGGCGTCGCCGATATAGGTCAGTTCGGAATCGAAGTCGAGGCGGTACACGGCCAGCGACGTCTGCATCTTCGGAATCGCCTCGGTGCGCACGCCGAATTCGACACCGCGCGAACGCACCAGGCCGGGCGTCGGATCGACCGCTTCGAGGGTCTTCGGATCGACGGTCGCCACCGTGCCGCGCGCGTCGTTGCTGTGGAAGCCGTGGCCGTAGTTGACATACAGCTCGGTCTCCGCCCACGGGCCATAGACGATGTTCAGCGTCGGCGTGACCAACGTGTCGTGCGCCTTGCCGGCATTCTCCGGCCGGTCGCCGTCCACGCGGAAGCGGTAGTTGCTGGCCCGGACACCCGCTACCGTGCGCAGCGCATCGCTCCAGCGGGTCGCGCTTTCGATGAAGACGGCGCCGTGGGTCTCGACGATATGGTCTTCGCGCGTGGTTGCGATGCGCTGGCGCCGGCGCGTGTCGTACAGGCGGTTGAAGATATTGTCGTTCTGGAGTTGGGCGCCCACCGTCAGGTCGGACGACAACTCCTCGGTGCGGTGCATATGCCAGGTGTGGGTGGCATCGACGCCGGTGGTGACGCGGCGGTCGGGCTGGGCGAACTGGTCGCCATTCACCGGATCGTTCAGAAAATAGGTGAAGTTCGAGAACAGCGCGAGCTGGTTGCGGATCACGTAGGCGCTCACCTTGCTGGCCGAGTCGGCATCGGTCCGGCGCCAGATGCCCGACAGGCTGAAGCGCCGCGCCTCGCCGCCATCGCTGTCGTCGACCAGGTCGTAGCGCCCGATGCGGCCATCCCGCACCGCGCGCAGCGGGATCTGGTCGGTGGAATCCCAGTCGCCGCGATAGCCCATGGCGGTGACGCTCCAGCCGTTGTTGGCGTAGCCCTGGCTGAACCGCAGCACGGCATTGAGCTTGCGGTAGTCGTCCGGCCGTGCCCACGGACCATCGTTGTGCATCGCCTCCAGCGCGTACAGCAGGCTGCCGCCCGCCACCTCGGGCGAGCCGGCGATCATGGCGCGCCGGTAGCCGTCCTGGCCGACGGTGGCCGAGGCGAGGTCTTTCACCAGCCGGTTGGCATAGGTGAGCGAGGCCACGCCGGCCGACGAGAAGTCGCCTTCGCGCGCCGAATACGGCCCCTTGCGGTAGTCGAGGCGGCCGACCAGCTCCGGGATCAGGAAGTTCAGGTCGGTCCAGCCCTGGCCGTGGGCATGGCTGCGCTGGTTGACCGGCATGCCGTCGACCCAGGTGGCGAGATCGGTGCCGTGGTCGAGATTGAAGCCGCGCAGGTAGAACTGGTTGGCCTTGCCTTCGCCGCTGTGCTGGCTGGCGATCAGGCCGGGCGTGACTTCGAGCAGTTCGCCCGGGCGGTAGGCGATGCGGCCCGCCAGGTCTTTCGCGCCCGCGCTGCCGGCGCCGGCCGAATCGGCGATGCCGAGCTGGGAGGCGCGGGCGCCTTCGACCAGCACGCGCTGGAGCTGGAAGTCGTCGGCGTGGACGGCGGACGTGGCGGACAGCGCGGCCAGCGCGGCCAGCGCGCAGGCGATAGGACGGAGAAGCATGGAACTCTTGGAAAAGGTATGTGTTACTGCGCCGGCTGCTCGAGCGCCTGGCGGGTGAAGGTGAGGGAACGTACTTCGCCGCCCGCGCCCAGGTTGACGGTGTTGACCTGCTCGGGCAGGAAGTCGATCAGCACGCCCTGGCGGATCGTGGCCGCGCGGGTGAGCGGCGTGTTCTCGATTTCCTGGTAGACGACGACGCTGTTGGCGTCGACCGTCATGCCGATCCATCTGGACGGCAGGCGCTTGCCGTCCGGGCCGGAGAGCCAGAACTGGCGCTCGACGTACTGGCGCAGCACGTCCTGGTCTTCCGGGTCGGAGAGGTCGAACTGGCGCTGGTAGAGGTTCAGCAGCAGGGCGTCGATGTCGTGCGCCGTGTAGGTGTGGACGATCTCGGTGCTCTTGGTGCGCTCGTTGTACGAGATGTCGGTCATGCCGAAGTGGAAGCGGTGCGCGCTCGCTGCTGTGCTCACGCACAGCAGCAGGGCGATGCACAGCGTCTTGAAACCGCGCAGTGTCATTGCGCGGCCTTTGGCGCCGCGGCGCCCTTCAGCGGCGTCTGCATGTCGCGCATGAGGTTGTTCGGGTCACGCTCGGTCTTGAACAGCTCCAGGCGCGACGGCGCGGTCTTGCGCGGCCAGCTGTTGTTGCTGGTGTCGATGTCGGCGGTTTCCCAGAACGGATCCTGGGTCAGGCCCACGATGGGTTCGTCGGTGACGAACAGCTTGGTGATTCTAGTCGGCGAATAGCGCCACACCTCGGCCGGAATGCGCTCGACGATCTTCTTGCCGCTCTTGAGTTCGATCTCGACGATCAGCGGCATCACCAGCCCGCCCTTGTTGGCGAAGTCGACCAGATACAGGTGCTTGCCTTCCTTGAGCAGGGCCTTTTCCCAATCCTCCAGGCCGGCCATGGTTTCCTGGTACTTGTTGCGGTCCTTGTTGGTGACCGTGAACTCGTCGTGTTCGTTGTAGAAGTCCTTCAGCTCGGGATGGGCGTCGATGCGGCGCGCCATCCCCTTGTTGCGCTGGTCCATGACCGACACCGGTTCGCCGTTGGCGCGTTCGCGGCGAAGCGCCTTCTCGACCTCCGGGTCCTGGCTGCTGACGGTGTACTCGGTGATGCCCTCGACGCTGATGTCGACCGCGTCGGTCGTGTAGAACCAGCCGCGCCAGAACCAGTCGAGGTCCGTGCCGGACGCGTCTTCCATGGTGCGGAAGAAGTCGGCCGGGGTGGGGCGCTTGAACTTCCAGCGTTCGGCGTATTCCTTGAAGGCGAAGTCGAACAGCTCGCGGCCGAGGATGGTCTCGCGCAGGATGTTGAAGGCGGTGGCCGGCTTGGCATAGGCGTTGTTGCCGCGCTGGAGCGTCGATTCGGCATTCGTCATGATCGGCGCCTGGTTGGTGCTGCGCATGTAGGAGACGATGTCGCGCGCCTCGCCGCGGCGCGATGGGTAGTTTTCTTCCCAGGCCTGCTCGGCCAGGAACTGCAGGAAGCTGTTCATGCCCTCGTCCATCCAGGTCCACTGGCGCTCGTCCGAATTGACGATCATCGGGAAGTAATTGTGGCCCACCTCGTGGATGATCACGCTGATCAGGCCATACTTGGCGGCCTTCGAATACGTCATCTCGCCGGTCTTCGCATCCTTCACCGGACGGCGCCCGTTAAACGACAGCATCGGGTATTCCATGCCGCCCACCGGGCCGTTGACCGAGATCGCGACCGGATACGGGTAGTCGAACGAATACTTGTTGTACTGCTCGATGGTATGGATCACGGCCGGGGTCGAGTACTTTTCCCACAGCGGATTGGCCTCGGCCGGGTAGTAGGACATCGCCATCACGTCCTGCTTGCCGCTCTTGATGCCCTGTGCATCCCAGATGAATTTGCGGCTGGTGGCGAAGGCGAAGTCGCGCACGTTCTGCGCCTTGAAGCGCCAGGTCCTGGTGCCGGTGGCGCGGCCTTTTTCATTCGCCTGGGCTTCAAGCTGGGTGATGATCATGACCGGCTTGTTCGCCGTGCGCGCCTGCTTCAGGCGCTCGCGCTGGACCGCGGTGAGCACGTCGCCCGGATTCTGCAGTTCGCCGGTGGAGGCCACCACGTGGTCGGCGGGAGCCGTGATCTGGACGTCGTAGTCGCCGAATTCGAGGGTGAATTCGCCGTCGCCCAGGTATTGCGCGTTCTGCCAGCCGGCCGCGTCGTAGTAGGCCGCCATGCGCGGGAACCACTGGGCGATTTCAAAGATGTCGTTGCCGTCGTCGAAGCGCTCGAAGCCCATGCGGCGGCCCAGCACGTTCATCTCGGGGATGTTGAAGCTCCAGGCCACGTTGAACGAGGTGCGCGCACCCGGCTTGAGCGGCTGCGGCAGGTCGATCCGCATCATCGTCTTGTTGATCGTGTGGCGCAGGGGCTTGCCGTCGCTGCCGGTGACGCTGGCGATGTGGATGCCGCCGTCGAACTTGCGCGCCTCGAGCGTGAAGCGCAGCGTGTCGAACTTGACGCCATCGTTCCCGCGCGGCTGCCAGGCGTCGCGCGACGGCAGGGTGGAAATATTGCGGTTGTCCGAATCGTTGCGGAACATGTTCTGGTCCAGCTGCACCCACAGGTAGGACAGGGTATCCGGCGAATTGTTATGGTAAGTCACGGTGCCGGAGCCCGACAGCGAGCGCTTGTTCTCGTCGAGCGTCACGCGCAGCCGGTAGTCGGCGCGCTGCTGCCAGTACTTGTGGCCGGGCGCGCCGGCCGCGTTGCGGGTCTCGCCCGGCGTCGGCAGCAGTTCCTCCAGCTGGCGGAACTTGTCGTCGAAGACGGGGCCGGCGGCGCTGGCGGAGGCGGAAAGAACGAGGGCGGCGATGGTCGCCTGCAGGTGCTTGAGATTCATGTGGGTAACAGCGGTAGGGTGGACGGCTCGTAATTCGGTCCACTGGACCGAATTACTCTACGCGTTCAACGAAAAGACAGGCAGCCGATCATTCAGCCGGAGGCGTGCTGCTGCTCTCGCCGGCCTTCAGCTTGGTATTAAAGTCGCGCATCAGATTGTTCGGATCGCGCTCGGTCTTGAACAACTCCAGCCGCGACGGCGTCGCCTTCCTCGGCCAGCTGTTGTTGCTGACGTCGACGTCGGCCGTCTCCCAGTACGGGTCCTGGGTCAGCCCCACCATCGGCTCGTCGGTGACGAACAGCTTGGTGATCTTCGCCGGCGAGTAACGCCACACCTCGGCCGGAATCCGCTCGATATATTTCTTGCCGCTCTTGAGTTCGATCTCGACCACCAGCGGCGTCACCAGCCCGCCCACGTTCGTGAAGTCCACCAGGTACAGGTGCTTGCCCTCCTTGAGCAGCGCCTTTTCCCAGTCCTCCAGGCCGGCCATCTTTTCCTGGTAGCGGTTGCGGTCCTTGTTGGTGACGGTGAAGTCGTCGTTCTCGTTGTAGAAGTCCTTCAGCTCGGGATGCGCATCGACTCGGCGCGCCATCCCCTCGTTGCGCTGCCTGGTGACCGACACCGGTTCCTCCGCGCGGCGCGCGCGCAGCAATGCCTTCTCGACTTCCGGATCCTGGCTCGAGACCGTGTATTCGGTGATGCCGTCCACGCTCACGTCGACCGCATCGGTGGTGTAGAACCAGCCGCGCCAGAACCAGTCGAGGTCCGTGCCGGACGCGTCTTCCATGGTGCGGAAGAAGTCGGCGGGGGTGGGGCGCTTGAATTTCCAGCGCTGGGCGTATTCCTTGAAGGCGAAGTCGAACAGTTCGCGGCCCAGCACCGTCTCGCGCAGCACGTTCAGCGCGGCGGCCGGCTTGGCGTAGGCGTTGTTCCCGAACTGCAGCAGCGATTCCGAGTTGGTCATGATCGACACCTGGTTGCGGCTCTTCATGTAGTCGGTGATGCGGCGCGGCTCGCCGCGGCTGTCCGGCCAGTTCTCTTCCCAGGCCTGCTGCGCCAGGTATTGCACGAAGGTGTTCAGGCCTTCGTCCATCCAGGTCCACTGGCGTTCGTCAGAGTTGACGATCATCGGGAAGTAGTTGTGGCCCACCTCGTGGATGATCACGCCGATCAGGCCATACTTGGTGCGCTGCGAATAGGTGATCTCGCCGGTCTTCTTGTCCTTGCTTGGACGCGGGCCGTTGAACGAGATCATCGGGTACTCCATGCCACCCACCGGGCCGTTGACCGAGATCGCGGTCGGGTACGGGTAGTCGAAGGAGTACTTGTTGTACTGCTCGATGGTGTGGATGATCGCCTGGGTCGAGTATTTCTCCCACAGCGGATTACCCTCTTTCGGGTAGTAGGACATCGCCAGCACGTCGACGTCGCCGCTCTTGACGCCCTGGGCGTCCCAGATGAACTTGCGGCTCGATGCGAAGGCGAAATCGCGCACGTTCTTGGCCTTGAAATGCCAGGTCTTGGTTGCCGTGCTGCGCGCCTTCTCGGCCGCCTCGGCTTCCGCCTGGGTCACGATGATCACCGGCTTCTTCGCCGTGCGCGCCTGCTTGAGGCGCTCGCGCTGGGCGGCGGTGAGCACGTCGCCCGGGTTCTGCAGTTCGCCGGTCGACGCGACCACGTGGTCCGCCGGCACGGTAATGCGCACGTCGTAGTCGCCGAATTCGAGCGTGAACTCGCCCGAACCCAGGAACTGCTTGTGCTGCCAGCCATAGACGTCGTAATAGGCGGCCATGCGCGGGAACCACTGGGCGATCTCGAACAGGTCGTTATTGTCGTCGAACTTCTCGTAGCCGGCGCGGCCGCCCAGCACCTTCTGCTCGTTGATGTTGTAGCGCCAGTCGATGCTGAACGTCACGCGCGCGCCCGGCTTGAGCGGCTGCGGCAGGTCGATCCGCATCATGGTCTTGTTGATGGTGTGCGGCAGCGCGCGGCCGTTCGCGTCCTTCACCGCCAGGATGTCGAAGCCGCCGGGGAAAGTGCGCTGCTCGAGCAGCGAGCGCAGGCCGTCGAACTTCAGGCCGGTCTGCGGCGTGGCGCCGGTCCAGGCATTGCGCGAGGGGAGGGTGGCGCTCTGGCGCGCGTCCGAACCCGGCTTGTAGATATTCTGGTCCAGCTGCAGCCACAGGTACTTCAGGGTATCCGGGGAATTGTTATGGTAGGTTACCGTGCCGGCGCCGGAGAGCGCGCGCTTGTTCTCGTCGAGCGTGGCGCGGATCGTGTAGTCGGCGCGCTGCTGCCAGTAGGCGTGGCCCGGCGCGCCGGACGCGGTACGGATCGCGCCCGGCGTAGGCAGCAGCTCGTCGAGCTGGCGGAACTTGTCGTCGAAGGGCGCGGCCGCGAACGCTGACGTGGCAAGGCATAGCACTGCCACGCCGATAGGCAAACGGAACATGATTCCCCTGGATTTGTAGTTGATATAAGAAAAGAATTCTAATCCTGATATTAATCAACTGCTCAGGGGATTTGTAAAAATCCTGAAATATTCGGTGTGACAGCCGCGCCGAAGGCCGGCTTTTGCAACACCGTATTGACAGGTGCGCGTATCAGGCCAGCCAGCGCCCGTCCTGGTACACCCTTTCATCGCCCAGCCAGACCGCGTCGGTCACCGCGAACACGTCGATGTGGTAGCGCGCATCCTTGCGCTTGAAGCCGGGTTTCGGGTACACGCCATGCTTGGCCCCGAGCGACAGGTGGATGCCGCACATGCGCTCGTAGGTGCCGATGTCGTCCACCCGCAGCTCGCGCGTGAAGGCGCGGTTCAGGCCGAAGCCCAGCTCGCGCACCCAGACTTCACCCTCGTCGGCGCGGATATTGTCCAGCACCTGCTGGAAGGCCGGCGTCGCGTTCTCGGTGGCGACCACGCGGCCGGCCTCGATCACCAGGGTCACCGGCACGTCCGGGCGGTTCGAGCGGTAGCTGGTGTCGCCGAACACGTGGATCTGCACCCGGCCGTGCACGGCTTCGAGGTGGAGCGCTTCGGTGAACACTTCGCCGATCGGGAACTGGCCGCCGACGTTCTTCATGTCGCTGTAGTCGCCGATGTTCAGTTTGGCCGGCTCGAACGGCGAGGCGAAGGTGAGCGTCTCGCCGCCGCCGACCACGCGGCCGTGCGGCGCGCGGTCGATGCGTTCCTTGAGCGCGCGGCCGGTGCCGCGGAAATAGGCGGGGTCGTAGGCCAGGGCGTCGATGTAGTGCTCGCCCTGGATGCCCGGCATGCGCGACAGGTGCACGTGCTCGATCACTTTCAGGTCGAGCTTGAACAGCTCGACCCGCATGCGAAAGCCGTCGAGGCGGAAGTTCGACGATTGCAGCAGCACGACAAGGTCGCCCGCCGTCATCGTGCCGAAGGCCGCCAGCACCGCTTCCGGCGTCACGGCGTCGAAGTCGATGAAAGTCGCATCCGGCAGGTTGCGCCGGTAGCCCTCGAGCAGCGCGCGGGAAAGTCCGGTGCGGGTGTCGTACACCACCAGCGCGCGCTCCCCCGGACCGTGTTCGAGCGCGATCGTCAGCACGTCGGCTAGATGCCTTGCGGCGGCATCGACGGCGTGCGAAGGGAGGTCGGCGTGGGGATCGGCAGCGGTCATGGCGGAATCGGAAAGCGCAATAGAGGGTGGAAAGGCAGGCGGTCATTATACGTATGTCGGCCGAAAGTTCCCGCCAGGGCAGGCGATGAGTTCGATTATTGATGCGTCCGGGATCGCGCGACGCTACCTCGTGAACGGCGCGCCGCGCGGCAGTTCACGGAGCTATCATTTGAGCAATAGCAATGACGCGGCCCGCGGGTCGTGTTTCGACAAATTATTTGGCAGAGCGAAAGGCAGCAATGGCGTACAGATGGGAAACGCCTGCCAGCATCTGGCAGGAAGACGAGGCAAGCGGCGAATTCGCCCTGCTCGCCAGCGAGGGCCTGGGGCCGGTCGACTGGCAGGGCCGTGCGCGCCAGCGCCTGCCCGATGTCGCCCACGTGCTCGGCGCCTCGCTGCCCCTCGATTGCCGCTGTTCGCCAATTTATCCGGAAGGATTCGCCTATTGCCCGCGCTGCGGGCGCCCGCTGTTGCGCCTCGGCGGCGCGCCGGCGCGAGCGCGCGGATGGTGGGGGCCGGGCGGCGACGACCTGCTTCCGCGCCACGTGCCCCACGGCTTGCCGGTCACCTCGACGCCGCTCGGCGACAGCCTCGAAGAACGCCCGGCCGCACCGACACCGGGCCGCTGCGACCTGACCATGCCGGCGCCGCCGAATGCCTGTTCGGTGTTCGCCGCCGCCGGCTTCGGCTTTCCCGGCGAACGCCTGCTGGCGCTGGCCCACACCCGCGGCGTGCTGCAGTATTGGGATCCGCTGGGCGGCAGCTGGCATGTGCTCACGCCCGAAGCGGGCGCCGCCAGCCTGGTGTTTACCTCATCCAGCCATGCCTGGATCCCGGCGCTGGATGCGCGCCGCGGCGAGGCCGGCGTGGTCCCCGGCCTGGACGGCCTGCAGCGCCTCTGGATCGATCCGGTCAGCGAAACCTACCGCACCGAGAGCGTGCTGGTCGCGCCCATCGTGGCGGCGCCCGGCCTCATGCGGCGCCACCTGGCCTGCCTCGCGGGCGGCGTCGATGCCGTGCGCTTGTGGAGCATGCGCCTCGACCTCGATGAAGTGCAGGAATATGCCTGCCCCGATGCGCCGGCCGCCGGCTGGAGCCGTCCGCTCGGCTACGACGGCCGCCTGTTCTGGCTGCACGCCCAGGGCCAGCTCACCTGGCGCCCGGGCGAGGCGCCGCAATTTTCGCCATGGCCGCTGCACTGGCAACCACGCCTGGACTTCGGCGGGCCGACCCAGAGCCGCGACGGCCGCCTGTGGCAGATCGGGCACGATGGCCAGGGTTATTCCTACCTCGAACTCGGCGCCGGCACTGACCGCCTGCCGGCGCGCATGGCGATCGACGGCGCGCGCCTGGGCTTCGCCAACTTCCTGTTCCGGCGCGGGCATCCGGTGCTGGACGAGCCGTGGTCGAACGAACACGTCGAAGACCCGCACCACGACGACACGCTGGTGCTGCCGCTGCTGCGCAGCTTTAACAATAACCGCAGCCAGCCGAGCGGCCTGGTGCTGCGCTTCCACAAGGCGAACTTCCGCGCCGAAGAAGCCCTGGGGATCGGAGAGGATGCGCGCGTCATTCCGCGCACCACCGTCGAATGGATCGGGCGCCGCAACGTGATCCTGGACGAGATCGCGCGCCTTTCCCGTCCGCTCGAATGCGTGCCGGTGGTGGCGGGCGGCTGCCTGTGGCTGCACCATCCGGACTGGAACCAGATGCGCGGCTGGCGCCTGGACGAGCCGTTGTGATCACGACGATGATGAAGACGATCGCACGTCCACTGGCGGCGGCCCTGCTGGCCGGCGTGTCTCTGTGCGCGCAGGCCGCTTCACAGCCCATCCCGCACGTCTTCCTGGTGCAGAACTCGGGCTGGATGGAGCCGTTCTACAGCGATCCCAAGTCGCCCTTCAAGCCGCTGGTGGCGGCGCTGGCGGGCAGCGTGGTCCAGCCGGGAGACGCGCTGGTGCTGGCGAGCTTCAATCAGGCCCGGGAGGGCGCGCCGTCGCCGCGCGCGCTGCTGTCGTTCAAGGCGGGCGAGGAACCGGTCCGCGCGCGCGTGGCGCAGGCCATCGCCAGCCTGGACACGGCGCGCAAGCCGGGAGGCGCCGCGCTGGCCGACACCGACCTGGGCGAAGCGGTGCGCGCCGCCACGGGGCAGGTGCTCAAGGGTCAGCCAGGCATCGTCTGGCTGGTGACGAACAACCGCAACAGCCCCGACAACGACCAGGCCACGGCCACCCGCAACCGCGAATTCTATGCGCTGATCCACGGCGGCGACGCGATCACGAAGGCGCTGGCTTTCCCGCTGCGCATGCAGGTAGCGGGCAAGCATTACAGCGCGAACGGCCTGATGGTGTATGCCTTCGCCGTCGGACCGCAAGGCGCGGCGGCGCTCGATGCGTTGCTGGCCTCCGGACGCATCGCGCAAGTGATCACCGAGCCGCCGGCGCGCCTCAAGCCGCTCGACCGCGACACGGTGCGGCTGGCGCCGCGCCGCGTCGTCAATGCGCCCGGCGTGTCGTTCGCCTCGGACGCGCGCGGCGTGCTGCGCGCAGACGTCGCGCCCGATGCGCGCACGCCGCAGGCGCGCATCGAATGGAACCTGGAAAACACGATGTATCCGTACACGATCGGCTCCGCCACCCTGAGCGCGCGCTCGCTGCTTGCCGGCGAGAGCCATCCGATCGCGCTCGATACCCGGCGCGTGCGCGCGCTGGCGCCCGGTCAGCCGGCGCCGCTGGGTTCCAGCATGGCGCTGCCGGTGGCGCAGATTCCGGATAAATGGTCGCTGGCCGCGCTCAAGTCCGCCGGCTCCGCCTACGTGCTGCCGGGCAGGATCGAGCTGCACCTGGCCGACCAGCAGCTGGCGCTGTCGCAGGCCTTCCGCCAGCGCATGGCGGCGCTGTTCCCGGGCGATCCGCTGCCGGACATCTTCATTCCGCCGGCGCGGGTGCAGGCGTCGACGGCGGTGCTGCCGCTGGAGGTGCGCGTCCATTACGGCATGGGGCCGCTGCTGGCGCTGGTCGGCGCCTTGCTCGCGCTCCTGGCGCTGCTCGCGGCTGCCGCCTGGGCCTGGGCGCGGCCGCGCAAGGTGCAAGTGACGGTGGACGAGGAGATACGCACGATGCGCGGCCGCGCCGGCACCACCCAGGCGATCCATGACCGCCATGGCGAGCAGGTCGCGCAACTGAAGACAACGCTGTTCGGCCATCGGCTGCTCGATGTGCGCGAAGGCGCGCAGGTGCGGCTCGGCCGCTGAATACAAGAAAGGAAATCGCCATGCAGGCAACCCAGCCACCGACAGATGCTCCATCGCCCGCCGATCCCGGCTTCAAGCTGCCGGAAGAAGCGGCCTCGCCGCAGGACTCGTTGCCGCAGACTTTACCCGATACCGCCAGCCGCCCGGTCGAGGTGATGCCGGTCGATCCTCACACCTTGCCGGTCGCCGACACCTCGGACCGCGACCTGGCGATCGGCGGCATCGTGTTCCTGATCCTGATCAGCGTCTACTTCTTCGTGCGCGGCGCCTATGTGCACCACCTGGTGAAGAAGCGCGTGGCGCCTTCCTCGGCCGGCAATGCGGGCTGGTTGCTGTTCGTCGGCCTCGGCTTCCTGTCGGCGGCGGCGGTGCTGGCCATCATCAATGCCAGCCGTTTCCTGACCTTCGCCGTCACCGGCCCGCTGGTGGCGGTGGGCCTGGTGGCGCTGGTCGCCTCGCTGTTCATCGGTCGTCGTTAATAAGGGGAGTTCTTACACCATGGCAGAATTCCCGAACCCATCGAGCGTCAACGCCCGCCCGGCCGAACTGAAGGTCGACCTGCGGCCGACCCTGTTCATCGGCGCTGGCGGCACCGGCATGGAAGTCATGATGCGCATCCGACGCCGCATCCTGTCGGCGGTCTGGAACCGGCGCCATCCGACCCGGGTCGAATCGATCGCCGACTTCCCGGTGGCGCGCTTCCTGCACTTCGACCTCGATAACAATGCCGTCATCGACGAAGGAAAATCGCAGCGCACCGATCCCTGGTACGAGCTGGTGCGCCTGAGCGACGAGGAACGCCTGGTCGAAGCGCTCGACCTGCCGCAATACCACGAGTCCGATGACAGCCTGGCGCGCTTTCCGCTGATCGAGAGCTGGATGCCGCTGCGGCCCAAGAAGCTGCGCTCGCTCGGCATCGATCCGTCGAAAGGCGCGGGTCAGATCCGCGCGCTGGCGCGGCTCTACCTGTTCGACAAATACCCGAAGCTGCGCGGCCGCATCAAGGGCGCGCTGAATTACCTGAGCAGCAATGCCGGCATCGAGCGCAAGGAAAACTACCAGCGTCTCGGGCTGCAGGTCGATACCTCGAAGTTCCGCATCGTGGTCATCGCCTCCGCCGCCGGCGGCACCGGCGCCGGCAGCGTGCTCGACCTGGGCTGGCTGTCGAAGGCGATCGCGCGCCAGGAAGTGTCCGACAGCCAGGTCGACCTGGTGCTGTTGATGCCTTCCGGTTTCGCCAAGGCCAACAAGGAGCGCACCGAGGCCAATGCCTACGCCACGCTGATGGAACTCGAGACGGCGATGCGCGACATGAACGCCAATATCACGTGGCTCGACCCGGACAGCATCGCGGGCCGCGGTGCTCCCTACGACGACGTGTATTTCGTCGACACCGCCAACCTGGCCAACAAGGCCACGCTCGACGTCAAGGACGTCTACCAGATGGTGGCCGACACGCTGTTCGAAGACTTCGCCTCGGCCGACTTCGCCAACCGCAAGCGCTCGGTGGCGGTCAACCAGCAGCAGCACAAGCTGGGACCGTACAACCCGCGCGTGCCCGAGGCGCGCTTCGGCGACATGCGGCTGTCGTACTCGAAGGTGTATTCGAGCTTCGGCCAGTCGGTGCTCGACACCCAGCAAAGCCTGCATGAGGACATCCGCGCCTATGAGCTGGCGGCGCTGATGGTGAAGGCGTTCTTCGGCCTGGCCGGCACCGATGGCGTAAGTGGGAACAATGCGGCGCGGCGCGCCGGCGACGCCGAACGCGACGCCTTCATGCGCGAGCAGATGGAGATGGCCGAGCGGCCATTCGACGAGTTCCCCGACCTGCGCAAGGGGTCGGTGGACGTCACGCCATTCACCGAGTATGCGTTGACGACCGCGCTGCTGCAGGACCGCGACGGCCGCTCGCTGCTCGAGCGCGTGGAAAGCCGTGTCCAGCTCGAGATGGACCGCATCATGGCGTCCTACGACATCAAGCTGTGGCGCGAAAAAGTGTCCGAACTGCTGCCGCAGCTCGAGCGCGACGCGATCCGGGAGGCCGGCGCCACCGCCGAGACCAGCGAGGACCGCATCAAGCGCCATACCGGCGAACTGACCAGCCGCCTGAAGGGAAGGGTGCGCGAGCGCCTGTACGCCCTGCTCGACGACCGCCGCCAGGGCGGACTGGAATTCGTGCTGTCGCTGCTGGAGCAGGTCAAGGCGCGCCTGGCGCAGCGCGACCTGGCCCATGCCGAACGCAATGGACGTCGCTACCGCGACATCCGCGACGCGCTGCGCACGCGCCAGGTCGAGGAATCGCTGAACAACCTGGGCCAGGCCGCCGGCCGCCTGTTCGGCAAGGAACCGCAGGCGCGCGAAGTGATGGGCCACCTCAAGCGCGACCTGGCCGACTACCTGCGCTTCCACCTGCTCGCGGTGGCGGCCGGCCAGTCGATCGAGGTGATGCGTTCCCTATCCGGCTGGCTGGGCGATCCGCAATCGACCGACGAACAGGGCCACGCGCAGTGGAGCGGCATCGCCGGCGAGTTCCAGGAGGGCCGGCGCGCCGTGCAGGCGATGCTCGGGGCAGTCGACCAGCGCATCATGCAGCTGCGCGCCGACGCGCGGCAGGAGCATGCGACCACGATCAAGCTCGGCGTTGATACGACGCCGGCGAAGGTAGCGCTCACTGGCGACACCAGCATCTGGAGCGAGGAAGTGCTGCTCGAATTCGGCGGTTCGGCGCGCCTGTTTCCGCAGCTGGGCGACGAACGCCTGCGCGCCGAGCTGCTGCTCAAGCTGTTCCGCCGCGCGCAGTTGCAGCTGTCCAGCCAGGATCTGGAGCAGCAGGAGAGCGCCGATCCGCTGCTCGAACGTTTATCCAGCCTGTCGCCGCAGGCGCGCCAGCGCATTTTCGCCGAGTGGATCCGCAGCGCGATGCCGTGGGTGAATGCGCGCTTTTCGGCCGAGTTTACGCCGAACGCCGACCAGTTCAAGTGCTTCATCGGCGTGGGTGACCCGATCGCGTGGCGGCGCATGGAGGCCGAGATCCGCGCCGCGGTGCCGACCGGTTACTTCCATGGCGAGCTGGTCTCGATCGTCAACACCGGAGTGAGCGGCAGGGCGGTGTGCTATATCGAGCTGTCCGGCTATCCGATGACGGTGCTGCGCGGCCTGCCGACCTGGCGCGCCTCGTACCAGATCGAGAACCCGAAGATCCCGACCCACCTGCACTTCGACGCCACGCGTTTTCGCCATCCGATCTCGCCGTCGATGGACGAGCTGGGACGTCTGGCCGACGATTACGAGTGGTATTTGCAGGCGATCGCGCTGGGCGTCATCCGGCGTAAACCAGAGCTGGGCGACCGCGAGGCGGCTTTCCAGCCGCGCGGCCAGTACCTGTTCGAGGTCGAAGCCGGTTCCGGCGAATGGCTCCAGGTCGGCAACGAGTTCGCGATCCGCTCCAACGGCCTGCCGCCCTATTATCGCGAGGGGATCGTCGCGGCCGTCCAGGCGCGCCTGGCGCATCTCGGCCCGCAGCGGCTGATGCTGCTGGCGGCCCTGATGCGTTACTACCAGCTGCGCGTGTACGAACCGCGCCTGGAAGTCGACGAGACGGGCGCCCAGTTGCCATCGCCTTCGCTGCCGAATATCACCGCGCGCCGACTGTACGACAGCTGGTTCCGGCGCGCGCAGGCGCTGGACCCGGCCCTGGGGCCGGCGCGCATCGACGCCCTGCTGGGCCATGTCGAGCGCTGGACCGAGGTCGTTCCCGGATCGAGCCAGGATGCCTATAGCTGGGAAGTCGAGCGCACACTCGACAAGCGCGTGATCCTGCCGGCGCTGCTGGCGGACGAGGAAGCGGCGGCGCAGGCGCTGGCACAGCGTCCCGTCGCGCCGACGCCGCTGCCGACCACCACGCCACGCTTCAAGCTGTTCGTCGGCGGCGCCCAGCGCGGGCCGTTCACGGTCGACGAGATCGCGGAGCAGGCCGCGCGCGGCGAGATCGATCACGCCACCCGCGCCTGGGACATGCGCTGGCATCCGAAGATCGGCAAGTGGAGCACGGTGGGCGAGCTGCCGGAACTAGCGGCTGCGCTTGGCCGGACACGGGATGATGGGATACCCGATCCCGACGACGGCGTGCCGGATCCGGATTAGGAACAGGCATGGAGCAAGCACAGTCCCTGCACCGCTGCGTGAACGTCGGCTGCGGACGCGCCTTTCCGCGCCGGGTCGATTTCTGTCCGTGGTGCGGCACGGCGCAGCGGCCCGTCGCCGCGCCGATCGCACCCCCCGCGCCAGAGTTGGCGAAACGGCCGGAGCCGGTCTTCGTCCCGCCGCCGGCGCCTGTTCCGGCGCCTGCGGCGCCAATTCCGCCACCGCCACCACCGCCCAGGCCGTCGGTGCCGCCAGTGCCGCCACCGATTCGCCCCAACGCTGCGCCCCGGCCGGCCGCGCCGGCGCGCAAGCCGATCCGCCTGCGCTGGTGGCTGATCGCGCTCGGTATCCTGTGGCTGGCCTGGATGCTGACCAAGCCGACCCAGGCGCGCATCGAACGGCGTATGAGCGCGGCGATCGCCCTGGCGAAGGAATGCAAGCCGAAACAGGCGCAGGACGAGTTGACCGCGCTGCGCAAGACGCGCGCCAGCGAAGAGCAGCTGCGCAAGGTGCAGGATGCGCTCAATGCCGCAGCCGCAGCCTGCACTCGCGAGGAACGGCGCCGGCGCAGCCATCCGCTGGCCGATCCGAAGCGCGGCGGCTGAATCCTGTAAGGACATCCACGCCCGGTGACGCCGTGTATCATGCAAAGCGTTGAGAAAACCGCAAGGAGTAGGGAATGAAGGCAACCATGACCGGGGCGCTGCTGGTGCCGGTGATGCTCATGGCGCTGGCCGGCTGCAGCCGCGACGAGGACGGCGCCGGCCCGGCGGAACGCATCGGCAAGGCGATGGACGAGGCCAGCGCCAAGGTGACCGATTCGGTGAAGGATGAACTGGCCAGGGTCGATGACGCGGTCGACGAGGCGCGCGACAAGGTCAGGGACGCGACCGAGGAAGCCAGCCGCGGCCTGGATCGCGCGACCGAGGAAGTCGGCAAGTCGGTGGAACGCGCCGGCGAGAAGATCCAGGAGAAAGCGGACGAGATGAAGGAAGACGACTAAATAAACTTCATTTCCGCGAGCGTGCCGTGCGCGGGGTTGGACGAGATCGTCAACGTCCAGCCGAAGCGCTCGCACACCCGGCGCGTCAGGAACAATCGCAGACCCTGGCCGCCTCCCTGCTTGGCCGACTTGCGCAGCGCCTGCGTATAGTGCCGCGCCGCGGCCACCGTGTCGAAGCCTGCGCCACTGTCCTGGATGCTCAGGCGCCCCCCGCTCAGCTTGACGCGGATGGCGCCCTGGTAGCTGTTCTCTGCCGCGTTACGCAGCAGATTGCCCACCACGATGCGCACGATCGCTTCCGGGCTGTTCACCGTCAGGGGGGCCAAAGCTTCGACGACGAAGTGCGCGTCCTTGCCATCGAGTAGATGCCGGTGGTCGTCGATCAGCGTCAGCACCAGCGCATCGAGCCGCGTGGTCTCCAGCGGCGCCTTGCCGTCCTCGCGCGACAGGAACAGCAGCGCCGCCATGATCTCGGTGAGGTTCTCGGCGGTCGATTCGATGCGCGCCAGCGGGGCCTCGGCGGCCGGCGGCAGGTCGTGCAGCTTGAGCACGTCGACGGCGCCGGCGATGACGGCGATCGGCGTGCGGAATTCATGGCTGGCCTGGTCGAGCAGGCTGCGTTCGCGCTCGATGAAGCGCTCGACCCGTTCCAGGTGGCCGTTCACGATGACGGCGATGTCGTGCAGTTCGCTCAGGGCGAAGTCGGTCGCCAGGCGCTGCGATGGCTGCTCGGGATCGAGTTCCTCCATCCGCTCTGCCAGCACGCCCATCGGCCGCCGCAGGCTGCGATAGACCCAGGCGATCGAACCGGCGATCATCGCGCCGCTCAGCACCGCGATCAGCACGCTGACCAGGGCCATATTGTTCTGGTAGTTTTCCAGGTCGGTGATGTCGACCGCCATCACGATGCGTTCACCGTCGCCCACCGGCGTCACCAGCACCGCATGGCTGAGATCCGACTCGTAGCTGTCCATCCGCTCCTCGTCGTAGTAGCCGGGCTGCAGCTTGGCGAAATAGGGCGGCATGTCGGCCGGAATCGGCCCCGCGCCCAGGCGCCAGCCGCGGATCAGGCCCGTCGGCGGCGGCTTTCCGGCGGGCGCCGGCCTGCCGTCCGCGAGCATCTGGGCGGTGCTCGATTCCAGCAGTTCCTCCCACAGGGGATGCACGATCAGGTGCTGGCTCAGGTTGCCCTGGACGGTCAGGCCCAGCGCCATCACCAGGAAGAACAGGACGAACACCGCGCTGATCTTGCGCTGCAGGCTGGACATGCCGCGGTTGCGCTTATTCATCCGACAGCCCCAGCCGATAGCCGCTGCCCGCGATCGTCTTGAGCAGCTTGCGCGGCGACTCGCCGTCGACCGCCTTGCGCAGCATGTGCATGTGCGAGCGCAGGACATCGTTGTCGGGCACGTCGTCCTTCCAGATCAGGGTTTCGAGCTCTTCGCGCCGCACCAGCGCGGGCGAGCGGCGCATCAGCAGTTCGAGCAGCTGGCGCCGCACCGGCGTCATCGCCAGCACCTTGCCGGCGCGGCTCACTTCGAGCGTGCCGAGGTCGAAGCGCAGGTCGGCCACCTCCAGCACCTGCGATTCGTCCACGGCGCCGCGAGTGCGCTGCACCAGCACGCGCAGGCGGATTTCCAGCTCCGCCAGCGCCACCGGCTTGACCACGTAGTCGTCGGCCCCGGTCAGGAAGCCGTGCAGCTTGTGTTCGAGCTGGTCCTTCGCGGTGAGAACGATCACCGGTATCCGCGACTTCATCTCCTGGCGCAGCCGCCCCAGCATGGTCATGCCGTCCATGCGCGGCATCATCCAGTCGAGGACGATGGCGTCGTAGCGGTTGATGCCCAAGAGCCCCAGGCCGGATTCGCCATCCGGCGCCGCGTCGGGATGGTGCCCGCAGGCTTCCAGGTAGTCGTAGATGTTCGCCGCCAGGCCGGCGTTGTCTTCGATGATGAGTATGCTCAGGGGCTGCTTGATCATGGGGCGCAACGAGGTCGGTTGAAAGGGCCGGAGCAGTATCGCACCAAAACCCTAGAAGCCGCGGCTGAAGCCGATGAAGGCCGACACCGAGCCGTCCTTGTCCTTCTCCACCAGCGGACTGTCCGACAGCTTCGTCGGCAGCTTGCGGTAGCCGACGTTGCCGATGAAGACCCAGTTGCCGGCGAACGGGCGCACCACGTCGACGCCGATACGGGCCACCGCCGCGCTGCCAGGCCGGTAATCCGCCACGCCGCGCGCGACTTCCTCGGGCAGCGTGCCGTAGTAATAATTGGCCAGCTTTTTCGACAGGTGCGAGACGCCGACGTTCGGCGTGATCCGCGTGGCGCCCCACTGGACCGGATAGCCATAGGTCAGGCTGGCTTCGTAACCCTTGCTGGTGCTGGTGACATCGCCCTTGACGCCCAGGTCGAGCTGGCCCATGGCGCCGCGCCAGCTGGCGGCGAGGCCCAGGTCGAAGGCATCGTCGCGGTCTTCCAGCAGATTGCGGTCGATGCCGCGCTCGGCCAATTCAGTCACGCCGAAATCGTCCCGGTCGATGCCGTCGAAGCGGGCCGACAAGGTGGCGTCGAGCGCGAAGCCGCCGCGCTTGACGAGATGGGCGCCGCCACCGATGCCGCGCCAGTAAAAGTGCTCGCCTTGGTAGGTCACGAGCGGGAAGGGCGTGATGCGCGTGCCTTCGCCGGCGTACACCGAGTCCGAGACGGCGGCGCCGACGCCCAGGCCCCAGCGGGACGGTTGCTGGGCGCTGGCGAGGCTGGAGGCGGCAAGAAGGGTAGCGAAGAGGAAGAGAGGCTTCATGAATGGTCCTGTCGATGGTCGTGAATGCATGCCTGCACTATGCGGCAGGCGTGTCGATGAAATGTCGTTGGCGCGGTGGCTTACTTTGAAGGCGCGCCGGCCGCGATGACGGTGGCGTCGATCCAGCCGAGGTAGTTGCTCGAATGGCGCACCCGGTTGCCGGGCTGCAGATAGATGCGTTTGGCAGCCTCGCCGGCCAGGTAGCGCTCGATCTGCGCCAGTTGCGCGGCGCGGTCCTTTGCGCCCATCACCGCCTTGATCACGTCCGGCTCGGGCTCCTGGAACACCACGCCGTCGCCGGTGCCGGTCAGCACCGCGCTCTCGGTGCCGATCGCCTTTCGTGCGACCATCGGGATGCGGCCGCCCGCATACGACCAGGTGCGGCTTGACGCCTCGTCCAGCGTCTCGGTCACGATCGCGCGCAGGTCCTTGATCATGTCGCCGGCATTCGCTTGCTGGCGCTGCCGGCCGTCGACGTGGGTCGCGATGGTGACGCCCTGCAGGAAGGCCTTCCAGTCGCGCGGCACCACCAGCAGGGCGCCGGCGGGGAAGCGGTCCGGCCCGCTCTTGGCGTCGGCGAAGCCGTCGCCGGAGGCTGGATTGCGCAGATCGATATTGCGCACCAGCGTGGCGCGGTCCGAGAAATCCCCGCACAGGAAGAAACCCTTGCGGGCGGCGTCGAAATCGGCGCCCGAGCGCAGTTCGCGGTCGAAGCGCGCACAGACTTCCACCTCGTAGTCCAGCAGGGCGCCGGGGGCGGCGGCGACCGTGGAGCGGGGACCGCCGGCCGAGGACAGCTTGGGGAACAGGAAGGCCTCGTGCATGCCGACCTCTTCGCCGTGCGCCGGGTAGTTGGTGCCGGCGGCGATGTGGGCCAGGCCGCGCGGCCCCACGCCGAGCAGGCGCTCGAGCGGATGGCTGACGGTTCCTTGCGCCTGCTGCGCCAGGCCATCGAGGGCGGCGGCATCGAATCGTTTGATGACGTCGAAGGCATCCGGGCTATACAGGCCGCTGGCCGCGCTCAGGTCGATCGCCGTGAGCTTGCCGGCGCCCAGCGTCAATGCCAGCAGGGTGTGGACCCGCTCCCCCTGGCGCACCTGGGCGAAGGTATGGGCCTGCGCGAGGGGCGCCAGTGCAGGGCCGGCGTCGGCTGGCGGCGCTGCCGAGGCGCTGGCCGCGGTGAGGGCCAGGCTGACGCAGGAAAGAAGGGTACGAAGGCGGAACATGGTGGACTCCAGATGGTGAACGAGCCGGCATCGTAGCGAGGCGATGTCGCCAGGTTGTCGTGCATTACTTGCCATGCATATCCACGCATGAGGTATATTTCCGGTATTAAATTCTGCTACCACAAGTAGGAATTACCTGAAAGCCATGCCCCGCCTATCCCTGCCGTCACTCCTGTTGAACAGCTTCTGGACCCTGTGCCTGTTGTCATCCGGCCTGCCGGCATGGGCGCTGGACCGTGAGGTCGGCCTGGCCAATACCCATCACACCAGCTGGACCGTGCTGGATGGCGCGCCGTCACGGATCACGGCGATGGCGCAGACGCCCGACGGCTGGTTATGGCTCGGCGCCTACGATGGCTTGTACCGCTTCGACGGCTTGCGTTTTACGCGCGTGGAGCTTCCGCGGCGCGGCATGCTGGCCCACGACCGCATCGCCGCGCTGGGCGCGGAGCGCGACGGCAGGTTGACGATCACCTATGCCGGCTTCGGCATGTCGATGCTGCATCCGGACGGCCGCCTGGAAGAGCTGCCCGACACCGGGCCGTCGCTCGGCCCGATCCTGTCCACGGCCATCGACGTCGATGGCAGCATCTGGATCGGCGCGTACAGCGGCGTGCACCGCTTCGACGGCAAGCGCTGGGTGCCGGTTCCGTTCGACGGCGTGCCGGAGGCGGGGGGAATGCACAATATGCTGGTCGACCAGTATGGGCAGATGTGGGCGTCGGATCGTTAGGGCGCCTGGCGCCTGGACCGCCAGCGTGGCCGCTTCGTGCGCGTCGCCAAGCATGGCGGGTTCTTCGCGATGTCGCCCGATGGCCGCCTGTGGCTGGCGGACGGGGGCAGGATGGCGCTGCTGCCAGGAGCACCGGATGGCCGCGTGTTGCCGCCACCGGAAGGGTTCAATCGCACCGAAACACGCCCCGGGGGACTGTTCGACCGGGACGGCACGCTGTGGTCGCTCGGCGCCGACCGTGGACTGCGCCTGCGCTATGGCGCCGGCACGTTGCCGGATACCGCCTTCGACGCCGCACGGGGCGAGGCCGAAGTCGTCGCTTCTCCGCCTTTGTCGGGCGACGATCCTGGGCACATCCTCGAAGACGTTGAAGGCAATGTCTGGGTCGCGACCCAGCATGGCCTGGACCGCTTCCGCGAGCAGCGGGTACATCGCTCGCCCCTGTCGGGGGCTGGCTACTACTTCACCCTGGCGCGCGATACCGATGGCGTGGTCTGGGCCGCCGACCGCACCAATGGCGCCTTGTGGCGCATCGCGCCCGGCCGCGCGCCGCAGGTCGAGCGCGGACAGCATGCGACGATGGTCGCCAACGACCACCGGGGCGCGCTGATGCTGGCCGGTACGCATGGCATCGAGGTGCGCTATCGCGGCACGGTCGAACGGATACCGTTCCCGCAGGGACCGGATGGCAAGCCGGCCGCCTTGCGTCTTGGCGGCATGGGGCACGACGGCAAGGTGTTATGGATGTATTCCTCTCCAACCGGCCTGATGGGTCTGGTCGATGGCAAGTGGCTGCCGCGCAGCGCCTTTCCGCTGCCGCCTAATATCAACGTGTCGTCGGCCGGCGCCAGGCCGGGCCAGCAGTGGCTGGGCCTGACCGACGGTCAACTGGTCTTCTACGACAATGGCGTCAGGCAGGCCTACGATGCGTCCGCGGTGGGCATGGCATCGCGCATCTTCGCCGAAGGCGACGTCACGATCAGCGGCGCGCGCGGCATGGGCGTGCTCAAGGACGGCCGGGTGCAGCTCTTGCGCGCCCAGGATCCGGACGTGCTGCGCAACGTCACCGGCATGCACGTCACGCCCGAGGGCGACCGCTGGCTCAATGGCGCGGGTGGCGCGGTGCACGTGCGCGCCCAGGATTGGCGGCGCAGCATGGTCGACCCCGGCCTGCCGCTGCGCTACCGGCAGTACGGCGTGCAGGACGGCTACACCGGCAAGGCGATGACCGAGATCCGCATGCCCACCGCGATGTCCGATGGTGGAGGGCGGATCTGGCTCGTGACATCGGGCGGCGTGGTCAGTATCGACAACACGCCTTCGTCGCGCAACGGACACGCGCCGCAGGTTGCGATCCTCGGCGCCGAGGCCGGCGGCGTGGCCGTTGCCGCTGCCGGAGCGCTGTCCTTGCCGGCGGGATCGAACGACTTCGGCATCGCGTTCACCGCCCTCGGCCTGCGCCGTCCACACGGCCTGCGCTTCGAGTACCGCCTGGATGGCGTCGACCGCGACTGGCAGGACGCCGGCAACCGGCGCGCCGCCTGGTACACGAACGTGGCGCCGGGCGCCTACCGCTTCCAGGTACGGGCGCGCAACGAGGACGGCGTGGCCAGCGCCAATACCGCGTCCCTCGACCTGGAGATCGCGCCGACCCTGTTCGAAAGCCGTCCATTCCAGCTCGCGTGCGCGCTGGCGGCGCTGGCGCTGGGCTATTCTCTGTACCGCTATCGGGTGCGCCACCTGACGCGGCGCGTGGCCGAGCGCCTGCGGATGCGCACCGCCGAGCGCGAACGCATCGCGCGTACCCTGCACGATTCCTTCCTGCAGACGGTCGAGGCGCTGGCCCTGCGCCTGGATACCGTGGTGCGCGCCATGCCGAATGGAGACCGGGCGCGCACTCGCCTGGAACAGGTGCTGGACGAAGCCGACCAGGCCATCGCCGAGGGTCGCGACCGCTTGCAGGAACTGCGCATGAGCGACAACGTCACTCTGGACTGCGTGATCGACGATGCGCTGCGCAGGCTGCAGGACGACCATCCCGGGGTGGCGGCCGGCTTCGAGGTCGACGGCAGCGCCGTGCGGCTGGCGCCGGCGCTGGCCGAGGAAGTCGCCGAGATCGCGCGCGAGGCGATGCGCAATGCCTTCCGCCACGCAGGCGCCGCGCGCATCGACGTGCGCTTGACGTATGGCCGGCGCCGGCTGGCGCTGGAGGTGGCCGACGACGGCGGCGGCATTGCGGAGGCGGTGCTGCAGGCCGGCAGGCGCGACGGGCACTGGGGCCTGGTCGGGATGCGCGAGCGGGCGGCCCAGATCGGCGGGCAGCTCACCGTGGATAGCAGAGCCGGACGCGGCACGACGGTGCGCCTGACCGTGCCGCTCGCCGCCGGTCAGGCCTAGGCCAGGTCGCGGATCACCAGCCTGGCTTCCAGCCCGCCGTCGGGGTGATTCGCCAGTGCCAGCGTGCCGTCCAGCGTGGCCGCCAGTTGGCGCGCGATCGCCAGGCCCAGCCCGGTGCCGCCGGTATCGCGATTGCGCGAGGCTTCCAGGCGATAGAACGGTTCGAACACCTTCTCCAGCTCTTCCTCGGGAATGCCGGGACCGAAATCGCGCACCAGGATCGCGAGCTCGCCGGCCTCGGCCTGCCCGACACTGACTTCGACCGCGCCCGCATACTTGAGGCCATTGTCGACCAGGTTGCCGAGGATGCGCTTGAGCGCGTGGGGACGGGTCGCCATGGAAGTGCCGGCCTTGCCGCGCAGGTTCACGGCGCGCCCCGCGTCCTGGTAGTCGCCGACCAGGCTGCACAGCATGGCGTCGGCATCGATGCGGCACGGCGCTTCCAGGGTGCCGTGCAGGGTGCGCGCATAGGCCACGCCATCCCTGACCAGCGCTTCCATTTCATGAAGGTCGCGGTTCATCTTGTCGCGCTGGACCGCGTCGTCCAGCATGTCGGCGCGCATGCGCATGCGGGTGATCGGCGTCTGCAAGTCGTGCGAGATCGCGGCCAGGATCTGGGTGCGCTCGCTCATGTAGCCGGCGATGCGCGCCTGCATCGCATTGAAGGCGCGCGCCGCGCGCGTGACCTCCTGGGGACCGGACTCGGGCAACGGCTCGGACTTCAGATCGGGCCCGAGACTGTCGGCGGCGTCGGCCAGCCGGGCCAGGGGACGGGTCGCCAGCCGCACGCCGGCCCAGGTGAAGGCCGCCAGCAGGGCCAGCTGGCCGAGCAGCACGGCGGGCAGCCAGTTCGACACCGGCAAGCCGGCGGGCCGCATGTCGATCGTCAGCGGCGTGCCGTCGCCCAGGATGACGGTCGCCTGCACCCGGTCAGGATGGCCCGGCACGGCCCGCGCGGTGACCCGGTACTGCTTGCCGATGGCATCCATGAAGGCCGCGGCGATGCGGCGCGCATGCGCGGTGTCGGGCAGATGGCCCAGGTCGCCGGGGCCAAGCGAGAAGCTGTAGGTGCGGCGCTCCAGGCGCGGCAGCCAGGCGGCGCGCTCGGCGCTTGGCAGGCGGTCGAGCAGGGCCACCGAGCTGGCGACGTCCTGCTCCAGGTAGCCGAGCATCAGCCCCACCGTGGCTTCGCGCCGCTCGCTCATGATCAGCACATAGGACAGCGCATGCGCCAGCGCCAGGCCGAGCGACAGGATCAGCACCAGGCGCACGAACAGGGTGCGCGGCCAGCGCAGGAAACGGGAGCTCATGGCTGACCGTCCGCCACCTCGACCGCGCACGAGAACACATAGCCTTCGCTGCGCAAGGTCTTGAGGTAGCGCGGCTCGCGCGCATCGTCCTGCAGGCGCTGGCGCAGGCGGCTCACCAGCAGGTCGATCGAGCGGTCGAACAGGTCGGCGTCGCGGCCCTGGGTCAGGTTCAGCAACTGGTCGCGCGACAGCACACGCTGCGGGTGCTCGAGGAACACCCGCAGCAGGCGGTATTCGGCGCCGCTCAGGGCCACCATCGTGCCTTCGGAATCGAGCAGGTGGCGGCCGACGGTATCAAGCCGCCAGTCGCCGAACAGCAGGAACCGGCCCGGTTCCTTGACCTCGAAGTTCGGCGGCAGCATGCGCGCGCGGCGCAGGACCGAGCGGATGCGGGCGAACAGCTCGCGCACGGCGAACGGCTTGGTCAGGTAGTCGTCGGCGCCCATCTCGAGGCCCACCACGCGGTCGGTCTCTTCGTCGCGCGCAGTCAGCATCAGGATCGGCAAGGCGCGCCATTTGCCGGCGCGCAGGTCGCGGCATAGCGTCAGGCCGTCCTCGCCCGGCAGCATCAGGTCGAGGATCACCAGGTCGAACTGGTGCTGTTCCATCAGCGCGCGCATCTGGCGGCCATTGGCGGCGGTGGAAGCGCGCATGCCCTGTTTTTCCAGGTAGCTGGCGAGCAGTTCGCGGATCTCGAGGTCGTCGTCGACGATCAGTATATGGTCGGTATGTTCCATGGTCGGCACCTGGCAGGGAGTCGGTTCAAGAGTAGCAGTGCCGTCTTTATATCTCAACTGCCGCCTGCTTTTGTATGCCAATGTATCTGGGCCCGGGTCGGGTACAGTACATTGCA
Organism: Massilia oculi; assembly: GCF_017582745.1. Taxonomy (GTDB): domain Bacteria; phylum Pseudomonadota; class Gammaproteobacteria; order Burkholderiales; family Burkholderiaceae_D; genus Telluria; species Telluria oculi_A. Next base: position 51,691 of record NZ_JAFVIM010000024.1, read on the forward strand.
AGAACGCCCATTCCCGACACATCCGGGATACGCCACGGCGGTCCAATACGGTCATCCCAACAGGAGGACCGTACCATGCCAACTCTCATCGACGCACCACTTGCCCTGCTCGGCGGCGTGCTGACCATCGCCTCGCCCTGCGTGCTCCCCATCCTGCCCATCGTCCTGGGCGGCACCCTGCAAGACCGGACCGAGGGACAGCGCAACACGCGCCCGCTGTTCATCGTGGCCGGCTTCGTCATCTCCTTCGCCGCGCTCGGCATGCTGCTGGCCAGCGCCTCGCAGCACGTCGTGCTGGCCCATGAAACGCTGCGCTACGCGGGCCTGGCCATCCTGGCCGTGCTGGGCGTGGCGATGCTGTGGAAGGCGCCGTATGCGTGGTTGATGAACCACCTGAGCGCCCTGGTGAGCCGCGCCATGCCCGCCGGCGGCGCCGAGCGCGCCGGCAACCTCGGAGGACTGCTGCTGGGGATGTCGCTGGGCGCCGTCTGGACGCCCTGCGCCGGCCCGGTGCTGGCCTCGATCCTGGTGCTGGTGGCCCAGGCCCAGGATCTCGGCCGCTCGGTCGGTCTGCTGCTGCTGTACGCCATCGGCGCCGGCATCCCGATGCTCGTCATCGCCTATGGCGGCCAGTTCGTCCGCACCCGGATCCGCGCCGTGGCGCGCCACGCCGACCGCCTGCAGCAACTGTTCGGCGCGCTGATCCTGGCCACCGCCGCCGCCATCCATTTCCAGTACGACGTCCTGCTGTACGCCCACCTCGCCAACTTCATCTCGTTTTGAAAGGAACCATCATGAAACGCCTGTTCACCCTGCTGCTGGCCGGCGCCACTTTCTTCAATGCCGCCTCGTCCCACGGCGCGCCGATCGCCAAGGTCCAGACCGCCCCCGAATTCACGGGCATCGACAAGTGGCTGGGTTCGCAGCCCCTCACCATGCAGGGCCTGCGCGGCAAGGTCGTGCTGGTCGACTTCTGGACCTACACCTGCATCAACTGCATCCGCACGCTGCCGCATGTGAAGCGCTGGCACGAGAAGTACAAGGACCAGGGCCTGGTCGTGGTCGGCGTGCATACCCCCGAGTACCCGTTCGAACGCTCGACCTCGAACGTGCAGTCCGCGATCAAGCGCTTCGGCATCCCGTATGCGGTGGCCCAGGACAACCGCTACGCCACCTGGGAAGCGTATTCGAACCGGTATTGGCCGGCCGTCTACCTGATCGACAAGCGTGGACGCATCGCCTACACGCACTTCGGCGAAGGCGCCTACCAGGAGACCGAAGCCAGGATCCAGGCCCTGCTGGCCGAAGCGGCGTAAGCCATCATTTTTCAACCCACGAAGGAGAACCACCATGAACAGCATCACCGCACAACCAAAAATCGCACTCGTCTTCGGCGGCTCGCGCGGCATCGGCGCAGGCATCGCCCTGCGCCTGGCGCAAGAGGGCGCCGACGTCGCCCTGACCTATGCCGCGGCCGCGGCCAAGGCCAACGAGGTGGTCGCCGCCATTGAACAGAAGGGCCGCGCAGCCCTGGCGATCCAGGCCGACAGCGGCAATGCCGCCGACCTGCAGTCGGCCGTGCGCCAGGCCGTGGCGCGCTTCGGCCGCATCGACATCGTCGTCGTCGCCGCCGGCATCCTGCACATCGCCGACGTGGCCGAATTCAGCATCGACAACCTCGACCGCATGCTCGACGTGAACGTGCGCGGCGTCTACCTGGCGATCAAGTCGGCGCTGCCGCATATGGGAGAGGGCGGCCGCATCGTCACCATCGGCAGCAACGCCGCCGAGCGCACCAGCCACCCGGGTTCCAGCGTGTACTCGATGACCAAGGGCGCGGTGGCGGTGATGGTCAAGGGCCTGGCGGTCGACCTGGCGCCGCGCGGCATCACCATCAACAACATCCAGCCCGGCCCGATCGCGACCGACATGACGGCCGACATGCTCGAGATGATCACGCCCCTGATCCCGGTGAAGCGCGTCGGCCAGCCGGTCGAGATCGGCGGACTGGTGGCCTACCTGACCGGCCCGGACTCGGGCTATATGACGGGCGCCAGCCTGACCATCGACGGCGGCATGTCGCTGTAATCCGGGGAGAACGCCATGAACGACACCACCAACCTGAAACGCAGGGGTTTCCTGGGCACGGCGGCGCTGGGCATCGCCGCCTTTCAAGCCAGCCTGATGGGCGCCGCGCAGGCGGCGCCTGCCGGCGCCAGTCCAGGCGCCGGCAGCGGGATTTCCCCCGCCAGCAACACCTTCACCGACATCCGTCAGATCCGCGCCGGCGTGCTCGACGTCGGGTATGTCGATGTCGGGCCGCGCACCGGCAAGCCGATCGTGCTGTTCCACGGCTGGCCCTACGACATCCACGCCTTCATCGACGTGGTGCCGATCCTGGTCGCGGCCGGCTACCGCGTGATCGTGCCGCACCTGCGCGGCTACGGCAGCACGCGCTTCCTGTCGCCCGACCTGCTGCGTAACGGCCAGCAGGCCAGTTTCACGGCCGACGCCGTGGCCTTCCTCGACGCACTGAAGATCGAGCAGGCCATCGTCGCCGGTTTCGACTGGGGCGCCCGCATCGCGACTACCCTGGCCGCACTGTGGCCGCAGCGTTTCAACGCGCTGGTCTCGGTCAGCGGTTACCTGATCGGCAGCCAGGAAGGCAATATCCAGCCGCTGGCGCCAAAGGCCGAGCTGCAATGGTGGTACCAGTATTACTTCGCTACGGCGCGCGGCGAACGCGGTTATCGCGAAAACACGCACGCCTTCGCGCGCCTGATCTGGGAGCTGGCGTCGCCCGAGTGGAAGTTCGACGACGCGACCTTCGCCCGCTCCGCCAAGTCGCTGGACAACCCGGACCACGTCGCCATCTCGATCAGCAACTACCGCTGGCGCCTGGGCCTGGCGCCGAGCGAGCCGCAATACGAAGACATCGAGCGGCGCCTGGCGGCATTCCCCGACGTCGCCGTGCCGACCATCACGATGGAGGGCGAGGCCAACGGGGCGCCGCATCCGGACCCGAAGAACTACGCCAAAAAGTTCTTGAAGAAGTACGAACACCGCCACCTCGCCAAGGGTGTCGGCCACAACCTGCCGCAGGAAGCGCCCCGGGACTTCGCCCAGGCCATCCTCGATGTCGCCAAATGGATTTGAGGAGATCGACCATGAACACCAATGCAAACGTGCTTTACACCGGCAAGACCCACACCACCTCGGGTGGGCGCGATGGCGCGGCCCGCAGCGCCGATGGCCGCCTGGACATACAGCTGTCCTCGCCCGGCTCGACAGGTGCGGGCACCAATCCCGAGCAGCTGTTCGCGGCCGGCTGGTCGGCCTGCTTCATCGGCGCGATCAAACTCGCGGCGGGCAAGCGGGACGTGAAGCTGCCGGCCGGGCTGGCGGTCGACGCCGAAGTGGACCTGTGCAATGCCGACGGCGCCTACTTCCTGCAGGCGCGCCTGAACGTGCACCTGCCCGGCGTGGACCAGGACACGGCGCGCGCGCTGGTCGATAGCGCGCACCAGACCTGCCCGTATTCGAAGGCGACGCGCGGCAATATCGACGTCCAGATCAACCTCGCCTGAGAGAGAACATCATGCGACTGCTTTCTACCCTGATCCTCGGCCTCGCGGCCACCCTGTCCCTGCCGGTCTTCGCCGAGAAGGATGTCGGCGGCGCCCGCCCGATCGCCGTGGTGGCGATCGAGAACGAGGCGGCGCCCAAATTGATCGTCGACCAGCCGCTGCCAGGACCGCTGGCGAAAGGCCAGGTCTTCATCGGCTACCGCACCGAGAACATCCGCATCGTGCCGGTATATAACAAGGGCGCCCTCGACGTATCGCCGCGCATCGGCCACCTGCACGTGACGGTGGACGGCGCGCCATGGCATTGGGCCGACGCCAGCAACGAGCCGATCATCCTGGTCGGCCTGCCGCCCGGCCCGCACGAGGTGCTGGTCGAACTGGCCGATCCCACGCATATGGTCATCACGAGCAAGACGGTAGAGTTCGTCGTGCCGGCGGTGGCGGGTGGCCAGCAGGGGCATTGACCATCACTGCACCAGACATTTGTATCCAGAGGTAACCAAATGCATATGCCCGATCAGCCCGGATCGTGCAGTGAATGGCGCGCATCGTACTGACAAGTCCCGGTAGCCGACGGTTAGTCCGCCGGCTGTGTCGAGTTTCGTTACAACCGCTTACGCATGGGCTGTTCATTACAAATACGCATGGGTGTACCTTTCCATTACGCAATTCAATGAGGAATTGCGAACCAGACGAAAAACAGAGGACATCATGAACAAACTGCTCATCACTCTCGCGGCCAGCCTGGTCGCCATCGGTTCCGCACAAGCCCAGAGCCTTTCGGTCGACGGTTCGACGTCGCGCGCCTACGTCGGCGCCAGCGTCTCCGGCGCCAAGAACCAGACGATCGACGACTGGAAGGCCGGCGGCAAGATCTTCGGCGGCTATAACATCGACCAGAACTGGGCGGTCGAGGCCGGCCATACCCGCTTCGGCAGCGAAGACTATCGCGTCACCTCGTTGCCGGGCGCTCCCGAAGCTTTCGTCAAGAGCAACAGCACCTATCTGGCGGCCAAGTACACCGTGCCGGTGAACGGGGCGCTGTCGGCCTACGGCAAGCTGGGCGCCTCGTATAACGAGCGCAAGGGCGGCTTGATGAACGCCAACTGGACCGAACGCGACACTGGCCTGTATGGCGCAATCGGCGTGCAGTACGCCCTGACCCAGAACGTGTCGCTGGTCGGCGAATACGAGCGTTACGGCAAGCAGAAGGATAACGGCGCCAAGGCCGACGTCGTATCGGTCGGCGTGCAGTACGGCTTCTAAGGGGCGCCTGCCAGCCGGCCCGTTCAAGGCCGGCTAAGCTTCACAGCATTGACCCTGCACAAGGGAGAGGGATCCGTCCCGGCTGGCTCAGCAACGGCTTGTGCGCACATGACATGATTGCATTGCAAACATGTCATGGTGCGTACAAGGAATCCGCATGGGCACGCTTCTCCTGCATCTGCAAGAACTGCTGCGCGACCGCCAGCACGCCCGCATCCTGCGGCTGGCGTTTCCGCACGACGACGGCCCGGCTTCCACGCTGCTGGTCAACAAGCTGGACGCCTACGAAGCGCTGTCGCGCGATTTCGCCTATACCGTCGAGCTGCTCTCCGATGACGCCGCGCTCGACCTGAAAACGCTCCAGGGCAAGCTGCTGACGGTGGAACTGGTGCGCCAGGACGGCACGCTGCGCTACTTCAGCGGCTACGTCTTCAGCTTCCGCCTGCTGCGCACCGATGGCGGCGTCGCCTTCTACGAAGCCCGGCTCGGCCCCTGGCTCAAGTATCTGGCCCTGCGCCGCAACTGCCTGCTGTTCCACAACGCGAGCCTGTACGACCAGACGGCCAGCATCTTTCGCGGCTATGGTAATCCCCCCGCAAAAAGAGCGTGTTTAGAAGTAGAATTTTCTACTTAACAGAAAGCTCTACATGAAGACGTCCCGCTTTACCGACAGCCAGATCATCGCCATCCTCAAGCAAGCCGAAGCCGGCAGCCCTGTCCCGGAACTGTGCCGCGAGCACGGCATCAGCAACGCCACGTTCTACAAATGGCGCGCCAAGTACGGCGGCATGGATGCGTCGCTGATGGCACGCATGAAGGAGCTCGAAGACGAGAATCGGCGCTTGAAGAAGATGTATGCCGAGGAACGTCTGAAGGCCGAGATTGTGGCCGAGGCGCTGACAAAAAAGTGGTAGCGCCATCTCAGCGGCGAGAGATGGCGCAGTGGGCCGTGGCACAGCGGTCAGCCACGATTAACCTGGCTTGCCGAGCGTTTGGCATCAGCCAGACCTGCTACCGCTACAAGGCGAAGCTGGACGAAGAGAACAACGTCATCGCCGACTGGCTGGTGCGGCTGACGAACAACCAGCGCAACTGGGGCTTCGGGCTGTGCTTCCTGTACCTGCGCAACGTCAAGGGTTTCAAGTGGAATCATAAGAGGGTCTACAGGATCTACCGCGAACTCGAGCTGAACCTGCGGATCAAGCCGCGCCATCGTCTGGTGCGCGAGAAGCCACTGCCATTGGCCGTGCCGACCGCAATCAACCAAAGCTGGTCGATGGACTTCATGCATGACCAGCTTGCCGACGGCCGCAGCATCCGCCTATTCAACGTCATCGATGACTTCAATCGTGAAGGCTTGGGAATCGAGGTCGACTTCTCGCTGCCATCCGAACGCGTTATCAGATCATTGGACCGGATCATCGAATGGCGCGGCAAACCGGAGGCGATCCGCTGCGACAACGGCCCCGAATATATCAGCGCCATGACGTTGGCTTGGGCCGCCAGGCACGGCATCCGCATCGATTTCATCCAGCCAGGCCAGCCTCAGCAAAACGCCTACGTCGAGCGATACAACAGGACCGTGCGCTACGATTGCTGGCGCACAACCTCTTTGAAACGCTCGACCAAATCCAGGAATTTGCCACCCGCTGGCTGTGGACCTACAATCACGACCGGCCCAATATGGCGCTCGGCGGCATCACACCAAAACAGAAACTTGCCCTTGCCGCTTAACCTCTACTTTTAGCGCGCTCTAAAAATGGGGGGATTACCAAGTCACCGGAAGACTGTGATCTTAAGGACGAGATGGGCGAGCCTCTATATTCTCGCGCACTTGCTGAGCTCGGACCCTTGGGATTCGATGAAGTCTACGGCTTTGAACCAGCTATCGTGCTTGGCGGAAAAATGCGGCTTGAGAATCTAGCGAAGCTCAAACTGGATGTGCATTTGAGATTCTTCGCCAACTAGCTGCGCCGACGATTCCATTTTCTGATATCGACATCGATAAGCTGCTCAGCCCCTAGCAACAGCATTCCCGACGCCGTGCAATGTGAACGCGCGCCAAGCCAGCCGAGCGGCCATCCACTGCCGCAACTGGCTCCGGTTCAACCGTTCGCCGCCTTCAACGGCTCCCGCTCGCCCATCACGACCGACAAATCGACCTGCCCCGCACGCCACGCATGCTCCAGGTTCTGCTCGATCGCATCGATGCTGGCCAGCCTGTCGTCGGCGAAGCCGCGCACGCCATACGCCCGGTTGCGCCCATGCGACTTGGCCAGGTACAGCGCCATATCGACGAGGTTCACCACCCGCTCCCACGCCAGGTTCTGCTCCCCCACCGACAGCGGGAAGGGCGCGTAACCGATCGAGACATTCACGCTCAGCGCCATGCCGCCATGGTCGACGACGGTCGCGCCGATGCCGGCCAGGATGCGCTCGGCCACCTCGTCCAAACCTGACTTGCCGGCCGGCGCCGTCGGCAGGTAGGCCAGGAATTCCTCGCCGCCCCAGCGCACGATCATGTCGGTCTCGCGCAGGATCTCGCACAGGCGCGCCGCGATCGTGGTCAGCACCGCGTCGCCGGCCGCGTGGCCATAGGTATCGTTGATGTTCTTGAAGTGGTCGACGTCGAGCAGGAACAAGGCGCCGCCGTTGGCTTGCTGCTCCGCCGCCGGCAGCGCGCGCATGTATTCCAAGAAGTGGCGACGGTTGTACAGCCCCGTCAGCGGATCGCGCACGCTCTGCTGCTTGAGTTCGCGGTTCTTTTCGTGCAGCTGGGCGTTGGCGTGGCGCACCTTGCGGTACAACAGGCCCACCACGGTCGCCGCCAGCGCGAACACCGCGACCAGCAGCCACCATACGCGCTGCTGCAGGCGGCGGTTGTCGATCTCGGTCGACTTGATCAGGTTTTCGCTGCGCAGCAGCTCGATCTGGCGCTGCTTCTTGTCGCCCTCGTACTTTTCCTGCAGGTCGAGCATCGCCTGCTGGCGGCGCCGCTCGAACAGCTCGTTCGAGATCTTGCGCTCGCGGTGATAGGCCTGCAGCGCGCCGGGCAGGTCGCCGACGCGCTCAAGCGCGAGGCCGTATTCGACCAGGGCGTTCTGCAGTTCCGGCTTGTCGCCGATTTCTTCGTAGCCGGCCACGCCCAGCTCGATCTGGCGCTTGCCATCGGCCAGGCGGCCGGTGCCCAGATAGGCCTGGCCCAGGTTCAGGTGCGCGGTCGCATCGAGTTTGCGGTCGTTCAGCGGACGCGCCGCCGCCACCGCCTGTTCGGCGTAGCCCGCCGCATGCTTGAAGTCGCCGGTTTTGAGATAGAAGTCCGACAGGTTAATCAGCGACACCGCGACCCGCTTGGTGGCGCCGATCGAGCGTTCCAGCGCCAGCCCTTCCTTCAACGCGCGCAGTGCGCGTTCACGTTGGCCGGTGTCTATCGCCAGCCAGTACTCGGCGTTCCTGATGGTCGCCATGCGGCCCGGCGAATTCGCCTTGCGGGCGGCGGCGAGCGCCTCGTCCAGCAGGCCGAAGCCTTTTTCGGGTTCGCGCATCTGGGAGTAGAGGCGCACCAGCGAATTGAGCGCCATGACCACGTGCACCGGCTCGCCCTGCTTGCGCGCCAACGTGGCCGCCGACTGCAGGCGCTCGAGGGCGCGTGGCAGATTGCCTTCTTCGGCATGCGATTCGCCCGACGAAATTATCGCGCGTACGCGCAGGTCGATGTCGTCGGTGGTATTGGCCAGCTTTTCCGCTTCCCAGACCAGGCGGTGCGCTTCGCTCGGACGATGTTGGGCAAAGGCCGAATACCCTTGCATCAGGAGGCCCTTGGCGAGCGCGCCGGCATGATCATATTCACGGCCCAGGGCGATCAGCTCGTTGGCGAGCGTGAAGGACTGCCCATGGTGGCCGAGGCCGTGGCGCGCCATGGCAAGCTGGTTCAGGAACTCGATGCGTTGCGCCAGTGGCGCGTTGCGGGCTTGTGCTTCGAGCGCTTCCAGCTGCGGCAGTGCGCGCTCGGGCACGAAGCGGTTCAGTTCGCGGATCTCTGCAATGCGTTGGTCCAGCGGCAGGGCGCCACTGGCGAACGCCATGGACGACGCCGCGCACAATGCCAGGGCAAGCGCGTGGGAGCGGGAACGCGCGAATGCGCAATGCAGGACAGCGAACATGCCGTTTCTCGTCGCACCGGTCGATCCGGCGGAAGTTGTTTGGACCATTATATGGCTGTTGCAAAGCAGAAATTTCACTTTCTCTTTAAATGTCACAAAAAAGACACAGGAGATTCGAGGGTATTGGCGCGGCGACAGGGCGCGCGGCCCGGGAAGCCCGCCAATCCAAGCAAACTTGAGCAAATCACATGTTTAGTGCGACAACGAAATGTCGCCAATCCGATGTAGCCAACAGCAAAAATCACGCACCAAAATGTTGCGCCAACGGTGCGATCCCGATCCGCGCTGGCTCCTATACTGGGCCCACGATCGGCAACGAGGAGAACGCGATGTGGAGGTCACCCTGGGCCAGGTGGGGCGCGACGCTGGGCTTCGCGCTGGGCGGTTTTTTTGATGGCATCCTGCTGCACCAGATCCTGCAGTGGCACCATCTCCTGAGCCTCGTGTCCGGCATCGACGACCTGCGCCTGCAGGTGCTATGGGATGGTTATTTTCACCTGTTGATGTACGTGATCGCCCTGGCCGGCCTGGTCGGGCTGTGGCGCGCGCAGCGGCGCGGCGGAGGCGATTGGGGGCGGCCGCTGGCGGGCGCGATGCTGGTCGGTTTTGGCATCTGGCACACGGTCGACGCGCTGTTGTCGCACTGGCTGCTCGGCATCCACCGCATCCGCATCGACAGCCCGAATCCGCTGTTGTGGGACTTGCTGTGGCTGGCCGTGTTCGGCATCGTGCCGTTGGTGCTCGGCTGGCGCTGGCTGCGCCGCCAGGGCGGAAGTGGCGGGGGGATGCGTAACGCCACCGCGGCGATGGCCCTGCTGGCCGCCGGCACGGCCGGCGCCGGCGCCTGGGCGCTGACGCCGCCGCCGGGGCAAGCCCTGACCACCGTCGTGTTCCACCCCGGCGCCGGCCCGCGCGAAGTGTTCGCGGCGCTCGACGCGGTCGACGGCCGCCTCGTATGGAGCGACCGCGCGATGGGCGTGGTGGTGATGGCGGTGCCGGAAGCGCGCCGCTGGGACCTGTACCGGCACGGCGCGCTGCTGGTAAGCGGCAGCGGCGCGCCGGCCGGATGTTTCAACTGGAGCCGAATCTAGACTGCGATCTGCTGCAACAGATACAGCCGCTGATACAAGCCTCCCTCGATCCGCATCAGTTCCTCGTGCGGCCCGGCCTCGGTAATCTTGCCGTGGTTGAGCACGATGATGCGGTCGGCCTCGCGGATGGTCGACAGGCGGTGCGCGATGGCGATGATGGTCACCTTGCCGCGCAATTCTTCCAGCGCCTCCTGCACGATCTGCTCGGTGGCGCTGTCGATGCGCGAGGTCGCCTCGTCCAGCAGCAGGATGCGCGGCTCGCCCGCCAGCGCGCGCGCGATCGCGATCAGCTGCTTCTGGCCCGATGACAAACGCGAGCCGCCTTCGCCCAGCTGGGTCTCGTAGCCGTCTTCCAGCGCGGCGATGAAATCGTGGGCGTGCGCTGCGCGCGCCGCGGCCTGCAGGCGCTCGAGCGGCAGGCCGCGGCCCATGTCGATATTCTCGCGCGCCGTGGCGGCCAGGATGAACGGGTCTTGCGGCACCAGGCCGACCTCGTTGCGGAAACGCTCGTTGCCGATGCCGGCCAGCGGCAGGCCGCCGATCTCGATGGTGCCCTTGTCGGCCACGTAGTAGCGCAGCAGCAGCGACAGCAGGGTCGACTTGCCGCTGCCGGTGTGCCCCACGATGCCAAAGAAGGCGCCCTGCGGCACGTCGAGCGACAGGTCGTGCAGCACCGGCTGGCCCGGCACGTAGGCGAATTCCACGTTACGCACCCGCACCGCCGGCGCGGTCGCCGAGAAGGCGCTTTCATCGTGGGCGCGCTTGGGATCGTGTTCCGGCGCGCCCGCTTCATCGAGCAGCGTGTTCACGCGCGCCGCCGCCACCACCGCCTGCTGCAGGCCGCTGAACTGCATCGTGATCTGGATGAGGGGTTCCACCACGCGCGCGATATAGCTGACGAAGGCGTACAGCACGCCCACCTCGACCGCGCCGACCTCGCGCTGGCCGAAGGCGAAGATCACCAGCGCCAGCAGGGCGACATTGAGCAGGTCGAGCGCGGGCCGCAGCAGGAAGGCGTTGGCGCGCAGCTCGGCCACGCGCGCCGTGTAGTGGTTGCGGTTGGTGCCCAGGAAGCGCTCGCCGAAACGCACTTCGGCATTGCTGGCCTGCAGCACGCTCATGCCGCCGATCGACTCGGCCATCTGGGCATTGATGTCGCTGCGCAGGGCCCTGGCGCGCGTGACCGCCGGCGCCGACAGGCGCTGGTAGAGCCAGACGATGCCCACCACTGCCGGCACCAGCGTCAGCACGATCAGCATCAGGCGCCAGTCGAGCCAGGCCATCGCGATCATGGTGCCGATCAGGACGATCGAGTTGTCGAGCATGACGTACAGGACCTGGATGTACAGGGTCTTGACCGCCTCGGTGTCGTTGGTCACGCGGCTGACCAGCTGGCCGGTGATGGCGCGGTCGAAGAAGGCCATCGGCAGGCGCAGCACGTGGCCATAGACCCATTCGCGCAGGCGCTGCACCGAGCGCATCGCCAGGCCCGACAGGCGGATCAGCTGCAGGTAGCGCACCCAGCTCGCGATCCAGCCGGTGACGACCAGGCCGCCCAGCAGCAACACCATGCGCGGCCAGTCGAGGTCGCGCGGCAGCAGGTGGTCGTCGATCAGGGCCTTGCCCAGCAGCGGGCCCAGGACTTCGAAGGCGGCGGCCAGGATCAGCCACAGGGTGGCCACGACCAGGTGGCGCGTCTCGGGCGCGGCGGCGCGGCGCAGCAGGCGCGTGGCGAGCTTCGCCTGGTTGCGCAATTCGCCGCGTTCGATGGACTTGTCTGGGCTTGCATCAGATTGCATCGAGGCTGGCCTCCAGTTGTTGGTAGCGCCACTGGCTGGCATACCAGCCATCCAGCGCGAGCAGTTGATCGTGGGTGCCCGCTTCGACCACGCGGCCGGCCTTGAGCACGACGATATGGTCGGCCGCGACCACCGCCGACAGCCTGTGGCTGGCGATGATGGCGGCGCGTCCTGGCTGCGCCTGGCGCAGCTCGGCCAGGTGTTCGAGGATGCGGGTCTCGGTGCCGGTATCGACCGCCGACAGGGCGTCGTCCAGCAGCAGCAACGAGCTGTCGGCCAGCAGCGAGCGCGCGATCGCGACCCGCTGGCGCTGGCCGCCCGACAGCGTGATGCCTTTCTCGCCGACCGGGGTGTCGTAGCCGTGCGGGAAGCGCAGGATGTCGTCGTGGATGTCGGCCATCTGCGCCGCCGCGATCACCTCGGCGCGCGAGGCGCCGGGCCGCGCCAGCGCGATGTTCTCGGCGATCGAGGCCGAGAACAGGAAGGATTCCTGCGGCACCCAGCTGGTCGCGCTGCGCAAGGCCGACAGGCGATAGGCCTCGAGTGGATGGCTGGCCCATTCGGCGCGGCCGGCCTGCGGCGTGGCCTGGCGCAGCAGCACCCGCAGCAGGGTCGACTTGCCGGAACCGGTCGGGCCGACCAGGCCCAGGGTCTGGCCCGGCTCGAGCCGCAGCGACACGCCGTCGAGCGCCGGCTGCCGCAGATCGGCCTGCGCCCCACCATAGGCGAAGGTGACCTTGTCCAGCACCAGCGCGCCCTGGCCGACCTGTTCGATGACGCCCGTGTCCTCGACCGAGAGCGGGGCGTCGAGCAGCGGTTGCAGGCGCGCCAGGCCGGCGCGGCCGCGTTCGATCAGGGTCAGCACCCAGCCGGCCGCGAACATCGGCCAGATAAGCTGGCCCAGGTACATCGTGAAGCTGGTCAGGGCGCCCACCGTGAGCTCGTTTTGCCACACCAGGTAGCCGCCCAGGCCGAGTGTGAGGCCGGTGGCGGCGGTGAGCGTGAGGCCGACCGCCGGCTCGTAGGCGGCTTCCCATTTTTGCGCCGTCAGGCTGGCTTGCGCGGCCTTGCCGGCCAGCTCGCCGAACTGGTTCGCGCTGCGCCCTTCCAGGCCCAGGGCGCGCAGGGTGCGCACGCCGGACAGCGATTCCTGCACGTGGTCGTTGAGGGCCGAGAAGCGCTTGAGGGCATCGCCTTCGGCGGTGTGGATATGGGTCGAGATGTACCAGAACGCGAGACCCATCAGCGGGAACGGCAGCAGCGCGACCAGGGCCAGGCGCCAGTCGACGCCCAGCATCATGATCCCCAGCACCATCACAAGGGTCAGCGTGCCGTCGAAGGCGGCCAGCAAGGCTTCGCCGGCCGCCATCTCGATGGCGTCGATGTCGTTGGTGGCCAGCGCCATCAGGTCGCCGGTGCGCTGGCGCTGGTAGAAGGCCGGGCCTTGCGCCGCCAGGCGCGCATACAGGCGGGTGCGCAGTTCGACGCCCAGGTTGTAGGCGGCCGAGTACAGCCGGATGCGCCAGCAGACCCGCAGCACGTAGATCGCCACGCCCAGCGCGACCAGTTCGGCGATCCCGAGCAGCAGGTCGTGCTGGCCGAGGCGGTTGGCGGCGAGGGCGTCGACCATGGCGCCGACCTTGCGCGGGATGAGGACGGTGCAGATCGCGACGCCGATCAGCATGGCGGCCGACGAGGCATAGGATTGCCAATGCCGGCGCACGAAGCCGCCGATCAGCCTGGACAAACTCATTCGAAATCCTTGGAAATGCGCCCGAAAAAAAAGCGGGCCAGAGCCCGCTAGTGTAGTCGTTTTGCCTATCCGGCGCTTTTCATGTGCTCACTTTCGACGCTTGGGCGGGGTGTCGATGCGGGTGACGGTGGCCGAATCCTTGTCCTCGACCGGGGCCGCCATCGGATGCGGCGCGGTGGCCGCTTTCGGGGCGCCCTTGCCGGCGGCCTTGGCGATCGGCTTGGGCTTGGCGACCGGCGCCGGATCGTCGCCGATCGTGGCCTGGATCTCGTCCGCGCTCACGATCGCCGGTTCTTCCTGGACGACGACCGGCTCGGCCGGCGCTTGCGCCTGCACGACCGGCGCCGCCGCAGCCTGGACAGCCTCGGTGACCTTGGCGCCGGTGTCGGCGACAGCGTCGATCGTGGCCGTCGTCGCGGCAGCGGCGGCGGTCGCGGCCTGCTCGAGCGGTGCAGAAGCGGGAGCGGCCAGCGTCAGCGGCGCGCCCGGCGCCTCGGGCGCGATCGTGCGCAAGGCGACCGGTTGGGCATTGGCGGTGATGTTGAACAGTTCGCGGCCGTAGTTGAACAGGCTGCGCACCTGTTCTTCGGCGTGGGTGCGCAGCACCAGCAGGTCGCGCGGCTGGGTCGCCTCGATCAGCTGGCGCAGGGTGTGCGACGAGCGCTCGACCGAATCGCGCGAGGCCGACAGGTTGAGCGACATGATGCGGCTGGCGTTGTCCAGCGTCTGCGTGGCGAAGGTATTAAAGAAGCGAAACTGTGCATCCAACTGGGCGCTCAGTTGCCTGGTAGATGCTGCGGACAATTGCTCGGGAAGTGAAGTCATTGGATTTCCTATCGGTCAAGTATGGCGCGCTGCAATATCGGCCAGTGTACCCACGATTTCAGGGTGTTGCAACGCACAAAGGTAGCTTATTTATCAAGGGTAATATTGCATCGCAGCATTGTTTGATTTTTCTCAAAGACCATGTTCCTGAATTGCTACAATTTGCCGATCAATAGGAGTTGAAAATGGACCTCGTGATTCGCAATGCGACGCTGCCCGACGGCCGGCAAGGCATCGACATCGGCATCGCCGACGGACGCATCGCCGCCCTCGAACCGTGGCTGCCTGCCCGTGGCGCGCGCGAGATCGACGCCGCCGGCGACCTGGTCAGCCCACCCTTTGTCGACGCCCATTTCCACATGGATGCGGTGCTCAGCTACGGCTTGCCGCGCGTGAACCGCAGCGGCACCTTGCTTGAAGGTATTGCGTTGTGGGGCGAGCTGAAGCCGGCGCTGACCCAGGACGCCCTGGTCGAGCGCGCGCTGCGCTATTGCGACTGGGCGGTGGCGCGCGGCCTGCTGGCGATCCGCAGCCACGTCGACGTCTGCGACGACCGCCTGCTGGCGGTGGAAGCCCTGCTGGAAGTCAAGCGCCGGGTGGCGCCGTATCTCGACCTGCAGCTGGTCGCGTTTCCGCAGGATGGCCTGCTGCGCAGCCCGACCGCCTTCGACAACCTGAAGCGCGCGATCGGCATGGGCGTGGACGTGGTCGGCGGCATCCCCCATTTCGAGCGCACCATGGCGCAAGGCGCCGAGTCGGTGCGACTGCTGTGCGAGTTCGCGGCCGAACGCGGCCTGCGCGTGGACATGCACTGCGACGAGAGCGACGACCCGCTGTCGCGCCATATCGAGACGCTGGCGCACGAGACCCAGCGCCTCGGCCTGCAAGGCAGGGTGGCCGGCTCGCACCTGACCTCGATGCATTCGATGGACAATTATTACGTGAGCAAGCTGTTGCCGCTGATCGCGGAAAGCGGGGTGGCGGCGATCGCGAACCCGCTGATCAACATCACGCTGCAGGGCCGCCACGACACCTATCCCAAGCGGCGCGGCATGACCCGCGTGCCCGAGCTCATGGCGGCCGGCGTCGACGTCGCCTTCGGCCACGACTGCGTGCTCGATCCCTGGTACGGCATGGGCTCGGGCGACATGCTCGAGGTGGCGCACATGGGCCTGCACGTGGCGCAGATGACGGGGCTGGAGGCGATGCAGGCCTGTTTCGAGGCGATCACCGCGACGCCGGCGCGCATCCTCGGGCTCGAAGGTTATGGCCTGGCGCCGGGCAGCCATGCCGACCTGGTGATACTCGATGCAAGCTCGCCGGTCGAGGCGATCCGCCTGCGCGCGGCGCGCCGGTTCGTGCTGCGGCGCGGCCGGGTGGTGGCCGAGGCGCCGGCCGCCGCCAGCCGCCTCTATCTCGATGGGCGGCCCGATGGCGTCGACTTCCGGCTGCCTCAGGGCAACAAGCCGGCAAACCAGGACGCTCCGTGATTATTTGTGAGTTTTCAGGCAAAATAACTGACCGCCGGGTTCTGGCATTTGCATACTGATTGTTGTGAGAGATATTGAAATCCGTCCCGCCGTCGAAGCCGACTTCGAGGCGATCTGGACCATTTTTTGCGCCCACGTGGTGGCCGGTGAAACCTATGTCTTCACCACCGCCACCTCGCGCGAGGCCGGCCATCATTACTGGCTGGGCCAGGGCGTGCACAGCTTCGTCGCCGTGAGTGCGGCGGGGCGCGTGCTGGGCATGTACCGGCTGGTGCCGAACCAGGCCGGACGCGGCCACCACGTGGCCAACGCGTCCTATATGGTCAGCCAGTCGGCGCAAGGCGCGGGCATCGGCCGCCTGATGGGCGAACACAGCCTGAACGAGGCGCGCAGCCTGGGCTTCCTGGCGATGCAGTTCAACCACGTGGTCAGCACCAATGCCGCCGCCATCGGGCTGTGGAAGAAACTGGGCTTTTCCATCGTCGGCACCCTGCCCAAGGCCTTCCGTCACAAGCGCCTGGGCTATGTCGACGCCTATGTGATGTACCAGCTGCTGCAAGACCCCGACCACTGGCCGACCGCGGACGAATAGTAGAAGAGACCGCATAAGCGCGCTATGATCTCGGCCATGACCGAGATCCTCACCACCGACCGCCTGCGCCTGCGCCTCGTCACCGAGGACGATGCCCCGTTCTACCTGGCGCTGGCGAACGATCCCGCCTTCATCGAGCATATCGGCGACCGCAAGCTGCGCAGCGTCGACGCCGCGCGCCGCGGCCTGCGCGAGGGACCGATCGCGATGCAGGAGAAACACGGCCATTCGCTGTACCTGGTCGAGCGGCTGGCGGATGGCGCGCCGATCGGCCTGTCCGGCCTGGTCAAGCGAGATACCCTGGAGCACGTCGACATCGGCTATGCCTTCCTGCCCGACTACCGCGGATGCGGCTACGCCTTCGAGGCGGGGCAGGCGGTGGTGCGCCTTGCGGCGCGGATGGGCATCCGGCGCCTGGCGGCGATCGTCTCTCCTGGCAATGCGGCCTCGATCGCGCTCCTGCAGCGCCTGGGACTGCGCCTGGAACGCCGCGCCTGCCTGGCCCCCGGCCAGCCGGAGGTCGACGTCTACCTGGCCGACCTGGATGGTTGAGTAGCGCACCTTGCGCGGGTATTGACGGTGGTACGATGGCGCATCCCCAACGCCTGCTGACCGAAACGACACCGATGCCATCCAACGAGTTGCCGCCAGACGCCCATTTCTACATTGTCTTGAATGCCGGTTCCGGGCATTCCGAGACCGAAGAGCGCATCTCGACGATCCGCGAGGTCATGGACAAGTCGGGCCGGGTCTGTCACCTGGAAGTGGTCGACAAGCCAGAACGTCTTGAAGACATCGCGCGCGAGATGGCCGGCAAGGCGGTCGCCAGCAATGGCGTGCTGGTCGCGGCCGGCGGCGACGGCACCATCAACACGGTCGCGCACCAGGCGGTGCTGGCCGGCTGCCTGTTCGGCGTGCTGCCGCAGGGAACCTTCAATTACTTTGGCCGCACCCACGGCATCCCGGAAGACCTGGCCGAGGCGGTGTACGCGATGCTGCGCGCCGAGGTGAGGCCGGTGCAGATCGGCATGCTTAACAACAAGATCTTCCTGGTCAATGCCAGCGTGGGCTTGTATCCGGCGCTGCTCGAGGAACGTGAGCACGACAAGCGCGAATATGGCCGCAGCCGCGTCGTGGCCTTCCTGTCGGCGATCAAGATGGCGCTGCGGCCCCACCGCCACCTGCGCATCACGCTCGAACTCGACGGCAAGGAAAAACGCCTGCGCACCACGACCTTGTTCGTGGGTAACAATCGGCTGCAGATGGAGCAGGTCGGGATGGAAGACCTGACCGAGGCGGTGGAAGAGGGGCAACTGGTGGCGCTGGCGCCCAAGCCGATGGGCAAGCTGGGGTTGCTGGGGCTGCTGATCCGCGGCGCTTTCGGCAAGCTCGGCGCGGGCGACGACGTGATCGCCTTCGCGTTCAAGAGCATGACGGTGCGCACGCCGTCGTTCTATGGGCGCAAGCGCCTGAAGGTGGCGGCCGACGGCGAGGTGAGCAAGATGGCGACGCCCTTCGAATTCAGGGTGCTCGAAGGGCGGCTCAAGCTGCTGGTGTCCGAGAAAGGACGCGGCACGCCGCGTCCCGCCAAGGGCACGTTCGAGACCGCGTGATCGCCGCTATTTCACCCGCAACAACCGCACGCCATAAATATCGAAGCGGTTCGACGGCTCGGCGCCGCCGGCGCCGGTGAAGCTGCGGTTACTGTCGAGATAACTCATATTGTAGAAGTCCGTCATCTCGACACGGTAGCTGCCTGCCTTGACGCGCGCCGCCAGCGGCGTCGAATACACGCTCGGCGTGTCCTTCTGCAGCAGCGGCGCATGCGGCAGCTGGATCACGCCCTGGGCCACCACCTTGCCACTGCCATCCTTCAACGCCAGCCATTTGACGCCGCCGCTGATGCCGAGGTTCACCTGGTTGGCGCCATTGTGGTAACGCACCTGGATGCGGTAATCGCCCGCCCGCTCGATGCGGATGCCTTCGACGGCAAAGCGGTCGCCCGGCTTGCCCCAGTCCTTGAGGTGCGGCTGGGTGAAGCGCGCATCGGGCGCCGTCGCCTTCAGGTTCGCGTGAACACGCGCATCGGTCACGGGAATCTCGATGCCCGCATCGACGCAGCGCGGCTGGCTGTGGTGGCTGACGTTGCCGCTATCGGCAAACACCGCCTCGACCGCGTAGCAGGAGGTAGCGCTGGCCTTGCGATCGACCCAGGCCCCGGCCGGCAGCTTGTCGGCCACCAGCTTGCCGTCGCGGTAGACGCGGTAGCTCACGTTGGCGGCATTGCCGTTGGCGCCGATCTGCAAGGTGACAGGGCCCGAGGCCGCGCGCGCCAGGCCGTCGATGGTCGGCTCGCGCGGGCCGAAGACGGCGCTCGCTTCTTCATAGGGATTGGCGTTGACGCGACGGATGTCCTGCTGGCCGGCCACCAGCTTGCCGAGTGTGATCTCGATGCGGTTGCTGTCGGCCAGGTCCGCCAGGCGAATGGTGTCCTTCGCCGGCTTCCCGTTCACGACAATGCGCTCGACCGCGTAATAGCCATCTCGCTCGCTCGCGGCCGGCAGTTGCAGGCGCACGTCGATGCGCTTGCCGTGCAGGCGCAGGTCGTGCAGCGCGATCTCGTTCGTGGCGCCGAAGGTTTCGCGGCGCAGTTTCGACGTGACGAAAGGCTTCAGTGCTATGCCATCGTCCAGCGTCTCCACGCCGAACACATTCTTGACCACCATGCCGAGATAGCCGCCGACCGACCATAGCTGGCGGCGCGAGTTGATCACCGGGCCGCTCAGTCCTGGGTTGTTTTCGTCGAGCAGCAGCGGCTGGCCGGACAGCCACTCGAGGTTTTCCATATTCGACAGGTTCACCGCCGCACCGCGCATCAGCCCAGCATAGGCCACATCGGCCACCGCCGTGTTCTTGCCCTGGGCCGCCGCCCGCAGGCCATAGGCGGTCACGAACGGCCAGCTCGAGCGGTTGTGATAGACCGGCGCGCCGATCTGCTGCGGCCAGATCATCGGCGCGCCCAGCGGGCCATGCGGATAACGCGCCAGGATCGAGCGCGCCTGGCTGTCGTCGGCCACGCCGCTGACAATGGCCAGCGCCTGGCCCAGCCAGTCGAACTTGTGCAGCGGCGCGTCGTCCAGATGGCCGGCGGTGAGGCTGCTGTACATGCCTGCGTCTTTCAACCACAGGCGGTCGTTGATTGCCCGTTTCAGTTCCGTAGCCCAGCGCGCGTAGCGCCGTGCCTTGTCGTCATCCTTGTGCTCGCGCGCCAGCTTCGCGGCCAGGTTCAGCGCCTGGTAGTACACGACGTTGGTCGACAGCGCCTTCGAGCTGGCCATCGAGGCCAGGTCGCCCGGGATCCAGGCGGCATAGGTCTGGTCGCGCCAGTCGAGGAAGGATTCCTCGCCCGTGTACAGGCCGGACACTGGATCGAAGGCCGCCACGCGGTCGATCTCGATCGTGTTCGACAGCGCCTTCAAAGCGCGCGCGGCGAACGGTGCGCGTTCGGGAGCGGGCAGGGTGCGCAGTGTTTCCTCGGCCGCCAGGGCCCATGTCAGCCGGTCGGTGCTGACCGGCCAGCTGCCGCCGCTGCCGGTGTCCTGCACGATCTGCAAGCCGTCCGGCGTGCCCGGAACCTGCGGGGCGGCGGTGATGCCCGGGCGCCAGCCCGAGAGCTTGAAATCGAGTGAATTGCGTACCCGCTGCGGGTCGAGCAGGGCCAGGCCCAGGTCGGCCGCGTACGACAGGTCGCGGGTCCAGACATAGGCCCACTTTTCTCCGGTGGCAAAGCACGCGCAGTCGATCGCGTTGCCGCCGTTGTAGTTGCCGTCGTTGATCTGACTGACCGAGTTCTGGCGCATCTCGCGGCCCGCCATGGCGAACAGGGCATCGAAGGCCAGGTTGCCGCTGCGTACGCGCGGCAGGCCGTCTTCTTCCGCATACTCGACGTATTGCGGACCGGGGTCGCGCAGCAGCATGGTGCTCGACTGGACGTAGCGGCGCAGCAGCGCGTCCGCATCCGGCGTCGAGTAACGCACGGTTTCAACCTTGCCGTCCCAGGTCGGCCATTGCTGGGAGGCCTGGGCCGCGTGGCCGGCATGCGGATCGGGGCCGTCGCCACGCTGGGTGTCGGCGATGCGCGTCACCTTGAGCGCGGGCTTTGCAGGATCACGCGCATCGATGGTGAAGCGGTAGGTGCCCGGCTGGCGCACGAACAGGAAGGTCTCGGGACCGGACTGCCGCTCCAGGCGGTAATCGGTATCCGGTTTGACGCTCGTGCTCTTGTCCGGGTCGATCACCCACTCGGCGCCCCAGTCGCCGGTGCCCAGCTTGAAGGCATGGTTGCCGGGCATGACCTCGACGTCGGCCTGGTAGATGCCATCGCCCTTGGCCGCCAGCGGGCTGGCGGTGCCCCAGCCATTGAAGGCGCCGCGCACGTACAGGCCGTCGATGTTCTGGGCGAGGACATGGGTTGGCAACGTCGCACAGGAGAGCAGGGCGGCCAGGGCGATGGCATGGCGCTTCATCGTGGCGCGTCCAGCTCGAGGACGATGGCGGCGCGTGCGGGAAGCGTCAACTTCTCGCGCAGGTCATAGGTCTTGCCGGTCAGGGCATCGGTGCCGCTGGCCACGCCGGACAGCATTTCGCGGAAGCGGTCGACGTCCAGCGCCTTTTCCTTGCTGTTGTTGTTAAACGCGACCAGCACCTTCTTGTCGTCGTTGTAGCGGAAGTAGACCCAGGTATTGTCCTGCGGCCCGTAATGCATCATCTTGCCGCTGTGGATGACCGGCTGAACCTTGCGCCAGTTGGCCAGCTTGCGCACGAAGTCCTGCGCATTGCGCTGCTTGGTGCTCAAGCCGATTCCCTTGAACGCATCGACCTTGTCGCCGGCCCAGCCGCCCGGGAACGGGGTGCGGTAGGTGGCATCGTTGCGCTCGCCGACGGCGCTGGTCATCAGGATCTCGTCGCCCGTGTAGAACTGCGGGATGCGCGGCGCCGTCATCATGAAGATCATGGCCATCCGGTACTTGTCGAAGTCTTCGCCCACTTCGCTGTAGATGCGCGACATGTCGTGGTTGTCGGCGAACAGCACCAGGTTGCCCGGTTCCGGATACAGGTAGTCGAGCGACAGCGTCTCGTAGACGTCGGTGAAGACGTTGCCGCCTTTTTTATCGGCCAGCGCCTTGCGCATCGCCTCGGCCACCGGGAAGTCCATCAGGCTCGGCGTGTAGGCCTGGAAGCCGTCGAAGTTCTGCTTGCCGCGCTGCCAGTAGGCCACCACCGGGACCTTGGTGCTCCACTCTTCGCCGACCAGGTTCAGGTTCGGGTATTCGGCCATCAGGCGCTTCGTGTACTCGCCCAGGAAGGCCTTGTCGGAATAGCCGAAGGTGTCGATCCGCAGGCCCGACAGGCCCGCGTACTCGATCCACCAGATATTGTTCTGGATGAGGTAGTTCGCCACCAGCGGATTGGACTGGTTCATGTCGGGCATGCTCTTGACGAACCAGCCGCGCGTGAAGTTGTCGGCGTCTTCCTTCGAGCCGTACGGGTCCTGCACCGCCGTGTGGTAGTGCTGGGTCGGCACGAACTTGTCGTTGTAGTTGATCCAGTCCGGCGCCGGCAAATCCTTCATCCACCAGTGCTGGCTGCCGATGTGCGACAGCACGACGTCCTGGATGATGCCGATGCCGTGCTTCTTCGCTTCCTGCGACAGGCGCTTGAAGTCCTCGTTGCTGCCGTAGCGCGGGTCGATCTTGTACAGGTCGGTGGCCGCATAGCCGTGGTAGGAGTAGCCCGGCATATTGTTTTCGACGAGAGGCGTCGGCCACAGCTGGGTGAAGCCCAGGCCGGCGACGTAGTCGAGGCGGTCGATGATGCCCTTGATGTCGCCGCCGTGGCGGCCCAGGCCGCCCTTGCGGTCGAGTTTATCGGGCATGCCCTCGACGCTGTCGTTGGACGGGTCGCCGTTGGCGAAGCGGTCCGGCATGATCTGGTAGATCGCGTCCTTGCTGGAAAAGCCCTGGCGCTCGGCGGAGCCGGCTTCGCGCTCCAGCAGGCGATAGGTATAGCTGGCCGTACGGTTCGCGCCCTTGAAGGCGATGTCGAAGCTGCCGGGCTTGACCTTCGGGTCGAGCGCCAGGTCGATGAACAGGTAGTTGCGGTTCGGGGTGCGGGTCACCGAGGCGATGCGCACCCCCGGATACGCCAGCGACGGGTCCAGGTCGGCGATCTTGTCGCCATACACCAGCAACTGCACCTGGGCGTGCTGCATGCCGGCCCACCAGAAAGGCGGCTCCATGCGGGCGATGTCGGGAGTCTGGGCGTGGACGGCGAGCGAAGCGCCGCCGAGCACGATGCTGGCGAGGAGTTGTCTCATGATTATTGGGCGCCGTTGCCGTCGTCAGCTGAGGTAGTAAGACTACAAACTCATGCAGGACGAATACGGAGTAGGCGCGAAGTGTTGTTGTGTTGGCGAAAGAGTACTATAGAAAATGGTCGCTAACAATCAATACACCCCCTACCGTCTCTAGTGGAACTACATGGACGGTCTGTCTCCAAATCTTAAGATTTCCTTTAGAAACACTACGAAAACGGCTGTCCTATAGTCGAATCCGCCCATTTCTGTAGCCCAGCTACAACGCGCGCAATACTGTTTTTTTCGAAACCTGCCATTATTGTCGATACACACAGTTTTTCGATTGCAACATCTAGTTTTAGTACAGACGTCGCGTCGGACTGATAAAAATTGTCGAGGCAATGACCCCGGCAGCGGCATGCCGCGCCGCGGGGAACCGCCTTTCACCGAGGAGACACATGAAAGCTACCGCCACCAGGCGCGCCGGCAAGTCGGCGCGTACCGCATTCCCGTTGAACCCGTTCGCCGCGGGCTGCGCCGTCCTGTTGTCGGCGCTGGCTGGCCAGGCCTTCGCGCAGGCATCCGGCAGCGAAGCGCAGACCGCCGTCGCACCGAACACCCCGACCGCGGCTGCCACCAGCGAAGTCATCGCCACCCCGGCGCCAGCGCCGAGCGTCTCCACCGTCACCGTGACCGGCATCCGCCAGGGCATCGAGGCGGCGATCTCGGTCAAGCGCAATTCCAATTCCATCGTCGAAGCGATTTCGGCCGAAGACATCGGCAAGCTGCCCGATTCCTCGGTGGCCGAGTCGATCGCGCGCCTGCCGGGCGTGACCGCCCAGCGCAGCCGCGGCTCGGGACGCGCGTCCGAAATCTCGGTGCGCGGCCTGTCGCCGAGCTTCAACGGCACCCTGCTCAACGGCCGCGAGATGGCCTCGACCGGCAACGCCCGCAATCCTGAATTCGACCTGTTCCCGTCCGAGCTGATGGGCGGCGTGGTGATCTACAAGACCCCGGACGCGAGCGTGATCGGCCAGGGCCTGGCCGCGACCATCGACCTCAAGACCGTGCAGCCGCTCGACTTCGGCAAGCGCGTCATCGCGGTCAACTACAAGAAGAGCCGCCTGGGCGTGCGCACCGCCGAAGAAGGCGATGGCGACCGCTTCTCGCTGTCGTACATCGACCAGTTCGCCAACCGCACGATCGGCGTGGCGGTCGGCCTGACCTCGTACGACGAAACCGGCGGCGAGCAGCGCAAGTACGATGCCTGGGGCGGCAACGTCGCCGAACTGCCGTACAACGGCCAGAACGTGCGCGTGCCGCTGGGCTTCACCGCCGACACCGAAACCGGCTACCACAACCGCGACGGCGCCTTCGCCTCGCTGCAATGGCGCCCGAACCGCAACTTCCGTTCGACGGTCGACCTGTTCTATTCGGCCGGCGAAACCGGCTACAAGCGCAGCGGCCTGGAAGGCGCCGTCGGCGCCAACACCTCGGGCCTGTACGATCCGGCCGGCGTGCTGGAAAACGTGACCGTGCAGAACGGCATCGCCACCAGCGGCACCCTGACCAACTACAAGGCCGTGATCCGCAACCACATCGAATCGGCGGACGACGACCTCAAGACCGTCGGCTGGAAGAACGAGCTGAAACTGGGCGAGTGGAACACCAGCGCCGATATCACCTGGTCCAAGGCGACCAAGCTGAGCTCGCGTTATGAAACCAGCGCCGGCCTGCCGGGCAACGCGGCCAACCTGGACACGATCTCGTGGACCGGCTTCAACGGCGGCAACTTCACCGATATCGCCTGGCGCACCGGCCTGAACTACGCCGACCCGAACGTCGCCCGTCTGACCGACGTCAACGGCTGGTCGGGCACGGCCGACAATCCGCTGGCCCAGGCCGGCTACCTGGCCCAGCCATACATCGAAGACACGCTCAAGGCGATCCGCCTGAACGCCAAGCGCAACGTCGAGTGGGGTCCGATGTCGGCGATCCAGTTCGGCTACAACTTCACCGACCGCGAAAAAGCCCGTACCGGCGAAGAGGGCCGCCTGATGATCCTCGGCGGCGACCGCTTCGGCGCCGTCGCGATGCCGGGCGCCACCCCGAACACGGCCGGCACCACCGGCATCCCGATCGCCACCTGGAATCCGCTCGGCTCGCTGGGTTCGGTGTACGAGCTGGCGCCGAAGGTCAATGCCGACATCCTCACCAAGATGTGGGACGTGAAGGAAACCGTGCAGACCGCCTACGTCATGGGCGACCTGAACGGCGAACTGTTCGGCCTGGAATACCGCGGCAACGTCGGCACCCAGTTCGTGCACACCAAGCAGATGGGCGGCGGCTACAACAGCGGCAACTGCACCGGCGAGACCGCCGACACCTGCCCGGTGGTGCGTACTACCGGTGAGCACGACTACTGGGATGTGCTGCCGAGCCTGAACCTGTCGTTCGACCTCAAGAACGACCAGGTGCTGCGCATGGGCGTGGCGCAGGTGCTGTCGCGTCCGAGCCTCGACGACCTGCGCGGCGGCATCGGCTTCGGCGTCAACACCGGCGTGACCAACCCGTTCCTCAGCGGCGGCGGCGGCAACCCGACCCTCGAACCGTTCAAGGCCAAGTCGTTCGACCTGTCGTACGAAAAATACTTCGGCAAGAAGGGCTATATCAGCGCGGCCGGCTTCTACAAGAAGCTCGACACCTTCATCCTGCGTACGCCGTCGGAATATGACTTCGCGCCGTGGGTTACCGAGACCACGCCGCTGCCGACCACCGGTTCGTTCGCCGGTTCGACCATCGGCGTGCTGAACCGTCCTGAAAACGGCGACGGCGGCACCATCCGCGGTTACGAGCTGGCGATCAACGTGCCGCTCGAGATGGTCCATCCATGGCTGGACGGCTTCGGCATCCTGGCCAACCACTCGAACACCACGTCGAAGATCGACCTGCCGGCCCTGGGCTTCGGCAATGTGCAGACGGCGGCGACCACCATCCCGCTGCCGGGCCTGTCGCGCAAGGTCAGCAACCTGCGCCTGTACTACGAGAAGAACGGCTTCCAGATCGCTGCCGCGGCGCGCAAGCGTTCCGACTTCCTGGGCCAGTCGCCCGACTTCTCGGACACGCTGCAGTACACCTTCGTGAAGGGCGAGACCATCGTCGACTTCCAGATCTCGTACGAGATCCAGAAGGGCTTCGCGAAAGGCGTGTCGGTGTTCGCCCAGGCGAACAACTGGAACAACGCACCGTACCAGGAGTACACCGACAACAGCGATTCGATCACCCGTCGCGTGGAGTACGGCCGCACTTACCAGTTCGGCGCCAACTACAAGTTCTAAGCACCAGCAGGACTACAATGCAACCCTCGCGGCCGCCCGGCCCCGGGGGTTGTTTTTCTTGGAAGAGACAGCAGGACTAAAAATATGGAAAACCAGGCAATCAAGGACATCGTGATCGTCGGCGGCGGCACCGCCGGCTGGATGACGGCGGCGGCATTGAGCAGCATGCTCAATGGCCGCTACAACATCCGGCTGGTCGAGTCCGACGAGATCGGCATCGTCGGCGTGGGCGAGGCGACCATTCCGATGATCCAGCGCTTCAACCGCGTGGTGGGCATCGACGAGAACGAATTCATGCGCGAGACCATGGGCAGCTTCAAGCTGGGCATCGAGTTCGTCAACTGGGGCAAGCTGGGCGAGCGCTACATGCACGGCTTCGGCCGCATCGGACAAGACCTGGCCACCGTGCCGTTCGAGCAGTACTGGCACAAGATGAGCGCGCTGGGCAAGGCCGCGCCGCTCGAGGAATACTCGATCACGCGCATGGCGGCCAAGGCCGGCAAGTTCATGCCGGCGCGCACGGACGTGCCGAATTCGCCGCTGCGCGACATCGCCTATGCCTATCATTTCGACGCCAGCCTGTACGCGAAGTACTTGAGAAAACTGTCCGAGGCGCGCGGCGTCACGCGCATCGAGGGCAAGATCGCACGCGCCACCCTGCGCGAGCCGGACGGCTTCGTCGATGCGGTCGAACTCGAAAGCGGCCAGCGCATCGAAGGAGAGTTGTTCATCGATTGCTCGGGTTTCCGGGGCTTGCTGATCGAGGGGGCGCTCGAGACCGGCTACGAGGACTGGACCGGTTGGCTGCCGGCCGACCGCGCGCTGGCCGTGCCCTGCGAGTCGGTGCCGGCCATCACGCCGTTCACCCGCGCCACCGCGCACAAGTCGGGCTGGCAGTGGCGCATCCCGCTGCAACACCGCACCGGCAACGGCCACGTCTACTGCAGCCGCTTCATCAGCGACGACGAGGCGGCGGCCACGCTGCTGGCCAACCTCGACGGCCGCGCGCTGGCCGAGCCGCGCCTGATCAAGTTCCAGACCGGGATGCGCAAGCGGGCCTGGAACCGCAACGTGGTGGCGATCGGCCTGTCGAGCGGCTTCCTGGAGCCGCTCGAGTCGACCAGCATCCACCTGATCCAGTCGAGCATCGCGCGCCTGGTCGAGCTGTTCCCGGACCGCCGTTTCAGCGACGTCGACCGCGATGAGTTCAACCGCCAGTCGCGCTTCGAGTACGAGCGCGTGCGCGACTTCATCATCCTGCACTACCACCTGAACCAGCGCACCGACTCGGCCTACTGGACTGAATGCGCCAATATGGCGATTCCGGAGACGCTGCGCCAGAAGATGGACTTGTACCGTTCGCGCGGCAAGGTCGTGCGGGTCGATAACGAACTGTTTTCTGAAGTCGGCTGGCTGCAGGTGTTCGAAGGGCAGAACATGCCGATCGACGGTTACCACCCGCTGGCCGATACCCAGTCCGAGGCGGACATCGCCGACTACATGGCCAGCGTGCGCGACGTGATCCGCAAATGCGTGGACGTGATGCCGTCGCATGACGAGTACATCGCCAAGCATTGCGCCACCAAAAAATCCTAGTCGTCTCGCCGACTCTGCCGCACGGCCGCCCATGAGGCGGCCTTTTTTTCGTCTGTTGTAAGGCCGCATCAGGCTGCTCAACTTATCTATGTAGCAAATTTTCAGTCTGCCGGTCCCGGCGTCATCGATCTGAATGATTTACTACAGGAAGCGCACCACGATGGTGCATTTCAGCAAAAATGTGCCGGTTTTGAGGGCATTTGTAGCCCGACTACAGAGGTGCTGTATTGCCTTGTCGCTCTTAAACAACGAAAAAACCGTTAAATTACAATGTATTAGCAAAATCCATCGCTGAATCATTGCTCTAAATAACTCCCGTTGACAGTGCATCTAGTTTTAATACAAAATTCTGGCCAACGTTGATTTTGTCGCAAAAAGCCGATCCCGGTCTGAGCAGGTGAGTTCGGGACTACATCGTTCTATCTGAGGGGACACATGAAAAACATCGCCACCAAGCGTGCCGCATTCCAGCTGAGCCCGGTTGCCGCCGGCTGCGCCATCTTCGTCACGGTCCTGGCCGGCAGCGCCCATGCGCAAACCGCCAGCACTGGCGAAACCGCCAACCTGAACCCGGACGCGCCGGTCACCACCGTGACCGTGACCGGCATCCGCCGCGCGATCGAAGATGCGATCGCCGTCAAGCGCGAATCGACCGGCATCGTCGAAGCCATCTCCTCGGAAGACATCGGCAAGCTGCCGGACGTGTCGATCGCCGAATCGCTGGCCCGCCTGCCGGGCCTGTCGGCCCAGCGCGTCAATGGCCAGGCCCAGCAGATCAGCATCCGCGGCACCTCGGGCGACCTGTCGACCGCGCTGCTGAACGGCCGCGAGCAGGTCACCACCAGCTCGGACCGCAGCGTCGAATACGACCAATATCCATCGGAACTGATCAGCGCCGTCACCGTGTACAAGACCGGCGACGCCAGCGTGATCGGCCAGGGCCTGTCGGGCACGGTCGACCTGCAGACCATCAAGCCGCTGTCGCTGCGCGAGCGCGTCGTCACCGTCAACGTGCGCGGCGAAAAGAACTCGAAAGGCTCGATCAGCGCCGGCTCGCCGGATACCGGCAGCCGCATCAGCGCGTCCTACATCGACCAGTTCGCCAACCGCACGCTCGGCGTGGCGATCGGCTATGCGCGCCAGGACAAGCCGAACGTGCATCAGCAGTTCGAGACCTGGGACTGGGTGGATGACACCAACGTCGTGCCAGGCTCGACCGTCAAAGTGCCGAAGGGCATGAAGTCGATGGCCACCACCGGCGACCAGGTGCGCGACGGCCTGATGGGTGTGCTGGAATGGCGTCCGAACCGTAACTTCAGCTCGACCTTCGACGTCTATCACTCGCGCTTCGACCAGGAAGAAATCCGCCGCGGCATCGAGATGCCGCTGAAGGACGACGGCGAAGTGCGCTTCTCGAACGCGACCGTGGTCAACGGCACCGCGATCGCCGGCACCGCCAACAACGTCAACCCGGTCGTGCGCAACAACCGCATGACGCGCGACGACAAGCTGACTGCCTTCGGCTGGAACAACCGCTACAGCAACGGCGACTGGGTCGGCATCATCGACATCAGCCGTTCCAAGGCTGACCACAAGGAAGAGCTGATCGAGATTAACTCGGGCCGCGCCACCCGCCAGACCCTGGACTACAGCTACAACGGCGGCACCATCCCGCAACTGTCGCTGTCGGGCGTCTACGACGATCCTTCGCAGATCGCCATTGGCGGCCAGTTTGGCGATGGCTACGTCAACGCCCCGAACATGACCGACAAGATGACGTCGTTCCGCGTCAGCCTCGAGCGCAAGTTCGCCGACGGTCCGTTCAGCAGCCTGGAAGTCGGCTACAACCACTCCAAGCGCGAGAAAGAGAAGGAGCACCTGGAAACCGGCTTCACCAAGCTGGGCGACGGCACCTTCGCGCCTGGCGTGCTCAATGGCTCGCAGGGTCTCTATGGCCTGCAGAACTCGCTGAGCTGGGACATCGACGCGGTGCTGGCAGGTAACTTCGGCCCGTTCACCCCGTCGGTGCTGGTGCCATGGGGCGCGACCAAGAACTGGTCGATCGAAGAAAAGGTCAAGACCGGCTACGCCAAGCTGAACATCGACACCGAACTGATGTCGATGCCGCTGCGCGGCAATATCGGCATCCAGGTGATCGACACCGACCAGAGCTCGACCGCGAACACGCTGCGCGCCTGGCCGTTCGCCGACCTGGTGCCGCTGACCGACGGCAAGAAGTACACCGACTACCTGCCGAGCGTGAACCTGGCCTGGAGCCTGCCCGACCAGCAGTTCATCCGCTTCGGCGCCGGCAAGACCCTGGCGCGCGCCAAGCTGAACCAGCTGAACGCCGCGCTGGAAGTGGGCCTGACCGCGCAGACCACCGGCACCCCATGGGGCAACGGCGGCAACGCCCAGCTCGATCCATGGCGCGCCAAGCAGGTCGACCTGTCGTACGAAAAATACTTCGGCAACAAGGGCTATATCTCGGCCGCCGGCTTCTACAAGGACCTGTCCTCGTACATCTACAGCGTGACCGTGCCGCGTGACTTCTCGGAGTTCAACCTGCAGGGCGCCCTGACCAATATCGGCACCATGACCCAGCCGATGAACGGCGAAGGCGGCACTTTGAAGGGCCTGGAGTTCGCGGCTTCGACCCCGCTGGACATGATCCACCCGATGCTGGACGGCTTCGGCATCACCGCCAACGCCTCGTTCACCAACAGCGAAATCTCGATCGTCGACCAGCGCTTCGGCAGCCTGGCGATCCCGCTGCCGGGCCTGTCCAAGCGCGTGTTCAACGTCACCG
The DNA here is from genome assembly GCF_017582745.1 of Massilia oculi. Lineage (GTDB taxonomy): Bacteria > Pseudomonadota > Gammaproteobacteria > Burkholderiales > Burkholderiaceae_D > Telluria > Telluria oculi_A. The sequence goes on from NZ_JAFVIM010000024.1 coordinate 82,355, forward strand.
CCTACTACGAGAAAGACGGTTTCTCGGCCCGCGTCAGCCAGCGTTATCGCAGCGACTTTGTGGGTGAAATCGGCGGCATCGGCGGTGCAACCGAGCTGACCTACGTGAAAGCTGATAAAGTGGTCGACCTGCAACTGGGTTACGACTTCAAGCAGATCGAAGGCCTGTCGGTGCTGTTCCAGGTGAACAACCTGACCGACACCGCCTTCCGCAGCTACGCCGGCACCGAAGACCGTCCGCGCGGCTACAGCAAGTACGGCCGCCAGATGCTGCTCGGCCTGAACTACAAGCTGTAATAATACCGGCGCCGCCTTGCGCGGCGCAGCCAGCCCTCATCGGGGCCCTTGCAGGCTTTTGCCTGCAAGGGCTTTTTTGTTTTTTCGGATTCTGTGGTTTTCGGCCCCGCATCCACCCTATTTAGCGCCTTGGGCGAAGCGACAGTGTAAACTGTCGGTTTCGTTTCTACTTATTTAAGAGCAATTCCTCCATGTCCGACACCCCCATCCCATCGTTCTCCGACCTCGACATCTCGGCGCCCGTCCTGAAAGCGCTGAAGGAGGTCGGCTACGAAACGCCGTCGCCGATCCAGGCCGCCACCATTCCTTTGCTGCTGGAAGGGCGCGACGTGCTGGGACAGGCCCAGACCGGCACCGGCAAGACCGCCGCCTTCGCGCTGCCGATCCTGTCGCGCATCGACATCAAGCAGGCCACGCCGCAGGCGCTGGTGCTGGCGCCGACGCGTGAACTGGCGATCCAGGTGGCCGAAGCCTTCCAGAGCTATGCCTCCCACATCAAGGGCTTCCACGTGCTGCCGATCTACGGCGGCCAGAGCTATGGTCCGCAGCTGTCGAGCCTGCGCCGCGGCGTGCACGTCGTCGTCGGCACCCCGGGCCGCGTCATCGATCACATCGAAAAGGGCTCGCTCGACCTGTCGCAGCTGACCACCCTGGTCCTGGACGAGGCCGACGAAATGCTGCGCATGGGCTTCATCGACGACGTCGAGCACATCCTGCAGCAGACCCCGGAAGGCCGCCAGACCACGCTGTTCTCGGCCACCATGCCGCCGGCCATCAAGCGCATCGCCAAGACATATCTGCGCGACCCGGCCGAAGTGACGGTGGCCGCCAAGACCGGCACCGCCGAGAACATCACCCAGCGCTACTGGCTGGTGTCGGGCATGCACAAGCTCGACGCGCTGACCCGCATCCTCGAGGCCGAGCCGTTCGACGGCATGATCATTTTCGCGCGCACCAAGCTGGGCACCGAGGAACTGGCGACCAAGCTGCAGGCGCGCGGCTTCGCCGCCACCGCCATCAACGGCGACATGGCCCAGCAACAGCGCGAGCGCACCATCGAGCAGCTCAAGAACGGCAAGATCGACATCCTGGTGGCGACCGACGTCGCCGCCCGCGGCCTGGACGTGGAGCGCATCAGCCACGTGATCAACTACGACGTGCCGTCGGATCCCGAGAGCTACACCCACCGCATCGGCCGTACCGGCCGCGCGGGCCGTAGCGGCGACGCGATCCTGTTCATCACCCCGCGCGAGCGCGGCCTGCTGAAGGCGATCGAGCGCGCCACGCGCCAGCCGGTGGCGCCGCTGTCGCTGCCGACGATCAAGGAAGTCAACGAGGTCCGCATCAGCCGCTTCAAGGACCAGATCCGCACCACGCTGGCCGAAGGCGGCGGCCTGGAAGTGTTCCGTTCGCTGATCGAAGAGATCGAACGCGAAGACAACGTCCCGGCGATCGAGATCGCGGCGGCGCTGGCCAAGCTGGCGCGCGGCGACGAACCGCTGCTGCTGACCAAGCCGGACCGCGAGGCGCGTCCGGAAGGCGTGCCGTCGCAACGCGAGTTCGGTGGCGGCGCCGAGCGCGGCTTCCAGGATCGTCCGCCACGCGGCGACTGGGAAGACCGTCCCGCGCGTGCTCCGCGCGAGCCGGGCTTCAAGAAGGAGCGCGTGGCGCGCGAGCCGGAGCCGGGCATGGCGACCTTCCGCATCGAAGTCGGCTACGTGCACGGCGCCAAGCCGGGCAATATCGTCGGCGCGATCGCCAACGAGGCCAACATCCCGTCGAAGCATATCGGCCGCATCGAGATCTATGACGATTACTCGACCCTGGACCTGCCGGACGACATGCCGAAGGACCTGGTCGATCACCTCAAGACCGTCTGGGTCGCGGGCCGCCAGCTCGACATCACGCGCGATGGCGAAACCCCGGCCACCCCGGCCGCGAAGAAGCCGTACGCCGCCAAGAAGGGCGTCGAGCGTCGCCTGAGCGAGAAACCGGCGCCGGGCAAGAAGCCGCACCGCAAGGGACAGGCGTAATCATGTAATCAAACAATGGCGCTCGCTGTTGTTTGACTACAAAACCCTGTCTTTACCCTGAGCTGTCATGGCGTTCTCACTATGAGAACGCCACGATTGACACTCAGAAATCACCATGTTATTTTGCTACAGATACGCTAGCCGGACTGTAGGCGTCATTTTTCGTCCCGTCCGGCCTCGCACCGCATCCTGTACAAGGCACTGACGGCATGCTCACCCGCGAGCGGCCGTGCAATCACACACGAGAGAAGCCCGCTTCGCCGGGCCAGATTGGGGACACACAATGGATATGCAATCGACCGTGGGGAAGCCCCGCCTGTCGTTCTGGCAGCTGTGGAACATGAGCTTCGGTTTCTTCGGCATCCAGTTCGGCTTCGCGCTGCAGAACGCCAATACCAGCCGCATCTTCGCCACCCTCGGCGCCGATCCCGACAACCTGTCCCTGTACTGGCTGGCCGCGCCGGTCACCGGCCTGCTGGTCCAGCCCATCATCGGCTACCTGAGCGACAATACCTGGCACCCGAAATGGGGCCGCCGCCGTCCCTTCTTCTTCATCGGCGCCGTGCTGGCCGCGATCGCGCTGTTCCTGATGCCTAACTCCACCGCGTTGTGGATGGCGGTGGCCGTGCTGTGGATGCTGGATGCGGCCATCAACGTGTCGATGGAACCGTTCCGCGCCTTCGTGGGCGACAAGCTCGACCCGGCCCAGCAGACCGCCGGCTATGCGATGCAGACCTTCTTCATCGGCTGCGGCGCCGTCATCGCCTCGCTCCTGCCGACCTTCTTCGAAAGCATGGGCGTGTCCAACGCCGCCGTCGGCGGCACGATCCCGGACACCGTGCGCTACTCGTTCTACGCCGGCGGCCTGGTGTTCTTCCTGGCCGTGAGCTGGACCGTGCTGTTCGCCGACGAACTGCCGCCGCCCGACCTGGAAGCCTTCCACAAGGAGCGCAAGGCCTCGCGCGGCGTGGGCACGATGTTCGTCGAGATCCTGGGCGGCTTCGGCAAGATGCCGCGCACCATGGTGCAGCTGGCCTTCGTGCAGTTCTTCACCTGGATCGCGCTGTTCGCGATGTGGATCTATACCGGCACCGCGATCGCCGACAACGTCTATGGCACGGTCGACGCCCAGTCGGCCGCCTACCAGGACGCCGGCAACTGGGTCGGCATCATGTTCGCCGTGTACAGCGGCGTGTCCGCGCTGGCCGCCTTCATCCTGCCGGTGTTCGCCCGCATGACTTCGCGCAAGATCGTGCACGCGACCTGCCTGGTGATCGGCGGCCTGTCGCTGGCCAGCGTGTTCCTGATCACCGATAAACAGACGCTGGTGCTGCCGATGATCGGCATCGGCATCGCCTGGGCCTCGATCCTGACCATGCCGTACGCGATCCTGGCGGGTTCCTTGCCGGCCAAGCGCATGGGTTACTTCATGGGCCTGTTCAACTTCTTCGTCGTGATCCCGCAGATCGTCAGCGGCCTGCTGCTGGGCAGCGCCACCAAGTACCTGTTCGGCGGCCATGCGGTGCTGACCCTGGTGCTGGGCGGCGGCTGCATGCTGGTCGCGGCGGTGCTGACCCTGTTCGTCACCGACAAGGCGGCGCCGGTCTCGAAGGCCTGATCCAACGCTGTTTCCAACCCTCGCGCGCCGTCATTTTTGCGGCTGTCGTATCGTAACGTTTTACTAACATATTCACCCGAGGCCGAGCCGGTCCCGGGTGACTATGTGAGCGCAAACTTACCCAGACAGGAGCACAGCATGACCATCCAGACCGTCGCGACCACCCCGTTCGCCGGGCAGCGTCCCGGCACCTCGGGCCTGCGCAAGAAGGTGTCCGAGTTCCAGCAGCCCCGCTACCTCGAGAATTTTGTCGAATCCATCTTCCTGACCCTGGGTGAGGGCAAGTGCCGTCACCTGGTGGTGGGCGGCGACGGCCGCTATTTCAATCGCGAGGCGATCCAGACCATCCTGCGCATGGCCGCCGCGCACGGCGTCGAAAAGGTGCTGGTGGGCCGTGGCGGCATCCTGTCGACGCCGGCCGTGAGCTGCGTGATCCGCAAGCACGCCTGCCATGGCGGCATCGTGCTGTCGGCCAGCCACAACCCGGGCGGTCCGGATGGCGACTTCGGCATCAAGTACAACATCGAGAACGGCGGCCCGGCGCCGGAAAAAATCACCGACGCGATCTACGAGCACACGAGGACGCTGGACGCCTACCGCATCAGCGATGCGCCGCAGGTCGACCTCGACCGGCTGGGCACGACCCGCATCGAGGACATGACGATCGAGGTGATTGACCCGGTGGCCGACTACGCCGAGCTGATGGGCCGCCTGTTCGACTTCGACGCGATCCGCGCGCTGTTCGCGAGCGGCTTCCGGATGCGCTTCGACGCCATGCACGCGGTCTCGGGACCGTACGCGAAGGCGGTGCTGGAAGACATCCTTGGCGCTCCCGCCGGCACCGTGGTCAACGGCCAGCCGCTCGAAGACTTCGGCGGCGGCCATCCCGATCCGAACCCGGTCAATGCGGCCGACCTGATCGCGGCGATGGCGGCGCCGGATGCGCCCGATTTCGGCGCCGCCTCGGACGGCGACGGCGACCGCAATATGATCGTGGGGAGGGGCATCGCCGTCACGCCGTCGGACAGCCTGGCCATCATCGCCGCCAACGCCACCGTGGCGCGGGGCTACGCGGAGGGCATCACGGGCATCGCCCGCTCGATGCCGACTTCACAAGCGGCCGACCGCGTGGCCGGGGCGCTCGGCATCTCCTGCTTCGAGACGCCCACCGGCTGGAAGTACTTCGGCAACCTGATGGACGCCAACCTCGCCACCCTGTGCGGCGAGGAGAGCTACGGCACCGGCTCCATTCACATCCGCGAGAAGGATGGCCTGTGGGCCGTGCTGTTCTGGCTCAACCTGCTGGCCGCTCGCCGGCAGTCGGTCGGGGAGATCCTGCGCGCGCACTGGGCCCGCTTCGGCCGCAACTATTATTCGCGCCACGATTACGAGGCGGTCGACGCCTCGACGGCAGCCGCCATGATGGACGCGCTGCGCGCGCGCCTGCCCAAGCTGGCGGGCCAGACGCTCGACGGCCACCACGTGGCGCAGGCCGACGACTTCGAATATGCCGATCCGGTCGACGGCTCGGTCGCCAGCAAGCAGGGCATCCGCATCATCATGAGCGACGGTTCGCGCATCGTGCTGCGCCTGTCCGGCACCGGCACCGAAGGCGCCACCGTCCGTCTCTACCTCGAACGCTTCGAGGCCGATCCGGCGCGCCATGACCTCGACACCCAGCAAGCCTTGCAGGGCCTGATCGGCGTGGCCGAGAGCGTGTCGGGCCTGCGCCAGCGTACCGGCCGGGGCGAACCCACCGTCATCACCTGATTACCCACCCACCACACAGGAAACCGCATGAAATTACCCGTCCTTGCCGCCTCCATGCTGCTCGCCTTTGGCGCCATGTCGTCTGCCGCCGCACAAACGAAAGCGCCTGCCGGAAAACCCTTCGTCTGGGAGAACGCGACCGTCTACTTCCTGCTGACGGACCGCTTCAACAACGGCAATCCGGCCAACGACAAGGCGTATGGCCGCAAGGATGACGCAGCAGTCATGCGCGGCTTCATGGGCGGCGACATCGCCGGCATCACGGCGAAGATCAAGGAGGGGTATTTCACCGACCTGGGCGTGAACGCGATCTGGTTCACGCCGGTCGTCGAGCAGATCCACGGCTCGACCGACGAGGGCACCGGCAAGAGCTATGGCTTCCACGGCTACTGGGCGAAGGACTTCACCGCGCTGGACGCGGCCTTCGGCACCGAGGCCGAACTGAAGGAACTGGTCGACACGGCGCACGCGAACGGCATCCGCATCGTGTTCGACGTGGTGATGAACCACACCGGCCCGGTCACGCCGCAGGATCCGGTGTGGCCGGCATCGTGGGTGCGCACCGGCCCGCAGTGCACCTACAAGGACGCGCGCACCACGATCGATTGCACGCTGGTGGCGAACCTGCCGGACTTCCTCACCAACAGCAATGCCAGCGTCGAGCTGCCGCCGCACCTGGTGGCGAAATGGAAGAAGGAAGGGCGCTACGAGCGCGAAGTGAAGGAGCTGGACGACTTCTTCAAGCGCACCGGCTATCCGCGCGCGCCGCGCTACTACCTGATGAAATGGCATGCGGACTGGGTGCGCAAGTACGGCATCGACGGCTTCCGCGCCGACACCGTCAAGCACACCGAGCCCGGCCTGTGGAAGGAACTCAAGCAGGAAGCCAGCCTCGCCTTCGAAGACTGGAAGCGCGCCAATCCGAAGCAGCGCCTGAGCGACGACAAGTTCTGGATGGTGTCCGAGGTCTACAACTACGAGATCAAGCACGCGCGCAAGTTCGACCTGGGCGGCGGCGAATTCGTCGATTACCTGGACCAGGGCTTCGACAGCATGATCAGCTTCAGCCTGCGCAGCGATGCCAAGCAGCCCTACGAAAAGATCTTCTCGGATTATTCGAAGATCCTGCAAGGCGAGATGAAGGGCTATTCGGTCCTGAACTACATCAGCTCGCACGACGACAGCAGCCCCTTCGATCCGCTGCGCGAGCGCCCGTTCGAGTCGGCCAACAAGCTGCTCCTGGCGCCGGGCGCCGCCCAGATCTACTACGGCGACGAGACCGCGCGCATCCTGCGCGTCGAAGGCGCCGAGGGCGACGCCACCCTGCGCTCGTTCATGAACTGGGACGAGCTGAAATCGAACGCCGAGCGCGGCATGCACCGCGTGGCCGACATCCGCGCGCACTGGGCGCGCCTTGGACGCTTCCGCGCCGCCCACCCGGCCGTCGGCGCAGGCGTGCACCAGATGATCAGCCACAGCCCCTACACCTTCAAGCGCACCTGGGAACGGAACGGCGTGAGCGACCGCGTGGTGGTGGCGCTCGACCTGCCGGGCGGCCAGCCGGCCACGATCCAGGTCGGCGGCGTGTTCCACGACGGCGCCACGGTGCGCGACTGGTACACCGGCAAGACCGCCGTGGTCAAGGGCGGCAAGGTGCGCTTCGACATCGCCGCACCGGTGGCGCTGATCGCCCAGGACTGACGGCAGGCATCATGCCTGTTGCATAAAAGCTGCTGCGCGGAATTCCCATCCGCGCGTCGGTTGCGTTCGTCCGAAGACTGCTAAGCTGGAAACATATTCGTGTTTTACGGAACCGCGCGCCGACTGAGCGCGCGGCCGTGGCGCGCCGATGCGAGCTGGCGCGGAAGGGGAGCGAGCATGGACAGCAAGGCAAGAGCAGGAATGAGCTACCGCCCGGTGCGGGGGACGGCGCGCCGGCTGGCGCCCGCAGGCGATGCGCGTGCCGGCCTGCACCTGCCGGAAGACGGCGAGGTGGGCATGACCGATTCGCCCGATCCCAAGCTCGATTACATCACGCGGCTGGCGGTGCAGGCCACCGGCGCCGACATCGGCGGCATCAGCCTGATGTTCAAGTCGCAGATCTGGCTGCCGTCGCACATCGGCATCCACGCCAGCTTCTTCCCGCGCTCCGGATCCTTCTGCGACATCGCCGTGGTTGACGGCAACGACTGGTTCGAGGTGGAAGACGCCAGCCTCGATCCGCGCTTCGCCGGCAATCCGCTGGTGGCCGGGGCGCCGCATTACCGCCACTACGCCGCCGTGCCGCTGCGCGGCGACAGCGAGCACCTGCTGGGCAACCTGTGGGTGATGGGCACCGAGCCGCGCCTGCTCGACGTCGCCCAGGGCGCGCAGCTGCGGCTGATGGGCCGCATCGTGGTCGACATGCTGGAGCTGCGCTACTGCGATCCGGTCACCGGCATGTTCAACCGCGCGGTGTTCCTGCAGCACCTGCAGCGCATGCTGGCCGACCACGATGGGCAGACGGTCACGGTCGGCCTGGTCGACCTGATCGGATTCCGCCAGGTGAACGACCTGTTCCGGCGCGAGACGGGCGACCGCATCCTGCGCCTGATGGGCAAGCGTCTCGAAGGCTGGGTCGACGGCGCGCTGTTCGGCCACCTGGGCGCTGACCAGTTCGCGTTCGCGCTGCTGTCGCCGCCGCAGGACGAGCCGGCCTGGATGAAACGGCTGTGCGCCGCCATCGACCAGCCGTTCGAGGTCGAGCCGGGCAATATGCACACGCTGCACGCGCGCATCGGCTTGCGGCGCCAGGCGCTGCCGTGCGAGGAAAACGCCGGCGGCCTGCTCGATACCGCGGACATCGCGGCATCCTCGGTCCGCCAGCACCAGGACGCGAGCGCCGTGCACGAATACGACTCGGCGCTGATGGCGCGCTCGCGCCTGCGTTACGAGCTGCGCGAGGCGATCCGCGGCGCGCTGCGCTTCGGCCGCCTGGAAGTGCATTACCAGCCGCAGGTCGACGTCGCCCAGGGGCGCCTGATCGGACTGGAGGCGCTGGTGCGCTGGCGCCATCCGGTGTATGGCCTGGTGGGGCCGGCGATGTTCGTGCCGCAGGCCGAGAGTTCGGGCCGCATCTTCGAACTCGACATGCACGTGCTCGACCTGGTCTGCCACGACCTGATGGCATGGCGCGCGCGTGGCCGCGAAGTGCCACCGGTGGCGCTCAATTTTTCGCGCGCTTCGCTGATGCATTCCCAGATCTTCGCGCGCCTGGCCGACATTCTCGAGGCCACTGGCGTGCCGGGCGATCTGCTCGAATTCGAGGTCACCGAAAGCCTGCTGCTCGATTCGCCGCAATTGCTGCACCAGCGCGTGTCGGCGCTGCGCGCGCTCGGCGTGCGGGTGGCGGTCGACGACTTCGGCACCGGCTATTCGAATCTCGATGCGCTCAACAGCTTTCCCTTCGACCGGCTCAAGGCCGACCGCCGCTTCGTGCACGGCGTGGCGAGCGACGCCCGCACCGCCGGCGTGTTCGCCCTGATCCAGGGCATCGCCGCCGTGTTCGACGCCGAGCTGCTGTGCGAGGGGCTGGAGGACGAGGCCGACCTGTCCTGGCTGGCCGAGCGCGGCGTGCACTGCGTGCAGGGCTGGTATTTCAGCCGCGCGCAGCCGGCGCCGGCGATCGAGAAGGTGCTGCAGCGCTTCCAGCACGCGCAGGCGGCGCCGTTGTCGGTGCCGGCGATGCGCGCATTATTGGCCTGACGGCGGCTTGAAAATCACGGTATCGAAGCGCCCGTAAACTGGGATAGACTGGAAGTTCCGTCAACTTTGCACAGATTGCCATGCCAGTCTTTACACGCATTGCCCGCGCTGTCGCGGGAATGAGTTTCGCCCTCGCGCTGCTGCCGGTCCAGGCCTTTGCCCAATCCACGTCCGAGCCGGTCTATGGCCCCGAGCTGGAAGAGTTCAAGTACCCCGAACCGACGCAGCAATACCGCTTCAAGTCGCAGGGCGTCGATCTCTCGATGACCTATATGGACGTCAAGCCGGCCAAGCCGAACGGCCGCACCGTGGTGCTCATGCACGGCAAGAATTTCTGCGGCGCGACCTGGGATGGCACCACCAGGGCCCTGACCCAGGCCGGCTACCGCGTCGTGGTGCCCGACCAGATCGGCTTCTGCAAGTCGACCAAGCCGCAGCACTACCAGTACAGCTTCCAGCAACTTGCCGACAACACCCGCAAGCTGCTCGCGTCGATCGGCGTGAAGAAGGCGATCGTCATCGGCCACTCGACCGGCGGCATGCTGGCCACGCGCTATGCGCTGATGTATCCGGAGCTGACCGACCAGCTGGTGATGATCAACCCGATCGGCCTGGAAGACTGGAAGAACCTCGGCGTGCCGTCGCTGGGCGTGGACAAATGGTATGAGCGCGAGCTGAAGACCTCGGCCGAACGCGTGCGCGAGTACGAGCGCACCACTTATTACAACGGCCAGTGGAAGCCGGAGTACGAGGTGTGGGTGCAGATGCTGGTTGGTATGTACCGCGGCAAGGGCAAGGAAATCGTGGCCTGGAATTCGGCGCTGATCTACGACATGATCTATACGCAGCCGGTGGTCTACGAGTTCCCGCTGATTAAAGTGCCGACCTTCCTGTTGATGGGACTGAAGGACACCACCGCGATCGGCAAGGACGCGGCGCCGGCCGAGATCCGTCCGAAGCTCGGTAACTACACGGTGCTGGCGCAGAAGACGAAGGAGGCGATTCCGGGCTCGAAGCTGGTGACCTTCCCGGACATGGGGCATGCGCCGCAGATGCAGGATCCGGTGAAGTTCCACAAGGCGCTGGTGGACGGATTGGTGCGCTGACCACCGCCTGACCACGCCTGGCCGGCGCTGCGGGAGCGGCCGCCGTCCCCATTCTCTTGTAATTCGTTCAATGGTATCCTTACACGATGACCGTTGATCCAGACACCAAACTGAAACCCGCGCGCGCCGCTTTTGCCGACGGTCCGCGCCTGCTGGCCGACATCGGCGCCACCCATGCGCGCTTCGGTCTCGAGACCGCGCCCGGAGTCCTCTCCCAGGTCACCGTGCTGCGCTGCGACGACTACGACGGCATCGTCCCGCTGCTGCACGCCTACCTGGCCGATCATCCGAACCAGCGCATCAGCCACGCGGCTTTCGCGCTGGCCAATCCGATCAGCGGCGATTTGATCCGCATGACCAATCGCGACTGGCAGTTCTCGACCGACGAGGTGCGTCGCGCGCTGGGCCTGTCGACGCTCCTGATCGTGAACGATTTCACCGCGCTGGCGATGGCGCTGCCCGGCTTCCAGCCGAAGGACTTGCTGCAGGTGGGCGGCGGGCAGGCACAGACGCATGCGGTGTCGGGCGTGCTCGGTCCCGGCACGGGCTTGGGCGTGTCGGGCGTGATCCCGACCATCGACGGCTTCGTGACCCTGGGCAGCGAGGGCGGCCACGTCAACTTCGCGCCGAGCGACGAGCGTGAATTCGCGATCCTGCAATATGCCTGGCGCGAATGGAAGCACGTCTCGAACGAGCGCCTGATCTCCGGTCCCGGCATCGAACTGATCTACCGCGCGCTGGCGCAACGTAACGGTGTGGATGCGCCAGCGCGCAGCACCGCCGAGATCATGGGCGGCGCCCTCGACGCCGGCGACGCCCTGTGCCTGGAGGTGCTGGAAACCTTCGCCGGCATGCTGGGCAGCGCCGCCGCCAACCTGGCGGTGACCCTGGGCGCCTTCGGCGGCATCTTCATCGGCGGCGGCATCGTGCCGCGCATGGGCGAGTGGTTCGCCGGGTCTCCGTTCCGGGCCCGCTTCGAGGCCAAGGGCCGCTTCACCGACTACATCGCCCAGATCCCGACCTTCGTCATCATGACGCCGAACCCGGCCCTGTACGGCGTCTCCGCGATCCTGTCCGAGCACCTGCGCGGCCGCAGCGGCGCCAACACGCTGATGGACCGCGTGCAGCAGCTGCGCCACGAGCTGTCGCCGGCAGAGCAGCGCGTGGCCAGTCTGGTGGTCGACCATCCGCGCAAGGTGCTGTCCGAACCGATCGCCGAGATCGCGCGCCTGGCGGATGTGAGCCAGCCGACCGTGATCCGCTTCTGCCGCTCGCTGGGCTTCCAGGGCCTGGCCGAATTCAAGCTCAAATTCGCCGGCAGCCTGACCGGCACCATCCCGGTGCGCCACAGCCAGGTGCGGGTCACCGACAGCACCCACGATTTGTCGGCGAAGGTGATCGACAATACGGTGTCGGCGATCCTGAAGTTCCGCGACGCGCTCGACGTGCATGCGATCGACCGCGCGATCGAGCTGCTGCGGCGCGCGCGCCGGGTCGAGTTCTACGCGATGGGCAATTCGCGCGCGGTGGCGCTGGACGGCCAGCACAAGTTCTTCCGCTTCCGCATCCCGGCCGCGCTGTACGGCGATTCGCACCTGCTCAACCTGGCCGCCGGCCTGCTGGGACCGGGCGACGTGGTGATCGCGATTTCCACCGGCGGCCAGCTGCCCGACCTGCTGGAGGCGGTGGACACCGCGCGCGCGCAAGGCGCCGACGTCATCGCCATCACCAGCAGCAAGTCGCCGCTGGCAAAGAAGGCCAGCGTGTGCCTGGCGGTCGACCACAGCGAGGACAGCACCACCTTCCTGTCGATGATCTCGCGCATCCTGCAGCTGCTGCTGATCGACATCATGTCGGTCGGGATCTCGCTGGGCGCGCAAGGGGAGGGCAGCCAGGGTAGCCAGAACGACATCGAGCAGCGCCGGCTGCTGATCTCGCACCTGGATATCTAGGTCTGGTGTCATGGCATTGTCACGGCGCGCCGTGACAATGCGGACAAGTCCGGCAACTGGAGACGGTCCATGCGGTATCCACTATCCCCGCGCATCCTCGGCTGCGCATTCGTCGCGCTGCTGGCGGCCGGCTGCGCCAGTCATGACCTGAAAAACCCGGGCCCGGCCTGGCCCACTTCTCCCAGCGTCATCGCCCACCGCGGCGCCTCGGCCCTGCGTCCCGAGCACACGCTGGCCGCCTACCGCAAGGCGATCGAGGACGGCGCCGACAGCATCGAGCCCGACCTGGTGGCGACCCGCGACGGCGTGCTGGTGGCGCGCCACGAGAACGAGATATCCGGCACCACCAACGTCGCGGAGCTGGCGCAGTTCGCGCACCGCAAGGCCAGCAAGACCGTCGACGGCGTCGTGGTCAGCGGCTGGTTCACCGAAGACTTCACCCTGGCCGAACTCAAGCTGCTGCGCGCCCGCGAGCGCATTCCCGCCAACCGGCCGGCCAATGTGCAATACGACGGCCAGTACGCAATCCCGACCCTGCAGGAAATCATCGACCTGGTCGACAGCGAGAGCCGCGCGCGCAACAAGACCATCGGCCTGGTCCCGGAGCTGAAGCATCCGGGTTATTTCAAGTCGATCGGCTTGGGGCTCGAGCGGCGCCTGGTGGACGTGCTGGCGGCGAATGGCTACCGCGGCCGCGATGCGGCCGTGTTCATCCAGTCTTTCGAAACCGGCAACCTGAAGGAGTTGCGCGCGATGGCCGGCTACCGCCTGGTGCAACTGGTGGCCCTTGGCGGCGCGCCCCACGATGCGATCGAAGCCGGCAGCGGCCTGACCTACGCCGCCATGATCACGCCGGAAGGACTGCGCGCCATCGCGCGCTATGCCGACGTGGTGGCGCCGTACAAGTCCATCGTCATCCCACGCGACGCGGCCGGCGCGCTGGGCGCGCCGACCCGCTTCGTCCAGGATGCGCGCGGCGCCGGGCTGGCGGTCCATGTGTGGACCATGCGCCCCGAAAACCCCTTCCTGCCGACCGGCTTGCGCGCCGCGCCTGCCGCCTCGCCCAGCCAGCGCGGCGATGCGGCGGGAGCGGAACTCTAGTCACAGTTATGGTGTCTGAATCTACGTAAGCATATATGAGAGAACACCATGGAAATGATGCTGAAGACGGGAGCGGCGGCGCGTCGGCTTGGCGTGACACCCAAGACGTTGCAACGCTGGGACCGCTGCGGCACGTTCTCTCCGTTAGCGCGTAGCCCAACCGGCCTGCGCCTCTACAGCGAAACGCAGATTGCTGAGCGGATCGGATTGCAGTCATGTCCGGTTCCAGACCGGATCATCGCTTACTGCAGGGTATCGAGCGCTGCGCAAAAGCCGGATTTGCGCAATCAACGCCGGGTTCTGGAAGAGTTTTGTACAGCCCGTGGGTTGGCGAATGTCGAGTTCATCGAAGAGATTGGCGGCGGGCTCAATTTCAGGCGTCCGCGCTTGCTGGAGCTGACCGACGCGCTCGGGCGAGGCGAGGTGCGCACCCTGGTGCTGGCGCACCGGGATCGCCTGACGCGCTTCGGATACGAATGGTTCGAACACATAGCGCACGAACATGGCTGCGAGCTGCTCGTACTGAACCAGGAGCGCTTGTCCCCTGAACAGGAAATGGTGCAAGACATGATGACCATCGTGCATTGCTTCTCAAGTCGTTTATATGGGCTGCGCAACTATCGCCGCCAGTTGGATGTTGCATTGAGCAAGGACGCGCGCAATGCTGCTGTCACATCGCATCCGGCTTGAAGCCACGCCTGAGCAACGCGACTATTTCGCGCGAGCGGCGGGGACGGCGCGCAAGGTCTGGAACTGGGCGGTGGCCGAGTGGCAGCGGCAAATCGCGCTGGGCCAGCGGCCAGATGCCATGAAATTGAAAAAGCAGTTCAATGGAATCAAGTATGCCCATCCAGACTGGCTCGATGCCGAAGGCAGACCGTGGCTGCGAACAATCCACCGCGATGCGCATGCGCAGCCTTTCGCGCACCTGGAGCGGGCGTGGCGCCGCTACTACGAGCAACGGCAAGCCGGCAAGAAAGCCTATTCACCGACATTTAAAAGGAAAGGCCGCTGCCGCGACTCGTTCTATATTGCCAACGACAAGATTCGTTTTGAGGGCAAGTGCGCCGTGCTGCCAAGGATCGGGAAGGTCGTGCTGGCCGAGCTCCTGCGGTTTCCCGGAAAGATCATGGGCGCATGCGTATCGCGCGAAGCCGACCACTGGTATGTGGCCGTGCAGGTCAAGCTGCCGGAGCAACTGGCCCGCCTGCAGCGCCAGGGTGATGGCGTGGTTGGGGTCGATCTCGGCATAAGCGCTGCGGCCGTCCTGTCCACTGCCGAGAAGATACCGGCCCCACGGCCGCTACGTGCTAGCCAGCGGCGCCTGCGCATCCGCTCGCGCCGCCATGCACGCAAGCTGAAAGCCGCGAAGGCCAGTGCCGGGATCACGGGCACGATCCCGAAAGGTGTGCGCCTGCCGGTGTCGCGCAACCGGAAAAAGGATGCGCGTGCGCTGGCGCGCCTGCATGCGCACATCACCCATGTACGCACCGACTTCATCCATAAGCTTACGGCTCGACTGTGCCCCGAAAACTAAGCGATAGCGATCGAGGACCTGAACGTGAGCGGCATGCTGGCCAACCATCGACTGGCGCGTGCGATCGCTGATGTTGGATTCTACGAAATCCGGCGTCAGCTCCAGTACAAGGCGCAACGTTACGACACCATCTTGGTGCTGGCGGATCGCTGGTATCCGTCCAGCAAACTGTGTTCGGCATGCGGCGCGCATTACACCGCATTGAAACTCAGTGAGCGTCATTGGACTTGCGCTTGCGGTATCTCTCACGACCGGGATGTGAACGCCGCGATCAATCTGCAACGGCTCGCCACCGACGCCCTCGTGGCGAGAACGGCGCTACCCGAGGCGAGTCATGCGGCAACGTATGGCACTGCCGCTGGAGCGGTTCCGGCGGCAGGCGGGAAAGTCACGCCTGTCAGGTACGAGCACGGTCAACAGGACGGCTCGGGGCAGGAAGAGAACGGTGTGCACGTGTGCGCACCTTTTCGATAGCAGATTCGTGCTTATCTTGAAGCAGGCGTGGACGCGGTATTCACCGACGACCCGGCAACCGGACGGGTCGCCATCGATGCCGTACGGAAACATTAACACCACTCGATAATTCCTATTGGCAACAGATCGTATTGACGTCCGACCGGCCCGTGCGTAAAAGCGTCTACGCCACGCAACGCTCGCAGTGGAAACAGTAGTTTCCACTAGGAACCCCATGTAAGATTCGGCCGTGGACGCCCCCATCCCCGGCGCTCCACCATCGTCCCGGCCTCGACCCGCCGCCCCTGAACCGGTATTTGGAAGAGCACCATCATCGTCACCTACGCACACAACGAACAGGCCCGCCTTGCCGCGCTGGCCGCGCTTCAAATCCTCGACACGCCCATGGAAACGCGCTTCGACCGGTACACCCGGCTCGCCGCGATGACCTTCGGCGTGCCGATCGCGCTGGTGTCGCTGGTCGATGCCGAGCGACAGTGGTTCAAGTCGCGCGCCGGGCTCGAAGCGCAGGAGACGCCGCGCTCGATGTCGTTCTGCAGCCATGCGGTGCAGGCGCGCGAGCTGCTGGTGGTGGAAGACGCGGCGTGCGACCCGCGTTTCGCCGACAATCCGCTGGTGACGGGCGAGCCGCACATCCGCTTCTACGCCGGCCAGCCGGTCTACAGCGACGGTCAGGCGGTGGGCACGCTGTGCATCATCGACCGCGCGCCGCGCAGCTTCAGCATCGAGGAGCGCCAGGTGCTGGAGGACCTGGCCGTGCTGGTCGAAACCGAACTGAATCACATGAAGGCGGTGATGGCGCGCATGCTCGCCGAGCAGGCGCTCAAGTCGCTCAACACCGAACTCGAAGCCCGCATCGCCGCCCGCACCGCCGAGCTGGAAGAGCGCGTGGCCGAGTCCATGCGCATCCGCCAGCAGCTGGAAGAAAAGCAGGAGCTGCTGGACGCGGTGCTGGAATCGATCGACGTCGGCGTGGTCGCCTGCGACGCCATCGGCAACCTGACGCTGTTCAACCGCGCCGCGCGCGATTTCCACGGTCAGGATCTGAAGGCGGTGGCCCCGGCCGAATGGCCGCGGCATTATTCGCTGTACTACGCCGACGGCAGCGCGCCGCTGGCGATGGACGAGGTGCCGCTGGTGCGCGCGCTCAGGGGAGAGGTGGTGCGCGATGGAGCGATGGTGATCGCTCCGCACGGCCGCGCGCCCTATACCCTGATGGCCAGCGGTCGTCCGCTGCGCAACGCGCAAGGCAAGACCCTTGGCGCGGTGGTGGCGATGAAGGACATCACCGAACTGAAGGCCTCGAAAGACCGCTTGATCGAGAGCGAAGAGCGCCTGCGCACCATCACAGACAACCTGCCGGTGCTGATCGCCCATCTCGACCAGGACCACCGTTACGTGTTCGCCAACGCGGTGCACCAGTCCTGGCTGGGCAAGGCGCCCGAGCAGGTGGTGGGCCAGACCATGGTCGAGGCCTTCGGCGAGGAATACTGGTCGCAGCAGCAGGAAGCCCTGAAGGATGCCTGGGCAGGCAAGGCCTCGCAGTGCGAGCACGACATCGTGCGCAAGAAGCACATCCGGATCGTGCACTCGACCTTCCTGCCGCACCTGCGCGACGGCCAGGTGATCGGCGTCTACATCCTGACCACCGACGCCACCGCGGCGCGCATGCACGAGCGTAACCTGCACGCGCTGGCCCACACCGACTCGCTGACGGGCATCCCGAACCGGCGCCAGTTCGAGCTGGCGCTGCAGGCGGCGGTGCAGCGTGCGCCGCAGCGCGAGCGCGCTTTCGCCCTGCTGTACCTGGACATCGACCACTTCAAGCAGATCAACGACAGCCACGGCCACGCGGTGGGCGACATGGTGCTGGTGGAGTTCGCGCGCCGCGTGCGCAACGTGGTGCGCAGCTCCGACCTGGTGGCGCGCCTGGCCGGTGACGAATTCACGGTGCTGCTCGACGAAGTCGGCTCGCCGCGTGATGTCGAGCTGGTGGCCAAGAAGATCATGCATGCGATGGAAGCGCCGTTCGTGGTCGGCAGCCATGCGATTCCCGTCGGCGCCACCATCGGCGTCGGCCTGGCCGACGCGCCGGGCGTCACGGCGCAGGCGATCAGCGAGCTGGCCGACGGCGCGCTGTACGAGGCCAAGGGCATGGGCCGCAACACCTTTGCCATCGCAAGGCTGGCCGACACGCTGGCGCTAGACGCCGCGGCCTGACCGACGCTAAAACCGGGATCAAAACCGGGGTCATCAAAACCGGGGTCAGGTCTGACATTCGGACACGAGCTCAGCCTTTGCGGAGCTTGTTACAGCTCTCGAAAGTGCGGGACAACCAAATTGGTACGTAGTGATTGTCGAGGCCGTGTCCGAATGCCCCCTGTGTCACGCTAGTTGTCACCTTAATTTTTAGGAGACAACATGAGTAAAGTGTATTCTGCAGCCTTCATCGAGCAAGCCTTGGTGAAGGTTTATTCCCGCGGCAAACGGACCATTCA
>NZ_JAFVIM010000025.1:0-99039 GCF_017582745.1 Massilia oculi
GCCGCGTTGTAGTCTTTCCAGTTGGTCGTTCGGTACTTCAGCTTTACGGGAGCAATCATGCCGTCAGTTTACCCGTGCTGCGCCTCGGCCGCTGATGGGCCGATTTGTGCAACAAAGCCATCGGCCTGTTCGATATCCCACTCGAATTGATGAGTGTGGTTAACCTGTACGATGCCCGTGTTTCTTTCCTCGATTCAAATAATAAACTGCTGATCGAATCCGATAATCTCGCCGGCGATGTATATCAGAATAATCCCTGGGATGGTTTCTTCCCGGCCACGGATGACGCTTTCGGCACCGAGGGAGTCGGCGGACTTGGCGTGCAGGGCATTAACTTCGATTTCTACGTGAGCGAACAGGTCAATGCCGTTCCTGAGCCAGCCGGCATTCTGCTGAGCGGCTTGGGCTTGATGGCAATGTTGACCACGCGCCGACGCCGTCAACGTTGATCGCGACTACCTTATTGTTGAGTTGCGCTACGACAACGTTCAAGATGTTTTAAATAACGTTCGAAATGCTGTAAGCAAAAAAGCACCCGATGGGTGCTTTTTTGTTTGGTCCACAACGCGCGCTGATTATTTAACCGAAGCCACCATGTAATCGACGGCGGCCTTGACCTCGGCATCGGGAAGGGTAGAGCCGCCTTTGGGCGGCATGAAGCCGGTCTTGCCCTGGAAACCCTTGATCGCGTGCTCGTACATGACATTGGCGCCCTGGCCGAGACGTGCGGTCCAGGCCGCCTTGTCACCGAACTTCGGCGCACCGGCGATGCCGGCGCCATGGCAGGCGATGCAGGCCGAATCGTAGGCTTTCTTGCCGGCGTCGGCGCTGGCAATGGCTGGCGCGGCTGCCGGGGCAGCGGCGGTAGCAGCGGCCGGAGCGGGAGTAGCGGCCGGGGTTGGCGCGGCCGGTGCGGCGGCGGTCGCGGTGGCGTCGGCCGGCGCCTCGGCGGCAGCCGGGGCCGGCGCGGGTTCGGCCGGTTCCTTGAAGCTGGCGCCGCTCTTGTTGGTCATGAAGACGACGGCGCGCTCCACTTCCAGGTTGTCGAGGTCCGGATTGCCGCCCTTGGCCGGCATCGCGCGGATGCCTTCGATAGCGTGTTTCAGCAGGGTGTCATAGCCTTGCGCCAGGCGCGCGCCCCAGGCGCCGTTGTCGCCGGTCTTCGGCGCGCCGGCCATTCCGCTGTCGTGGCAGGCCGCGCAGGTGGCGGCATAGACGGCGCCCCCGGCCTGCAGCACGCGCGGCGCGTTGGCGTCGACCAGGGTGAATCCTTCTTCGGAAACAGGGCGGATGCGGTTGGAGATGGCTTCGGCGCTCTGGCTGTCGGTGCCGGCGCCGGTGGTGGCAGTACTGGTCACGAAGGTGACCAGCAAAATGATACCTAGAACAATTACCAGGAAAAATCCCGTGACGGCGACGACGAGCTGTTTTGGCGTGCGGATGAGGGATTGGTGTTCGTTGTGTGCGTCGCTCATGATTTCCTTAATTCAATTAAAAAAACCAGCCACTTGGGCACTGCGATCTAGTGGCTTTTTGCAAATGCCGTCAAGCATCTTATTATAGTGTAATCCTGCTTTGGTGTAGGGGTTTTTCCGCCTCTCCCCATGGACGTACTTGCGGAAAGACTGTATCCTTCGTCACGCCTCCAGCGCGGCTGTAGCTCAGTGGATAGAGTATTGGCCTCCGAAGCCAAGGGTCGCTGGTTCGATCCCAGCCAGCCGCGCCATTCCGGCATCATTGCCGCCGTTTTCCTTCCCCCTCTCCGACGATTCCACATGCACCCGCATGCTGGCTGCTTGCGTCCATCCCTTCCGTCCTCGTCGTGCACAATTCTGTGTAATGACGCAAGCGCACAATTGACATTGCTCAGTGTTGACTTTAAGGTAAGTAGGAGTTGGCAGGCCCTTCATTGCCGGCAGGCCCGATCCGGCACTACCGCGTGCCATGCGCGACGACCTCTGCACGCATGCGCCGCACTCTTGAAAGAGGACCTTCCATGACACTCGACCGTGGCCTTCGCGACCGTATCGCCCTTCTGCGCTTCGTCATGATCTTCGGCGTCATCATGCTGCATACGCCGCAGTACGTGCCGATGGCCGAGATCGGCGATGGCTGGTTCGATGCCACCAAGGCCTTTTTCCAGCTCGCCGTGTTCCGCGCCACCGTTCCGGTGCTGACTGTCATTTCCGGCTTCCTGCTGTTCGGCGCCGCCCTCGACCGTGCGCCGGCCCGCCTGTTCAGCAAGAAGGCGCGCACGATCCTGTTGCCATTCCTGTGCTTTAACCTGCCGCTGGTGCCGTTGGCACTGGGGGCGCAACTGTTTGCCGGTATCGAGATGTCCGCGCAACTGTGGCCCTTTGAACCGATGGCCTGGCTCAATGCGGCTTTCGGCCTGACTGCTTCGCCTATTAATTACCCATTGAATTTCTTGCGCGACCTGCTGGTGCTGATCGTGCTGGCGCCCGCGTTCGGCTGGCTGCTGCGCAATTACGCCTGGCCGGGCCTGGTCCTGGTGTCGGTGGTGTTCTTCAATAACTATGAGGGCGCGCTGGTGCTGCGCGACCTGATGGCGGTGCTGTTCTACGTCGGCGGCATGGCTGCCGTGCGCGGCTGGAACCTGCGCCTGCTCGACCGTCATGCGCTGCTGTGCTTCCTGTTGTTCCTGCTCGCCTGCGCCGCCATCGTGCATTTCCGTGTCGCGAACACGACGTATCTGCGCCTGGTTGCCCCCTTCCTGATCTGGCCCGCTACCGCCTGGCTGGCGTCGACCCGTCTCGGACCGTGGCTGGCCGGCATGAGCAAGTACAGCTTCTTCATGTTCCTGGCCCATGCACCGGTGCTGCTGGCGACCTGGCTCCTGTACAGTCGTTACGGCAGTGCCTTGCCTTACCCCCTGTACTGGGTGATGGCGCCGGTGCTGGTCACGGCCGTGCTGGTCGCCATCTACCGTATCGCCGAGACCATGATGCCGCGGCTTTTCCCCCTGCTCATCGGCGCAGGAGGCCGCCCACGCCAGGCGCCGGCCACCGACGCCATGCCAATGGTCGATGCACCTCAGGCCGCCACAGCCAAAGTCTAAGCCGCACACTTGCTCCATATCAACGTTGGCTTTAAAACAATAGCGCACGATATCCTTCGTTGCGCTGCATAATGTTGAGTCAATGCTAAAATTTCTCTCCCTTATTGCAGGACGGCACGGGAGCTGGCTGTCATATTCGTGTTGCATCGACCTGACGCGACGGTAAACCATCGTTGAGTCCGTATGTGTTTCCATGCTATATTTACTGTTAAAAATATAGCAAAAAACTGTCATTTTGATGATGCATAAATTGCATGTCACAACTGCAGTTCTTCGATTTTCTTGCAAATATAGCAAGTCATCGAGACTACACAGCGTTCGCTTACCATGGTGACGGCCTGGCTCGCAGGAGAGCAATGGAGGAGACGTGCCGCCAGGCCGGAGCAGCCTTTGAAGAAAGCAGTTCCACCCGCGCACGCTAGATCTAGCAATAAAGAAACAAATCTCAATCTTTGCTATATTGATAATGTTGCGTACAGAAATTTGTTAGCCAGGATGCCGTCGATCGCGGCGTTTGTCGTCAATACAACAGGGATCCTGGCGAGCGCGACACGTTGTAGCTATTGTATGAGACCATGCGCGCGCTGCTGTCGATGCAGCTCTTGCCTAGCGGTCGTTTTGCCAACTCAGCAAGCAGTGAAGCAATAATAAATTCTGGGGAATAACATGTTTCGGATCTCTAATCACTATGTGTCGAAGATCGTATTCGTCCTGCTGTTCGTAGAGATATTGATCCTGCTTGGCGCCGCCTACGCCGGTGCAGCCATGCGTTTTCTGGACGTTGGTGCGCCGGCGACGGCCCTGCAGCTCGATCACTTCCTGGCCTCGGCGATCGCCTTCGCGGTGGCGGTGAGCTTCAGCATGAGCGCCATGGGCATGTACCAGCTCGATTTCGACGAAGGCCTGCGTCATCCCTTCCTGATGAAGCTGATGCCCGCCTTCCTGATGGGCTTCCTGATCCTGACCCTGGTGTTCTATGTCGCCCCGGACCTGTATTTCGGCCGCGGCATCCTGCTGCTGGTGTTCGGCCTGGCGGCGGTCGGTATCTTCACGGCGCGGATCATTTTCTTCAAGACGTCCGAAATGCGCCTGATGCAGTCGCGCATCATGTTCCTCGGCAGCGGTCCGCTGGCCAAGGAGTGCAGCGAGCTGGCGCAGAAAAAGACCAGCTACCACCGCTACAATATCGCCGGCTTCATCCCGGTCGCCAGCGAAGAGGTCTGCGTGCCCACCGGCGACCTGCTCAAGGTGCGCGACGGCGATTCGCTGGTCAAGGTCGCCAAGCAATACGGCGTGCAGGAAATCGTGGTCTCGGTGCAGAACCGGCGCGGCAGCTTCCCCATCAAGGAATTGCTCGACTGCAAACTGCAAGGCCTCAAGGTCACCGACGCCGCCACCTTCTTCGAGCGTGAAACCTGCCAGATCCGGGTCGATTCCCTGCAGCCGAGCTGGCTGGTCTTCGGCGGCGGCTTCGACCAAAGCTATATCCGCACCTTCATGAAGCGCGGCTTCGACCTGGTGTGCAGCACCCTGATCATGGTCATGACCCTGCCGATCATGCTGGCCGCCGCGATCGCCGTGTGGCTGGAAGACCGCGGCCCCGTGTTCTATTCGCAGGAACGGGTCGGCAAGGACGGCAAGATCTTCCGCGTGCACAAGTTCCGCAGCATGCGCACCGATGCCGAAAAAGGCGGCAAGCCACAGTGGGCGGCCCAGAACGATCCGCGCGTCACCCGCGTCGGCAATTTCATGCGCAAGACCCGCATCGACGAACTGCCCCAGGTGTTCAATGTGCTCAAGGGCGAGATGTCCTTCGTCGGCCCGCGTCCCGAGCGTGCTTATTTCGTGGAGCAACTGATCGAGGTGGTGCCGTATTACAATGTGCGCCATAGCATCAAGCCAGGCATCACCGGCTGGGCGCAAGTGCGTTACGGCTATGGTTCCTCGGCCGAGGATGCGCTGCAAAAGCTGCAGTACGACCTGTACTACGTCAAGAACAACAGCCTGTTCCTCGACGTGCTGGTCCTGATCAATACCCTCAAGGTCGTGCTGTTCCGCAGCGGGCGCTGATGACCACGCCCCGGGTAGCGCCGGGGCCAGGCATCGGTGTGGCCTCCTTACCCGGATTTTTTCAATGCACGTTCTCATGGATGGCGCACGTTGACCAGCATTGCCGTCTATAGCTATAGCGTCGCCGCCGTCGGTTTCCTCCTGCTGATCGGTCTCCTGCTGACGATCTGGCGCGGCCGCAGCCACGTCGCGCCGGTCGCGATCGCCTGCGCACTCACCGCGCTCTGGTCCGGCGCCCTGGCGCTGGAAGCCGCGTCCGGTCTCGGGCTGTGGTCGGTCTGGACCGACAAGCTCGAGATCCTGCGCAGCGGCGCCTGGTGCGTCGTGCTCCTCCTTTTGCTGGGCAACTACCGCGAGCCAGGCAGTCGCTGGCCGTTCGGCCTGCGCACCTCGGTGTTCGCGGGCGGCATGGTCTACCTGGGCCTGCTGCTGGCGACGGCGCTGCTGCGCACCGACCTGATGCTCAATATCGACGGCCTGCTGCCGAACGTGACGCTGCGCGTATGCCAGGCGGTGCTGGGCATGCTGCTGGTCGAGCAGGTGTACCGCAACAAGACGGTGCAGGAGCGCTGGGCCATCAAGTTCGCCTGCCTCGGCATCGGCGCCATGTTCGCCTACGACTTCTATATGTACAGCCAGGCGATGCTGTTCCATGAGATGCACCAGGATACCTGGGCCGCGCGCGGCATCGTCAATGCGCTGGCCATGCCGCTGATCGGCACCGCGATCAAGCGCGGCACCTCGCGCGCCAATGCGCTGGCGCTGTCGCGGCGCGTGATGTTCCATTCGACCGCGCTGTTCGGCTCCGCGCTGTACCTGATGGCGATGGGCTTCGCCGGCTATTACCTGCGCTACTTCGGCGGCAGCTGGGGCGGCGTGATGCAGGTCGTGTTCCTGTGCGGCGCGCTGCTGGTGCTGGCCGGGACCCTGTTCTCGGGCACCTTCCGCGCCTGGCTCAAGGTCTTCATCAGCAAGCATTTCTACAGCTACGGCTACGACTACCGCGAGGAATGGATGCGCTTCACGCGCACCTTGTCCGAGCACAGCGCCAATATCGGCGAGCGCGCGATCGAGGCGGTCGGCGCCCTGGTCGAAAGCCCGGGCGGGGTGCTGTGGCAGCGCCGCGACGGGACCCCGGACAGCGGCGCCGCCGGCGCCTATCGCCCGGTGGCCGGCTGGCAGGCCGCCAGCAGCGCCGTCGAGCCGGCCGATTCGAAGTTCTGCCGCTTCCTGGAAACCACCCAGTGGGTGATCGACCTGCGCGAATACAAGGCCTTGCCCGAGAAGTACGGCGACCTCGAACTGCCGGCCTGGCTGAAGGAATTCCCGCGCGGGTGGCTGGTGGTGCCCCTGATCATGCACTCGAAACTATTCGGCTTCGTGGTGCTGCAGGACGCGCGCAGCACGGTGGCCCTGAATTGGGAAGTGTTCGACCTGCTCGAGATCGCGGGCAGCCAGGCCGCCAGCTACCTGGCGCAGCAGGACGCCGCCAACGAATTGATGGTGGCGCGCCAGTTCGACTCGTTCAACCGCATGTCGACCTTCGTGGTGCACGACCTCAAGAACCTGGTGTCCCAGCTGTCCCTGATGAACGCCAACGCCGAAAAGCACCGCGACAATCCGGAGTTCCAGCGCGACATGCTCGAGACGGTCGACCATTCGATCCAGAAGATGACGTCGATGCTGCAGAAGCTGAGCCGCAACGATGCCCCGGCGCGGCCGCGCGCCCTGTCGGTCGAGGCCGTGGTGCGCCAGGCGATCGCGCTCAAGAGCGCCCTCGAGCCGCATCCGGCGCTGCAGGTCGAGCAGCAGGGCCTGATGGTGCTGGCCGACCGCGAGCGGCTCGAGCGCGTGCTGGGCCACCTGATCCAGAACGCGATCGAGGCCACGCCCAAGAGCGGCCGCGTGAACGTCACCGTGCGTCGCCGGGGCGACCGGGTGGCGATCACGGTGGCCGATACCGGCGCCGGCATGACCGAGCAATTCATTCGCGAGCGCCTGTTCAAGCCGTTCGAATCGACCAAGCCGGCCGGCATGGGCATCGGCGTGTTCGAGAGCCGCGAATACATCACTGAGCTGGGCGGCGCGCTGGACTTGACCAGCACGCCCTCGGTCGGAACCACTTTTACCGTCACCCTGCCGTTGTACCATGAGGCCGGGGCCGGCATCGCCGCCGGCGCCATCGATCGCGCAGCGTGAACTGAGGAATAGCCGTGACCCAAAACAAACCGAAACTGTTGATCATCGAAGACGACCCTGGCCTGCAGAAGCAGCTGCGCTGGAGCTTCGATGCCTATGACGTGGTCGTCGCCGGCGACCGCGAAAGCGCGCTGGCGCAGATCCGCCGCCACGAGCCGGCGGTGGTCACCATGGACCTCGGGCTGCCGCCCGATCCGGACGGCTCGACCGAGGGCCTGGCCACGCTCGAGCAGATCCTGGCGCTGGCGCCGGACACCCGCGTGATCGTCCTGACCGGCAACCAGGAGCGCGCCAACGCGGTCAAGGCGATCGCCATGGGCGCCTACGATTTCCACCAGAAGCCGTGCGAGCCCGAGGTGCTGAACCTGGTGATCCAGCGCGCTTTCTTCCTGCACAACCTGCAGATGGAAAACCGCCGCATGCAGTCGAACCAGGCCGGCTCGCCGATGGCGGGCGTGATCAGCCGCGACGCCGGCATGCTCAAGGTGTGCCGCAATATCGAGAAGGTGGCCCCGACCTCGGCCTCGGTGATGATCCTGGGCGAATCGGGCACCGGCAAGGAAGTGCTGGCGCGCGCGCTGCATGCGCTGTCGCCGCGCGCCAAGGAACGCTTCGTGGCGATCAACTGCGCCGCGATTCCCGAGAACCTGCTCGAGAGCGAATTGTTCGGCTACGAGAAGGGCGCCTTTACCGGCGCCGCCAAGCAGACCAAGGGCAAGGTCGAACTGGCCAACGGCGGCACCTTCTTCCTCGATGAAGTTGGCGACCTGCCGATGGCGCTGCAGGCCAAGCTGCTGCGCTTTTTGCAGGAGCGCGTGATCGAGCGCATCGGGGGCCACGAGGAAATCCCGGTCGACGTGCGCATCGTGTGCGCGACTCACCAGAAACTCAAGGAATTGTGCAGCACCGGACGCTTCCGCGAAGACCTGTACTACCGCCTGTCGGAGATCGTGGTCACGATCCCGCCGCTGCGCGCGCGCCAGGGCGATGCGGCACTGCTGGCCCACCATTTCAAGAACAAGTTCTGCGCCCAGGAATCGCGCCCGACCCTGCATTTCGCGCCCGACGCGATCGCCGCCATCGAAGCCTACGAGTGGCCGGGCAATGTGCGCGAGATGGAAAACTGCGTCAAGCGCGCCGTCATCATGGCCGACGGCCCGACCATCGTGGCCGACGACCTGGGCCTGCCCGACAACGGCACGCAGGTCGAGGAACCGCTGAACCTGCGCCAGGTGCGCGACGAGGCCGAGCACGCGGCCATCGTGCGCGCGCTGGCGCGGGTGGACGGCAATATCGTCAAGGCGTCCGAGGTACTGGGCGTGAGCCGCCCGACCCTGTATGACCTGATGAGCCGGCACGGCATCAAGAGCAGCGCATGAGGCGTGGCGCGCGCCTGGCGCTGGCGGCAGCCATACTCGCTGGCTGCGGCGTGGCGGCGGGACTGTTCGCGGCCGAGCGCGCCGGCGTGATGCCGCGCACCCTGGCGCCCTACATCGAAAAGCGCAGCAGCGGCCACAATGCCGTCATCGTCGGCGCCGGCCAGTTCGCCAGCCGCAGCCTGCTGGCGCTGGACCGCGGCGCGCCGGGCGGGGTTACGCCCGACCTTGCGCCCGAGCTGGCGGCCCTGACGCTGGGCGCCCAGCCGGGGGCCGCCGGCACGCCGGGGCTTGACGCGGGCCTGGTGCGCGACGTCGCGGGCCTGCGCGCCGCCATGGCCGCGGCCACGCCGGGAACGACGATCACGCTGGCGCCGGGCAGCTACCGCATCGAACATCGCGCGCTGGAGGCCAGCCGGCCCGGCGGCGCGCAGGCGCCGATCGTGGTGCGTGCCGCCCGGCCGGGCACGGTGACCCTGAGTGCGACCGTGCCGGTCGCGATCCGCGTCAATGCCCCGCACTGGCGCTTCGAGAATCTCACCGTCGACGGCGCCTGCGCCGCCCACGACGATTGCGAGCACGCCTTCCAGGTGACCGGCGCGGCCAGCCATTTCGCGGCCGTCAACAACACCCTGCAGGGCTTCAACGCCCACTTCAAGATCAACGGCGCCGGCGGACGCTTTCCCGACCATGGCCTGATCGAGGCGAACACCCTGTCCAATCCGGCGCCGCGCGCCACGCGTAAGCCGGTGACCCCGATCGACCTGGTCGCGGCCAGCGACTGGACGGTGCGCGGCAACATCATTCGCGACTTCCTCAAGGCCGGTGGCGATCGGATCAGCTACGGCGCCTTCGCCAAGGGCGGCGGCAGCGGCAATCTGTTCGAGCGCAACCTGGTGTGGTGCGAGCAGGCGCTGGCCGGCCAGCCGGGCCAGCGCGTCGGCCTGTCGCTGGGCGGCGGCGGCACCGGCAAGCCGTATTGCCGCGACGGCCGCTGCATCACGGAACAGGAGCGTGGTGTCTTGCGCGCCAACCTGGTGGTCGGCTGTTCCGACGTCGGCATCTATCTCAACAGCGCGGCCGATACCCGGATCGAGGACAACACCCTGGTCGACACCGCCGGCATCGACGTGCGCTTCGCCACCAGCAGCGCACTGATCGACGGCAACCTGGTCGACGGTCCGATCCGCAGCCGCGACGGCGGCCTGCTGCACCTGGGGGACAACCGCGATGCGGCCTTGTGGCGTTCGTATGCGGGATTGCACCCGGTGCGTTCCCTGTTCGCGGCGCCGGCTAGCGCCGACTTCCGCTGGAAGGACTCGGCGCCGGCGCGCGCCGAGCGCGCCAAGCCACGCCAGGATGGCGTCGACTTGTGCGGCGCCCCGCGCAGCCAGGCGAAGGCCTACGGCGCCTTCGAGGATTTCGGCGCCTGCCTGCGCCGCTGAGGATTTACCAGGAGCGCAACCACTCCGCGGTCCAGCGCGCGACCTGGTCGCGCCAGGCGCGGCGCGAGAAGGTATGGTCGGCGTCGTCGATCTGGCGCCGCGTCACGCGCGGCGGGGCCAGCACGCCTTTCCAGGCGCGGTCGGCGTCGGCCAGGTCGCAGAATTCGCGCGCGGTCAGGTCGGCGCCGGAGATCACCAGCAGCACCTGCCCGCGAAAATCCTGCAGGCCGGCGCGCATCCGTTCCGGTAGCGAGGCCGTGGTGGCGGCTGCACCGGCGGGAGAGGGCGTGCCCCTGGCCTTGCGCAGCAGCGCCAGCAGCGAAGCCAGCGAGCGCCGCCAGTCGAGGCCACCGCGCAGCAGCTGTTTCCAGAAAACCGGATCGCGCAGGCGCGCCCGGTAGTAGTGGCGCAGGGTGGCGCGCGCCAGGCCGTCCTCGGTGCGCACCCAGGGATTGAGCAGCACCAGGCCGGCCACGCGCGGGTCGCGCGCCGCATACATGCCGATCGCCGAGGCGGCGTCGCACAAGCCCCACAACACCACTTCGCGCAAGTCCGGCACTGCCGCCATGAAGGCGTCGAGCGCGGCGCGCAGGTCGTCCTCGACCTCGTCGAAGGGGCGGATGGCGCCTTCGCTGTCGCCCATGCCGCGGTAGTCGAAGCGCAGCACCGGCACGTCGTCTTGCGCCAGGTCGCGCGCCAGCAGGGTGAACTGGCGGTGGCTGCCGGCCCGGTATTGCGGGCCGCCCACGACCACCAGCACGCCGCGGGTCGCGGGTGCTTTGCCGGCGGGCAGGCTCAGGATGCCGTACAGCCGCGCTCCGCCGCAGTCGAAGACGAGCGCGCGTTCTTCCAGTTGCGGGGCCGGCCCGCCAGCGGCTTCCATGTGCACCGTCTCCACGTCTTCAATGACCATGCAGTCGCGCCTCCAGGGCGGCCGTGCCGGCGTCGAGCCAGGCCGCGTTCTCGGTGATCTCGGTGGTGGTCCAGAACGGCGCGCCGTGGACCGGGTGCAGGCGCAGGTCGATCCCGGCCGCCTGCCAGGCGGCGGCGGCGCGCGCGGCGCCGGGCGCCGGGCCCGCGCCCGGCTGCGCCACCGCTTCGATCCAGTCGACCGGGCAGGCCGGCCGGAACGCATCCAGCGGATCGAGCGCGTCGAGCGCGGCCGCCAGGCGTGGATCGAGGTCGTAGCCCGCGATCTCGAGCGTTTCGCCGTTCTGCAGCGCCGTGCGCAGCGCCGAGGTATTGATGCCGGGGCCGGCGTCGCCGTCGGCCAGCAGTGCGCCGGCCAGGCGCAGGCGCAGGAATTGCGTCAGGTAGGTGGAACCCTTGAGCACCGGCTGCCACAGCAGCATGCCGGCCACCGGGTGCGCGGCCGTGCGCGCATGGTCCAGCGCCAGCAGGGCGCCCAGGCGCAGGCCCCACAGCCGCAGCGGCGCGTCGGTTTTCTCGCGGAGCCAGGCCGCGGCCAGCGCCAGGTCGGCTTGCCATACATCCCAGCGCGCGTCGCCGAAGTCGCCGCTGCTGTCGCCGCAGCCGGCCAGGTCGATCTGCAGCACGGCGTGGCCGGCCGCGGCGAAGGCGCGCGCCTGCAGCGCCGCCATGCGGCGCGCGCGGTTCAGCTCTTCGGCGAAGGGATGCACGTACAGCAGCGCCCCGCGCGCCGGGCCGGCCGGCGGGTGGTAGAGGCAGAAGCGCTGGCCGCCGTCCGCCTTCAGGAAGAAGGGTTCGGCCGGCGCGCCGGCGGCGGCCTTCATGCGCCGCGCTTGTCGTCCACGAAAGCGGCCAGGCTGCCCAGGGTGGAGAAGGTGCTGGCGCTGATGTCGTCGTCGTCGATCGCGATGTCGAAGTGTTCTTCCAGCGCGGCGATCAGGCTGATCACCGCCATCGAGTCGAGTTCCGGCAGCGCGCCCAGCAGGGGCGAGTCGGCGTTCAGCTGGCGGCCGGCGTCGCCCAGGCTGAGCACGTCGGTGAGGATGGTCTTGATGTCGTCGATGGTCATCGGATGTCCGTTCAGGTCTGCGCGGCGGGCCGGCGCATGGTTAAGAGTTGGGGCGCAGCAGCGCCAGCCGGTTCTTGAGCGGGCCCGCCAGGCGGCCCACCTCGCCCACCAGTTCGTGGCGCGTCAGGCGCAGCAGCAGGTACCAGACCGCGGCCAGCGGCAGCGCCATGATCAGGAGGCGCAGCAGCGGCGCCAGGGTCGCCGGCAGCAGCGCGGCCAGCGCCATGGCGGCGGCGCCGCTGCCCAGCGCCACCACGGCGCTCGGCAGCAGCGCGCGCAGCAGGTGCCCCATGCCCAGGCCGAAGCAGCGGCTCTGCTGGATCGCCACCAGCGGCGTGCTGGCGAAGGTCGCCGCGCACAAGGCCCAGGCGAATCCCACCAGCGAGCCATCGTACAGCATCACGGCGAAGCCGACACGCGCCAGCAGGGTGGCCAGGATCGGGATCGCGCTCAGGTAGGGGCGGCCGATCGCGGTCACCGCCATCGGGATGTAGTGGAAGGCCATCATCGCCGCCGCCGCCAGGGTCAGCGGCAGGATGGCCGGCACCGCCTCGAGCCAGGTCGGGCCGTACAGGGCCAGCACGATGTCGTGGCCGAGCACCGCGGTCAGGGCCAGCGCGGCCCAGCCGACGCCGGTCAGCAGCACCGTGGCGCGGGTCAGCACCGGCGCCAGCGATTCGCCGCGGTGGAAGGTCTGGGCCAGGTAGGAGATCGCGCCATAGCTGACGGTCGACCCGGCCACGTGGATGAAGATCTGGACCGTCGAATTGGCGCGGCTGAGCAGGCCCACCTGGGCCGCCGAACCGAGCTTGCCGAGCAGGACGTCGGGAATCGCGTTATTGATCGCGGTGGCGCTGTTCGACAGCAGCGAGCCGAGGCCGAAGCGGGCCACGCTGCGCCAGTGCTTGAACGACGGCAGCCAGGGCAGGTCGCGCGGACGCACCATGGCGAAGGCCAGCACGCAGGCCAGGATGTTGATCAGGTTGGCCCAGGCCAGGCTCAGGGCGCCGAAGCCCATCTTGGCCAGCACCAGGCAGGCGACGCAGAAGCTGATGGTGCCGGCGGCGTTCACCCAGGCCTGCTTCTCGGCCTGGAATTCGCGCGTCAGCAGGGCGTTGGTGACGGCGCCGAAGGGAATGAAGGCGAAGCCCAGCGCCAGCACCTGCATCACCGGCACGATCTCGGGTTCGTCGAACCAGGCCCCGAGGGCGCCGCTGGACAGGTAGAGGCCGAGCGCGATCAGCCACGAGGTGGTGAATACCATGCCGGTGGCCGAGCGAATCTTGTCCGGGGTGAGGTCGTCCTCGCGCTGCAGGTACTGGGTGACGCCGAAGTCGCGGAACACGCTGGCGAAGTTCACGAACACCAGCGTCATCGAATAGATGCCGATCTCGGTCGGGCTCAGGATGCGCGCCAGCAGGACGCTGACGATGAACTTCAGGACCGTCGACCCGGAATTCGAAAAGAAGGTGATGATCAGGGAGCGGCGCAGGTTCGCCATAGGGCAGCGGCAGTCGAGATAGGGGTCGGGACAGGAATCGGGATCAACACGGCGATCCGGGCGCCGGCCCGGTCAAAGGAATCGCATGATGTGCTGCGCGAAAGCTTTGCTGTAATGCACAACATTATATTCCCTCCCGACATGCGCACGCGCGTTCGCGCCGTGATTTTTTGTCAGTTCCGCATCGTCGACATAGCGCAGCACGGCGTCGCCGAAGGCGTCGAAATCGTGCAGCGGGATGACGGCGCCGGTCTTGCCGTCGAGGATGGTTTCGCTCGGTCCCATGGCGGCGCTGGCGACCACCGGCACCCCGCAGGACATCGCCTCGACCACCGCCAGGCCGAAGCTTTCGCGCTCGGCGCCGTGCACCATCAGGTCGACCGAGCGGTACCAGGGCAGCGTATCGTCCTGGCGCCCGGCGAACACGCACACGTCCGAAAGGCCGAGTTCCTCGACCAGCGCCTTCCAGCCGGCCACCAGCGGGCCGTCGCCGACGTAGACGAAACCGATGCGGCGTTCGGGCCGCTCCCGCACCACCCGGTGGATGACGCGGATCAGCTCCTCGACCCGCTTCTCGGGCCGGGCCTGGGACACGGCCAGGATCCAGAAGCGGTCCGGATCGAGGCCGGTGCGCATGCGCGCGGCGGCGCGGTCGCCGGGGCTGAAACGGCTGGTGTCGATGCAGTTGGTCATCAGGACCACGCGCTCGGGCGGCAGCATCGCATACTGCAGCAGAAACTGGCGCTGGCCCTTCGAGTTGGCCAGGTGCAGGTCGTGCACCTGGCGCCGCAGCAGGCGCCGCAGGATGAACTTCATGGCGCGCTTGGGCAGGCCGTCGCGCCGGCTCAGGTCGAAACTGTCGTTCTCGGTATTCAGGGTACGCACGCCCAGCTCGCGCAGCAGGTCGAGGCAGACGGTGGACGGCATGGCGCTCATGAACACCATCACCTTCACATTGTGGCGCTTGACGTAGTCGGCGATGGCGGCGCGCGCTTGCGGCGAATTGTCGTAGCAGTCGAGCTGCACCGCCGGCATGTGGCGCAGCCGGTAGCTCGGCTTGCCGCTCAGGCGGGGAAAGGCCATGACGGCCCGGGCCCGGCCGGCCAGGTGGGCGCTCACTTCGTCGCGCAGGTAGGCGATGTGGTTCCACACGTAGCCGGTGTCGTCCGGATAGCGCATGGTGAAGACGACCCCGGGCAGGGAGGCGTCGGCTGGCGGTGACTGCTCGAGCATCGTAAACTTAAAAAAATATTAACGCGGAATGATAGCCCATTGGGGCGCCTTGCCGTAGTCCGGCTTGACGGCGCGGCCTTCGAAGCGTTCCCAGGCCTCGGCGGCCTGCGGCACGTTCCAGTCCGGGGTCGCCGCGACCGCCAGCGCCGGCTGCATATTGGCCGGGTAGCCCAGCGGCGACTCGGCATAGCCGGTCATGCCGCCGCGCTTCCAGCCGCGCTTCGCGGCGGCGCCGATCCAGTCGGCCTGGGCCTGGCTGGCGCAGGGCTGGTCGATGTAGCGGCTGCCATTCGGGTTTGCCAGCGGCTTGCCGTCGTTGATGCGGATCGCCTCGCCGCCGAAGTTGGCCTGGTACAGCTCGGCGAAGCTGGAGAACACCGGCGCTTTTTCTTCGGGGCGGGTCTTGAGCGTGTAGGCGGCGGCGTCGGTCCAGCAATAGCCGGGCGCCGTCATCCGGCCCACCGGATAGGTCGCCTTCCAGCGCAGGATCGGCAGCGCCTTCGTGAAACCGAGTTCGGTCAGGTAGCCGAAGCTCCAGGTCAGGAAGTCGTCCTGCCACGGCGCCGAACCCTTGACCTGGAAGGTGTTCTGTCCCGAGCCGTCATAGACGCCCAGCCGGTTCGGTTTCCCGGCCACGTAGGTGGCGTGGTAGAAGGCCAGGTTGTTGTCGAGCTGCTTGCCGAAATAGGCCTTGAGCGGATGCGCGTCCGGGGTGATGTAGGCGGCATGGCCGAGGGTGCGCAGCGACCAGGCCTGGGCCCGCAGCTGCTGCCAGCGCACCAGGCCCTGGCCCAGTCCGGAATTTTCCGGCGCCGTCTCGAGCGGATTGGTGGCGGCCCAGAACTGCAGCTCTTCCAGGTAATAATAGTCGCCCGTCAGCAGGTAGGGCAGGTAGGCCAGCGACGGCTGGTGCGAGGTGTCGTGGGCGTAGGGCGTCTTGCACAGGCTGTTGTCGTTGCCGGCGCAGCGCGGCACCGGCAAGGGGCCGCGATTGGCCATGTTCATGTGGGTCGACAGGCGGCGGTTGGCGTCGTTGTCGGTGCGCACCGGATAGCCGGTCTTCTCGTCGCGCAGGTGGATCGACCAGGCGCCCGAGCCTTCGGCAGCCGCCAGCATGGCATCGCGGGCGCGCAGGTCTCCCGACAGCAGGTACATCACCGACCAGCCGGGCAGCGGGCCGATGTCGTCGCGTCCGCCCGAGGTCGGCATATAGGGGTTGACCGGGCCGATCGTCATCGGGCCGGTCTTTTCGCGGCCGTTCTTCGCCGGCTCGAGCTGTTTGGCCAGGGCCGCCAGCGCGCTCTCTTGCGGCACCACGCGCTGGTCGTAGTTCGGCACCGCCTTCGAGGCGATCAGGTAGGCGGCGTCCGGCCGCAGGTGGACCCGTGGCGCGCGTTCGGCGTCCCACCAGTCCACGTGGCGCCAGCGGGCATGGCGATAGTGCACGAGCGCCTGTTTACGCAGTACTTCGCGCCCGCCGACCTGGATCGCGACGTCGTATTCCAGGTTGCGCATGCCGGGCTTGAAGGTGCTGGTGTTCTCGAGCACCACCTCGACCCGCGCCTGCTTTTCCAGCTCGGGATACCAGCGCACGCCGAAGCGGGCGCTGAGCAGCGGGTGAACGGCGCCGGCCTTGTTCCTTAGCGGGGCCGCGGCCTGCCACTCGCTGGCGATGGGACCTGCCAGCCAGCTTGCTGCGCGGCCGCCGGCCAGCGCTTCCTTGAGCGAGGCGCGGTAGTCGACGCCGTCGATGGTCACGGTCACGCCGGCGTCCAGGCCACGCTCGAGCAGGCGCTGCGGCGTCGGCTTGGCTGCACCGGCGCCGGAGTCGGCCTTGACCAGTTGCAGCGCCGCCTCCTGGCGCGCCGCCAGCCGCGGCAGCACGCCGGACACGATCATGTGGCGCACCGAGCCGTCCGGATGGGTGGCCTTGACGTCGGCCTGCAGCGTCACGGTCTTGCCGTCGGCCAGGCGTCCGGCCACGCCGTCCCTGGCCTTGAGCTGGCCGGGGGCCACGACCTGGCCGAAGGTGAAGGGAATGTCGGCCTGGTCCTGGCCCAGGTTGCGCAGGCGCACCTCGGGCAGCGCGCCGTCCGCCGCCAGCGCCACGCGCAGCGGCAGCGCCGCCATGCCCAGCAGGGCCAGCGCGGCCAGCAGGCGCCGGGCGGATGAAAGAGAGGGGACGGAGGATGGGTGGTGTGGTCGCATGGTGGCTGGGGACGGGGGGCCGGCCCTGCGCGGCCGGCCGCAGGTTGGCCGGTCGCGCTTCAGCCGGCCGAGCTCGGCGCGCGCAGGTCGGCGGCGGGGGCCGGGGCGGCATCGATCATGCGGATCGCCTGGAGCGAGGACTTTTCATACTGGCTGTTGATGAAGCGTACCGGGCCGATGAAATGGAAGAACGCCGTCTCCGCCGTGGCGCAATCGGGCGTGCCGTATTTCGGGAACGGCAGCGAACGCGTGCCATGCGCATTGGCGACCAGGAAGTTCGAGGTCACCTGTTCGGTGCCCCAGCGCTTCCAGTCGTCGCCCAGCTTGGCGGTCATGCGGCGCGAGAAGTCGAGCATGCTGTCGCGCATGGTAGCCGAGCGCGGGAAGCCCGTGAAGCCGGAGCAGCCGCGCACGTAGCGCGCATCCGCCGCCAGGCCGACATTGACCATTTCGGATTCGGTGATGGTCTGGATGTGGGCGCCGGGCTTGAGGAAGGCAAGCGCATGCTCGCGCACCGCCGGCAGCAGGCGGATCGGGGTGTCGGGCATTTCGCCGAGCACGAAGCCGGTGCCGTTGCGGACGCCTTCCAGCACTTCGGGAATCGGCTGCAGGGTCAGGGTGTCGGCGTCGAGCTGGACCACGTAATGGTCGCGCACGAAGCCCGAGATCGCGTACAGCCGCTCCCAGGTGCCGCCGCGCGGGATGTCGGGGTGGACGAATTCGTCGGCCGGCCGCAGTTCGATGTGTGGCACGTGGCGGCGCAGCAGGGCCTGGTCGGCCTCGGTGATCGACGGGTCGCAGACCACCACGATGCGTTCCGGGTTGAGGAAATGGACGAAGGACTTGAGCGCCACCAGATAGGACATCACGTCGCGCGTGTGCACCTGCGACAGCAGCAGGAATGGCAGGCCGCCGCGTTCGACCGGGCTGGTCGCCAGGATTTTCTGGATCGCGCGCTTGTGCTGCCCGCGGAAATAATCCCGCCTGAGGCGCTGGATTACCCTGTGAATTAAAGACATCCCTACTGGCTCCTGTATCGGTCGGCGGCGGGGCGCTGGTGCTGGCCCGGGCCGGACAAATCGGCGAAGCGGGCCTTCATTCGCCCGTCCTCCTTGCTGTGATGCACAACATTATATGCTGCAACATCCGGCGCACGCGCACGGGACAGTGTATTTTTGTCATCGGGCATCACCGCGAGCTGGAATATCGATTGCCCAAAAGAAAAAAGGGCTTCCTGCCGAAGCAGGAAGCCCTCCATATTTGCCCTCGACCGGCCGGGGCCGGCGAGGATCAGCCGATCAGCGTGGAATGATGTTCCACTGCGGACCCTTGCTGTAGTCCGGCTTGTTGCCGCGGCTGTTGAACAGGGTCCAGGCCTGGGCGCCGTTGGCGACGTTCGAGGTGGCGGACACCGCCAGCGCCGGTTGCAGGTTGGCCGGGTAGCCCATCGGCGAATCGGCGTAGCCGCTCATGCGGTTGACCGTCCACTTGCTGCCGCTGGCGCTGGTGATCCAGTCGGCCTGGGCCTGGCTGTTGCACTGCATGTCCATGAAGTTCACGCCCTTCGGATGGGTGATCACCTTGGCGTCGTTCGGGATGGTCGCGCCGGTGAAGTTGGCTGCATACAGTTCCGAGAAGTTGCCATACACCTGCTTGCCGCTCTTGAAGAAGCCCGACAGGTGGTAGGCCGAAGCGTGGATCCAGCAGTAGCCGGGGGCGGTCATGCGGCCGACCGGATACTTCGCCTTCCATTCCAGGATCGGCTGGGCCTTGGCGAAGCCGAGTTCGGCCAGGTAGCCGAAGCTCCAGGTCAGGAAGTCGTCCTGCCACGGCGCCGAGGCGGTGATCTGGAAGGTGCCCTTGCCCGAACCGTCGTAGGCGCCCAGCTGGTTCGGATTACCCACCACGTAGGTCGTGTGGTAGAAGTCCAGGTTGTTCTCCACCTGCTGGTTGAAGTAGCCCTTCAGCGGGTGCGCGTCCGGCGTGATGTAGGCGACGTGGCCCAGGGTACGCAGCGACCATGCCTGGCCGCGCACCTGCTGCCAGCGGATCAGGCCCAGGCCCTGGCCCGAGTTGCCCGGATCGGTACCCAGCGGGTTGGCGGCGGCCCAGAACTGCAGCTCTTCCAGGTAATAATAGTCGCCGGTCAGCAGGTAGGGCAGGTAGACCATCGACGGCTGGTGGGCGGTGTCTTCCTGGTACGGGGTCGAGCACAGCTTGTTGTTGTTGTCGGCGCAGCGCGGCACCGGCAGCGGACCCTTGTTCGCCAGGTTCATGTGGGTCGAGATGTTCTTGTTGGTCGCATTGTCGACGCGCACCGGATAGCCGGTGTTCTCGTCGCGCATGTGGATCGACCAGCTGGCGGCGCCGTCGGCGGCAGCCATCATCGAGTTCAGGGCGCGCTGGTCCTTCGACAGCAGGTAGGCGACCGACCATGCCGGCAGCGGGCCGATGTCGGCGCGGCCACCGGTGGTGCCCATGGCGGCCATCACGGGACCGATCTTCATCGGGCCGGTATTGGCGGCGCTCACGCCCTTGCCGAGTTCGGCCAGCAGGCTTTCCGCCAGCACCACGCTCTGGTCGTAGTTCGAGACGGCCTTCGAGGCGATCAGGTAGGCGGTGTTGTGGCGCACGTGGGCCTGCGGGGCGCGCGCGGCGTCCCACCAGGCGCTCTGGTGCCAGCGCGAGTGGTGGTAGTGGGTCAGCGCGGCCTGGCTGTAGATGGTGCGGCCGGCCACGTTGACGTTGACGTCATAGCTCAGGTTGCGCGCGCCGGCCTTGAAGGTCTTGGTGTTCTCGACGATCACGTCGACGCGGGCCTGCTTTTCCAGGCCTGGATACCAGCGCACCGCGAAGCTGGCGGTCAGCAGCGGATGCACGGCGCCGGCGCCGTTCTTCAGCGGGACGCTCACGATCCATTCGTTGGCGACGGCGCCCGACAGCCAGTTGACCGGGTTCGGGGCCGACAGCGCGTCGGCCAGGGTGGCGTTGTACTGCACGCCGTCGGCGGTGATCACGACGTTCGCGTTCAGGCCGCTGGCGGCCAGGCCTTGCAGGGTGACGGTGCTCTGCTCGGACGCGGTCGACTTGACCAGCTGGATCTTCTCGATCTGGCCGACGGCCAGGGTTGGCAGGACGCCGGACACGATCACGTGGCGCACCGAACCGTCGGCGTGGGTGGCCTTGACGTCGGCCTGCAGGCGGATCAGGGTGCCGTTCGACAGGCGCGCGGCCAGGCCGTCGGTCTTCGCCATCTGGCCGGCGGAGACCACCTGGCCGAAGGTGAACGGCACATTGGTCTGGGCCAGGCCGGTGTTCTGGATCTCGACGTCGGTCACGGTCGGGCCGGCGACGATATTGTTCGGCGAGTTGGTCACCGGGGTCAGCACGGTGGGGGCGGTCGGCTTCGGCGTGAAACCGGTGGTGGTCTTGGCCAGCGAGGTGTTCGAATCCGTGAATGCCACCGTATCGGCCGGGCTGTCGGCGCCACCGCCGCCGCAGGCGCTCAGCAGGGCGGCGCTCAGTACGGGGGCGATCATGGACGCGACGCGGGTTGGACGCTGGCTTGCCTGGAAGTTGCTCTGGCTGCCACGTACCGCGCGGCTCGGGGTCATCTGATCGGAAGTCATGGAAGTAGGATAGTAGGTCGACAAGAAAATATTCTGTGTGGAAATCAATTTCTGTGTGGAACTGAACTTTACCCTGACCAACTTTTTCCGTGGTTCAATTTCTCGTGTTTTTGCTGATTTTCTGCGCAAAAACAACGGAAATGACGGACTTGAAACTATTCGCGGCAACAAAGTCAAGTATGTTTTGATACGAAGACGTAGAGAAACCACAAGTTTGTTGGTATCTTTGTATGTGTTTTAATAAAAATACCGGGTCAAACCCATGAAAAACGGGTGGTAAGAGGCTGGATTATCGAATTTACCGATTTCGAGGGAGTGAATTACTGGATTGAGTTCTGTATCAAGAGGTGTGTTTCCACGTGCACACGCTTGGAAGAGTTGTCATCCGATAATTGTTTAATATGCTAGGATGACAACACCGATGGACCAGGAACATCGCCGCCCTGCGCTGCGGCGTTGCCGTCCACCGACTCTTTACCAAGGACACAGTGCCGGCCGTTGTGCCGCGCCGCGTTGGCGCGCTCGGGCTTCCCGGAAATGATGCAATGCTAAGCACAACCAACCACGTAGCGGCCCGCCTGGCGGCCGGGAGGCCGCCGGTTCTGATCGTGATCGTCGATACCGAGGAAGAATTCGCCTGGGACCGGCCGTTCGACCGCGCCAACGTCGGCACCACCTCGGTCGCGGCCCAGCCGCTGATGCACGAGCGGGTGTTCGATCGCTT
Source organism: Massilia oculi (assembly GCF_017582745.1). Classification (GTDB taxonomy): domain Bacteria; phylum Pseudomonadota; class Gammaproteobacteria; order Burkholderiales; family Burkholderiaceae_D; genus Telluria; species Telluria oculi_A. The sequence continues at coordinate 21,464 of NZ_JAFVIM010000025.1, forward strand.
CGGCATCGTGCCGGCCTATATGGTGGACTGGCCGGTGGCCACCGCGCCGCAGGCCGCGGCCACCCTGCGCAGCCTGCTGCAGGAAGGGCGCTGCGAGATCGGCACCCAGCTCCATCCCTGGGTCTCGCCGCCCTACGAGGAACAGGTCACGCGTTTCAATTCGTATGCCGGCAACCTGCCGCGCGAGCTGGAGCTGGCCAAGCTGCGCATGCTCACCAATGCCATCGGCGAGGCCTTCGGGCACGCCCCGACCGCCTTCAAGTCCGGGCGCTACGGCCTGGGGCCGCACAGCGCCGAGGCGGTGGCCGCGCTGGGCTACGAGATCGACGCCAGCGTGGTGCCGTACACCCGTTTCGACGACGATGGCGCGCCCGACTTCCGCGCCTTCGACGAACATCCCTACTGGTTCGAGGCCGGCGGCCGGCGCCTGCTCGAGCTGCCGGTGACAACCGGCTATGCCGGCTGGCTGCGCACCATCGGTCCGCGCCTGTTCGACCTGGCCGAGCAGCCGCTGGCGCGCGCGCTGCGCGCGAAAGGCATGCTGGCGCGCACCCGCGCCCTGGAACGCATCCGCCTCAGTCCCGAGGTGGCCAGCGGGGCCGAGATGCGGCGCCTGACGCGCGCCCTGCGCGCCAACGGCTGCGAGGTGTTCTCGCTGACCTATCACAGCCCCTCGCTGGTGCCGGGCCACACGCCCTATGTGCGCGACGCGGCCGGGCGCGAGCGCCTGGTGTCCACCATCCACGATTACTGCGCCTGGTTCCGCGACGAGATCGGCGGCCAGTTCCTGGCCATGTCGGCGCTGCCGGCGGCGCTGGCGCCGGCCGCCGTGCCGGCGCCGCGGGCGCTCGAGCGCGCCAGCTGACGATCGGCCGCCGTCTGGCGGCTTCAGGCCGCGCGGCCGGCGGCGCGCGCGTGCAGCCGGCCCAGCCAGGGCCAGCGATAGGCGTTCAGGTGGTACATGGTGCGCACCTCGCCGGTCCAGCGCAGATGCCACTCCATCACCCGTCCATAGAATTCGATGCGCTCGAAGCGCCGTGACTCAATGATGTCGCGCGTGGCTTCCTCGCGCATCAGGAGCGCCGGCGACAGGCCGTTGCCGATGCCTTCGTCATAGGCCGTCTTGAGCACGACGATGCAGCCGCCGCCCTCGACGCACAAGTCCATCGCCGCCAGCCGCTCGCCGATGAAGTAGCGGTAGACGCAGGCCGCGCCAATTGCGGCGAAGGCTTCCAGCATGGCGCGGTAGAAGCGGCCCTGCTCGTTGCCGGCGCTGACGGCGGTGCCGTCCTTCGCCTTCCAGCCCGCGCTTTCCAGGCGGCCGTAGTCCTCGACCGCGGCCGCCATCTCGTGCACCGCGCGGCTGGCCTGGAGCCGGGTCGGCACGCCGTCGTCCTGCAGGCGCTTGCGCTGCTTGCGCAGATTGCCGCGCAGGTTCTTGCCGCGCGTGTTCCAGTACTCGTCGAAGCTGGCCGGCAGGGTGACGCGGGCAGTCTCGATGTAGTCCATGGTGCGCAGGCCGGCGCCGGCGGCGGGGCGCTCCATCAGCATCGGGTCGCACTGGGTCAGGCCCAGCATCAGGGCCGGCCCGGGAAGAGCCCGCAGCAGCCCGGGCAACAGGTCCGGGCGCGGGCGCGCATCGCGCTGCAGCCACAGGCCGACCGGGGCCTGGGCCGGCTGGAAGGTGTCCCAGGCGCCGGGGCGCGACGGCGCCAGGAGCGCCATGATGTCGGTTTCTCCATCCCGTTCGTGCCAGGCCAGCACTTCCCGTCCCGTGCCGAACACGGCCAGCAAGGGGAGCACGAATTCCGGCGCCAGCAGCGGCGAGCCGGCGCTTTGCCCGTGCAGGCGACGCCAGCGTTCCAGGTGTTCGGGAAGGGCCGCCTCGGCGGCCGGGACCACGCGCCAGCTCATGGCGCCTCCCCGGTGGTTTCTTCCAGCGCGCGGCGCACGGTGGCGGCCAGCCAGGCGCGTTCGGGCGCGCGCAATTCCTGGTGCACGGGCAGGCCGAACAGGCGCCGGCCGAGCGCCACGCTGTTGGCGCATACGCTGGCGTCCACGCCGGGCCACAGGCTGGCGCCGAAGCGCACCATCGGCACGCCGGCGGCGCGCAGGCGTTCGAACAGCGCGTCCGGATGGTCGGCCAGCAGCGGGAACACCCAGGGGCAGGCGCCGTCGGGCAGCGCTGCGAACAGCGGTTGCCAGCCGGGCGCGCCTGCCAGCGCGCGCTCGAGCTCCAGGTAGTGGCGGCGTCTTGCGTCGACCAGGCGCGCGCGGCCGGCACGCCGCAGGACGGCGCGCGAGAACCATGACGAGCGCCGGTCGACCCAATGCGGATCGAAGGCGAAGCTGCTGTCCGACGAGGACGGGGCCAGCGCCGGGGCCGTGCTTGCGTCCGGGCCGGCGCCCCGCGCCTTGACGCGGTTCCACAGCGCGGTCTTCAGCCGCAGCGGCAGCGCCATGGCGGCGCGCAGCGCGGGCAGGCGGCCGTGGCCGAAGCTGTTCTCGAGCGCGGCCAGCGCCGCCTTGGCCTCGAAGCCGGCGCCGGCGCCGGCCAGGGCATCCGGCAGCGGATGGCGGTGCGAGACCAGGCAGCCGCCCTCGAAGATGGGGAAGAATTTCATGCTGCTGCCGATCGCATAGTCGCCGCTGGCGCCGACCGCGATGCCGTCCCGCTCGCCGAAGTAGCAGTGGGCGCAATCCTCGACCAGGCCGGCGCCGCGGGCGTCGCACAGCGCGCGCAGGGCGCGCAAGTCTTGCGGGAAGCCGAAGAAATGGGTGGCCATGACGGCCTTCACGCCGGGACCCATCTTGCTCGCCACGTCCTCCAGGTCGACCGTGGTGTCCGGATGGACCCGGTAGAACACGACCTCGGCCCCGCACCAGTGCACCGGCGGGATCATCGAGGGGCTGTGGTAGGCAGGGACCAGCACCCGGTCGCCGGGCTTGATGCCGAGGGCGCGCAGCGCCATGCCGATCGCGATCCGGCCGCTCGTGACGGCCTGCACCGCGGGCGCGTCGTCCAGCGCCGGCAGGGTGGCGCCGCGGCCGGCAAAGGTGCCGAGCGAGAGGACGGGAACGGAGGGAATGCTGCGGGTGTCGGTCATGCTGGCGCTGCTGGTGTGTTTATTCTCGGCATGATTTAAATATAACATGCGGCCTCGCCGTTTCCGCGCACCGGCGGCGCTGCGCGCGCGCGTGGAGCGATGTCGAAAAAGCATGCAATCCCCTTGTTGCGCGGCCCGAACTGGTAAGATTGCAGATGTGTGAAGGACGCGCCGCGCCACGTCGCGCCAATGCAGCCACCAGACCCACTATGCGATGAACCACCTGATCCACGACAGCATCTTCGACAGCGCGGCGCGCACCCCCGACGCCGAGGCCCTGGCCTATGGCGCGGCGCGCTGCACCTACCGCGAACTGGCCGACCAGGTAAGAGCGGCGGCGGCCCTGTTCCTGGCCCAGGGACTGCAGCCGGGCGAGCGGGTCGCCGTGTACATGGAAAAGCGCATCGAGAACGTGGTGGCCATGTTCGGCGCGGCCGCCGCCGGCTGCGTGTTCGTGCCGGTCAATCCGCTGTTGAAACCCGAGCAGGTGGCCTACATCCTGGCCGACTGCAATGTGCGCCTGCTGGTGACGACGCCCGAACGCCAGGCCCAGCTGGCCGCCAGCCTGGCCGGCTGCCCCGACCTGCGCGCACTGCTGCTGACCGACGGCGCCCAGCCGGCGCCGTCCCCTTCGGGCCTGGCGCTGCTGCGCTGGTCGCAGCTCGAGACTGCGGCATCGTCCGCCCCGCATCGCCGCATCGACACCGATATGGCGGCCATCCTGTACACCTCGGGCAGCACCGGCGCCCCCAAGGGCGTGGTGCTGTCGCACCGGAATATGGTGGCCGGCGCCGCCAGCGTGGCCGGCTACCTGGGCCTGCGGGCCGACGACCGCCTGCTGGCGGTGCTGCCGCTGAGCTTCGACTATGGCCTGAGCCAGCTGACCACCGCCTTCCTGCGCGGGGCCTGCGTGGTGCTCATGAATTACCTGTTCCCGAAGGACATCGTGGCCGCCGTGCGCGCCGAGCGCATCACCGGCCTGGCCGCGGTGCCGCCGCTGTGGATCGCCCTGTCGCGCCTGGAGTGGCCGGCCGATTGCACGCTGCGCTTCATCACCAATTCCGGCGGCGCCATGCCGGTGGTGACGGTCGAGGCGCTGCGGGCGGCGCTGCCGCGCGCCGAGATCTTCCTGATGTACGGCCTCACCGAAGCCTTCCGCTCGACGTATCTGCCGCCGGCCGAACTGGCGCGCCGCCCCGATTCGATCGGGCGCGCGATCCCGAACGCCGAGGTGCTGGTGGTGCGCCCCGACGGCAGCCTGTGCGAGGCCGACGAGCCGGGCGAGCTGGTGCACCGCGGCGCCCTGGTGGCGCTGGGCTACTGGAACGACGCGGCGCGCACCGCCCAGCGCTTCCGCCGGGCGCCCGGCCAGGATCCGGCCCTGCCGCTGCCCGAGCTGGCCGTATGGTCGGGCGACACCGTGCGGCGCGACGCCGACGGCTACCTGTACTTCATCGGCCGCAGCGACGAGATGATCAAGGTGTCCGGCTACCGCATCAGCCCGACCGAGGTCGAGAGCGTGCTGCATGCCAGCGGCCTGGTGAGCGAAGTGGCGGTGTTCGGCATCGCGGACGAGACGCTGGGCCAGGCGATCGTGGCGGTGGCGGTGGCACTCCCCGACAACTGCGTCGATGCGGTCGACCGCGCCGCCCTGCTGGCCGAGTGCCGGCGCCGGCTGCCGGCCTACATGATCCCGGCCCACATCGTCGTGCGCGACGAGGCGCTGCCGCGCAACCCGAACGGCAAGATCGACCGTAACCTGCTGCGCACGACCTTCCAGCCCGGCCAGGGTCAGTGACCGGCCGGACTTCATCGCTTCCCAGGCATATTCCATGACCGGCACCAAGCCCCAGCACGCCCCCCAGATTCATTTCCCCGTGGTCGACGACGTCCTGCACGTCGGCGGCATCCCGCTCACCCGGCTGGCCGAGCGCGTCGGCCGCACGCCGTTCTTCGCCGTCGACCGCGCCGTCTGCAGCGCGAAGGTAGCGGGCCTGCGCGCGATCCTGCCGCCGCAGGTGGCGCTGCATTATTCGATCAAGGCCAATCCGATGCCGGCCCTGGTGCAGCACATGGCGGGCCTGGTCGACGGCCTCGACGTCGCCTCCAGCGGCGAACTCAAGACCGCGCTCGATACCGGCAAGGACCCGGCCCACATCAGCTTCGCCGGCCCGGCGAAGACGGATGCGGAACTGCGCCAGGCGATCGCCGCCGGGGTGTGCCTGAACGTCGAGTCCGAGCACGAACTGGCGCGCGCCGCGCGCATCGGCGAGGCGCTCGGCATCACGCCGCGCGTGGCGCTGCGCATCAACCCGGCCTTCGAGCTGAAATCGTCGGGCATGAAGATGGGCGGCGGCGCCAAGCCCTTCGGCATCGACGAGGAACAGGCCCCTGCCGTGCTGCGGCAGGTGGCGGCCCTGGGCCTGGATTTCGTGGGCTTCCACATCTTCAGCGGCTCGCAGAGCCTGCGCCTGGACGCCATCGTCGAGGCCCAGTCGCGCAGCATCGAGCTGGCCATGCGGCTGGCCGAAGGCAGCCCGCTGGCGCTGCGCCAGCTGAACATCGGCGGCGGCCTCGGTATCCCGTATTTTCCGGGCGAGGCGCGCATCGATCCGGCGCCGATGGGCGAGCACCTGGCCGCCTGGCTGCCGCGCCTGGCCGCGGCGCTGCCGCAGGCGCGGCTGGCGCTGGAACTGGGACGCTATCTGGTGGGAGAAGCCGGCGTGTACGTGGCGCGCGTGATCGACCGCAAGGTCTCGCGCGGCGAGGTATTCCTGGTGCTGGACGGCGGCATGCACCACCACCTGGCCGCCTCGGGCAACCTGGGCCAGGTGATCCGCAAGAATTATCCGGTGGCGGTCGGCAACCGCATGAACGCCGCGGGCGACGCGCCGGACAGCGGCCCGGCCTCGGCCACCGGTCCGCTGTGCACCCCGCTCGACATCCTGGCCGACCGCATGCCGCTGGCCCACGCACAAGTCGGCGACCTGGTGGTGGTGTTCCAGTCCGGCGCCTACGGCGCCAGCGCCAGCCCGGCGCAGTTCCTGGGCCATCCGCCGGCGCTCGAAGTGCTGGTGTAAGGCCTAGCGGGTCCGCTTCAGGCCGCCGACCGCACTCCCTGGCTGCATGGCCGCGGGCGGGGAGGCCGGCCGCGTGAAGCGGTCCAGGAAGGGCAGCCGCATCGGCACGATGTCGTCCTTCTGCGGCGCGCGGATCAGGACCTTGTCGAGCGTGACCAGGATCGCGATCACGTAATAGATCAGGTCATAGTAGGCGAGCGTGAGGAAGGCGCCGGCGGTCAGGTAGCCGATCATGCTGACGTGGCACATCCGCGCCAGCATCAGCGCCCAGCCCAGGTCTTCCTTGTCGCGGCAGAAGCGGATCACGCGCGCGCCGCCGCGCCAGGCCACCACGAACATGGTCAGGAAGATCGCCAGGCCGATATAACCCTGTTCGCCCAGGATCTGGAAATAGATGCTGTGGGCGTCGTAGTAGCGGTCCGGTTCCGGCGCGTACAGCATGAACATCTGCGGCGAGAACACGTTCGGCCCGCCGCCCAGCAGGAATTCGTCGGCCACGTTGATGGCGAACATCCAGGAATTGATGCGGCCCATCGCCGAGGCGTCCTCGTGGTAGGTCTGGATCGTGTGCATCCGTCCGGTCCATTCGGGCGGCATCGCCAGCAGCACGATCGGGATCGCCAGCACGAAGACCAGCCCGGTCTTGAGCTTGTGGGTCGACTTGAGCCACAAGAAGAAACCCATCGCGAAGCAGCCGAGCAGGGCGCCGCGCGAGTACGAGCCGATCGCCCCCAGCGCGGTCAGGGCCGCCATCGCCAGCACCGCGCGCTTGAGCCATTTGGTGTGCACCTGGGTCACCAGGTAGACCAGCAGCGGCGTGATCGTCACCAGCGCCAGGGCCAGCGTGTTGTTGTCGCTGATGAAACTCGCCTTCGGCCCCAGCATGCCTTCGCCGCCGCCGGTCGCGATAACGAACAGGCCGCTCTTGACGCCCCAGAAGCCGATCGAGATGGCGACCACGAAGGCCAGCGCCTGCACGTCCTTGCGGGTGCGCACCGTCATGATGGTGACCAGCACCATCAGCATGATCTTGCTGAAGCGGTCCCAGTCCTCCCAGGCGGCGGAGGGCATCTGGGCGAAGATGGTCGCGGTCGTGGTCCACAGGAAGAACACCAGCAGCATGCCGACCGTCGGCGACATCGGCACTTTCTTCTGTTCGCGCGAAAACACGAGGGCGGCCAGGGTGATCACGCACAGGTACATGGCGAACGGGAAGTTCGCCGCGAATCCGTATGCCAGACGGTGCGGGTTCATCAGGCTCACCAGCGCATAGGCCAGGGCGCCGACGACGGGACGCTTGAAGATGAAGGGAATGATCGCGACGAAGGCGAGCAGCAGGATCAGGTCACGCACGTGTCGGCAGCCTTTCGGACGGGCCGGACGCGCCGGGCAGGGAGGGCAGGAGAGTCAAGATGGCTCGCTTCATGGTGGGGACGCTCTCCCGATGTTACGCCAGCGGAACGTCGGGTAAACATTTGTTAAAAATCAATGTCGTGATTATGCGAAAAATTTTTCCAGAGGGCAGCACGATTGACGCAAAACGGATAGATTTTTGACAACCATGATACTATCATTTCAGTTCCAATAAGCATTGTTCAGCACCGTTACCCGTGGCATTTGTCCCTCAGGGTAACGCTTTTTAAGTGGAAAAATAGCCAGGTTCACCGCGCTGTTCTGCCCGGTCCTTTCGGTTCTTTTCGTTCAGTCACTCCTTCTCCAAGATAACTATGAAGATCACTATCATTGGCACCGGTTATGTCGGTCTGGTTTCGGGCGCATGTTTCGCGGACGTCGGCAACACGGTGCTGTGCCTCGACGTCAACGACGAAAAAATTGCCAAGCTCAAGAACGGCATCATCCCGATCCACGAGCCCGGCCTGGACACCATGGTCGAGCGCAATGCCGCCGCCGGCCGCCTGCTGTTCTCGACCAGCTACGACGAAGCCATGGCCCACGCCGAATGCGTGTTCCTGGCGGTCGGCACCCCGCCCGACGAAGACGGCAGCGCCGACCTGACCCACATCCTGGCCGCCGCCCGCTCGATCGGCCAGCGCATCGAGACCCCGGTGGTGGTGGTCGACAAGTCGACCGTCCCGGTCGGCACCGCCGACAAGGTGCGCGCCGCGATCCAGGGCGAACTCGACAAGCGCGGCAGCAAGGTCGCGTTCTCGGTGGTCAGCAATCCCGAATTCCTCAAGGAAGGCGCGGCGATCGAGGACTTCATGCGTCCCGACCGCATCGTGGTTGGCAGCGACGACGCCAACGCCACGCGCCTGATGCGCCAGCTGTACGCGCCATTCAGCCGCAACCATGAAAAACTGGTCGAGATGGACGTGCGCAGCGCCGAGCTGACCAAGTACGCCGCCAACGCCATGCTGGCCACCCGCATCAGCTTCATGAACGAGCTGGCCAACCTGGCCGAGGTGCTCGGCGCCGACATCGAGTCGGTGCGCCACGGCATGGGCCTGGATCCGCGCATCGGCTCGCAATTCCTGTACGCCGGCATGGGCTACGGCGGCTCCTGCTTCCCGAAAGACGTGAAAGCCCTGGTCAAGACCGGCGCCGACCACGAGCAGACCCTGCACATCCTGGAAGCGACCGAGCGCGTCAACGACAACCAGAAGAACGTGCTGTTCAAGAAGCTGTCGCGCTTCTACGGCGGCGCGGAAAACCTGAACGGCAAGACGATCGCCCTGTGGGGGCTGTCGTTCAAGCCGAACACCGACGATATGCGCGAGGCGCCGAGCCTGATCCTGCTGAAGGAATTGTTCGCCGCCGGCTGCCGCGTGCGCGCCTACGATCCGGTGGCCAGCACCGAAGCCGTGCGCGTGCTGGAGCGCGACCATGGCGCCGCGCGCGTGGCCGAGATGCTGACCATCACCAGCTCGGCCACCGCCGCCGTCGACGATGCCGACGTGCTGGTGCTGGTGACCGAATGGAAGGAATTCCGCGCCCCGGACTTCCGCCACCTGGCCCAGACCCTGCGCGGCAAGGCCATCTTCGACGGCCGCAACATCTACGATCCGGCCGAAGTGGCCGAAGCGGGCCTGGCCTACGAAGGCATCGGACGCGTCAGCCGGAAGGCGGCCTGATGGGCGGCGACGCCAAGCGGATCCTGGTCACGGGCGCGGCCGGCTTCGTCGGCAGCTTCGTGGCCGCGCGGCTGGCGGCCATGGGCCACCAGGTGGTCGGCTGCGACAACTTCAACGACTACTACGATCCGCGCCTGAAGCACGACCGCGTGGCGGCGCTGCTGGCGCCGGCCGGCGTCGCCTGCCACACGGTGGAACTCGCCGACCCGGCCCAGGTGAACGCGCTGTTCGCGCGCGAGCGCCCGCAGCTGGTGGTGCACCTGGCGGCCCAGGCCGGGGTGCGCTATTCGCTCGAGAATCCGGCCGCCTACGTGCAGTCGAACCTGGTCGGTTTCGGCAACATCCTCGAAGCCTGCCGCCACGGCAAGGTCGAGCACCTGCTGTACGCCAGCAGCAGCAGCGTATACGGCGCCAACGCCAAGGTCCCGTTCAGCGAGGATGACCAGGTCGACGCCCCGGTGTCGCTGTACGCCGCCACCAAGAAGTCCAACGAGCTGATGGCGCACTCGTACAGCCACCTGTTCGGGCTGCCGGCGACCGGCCTGCGCTTCTTCACGGTGTACGGCCCTTGGGGCCGGCCCGACATGGCGTATTTCAGCTTCGCCGAGAAGATGGCGCGCGGCGCCACCATTCCCGTGTTCGCCGAAGGCCTGCTCACGCGCGACTTCACCTATGTCGACGACATCGTCGAAGGCGTGGTGCGGCTGCTGTTCAAGCCGACCCCGGGAACCGCTACCCCCACCGGCGCGCCGCACACGGTGTTCAATATCGGTAACCACAACCCGGTGCGGGTGCTGGACTTCATCGCGACCCTGGAAAACGTGATGGGCGTCGAGGCGAGGAAGGAATTCCTGCCGATGCAGCCGGGCGACGTGCCGGCCACCCATGCCTCGATCGACAAGCTGCGCGACTGGGTCGGCTTCGCGCCGACCACGCCGCTGGCGACCGGCCTGGCCCATTTCTGGGCCTGGTACCGCGACTGGGCCGGCCGCCCCTAGCACGCCGCCATGGACGGGACCGCACAGATCCTGCTGTTCCTGACCACCGATCCGGTCGGCGCCCGCAAGCGCCTGCTGCGCTTTCGCGCCGCCTTCCTGGCCCAGGGGCCGCACTGCCGCTTCGCCGCGGTCTCGTTCATGCCCGCCGCCGCCTCCAGCGTGCGGCGCCTGGTGCTGGACGGGATCGAGGTCGAGCACCACATCTATGGCCCGGACGCGATCGACACCCTGGACTATCCGGTCAAGGGCGCGGCGCGGCCGTTCCGCCTCATCCCCGGCAACTGCGACCTGGTGCCGCTGCTGTTCCGGCGCCGCCAGCCGCAGTACGGGCAGTACTGGGTGGTCGAGGACGACGTCGAGTATTCGGGCGAGCTGCGCACCCTGTTCGCGGGCCTGGCCGACCGCCCGGGCGACCTGCTGGCGGCGCACCTGGCGCGCGGCTACGCCGGCTGGACCTATTCATCGATGCTGCGGGCGCCGGGCACCGACATTCCGCCGGAGCGCAGCTGGCTGGTCTTCCTCACCTTCTTCCGCGTCGGCGCCCAGGCGCTCGACCTGATCGACCGTTATTACCGCGCCGGCTGGAACGGGCATAGCGAGAATGCCTGGGCCACCATCCTCAAGCACGGCGGCATGACGGTGGTCGATATCGGCGGCAACGGCGAATTCGTGGCCGAGGAAGACCGCGGCCGCCGCTACCATGGCCTGGCCAACGACGGCTTCGACAAGCGCGGCAGCTTCGGCACGACCACCATCCGGCTGCGCGCGGGGCGCCAGAAGGACATGCTGTGGCACCCGATCAAGCCGCCGCGGGCCTGGCTGCGCCAGACCCGCAAGCGCTGGTTCTCGATCGCGAAATGGCATCTGGAAAAGGCGGCGCGGGTGGTGCGGCGCAATCCCTGAAAGCAGGGTGCAATCAGAACCATTCATTATTTTCAAGAAAATAGAATTAATAAACCAATATCAGGGCTTGCGAGAATAAATATTTCTCCAAAGTATTAAATCAGGCGAACGCGACCATTTAACAATCCTTGTTATATTTACGCCTTGCTCGGAAAGTGAGGCCATGAATGAAACTCCAGGAGAATGTCGCGCGCCGTATTTCCATGCTGCGTTTCATCTTGATCGGGATGGTCGTTTTCCTGCACATCTCCGATCCGCCATCGGTCGCCACCCTCGATTTCTCGAATGGCTTCGACGTGCTGCGCGTCTTTACCCAGGACCAGCTGGGCCGCATCTGCGTGCCGGCGCTGACCTTGATCTCCGGTTATCTGCTATTCCATATGAATCTCGACCTGGCGCCTTTCAAGCTGTATCTGAAAAAAGCCAGGACGCTATTGATTCCCTTCTTCGTCTTTAATATCTGCTATTTCCTCGTGGTCGCCGGGGTGGAATACGGCACCGGTTATGTGCCGTTCCAGCCGATCGGCAGCCTGAGCGATATGCAGATCATGAATATGCTGTTTGCATATAATGCGGCGCCCATGAATAATCCGCTGCATTTCCTGCGCGAGCTGTTCGTGCTGGTATTGCTGTCGCCGATTTTCGGATTGTTCCTGCGCCGCGCGCCGCAGGCCGGCTTGCTGCTGGTGGCCGCGCTATTCCTGTTCAACCTGGACCGCGACCTGGTCATGCGCGGCACCATGGCCGTGATGTTCTATATCGGCGGGATGGCCGCGATCTGCCGCTGGGACGTCTTGCGTTACGACCGCTACGCGCCGGCGTGCGCGCTGGCGCTGGCTGCCGTGTGCGTCCTGCTGATCGCTTTCCGGGTCGAGGACCGCACCTTCATCTACCTGAGCGCGCCGCTGCTGGTATGGCCGATGGCGTCGCTGCTGCAGGACACCCGCTTCGGCAACTGGGCCGAAGAGCACAGCCAGTACAGCTTCTTCATCTTCCTCAGCCATATGCCGCTGATCGAGATCCTGCGCCGGGTCTATGTCCACGTCGATGGATGGGTGCCCAAGGCGGTCTTTGTGTACGGTGTGCCGGTGCTGTTGATCGGCTTCCTGGTCCAGCTGTACAAGGTGCTCGATCGCCTGATGCCCGGGACATTCTCGATGATCATCGGCGGCCGCGCCGGCCGGCGCGCGAGCAATGCATCGGCCGACGCGTGCGCGGCGGGCGCCGTGGCGCCCCTACCCGGACCCGTCCTGTTCAGGCGTCGGCGCTGACCCGCAGGAAGGTCTCGAACATCAGCACCGACCACAGCGGGGTGCTGTAGTCCTTGCTGCCGGCGATGTGCTGTTCGACCATCTCGCGCAGGAAGCGCTCGTTGAACATGCCGGTGTCGAGCAGCAGCGGCGACAGCGCCGCCGCGCGCAGCTTCTCGCGCAGCGGGCCGCGCAGCCAGGCCGCCAGCGGAATCGAGAAACCCTTCTTGGCGCGGTACAGCACGTCGTGCGAGAGGAAGGGCTCGAGCGACTTCTTGAAGATGTACTTGCCTTCGCCGCCGCCCAGCTTGATGTCGGGCGGCAGGGTCGAGGCCCATTCGACGAAGGTATGGTCCAGGAGCGGCACCCGCACCTCGAGCGAGTGCGCCATGCTGGCGCGGTCGACCTTGGTCAGGATGTCGCCCGGCAGCCAGGTCTTGAAATCGAGGTACTGGATCAGCGACAGCGGATCGTCGGTCGGCGAATTGGCCGCGTGCTCGTGGAACACCTGGATCGCCTCGTAGCCCTGCAGCTCGCGCTTGAAGCCGTCCGAGAACAACTGGGCGCGGATCCGGTCGGGCATGCGCGACACGCCGTGGAAGTAGCCCTCGACCGTGTCGCGCGCCAGCGCCTCGAAGGTGGTCTTGGCGCGGAACATGCGCGGCGCCCAGTCGGCCTTCGGATACAGCCGGCCCAGCGTGCCGAACACGGGTTTACGCAGGCCGGCGGGCACCTTGTCGCGCACGCGCTGCTCGGCCATCGCGAAGCGGTAGCGGCGGTAGCCGGCGAAGCTCTCGTCGCCGCCGTCGCCCGACAGCGATACCGTGACGTGCTTGCGCGCCAGCTGGCACACGCGGTAGGTCGGGATCGCCGAGCTGTCGGCGAACGGTTCGTCGTACAGCCGTCCCAGGGTGTCGATCAGGCCGTAGTCGTCCTTGTCCACGACCTGGGCGTGGTGAGTGGTGCGGTAGCGCGCGGCGACTTCATTGGCGTATTTCGATTCGTCGTATTCGGGGTCGTCGAAACCGATCGAGCAGGTGACCACCGAATCCGGGTTCTGCTGCGCCATCATCGCCACCACCGCGCTCGAGTCGACGCCGCCCGACAGGAAGGCGCCCAGCGGCACGTCGGCCACCATCTGGCTCTGCACGCATTCCTGCAGGCGCGCCGTCAGTTCCTGCTCGATTTCCTGCATCGGACGCTGCGGGGCGCGCTGGAACGGAATGTCCCAGTACTGTTCCGGCTTGACCGCCGTGTCGCCTACGCGCAGGGTGATGCGGTGGCCGGGCGCCAGCTTGAAGGCGCCGTGGAAGATGGTGTGCGGTTCCGGCACGTAGCCGAAGGCGAAGTAATCCTCGACCGCGCGCGGGTTCAGTTTGCGCGACAGCTCGGGGTGGGTCATGATCGATTTCAGCTCGGAGCCGAACACGAACAGGCCGTTCGGCAGCAGCGCATAGAACATCGGCTTGACGCCCAGGTGGTCGCGCGCCAGGAACAGCGTCTGTTTCTTCCGGTCCCAGATGGCGAAGGCGAACATGCCGCGCAGGCGCTGCAGGCAGTCCTGGCCCCACGCCTGGTAGGCGTGCAGCAGCACCTCGGTATCCGACTTCGTGCGGAAGGCGAAGCCGAGCGCGACCAGCTCGTCGCGCAGTTCGCGGTAGTTGTAGATCTCGCCGTTGAACACCATTACCACGTCGCCCGCGGCGTTGCGGATCGGCTGCTGGCCGCTGGCCAGGTCGATCACCGACAGCCGGCGGTGGCCCATGCCGAGCGCCGTTTCCAGATACAGCTCGCCTTCGTCCGGGCCGCGGTGGTGCTGGCTCTCGTTCATGCGGCCCAGCGCCGCGCGGTCGATCTCGCGAGTTCCCTGGGTATCAAAAATGCCGACGATTCCGCACATGCTCGTTCACTTCCTGCGTTGTTAGGTATTCAAGGGTTGATGCAGCCGGGCCGGCGCCTTGCGCGCGAGCAGGCCGTCGTACAGCGCCATATAGGCGCGCAGCATGGCGTCCATGCTGTATTTTTCTTCGATGCGCGCGCGCGCGGCGGCGCCATGGCGTGCCATCAGTGCCCGGTCCTGCACGTAGCGCGCCAGCGCCTCGGCCAACGCATCCACGTCGACCGGCACCAGGAGGCCATGCACGCCATCGGCGACCACTTCCGGGATGCCGCCCACGTTCGAGCACACCGACGGCAGGCCGCAGGCCATCGCCTCCAGCAGCGACACCGGCGTGCCCTCGGCCAGCGAGGGCAGGGCGAACACGTCGAAGCCGTGCAGCAGCTCGGCCACGTCGGCGCGCGCGCCGGGCAGCCAGACGGCATCCTGCAGGCCGGCCTGGGCGACCTGTTCGCGGATCGCGCCCAGCAGCGGGCCGTCGCCGACGATGGAGAGGCGCAGGCGCGCACGCAGGGCGGGCAGGCGTTCTCGCAGCAGGGCGAAGGCGGCCACCAGGCTGCGGTGGTTCTTGACGTCCTGCACCCGCGCCACGGCGCCGATCACGATGTCGTCCGGCCCCCAGGGCGCGGCGGTGGTCGCGTCCAGGAGCGGCGCGAAGCGCTCGGTGTCGACCCCGTTCTTGATCGGGTGGTTCTTCGCGGCCGGAATGCGGACCACGTCGGCCAGCCAGCGCTGTAAATCATCGGACACCGGGATATAGCGGTCGATGAAGGGCGCCAGGCGGCGGCGCAGGAAGTTGTGCTTCTTGTTCAGGCCCTGCGGGTCGGATGCGTCGCGGCCATGCTCGGCATGGATCCGCACCGGCACCCCGGCCAGGGCCGCGGTGAAGCAGAACTCCATCGCCGCCAGGTTATAGGTGTGCAGGATGGCCGGACGCAGGCGCCGCATCAGCTTCCAGAAGTCGACGTGCACCTGCGCGCCGTTCCCGGGCGGTTTGTTCAGGGCGAACAGCTCGACGCCGGGCTGGGTAATGCGCTGGGCGAAATCCGAATAACGCGTCAGGCACACCACCGCATGCCGGTATTTTTCCGGCGGCAGGCGGTTGATGCAGTCGACCAGCAGCGTCTCCAGCCCGCCCACGTCGAGCGAGTAGACCAGGTGCACGACCAGGGGCCGCTGGGCGTTCAGGACCGACAGCTCGCTATGCATGGTCGTGACCGTCAATGGGTGCGCGCATGGTCCAGCGCGCGTTCGACGGCCTGGCCCTGGCCCGCCAGGAAGGCGCGCAGGGCGGCGCGCGCGGCTTCCGGATTGTCGCGCACCGGCGCCGACAGCAGCACCACGGCGCCGTCGTCGCCGCGGAAGCGCAGCTTGGCCTGGGCCTGCAGCAGCTTGCCGACATAGTTGTTGGCCGTCAGGTGGCCGTCGATCGACATCCACTGCCACACCAGGATCTGGCCGGTCGGGCCGTTCAGGCGCGTCTCGCGCAGGGTCAGCGGCTGGCCGTCCAGGGTTTCGCTGCGCAGCGCGCCGCCGACGGCATGCCAGGCGTCGTCCGAGGTGGCCAGGGTGTTGACGGAGCTGATCAGGGCCTTGCCGTTGCGCTGGTTGCGGTAATACATGATGTCGAGCGCGACCGGCGGCATGCTTTCGCTGTTGCGGAAGGTGGCGCGGTAAGTCGCGTCCGGATTGACCCAGCGCGGCGTCCAGTCGGAGAACGGCGCCACCTGCGGCCAGCCCACCGCCACCGTCGACAGCTGGACCGGTTGCGGATTGAGGTTGGCGGCGTCGTTGTAGCGCGCGAAGCCAGGCCACAGCGCGGTGAGCGCCACCACGGCGGCGCACATGGCCGCCATGCGGCCGACCGAGGCCGGCGCCGGGTTGCCCGGCACGGCGACTGCGGCCGGTGCGGATGCATTGGCGACCGCAGGCTCATCGTCATCGCGCCAGAAGCTGCCGACCCAGAACATCAGCAGCATCACCAGGCCGAAGAACACCCAGCCATAGATCAGGTGGTCGACGCCGGTGGCCAGTTCCATCCCCGACAGGTGGCCGATCATCACGATCATGTAGGCGCGCAAGCCGTTGGCGACGATCGGCACCACGATCGACACCGCCACGAACAGCAGGCGCTTGGACAGCGAGCGGTAGGTCAGGTAGGCGTACAGGCAGCCCAGGGTGAACGAGGAAATCAGGTAGCGCACGCCGCTGCACGCTTCGACCACCGACCAGGAACCGGTCGGCAGCTCGAAGCGGGTGCCGTTGCGCAGCACCGGGATGCCAGTGGCCTGCACCGCCCACACCGTGAAATCGGCGGTGAGGTTGATCAGGGGGCCGACGAAGACTTCGCCGAATGGCACGGCCAACAGCAGGAACAGAAGGGGAAAGGCCAGTGCCCCCGCCAGGCGCGGGCCCAGCATGGCCAGCGCGATCACCGGGAACATCGACACGAAGGCGTACTGCATCACCACCTGCACCTCGCCCATGCGCGCCAGCAGCCAGCCGGCGCCCAGCATGGCCAGCAGCAGCAGGGCCGGGGCCCAGGGCCGCGCCGGCACCGCGTTGAACACCGCGCGCCGGCGCCAGATCAGCCACAGGCTGATCGGCAGGATGGCGTAGCCGTGGGCGAAGGTCTCGGAACTGTTCCAGATCGCCACCAGCGACCCGGCGGTGCCGAGGTAGAGGAAGAAGGGCGCCAGCAGCGCGAGCGCGATCAGCATCGCGCTCGAGGGCGCCAGCGGCGTGGTGGCGGCATGCGGCGTGGCGCCGGCCAGGTCCTTGGGTGGGTTCACGAGCATTCCAGTCGCTCCTCGATGCAGGCCAGGTTGCTGGGCCAGCTGTAATGATGTTCGACCCGCGCCCGTGCGGCGCGGCCCATCTCCCGGTTGTCGCGGGCCAGGAGTCCCTTCAGCGTGTCGATCCAGGCCGGGGCGCCGTCGGCCACCGCCAGCTCGCGGTCGGCCACGGCGTCGATGCCTTCCAGCGCCTGCGGCGACACCACGGTCGGCACGGCCATCGCCATCGCCTCGAGCACCTTGTTCTGGATGCCGCGCGCGATGCGCAGCGGCGCCACCGCCAGCGTGGCGTGGCGGATGTAGGGGCGCACGTCGGGCACGGTGCCGGTCACGGTCACGCCCGCGCGCTGGGCCAGGGCCTGGACCTGCGGGTTCGGGCGCGAGCCGACGATGTAGAAGCGCAGCGCCGGGTCTTGCGCGGACAGGGCCGGGAACACCTCGTCGCAGAACCACTGCACGGCGTCGACGTTGGGCCAGTAATCCATGGCGCCGGTGAACACCAGCGCCCGCTCATTCGGCGCATACGGGCTCGCGAGCTCGTGGTCGGGCGAGAAGTAGTCGGTGTCGACACCGTTGCTGAAGTGGCCGATGCGCGCCACGCTCTCGGGCGCCAGCTGGCGGAACAGGTCGGCCTCGGGCTTGGAGACGAACAGCGAGGCGTCGTACTGGCTGGCCACCTGGCGCTCGTAGCGCAGCAGCTGGCGCGCCTCGTGGCGGTACAGCCAGCTCATGGGCCAGGACTTCTTGTCGGCGTACTGGCGCCACTTGTCCGAGTCGACGTCGCAGAAGTCGATCACGCGGCGCGCGTCGCGATGGTGGTCGACGTATTGCGCCATCGGGGACGAGAACACCATCACGCGCTTGATGCCGTGCGCGGCAACGGTCTGCTCGACCCAGCGCGTCATGCCCGCATCCTGGTAGTAGTCCAGCGACAGCGAGCGGTTCTTGACCAGCGCGCCCAGGCTGCGCACGCGCGCCAGCAGGGGATTCAGGGCCGCGAAATGGCTGCTGGCGCACATCGCCTCGACCTTGGGCACGTGCTGCCAGTCGTCGGCGTCGTCGACGAACGTGGCCAGGTGCACCCGGTAGTCGCGCGCCAGGTGCTTGAGCAGGTTGTACGAGCGGATCTTGTCGCCCTTGTTGGGCGGGTAGGGGATGCGATGGATCAGCAGCAGCAGGTCTTGCACGGCATTACCCCAGGTTGCGCACGATGTAGGGACCGAGGAAGTTCGCCACCGGCAGCGGCAGCTTCTTCCACATCTTGATGAACAACTGGTATTTCGGGTTCAGCGGATTGTTGTCCGGCAGCTGGGTCGACGCGTACAGCTTGTATTCATACGGCAGCGGCTCGGCCACGAAGCCCCAGTTCTTCTTGAAGTCGTAGGCGCCGGTACCGAGCTTGCTGCGGCCGAAGTCGAAGATGCGGCAACCGCGCGCGGCGGCCGCCTGCATCAGGTTCCAGTACATGAAGTCGTTGCCGGCCACGCTGCGCGCCAGGTCGGTGCCGCCGCCGTAGTAGGGCACCACCTCGTCGCGCCAGTAGAACGACAGCACCGAGCCGACCAGGCGATCGTCTTCGGTCAGGATGGTGCGCACCTCGCACTCGTCGCCGAAGGTCTGCTGCAGCAGGGCGAAGTATTTTTTCGGGAACACCGGGGTGCCCAGGCGCAGCACGCTGGTGGCATAGGCCTCGAACATGCGGTCGACGTTGTCCTCGACCACGCCTTTCAGATTGAGCTTGATTCCCTTGCGCACCATCGCGCGCTGCTTGCGCGGGATGGCGTTCATATTGGTCTCGTCGTCGCCCGTGATCTCCTTGCGGAAGGTGACGTACAGTTCCTTAGTATGCCAGGAGGCGTCGCCCGGATGCGCGCGGTGCATGCCGCGGTATTCCAGGTGGCCCACGCCCAGCTTCTTCGCCAGCTGGTCGGCCGCGTCGTCGAGCAGCAGGCGCGCGCCGTCGTCGACCGCGGCCACGCCGCCGTACACGCAGAACGGCATCGCGCCCAGCGAGTGGCCGAACAGGCGGCTCTTGATCTCGGCCAGCGGCAGCACGCCCTGGATCTCGCCGTCCTGCTCCACGAAGTAGAACCAGGTCTTGATGCCGAACGATTGCTCGATGACTTTCTGCCAGCCCGACAGGTGGAAGAAGGTGGCGTTGGGGCAGGCGCGCACGAAAGCGTCCCAGCGGGCGCAATCCTGCGGCTGCATCAGGCGCAGGGTCTGGGCGCCGGCGGCGGTGGCTGGCATGGCGCGCTTGGCCTGCGCCGCTTCGATGATCGAGTTCATGGCTTGTCCAGGAAGATGCGGTCCATGCGGTCCCACTTGAAGTCGCGCGCCAGCTGTTCCAGGCGGCGCTCCATGCGGTCGATGTTGATGTAGTGGCGGAAGCGCGCCTTGGCGCCCAGGCCTTCCGGACGCGGCTGGCCGGGATCGACTTCCCACGGGTGGAAGTAGAACAGGGCCGGTTCGCCGTCCTCGCGGTTGACCTTTTCCATCATCCAGCGCGACAGCGCGTAGGGCAGCAGGCGGAAGTAGCCGCCGCCGCCGGCCGGCAGGTTGCGCCCCGCCATCTTGACCGTGGTGATCGGCACTTCGAGCAGCCCGTCCGGGCCGTTCGGGTAGAAGGCGAAGCGCGGCGCGTCCGGCATGCCGTAGTGGTCGTGGGCGATCGGGTAGATGCTCGAGCTGTACCTGTAGCCGGCCTCGTGCAGCGCGTCCAGCGCCCACAGGTTGGCGTGGCCGATCGAGAAGCTCGGCGCGCGGTAGCCCACCACGGCCTGGCCACCGATGTCTTCCAGCAGCGCCTTGCTCGACCGGATGTCGTTGTCGAATTCTGCACGGCTCTGGTCCGAGGCGCGCAGGTGGCCATAGCCGTGGCTGGCCAGTTCGTGGCCGGCGGCGACGATCCGGCGCACCATGGCGGGATAGCGCTCGGCGATCCAGCCCAGGGTGAAGAAGGTCGCGCGCACGCCATGGCGCTCGTACAGCGCCAGGATGCGTTCCATATTGGCCTCGACCCGGCATTCGCGGGTCGGCCAGCTGGCGCGGTCGATGTAGGGGGCGAAGGCCGAGACCTGGAAGTAATCCTCGACGTCGCAGGTCATCGCATTGCGGATCTTCTCGCCCGGCGCGGGACGCGGGCGAGCGGCGGGAGCGGTCATTTTCATGCCAAGTCCATTCCTGAAAAGGGGCTGTTTTCCTGATTATTCCTGGTCCAGCTGGCGCGCCGAGCCGGGCGGGGTGGCGGCGATCTTCTTGAGGATCGACAGCACCGACACGATCGATTTTTCGAGGCGCATCATGCGTTCGTCGAGCTGCTCGACGCTGGTGCCGCGCCGTTCGCCATGCTGCAGTTCGTGCTGGCCCGAGGTGGCGTGCATGGACGCCGGCTCCGGCTCGCCCAGTCCTTCCGGCGCCTGGAATTCGTCCGAGATGTCGCGCACCACTTCCTCGATGTGGGCGCCGGTGAAGCCGTGCAGCTCTTCCAGGTAGCCCATCAGCAGCACGCGGTCCATCAGCGTATTGGTCTTGCGCGGGATGCCGCCGCTGTAGGCATAGATCACGGCGTGGGCGGCGTCGTCGAACGACGGGTCGCCCTTCCAGCCGACCGTGGCCAGGCGGTGCTCGACGTAGGCGCGCGTCTCTTGCGCATCCATCGGGCCCAGGTGGTAGCTGGCGATCACGCGCTGGCGCAGCTGCTGCATGGTGGGGCTGTGCAGGGTGGCGCGAAACTCCGGCTGGCCGAGCAGGAAGGTCTGCAGCAGCGAGCGGTCGTCGGTCTGGAAATTGGACAGCATGCGCAATTCCTCGACCGTGCGCGCGTTCAGGTTCTGGGCCTCGTCGATCACCAGCAGGGCGCGCTTGCCCTGGCGGTCGACCGCGCGCAGGAACTGTTCCAGGCGGTTCAGCAGCTCGGCCTTGCTGGCGCCCTCGTAGGGCAGGCCGAAGGCGGAGACCACCATGCGCAGCGTATCCTCGGGATCGAGGCTGGTGTTGACGATGTGCGCCGCCACGATCTGGTCGAGCGGGATGCGGCCCAGCAGGTTGCGCACCAGCGTGGTCTTGCCGGCGCCGACCTCGCCCGTGATGACGATGAAGCCCTCGCCCTGCGACAGGCCGTAGTCGAGGTAGGCCATGGCGCGCTTGTGGCCTTTCGAGCCGAAGAAGAAGTGCGGGTCCGGGCGGAGCTGGAAGGGCTTGGCCGACAGGCCGTAATAGGATTCGTACATCGTGGTTCCGTTGGCTTAGAACGTCATGGACAGGCTGCCCGACAACGAACGTTCGTTGTAGGCGCGGCCGCTCGAGCCGAAGCCGTAGTCGCCGCTGCGGCGCCGCAGTTCGACCGATCCCAGCAGTCGCTCGCCGTAGCGGCGCGAGAGACCGACCCGCACGGTGCGCTGGTAGTCCTTGAAATCGGTGGTCAGCGAGCGGCTGCGATCGAGGTCGAAGGCGGCCACCAGGTTCGAGCGCGGGTTGATGCGGTAAGTGTAGGTCGCTTCCATGCCGTGCTGGTTGACGCGGTCGTTCACGCTGCCCGACTGGCTGCCCAGCAGCGGGCTGTCGCTCTGCTGGTCGGACAGGCCGTTGCGGCGGCTGGCGTGGGCCGACAGCACGGCGGTGCTGCGTCCCTTGCGGTAGGCGACCGAGGCGCGCAGCAGCTTCTGGCGCATGAAGCGGTTGCTCAGGTAGTTGATGCTGTCGGCCAGCGCCGGCGGCAGGCCGGTGGCCTGGATGTAGGCCGCCACCACCCGCGCGCGTTCGACCGGATCGGGATAGCTGGTGGCGAACATGCGGTCCAGCAGGCCGGCGGTATCGACCGTCGACGGCAGCAGGAACTGCTGGCGCGAGGTGGTGATCGTGTCGGCGTAAGTGATGTTCCAGGTCGTGTGGCGGCTGCGGTGCTCGGCCAGCAGGCTGCCGGTATTGCCGTAGTAATGGCGGCCGGCCGAAGCCTGCAGCTTGGTGCGCAGCGACGGCGTCCAGATGAAGCCGGCGGACCAGCTGGCGCCTTCGTCGCCGCCGCCCAGGCCTTCGAACTCGTAGCGGTCGTAGCCGGCATTGGCGGTCAGCGCCAGGCGGTGGCTGAGGATGTACTGCAGGCTGGCGTTCACGTTCTCGGTCGAGGAGTCGCCGTAGCGCGCGCCGGTCAGGTCCTGCTTGTAGTAGCTCAGGCCCCAGCCCACGGTGCGGAAGGCCGTGCCGCTGTTGAGCATGGCGCTGAAACTCTCGCCCTCGGTCCTGACGAAACCGACCGGGTCGTCGCTCTCGACCGAGTCGCGCGTGTAGCGCAGCACGCCGTTGGCGGTGCTGCCGAAGCTGTGCGCCAGGTAGGGGCTGATGCTCCAGGTCTGGACATTGGTCCGGTTATTGTTGCGGAACATGTCGCTGCCGTCGGTGCGGGGACCGAAGGCCGAGATGCTGTGCTGGCCGCGCGAGGCGTAGGCGTCGACGTACAGCAGGTCTTGCGCCAGCTCGCCGCGCAGATTGCCCATGTACGAGCGCTGGGTGTCGGACACGCTTTCGCCGCGCAGGTTCGAGCCGGGAATGGTGCGGCCCTGGCTGCTGTTGTGCAGGTAGGCGAACTGGTGGAACTGGGCCGAGGCGTCGACCGTCAGGCGCCGGCTGCGGCTGTTGACCGCGATGCCGGGCGAGACCTGGGTCACCAGGTCGCTGTGGGCCTGCTCGTCGGGGGCCAGGTCGATATTGTCGGTCCAGGTTTCGCTGACCATGAGCGTCGGCGTGACGCGCCAGTCGGCGTGCGCCGGCGCCGCCGCCAGCAGCAGCGCGGCCGCCGCCAGCGGGGCCAGGCGGAAGGGCATCCGGCCTGCCGCTGGGCGTTTAGCCATAGTGATAATCATACGTTTCTTCGATGCCAGGGATGTCCCGGGTCTTGTTGTAGACGAGGTTGACGTTGCTCATGCCTTCCAGCTGGGACAACGCTTCCTTGACCGCATGCTGGGTCGTGGTCTGGGCTTCCACCACGACCACGATCTGGCCCATATGGCTGGCCAGCACGCGCGCTTCGCTGGTCAGCATCAGCGGCGGCGAATCGAAGATGATGATGCGGTCGGGGTAGCGGTGCGCCAGTTCGTGCAGCATGGCGGTCATCGTCGAGCTGGCGAGCAGTTCGGTGGCTTGCGCCGTGCTGGTGCCGGCCGGCAGGATGGCCAGGGTGTCGACATTGGTGCGCAGCATGACGTCCGACAGGTCGAGCTTGTCGTCCAGCAGGATGTCCATCAGGCCGCGCTGGGTCGGCAGGCCGAGCGTGCGCAGCACCGAGGGGCGCGCCACGTCGGCATCGACCAGCAGCACCGTGTGGTCGAGTTCCATCGCGATGCTCATCGCCAGGTTGATCGAGCAATAGGTCTTGCCTTCGCCCGGCAGCGAGCTGGTCACCATGATCAGGTTGGCCGGATTGTCCTTCGGGCCGCGTTCGGCGAAGGCGCGCTTGAGCAGCGGGCGCTTGATGATGCGGAATTCTTCCAGCAGGTTGGTGCGTCCGCCGGCGGCGGTGACCATGCCCAGTTCGCGCATGCGGCCCAGGTCGAGTTCGACGCGGCGGGTGCGGGCCGGGGCCGGCGCCTCGCCGGAGGCCGGGATCGCGGCGGCAGGGGCGGCGGCGCCGGCCAGGTCGGGCGTCGGCGCGACCGGCACGTCCACCAGCACGGCGGCGGGGGCGTCGACCAGCGGCGGCTCGGCCGGCACGACGGGATTGACGGGGACGGCGCTCTGGCGCTGCTGGTCGATGCGGCTGGCCGCTTTTTCGATAATGCTCACATTCACTCCTTGTAGGCCATCCGGCCTTACATCGTGGGGCGGATCAGGATGGCGGCGACGCCGGCGGCATAGATGCCGAACAGCACCAGCACGGATGCGGCCAGGGCGACCAGGCGGCGCTTGCGCAGCACGGTCTGCTCGGCGGTCCAGTTCATGCTCACCGAGCCGAGGATCGGCAGGCCGGTGGCCTCGCGCAGCGCGGCCTGGCTGAGGAAGGTCGGACGCATCTGGCTCAGCAGGACGGCGCCGGCCAGGCCGGCCGCGAGGGCTGCCACGAAGACCAGCGAGAACAGCTGCAGGCGGTTGGGGCCGCTTGGGAGAGCCGGCGCGGTCGGCGGATCGACCACGCGGAAGGTCAGCATGTCGGTGGCCGACGACACTTCGCCGGACAGCTTGGCCGATTCGCGCCGCTCGACCAGGCGCTGGTAATTCTCGCGGTTGACTTCATAGTCGCGGTTGAGCTGGGACAGCTGGGCCTCGATTTCCGGCACCTGCTGGCTCTGGCCGCGCAGGCGACCCACGCGGGCGCTGTATTCGGCCACGCGCGCCTGCAGCGACGCCACGCGCGCCTCGGCTTCGGACAGCTGCACGGTCAGCTGCTGCAGCATCGGGCTGAAGTTGGCGCCCGGGTCGGCGCTCGGCTTGACGTTCTTGGCGGCCTCGGCGCGGCGCTCCAGCAGCTGCTCGAGCAGGCGGCGGTTGGCGACGATGTCGGGATGCTGTTCGGTGTACTGGGTGCGCAGCGCGTCCAGGGTCTTGTTGACGGTGGCGATGCGCTCGTTCAGCTCGGGGTCGTTCAGGACCGGGGCCGGGCCGCCGGCGCCGCTGTTGTCGCCCGAGATCTTGCGGCGGATCGCATTGCGCGCCTGCTCGGCCTCGGCCAGTTCCAGTTGCGCCTGGTTCAGGGCCTCGCTGGCGCCGACCATGCGCGCGCCATAGTCGGCGCCTTCGCGCGGCAGCATGCCGATGTTCTTGATCTTGAATTCCTTGAGCGAATTCTCGGCGGCCGCCAGGCGCTCTTCGTAGCTGCGGATCTGCTCGTCGATGAACTGCACCGCCTTCTCGGAATCCTGGCGCTTGTTGGCGAAGCTGCCCTCGACGAAGATGGTCAGGAAGGCCTGCACCACTTCCTTGCTCTGCTGGGCGCTGGGGCCGGTGTAGCTGATCGTGTAGATGTCGTCGCGGCCGGTGCCCTCGACCTTGATCTTCTCGATCATCTTGTCGACCAGGCGGTCCATTTCCTTGCTGTCGGCAGCCTTGACGTCGAGGTCGACCTCGCGCACCACGCGCTCCACATTGGGACGGCTGAGCAGGGTGCGGCGCATGAAGGTCACTTGCTGGCTCAGGTTCGGCAGGGTCGTCATGCCTTGAAGCAGCGGCTTGAGAATGGTCTGGGTGTCGACGTAGACGCGCGCCGAAGCCTGGTACTGGTTGGGCAGCATGAATACCACGGCCCAGCCGGCCAGCGCGACCACCCAGGTGATGGCGACGGCATGCCAGCGGTACTTGCCGACCGCTTTTAATAAGTGAAGAATCTGGGAGGTGATTTCAGCCATCGTGTCGATCTCGTCGGTCAGGGCCTGGTTTGCAGGCTCAACAAATAAACAATGTGCATGATCGCTTGTACCCTAGGCAATTGCAATTGAGGGTTTACGATTCCAGCGATTCCGGTAGCCGATGCCATCGGTTTGCAACACATATTCTTTAAGGCAATGAAAACGTTTCTCTAAAGACGTTGCAACCTTGGCTACTAATTGCATTATCGCAAACATTTGGCGCGCACGCTTGTTGTATTTCACGAAATGGCCAGCCGCCCTTGCGGCATGTTCCTGGACCATCCTGTGTCGCGTGCGCCTTTAAATAGTTGCTGAAATTCAAAGAACCTTATTGTAATGTTTAAAATTGGAAAGGGGCCGTACGATTGCCTCAGCCTTGTTACACCTACCTGAAGATTGTGATGTCTTGATGACGCGACGCTTGTTTGGAAAGACCGCGGCGGCGGCCCTGCTGTGCCTGGCGGCGCAGGGCCTGCCGGCGCTGGCGGCGACCCTGCCGCAGACCGTGGCGGCGGTGAAGCCGTCGATCGTGGGCATCGGCACCCAGTTGCAGACGCGCAGTCCGGCGATCGTGTTCAGCGGCACCGGTTTCGTGGTCGGCGATGGCCTGAGCGTCATTACCAATGCCCACGTGGTGCCCGACAAGCTCGACGCCGCGCGCATGGAGCAGCTGGGCGTGGTCTTGCCGGACGGCGCCGGGGTGCGCTTCCGCGCCGCCACGCTGGTGGGCCTGGACCGCCAGCACGACCTGGCCCACCTGCGCCTGGAAGGCGCGCCGCTGCCTGCCCTGCGCCTGGCCAGCGAGGGCGCGCCGGCCGAAGGCGAGGCGCTGGCCTTCACCGGCTTCCCGCTCGGGATGGTGCTGGGCCTGCATCCGGCCACCCACCGCGCGCTGCTGGCGGCGATCACGCCGGTGATCCAGCCCTCGCTCAATGCGCGCCGCCTCGACGCGCGCGCGGTGGCCCAGTTGCAGCGTTCCCCGTTCAGCATCTACCAGCTCGACGGCACCGCCTATCCCGGCAACAGCGGCTCGCCGCTGTACGATCCCGCCACCGGCGCGGTGGTCGGCGTGATCAATATGGTGTTCGTGAAGGGCTTGAAGGAGTCGGCGATCTCGGCGCCCAGCGGCATTACCTATGCGATTCCGGTGCGCCACGTGCAGGAATTGCTGGCGCGCTAGCGGGCGACGGGCGGTCGCCCCGGCGCCGGAATGCCAACGTGAAGTATTTCAATTGTGCACGGCTTGCCGCCGCGTCGGTCTGCGCTACAATAGCGCGGGCCATGATGGCGAAATAACAATTTTTGATTCACGTCGAACACTGTCCCACCAGGGATGGCCAGCGGCGCGAAGGGGATGAACGCGATGATGACGAATACCATGAAGAATCTGTTGGCAGCCGGCGCCGCCGCTTGCATGCTCCTGCTGGGCGGCTGCGCCACTCCGGTGCCGCCGAGCACCGCCGCGCTGGCGCCGATCAATCCCGATTACCTGATCGGGCCGGGCGACAGCGTCAACATCATCGTCTGGCGCAATCCGGAAGTGTCGATGGCGGTGCCGGTGCGTCCGGACGGCAAGATCACGACCCCGCTGGTCGAAGACCTGCCGGCCGCCGGCAAGACCTCGACCCAGCTGGCGCGCGACATCGAGCAAGCGCTGGCCCAGTTCATCCAGCAGCCGGTGGTTACCGTGGTGGTGACCGAATTCGTCGGCAACTTCAACGAGCAGATCCGCGTCATCGGCCAGGCCGCGCAACCGCAGGCGCTGCCGTATCGCCGCGACATGTCGCTGATGGACGTGCTGATCGCAGTCGGCGGCGTCACCGAATTTGCTGCCGGTAACAAGGCCAGCATCGTGCGCACCGTCGAGGGCAAGCAGGAAAAACTGCAGGTGCGACTCGACGACCTGATCAAGGAAGGCGACATCTCGGCCAACGTCATGATGCGTCCGGGCGACATCCTGGTGATTCCGGAAAGCTTCTTCTAAGCCTTCCACCCGAGACCGGCCGCCTGGCCGGTCTCGTCCCTGGCCTCCTGGCCACCTCGCTTGTCCGGTGCGCGCAACAGCCGCGCCCGCCATGGCGTCTCCATCCCGGGCATGCCCTTCCTTTCTCGACACATTGTGATCCACGCGCGCCGCGGAGCCTGCTTAAGCTGCTATCGTCAGAGGTGCAGACACAAAGGAAATGTCAAAAGTTTAAATACTTTTCGTTAATACAATTGATAAATTGTAATTTTCGATGCTATGATGATCAGGATTGCTGCCGGTGCACGAGGCGCCGGTCCTGCCTGGAGATAGACCCATGATCGAGACAATAGCGCCGGCCTCCTGCGCCGGTCCGGGCGACGACGATGCGGCTGCCTCTAGCATGCCAAGCATCATCGATGTCGCCATCAATGAGCGCGTGTTCGGCATTCGCGCGGCCGACATCGATTCCCAGCGTAATTCCGCCAGTATGCTCATCAGTAAGATGTATTCCTGGCGCGGCTACAGCGGCAACCACCAGGTGCACAGCGATCCCAATCGGATCACGCTGACGGCATCCGACCATGGCCAGGTGTTCGGCACGCTGAGCCTGGGCCTGGATTCCGAGATCGGCTTGCTGGCCGACCAGGTGTTCAAGGACTGCATCGACGTGCGGCGCGGCAACGGCCGGGTATGCGAGATCACCAAGCTGGCGGTCGACCCGGCGGTCAAGTCCAAGGCGGTGCTGGCCTCGCTGTTCCACGTGGCCCTGATCTATGCGCGCGACCTGAACGCTTGCCGCGACATCTTCATCGAAGTCAATCCGCGCCATCGCCGCTTCTACGAAGCCATGCTCGGCTTCCAGACCGTGTGCGAATCGCGCCCCAATCCGCGGGTGCAGGCGCCGGCGGTCCTGTTGCGCGTCGATACCGCCTTCGGCACCGAACAGGTGGCCAAATGGGGCGGCATGCAGGACAAGGCGGTGGGCGAGCGCTCGCTGTTCCCGTGGTTCTTCTCGCCACGCGAAGAGGCGGGCATCGTCAACCGCCTGCGCCAGCTCGGCTGAGCCGCCCGATTCGCGCTTGCCTGCTGTTCATTAACAACCTATATTTTCCGCTTCACTCCAATCCAATGAGGACGCTCCATGACGACCGGTAAGACCAGGGATGAAATCGCCGAAGCCTATTCATCCGAACCGTGGTGGTACGACCTGCGCGGCTTTTTCATTCTCACCTTCGCCTACAACAGCACGATCGGCACCCAGATGCGCTTCTTCGGGCCCAACTTCGGACCCGACCACCTCGAGGTGGCATGCGGCACCGGCACCCTGCTCGAGATGGTCCTGAACTGGCGCCGCCGTCGCAAGCTGCCGCCGGTCAAGGTGACCGGCATCGACTACGCGCCGTCGATGCTGGCCGGCGCCAAGCGCCGTTTCGCCGGCAATCCGCTGGTCGAGGTGCAGCATGCCGACGCGGCCCAGCTGCCGTTCGCCGACAACCGCTTCGACACCGCCAATATCGCCAACTCGATCCACTGCTTCCCGACCGTCGACGGCGCCCTGCGCGACATCCTGCGCGTGCTCAAGCCGGGCGGAACGCTGGCCGCCAACGTGCTGCTGTACCCGTCCGGCTTCGCGCCGCTGCGCTGGGCGGCGCAGAAGATCAACGACTGGGGCATCCGCAAGGGCATCCTGTACAGCCCCTTCCATATCGAAGAGCTGCGCGCCAAAGTGCTGGCGGCCGGCTGGGAGATCGCCAGCGAGTTTAAATCCGGAAATACCTGGAATGTGGTGCTGCGGAAACCTCTGTAGGACGGGGCTGACAGGGGCGTGAGAATTTCTTAAATGCAGGTGTCGAGATCTTTTACAGTGTTGTAATTTCTTCTACGAAATAGTGTTTTAAGTATTTGATTTAAAAGGAATCACAAGTGCTGGCACGATGGTTGCTTATAAGAGGGTGCTAGTACGAACCCTACAACCAGGAGATCCAAGATGAACGCAGTTTCGAAGACCATGATCGCAGCCTCGTTTGCTGCAGCCTCGATGTTCAGCACCGCAGCCAGCGCAGCGCCGTTCAACGAGTTCACCGTTGATCCGATCAATGGCAACTACGCAAACTTTGTCGCTGACAAAATCACCGGCAACTATACCGAGCAGGCAACCTTCAACGCGGACGGTACCTTCAACGTGTCGCTGCTCTGGACCGCGGGCCAGTTCGTCGGCAACGGCGGCAACACCGCATATGAGGCCCGTCGCACCGGCCTGGGCGCTACCTACGGCCTGTATGCGACCTACACCGCGAGCGGCACTTACTCGATGGCGAACGGCGTCACCACCTTCAACTTCGCCTCCGGTTCGGGCAACCTGAACCTGTACCTGGACGATTACGCCACCGAGAGCAGCACCCTGCTGGCTACCGGCAACCCGCTGTCGGGCTATGGCGAACTGAATCCAAGCCTGCCGACCTGCGGCGACGACGGCATCAACTGCGGCAGCTTCGGTGCCTCGAGCACCTTCGAACTGACCGCCGCCGGCAGCTCGTTCTTCGTCGCACCGAATCCGTTCTACATGATGAGCTTCCAGTCGGGCCAGCTGAACAATTTCGACCCGACCGGCGAACAGACCATCAACGGCTCGCTGGACGTGGTGTTCTCGACCCTGCCGGACGGCGAAGTGCCTGAGCCTGCATCGGTCGCCCTGCTGGGCCTGGGCATGCTGGGCCTGTACGGCGCCCGTCGCCGCAACAAGAAAGCCGCCTAAGCACACCGGGCCCGCTCTGCGGGCCTGTCCAGGCAAAAAAAGCCACTGCCGGAGCGATCCGGCAGTGGCTTTTTGACGTAAGGGAGTCAGCGTCCGGCCGCCATGCGCGCGAACTGGCGCCGCCCGATCGCCAGCATCAGGCGCTGGATCGGATGGCGGTTGCCGCCGGGACGCCAGGTGCGCGTGAGCTTGTTGCGGTAGGCATCGAACTGCATGCCCCAAGGGGCTGCCAGCACGTTGCCGCGGCCGAGCAGGATCTTGAGCGCCTCGGTCGCGCATACCCCGGCGCAGAGCTGGCACGCCATGATGGTCGATGGGCCGCGCTGCTCGGCCAGGTTGACCGCCCCAGGCACCACCAGATAGGGCCGGTGCAGGCCGGCAGGGGCCAGGCCGACCACGAAGCGGATGGCCTTTTCCTGGTCCGGCAGGTCGCCCCAGCCGAAATACTCTTCGAAGGTCATCTTGCCCGGCATGAAGTTGAGCAGGGCCGTCCCCATGCCCAGCGGCGCCCCGGTGGTGGCCGGGATGCCGAGCCGGGCGCAGGCGGCGAAAGTCTGCTGGCGGGCGTCGAAGGCAAAGAAGTCGAGCGCGTCGACGTACAGGTCGACCCCGGCCAGGAAAGCGTCGAGATTGTCCTTGTGGACGCCGTCCGGGAAGATCTCGATCTCGATCTCGGGATTGATGTCGCGCGCCATGCGCGCCAGCACCTCGGCCTTGGATTGGCCGACCGTCGACATCATGGCGCCGACCTGGCGATTGAAGTTGGCGATGTCGAAGCTGTCGAAATCGGCGATGTGGAAGCGGCTCACGCCCAGTCGCGCAAGAGTCAGCAGGTGCACGCCGCCGACCCCGCCGCCGCCGGCAATGGCGACGCGCTTGCCGCGCAATTGCTGCTGTTCGGCCGGCGTCACCCAGCCGATATTGCGCGAGAAGGCCTGTTCGTAGTTGAACGGTTTATTCATTGATGGTTCAGAAAGAAGTGGGGAACAAGAGCCCGGCCTCATGCCGGATGCGATTCGTCCATGCGCAGCAGGCGATTGATGATGCCACGCTCTTCGCGTGGGGAAAAGAAATACGGATAGAACGAGCGCTCCTCGGTCTCGCCCTCGGCCGCATAGCTGCCGCCGAAGCGTGCGATCTGGTCGGTCACGAAGGCCAGGTTCACGCGCAACAGGTAGGCGGGTGCATCGACCCGTGGATTGGTCTTGAGTTCGCCTTCCTTGCGAAAGCCCAGCATGCGCTCGTAGAAGCGCCGATGGCGCGGATTGACTTCGATCACGATGTCGGTGCAGCCATGCATGTCGCGCGCGTAGATCACGGCCAGGTGGAATACATTGGCCAGCGCCGTCTTGGAGCGCACCGAGGGATCGAAGGCGAATTTGGTGAACTCGCATAATTTCGCGCCGCGACCGCGGTGGGCGTCGAGTTCGTCCTTGAAGATTTCGTCGGCCATCAGGCCGACCTCGGAATCGATGCCGATGCTGAGCGTGCCGACCACGTCGCCCTTGTCGGTGGCGGTCAGGGTGATGCGGTTGGGGTCGCTGCTTGGCTGGTGATTTCCGGAGTAGCCGCGCCAGGCATACATCCTGTTGATCAGCATACTGGCCGTGTTACGACCGTCCGAAGTATCGGTAAGCCGGATTCCGTACGAATCGTCGTCCACGATAAACATCCTCATTTAGGAGAACGTTATCTTATCGCGACATTAATAAATCCAGCGTTCGATAGGATGAGGCTGAAGGTCTGCGGCGCGCCTTTACTGACGGGTTCGAAGGCGCGCCGTGAGGATGCCGCGAAGCCCGGATGGGCTCCGCGGCGAGCGCCCGCTTACAGCGATTTGAGCAGCGCGCGCGCCTCGTCGGCGTGGGCGAATTGCGTGCCTGGCGCCAGCAGCTTGTCGAGCTCGCGGCGCGCGCCGGCCTTGTCGCCGCTCTTGTGCAGGGCCTGGGCCAGGTGGTAGCGGATCTCCATCGAGTTCGGCGCCTGGCTGCTGGCCTTCTGCAGCAGCGGCAGGCCGCGCGCGGTGTCGCCCTGTTCCACCAGCACCCAGCCCAGGGTATCCATCACGCCCGGACTGTCGCTGGCCAGCTTGTAGGCCTTCTCGGCGGTCGCCAGCGCGCGCGGATCCTTCACCTGCTGGTAGGCCCAGGCCAGGTTGTTCAGCACCAGCGGATGCTCGGGAGCGCGCTTCTGCGCGTTCTCGAGCTTGGCGATGGCGCCCTTGTAATCCTTGGCCGACAGGTTGAGCTCGGCCACCAGCAGCGAGACCCGCACGTCGTCCGGCTGGGCGGCGAGCCAGGCCTGGCCGCGCGCCAGCGCTTCCTTGCTCTTGCCGCCGGCCTGCATGGCCTGCATCACCTTGACCGTCAGTTCCGACGAGCGCGCCAGGGCCAGGCCTTTTTCATAGGACTGCTGGGCCTGGGCAAATTTTTGCTGCGACATCAGCACGTCGCCTTCGATGACGTGGCCGACCGGCGCCTTGGGCGCCGCCTTCTGCAGCTCGCGCGCCACCGCCAGCGCCTCGTCCGGACGCTTGGCGCGCAGCGCCAGGTCGACCTGCATCAGGCGCGCCGGCACGAAGTCGGGCTGGAGGTCGACCGCGCGCTTGAGGTGGCCGGCGGCCGCCGATTCGTTCTTCAGCGCCAATTGCACCTGGGCCAGGCGCAGCTGGGCGCCGGGCGCCTTCGGCAGCACGTTGACCAGCTTGCTGTAGGTGTCGAGCGCGCCGTTTAAGTCCTTGTTCGCGGCCTGCGACTGGCCGAGCAGTTCCAGCACGCCGGCATCGGTCGGATGCGTGGTCTGCAGCTTGCGCGCCAGTGCCAGCGCCTTGGGCGCCTGCTCGGTGGCCAGGTAGTGCGCGCCGAGCTTGAGCGAAGGCGCGGTGGCGTTCGGCTGGGCCGCGCTGGCCTTCTCGTACCAGCTCGTCGCCTCGGCCGTGTTCTTTTGCAGCATGGCCAGCTCGGCCAGCGCCGTCATCGCCTCGACATTGTCCTTGTTCTTGTCCAGGAAGGCGGTGAAGCGGGCCTTGGCGGCGTCCGGCTTCTTGTCCTGCACGTCCAGGCGCGCCAGGTTGGTCACCGCCGGCAGGAAGCTCGGCTGCAGCGACAGCGCCTTCTCGAAGGCGGTGCGCGCTTCCGCGTTCTTGTTCTGGACCATGTAGACAGCGCCCTTGAGCTGCTGCACTTGCGCGCTGTCAGGCTGCTGCTTTTCGAGCGCATTGACGGCGGCCAGCGCCTTGTCGTAACGCTTCATATTGATCTCGGTCTGCACCAGGGCCATGGTGGCCTGCAGCGATTTAGGATCGAGGGTGGCGGCCATTTCCAGGTCGCTCAGCGCGCGCGCCTGGTCGCCCTGGGCCAGGCGCGACAGGCCCAGCGAGGTGCGCACGGCGGCCGCCTCCGGCGCCAGCGTGGCGGCCTGCTGCAGGTAGTTGCTGGCCTTGTCGAAGTCGCGCACCTGCATATACGATTCGCCGGCCAGGGCCAGCAATTGGGCATCCTGCGGCGCTTCCTTCAGGGCCGGCG
This sequence comes from Massilia oculi, assembly GCF_017582745.1. GTDB lineage: Bacteria > Pseudomonadota > Gammaproteobacteria > Burkholderiales > Burkholderiaceae_D > Telluria > Telluria oculi_A. The sequence continues at coordinate 55,167 of NZ_JAFVIM010000025.1, forward strand.
CCAGGGTGGCGGCGGCATCGGCCGGCTGGGAATTCCTGAGCTGGGCCTGGGCCAGCAGCTTGCGCGCATAGACGTTGTTCGGATTGGCTTCGAGGTATTTGCGCAGATGCTGCTCGGCCTGCTGGGTGCCGCCCAGCTGCAGCTCGGAGGCGCCGGCCAGCAGGATGCTTGGATAATGGTTGGGCGCGACCTTGAGGATCTTCGCCAGCGCATCCTTCGCCGCCGAGTGCTTGCCTTGCGAGAATTCATACAGGGCGCGGGTGTACACCACCAGCAGGCTGCCCGGCGAATTCTTTTCCGCTGCCTCGACTTCCTTCTTGGCCGCGTCGAACTTGCCGCGCGCGATCTCGATATAGGCTTTCTCGATGTGGGCGCCGCGATGGTCCGGCTTGAGCGCCAGCGCCTTGTCGTAGGCGCTCAAGGCTTCGTCCTGCTTGTTCATCGAACGCAGCATCGCGCCCTGCATGATGAAGACTTCGGGATTCTTCGGATCCTTGGCCACCGCCTGGTCGACGTAGAGGAGGGCGGCATCGCGCTCGCCGCGTACGGCGGACAGGCGCGCCAGGCCCATCAGGGCGTCGCCGGAATTGGCGTTTGCGGCCAGGGCCGCCTCGTAGGCCTGCTTGGCCTCGTCGGGCTTGCCGCTGCCCAGCAAGGCGTCGCCGCGCAGCGACAGCAGCGGGGCCGACTTTCCGGCCTTCTCCGGCGTGATCAGCTCCAGCAATTCCTTGAACTTGCCCTGCTGCGCCAGGGTCCGGCCCAGCAGCGGCAGCACCCGATCCTCGGCGATGCCGAGGGAGCGCGCGCGGCCCAGTTCCTTCTCGGCCGACACGTTGTCGCCGGTGGACAGCTGCAGGGTGCCCAGCGCCAGGCGCGCCTCGCCGTCTTCCGGGCTGTTCGCCACGGCGTTCTTGAGCTGGATCAGGGCAGCCTTGATGTCGCCTTTTTGCTGGTACTCGGACGCCTCCGCCAGCAGGGTTTCGGTCGACTGGGTCCGGTTGCAGCCGGCCAGGCCGACGGTCAGGAGGGCGCCGGTCAGGATGGCGGCGGTGAGTTTGAGCTTGGTGGGATGGCGCGGCATGTGGAATTCCTCAGGCAGTGGAGACGGTCGTTTCGCCGGGTAAGCGAAATTCTCAACAACAAATCATACCTGAAGGAACCGCGCACCCAGTGTACAAACGGACACAGCTGTTGCAAAACTTATCCGATGCGTGTTGCATGAATGTTGAAAAAATTGCTACGTGGGAAAATTATCCCTCGCCGCCGGCGTCGAGGCCGGGATCGCGGCGCAGCCGGCCCAGCAGGGCTTCCACGTTCTCGCCCACCGGCAGGCCATGGCGGCGTAACAGCTGCACGTGCAGCACCAGGTTTTCCAGCACCAGCTTGGCTGACACTGCGAGCAAGGTCAGCGTGCGGTCTTCCTCGCTGAAGTTGTCCATCGCCGCCGCCATCTCGCACAGGTGGTCGGCGACGATGGCGCGCATCTCGTCCTCCGGGAAGGGCAAGTCGGCGAAGTCGATCGGGTCTTCCCGTTCGACTTCGCGCATCAGGGCGGCGAGCTGGTCGGGCTGAATCGTCATGGATCGCTCCGTAGGGGACACGGAACCATTCTACGGCCTGCGCATTACATATTGCGGCGATACTGCCCGCCGACCTCGAACAGCGCGGTCGTGATCTGACCGAGCGAGCACACGCGCACCGCGTCCATCAGGCGCGCGAACACGTTCTCGTTGTCGATCGCGGCCTGGCGCAGGGCGGCCAGCGCGGCCGGCGCCGCATCGGCGTTGCGGCCGTGGAAGTCTTCAAGGCGCTGCAGCTGCGATTGCTTTTCGTCGTCGGTGGAGCGGGCCAGTTCGATCGTGGCAGGCGCGCCCGCGCCCTTCGGGTTGCGGAAGGTGTTGACGCCGATGATGGGCAGGCTGCCGTCGTGCTTGCGGTGCTCGTACAGCATCGACTCTTCCTGGATCTTGCCGCGCTGGTAGCCGGTCTCCATCGCGCCCAGCACGCCGCCGCGCTCGGCGATGCGCTCGAACTCCTGCAGCACCTGCTCTTCGACCAGGTCGGTCAGCTCGTCCATGATGAACGATCCCTGGTTTGGGTTCTCGTTCTTCGCCAGGCCCCATTCGCGGTTGATGATCAGCTGGATCGCCAGTGCCCTGCGCACCGATTCGTCGGTCGGCGTGGTGATCGCCTCGTCGTAGGCGTTCGTGTGCAGCGAATTGCAGTTGTCGTAGATCGCGATCAGCGCCTGCAGGGTGGTGCGGATGTCGTTGAAGTCGATCTCTTGCGCATGCAGCGAGCGGCCCGAGGTCTGGATGTGGTACTTGAGCTTCTGGCTGCGATCGTTGGCGCCGTACTTGTCGCGCATGGCCACCGCCCAGATGCGGCGCGCCACGCGGCCCAGCACCGTGTATTCCGGGTCCATGCCGTTCGAGAAGAAGAACGACAGGTTCGGCGCGAAGTCGTCGATGTGCATGCCGCGCGCCAGATAGGCTTCGACGAAGGTGAAGCCGTTGGACAGGGTGAACGCCAGCTGCGAGATCGGGTTGGCTCCCGCTTCGGCGATGTGGTAGCCCGAGATCGACACCGAGTAGAAGTTGCGCACGCCGTGCGTCACGAAATACTCCTGGATGTCTCCCATCACCTTGAGCGAGAACTCGGTCGAGAAGATGCAGGTGTTCTGGCCCTGGTCTTCCTTCAGGATGTCGGCCTGCACGGTGCCGCGCACGGCGGTGAGCACCCAGGCGCGGATTTTCTCGGCTTCGTCGGCGCTCGGCTGGCGTCCGTTCTGCTCGACGAACCTGTCCATCTGCTGGTCGATGGCGGTATTCATGAACATCGCCAGGATGGTCGGGGCCGGGCCATTGATGGTCATCGAGACCGAGGTCGACGGGCTGCACAGGTCGAAGCCGTCGTACAGCACCTTCATATCGTCCAGGGTCGCGATCGACACGCCCGAGTTGCCGACCTTGCCGTAGATGTCGGGACGCAGCGCCGGGTCGGCGCCGTACAGGGTCACCGAATCGAAGGCGGTCGACAGGCGTTTCGCATCCATGCCGGTCGAGACCAGCTTGAAGCGGCGGTTGGTGCGGAAGGCGTCGCCCTCGCCGGCGAACATGCGGGTCGGATCCTCGCCCTCGCGCTTGAAGGGGAACACCCCGGCGGTGTAGGGGAAGGAACCCGGCACGTTTTCCAGCATCAGGAAGCGCAGGATCTCGCCATGGTCCTCGAAGCGCGGCAAGGCTACCTTGCGCACCGGATTGCCGGACAAGGTCGTCGAGATCAGGCGGGTGCGGATCTCCTTGTCGCGAATTTTGACCACGTGCTCTTCGCCCGCGTAGGTCGCCTGCAGCTGCGGCCAGGAGGCCACCAGCGCCTTCGCTTCGCCGTCCATGGCGTTGTCGCGCTGGGCGATCACGTCGTCGAAATCGGTGTTCTTGCCGGCGGCGGCCAGCATGCGCTGCGCTTCCTGCAGCTGCTGGCGTTCGCGCGCCAGCGTCACCTGCCTGCCGACGCGGCGATGGTAGCCGCGCACGGTGTCGGCGATCTCGGCCAGGTAGCGGCTGCGCGCGGGCGGCACGATCACGTTCTTGCCGCTCGAGTAGCGCTGCGCCGGCGCCTGCAGCTTGCCGGTTTCGACCTTCAGGCCCAGTTCCGCCAGTTTCGGCAGCAGGCCGTGGTAGAGGGCGGTCACGCCGTCGTCGTTGAAGCGCGAGGCCTGGGTGCCGTAGACCGGCATCTGGTCCGGACTCATCGACCACAGTTCGCGGTTGCGCTGGTATTGCTTGGCCACGTCGCGCAGCGCGTCGAGCGCGCCCTTGCGGTCGAACTTGTTGATCGCGATGAGGTCGGCGAAATCGAGCATGTCGATCTTCTCGAGCTGCGAGGCGGCGCCGAATTCCGGGGTCATCACGTACATCGAGGTGTCGACGTGCGGCACGATGGCGGCGTCGCCCTGGCCGATGCCCGAGGTCTCGACGATCACGAGGTCGAAGCCGGCGACCTTGCAGGCGGCGATCACGTCGGGCAGGGCCTGCGAGATCTCGGAGCCCGCTTCGCGCGTGGCCAGCGAGCGCATGAACACGCGCTGCTGCCCGTTCCAGGGATTGATCGCGTTCATGCGGATGCGGTCGCCCAGCAGGGCGCCGCCCGACTTGCGGCGCGACGGGTCGATCGAGATCACGGCGATGTTCAGGCGGTCGCCCTGGTCGAGGCGGATGCGGCGGATCAGTTCATCGGTCAGCGACGATTTGCCGGCGCCGCCGGTGCCGGTGATGCCCAGGGTCGGCACGCGCAGCGTGTCGGCCGTGTCCAGGATTTCCTTGCGCAGGGCCGGGTCGACGCGATCGTTTTCCAGCGCCGTGATCAGCTGCGCCAGCGGGCGGTGGCGCGCCGCGATCTCGCCTTCGCGCAGCGCCGCGAGCGAGGTCGGGGCGTAGGGAGACAGGTCGACGTCGCAGGCTTCGAGCATCGAACGGATCATGCCGACCAGGCCCATGCGCTGGCCGTCTTCCGGGCTGAAGATGCGCGTCACGCCATACGCGTGCAGGTCCTCGATCTCGCTCGGTACGATCACCCCGCCGCCGCCGCCGAACACCTTGATGTGCTCGCCCCCGCGCTGGCGCAGCAGGTCGATCATGTACTTGAAGTATTCGACGTGACCGCCCTGGTAGCTCGAGATGGCGATGCCCTGCGCGTCCTCGGCCAGCGCCGCGGTGACCACCTCGTCGACCGAGCGGTTGTGGCCGAGGTGGATCACCTCGGCGCCGTTCGACTGCAGGATGCGGCGCATGATGTTGATCGAGGCGTCATGGCCGTCGAACAGCGAGGCGGCGGTGACGAAACGGACCTTGTTGGCCAGGCGCGGCTGTTCCGGCAGGTCGAGCTTCGCGGCGGGAGTGATGTCGTTCATGAGGGGAGGGTCCTTGGGATCGGTGAGGACGGGATGCTGGTAAGTTATATGACGTTAACGTTAACGTCAAGCTCGCGGCGAAGTAATACGGCCGGCTCCGATCCATTTCACATTGCGTATCCCTAAGGCAACATTAAGTTCCAATGCGCAATCAGCTTGCTATACTCGGTGCATAAGGGCGCCCGGCGCCGGAATTCATGCACGAGAAGAGACACGACAGATGCTGAAAAAAGTGGATTCTTCACAGCTCAGGGTGGGCATGTTCATCCATGACCTGGATTGCGGCTGGATGGAGCATCCATTCGTGCGCAACCAGTTCCTGATCACCAACGAGGCCGAGATCCGCAAGATCGTCGAGGCGCGCATCCGCGGCGTCGTGATCGATTGCCGCCGCGGCCTGGACGTCGACGCGCCGACCGTCGACGAAAGCGCGGCCGCCACCGAGGCCGAGGTGACGGCGCTGGCGCAGGCAGCCACGGCCTCCGGACGCATGCGGGTGCCGCTGGCCGAGGAATTGCAGCGCGCCGTGCACGTGCGGCGCCAGGCCGAGGGACTGGTGCGCGTCGTGATGCAGGACGCGCGCCTGGGCAAGGCCGTCGAGCTGGACCAGGTGAGCCCGGTGGTGCAGAGCGTCACCGAATCGATCCTGCGCAACTCGGGCGCCTTGACCAGCCTCCTGCAGCTCAAGAACAAGGACGACTACACGTTTCTCCACTCGGTCAGCGTATGCGCGCTGCTGGTCGCCTTCTGCCGCTCGCGCGGCATGGACGAGGAAACCATCTACCAGGCCGGCCTGGGCGGCCTGCTGCACGACACCGGCAAGGCCATGGTGCCGGACGCCATCCTCAACAAGCAGGGCCGCCTGACCGACGAGGAATTCGACATCGTCAAGCGCCATCCGCGTGACGGCCACGACATCCTGGTGAAGACGCCCGGCATCGGCCCGGTGCCGCTCGACATCACGCTGCACCATCACGAGCGGCGCGACGGCAGCGGCTATCCGGACCGCCAGGCCGGGGACGGCATCAGCGAGCTGGCGCAGATGGCGGCCATCGTCGACGTGTACGACGCGATCACGTCCGACCGCTGCTACCACAAGGGTATTGCGCCGGCCGAGGCGCTGCGCAAGATCTACGAGTGGAGCAAGCACCACTTCAATCCGGCGCTGACCCAGGAATTCATGCGCTGCGTCGGCATCTACCCGGTCGGCACCCTGGTGCTGCTGGAGTCGGGCCGGCTGGGCGTGGTGGTCGAGCCGCACGAATCGAGCCTGCTCACGCCGAAGGTGAACGTGTTCTTCCATGCGAAGCGGCAGGTGTATATCCGCCCCGAGACGGTCGACCTGTCGCGCGCGGTGGGCTTCGGCGGCGGCGACCGCATCGTGCGCCATGAGTCGGCCGCCAAGTGGCAGGTCGAGCCGTTGCGCTTCATGCGGCTGGCCGAAGCCTGATTACAACCCGCCGGCGCAGCGCAGGGTGGCGCCGGTGACGTAGCTGGCGGCCGGCGACAGCAGCCACAGCACCGGTTCCGCGATCTCTTCCGGCGTGGCCAGGCGTCCCATCGGGATCTTCGGCGCGACGCGCGCCGGGCGTTCCGGTTCGCCGGCCTGGGCATGGATGCCGGTCAGGGTCGACCCGGGCGCCACCGCGCACACGCGGATGCGTTCCGGCGCCAGCTCGCGCGCCAGTCCCAGCGTGAACGTCTCGACCGCGGCCTTGCTGGCCGCATAGTGCACGTATTCGTGCGGGCTGCCGGTGAGGGCGGCGATCGAGGACAGGTTGACGATCACGCCTCCCGCGCCGCGCTCGCGGAAGGCCCGCACCGCGACCCGGCTGCAATGCATGACGCCGTGCACATTGGTGCGGAATACCGCCGCGATGGCGTCCGGGTCGCTGTCCATGAAGCTGGCCAGGCGGCCCGTGATGCCGGCATTGTTGACCAGGGCGGTCACGGGACCGAGTTCGCGTTCGACGCGCGCGAACATCCGCTCCACCTCGCCGGCGTCGCCGACGTCGGCCCGGACCGCGATGGCGACGCCGCCGGCGGCGCGGATGTCGGCCAGCAGCGCCTCGGCGGCCGGCGTGTCGCGGCGGTAGTTGAGCGCGACCCGGTAGCCGTCGCGCGCCGCACGCCGGGCGATGGCGGCGCCGATGCCGCGCCCGGCGCCGGTGACGATCAGGACGTTTTCCATTGTTTGCCTCCTGCCCGCCAGTGTGGCGCGCGTCGGGATTGCGCGCAAGCGCGGACGGCGCATGCGATCCATGCGCGCCACGCATGGATGGCATGACAAATCGGCGCCAACTCCTGCTATCGTTCTTCCTATACTGTGCGGACGTGATTCCACTGGAGGCGCCATGCCATCCCCGATCGAATTCTGGTTCGACTTCGGCAGCAACTACAGCTACCTGAGCGCGATGCGCATCGAGCAGGCCGCGCGCGCGGCCCGCGTGCCGCTGCTGTGGCGGCCGTTCCTGCTCGGCCCCGTGTTCCGCGAACTGGGCTGGGAGAGTTCTCCCTTCCTGGTCCAGCGCGAGAAAGGCGAGTATGTGTGGCGCGACATGGCGCGCCGCGCGGCGAAGTACGGCTTGCCGTTCCGGCGCCCGGGCGTGTTCCCGCGCCGCGCCCTGCTGCCGATGCGGGTGGCGCTGCTCGCCGCGCGCGAAGCCTGGATGGGCGAGTACTGCCGCCGCATCATGCGCATGGCCTGGGCCGACGACCGCGAGATCGACGACCCGGCGCCGGTGCTCGAGGCGCTCGCCGGCCTGGCGCCCGATCCGCGCGCGCTGGTGGCCCAGGCCGGCCTTGATGCCGCCAAGGCCGCGCTGCGCGAGCAGACCAACGATGCGCGCCGGCGCGGCATCTTCGGCGCGCCGAGCTTCATCGTGGACGGCGAACTGTTCTGGGGCGACGACCGGCTGGACGATGCGCTGGAGGCGGCATGCGCCTGAACGCTTTGCCGCCGCTCGACGCCCTGAAGGGCTTCGTGGCCACCGCGCGGCGCGGCAGCATCACCGCCGCGGCCGACGAACTGTGCCTGACCCAGTCGGCCGTCAGCCGCCAGATCCAGAGCCTGGAGCAGCGCCTCGGCGCGCCGCTGTTCGTGCGTGCCAAGCGCGGCATCGCGCTCACCGCGGCCGGGGAAGGGCTGTATGCGATCGCCGCGCCGATGCTGTCCCAGCTGGCCGACTTCGCCGGCGCGCTGCGCGCCGCGCCGCAATCGAACCCGGTCACGATCGCGGCCGGCATCGGGGTGGCGGCGCTGTGGATCCTGCCGCGCCTGGGCGCCTTCCAGGCCCGGCATCCCGGCGTCGACGTGCGGCTGGCGGCCGGCAATGCGCTGTCGGACCTCGAACGCGAAGGCATCGACCTGGCGATCCGCTACTGCGACGCGGCGCAGGCGCCGCCGGGCGCGCTGCATCTGTTCGACGAGATCGTGGTGCCGGTCGCCAGCCCGTCGCTGGCGGCGCGCGCCTTCGCCGATCCGGCGGCCCTGCTGGAACACACGCTGCTCGAACTGGACGACGCGCCGCGCACCTGGCTGCACTGGCATGCCTGGCTGCGCGCGCGCGGCATCCGGCGCAAGCCCTCGCGTTTTTTGCACTTCAACCAGTACGACCAGGTGGTGCAGGCGGCGCTCGAAGGCCACGGGGTGGCGCTCGGACGCCTGGCGCTGGTCGAGCCGATGCTCGGCGCCGGCCGCCTGGCGGCGCAGCTCGGGGAGGCGCGGCGCGTGCCGGGCCGCGGCTACTGGTTGCTGGACGGCCTTGACGCCGGGCGTGCCGACGTGGCGCTGTTTCGCGCCTGGCTGCTGCACGAGCTGGCGCAGAGCCGGGCGCGGATTGAGGACTACGGCGTGCCGCCATGAACCGGCCCATGCGCGCAGCGCATGGCTGGCCTGAGAAATGCCGTTTGCCGCCGTCCGGCGCGCTCGCGATACTGGGGCTTCGATCCAGCGCGAGGGGCCGCCATGCCGTCATCGATCCGTTTCAGTCCGCCGTCCCCGCTGGCGCTCGGCTGGGCGCTGGCGCGCATGCTGCGTCCCGAGACTGCCTTCGCCTTGGTCTCGGCGTTCGCGCTGTGCTAGCGCTTCAGAAGAATTCGGCGGTGTCGTTGACGGCCACGGTCTGCAGCATTCCGCTCGCGACCAGCTCTTCGTAGTGGCACACGCGGTTGCGGCCGTGGGCCTTGGCGTAGTACAGGGCCTGGTCGGCGTGGCCCAGCGTGACCACTGGCGAATCGGCGGCGCTGACGCTGGTGAAGCCGATGCTGACCGTGACCTGGCCCACCTGCGGGAAGTCGTGGCTCTCGACGTCGGCGCGGAAGCGCTCGATGATGCGGCGCGCGTTCTCCAGGTTGGTCGAGCGCAGCAGCACCACGAATTCTTCGCCGCCGAAGCGGAACACCCGGTCCTGGGCGCGGAACGACGACTGCAGCAGGTTGGCGATCAGGATCAGCACCTCGTCGCCGTACAGGTGGCCGAAGCGGTCGTTGACGCCCTTGAAGTGGTCGACGTCGACCACCGCCAGCCACTGCTTTTCTTCGCCGTTGTGGTGGCGCCGCTCGGCCTGGCCGGGGACCGTGGCATCGGTCTCGGAGGCGTGCAGCATGCGCGCCAGCTGGTCGTCGAAGGTCTTGCGGTTGAGCAGGCCCGTGAGCGAGTCGCGCTCGCTGTAGTCGAGCAGGTTCTGGAAGTTGCGGTACACGCTGACGATCCCGTTGACCATGTACAGCGCCTCGGGCGTGAACGGCTCGGCGTGCACGATCTCGAGGCAGGTGTCGGCCTTGTCGCCGAACCAGATCGGCAGCCACAGGCGGCGCAGCCCGTCGGCGCCGATGCTTTCGGCGCGCGGTTCGTGGCGGCGCAGGCAGGCGCCGAGTTCGGGATAAAGGGCGATCGTTTCGCCGGGACCGCTGTCCTGCGGCTCTTCGGGGCAGGCCACGCCGCCGGCATGGATGCAGGCGCGCGAGCGCACGAAGTACTGCTCGCCGACGCTGGAGATGGTGAGCACCCGGGTGCGGGCCGCGCCGGACAATTCCTGGACCGCCGAAATCACGGAGATGTCCAGCATGGTGTGATCGCGGTGGCCGGTCATGTCCACCATGTGTCGCAGCAGGGAATCCATGTCGTCGTTATCAGACCAAGCAATAAGAGGTACCGGAAGAGACCGCCCCGCGCAGGGCGTGGCGCCAGGGCGGACCGCGCCGGGGGGCCAGCGCGCCATGATCGGCGGTGCCGCATTTTTCAGCGGTCAAGCAAAACAGCATAATACTTTTTTGTATTACCGGCAACTATTCTTAACAATTTTTATTCATGGTTTCCTGCGGCGTGACACATCGCCCCGGGGGTTTGTTTCTTATCAGAAGCGTGAGTTTCCATGTGGAAAATTTGTGGATGGTCAACTTGCCGTACGGCACTAATCGGTACAGTGAACTCACTGGCAAACGTAACACAGCAGTAGCGACGGGGCCCAGTCGCAGCCAGTATTTCCTCAACCATCATAAGGAGTTTGTCATGAGCACGATTACCTCCGCCATCAAAGCATTTTTCGCTGACGAAAACGGTGTGACTGCCATCGAGTATGGCCTGATCGCCGCCCTCATCGGCGTGGTGATGGCCGGTGTCGCCGGCGAAGTCGGCGAAGAGATCGAGAAGGCCTTCGAGTACATCCGCGACCAGTTCAACACTCCAACTGCTCCGTAATCTGCTGCCCCCCGGGACGCGGTTCGGCCCTGGGGGGCTTTTTTTTTTCGGTTGCTCCCGCAGGGCTGTCGGACCTGGCCCCGGCGGGGCTTTTTTCATCTCGAGGAACCCGATCATGGCCGTCGCACTTTACCTCGATACGCTGCTGCTGCTGCTGGTCACCACGGCGGCGGTCAAGGACCTGGAGAGCCGCCGCATCCCGAACCGGTTGCTGGCCGCCGGCATGTTCGGCGCCCTGGTCCTGCACTTGCTGTCGCCGCAACCGGTGGACGGGCTGCTCGCCTGGCTGGGCGGGGCGGCGACCGGACTCGCGGTCTTTCTTCCCTTTTACCTGGTCCGCGGCATGGCAGCCGGGGACGTCAAGATGATGGCGGCCGTGGGCGCCTTCGCCGGTCCCGGCGACGCGCTGCGCATCGCCATCCTGGCCTGGTGCGCGGGCGGCGTGATGGCGCTCGCCGTGATCGTTTTCAAGGGCCGCCTGCGCATGGTGTTGTCGAACGTGTGGGGGATCGTGCGGCCCGTGCTGCTGCGGTTGCCGCGCGGGCCGATGCCTGGCAGCGCCGGCGGCCCGCCCAGCGCCGGATCGATTCCCTACGGGGTGGCGATCGCCGCCGGCGCCATTGCCTGGCTGGTCAGCCGTTATGCCGAGCATCCGCTTCTCTGAAACCACCGTCCGGTCCTTGCAGTGCCATTGTTGGCTCTTTGTCAGGTATCAAGTGGCTGTCGAGACTGCTCGCTAGAATCAAATCAAGGTCTTACGAAACATTTTCATGGGCAGGAGGGTTCATGATTGGAATGTTGTCGGCCACCGCCGCCGCCGGGCGCGATGCAGATGCGTCTGCGTTCGGATCCGGGGCCAGCGCGTCGCCCACCGATGGCGACGTGACCGCCGTGCTGCCGCGCCAGCCGCGCACCGTGCGCGACACCGGGCTCGATCCGCGCCTGGTGACGGGGCTGGTGCTCAAGGTCCTGCATGCGGGCGGCAAGACGCCGCTGTCCAGGCTCACCGGACGCCTGCGGCTGTCGGTCAGCGTGGTGCGCGAAGTGCTGCAGGGCCTGGTCGCCGGCCAGCAGGCCGAAGTCGCCTATTCGGGCGAGACCGATCTCGACGTGCACTACCAACTCACCGCCGCCGGCGCGCGCGCCGCCGGCGAGCACCTGGCCGAGTCGCGCTACGCCGGCCCGGCGCCGGTGACGCTGGCGGCCTGGCGTAGGGTGGTGGCGCAGCAGTCGCAGCGCCAGCCGGACGCGCCGCGCGTGGCGCGCGCGGAACTCGAAGCGGTGCTCGACGGCGACGGCCTGGAACCGGCGACGCGCGAACTGATCGGCGCGGCCCTGCATTCCGGCCGTCCGCTGCTGCTGTACGGCCCATCCGGGAGCGGCAAGACCACGCTGGCGCGCAAGTTCGCGCGCTTGCGCCAGGATCCGATCGCGGTGCCGTACGCGGTGCTGGTCAACCACGAGATCGTCCAGCTGCACGACCCGGCCCTGCATCCGGCGCCGCTGCAGATGCGCGGCCCCGAGGAACGCCGCAGCTGCGACGCGCGCTGGGCTCTGAGCCAGCGGCCGCTGGTGCACGTCGGCGCCGAGCTCACACGCGACATGCTGGAACTGCGGGTGGACGCCGCCAGCGGCGTGCTGCGCGCGCCGCCCCATATCCTGGCCAATAACGGCCTGCTGGTGCTGGACGACCTGGGTCGCCAGCGGATCCCGGCCGGCGAGCTGCTGCACCGCTGGCTGGACGCGCTGGAGGCCGGCCAGGACCACGTGACGGTGCCGCACGGCCCGAGCCACGCGCTGCCGTTCGACGTCGGCCTGGTGCTGGCCACCAGCCTGGCGCCCGAATCGGTGCTGGACGACGCCTGCCTGCGCCGCATCGGCTACCGCATCGCCGTGGGGCCGCTGTCCGAATCGAGTTACCGCGCGCTGCTGCGGCGCCAGGCGCGGCTGCGCCGCATCGAGGTCGACGAAGCGGCATTCGATTTTCTTGTCGACGAACTGCATCGCCGCACCCGGCGCCCATTGCTGGCCGCCTGGCCGCACGAGCTGCTGGGGCGGATCGTCGATTTCGCCGGCTTCGCCGGCCGCGCGCCGCGTTGCGACGTGGATGGCCTGGTCCAGGCCTGGAGCAGCCTGTTCGGAGCCAGCGCCCTGCCGCCCGCGCTGCCTTGTGCGTCTAACCCAGCGGCGGTGAAGCGGGATGACAAGGAAGGGGATGCGCGATGAAGAACAAGCGTGCCGTGATCATGATGGCACTGGCGGTGGTGCTGGGCCTGCTGGCGGTGGCGCTGGCGGGAAGCTGGCTGCTCAATGCCCCGGGCGCGACTGCCGGCCGGATCGTCGTCGCCCGGGCCGACGTCGACATCGGCCAGCGCCTGACGCCGGAGATGTTCAAGCTGGTCGACTGGCCGGCGGACAGCGTGCCGAAGGGCGCCTTCACCGATCCCGCGCCCTTGAGCGGGCGGGTATTGCGCAGCAGCCTGCTCGCGGGCGAACCGATCAGCGAAGCCAAGCTGGCCCCGGCCGGCACCCTGGGAGGCCTGTCGGCCCTGATCACCGAGGGCAAGCGCGCGATCACGGTGCGCGTCAACGACGTGATCGGGGTGGCCGGCTTCACCCTGCCGGGCAACTACGTCGACATCATCGTCAGCACCGAGACCATGCCCGACCCGAACGCGACCCGGGTGCGCGAGCAGAGCATCTCGAAGATCGTGCTGGAGCGGATCCTGGTGCTGGCGGTGGCGCAGGAAGTCAACCGCGACGAGACCAAGCCCAAGGTGGTCAATGCCGTCACGCTCGAGGTCACGCCAAGCGAGGCGGAAAAGCTGGACCTGGCGCGCAGCGTGGGCACCCTGTCGCTGGCGCTGCGCAACCAGGTCGATCCGGCCGCCGCCGCCACCCTCGGCGCGACCAAGGAAAACCTGCTGCCCATGGTCGCCGCCGCGCCGCCGCCCGTGGTGCGGGCCCCGCCGCGGGCGCGCGTGCAGCAGGTGCGCGCCCCGGCCCCGCCCAAGCGCGACTGCATCAGCGTCATCAACGGCCTGCACGCATCGCAGGAATGCTTCTGACCACCGACTGGACCGATCATGAAACGACGTTCACCGATCGCATTGAGCGCCACCCTTGCCGCCGTCCTTGCAGCGCCGGCCGGCCCGGCCCTGGCCAGCGCAGTCCCCGTAGCCCCCGCCGCCACCGCCGCCGCGCAAAAGGCGGCCGAACCGAAGCCGGCGCCGAAGAAACCGGCGCCCGCCCGCACCGCGAGCGAGCCGCCCGAGCGTATCACCGAAGGCTGCCGCGGCGAGGCGGCGCGGCCGGCCGCGATGGCGCTCCAGATGGGCAAGTCGACCATGCTGCGCCTGCCCGAGAAGGTAGCCCGGCGCAGCGTCGGCAACCCTGCCGTGGTGCAGGCCATGCTGGTCGCTCCGGACACCCTGTACATCGCCGGCGTCGACGTCGGCAGCACCAATATGATCGTGCAGGGCCGCAGCGGCTTGTGCAGCGTGATCGACATCACCATCGCGATGGACCCGAGCGGGCTGGAGGCCACGCTCAAGGCTGCGATGCCGGACGAGCAGGACATCCGCGTGATGGCGGCCAACGACAGCCTGATCCTGACCGGCACCGTCAGCGACGCCACCGCCGTGCAGCGCGCGGTGGAGCTGGCCGGCGCCTACGTGCGGCGCCCGCTGCGCCAGTTGCCGGCGGCCGACAAGGATAACGAGACCGACGGCGTGATCGTGGTGGGAAGGAACGGCACCAGCGGCGGCGGCGGGACTGGCGGCGCCGGCGCCCGGGTGGTCAACCTGCTGGCGGTGAGCGCGCCGCAGCAGGTGCAGCTCGAGGTCAAGGTGGCCGAGGTCTCGCGCACCCTGCTCGAGCGGCTCGAGACCGGCACCCGCTTCAGTTTCGGTTCCGGCAGCTGGACCACCACCCTGGCCACCGATTTCCTGAGCGGCCTGGCGCGCGGCAGCCTGTCGGGACTCAAGACCAACGGCAACCGCTTCGCCATCGAGGCCGACAAGCTCGATGGCCTGGTGCGCATCCTGGCCGAGCCGAACGTGCTGGCCATCAGCGGCCAGGAAGGTTCCTTCCTGGCCGGCGGCAAGTTCTACATCCCGGTGTCGCAGGACGACGACCGCGTCACGCTGGAAGAGAAGGAATTCGGGATCGGCGTGCGTTTCACCCCGACCGTGCTGGCGGGCGGGCGCATCAACCTGAAGGTGGCGCCCGAGGTGTCCGAACTGTCGCGCGAAGGGATCGGCATCACCGCCAACGGCATCACCGGCACCGCCATCATGCCGCTGGTGACCACGCGCCGCGCCAGCACCACGGTGCAGCTGCACGACGGCCAGAGCTTCGCGATCGGCGGCCTGGTGCGCAACAACCTGATCGCCAACATGAAGGGCCTGCCGGGCCTGGGCGATATTCCGGTGCTGGGCGCGCTGTTTCGCAGCACCGACTACCAGCAGGACCGCACCGAGCTGGTGTTCGTGATCACGGCGCGCCTGGTCAAGCCGCTGCCGGGCGGCAGCCACGTGCTGCCCACCGACGGCCATGTCGTACCGTCGCGCGCCGGCCTGATGCTGGGCGGGCGGCTCGAAGGGGAGCCGCCCGCCGCCGCGGCGCCGGCCGGTGCTTCGGCCACGTCACCGGCCGGGCCACCGGCTGCGGGGCAGACCGCAGGCGCCGATACCGGACGCTTCGAACTGACGCCGGCGGCTTCGAACTGACATAGGGGAATGCGATGCGAACCATATTCACACGATGGGCGGCGCTGGCGCTGCTCGCCTGCGGCGCGCCGGGGTGCGTCTCGACCACGCCAAACTGGGATGCGCGCCTCGGCGCGGCCACCCGCAGCAACCTGGCGGCCCAGGTGATCGACCCGAGCGGCGCTTCCGGCAGCAATCCCGCCCTGGGCCTCGATGGCCGCGCCGCGCGCGCTGCCATCGAGAACTACCAGCGTTCGTTCGCCCGGCCGGAAACCGGCCAGCCGGCGGCGATGGTGGACCAGTGATGGACGCGCGCGCAGCAGAAGTCCTTCATCCGGGGCTGCCATGAGAGCGCTCCTGATCAGCCGTGACAGCCATTTGTACGCGGAACTGGCCTCGCAGGGCGCGGCGCGGGTGCCGCCCCTGCACCTGGCCGCCACCCGCGCCAGCCTGCGCGAGGCGCTCGACCGCCCCGAACCCGACGCCTCGCAGCTGGTGATCATCGACGCCAGCGGGCTGGAACCTTCCGAATCGGGCCTCCTCGAGCGCCTGGGCCGCCAGTATCCGGATTCGCAGCTGATGCTGCTCACCAACCAGCACCAGCCCGACCTGTTGATCACGGCGATGCGCGCCGGCGTGCGCGAGCTGCTGCAACTGCCGCTGGTGCACCGCGCCTTCCACGAGGCGATGGACCGGATCGCCGCCGCCGCCGGCGTGTCGAGCCTGCGCGAAGGCAAGGTGCTGGCCTTCATCGCCTGCAAGGGCGGCAGCGGCGCCACCTTCATCTCGGCCAACTTCGGCTATGCGCTGGCCACGCTGGCGGGCAAGAAGGTCTTGCTGATCGACCTGCACGGCCAGTTCGGCGACGCCGCCCTGTACGTGTCGGACCAGAAGCCGGCCATGACGATGTCGGACGTGTGCGCCCAGATCGCGCGCGTGGACGGGCCATTCCTCGAATCGTGCCTGGTGCACGTCACGCCGGGTTTCGGCGTGCTGGCCGCGGCCGACGATCCCGGCCACGCGAAAGAGGCCAAGCCGGAACACATCGACACCATCCTGCGCGTGGCGCGCCAGAACTACGACTACGTGCTGCTCGACGTCGGGCGCCAGATCGACGCGGTGTCGCTGCGCGCGCTGGACGTCACCGACACCATCTATCCGGTGCTGCAGCTGGCGCTGCCCGACATCCGCGACGCGCGGCGCCTGCTCGACATCTTCCGCTCGCTGGGCTATGTGCTGGACAACATCCGCCTGATCGTCAACCGCTACGAGAAGGGCGGCAAGCTGCGCCTGCAAGACCTGCATGCGGCGCTGGGCTGCGAGGTGGTGCACACCTTCCCCAACGACTACGTCGCGGTGACCGATTCGGTGAACCAGGGCGTGCCGGTGCTGCAGCTGTCGCGCTCGAGCTTTGCCGCGCGCAGCCTGGCCGAGATGGTCGAGCTGGTGACCGCGCACCGGGTCCAGGAAAGCCGCGGCCTGCTGGATCGCCTGTTCGGGCGCCAGGACGCGGATTACTGATTCATTACCGATCCATTACTGCTCCAGCCAAGAAAGACGCCCATGTCCCTTCGCGAACGACTTGCCCTGTCCGGCCAGGAGCGCATCACCGGCGGCGGCGCCGAGCTGCAGGATGCGCCGAACCAGGCCTACCAGGAACTCAAGAAGCTGATGCACCAGATGATCCTCGACCGGATCGACCTGGAGCGGCTCAAGCGCCTGACCGCCGAGCAGTTCAAGCACGAGCTGGCGCTGCTGGTCCAGCGCATCATCGAGGACGAGCGCATCGTCCTCAACCAGCACGAACGGCACCACCTGGTGCTCGACATCCAGCACGAGATGCTGGGCTTCGGCCCGCTCGAACCGCTGCTGTCCGACCCTTCGATCTCGGACATTCTGGTCAATACCGCCAACAAGGTCTACGTCGAGCGCCACGGCCGGCTGGAGCTGACCGAGATCACCTTCCACGACAACGCCCACCTGATGAAGATCATCGAGAAGATCGTCTCGCGGGTGGGCCGCCGGGTGGACGAGTCGAGCCCGATGGTCGACGCCAGGCTGCCGGACGGCTCGCGGGTGAACGCGATCATTCCGCCGCTGGCGGTGGACGGGCCGATCCTGTCGATCCGCCGCTTCGGCGGCAGCCCGCTGACGGTGCAGAACCTGCTCGACTATAAAAGCGTGACCACGCCCATGATCCGGGTGCTGGAAGGGCTGGGCACGGCCAAGGTCAACATCCTGATCTCGGGCGGCACCGGCAGCGGCAAGACCACCTTGCTCAACCTGATCTCGGGCTTCATCCCGCCCACCGAACGGGTGGTGACGATCGAGGACGCGGCCGAGCTGCAGCTGCGCCAGCCGCACGTGGTGCGCCTCGAGACGCGACCGCCGAACATCGAGGGCAAGGGCGAGGTGCCGCAGCGCGCACTGGTACGCAACGCGCTGCGCATGCGGCCCGACCGCATCATCCTGGGCGAGGTGCGCGGCCCGGAAGCGCTTGACATGCTGCAGGCGATGAACACCGGCCACGAAGGGTCGCTGGCCACCATCCACTCGAACACGCCGCGCGACGCGCTGTCGCGGCTGGAGAACATGGTCAGCATGGCGGCGGTGAACCTGACGCCGCGCGCGATCCGCCAGCAGATCGTGTCGGCGGTGACGGTGGTGGTCCAGGTCTCGCGCCTGACCGACGGCACGCGCAAGCTGGTCAGCCTGCAGGAAATCACCGGCATGGAGGGCGAGATCATCTCGATGCAGGAGATCTTCCGCTTCGAGCAGAGCGGGGTCGACGTCGACGGCAAGGTGCTGGGCCACTTCAGCGCCACCGGCGTGCGCCCGCGCTTCGCCGACCGCCTCAAGCTGTTCGGGGTGCCGGTGTCGGACGATTCCTTCGATCCCGACCGCAGGTTTGACTGAACCGATCGATTGGGGGGCGCGCATATGGACGGCTTGTTCTATGGCTTCGTGGTGCTGCTGTTCGCGGCCGTGATCCTGGCGGTCGAGGGCTTCTATCTGTGGTGGATGAGCACCCATGGCGCGGCGGCGCGCCGCATCGCACGCCGCCTGCAGATCATGTCCGGCGGCGTGAACGCCCGCAGCGGCGAACGGATCTCGATCCTCAAGCAGCGCCGCTACAGCCGCTTCCCGGCGCTGGACAGCCTGCTGCATCGCTTCAGGCTGGCGCAGCGCATCGATGCGCTGCTGGTGCAGGCCGGCGCCACCTGGTCGGTGGGCCAGTTCCTTGCCGGCTCGCTGGCTTGCCTGGTGGCGGCCCTGGTGCTCACCTCCGATGCCGTCAGCTCCTTCACCGTGCCGCTGCCGGCGCGCCTGCTGGCCTGCGTCGGCGGCCTGTTCCTGCCCTGGTGGCTGCTGCACCGCATGCGCATGCGGCGCCTGGTGCGCATCGAACACCAGCTGCCCGAGGCGGCCGACTTCATCGCGCGCGCGCTGCGCGCCGGCCACTCGTTCACCAACGTGCTGCAAATCGTCGGCAACGAGCTGCCCGAGCCGCTGGCCGGCGAGTTCCGCATCACGCGCGAGGAAATCAACTATGGCGTGCCGATGAACGAGGCCCTGCACGGCCTGGCCGAGCGCATCCCGCTGACCGACGTGCGCTACCTGATCATCGCGGTGCTGATCCAGCGCGAATCGGGCGGCAACCTGGCTGAAATCCTCGGCAACATCAGCCAGATCATCCGCGCCCGCCTGAAGCTGGTGGCGCACGTGCGCGTGCTGTCGGCCGAGGGACGCATGTCGGCCTGGATCCTGGGCGTGCTGCCGTTCGGCGTGATGGGCGTGATGCTGGTCAGCAGCCCGGACTACGTGCGCATGCTGTGGACCGATCCGTCCGGGGTGCGCCTGCTGTGGTACGGCCTGGGCATGATCGTGTTCGGCGTGCTGTGGCTGCGCAAGACCATCCGCATCCGCGTGTGAGGCCCCCATGACTTCTTCCCAACTGGTTTTCCTGCTGATCGTCTTCGCCGTCGTCTGCCTGCTGGCCTGGGTCGCGCTGGTGCTGTTCGCGCCGCTGGCGCTGCGCGAGCGCCTGCGCCGCTTCCTCGGTCCGCGCGCCGGACCAGAAGCGGGCGTACGCTGGATCGAGCGCGTCGCCAGCGTCGCCCGTCCCCTCACCAGGCTGTCGATCCCCGAGGAAGGCTGGGAAAAATCGACCTTGCGCACCCGCTTCATGAACGCCGGCTGGCGCCACCCGTCGGCGCCGACCCTGTACTTCGCGTCCAAGACCGCGCTGGCGCTGCTGGTGCCGGCCCTGTGCGCGCCATTCCTGGTGCTGTATGGCTCTTCCCTGAGCGGCGGCAAGGTGCTGGGCGTCCTGCTGCTGGGCGCCGCCTTCGGCTACTACGCGCCGAACGCGGTGCTCGAGCGCCTGGTGCAGCGGCGCTGGCGCGAGATCTTCGAGACCATCCCCGACGCGCTCGACCTCCTGACCGTCTGCGTAGAGGCCGGCCTGAGCCTGGAGCGGGCGCTGGTCAAGGTGGCGGCCGAGATCCACATCAAGAGCGTGGTGCTGTCGCAGGAGCTGCAACTGGTGCTGATGGAGATGCGCGCGGGCTTCAGCAAGGAAAAGGCGTTGCGCAACTTCGCGCTGCGCTCGGGCGTGGACGACGTCGACACCCTGGTCGCGATGCTGATCCAGTCCGAACGCTTCGGCACCAGCGTCGGCGACTCGCTGCGCGTGCATGCCGAGAACCTGCGCCACAAGCGGCGCGTGATGGCCGAGGAAACCGCCGCCAAGATCGGCCTCAAGCTGCTGTTCCCGCTGATCTTCTGTATTTTCCCGACGCTGCTCATGGTCCTGCTCGGACCGGCCGCGATCCAGATCTCGCGCACCCTGGGTTCCATGCCCTTCGCGCGCTGAAAGGAGCGAATCCATGCGACGCACCCTCAAGATGACCCGCCTGGCGCTGCTGTGCGCCGGCCTGATGGCCTGCTCGCCGTTCGGCTGGCGCGCCGCCCTCGACAGCGGCGCGCAGGCCGAGGACATCTATCGCACCGGCCGCGCGCAACACCTGGCAGAGCAGCCGGACGGCGCGCGCGCCGCCTACGAGGCCGTGCTGCGGCTGGAACCCGGTCATCCCGGCGCGCGCAACGGCCTGGCGACCCTGCACGCCGAAGGAGGCGAACTGGAACGGGCGACGTCCATCTGGCGCGAACTGACCGCGTCGATCGGCCTGGATGCGGGACCGGGCAAGGCTTACCTGTTCGCCAACCTGGGGCAGGCTTACCTGCTGGGCGGCGCGCACGAGGAGGCGCGGGGCGCGCTCGAACGCGCCTGCCTGCTCGACCCGCTCAATCCGCGCGCCTGGCAGCTGTTGGGCGACGCCCTGGCTGCATTGGGACAGGCCGAGCGCGCCGCGCAGATGCACCGGCAGGCGGCGGCGCTGCGCCAGCACGACCTGCGCGCCGACTTCGCCGCCGCTGGCGGCAAGACCGAGGTGGCGCCGCTCGGCCAGGCCCTGGCCGCACCGAAGCCGCAGGCCCACCCCGACTGGTCCCAGTCCTATATCCACGTCGGCGTGGACGGCATGATGGAGTTGCGGCGGGTGGACGCGGCGCGCGTGGCGCACGAGGTTCCGGCTTCGGCTGCGGTGGCGCGCCTGGAGATCCGCAACGGCAATGGCGTGACCGGCATGGCGCGCGCGCTGTCGAACCGCATCGACGAACCGGGCATCCGGGTGATGCGCCTGTCGAACGAGCCGGGCTTCGCGGTGTCGCACACCCGCATCGAATACGAAGCAACCCATGCCGACGCCGCGCGCAGCCTGGCGCAGCGCCTGGGCAGCGCCCAGCTGCGCGAAGTCGACCCGGGCGCGCCCGTCAACCTGCGGCTGGTGCTGGGCCGCGACCTGGCGCGCCACGGCACGGCGCTGCGCCTGGCGCCGCCCGTGCCCGCCGCGTCGACCGCGGACGGGCAGCGGTTGGCTTACCGGTAGCGTTCCAGCCACCAGCCGTATTGCGGCGGCAGGATGGCGAACGGGTTATCCACACCCAGCTCCTTGGCCGCGCGGAAGGCGTAGTGCGGATCGGCCAGGTGCTCGCGGCCGATCATCACCAGGTCGATCTGCTCCCCGGCCACCGCCTGGTTGGCCACCTGCGGGTCGCCGATATACCAGGACGACGCCACCGGCAGGCCGGCCTCGTCCCTCACGCGTTTGGCGACCGGCGCCAGGAAGCCCGGACCCCAGGGAATCTTGACGTCGGGGACGGTGAAGTTGACGCTCACGTTCAACATGTCCAGGCCGGCCTCGCGCATGCGGCGGGTCAGCTCGATCGATTCCGCCAGCGTCTCTTCGTCGCGGCCATCGTATTCGATCACGCCCATGCGCGCCGTCAGCGGCAGGTGTTGCGGCCATACCTCGCGCACCGCGGCCAGGGTCTCGAGCAGGAAGCGTCCGCGGCCGTCGAGGTCGCGGCCATATTGGTCATCGCGGCGGTTCGAATGCGGCGACAGGAAGGATTGCGCCAGGTAGCCGTGGGCGAAATGCAGCTCCAGCCATTCGAAGCCGGCGGCCAGGGCGCGCCGCGCGGCGTCGACGAAGCCCTGGCGCACGCGCGCGATGTCGTCCAGGGTCATCTCTTGCGGCACTTTCGACAGGTCCCCGCCGAAGGCGAGGGCGGACGGGGCGATGGTCTGCCAGCCGTCCGGCGCGTCGTTCGGGATGTGCGCGTTGCCGTCCCACGGACGGTTCGCGCTTGCCTTGCGGCCGGCGTGGCCGATCTGGATGCCGGCCACCGCTCCGGCGGCCTTGATCCCGGCGGCGATGGCGGCCATGCCGGCCACCTGTTCGTCGTTCCACAGGCCGGCGCACCCAGGGGTGATGCGGCCTTCCGGCGTGACGGCCGTGGCTTCGACGATCACCAGGCCGGCGCCGCCGCGCGCGATCGAGGCGTAGTGGGAGAGGTGCCAGTCATTGGTGACGCCGTCGACGGCGCTGTATTGGCACATCGGCGGCACCGCGATGCGGTTGCGCAGGGTGACGGATTTGAGGGTGAAGGGCGTAAATAATGCGGTCATTGGTGCTTTCCAGGTGATGCTTCGACACGCAACGACGCGCCGCACGGCAAATGGCCGCCCGGGTCTGTGTTCGCTGTGGGAAGAAGATCGGGGATTGTCGAGTCGGTCCTGGCATGCACCCTGTGTCAGGGTTGCGTGCCTGGCCGTATTCTCGCACCGATGCGGATTGTCTGCAGGAGGCGGCCAAAAAGTTGGCCGCCCGGTACGCCGTCAGGGCGCGGCCTTGCGATAGACGCGCACGTAGTCGACCAGCATCTTGCGCGGGAACGGCGTGGTCGCATCCGGATAGCCCGGCCAGTAGCCGCCCACGGCCAGGTTCAGGAGCACGAAGAAGGGGTGCTCGAACACCCATTCTCCCTTGACCGTCGCGGGTGTCGCGGTGTGGTAGTGGATGCCGTCGCGGTACCAGCGAATTTCTTTCGGCTCCCATTCGACGGCGAACACGTGGAAGTCGTCACCATACTCCGCGCCCTCGAGGGCGCTGGCCTTGCTGAACGCGTGCTCGCCCGAGTAGCCCGGCCCGTGCAGGGTGCCGTAGGCATTGGCCGGCTCCTTGCCGATGATTTCCATGATGTCGATCTCGCCGCTCTTCGGCCAGCCGACCTGCTTGATGTTCGCCCCCAGCATCCAGAACGCGGGCCAGATGCCCTGGCCTTTCGGCACCTTGATGCGCGCCTCGTAGCGGCCGTACTGCGTCTCCTTCAGGCCGGCCGTCTTGAGCCGCGCCGAGGTGTAGTCCTTGCCTTCATGGCTTTCCTTGCGCGCCTCGATCACCAGGTGGCCGTCTTCCACGCGCACGTTCTCGGGACGGTCGGTATAGAACTGCATCTCGTTGTTGCCCCAGCCATGGCCGCCGGTCTCGGGGAGCCATTTGCTGCGGTCGAGCGCCGCGCCGTCGAATTCATCGCTCCACTCCAGCGTCCAGCCGGGCAGGCCGCTGTTGGCGACTGCGGTGGCGGCTGCGTTGGTGGCGGATTGTGTGGCGCAGCCAGCGCTGGCGGCAAGCGCGAGCAGCGCGGCGAGTCGGGTGAAAGTCTTCATGCGTCTCCTTGATTCGGCCGTCATCGCGCCGCGGGCGTCGCTGCCCGCTGCTGCCTGACGTGCTTCATGATGTTGAGGAAGGTGTCGGTCCAGTACTCCTGGCGATGCGCGGCGAGGAAGCGGACCAGCTCCTCGTGCGCCTCCCTTGATACGCTCAGATGGTCGCCGCCGATGCCGTGGAAGGTGAAGGCGATCATGGTGCCGCGTTCCCCGGCCTGCTTCACCAGCGCGATCAGTTCGGCGCCGCTCGCGCCCACCGGCGCGACCGAGGCCACCCGGTAGGGATCGACCGCCGCCATCGAGGGCGGCACGCCGGGGCCGGCGCCGGCCTTGATCGCCACGAAGCTCGCGTGCAGCGCCGGCAGGTAATCGCCGCCGAGGGCCTTCACGTCGAAGCAGGGAGCGGTGTAGGTGCGCTCGCGGCGGCCGTCGATCGCAGTGAGCATCGTGTTGGCGAGCAGGACCTGGTCCTGCATCTGCTCGCGCGTGGTGGTGTCGAGGTTGCGGTGCGGCGCGACCCAGGCACGGTCCGGTCCCGCGCCCGAACACTGGTGGAACAGGCTGTGGTTGCCCAGCTCATGGCCGCCCCTGGCCGCGGCGCGCCAGTCCTCCATGCGCCTGGCCACCGGTTCGCTGGACAGCTGCAGGAAGAACGTGCCCTTGATGCCGTGGCGGTCGAGCGCCGGGATGGCGTTGTCGAGCTGGGAATCGAGGGCGTCGTCATAGGCCAGGCTGACCGCCGCCCGCGCGCCGCCGGGCCAGGCGAAGGCGGCGTCCTGTGCATGCACAGGACTGGCAACGACGAAGGTAACGCCGGCCGCGAGCAGGACGGTCCGGATCATGGCGCGGCCCGCAAGGCGGGGAAGAAAGTGGTGCATCCATGCTCCATTTTGGAAACGTTACCATTACGTCAACCGACTATAGCACCGCCGAAAAATAGATGTCAACGAGCGAAACGACAGGATGCGCCTTCATTTGGTAACCGGCGCTCGCTCTTGTGCTGCACCAAAGTGTTGCAAAACTACGTCAACCGTCCATGGATATTCGGTTGACAATTTTTTTTCCTAACCCTAATATTCAGTCAAATTCATGGAAACGTTTCCATGATGCGAACAAGTCAGCTTCGTTCCCCCAATGGTCGACAAGGCCAAGGAGCCGAGGACACATGAAACAGCGCGACGCGCACCGGGCAATCCACGCAACGAGGCCACCGGCTACCCTCCGGCGGCCTCGTTGCGCCGCTTGGCGCGCGCCGCAGGTTTTCCTGGTCGGGAGGTGACCAGGCAAGGATGTAAAAACACGACGCATGCCGCAATGCGTCCGATTTGGCGGAGACACCGTAGCTAGGCGACGGTCATATTTATAAAAAAACAGGAGAAGACATGTACTATCCGAAGGCGAAACAGACTCTGATCAGCCTGGCAGTTGCCAGCGCATGTTCGGCATTCATCCCGGCATTCGCGCAAGAACAGGCGACCGCGCCGGCCGAGACCGCGACCAGCGCCTCTAACCAGGCAACCGACGCCGCCAGCAACCCCACCGGCTCGATCACCGGCCCGGCGCAGCCGGGCACCCAGACCGTGGTCGTGACGGGCCTGCGCGCCAGTCTCGAATCGTCGATGAACCTCAAGCGCAATGCGCAGGGCTTCGTCGACGGCATCGTCGCCGAAGACATCGGCAAATTCCCCGACACGAACCTGGCCGAATCGCTGCAGCGTATCTCGGGCGTGTCGATCGACCGCGAGATCGGCGAAGGCTCGAAGATCACCGTGCGCGGCGTGGGCCCCGACTTCAACCTGGTTCTGCTCAACGGCCGCCAGATGCCGGTCTCGAACCTGGGCGACCGCAACGGCCGCGCCTTCGACTTCGCCAACATCGCCTCGGAAGCGATCTCGCAGCTGCAGGTCTACAAATCGAGCCGCGCCGAGACCCCGACCGGCGGCGTCGGCGCGACCATCAACGTGATCACCGCGCGTCCGCTGTCGCGTCCCGGCATGCAGGCCAGCATCGGCATCAAGGGCGTGCACGACACCTCGGCCACCAACCTGCCGGACGGCCTCCAGAGCGGCGACAAGGTCACCCCTGAAGTCTCGGGCATCTACTCCAATACCTCGGCCGACGGCCGCTTCGGCATCGGCATCTCGGCCAGCTACCAGGAACGCAACCTGGGCTACAACCGCGCCTCGGTGCCGAACGGCTGGAAAGGCCCGTTCCGCGGCAGCGATACCCAATGGGGCACGATCCCGCAACCGGATGCGTCGGGCGCGACTCCGGGCATCGTCAACCGTCCGGGTCCGAACGACCTGTACCAGGTGCCGCAGAACCTGAACTACAACCTCTCCGGCGTGCAGCGCGAGCGCACCAACGGCCAGGTGGTGTTCCAGTTCGCCCCGAACAAGGACCTGACCACCACCCTCGACTACACCTACTCGGAAAACCGGATCCACACCCGCCGCAACGACATGTCGGCGTGGTTCAACTTCGGCCCGTCGTCGAGCAGCTGGACCGACGGTCCGTTCGCCGCGCCGCTGACCTACACCGAGATCATCCCGCTCGGCGCCAACGACATCGCCATGGGCGCCTCCGACTTCGCCACCAAGAGCGAGAACAAGTCGCTCGGCTTCAACGCCGCATGGCGCGTGAACTCGGCCCTGCGCCTCGAACTCGACGCCCACAGCTCGTCGGCCGAATCGACCCCGGACAGCCCATGGGGTTCGAGCAATGTGATCGGCACCGCCAGCTTCAGCCGCGGCAACACCACCGCCGACTTCACGCAGGACTTCCCGGTCCTGACCATCGAAGGCGCCGACTTTTTGCGTTCGCCGCAGCAGGTCACCGGCTCGGTGTTCGAGAACGGCTATATGAAGACCGAAGTCGACCAGGTGCAGACCCACGGCAGCTGGAAGGTGCTGGAAGCATCCGAATTCAAGTTCGGCGTCGGCGCCACCAAGGTGAAATACCGCTCGGCCTTCTCGGTGCAGCAGCGCGACACCTGGGGCGGCGCGACCCAGGCCTCGGACTACCCGGCCAGCCTGTTCACGCCGGATAGCCTCTCAAAGTATTTCGACCGGATCGACGGCAGCGGCAACCCGAACCTGTTCAACCGCTTCCACACCTTCAACTTCGGCCAGATCCGCGACATCGTGGCGCAAGCCTCGGGCCTGCCGCACCTGTACCTGCCGAAGACCACCTACGACACCGACCGTCGTACCGAGGAAAAGTCGAAGAGCCTGTACCTGCAGTTCAACACCGAGTGGGATACCACCTACCCGATCAATACCGCGTTCGGCGTGCGCTACGAGAAGACCGACGTCAGGTCGAGCGCCCTGGTGCAGGTGCCGACCGCGATCAGTTGGGTTTCGCAGAACGAGCTGCCGGTGGTGTTCGGCGATTCGGGCTTCACCACGCTGGACGGCAGCTATAACCACGTGCTGCCGAGCTTCGACGCCGACATCGCGTTCCGCCCCGACTTCAAGGGCCGCTTCAGCTACGGCGAGACCATCGGCCGTCCGCGCTATGACCAGATCGCCGGCGGCCAGGTGCTCGACACCCTGGCGCGCGTCGAAGGCGGCACCGGTTCGCAGGGCAACCCGGCGCTGGAGCCGGTCAAGTCGAAGAACATCGACCTGGCGCTCGAGTGGTACTACGGCCGCCAGAGCTTCGTCTCGATCAACCACTTCCGCAAGCACCTGGATAACTACGCCGGCCAGTCGCAGATCATCGCCCAGCCGTTCGGCGTGCGTACCCCGGTGGGCGGCGCCTACTGGAACGCGGCGCTGGCCAACGGCTGCGTGGTCGCGGACACCACCTGCATCCGCAACTACATCTTCCGCAACTTCAACGGCCAGGAAGGCGTGGTGCGCGGACCGGACAACGCGACCGGCGACGCCACCGGCACCATCACCGCGATCGGCACCGATCCGATCGCGGACTTCCGCATCACCTCGTACTCGAACCAGAAGAAGGCGCGCATCCGCGGCCTGGAATTCAACGTCCAGCACATGTTCGGCAACAGCGGCTTCGGCATCCAGGCCAACTACACCTACGTCAATTCGGGCCTGAAGTACGACAACAACAGCTTCGGCGAGCAGTTCGCGCTGGTTGGCCTGGGCGACTCGGCCAACCTGGTGGGTATCTTCGAGAACGACAAGTGGAATGTGCGCGCGGCCTACAACTGGCGTGACGAGTTCCTGTCGTCGACCTTCGATGGCCAGGGCCCGAACCCGAACTACGTCGAAAAATACGGCCAGCTGGACCTGAGCATCGGCTACAACGTGAACGACAACCTGTCGCTGTCGTTCGAAGGCATCAACCTGACCGACGAGATCCAGCGCATCCACGGCCGCACCAAGAACCAGGTGCTGTTCGTGACGCAGTCGGGCCCGCGCTACATGGTGGCCGCACGCTACAAGTTCTGATCGGGGCTTTGCCCGTGCCGTCGTTCGGGAGTAGACTTCCCGGATGACGGTATTGACGGCGGGTCGGCAACAGCCGGCCCGCCGTTGTCGTTTCACTGACACCCACTACAAGATAACGAGACATCCATGCCCAACATCGCCCTGCTGAACAATATCGAGCACAAGGACCTGCGCATCATCCACGGCCACCGCGCTGGCCTGGGCAGCGAAGTTGCCTGGGTGCCGACCTTCGCCGACGAATTCCGCTCGCTGCAGGCGCACTATCCGATCATCTTCCGGCAGCTGGACGACGGCGCCAACTACGAGGCGATCGCGCTGCTCGGCTTCCAGCAAGACGAGAACCTGTTCCTCGAGGACGGCCGCTGGGATGCGCCGCTGGTGCCGTGGCTGCACGAGCGCCTGCCGTTCTACATCGGCCGCAACGGCGATGAACTGATGATCCAGGTCGACCTGGATCACCCGCGCGTCAGCACGACCGAGGGCGAACCGGTGTTCAAGCCGCATGGCGGCAATACCGACTTGCTCGAGAAGATGAGCCAGACGCTGTCGAACATCCACAACGGCGTGCAGGCCAACGCGGGCTTCCTCGAAGCCCTCAAGCGCTATGAGCTGCTCGATGCCTTCGTGCTCGACATCGAATTCGACAACGGCGAGAAAGCCCGCGTGGGCGGCTTCTTCACCATTCATGAAGAACGCCTGGGCGCGCTCGACGGCGCAGCCATCGCCGAACTGCATGCGGCCGGCTACCTGGCGCCGATGTACTTCGCGCTGGCCTCGCTGTCGCACTTCCGCGACCTGATCGACCGCAAGAACCGCAGGAACGCGCGTGATGGCGCCAGCCGCTAAGCCGATCCGCGAGGTCAGCGGGCTGCGTCCCGCCGACCTCGGCCCCGACATCCTCGCATCCA
The DNA here is from genome assembly GCF_017582745.1 of Massilia oculi. GTDB lineage: Bacteria > Pseudomonadota > Gammaproteobacteria > Burkholderiales > Burkholderiaceae_D > Telluria > Telluria oculi_A. The sequence goes on from NZ_JAFVIM010000025.1 coordinate 83,889, forward strand.
CCGAGCCGCTGCTCTTGCGCGGCCTGGTGGCCGATTGGCCGGTGGTGCAGGCCGCGCGCACCTCGCCGCGGGCCGCCATCGCCTATCTGCGCCGCTGGTACGTCGACGCCACCGTCAACGCCATGCTCGGCGCGCCCGAGATCGACGGCCGCTTCTTCTACAACGAGGCGCTGGACGGTTTCAATTTCCAGCCCATGCGGGTGCGGCTCGACGCCGTGCTGGGCGAGCTGGAAAAGCACCTGGCCACGCCACAGCCGCCGGCCATCTACGTCGGTTCCACCACGATCGACGGCGCGCTGCCGGGCTTCAGGGACGAGAACGATGTCGACCTGGGCGCGCGCGACCCGCTGGCCAGCATCTGGATCGGCAACCGCACGCGCATCTCGGCCCACTACGATCTGCCGGACAACCTGGCCTGCATCGGCGCCGGCCACCGCCGCTTCACCCTGTTCCCGCCCGGGCAGCAGCACAATCTCTACGTCGGCCCGATCGACCTGACCCCGGCCGGCCAGCCCATCAGCCTGGTGGATTTCCGGAATCCCGATTTCGCGCGCTTTCCGCGCTTTGCCGAGGCGCTGGAACACGCCCAGGTGGCCGAGATGGAGCCGGGGGACGCGATCTTCGTGCCCAGCATGTGGTGGCACCACGTCGAGGCGCTGGATGGCTTCAACGTGCTGGTGAACTACTGGTGGCGCCAGTCGCCGGACTGGATGGACACGCCCAACAACGCCCTGATGCACGCCCTGATGACGGTGCGCGACCTGCCGCCCGCCCAGCGCGCGGCCTGGGCCGAACTGTTCCGCCACTACGTGTTCGAGGCCAATGCCGACACCGCAGCCCACATCCCGCCGGCCGCGCGCGGCCTGCTGGCGCCGTTCGACGACAATGCCTCGCGCATGGTGCGCGCGCAACTGCTCAAGCGGCTGAACCGATAATAAAAAAGCCCGCAGCATGCTGCGGGCCTTTTTTATTGCGCCGACTTCGATTACTCGGCCGCGATCTTCTGCTTGTGCAGGTTGGCGTACTTCACGCCGTAGTACATGATGAACAGGTAGCAGGCCGCCGGCACCAGGAAGGAGATCTGCAGGCCGATGGTGTCGGCCAGGATGCCCTGCACGAACGGCACCACGGCGCCGCCGACGATGGCCATGCACAGGATGCCCGAGCCCTGGCCGGTGAACTTGCCCAGGCCGTGCAGCGCCATGCTGAAGATGGTCGGGAACATGATCGAGTTGCACAGGCCCACCGCCACGATCGCCCACATCGCCAGGCTGCCCTCGGTGAAGGTCGCGGTCAGGACCAGCGCGATCGAGCCGAGCGCGGTAACCGCCAGCGATTTGCCCGGGCTCACATAACGCATCACGGCGAAGCCGATGAAGCGGCCGACCAGGGCGCCGCCCCAGTACATGCTGACGTAGCGCGCCGCATCGGCGTGCGACAGGCCGGCGATATGCGGCTCGCCGATGAAGTTGATCAGGAAGCTGCCGATGCTCACCTCGGCGCCGACGTACAGGAAGATGCCCAGCGCTCCCAGCACCAGGTGGCGATACGACATCGCGCCGCCCTTGGCGTCGACCGCCGCGGTCGATTCTTCGAAAGCGATCTTCGGCAGGCGCGCCATCGCGAACAGCACCGCCAGCAGCGCCAGTGCGGCGGCCAGGCCCAGGTAAGGGCCTTGCACGGCAGAGGCTTCGGCGGCCTTGTGCGCGGCCTGTTCGGCCGCCGGCAGCAGGGCCAGCTGGTCGGCCGAGAGGACCACGGTCGACAGGATCAGGATGCCGCCCAGCGCCGGCGCCACCGTGGTGCCGAGCGAGTTGAAGGCTTGCGTCAGGGTCAGGCGGCTGGCCGCGGTGCGCGCCGGTCCCAGTGCGGTGACGTAGGGGTTGGCCGCCACCTGCAGGATGGTGATGCCGCTGGCCAGCACGAACAGCGCGAACAGGAACATGCCGTAGCCGCCGTTCGAGGCCGGATAGAACAGGGCGCAGCCGGCGGCCGCGATCATCAGGCCGGTGACGGCGCCGTTCTGGTAGCCCAGGCGGCGAATCAGCGCGCCGGCAGGCAGCGAGACGATGAAATAGGCGCCGAAGAAGCAGAACTGCACCAGCATCGCCTGCATATAGGTGAGGGTGTAGATCGACTTCAGGTGCGGGATCAATACGTCGTTCAGCGACGTGATCAGGCCCCACATGAAGAACAGGATGGTGACGATGACCAGCGCGCCGGTGTGCTGGTTGTGTTCCCCGTCCACGGCAGCACTGGCCACGGTGGGGTTCTGGATTGGGTTCTGCATGGAGTCTCCGTTGTTATTGCAGAGTAGCGATATGACCAGACAGCATAGCCGAAACCCCGCGCAATGCGGGATATTGTTCGGTAATCAAGTAGGTCGGGATGCGCGACAGATAGTCGCCGAGACGTCCCTTGTCCTCGAAGCGCGCGCGGAAAGCCGATTGTTCGAAGATGGCGCCCAGGCGCGGCACGATGCCGCCGCCGATATACATGCCGCCGGTCGCGCCGAGGGTCAGCGCGACGTTGCCGGCCACGCTGCCCAGGATGGCGCAGAACACTCGAACCGAGCCTTCGCAGTCGCTTGACGAGCCATCCAGCGCGGCGGCGGTGATGTCGGCCGCCTTGAGGCGCTTGCCGGTGCGCGCCCAGTGGATCAGCTCCATGCCCATCCCGGACAACAGGCGTTCGGCCGAGACGTGGCCATACTCTCCCCAAAGCGCTTCCAGGATCGCGACTTCGTCGCGGGTGACGGGGGCGAAGCTGACATGACCGCCTTCGCCGGACAGCGCGATCCAGCGGTCTCCCGCCGGCACCACGCCCGAGACGCCAAGGCCGGTGCCGGGGCCGATCAGGCCGATCGTCCGGTTCGGCAGTTCGATGCCGCCGCCGATCTGCCGGCGGCCGTCCTGGGCCAGGTGCGGCAGCGACATCGCCAGCGCGGCGAAGTCGTTCACCATCAACAGCGTCGTCAGGCCGAGCTCCAGCCGCAGGGCTTCGATCGAGAACTGCCAATGGTGGTTGGTCATCCTGATCTCGTCGCCTTCGACCGGGTTGGCGATCGCGATCGCCGCATGGCGGACCGTATCGACCGCCAGCCCGCGCCCCCTGGCATTGGCGAGGTAGGAACGCATCGCATCGCCCAGCGTCGGATGGTCGCTGGCCGGCAGCACCTCGATGTCGTCGAATCCCGTGGAGGGATCCGACTGCAGGGCAAAGCGCGCGTTGGTGCCGCCGACGTCGGCCAGCAGCCGTAGTTCCTGCGTCATTTCAGTTCACCGCACTGCACGGCGCCTGCTTCCTTGGCCGCGCCGCCGGCGATCTCGATATTGGCGAAGGCCGCCGAGAATGCGGCGTCGCTGGTGACGGCGAACGGCGTATCGACCTTGGCCAGGTCGAGGCCCTTGGCCTGGAAGCAGGCCAGCGGAATCGCGACGGTGTTCTTGGCGCCGACGGCCAGGCGCTTGAACAGGGCGGTCGCATCCAGGTCGACGCTGGTGGAACCCTGGCGCATCGACAGCGTCACCTTGCCGGCCGGGGCCTCGGCGACGATGGTGTCGAAGCGCAGCGCGCCATCCTTGACCGCCGCCGCCGGCAGTACGATGGCGCGTGCGCCGCGCGCTTCCAGCGTGGCCGGACCGGTCCAGGCTCCCAGCTTGGCGTCCTGCTGGGTATTGACCTGGGCAGTGGTGACGGTGATGTTCGGCAGCTTGAAGCTGGCGTTCAGGTCGGCGCCGAGCACGGTGGTCTGCTGGCCGGAGCGGATCGCCAGCGGATAGCTCAGGCGGTCGGCCTGGCTGAACACCGGGAAGGTGTTGCCGGCGCTGCAGCCGCCTTGCGGATAGCTTTCATCCAGCTTGCCCAGCTTGGAGCGCGTGCCAGCCTTCAAGCCGTAGCCGTAGGCGAACAGCGGCGCATAATCCTTGTCGCCGACGTTCAGCTTGATCTGGCAGGCCGATTTCGGCCACGAGAACGGCAGCACGCCGCGGAAGTCATGGCGCTGCTGGCCTTCGATCAGCAGGTCGGACACGCCCTTGCCCTCCGAGCCCGGCAGCCAGGCCGAGATGAAGGTGTCCGAGAGGTTGAGCAGGTCGTTGGCGAACACCGGACGGCCGGTGACCATCACCGTGACCACCGGCTTGCCCTTGCCGCCGACGGCTTTCAGCACGGCGAGATCTTCCGGATAGCGGCTGGTGTGGCGCAAGGTGCCGGACGGGTGGATGTCGCCGTCGCCCTCGGCATACGGACGCTCGCCGATGACGGCGACCACGACGTCGAACTTCGAGACGTCGACTCCTTTCGCGTCCACGCTGAAGGTGACGTTGTCCTTGCCGGCCGCGTCAACGATGCCGGTCAGGATGGTGTCGGCATTTTTAAAATCGGCATTGGTGGTGGCGGTGCCCTGCCAGGTGATCGACCAGCCGCCGCTCTGGTTCGACAGCTCGTCGGCGCTCTTGCCCACCACGAGGATCTTCTGGCCGCGCTTCAGGGGCAGGGCCGGGCCTTCGTTCTTGAGCAGCACCAGCGATTCGCGCACCGCCTGGCGCGCCAGCGCACGCGCCTGCATCGCGTCGTCCTTGCCGGCATAGGCGTTCTGCACCGGGCTCTTGTCGAACAGGCCGGCGCGCAGCTTGACGCGGATGATACGCGACACGGCGTCGTCGATGCGCGACATCGGGATCTCGCCCGCTTCGACCTGCTTGATGGTGTTGGCGATGAAGGCCTTCCAGTCGTCCGGCACCATGATCATGTCGTTGCCGGCGTTGATCGCCTGGGCGCAGCTGTCGTTGCGGCAGCCTTTCACCTCGCCGATGCCGTTCCAGTCGGTGACGACGAAGCCATCGAAGCCCATCTTGACCTTGAGGATGTCGGTCAGCGCGTACTTGCTGCCGTGGAGCTTGCCGTATTCCTTGCCGCTGGCGGTATCAGTCCAGCTGTTAAACGAGGACATCACGGTCTGGGCGCCCGCCTCCAGGGCCGGGAAGTAGCCGGCGCCGTGGATGTTGATCAGGTCGCGTTCCGGGGTCTCGGTCACGCCGCGGTCCTTGCCGTTCCTGGTGCCGCCGTCGCCGATGAAGTGCTTGGCGGTGGCGATGGTGTTGGCATCGTCCTTGAACACACCCTGCATGCCCTTCACGTATTCGCCGGCGTAGCTGCGCACGACTTCCGGATGCTCGGCATAGCTTTCGTAGGTGCGGCCCCAGCGGTCGTCGCGCACCACGGCCAGGGTCGGTCCGAACACCCAGGCGATGCCGGTCGCGCGCACCGCCTTGGCGGTGGCGGCGCCGATCTCGCGCATCAGTTGCGGATTGCGCGCCGCGCCCAGGCCGATATTGTGCGGGAACAGGGTGGCGCCCGGCACGTTGTTGTGACCGTGCACCGCATCCGTGCCCCACACCACCGGCACCTTGATCGCCATATCGGTCTTCATCGAGGCCTCGTGGTAGGCCTGGGCCAGCGCCAGCCATTCCTTCGCGTCGGCCGCCTTGTTATTGTTTGGCCAGCTGCCGCCGCCGTTCAGGACCGAGCCAAGGTAGTACTTGGTCACGTCTTCCGGCTTGGTGGTCTTGATCTCGGGCTGGGTCATCTGGCCGACCTTCTGGGCCAGGGTCATCTTGCCGACGATTTCCTGGACCCGCTTCTCGATCGCGTCGTCCTTCTTGATGGCGCTGGTCACGCGCGGCCAGTCGGCCAGCCTGGTGTCGACCGGGGCGGCAGCGCCGCAGATGGCCGGCAGGGCCAGGGCGATGGAGAGGGCCAGCGTGGAAGGACGAAGCTTGAAGGTCATGGGTTGTCTCGCTTTATTGTTCGTTGAAGTAAAAGCTTATTCGTGAAAGCTCATTCCTGGCGCAGGAAGGAACCATACCATTTGCCGCTGTTCTTCAGGCGGCGCTGCTGGGTGGCGTAGTCGATGTGCACCAGGCCGAAGCGGCGCAGATAGCCTTCGGCCCATTCGAAGTTGTCGAGCAGGCTCCAGGCGAAGTAGCCCTTGATCGGCGCGCCCGCGTCGATCGCATCCTTCATGGCGGCCAGGTGGCGCATCAGGTAGTGGCGGCGCTGGACGTCGTCGATCTCGCCATCCGGGCCGACGGCGTCCTCGAAGGCCGAACCGTTTTCGGTCACGTACATCGGGCCCGGGTGGTAGTCGTTCTCGATGCGGGTGAGGAGTTCGGTAAAGCCTTCCGGCGACACTGGCCAGCCCATCGCGGTGATCTCGCCGCTGGTGGTCGGCAGCACTTTCGCGTCGAGGGGAGCGTGGCCGGCCTCGTGCTTGATCACTTCGGGGAAGTAGTAATTCACGCCCATGAAGTCGGTCTTGACGGCAATCGCTTCCATGTCGCCCGGCGCCACGTCGGGCGCCGCGGCGCCGAACCGTTCGCGCGTGGCTTCCGGGTAACCGCGGCCGAACAGCGGGTCGAGGAACCAGCGGTAGCGCAGGCCGTCGTGGCGTTCCATCGCGGCTTTGTCCTCCGCGCTGTCGCTGGCGGCGCGCAGCGGGTGCAGGCTGACCGCCATGCCTACTTTTGCATCCGGCACGTTGGCACGGATCAGCGGCACCGCCTTGCCGTGCGAGACCAGCACGTTGTGGGCGACCTGCAGGGCCGCCTTGAGGTCGGTCTTGCCCGGCGCATGCCAGCCTTCGAAGTTGCCGATGATCGCGGTGCACCATGGTTCGTTGTGGGTGATCCAGTGCTTGACGCGGTCGCCCAGCGTGCGCGTCATGGCGTCGGTGTACTCGAGGAAGGCGTCGATGGTGGCGCGGTTTTCCCAGCCGCCTGCGTCCTGCAGCGCCTGCGGCAGGTCCCAGTGGTACAGCGTGGCCCATGGCTGCAGGCGGCGTTCGAGCATGCCATCTACCAGGCGCGAATAGAAGTCCAGGCCCTTCTGGTTCGGCTGGCCCCTGACGCCGGTGTAGATGCGCGGCCAGGCGAACGAGAAGCGGTAGGCGTTCAGGCCCATGCCGCGCGCGATGTCGAAGTCTTCCGGCCAGCGGTGGTAGTGGTCGCAGGCATTCATCCCATCGGAGCCGTCGCGGATCGTGCCGGGGGTGGCGGCGAAGCGGTCCCAGATCGATTCCACGCGGCCGTCTTCGCGGCCGGCTCCTTCGATCTGGTAGGACGAGGTGGCGCAACCCCACAGGAAATCGCGGGCGAAATCGCTGCGCTGCGGCGCGGAAGGCTCGGGTCGGTTGGCAGTGGTCATGGTCTCGCTTCAGGTAATGGGTATGTTCTGATTAAATTTTTGGGAAAGCTTACCAATACATTGGAAAGCTTTCCAGTCTGGTGCCAAAAAAATGGCCGCGTGCGGCCCGCCGGAGCGTCGCATGCCTGCCTCATTTCTTTTTACTTGCCGTCTTGCTGGCGCGCTTCGGCTTGTCGCCACCGATCCTGGCCAGCGAGGCGCGCATGGTGACGCCGACCGGGAACGAGCGCGCCACCGGGCGTTTCAGGTCGTAGCAGCGGTTGAGCAGGGCATTGATGCCGTTCTGCGTCATCTCGCGCCACGGCATGTGCACCGACGTCAGGCGCGGCGCCGAGAACTCCGCGCTCGGCGTGTCGTCGTAGCCGATCACCGACAGGTCGCGCGGCACGCTGATGCCGGCTTCCTGGAAGTAGGACAGGGCGCCGACCGCCATCTCGTCGTTGGCGCAGAACAGGGCGGTGCACGGCGTCTTCGATTCGACCAGGGCCTTGGCGGCATGCCAGCCGCCCTGCGGCGAGAAGTCGCTCTCGACCAGCCACACTTTATCGGTATCGATGCCGTCGGCCTTCAGCTCGTGCATGAAGCCGTCGACGCGCGCCACGTTGTCGAGCAGCGCGCTCGGCCCGGCGATGACGGCGATGTCGCGGTGACCGTGGTCGAGCAGGGTGCGCGCCGCCAGGCGGCCGCCCTGCGCGTGGTCGACCGTGAAGCACTGCTCCGGGATGTCCTTGAAATCGTGGTTCAGGGCGACGATCAGGCGCCGCTTGCCGCCCAGGGCGGCAATGTCTTCGTCGAGCAGGGCGCTGGTCATCATGATCAGGCCGTCGCAGCCGCGCTCGATCAGGAACTCGATGCCCTCGATGGCCTGGTTGCGCGCATCGCCCAGGCCGACGCCAAAGGCGACCACCATGTGCAGGCCGGCCGCGCGCAGCTCGGTGTCGATGATCTGCAGGATCGGCGTGTAGAAGGTGCCGGACAAGACAGGGATGTAGACGCCGACCATCCGGCTGGTGCCAGACAGCAGTGCGCGCGCCGCGTGCGAGGGCCGGAAGCCCAGCTCGTCGATCGCCTTGCGCACGCGTTCGAGCGTGGCCGGCGATACCGAGCCCTTGCCGCTGACCACGCGCGAAGCGGTGCCGAGACCTACTCCAGCCAGCCGCGCTACGTCCTTGATTGTCGCCACCTGCGATCCCTATTTCATGAATACGTTAATCAAAACAACCGCCAAGCATACTGCATCCGCGTGCGGATGGCACCCATCCTTCATAACCTTTGACCGTTTTTAGGATCGAACAACGAAACACGGCCGGTGTCGATCGCGAAGCGCACCGCCTGGCCGGATGCCAGCGAACGTCCATCGTGCTCGATGCACGACAGCGCCTGTCCGCCGCAGTCGAGCCACACCACCTGGTGATTGCCCATCGGCTCGACCAGGGTGACCGTCGCGGTCAAGGGGCCGTTGTCGTCGATGTGGATGTGTTCCGGGCGCGCGGCCAGCGTCACCGCGCCGGCCGACGCACCGCCCGCGAATGGCAGCGTTATTGCACCGGCGCTGAAGCGTCCCTGCGCATCGACGCTGCCGTCGATGAAATTCATCGAGGGCGAACCGAGGAAGCCGGCCACGAAGCGGTTGGCGGGCGTGTCGTACACCTCGGCCGGCGTGCCGATCTGCTGGATGCGGCCGCCCTGCATCACCACGATGCGGGTCGCGAGCGTCATCGCCTCGGCCTGGTCGTGGGTCACGTAGATCATGGTCGAGCCGAGCGTCTGGTGCAGCATTTTGAGTTCGCGCCGCAGTTCGGCGCGCAGCTTGGCGTCGAGGTTCGACAGCGGTTCGTCGAACAGGTAGACGCCGGCTTCGCGCACCAGCGCGCGGCCGATCGCCACGCGCTGGCGCTGGCCGCCCGAGAGCTGAGATGGCTTGCGCTCTAACAGGGCATCGAGCTGCAGCATCTCGGCCGTCTTGCGCACGCGGCGCTGCACTTCCGCCTTCGGCGTGCCGGCGATTTTGAGGCCGAACGACATATTCTTTTCGACCGTCATGGTCGGGTATAGCGCGTACGACTGGAACACCATGCCGATGCCGCGCTCGCTTGGGTCGGCGTAGCTCATGTCGCGGCCGCCGATCTCGATCGCGCCGCCGGACAAGTCGATCAGGCCGGCAATGCTGTGCAACAGGGTCGACTTGCCGCAGCCCGAAGGGCCGAGCAGCACGAGGAACTCGCCCGGCTCGATCTGCAAATCGAGGTCGCGGATGATCTCGTTGCTGCCGCGGGTGATGCACAGTTTGCGCAGGTGGACGTTCGACATAGGGGTCAGCCTTTCACGGCGCCGGCGGCGATGCCGCGCACGAACCAGCGTCCGGAGATGAAGTAGATCGCCAGCGGCACCGCGGCGGTCAGGATGGTCGCGGCCATATTGACGTTGTACAGGCGGGTGCCGGTGGTGGTGTTGATCACGTTGTTCAGCTGGACCGTCATCGGCAGGTTCTCGCGGCCGGCGAACACCAGGCCCAGGATGTAGTCGTTCCAGACGCCGGTGACTTGCATGATCGCGGCCACGACGATGATCGGCAGCGACATCGGCAGCATCACCTGGATAAAAATGCGCCAGAAGCCGCCGCCGTCGATGCGCGCGGCCTGGAACAGCTCGTGCGGCACCGAGGCATAGTAGTTGCGGAACAGGAGCGTCATGAGCGGCATGCCGAAGATGACGTGGACGACCACGATCGCCGGCAGCGAACCGAACACGCCGGCATGCGCCATCATCCACACCAGCGGATAAATCATGACCTGCACCGGAATGAAGGCGCCGGCCAGCAGCACGCCGAACAGCACATTCGCGCCGCGCGGACGCCAGAACGACAGCGCGTAGCCGTTGACGGCCCCGAGCAGTATCGGGATCACGGTGCTGGGCACGGCGATCGCCACCGAGTTCCAGAAACCGTGGCTGACCGCGCCCCAGGCCGCGCGCCATGGCTCGAGCGTGGCGGCAGCGGGCAGGGCGAACACGTTCCCCATCCTGATCTCTTCCATCGGCTTGGACGAGGTGATGATCATGACGTACAGCGGCAGCAGGAAGAACAGGGCGGCGCTGAACAGGAAGGCATAGACGCCGAGGCGCGCCGGGGTGAACATGCGCTTGCGGCGCGCGGTCTGGGTGGCTTGGCCGGGCATGGGTGGCGCTATCGCCTGCAACGAATGGTGGCTCATGCATGGCCTCCATTCAGGCGCGCGCGGCGGCTGCGGGTATAGGCGTAAGGCGCGAGCAGGGCCAGCACCGGGATCAGGAGCGTGACCGCGCCGGCCGAGGCCAGGCCGATGTTCGAGCGCAGGAACAGGTGGTCCATGATGAACTTGGCCGGCACTTCGCTGGCGATGCCGGGGCCGCCCTGGGTCATCGCGACCACGGCGTCGAACAGTTTCACGACCGCGGTGGACAGCAGCAGGAATACGGTAGCAACCGACGGGCCCAGCATCGGCAGGACGATTTGCAGATAGACGCGCCAGGCCGGGATGCCGTCCAGGCGCGCGGCTTTATAAATCTCGGGATCGATGCCGCGCAGGCCGGCCAGCATCAGCGCCATCACCAGGCCCGAGGCCTGCCACACGGTGGCGATGACGACGGTGTAGATCACCAGGTCCTGGTGCACGATCCAGTCGAACGAGAAGCCTGGAAATCCCATCTGGCGCACGGCGCCTTCGATGCCGCTGCCCGGCGCCAGCAGCCATTGCCATACGAGGCCGGTGGCGATGAAGGACATCGCATACGGGTACAGGAACACGGTGCGCAGCAGGCCTTCGCCCTTGACGTTCTGGTCGATGAAGACGGCGAGCAGGAAGCCGATGATCATGCAGGCGAGGATGAAGGCGACGCCGTAGACGGCCAGGTTGTGCAGCGACAGCAGCCAGCGCTCGTTGTCGAACAGGCGCACGTACTGCGCCGCGCCGATGAAGTTATCGGACGGGAAGGTGCGCGAGGCCGTGAACGAGGTGCGCAAGGTCCACAGCGCGCCGCCGATGTAGGCGCCCAGCACGACCAGCGCCATCGGCACGAGGGCGATATGAGGGGCGAGGCGGACGTGGTAGCGTTGGGCGAGCATGGCGTCAGTATTTGAGAGCGTTGGCGATGCTGCGCTGGACCCGGTCGACATTCATGTCCATATTCCAGTAGGCGGTCAGGATGTCCTGCATGGCGCCGTTCTGGTCCGGAGTCAGATAGACCTCGGTGACGCCCAGCTGGCGGCTGCGGTCCTTGACGATCTCGATGCCCTTTTGCGCGCACAGGTCGAGCTGCGACGCATCGGCATCAAGACGCACCGGGATCGAGCCTTTCAGCTTGCTGAACGAGACTTGCAGCTCGGGCTGCGACACGACGTTGGCCAGCAGCTGCTGGGCCTTGATCGCGTCGGCCTTGTTCGTGCGCGGGAAAACGAACACGTCGCCCTGCATCAGGTAGGGCGTGTCGGGCTTGAGGCCGGGGATGCAGCCGTAGTGCTGGCCGGGCAGCTGGCCGGCATTGGTGAACTCGCCCTTGGCCCAGTCGCCCATCACCTGGAAGCCGGCCTTCCCGCTGATGAGCATCGCGGTGGCGTCGTTCCAGTTGCGGCCGGGCGAACCGGGATCGACATAGGACTTCATGCGCTTGAAGGTGAGCAGCACGTTGCGAAACTGCGGCGACAGGATCGTGGCCTGGTCGCGGTCGCGGATCACTTTCAGATACAGTTCGCGGCCGCCGATATTGGCCAGCAGGCTTGAAAACAGCACGGTCTCCTGCCACGACTGGCCACCGTGGGCCAGCGGCACCAGGCCGGCGGCCTTGAGCTTGTCGAGGGCGGCGAAGAGTTCGTCGATGCTGGTCGGCTCCTTGTCGATGCCGGCTTTCTGGAAGGCGGCCTTCGAGTACCAGATCCAGGTCTGCATGTGGATGTTGAGCGGCACCGCGTAGTAGTGGCCGTCGTGCTTGATGACGTCGATCAGCGGTTCGGGCAGGATGCGGTCCCAGTCCTGGGCCTTGGCGACCAGGTCGACGTTGTTGAGCATGTCCTGCTCGATGACGTCGGTGAACTGCTTGGAAGTGTTGAACTGGGCGGCCGTCGGTGGATTGCCGCCGATGATGCGGTTGATGGTGACGGCGCGCGACTGGTCGCCGCCGGCGATGGCGCTGTCGATCCACACACCGCCGGCGGCGCGGTAGGCCTGGGCGACCTGCTTGACGGCGCTCGATTCGCCGCCCGAGGTCCACCAGTGGATGACTTCCGCCTTGGGCGCGGCAGCGTTGGCCAGTGCGATGCCTGGCGCGAAAGCAGCGGCGCACAGCCATGCGCAGGCTGCAGCCAGGTTGCGGGGTGTGACCATCTTGTCTCCATTGGCGCCGTTATTGTTTTGGTAAGTTTGGAAACGTTACCATCGGCTTGGCCCGACTATAGCACCGGGTTAATTCTCGGTCAAACTAATCTTGCATTATGTTATTTTGACACGAATCTTCAGGGAAACTTCACGTTATAGATTGCTGTGTGCTGATATTTACGGGGATACTCGCGGGAGAACGTGGGGCTCGTCCTGGAGCGGGCGCCTTCACCATAATAATTATTAGCTTGAGACAGTCCGATGCACAGCGCAATGAGTACCACCGAAATCTTCCTGATCGCGATGTTGCTGATCTTTGCCGTGCCTTATCTCATCTGGCGGCTCGGCAATACGGATTACTTGGCGCCGCTCGTGGTCGTGCAGATCATCACCGGCGTGTTGCTGGGGCCTGGCGTGCTGGGCAAGGCGTATCCAGAGTACTACAGCTTCGTTTTCAATCCGCAGGTCATCCAGACGCTGAACGGGATTGCCTGGTGGGCGGTCATGATCTTCGTGATGCTGGCGGGGATCGAGCTCGATCTCAAGAAGGCGTGGGAGCATCGGCGCGAGAGTTCCATCACTGCCGGGCTGGCGCTTGGGGTGCCGTTGGTGTTCGGAAGCGTCGTTGCGGCGGGCATGCTCGGCTATTCCAGGTGGATCGGGGCTGGGGCGCAAAGCTGGCAGTTCGTGCTGGGTGTGGGCATGGCGTGTGCGGTGACGGCGTTGCCCATTCTGATCCTGCTGATGGAGAAGCTGGATATCTTGCGGCAGCCGCTGGGGCAGCGCATCTTGCGGTATGCCAGCCTGGACGATATCGCGATCTGGGGTGTGCTGGCGCTGATCCTGGTCGATTGGGAGCGGGTGGGGCGGCAGTTGGGATTCTTCCTGATGTTTATCGTCGCGACCAAGCTATTCCGGCGCTTGATGGTGAGTATTCCGGAGCGGGATCGGTGGTTCGTGATGCTGGTGTGGCTGATCGTGTGCGGGTTTGCGGCTGACTGGGCCGGGTTGCACTATATGGTGGGGGCGTTCTTGGCCGGCGCCGTCATGGATGCGGAGTGGTTCGACCAGGAGAAACTCGATTTCCTGCGCCATAACGTATTGCTAATATTGATGCCTGTCTTCTTCTTGAGCACCGGCTTGCGCACCAATTGGGCAGTGGGAGGGGCGGCGGTGTTCGTCGTGGCGGCCGTGCTGCTGGCGGCGTCGGTGTCGGGCAAGCTGGTGGGCGTGCGGATCGCCGGTCGCATTCTCGGGTGGAGCAAGGAAGAAGCCTCGATCATCGGCTGGCTGCTGCAGACCAAGGCGCTGATCATGATCATCTTTGCCAATATCCTGCTCGACAAGGGTGTGATTACTAGCGAGACCTTCACGGCATTGCTGTTGATGGCGATCGGCAGCACCATGATGACGATTCCGGTGGTGTATCCCAAGCTGCGGCAGGGGACAGAGCTGTTGCTCAAGGCAAGATAAGCGATAGCCGCCCATAAAACAAGAGCCCAGTCACGAGGACTGCGTTTGAATAACTGGTGCCGACTGCTTACATCGAACCAGCGTTCTAGCCTATATACTAGTAACGCTAAATGCACTGCGAAAAGTAATAATCATAATGCTCAATTTTGAGCGAAAGCGGTATTATACGAGGCCCGAAAATGTAATGGCTTACTTATTCCGATACGAGCTGATACTGGACCTGTGCATTGATGACTTCATGCGCATGATAAAAATCGCTAGTTCCTTCGGAGAATTTGATTATGTACTGGGCGTCCAATAATTCGTCATCGCGCTAGTAAGATTCATTAAATTAGAGTGCAGTCGTGCTCGGTTCTGCTGCTCTGAGTCGTTGAATTAATATATCGTATTCAGCAAATAAAGCATCACTAAAGCGCCTCGCGACAGCTAGCAATGCAGGACACGACCCGGACTGCAACTGCACGAAATCGTTCTGAATTTTTATATTGGGAAGTAATGCGAGGAAATTTACTAGATTTTGGTCGCGCTTTGCGCCTAAATATCCCTCCTCATGAATCAAAATGTTTCGAAGTCGAAATATATTGCCCATTTCATCCCAGAGGATTTTGGGTGGTCCATTGAAATTTCCGACTTTACTAAGGTAATTTTTATGCTGCTCCAATACCGCTCCACTTTTGATGTCTTTTATCGTGAGAGGACAACGTTCTAAAACGCGGACTAGCTCGCAAATTTTACCTAGAGTCGCCTCTACTTGGCTACATATCTGGGTGCAAAATGCTGATCGAATACGAGTGCCTATTACATCTTCCCAGTGAACCGGAAAATTCCAAGCCCAAAATTCTTCCACGTCATCCGGATTCAGCGCATTAGCTTCAGCCTTAAGCCGCTCGACTTCAGTACTGGTCGATGATTCGATGAATTCTTCCATCGTTTTGATAAAAAAACCAGCTTGACGAAACTCTTCATTCACCATCATAGGAGTCATAAATCCCTTACTGTAAAGGGCTTTGTTGCATAAATCAATTGAGCGCGTAGTACCCCAAACCCCAGACGGATTTACGGCATGGTCACCGCTACGGTCGTGGGCGTGCCCAAGCGCGTGAAGCGATTGAGGATGGCGGCAC
>NZ_JAFVIM010000026.1:0-81230 GCF_017582745.1 Massilia oculi
TGCCGCCATCCTCAATCGCTTCACGCGCTTGGGCACGCCCACGACCGTAGCGGTGACCATGCCGTAAATCCGTCTGGGGTTTGGGGTACTACGCGCTCAATTGATTTATGCAACAAAGCCCTCGGATGAGTAAGTTATTTACAACAGGCGGGATCTGTGGCTTCACCTGCTATGCGGGACGCGTAGCCAGTTGGAGCGGCAGCCGGAGGGAAGCAAGACTTGTAACCGTTACGATATAAAAGGATGCATGCCACCCCAGATTGGCGCTGCGGGTGGGAACGGCGGTCGTGAGCCGCCGCGCCTCGGGGCCATCCTTTGGCGCAAGCCGGCGTGACTAGAATATCTCAGGCACGATGATCTCCGGCGGCACCGGCCGCCGCACATAATCGTCGTGATATTCGCGTTCGGGCAATTCAATTGCCGGACGCTCGACTTCGACATAGGGCATCTGCTGCAGCAGGTGATGGATGCAGTTCAGGCGCGCACGCTTCTTGTCGACCCCTTGCACCACCCACCAGCGCGCCTCGGGAATATGGGTCCGCTCGAGCATGATTTCCTTAGCCCGCGTGTATTCTTCCCAGCGCCGACGCGATTCCAGGTCCATTGGGCTGAGCTTCCACTGCTTGAGCGGATCGTGGATGCGACTCAGGAAGCGCGCATTCTGTTCCTCGTCCGAGATCGAGAACCAGTACTTGATCAGCTGGATGCCGGAGCGCACCAGCATGCGTTCGAATTCCGGCACCGTCTGGAAGAACTCCTCGTACTGGGCATCGGTGCAGAAGCCCATCACGTGCTCGACCCCGGCGCGGTTGTACCAGCTGCGGTCGAACAGGACGATCTCGCCCGCCGCCGGCAGGTGCGAGACGTAGCGTTGGAAATACCACTGGGTGCGCTCGCGGTCGTTCGGCGCCGGCAGCGCCGCCACCCGGCACACGCGTGGATTGAGGCGCTGGGCGATGCGCTTGATGACGCCGCCCTTGCCGGCGGCGTCGCGGCCTTCGAACAGGATCACGACCTTGTGGCCGGTGTGTACGACCCAGTCCTGCAGCTTGACCAGCTCGGCCTGCAGGCGGAACAGCTCATGGAAATACTGGCGACGGGCTTCCTTCTCCTGCTCGCTGCGGGTAGGCGGGGGCAGCAGCGTCTCGGGATCGAGGTCACGGTCGTCGAGTTCCATTTCGAGCTCTTCGTCATAGCTGTCGGTGAGGTCGCGCTGCACGCGGTGGGTGAGGTCGGTAGTGTGGGCGGTAGACATGGAGGCATCCTCATGGAACAAGAAAATTCGCCCGGTGCGGCGTCGGCCGATGAGCGGCCGTTCACGAGAAACCACACCGGGCGGCCGCCCCAGTCTAGCGCCGCGGTGTGTCACCCATATGACAAGGCGCAGTGTTCAAGGTGCCATCCGCGCCGTCGCCAGTTGCACGATATCGGCCTCGTCGGCGTTGCCGGTGACCGCCACGTGGAAGTGGCCGCCGCCCGGCGCCACCCGCACGACGACGTGGCCGTCGTGGCTGCGCAGGCGCCGCGTCAGGCGGCCGTTGGCCAGCAGGTTTTCGCGCATCACGGAGGTGGCGAACACGTCGCGCGGCCCCGGATAGTGGCGCTCGCTGAACATGCGCTCGAGCTGCAACATGTCGGGGTGGGCGATATGCCAGGACTGGATCACCCACACCCGTGGCCGCAGGGTGCGCACGATGTCGCCGTCCAGGCCGTCGAACATGCCGTGGTGGTCGGCGGTGGCCACGGTGACGGGGCCGGCCGCGCGCGCCGCCGGTCCCAGTACGTCCTGCCATGGCAGCGCGCCGTCGGCGGTGTAGCTGGTCAGGTCGCCGCCCGTGAAGTAGCTGAACGGGCCGTAGCCGATGCGCAGCGCCGCCGAGCACTGGTTTTCATTGGGCCAGTCGGCGCGCGGCAGGCTCGCGAGGTCCGGGAACAGCGAACGGGTCGATTCGCCCTGGCCGCTCCAGACCACGCCATTGGCGGCGACCGTGCGGATGTCCCAGCCCGTTCCGCCCGGACGATGGCCGCGCGGCGCGACCTGGCTGGCGCTGCCGACCCGGAAGCGCTCGACCGCCAACCCGGCCGCGCGCCGCGCCGCGACCCATGCGCGGTAGCTGGCGGCGAACGGCGCATCCACGTGTTGCGGATAGGCGTAGTCGGGGAAGCCGCGGTCGATCACGGTGCGCACCGGGAGCTGTGCTGAGACGTCGGCAACGCCGTCCGTGTGGTCCGGGTGCACGTGGGTCGCCATCAGGTAATCGATGCCGTCCAGTCCGGCCCGGCGCAGGTGGCGCGCCGCATAGCGGCCGATCCACTCCCCGGGACGGCGGCTGGCGTCGGGACGCGGCGCCATCGAGACGTCGAGCGCGTTCAGCGAGGCGCCGGCATCGATCAGCAAGCTGGTCCCGTCCGGCAGCAGGACGAAGGTCGCGTTGCCGCGGCCGGTGGCGATATGGTGGATGTCCAGCCAGCCGGGCTGCCAGGGCGCCAGGCGCTCGCCGGGCCGGTCGGGAACCTCGCTCGCGCCGGCCAGTGCCGGCGAAGGCCAATGCCAGGCCGGGCCGGCCAGCAGTGCCGCCAGCAGCGCGCGGCGTTGGATCGATGGGGCGGCCATCAGAAGCGTCCCGTCAGGCTCAGGCCAAAGGTGCGCGGCTCGCCGGCATAGCGCGCGCGCACCACCTGCGTCGAACGTGTCAGCAGGTACTCGGTATCGTTCGCATTCTTGACCCAGGCCAGCAGGCGCCAGCTGCGGTCGGGCGACTCGACGCCGGCCGACAGGTTGGCCAGGCCGAAGCCCGGCAGCTGCAGGTTGGGGTCGTTGGCGGCGCCCGTGTTGTAGCTGTCCTTCCACGCGTAGCTGGCGGCGCCGACCAGGTAGCCGAACGAGACCGGATAACTGAAATTGGCGGCCAGGCCGGCCTGGCGCCGCGGCGAATTCGACAGCGGGTTGCCGCTGTTGTTCACGGTGCCGACCACGAACCGGTCATAGCGCCCGTCGAGGTAGCCGAAGCTGGCCGACAGGTCGAGCCAGGTCGCCGCCTTCCAGGCCAGTTCGACTTCGGCGCCGTCGACGCTGGCCTTGCCGGCATTGACGATGGAGAGGATGCCGGTCAGGGTGTTGTTGACGAATTCCTGCTTGTCGCGGTACTTCATGCGGAACAGGGCGGCGTTCAGGCGCACCCGGTTCTGCAGCCATTGCGACTTGAGCCCGAGTTCGGTATTGGTCACGGTTTCCGGGTCGAAGGGCATGCTGAAGGCCGCGACGCTGGTGGCATCGGCGTTGTAGCCGCCGCTGGTGAAGCCGCGGCTGGCGCTCAGGTAGGCCATCAGGCCGCTGCGGGGCGTCCAGCTCAGCACCGCGCGCGGGGTGGTCTCGGTCCAGCTGTGGGCCAGCCCGTCGACGCGCCAGCCGCTCGCGGGCCGCACCAGGTCGCTGCGCACGAGGCTGACGCGCTTGCGGTCGCGCGTAGTGCGCGCGCCGACGGTCAGGTCGAGCGTGTCGGTCAGGTGCAGCGTGCCGTCGGCGAACACGGCGGCGCTGCGGCTGTCGACCGACTGTTCGGCCAGTGTCGAACTGGCCAGCAGGCCCGTGCCGGCGGCCAGGCCGCGCACGCCGAGCTGGCGGTCGCCATTCTCGTCGGCGAAATAAAGGCCCGCCACGAAGTCGCCGCGCGCCCATTTGGGACTGGCGTAGCGTAGCTCTTGCGAGAAGGTCGTGATCTGGTCGGCGTCGCGGGTGATGCTCTGGCTGCCGCCGGTCAGCAGCGAATAATGGGCGCCGACGCCGGCATAATCCTCGCCCGACTGCGACTTGCGCCAGGCGCTGATCGAGGTGATCTCGCCCGCGTCCAGGCGCCACACCAGCTTGGCGGACAGGCCGGCGATAATGCGCGCAAAGCGCTGCTCGACCCCGACTTCGGAGGTGCGCACGTCGCCGTCATTGCCCAGCGTGTCGGACGACAGCGTGCGCCCGCCATTGCGGTCGTCGCCATAGTCGGCGCTGAAGGTGGCGTCGAAGCCGCTGCCCGCGCGTACATAGGCCTGGGCGCGGAAGTTCTGGCTGTCGATGTCGTCCTGTTCGCGTCCCGTCAGGCGGTCGCGCCCGAGGCCGTCGCGCTTGCGCAGCGAGGTCGAGATCTTGAAGGCGGCATTGTCGGACAGCGGGACGTTGAGCACGCCCTTGGCCTGGCGTTCGCCATGATTGCCGGCGCTGAGTTCTGCTTCGGCCGCGAACTGCGCCGGATCGGGCTGGCGGGTGGTGATCACGATCGCGCCGCCGGTCACGTTGCGGCCGAACAGCGTGCCTTGCGGGCCCTTGAGCACGGCGATCGATTCGAGGTCGAACAGTTCGAAGCTGGCCGCGCTGTTGCGTGGGATGAAGACGTCGTCGACCACGATGCCCACCGGTTTGTTGACGCCGATCTGGTTGAAGGTGTTGCTGATGCCGCGGATCGCAATCGTCGGATTGGCCTGGCTGAAGCTCGACACCAGCAGGCCCGGGGTCAGACGCGCCAGGTCTTGCAGGCCCTGGACGCGGTGCACGTCCAGGGTCTTGGCCGACAGCGCGGTCATGGCGATCGGCACCGCCTGCGCCGATTGCGTGCGCTTCTGGGCGGTGACGGTCACCGTGGTCAGTTCACTGTCGGCCGCTTTGGTGGCGGCGGCGCCGTCGTCCTGGCCGGAACGAAAGACGAGGATGGCGTTGCTGCCATCCTTGCGCGTCGCCATGCCGGTGCCGGCCAGCAGCGCAGCCAGCGCCTGCGCCGGATCCAGGCTGCCCTGGACGCCGGGGCTCGTGCGCCCCTGGACGTCGTCGGCGCGGTATAGCAGCTGCACCCCGCTCTGGGCCGCATAGCGGTCGAGCGCGGTCTTGAGATCGCCGGCCGGGATCTGCAGCGGCATCGTCTGGGCCTGGACTGCGCCGCAGAACATGGCGGCGCACAGCGCGCCGATCAGGGTGGTGAGGGTAGGTTGGGCCATCGTCGTCGTTCCTGGTGTGAGAGGAGCCATGCGGCTCGATTGTGTGCTGCTTCCCTCAATGACGACTGGTTGCAAAAAATCCGGTATGTCAGCCGCAAAAACATCAGCGGCTTATCACGACATCCTTGCCGCGCCGTTCGGTGCGCAAGCCGAAACCCTGTTCGAGCAGGCGCAGGAAACCGTCGATATTGGTCGGCGCGAAGCTGCCGCCCAGGACGATGCCGGCGACTTCCGGGCCATCGACGACGATCTTGCGCGCGTTGTAGCGATTGAACTCGAGGACCGCCTCGCCCAGGGGCGTCCGGTCGAACACGATCCGGCCTTCGCGCCAGGCCAGCTGGCGCTCGGTATGCGCGGCGTCGTGGACGCTGCGCGCGATGGCGCCGGCGTGCGCCAGCGCTTCCTCGTCGGGCGCGAGTTCGATCGTGGCGGCGCCGTCGCTGACCCGCACCCGGCCCTGGGCTACCAGCACGCGGGTGCCGCCTTCCTCGCGGCGCACCGTGAAGCGGGTGCCCAGCACCGTGATGCGGCTGGCGCCGGCCTCGATGACGAAGGGGTGTTGCGGATCGTGGGCGACGTCGAAATAGGCCTCGCCGCTGTCGAGCCAGACGGTACGCACATCGTCTTGCGAGGAACGCAGCCGGGTGTCGGTATTGAGCGTGACGCGTGAGCCGTCGGCCAGCGCGACCAGGCGGCTCTCGCCGACCGCCGTCGCATAGCGCTGGACGCCGTGGTCGTTCCTCATCGATGCCAGCTGGGCGCCGAGGGCGCAGGCCAGCGCGACGCCGGCGGCGATACGCCAGGGCGAAAAGCGCGCCAATGCGGGCCTGGCCGCAGGCGCCCGCTCGCGGCCGTGCAGGGCATCCGCTTCACTCCAGGCTGCGCGCAGGCGCAGCCAGGCCACCCGGTGGCGGGTGTCCGCCGCCAGCCAGGCATCGAGCTCGGCTTGCCGCGCGGCGTCCCATTCCGGCCCATCCTGGCGCGCCAGCCAGGCGGCCGCCTCTTGCTCGACCGTCGCGGCCTTCCTGTTCGTGTCAGTCATCCGTGCCTCTCTTGCGCAGCTTGCGCTCCAGCTTCGCGATGCCGGCGCCGATGCCGCGCGCGAACAGCGCGTCGGCCAGCGCGCGCATGCCGTTCGCGATCTGCCTTTCCACCGTATCCTCGGTGATCCCCATCTCTTGCGCCACCTCGCGCTGCGACAGGCCGTCCACCTTGCGCCGCACTACCACCTCGCGGCAGCGCGGCGGCAGCGCCTCGATCGCCTCGACCAGTACTTCCAGTTCGGCGCGCCCGCTGGCATGGCGTTCCGGCGTCAGTTCGTCGGTCGCCATGTCGTCGAGTTCGGCGAAGGCCTCGATCGACACCACCTGGCTCTTGCGGGCGCGGTCGATCAGCAGGTTGCGCGCCGTGGCCAGCACGAAGGCCGCCGGACGCTCCGGATAGCCGCCCCACGCCGCCTCGTACACGCGCGCGTAGACCTCCTGGCGCAGGTCCGGCCATTCGGACGCATCCCGCCAGTTCCGGCGCAGGTAGCGCATCAGCGCGCCCTCGACGGGAAGTATCTCGTGGATGAACCACTCGTCCAGATCATTGAGCATGTGTTACATGGGTAGACGAATAGTCCTGGAAAATCCGGTATCGGATCGCAAAAAAGATGCTGCGCCGATAGTCTAACCCCAGTATATGACGCCTCGATGAAGCATGGACGGCGGCTGGCGCGATTCAGCGCTCCTGGCCTTGCGCATTATTCCGGATCAGCCCCGGCGCCGCATACAGCCCCTCGGTGACCTGGATCGCCAGCCGCTCGGCATCGCGCCGGCGCACGGTGTCCATCACCGCGGCGCGCACGCGGGCGTCGGGCTCGATCAGTTCGAGCGTCTTGCCGGCCAGGGTCAGCGCCGATTCGAAGGTCTCGCGCACCTGCCAGTCCACCCCACGCCGGATCAGCTCGAGCGCGTGCTCGCGGTCGAAGGCGCGCGCCAGCACCGGGGTGTGCGGGAATTCGGCCCTGGCGATCTCCACGATTCTGAGGCAGGCCTGGCGGTCGTCGATGGCCACCACGATCAGCCGCGCCTCCATGGCGCCGGCCGCCTGCAGGATGTCGAGCCGGGTGCCGTCGCCGTAATGGACCTTGAAGCCGAGCGGCTCCAGGTCGAAGATCGCCTGGGTGCTGGTTTCGATGATCGACAGCGAGTAGCCGTTCTCGAGCAGCGGCTGGCTGGCGATCTGGCCGAAACGGCCGAAGCCGATCAGCAGCACGTTGGCCGACAGGTCCGCGGGCGGCGTCACCGCTGCCTTCGATGGCGCCCACTTCGGCATGAAGGCGTCGTACAGCATGATCAGGAACGGCGTCAGGATCATCGAGACGATGACGGCGGTGCTGAGGATGGCGTTCTGGCGGGCGTCGAGGATGCCGGCGGCGGTGGCGGCCGCATACAGCACGAAAGCGAACTCGCCACCCTGGGCCATCAGCACGGCGCGGCCGACCGCCTCGCGGTTGTCGAGGTCGAACATGCGGGCGACGCCATAGATGACCGCCATCTTGAGCAGCATGTAGCCGGCCACGGCCAGCGCCACCTGTTGCCAGCCGCTGGCGATCACGCCCAGGTCGAGCGCCATGCCGACGCCCAGGAAGAACAGGCCGAGCAGGATGCCGCGAAACGGCTCGATGTCGGCTTCCAGCTGGTGACGGAAGGTCGATTCCGACAGCAGTACCCCGGCCAGGAAAGCGCCCATGGCCATCGACAGGCCGCCCAGCTGCATGGCAATAGGCCGCGCCCAGCAGGGCCAGCAGGGCCAGCAGGGCGGCGGGCCTGGCGTTGCCCAGGGCGATGTCGATCGAACCCAGCGGAGCGCCATCCATGCGCTGGAACGCCTTCAGGTGACAGCCACCGTCGATTACCGCGATCAGGCGGGCTACGCTCAAGGCCTGGGTCCTCGACTGCTCCGCCTCGATCATCGCTTGATCGTGCCGGCTAGTGATAAGCATGTGCACCTGCTATCAAAGACGTGAGCAAATGCGCTCAACGTCCTCTTCCTGCCCTGAACCGTCTTGCTGACCGAGCTCATACCTGACAGGCGTTACTTTCCCGCCTCCCGCCGGCAAACTGCAGGCGGCAGTGCCTGACGTTGCCGTCAGACTCGCCACGGGTAGCGCCTATCGCGCCTCGAGGGCACCGGGGGCGAGCCGTATTTCGCGTGGCATCGTGCAGCAAGCCAGTACGGCGAACATTCATGCTGCCCATCACAATCGCTTGGTTTTCGCTGAATGGATGAGTACTTCAATCGTGTTCAGTCGCACCAGCTTACCTAGTATCAGACACCGAAACTGCGACTAGAGTTCCGCTCCTTCGTCGAACGTCATGGATCGGCTGTCGGCGGCTGCCACCAACGGCAGGTAACGAGGTATGGCCAAGGATGGGGTATCGTCTGGTGGCCTGCGGCAGCTGCCAGCGCCTGATGCGATTATCTTTAAAACATGGTCTGTGGAGCGGTAAGTTATTGCCAAGCTTTGGTATTTACTTGCCATCAGTGGGAGGCAGTCATGCATGCTTCGCCCGTGCCGGGTAACCGGCTGCTGGCCACCCCGGTCGCGTCCAGCCAGGGCCGCCCCTGGAGCGGCGTCGGCATCAGCGTCTACGAGTGGACAGCGGCGGGGAGCGTCGGCTCGGGCGTGCTCGACCAGGACGTGATCGGGATGCGCATCTCGGGCGCGGTGCGCCTGACCCAGGTGCGCGATGGCAAGACCCATAGCGCCATGATCGGCCCCGGCAATATCGGCATCCATCCGCGCGGCATGCCGTCCGAATGGGCCTGGGACGGACCCGGCGCGATCATGCTGATGCGGGTGCCACCGGCGCTGCTGCAGCAGGCGGCCGAGACGACGCTGCGGGGCGCGCTGCCGCGCACTGAGCTGGTCAACTGTTTTTCGGCGCGCGACCCGTTCGTGGAACGCATCGTGGCGCTGTTCCTGGCCGAGATCGAGCGCGCGCCGCATCCGGCCCAGGCTTATGTGAGCCAGGCCTTGTCGAGCGCGCTGGCGCTGCACCTGGTGCACCGCTTCAACTGCCAGCTGGCGCCGTTGGCGCCGGCGCCGCGCGGCCTGAATCCGCGCAGCCTGCAGCGGGTGAAGGACTTCATCGACGCCCACCTGGGCGAAGAGATCGACCTGCAGATGCTGGCGAACGTCGCCAATGTCAGCCGCTTTCATTTCGCACGGCTGTTCCGGCGCAGCACCGGCGCCAGCGCCATCGCCTGGCTGGAGCAGGCGCGCATGCGGCGCGCCCAGGAGCTGATCCGGCAGGGCCGGCTGCCTTTGGCGCAGGTGGCGGCGCTGGTGGGCTACGCCGACCAGAGCTATTTCACGCGGCGCTTCCGGCTGGCGGTGGGAGTGACGCCGGCCCGCTATGCGCGCTTGTGCGCGGCGGGGCGGGGCTAGGCGAACGCATGCTATACTGACGCCGTTCCGACTCTCGCTGCGTATATGAGACGATTTTTCGTCATCTGCCTGACCCTGTTGCTCCCCCTGAACATGTTTGCCCTGGCCATGGCCGCATCCGCGATGCAGCCGGCCGGCGCGACGGAACACGTCACACCTTCCGCAGTCCTCATCCACACGGCAGCCCTCGAAACCGATGCGGCCGTCCCCCTGTTCGCCGATGCCTACCTGCCTGGCCCCTACGATTGCCAGGCCGGCTGCGACATCGATCCCGATGAGCCGCCAGCCGGCGCCGACGTCCACGATTCCGTCTATGAAGACCTCGGCCTGCAAGTGGGCGGCTCGCCGGGAGGCGCGATCGCGCCTCCGGCGCCGCCACGCGCCAATCACTCCTCGTTTCCACCGCTAAAACCCCCGCGCATGGCCTGAGGGCCTGCTTCGCCGCATGCGCGGCGCCCCTGGCCGATCTCGATCCCTGCATTGCGGCGCGCGTCACCCGACTGCGCCGACATGCCCGCGATCGCGGCCGCGACACACTTTTAGCAAAATAACGAGGTACACCAATGGAATGGCTATTCGACCCGGCAATCTGGGCGGGTCTGCTCACACTCGTTGTCCTGGAAATCGTCCTGGGCATCGACAACCTGATCTTCATCGCGATCCTGGCCGACAAGCTGCCGCCGCACCAGCGCGACAAGGCGCGCCTGATCGGCCTGACCCTGGCCATGCTGATGCGCCTGGGCCTGTTGACCATCGTGTCCTGGCTGGTGACGCTCACCACGCCGCTGTTCGCGCTGGGGCCGTGGTCGCCCTCCGGGCGCGACCTGATCCTGCTGCTGGGCGGCGTGTTCCTGCTGTTCAAGGCCACCGTCGAACTGCACGAACGCCTGGAAGGCGTCACCCACGTCCACACCCAGTCGAAGGTGTATGCCAGCTTCGGCGCCGTGATCGTGCAGATCGTGGTGCTCGATGCCGTGTTCTCGCTCGACGCCGTGATCACCGCGGTCGGCATGGTCGACGAACTGGGCGTCATGATGGCGGCCGTGATCATCTCGATCGGCGTCATGATCCTGGCGTCCAAGCCGCTGACCCGCTTCGTCAACGCGCACCCGACCGTGGTCGTGCTGTGCCTCTCGTTCCTGCTGATGATCGGCCTGTCGCTGGTGGCCGAGGGCCTGGGCTTCCACATCCCGAAAGGCTATCTGTACGCGGCGATCGGCTTCTCGATCCTGATCGAGGCCCTGAACCAGTTCGCGCGCCGTAACTTCCTGAAGAACGAGGCGCGCCTGCCGCTGCGCGACCGCACCGCCGACACCGTGCTGCGCCTGATGGGCGGCAAGCGGCGCCAGGATGCCGAGCCGGACGCCCAGGACGAGCAACCTGGCGAAGCGCAGGCCTTCGGCGTCGAGGAACGCAATATGGTCAGCGGCGTGCTGACCCTGGCCGACCGCTCGATCCGCTCGATCATGACGCCGCGCTCCGAGATGTCCTGGGTTAACCTCGACGACGAGGCGGACGAGATCCTGCGCCAGCTGCAGGAGTCGCCGCACAGCCGGATGCCGGTCGGCCGCGGCCAGCTCGACAACCTGGTCGGCATCGCCCGCACCAAGGACCTGATCAGCCAGCTGGTGCTGCAGGCGCGCATCGACGACACCGCCGTCGACGGCACCGGGCCGATTCGGAAGCCGATCCTGCTGCCCGATACCGCCGGCGTGCTCAAGGCCATGGACACGCTCAAGCGCGCCCACGGCCAGCTGGTGCTGGTGACCGACGAATTCGGCATCGTCCAGGGCCTCTTGACCCCGGTCGACATCCTGGAGGCGATCGCCGGTGAGTTCCCCGACGAGGACGAGCAGCTGGCGATCCAGCCGAAGGGTCCGGGCGAGTGGGAAGTCATCGGCACCGCCGACCTGCACCAGCTGGAACAGGTGCTGGAAACCGGGGGGCTGGTGAGCAGCGACGACGACTACACCTCGCTGGCCGGCTTCCTGCTGGCGCGCTTCGAGAGCTTGCCGGAGCCCGGCCAGGAGATCGAGATCGACGGCCTGCGCTACCGCATCCTGAGCGTGGAGGAGCGCCGCATCGCCAGGGTGCTGGTCCAGCGCATCGTGGCCGACGATACCGAACAGGCCGCCTGACCTTATTTTTTCACCGCAACCGTACCAAGAAGGACATCATGAAACGTACTCTTTTGTTTATCGCGACCAACCTGGGCATCATGCTGGTGCTGGGCATCACCGCCAGCCTGCTGGGCGTGAACCGCTTCCTCACCTCGAACGGCCTGGATCTCACCAGGCTGCTGATGTTCGCCGGCCTGATGGGCTTCGGCGGCGCCTTCATCTCGCTGCTGCTGTCGAAACCGATCGCCAAGTGGTCGACCAAGGCCCGCGTCATCGAGCAGCCGTCCAATTCGACCGAACAGTGGCTGCTGAACACGGTGGCGGCCCAGGCTCAGCGCGCCGGCATCGGCATGCCCGAAGTGGCGATCTACGAGGGCGAGCCTAACGCCTTCGCGACCGGCGCCACCAGGAATTCGTCGCTGGTCGCGGTATCGACCGGCCTGCTGCAATCGATGACCGAGCAGGAAGTCGAGGCCGTGCTGGCCCACGAGGTGGCCCACATCGCCAACGGCGACATGGTGACGCTGACCCTGATCCAGGGCGTGGTCAACACCTTCGTGATCTTCCTGGCGCGCATCGTCGGCTACTTCGTGGACGGCATGCTGCGCAAGAATGACGAGGAAAACACCGGTCCCGGCATCGGCTACATGGTCACCGTGATCGTGTGCGAGATCGTGTTCGGCATCCTGGCCAGCATCATCGTGGCCTGGTTCTCGCGCCAGCGCGAGTTCCGCGCCGACCGCGGCGCCGCCAGCATCATGGGCCAGCCGCAGCCGATGATCGCGGCCCTGCGTCGCCTGGGCGGCATGGCCGAAGGCGAGCTGCCGAAGAACATGAGCGCATTCGGCATCTCGGGCAAGGGCGGCGCGATGGCGCTGTTCTCGAGCCATCCGCCGATCGAAGAGCGGATCGCGGCCCTGCAGGCGCGCTGAGCGCGCACTCGCCGAGGGCTACGGGCAGGGGCAGGGCGAGTCGCCAGGCTGGTAGCCGAACGATTCCACCGGCACGATCGTGGTCGCCCGGTGCAGCGGCACGCCCATGTCGACGAACGGCAGAATCATGCGCGAGCGCACCCGCGGGCACTCGCCATCGCCGTCGTCCGTGGCGCCGCAGACGCGGACCTGGACGAAGCGGATGCAGTCGGCCGCGTTCGGGTTGCCCATGCAGATCTGGCGGTTGCGCGCGGCGGAATTCGGGATCGAGCCCGGGGCGACCGGCGCCAGGCTCAGTGCACCATCGTCGGGATCGCGGGTCAGGGCCAGGTAGTCGATGCGCAGGTGGGCGTCCGATACCGGCGGCGCCAGCGGCAGTTCGCCGGGGCCGCTGCGAAACAGCGCGGCATACTTGAGCCGGGCGATCCCGGCACCGTCGGTCGGGTACACGTGGGCCGCGCTCGCGGCGGCGCGGCGCGTCACTTCCTGCAGCGTGCCGTAGACGTACAGCATGCGCGCCACTTCCATGATGCCGAACAGGATCAGGACGAACAGCGACGCCAGCAGCGCAAATTCGACGGCGGCGACGCCGCGTTGCCGCCGCAGCCTGGGCATCTCATTTGCCGACATAGGGCGTCACCACGGTCACGTCGATCGGCAGGCCGTACTGGCCGAGGTGGGTGTTGAAGATCGGGTCTCGCATATAGAAGACCAGCGTGACCCTGATGTTGCGCGGTACGGTGCCGGCCCGGATCCCACAGGCGTTGGTATCGCATCCGACTTCCGGATCCAGGATGTCTTCTCCGGGAGCAAGGTCGGCCAGCTCTCTGTGGACGATCTCGATCGCCACTGCGCTGGCCTGGGTGGCCAGGGTGCGCGAGCGCATTTCGACGACCGGCACGGTGGCCATGTAGCGCGCCGCATCCTGGGCCGCCTTGTGCGCCACCGTGTAGTGCCACATGAAGCGTGCGCACAGGACCAGCGGCGCCAGGGCGATGGCCAGGCATGGCGCCAGGATGGCGAACTCGACGGCCGCCGAGCCGCGCTGCCGTTGCCCGAGCGCGGATCGGCGGAAGGAAAATCTCGGGTTCATGGATAAAGCTCCACTGAGGCAGGAATCGATTGCTCGGCCGCGATGCCGGCGAACTCGGCAATCAGGGTGTCGCTGGTGGCGGGCACCGTCATGAAGAATTTCCCCACGGCGAGGACGGTGGCGGTGACGTTGTTGCCGGACGGAGCCTCGGTCGCGCACGAAAGCAGCGGCACATACAGCACCCGGCGCAGCTGCGTCGCATACTCGCGGCGGGCTTGCGCGGGCGAGAGGAGCGTGGGTGGATCCATGATGTTTTCGGGATTGTAGGGGCTGCTCTGGCCACTGCCCGGATAGTTGACCGCGGCGATGTCGGCGCGGTACAGCTTGGGCCAGTCGGCGGTGCTGAACGGCGTGTAGCCGCCGGACGGCTCGGGCGTGCCCGCGCTGTAGGACGAGTACCGGACCGCCTTGGCGTACGACCACAGCGGCCCGAAGGAGCCGGCATTGACGCCGGAGCGCGTGCTGCCGGGCGGCGGGATGTCGGCCACCGTCTCGAGCCGGTCGCGTTCGGTGGTGGTCATGGCGGCGGGAAGCCCGGTGGCGGGCGACATCCACGGGGCGCCCCCCGCCGTCTCGTAGGTGTAGGCGCGGATATTGTAGTCGGGCGGCGCGCCGGCGGGGAAGCACAGGTTCTGGCCGAAGTCGTCGAAGCGCGAGTTGAGCTGGGTGGCCAGCCCTGCGAGGGGCGCCGCCGGCGCCATCGAAGAGACCCGGATCGCATCGCCGGTCAGGCGCGGCATCCACAGGTTGGCGGCGCACACGAAGGGGCCCAGGATGCCCGTGTTGAACGAGGTGCTGGGCATGCCCGGCGGGACGACCGGATTGATCACGTAGCGCGCCGCCTCGGTGCCGCGTGGGTTGAGCTGCATCAGGACGTAGCTGACGCCACGCCGGAAGCCGTACTCGATCAGTTCGTGATTGGTCAGGCCGGTATTGACGCGCGCGCTGGCCGCGGTTTCCGACATCGCGCAGACGGCGAGCGGCACGGCCTGGATGCCGGATCGGCCGGCGATCGCGACGTCGGCCACGTCGATCGTGGCCAGGCTGCTCGAGAGCACGCGCATGAAAATGGTGCTGATGGAGGCATCCACGGCGTCGAGCGCGGAGGTGTCCACCTTAGCATAGAAATAGCCGGCGGCATTGGCGACGCCGCCCGCGCCCACCCAGGCGCCGCCGCGCGCCGGCGTGGTGCCGAAGCTGAGCGCTGCGTCATCCCATTCGATCGTGTTGCCGTAGCGGTAGGTGAAGCGCTGGGCGGCTTCGCGCGCGCGGGTTTTGGCGGCCGTGATGCCGCTGCTCTTGCCGTTGAGTTCCTTGGCCGCGGCCAGCGCGGCGGCCTTGGCCATGCCGCTCAGCTCGACCTTGCGGTTGTAGACCATGCCCATATCCATCGCCAGGCCCGCAAAGGCCACCAGCAGCACCAGCAACGGCACGAACATGATGGCGAAGGCGCCGTCCTGGGCTGCCGGTCCAGGCGGGCTTTGCCACGGCGGATGTCGACCCGATACCATTGCTTTTCCTTATCGATTCCTGGCAGCGTCGCAGGAGCAAATCGAACCTGGATCGATTCTATCGAGGAGGGATCAGGGCCTATTGATCTTCAACAGTTGATCGGAGACAGTGGACGCCGCGGGTGCGGCGATGCCCGGCACGCCGGCCCGGATCGCCTGCGAAAAGTCGTGCGCGTCGGCATCGGATGCGATTGCGCGCGCATTGATGTGGCCCCGATCGCGCAAGACCGCGTAGGGAAGTCTCGAGGTGAGCGCGCCCTGGTCGTAGGCGTATTCGGCGAAGTGCCCGGACGCCAGCAGCCGGTAGTCGAGCGGCAGCGCGGGATCGATCTGGCGCGCCAGTTCGAACAGGATCGTGGTGCAGTTGCTGGTCAGGGTATTGTAGAACTCGGGCTGGCGCCGCAGCCGCTCGGCGCGCGCCAGGTAGTCGAGCAGCACCGAACGCAGCTGCGCGGGTGTCGCCCGCAGCCGGTACAGATAGACTTGCTCGCCGCGCACATTGCTGCGGGTGCGGATCAGGTCGCGCTCGTCGGACGCGACGATCACCTGCTCGAACTTGCGGAAGAACCCGCCGATGGCGGAAAACTCCTCGTCCCGCTCCTTGCGGATCTCGAGCGAGAACACCAGTCTTTGGCCGTCGCTGAAGCCGAACGACACCAGTGTGTGGGCGATGTGCGGCCCCATCCAGTAGGACAGTACGAGGTCGGCCGACTCGAGCCGGGACAGGTCGTAGCGCCGGGTTTCCCAGCGCGGCGTGTAGTCGGTCTCGGTGCGCCACTCGAAGGCGCGCACATTGCGCAGCTCCAGGCGGTCGCCGTCGACCGTTGATTCCAGCAGGCGCGCGACGTCGTCGGCCCAGGGTCGAGCGTGCGACGGCGCCAGCGATTGCCACCACCCCAGCATCGCGAGCGCTGCCAGCGCGCCGGCCAGCAGCAGCCTGCGTTCGTGCCGCCAGCCCGGCGCGCGCGCCAGTACCAGCGCCGCGGCCAGGCCGAGCAGGGCCCAGGCGCCGCCGATGGCCAGCGCAAGCGCCGGCGCCAGCTGGAACCACAGCGCCAGCGCGCCCCACGTCGTCACCGCCACCACCGGCAGCGCCGACAGGCTCCTGGCGATCCGCTTCCAGTTCACTGCGCTTCCTTCCGCGCCGTCTGTTCGGGCAGGAACCAGTTCAGCAGCAGCGCGCACAGGCCGCCGGTGGCGACGCCCGATTCGAGCACGTTGCGTACGGCGGCGGGCATATGGGCCAGGAATTCGGGCACCTGGGACACGCCCAGCCCCAGCGCCAGCGACACCGCGATCACCAGCAGGGCGCGGCGGTCGAGCGTGACGCTGGCCAGGATGTTGATGCCGGCCGCGGCGACGGCGCCGAACATGACCATGGCGGCGCCGCCCAGCACCGGTTCCGGCACCGCCTGGATCACGCCGGCGACGGCAGGGAACAGGCCCAGGATTACCAGGAACAGGGCGATCCACATGCCGACGTGGCGGCTGGCGATGCCGGTCAGCTGGATCACGCCGTTGTTCTGGGCAAAGATCGAGCTGGGGAAGGTGTTGAAGATGCCGGCCAGCAGGGAGTTGGCGCCGTTGACCAGCACCCCGCCCTTGATGCGCTGCATCCACAGCGGTCCTTCGACCGGCTGGCGCGAGACCTTGCTGGTGGCCGTCACGTCGCCGATCGCCTCCAGCGAGGTGACCAGGTAGATCACGATCATCGGGATGAACAGCGACCACGAGAAGCCCAGGCCGAAGTGCAGGGGCGTGGGCACCTGGAACAGCGGCGCCTCGTGCATGCCGGTAAAGTCGAGGCGTCCCATCCAGCCGGCCAGCCCATAGCCAACGGCCAGCGCAATGACGATGGCGGCGCTGCGCATCCAGACCACCGGCACCCGGTTCAGGATCACGATGATGGCCAGCACCACGCCGGAGAGCAGCAGGTTCTCGCCATTGGCGAAGCTTCCATTGGCCATGGCCGCGTAGCCGCCGCCCATGCTGATCAGGCCGACCTTGATCAGGGTGAGGCCGATCATCAGCACCACGATGCCCGTGACCAGCGGCGTGATCAGGCGCTTGACGAAGGGCAGCACGCGCGAGACGCCCATCTCGATGAAGGAGCCGGCCACCACGACGCCGAAGATCGCCGCCATCACCGCTTCCACCGGCGTGCCCTGCTTGACCATCAGGGCGCCGCCGGCGATCAGCGGCCCGACGAAGTTGAAGCTGGTGCCCTGGACGATCAAGAGGCCGGCGCCGAAGGGGCCGAAGCGGCGGCACTGGACGAAGGTGGCGATGCCGGAGACGACCAGCGACATCGAGACGATCAGGTTGGTGTCGCGGCTCGATACGCCCAGCGCCTGGCAGATCAGGAGGCCGGGCGTGACGATGGGGACGATGATGGCCAGCAGGTGCTGCAGCGCGGCCAGCATGCCGAGCAGCGGGGGAGGACGGTCTTCGAGTCCGAGGATCAGTTCCGAGTGAGTCTGCTGGGAGTGCGATGTCGACATGGGGAGCGGCCGGGCAAAGACGCGATTCTACAGCCAGACGGGCCGCGGCAGGCGGCCGGCGTGTAGAATGCCGCCTTTCAGGGAGGGAAGCATGGACACGGCGGGACTGACGATTTCGAGAATCCTGCATGCGGGGTATGTCTTCGAATGCGGGGGCAGCCGTATCGCCTTCGATACCATCTTCGAGAATCCCTTCAGCCGCAACTGCCACGCCTTCCCCGACGTGCGCTTCGACCTGGACGCCATCCGGCGCCAGCGTTTCGACGCCGTCTTCATCTCGCACTTCCACGACGACCACTGCTCGCTCGACAGCCTGGACCTGCTGGAGCGCGCCACGCCGATCTACCTGTATTGCCAGTTCGAGGCGCTGTTCGACATGCTGCGCCAGCTGGGATTCACGAACGTCCAGGCGCTGGCGCTGGATCGGGCAATCGAGGTGGGGCCGTTCACGGTCTTCCCGCGCGAGGCGATGGATATCGACGTCGATTCGATGTTCCAGGTGCGCGCCGCCGGCATGAACGTGCTGAACGTCGTCGACTCCTGGATCGACGACGACACGCTCGCCAAGCTGGTCGCGCAGGGGCCGTGGGACATGGTGCTGTGGCCGTTCCAGACCATGCGCGAGCTCGAGGTGCTGGCGCCGTCGCGCCACGCGGCCGCGCCGCCCGGCCTGCCGCAAGAATGGCTAGACCAGCTGCAGGCACTGGCGCCGCGCTACATCGTGCCGAGCTCCTGCCAGTTCCAGCAGGAGCCGTGGTCCTGGTATAACCGCGCTTTCTTCCCGATCTCGTACGCCCGCTTCGCCCAGGAGGTGGGCGCGGCCCTGCCGCAGGCGCAGGTCGTGCGGCTCGACCCGTCCGTCTCGCGCCGGCTCGATGCCGGCGGGCTGCATCCGGCGCCGCCATTGCCCTGGGTGATCCCGGTCGGCGCGCAGGACGTCGACTATGTCTACGAAGGCAATGCGGCGCCGCCGTCGACGGGCGAGATCGCCCGCCATTTCGCGCCGCTGGCGCCGGAGGAAGAGGTGCGCGTGACGGATTACTGCCTGCGCGGGCTGGCCGAACGCTACGGCGCGACCGAGGCGGGCTCGGACTACTTCGAGCGGCCGCGCATCTGGCGCCTGTCGGTGTTCGACCACGCGGGCGAGGCGCGCGTCTACCGCTACCGCCTCGACGGCGAGCGCGCGGTCCTGCTGGACCCCGATGCCGATGCCGGCCCGCTCGGCTGGACCACCGAGGTGCCGGCCGCCAAGCTGCATGCGGCGCTGGCGCTGGGAGAATCGCTGACCTCGATGTACGTGCGCATCAACGGCGTCGTCTTCGATGCCGGGACCGAGCGCGCGCTGCACGACGCCGAGCTGGTCGACGACCCGCTGATCCGCTGCCTGTTCGGCGACACCTTCGGCGCCTACCAGGCGGCCCAGTTGCGCCGCCTGCTGGCGCGCGCCTACTGATCGCCCGGATCGCCGCTGGCCGCGTTGGACGCGACCCGGGCCAGTGTCTGGCCGTGGGGATTGCTGACGCTGCGCGTGACCAGGATGTCGACCGGTGTCGTCCCCGCGCCGTAATAGGCGTGGTTGCGGCCGTCGTCGACCGAGATCACGGTTCCGTCCAGGTTCAGGCCGCCGTACAGCCCCTTCGAGCGCGTGTATACCACCATGTCGGCATTGAGCGGGGCGCCCGTGCCGGCGCCGACGGGACCGGCGGCGACGCTCACGTCGGCGCCCAGCTTGAAGGTGGTCGACAGCAGTGAATTGAGGCCCTTCTCGGTCATGACCAGGGCCACCATCTCGGACGCCTGGGCGCCGGCCTGCAGCCCGATGGAACCGGCGGCGATGCGGTAGAAGGCCGGGCCGGCCCAGGCATTGTCCTTGCGCGCGATGAGGACCGCCGAACCGCCCGAGCCGCCCACTATGAAGCCGGCCTGCACGATCTCGGGGCTGATCAGGACCGCCCTGGCGTGGCCGACGTGTTCGCGGAACCAGGTCATGTCGGGATCGCGCACGAAGTTGTTCAGGGTGGCCTGGGCGGCGTCGACCCGGGCCTGGGTCTCGTCGCGCGTCGGCTGGCCGGCGCAGGCGGCCAGTCCCAGCGCCGCGCCCAGGATGGCCGGCATCAGCAAGCGTCTCGTGTTGCCTGGTTGTGCCTTCATGGTGACCTCATAGGAAAGTGGATGGGGGCTTTCGATGCAGGCGCCGCTGCGGGCTGTCACAGCCTAACGCCGCCCCTGGCGCCGGCGCTATTGGACTTTCGTCCAACACGGCCATTCCTTGGGACCATGGTCCAATGCCGCCGCGCAGGCGGTGCGGCTAACATCGATGGACGGTCGCCACACTGGTGGCCGGGCGTTGGGTGTGGAGACGATATGGACTTGCTGCACGAACTGGTGGCGCTGGCCCTGCACGCGAGCCTGCTGCTGCTGGCGCTGAGCATCGGCCTGGACATCGCCAGGGGCGATGGCCTGTACGTATTGCGCCGTCCGCGGCTTTTGTCGCGCGCCCTGCTGGCGGTGGTGGTCGTAGTGCCGCTGGTCGCGGCGCTGCTGGTGGCGCTGCTGCCGCTGAAGGAATCGGTCGAGATCGCGATCGTGCTGATGGCGGTATCGCCACTGCCGCCGGTCGCGCTGCCCAGGGAAATCCGGTCCGGAGGCCGCAAGTCGTACGCCTATGGCCTGCTGGTGGCGGTCGGCTTGCTGTCGATCGTGACGGTGCCGGCGGCGGTGGCGATCCTGGCCTGGCTGTTCGACGCCCACGCCGCGGTGGACCCGCTGGCGGTGGCGCAGCTGGTGTTCGTTTCCCTGTTCGTGCCGCTGGGGCTCGGCCTGGGCCTGCGCGCGCTGGCGCCCGGACCGGCCGCCCATGCCGCCCCGATGGTCGGCAATTTCGCTGTCGGGCTGCTGGCGCTGGCCTGCCTGCCGGTGCTGGTGACCGCAACGCCCGAGCTGGTGCGCCTGGTCGGCGACGGCACGGTGCTGGTGATCCTGGCCGTGGTGCTGGCGGGCCTGGTGGCCGGCCACCTGCTGGGAGGGCCGGAACCGCACGACCGGGTCGCGCTGGCGCTGTCGAGCGCGACGCGCCATCCCGGCATCGCGATGCTCGTCGCCAGCGCCAACGCGCTGGGCGACGAGGTCAGGGCGACGGTCCTGCTGTTCGTCATCGTCGGCCTGATGGCGGCCGTCCCCTATCAACTATGGCTGCGGCGACACATGCTGGTGCCGCGCTGAGGAGACGACGATGATACCGGCGCTGCCATCCTGGACCGACGGCCCGGCCAGGGACGAGATCATCGACTTCGTGCGGCGCGTGACCGACGAGGAGTCCGGCGCCCACGTGCCGCCGTCGGGCCGGATCGCCGTGTTCGACAACGACGGCACGCTGTGGTGCGAAAAGCCCGGCCCGATCCAGTCGGAATTCCTGTTTCGCCAGCTGGCGCGCATGGCCGAGCGCGAGCCGAAGCTGGCCGGGCGCCAGCCGTGGAAGGCGGTGGTGGCGGGCGACTACGCCTGGCTGGGCGGGGCGATCGAGAAGCATTACCGGGGGGACGACGCCGACCTGCATGCGATGGTGGACGGCCTGCTGCAGTGCTATGTGGGACTCACGACCGACGAATTCGCGCGCGCGGCGGGCGACTTCCTGCGCAGCGGACGCCATCCGCAACTGAAACGCCCCTATCTTGCCTGCACCTATGCGCCGATGACCGAGCTGCTGCATTACCTGGCCGGCCACGGGTTCACCAACTGCATCGCCAGCGGCGGCACGCGCGACTTCATGCGCACCGTGACCGAGGAGGTGTACGGCATCCCGCCCGAGAACGTGGTCGGCAGCTCGGTCGCGCTCGAGTACCGCGAGGACGTGGGCGACATCGTGCATACCGCCGCGGTCGAGGTGTTCGACGACGGGCCGATGAAGCCGGTGCGCATCTGGAGCCGGCTCGGACGGCGCCCGATCTTCGCCGCCGGAAACGCCAATGGCGACATCCAGATGCTCGACTACTGCGCGCGCGGACCCGGCGCTTCGATGTGCCTGCTGATCCACCACGACGACGCCGAGCGCGAATATGCGTACACCGGCGGCGCCGAGGAAGCCCTGCTGCGCGCGGCGCGCGATGGCTGGACGGTGGCCGGCATGGCCGGCGCCTGGCGCACCGTGTTCGGGCCTGCCGCGGGAGCGCCGCAATGAGGCCCGGCGCGATCCTGGCGCTGGCGGTGGTGCTGACAGCCGGTGTGTCGTGCGCTGCGCAGGCGCCACAGGAGAACCTGCAGGAAAACCCGCAGGCGCTCCAGGACGATGCCACACCGCCCGAAGCCGCGCCCTGGCCGCGCCAGGTGCGCGCCGGCGCTACCACCCTGACCATGTACCAGCCCCAGCTCGACGCCTGGGATGGCGCGCGCCTGCAGGCGCGCGCCGCCGTCGGCGCCAGCGCCGGCGAGCCGCCACGCACCCGCTACGGCGTCGCCACGCTCGAGGCCGACACCCTGGTCGACAAGGGCACCCGCAGCGTGACGCTGGTCCGGGCCCGCATCGTGCAATCCGAGTTTCCCTCCGCCTCCGCCGCCGAGAAGGGCGCCTGGGAGGCGGCAATCCGGGCCGAACTCGAAGGCCGTTCGCGCACCGTCGAACTCGACCGCCTGGAGGCGGACCTTGAGGCGCTCGGCGCCGGGCGCGCGGGCGCGCAGCAGGCGCTGCGCAATACGCCGCCGCGCTTCGTGTTTTCCACCGTGCCGGCGCTCCTGGTGAGCATCGACGGCGCGCCGGTCTACCGCCGCCTGGAGGGGCTGCCGCTCGAGCGCGTGATCAACACCCGGCCGCTGCTGCTGCGCGATGCGCGCGGCGTGCACTACCTCAAGATCTTCGACGGCTGGATGAGCGCGCCGGCCCTGGACGACCGTTGGAGCGTGCTGGCGGCGCCCGGCGCCGACCTCGAACGGGCCTGGCGCCAGGTGTCGGACGCGCACCTGGCCGATCCGCTGACCGGCCAGGCGGCGCCGGACGATCCGGCGCCGCGCCTGGCCGGCGGCGCGCCCGCGATTCATGTCGCCAGCGTGCCGACCGAGCTGGTGGTAACCGATGGCGCCCCGCGCTTTGTCCCGATCGCCGGCACCCGCCTGCTGTATGTCGAGAACACCACCGGCAACGTGTTCAAGTCGACGCTCGATAGCCGCACCTATGTGCTGGCCTCGGGCCGCTGGTTCCGCGCCGCCGACGAGGGTGGACCCTGGGAGTACGTGGCGCCGTCCGCGCTGCCGCCCGATTTCGCGGCGATTCCGGACGACAGCGCCAAGGAAAACGTCAAGGCCTCGGTGGCCGGCACCGCCCAGGCGCGCGAGGCGGCGATCGCGGCCGCCATACCGCAGACGGCGACCGTCCAGGTCGCCCAGACCACCTTGCCGGCGCCGGTGTTCGACGGCCCGCCCCAGTTCAGGCCGATCGACGGCACCGCGCTGCGCTACATCGTCAATACCGCCACCACCATCATCGAGGCCGGACCAGGCAGCTATTACGCGGTGCAGGACGGCGTCTGGTTCAGCGCCAGCGCGCCCGCCGGCCCGTACCGGGTGGCGACCAGCGTTCCGGCCGAGATCTATGCGATCCCGCCCGAGTCGCCGCTGTACTTCGTGACCGCGGTGCGCATCTACGGCGTCGACGACGGCAGCGTGACAGTCGGCTACACCCCGGCCTACCAGGGCACCCTGGTCGATCCCGGCAGCGGGGTCGTGGTCTACGGCACCGGCTATGCCTACCAGCCCTGGATGGGCAGCTACTGGTATGGCACGCCCGTGACCTATGGCTATGGCGCGTCGGTGGCCTACACGCCCTGGACCGGCTGGGCGGTGGCTTTCGGCCTGGGCTGGGCCTGGGGCGCGGCGGTCTCGTCCTGCGGCTGGGGCTGGGGCGCCTATCCCTACTGGGGCGCCTGGGCGGCGCCGGCCTGGGGCGCCGCCTACGGCGCGCGCGGCGGCGCCGTGGCCTGGGGCGCGCGTGGCTGGGCTGGCTATACGGGCAATATCTATTCGCAGTGGGGCAGTCGCGCCAGCGTGGGCCGCGCCGCGGGCGGCTTCGATGCCTGGAGCGGCAACGCCTGGGCAAGCCGGGTCGGCTCTTCGTACAACTCGCGCACCGGCGTGGCCGCCGCCGGCCAGCGCAGCGCGGTGCGCAATGTGTATACCGGAGAATTCGCGGCCGGCACGCGCGGCGTGGCGCAGGGGCCGCGCGGCGCGGTGGTCAGCGGCGGGCGTGGCGTGATCGCCGATCCGGCCAGCGGCCGGGCCGAACGGGTGGCCGGCGCGCGCGGCGCCGGGGGCGGCGCGGTGGCGCGGGTCGGCAACGACGTCTACGCCGGGCGCGATGGCCAGGTGTATCGCAATACCGGCGCCGGCTGGGAGCGGCACGGCGCCCAGGGCTGGAGCGCCGCCGGCGACCGGCAGGGCGCCGCGACGATGCGCCAGCGGCTCGACGGCGATCGCGGCGCGCGCCAGCTCGGCGACATGCGTACCCGTAACTTCGACCGTTCCGCGATGAACCTGCAGCGCAATTTCGGCGGTCATCGCGGCGGATTCCGGCGGCGCTAGCAGGCTTTCCAACCGAATGCGGAGACTCCCATGAACAAGCCAGTCAATCCCGAACTGACGCGCGCCCAGCCGGTCGCGGTCACGATCGACAACTTCACACGCGCCGAGACCGATATGTATTTCGCGTCGACGATCAAGCTGGCCGGCGGCATCGGCCGGTTCGACCACCGGCGCGAGCTGATGCCGATCGAGGCCCAGACCGTGGTGCGGGCCAACCGCGACACCCTGTACTCGGCCGCCGTGATCGACCTCGACGCCGGGCCGGCGACGGTCACCCTGCCGGATGCCGGAGGGCGCTTCATGTCGCTGATGGCGCTGGACGAGGATCAGTACGCCTTCGGGGTCTGGTATGGCGGCGGGGCGGTCACCTTCAGCCGCGACCGGGTCGGCACGCGCTACATGATGGTGGCGGTGCGCACCCTGGTCGATCCCACATCGCCGGGCGGCTTCGAGCGCGCGCACGCCCTGCAGGACCGGATCGCGATCGAGCAGGCGCGCGCGGGACGGTTCGAGGTCCCTGACTGGGACGCGACCAGCCAGGGCCGGGTGCGCGACGCCCTGGCCGCGCTGGGCG
Source organism: Massilia oculi (assembly GCF_017582745.1). Classification (GTDB taxonomy): domain Bacteria; phylum Pseudomonadota; class Gammaproteobacteria; order Burkholderiales; family Burkholderiaceae_D; genus Telluria; species Telluria oculi_A. The sequence goes on from NZ_JAFVIM010000026.1 coordinate 24,717, forward strand.
CCAGCCTGCCGGACTGGCGCCGCACCTTCGGCACCCGCGAGCAGGTCGATCCGGTGCGCCACCTGGTGGGCACCGCGGTCGGCTGGGGCGGCAATCCCGAGCAGCACGCGATCTACCTAGGGACGACGCCGGCGCGCAACGACGGCCGCACCGTGCACCGGCTGCGCCTGGGCGAGGTGCCGGTGGACGGTTTCTGGTCGATCAGCGTCTACAACGGGCGCGGCTATTTCGAGCCGAATGCGCGCGGGGCCTACACGGTGAACGGCTACACGGCGCGGCGCGACCTGGACGGCACGGTGCTGGTGCAGTTCGGCGGCTGCGGCAACGAGCATGAGCATGCCAGCGCCGTCAACTGCCTGCCGGTGATGCCGGGCTGGAACTACACGGTGCGCCTGTACCGGCCACGGGCCGAAGTGCTGTCCGGAGAATGGACTTTCCCGGCGGCCGAACCGGTGGACTGAAGGAGAGGGCAGATGGACACCGTCAGCGCGCCGCGCGGCGCCAATCCCTTCGACGATCCGGCGGTCGAGCTGTCGGCGCGCCGCACCGGCATGTCGTTCCAACGCACCCGCATGAGCGCCGACCGCACCCTGATGTCGGTGATCCGCACCTCGCTGTCGCTGATCAGCTTCGGCTTCACGATCTTCCAGCTGTTCCTCAAGCTGGCCCAGGCCAAGGTGCTCGAGGAGGGCGGCGGCGTGATGCGCGGCTTCGGGGTGTCGCTGGTGCTGCTCGGGATCGCGATGCTGGTGTGCGGCATCGGCTTTCACGTGGCCTTCATGCGCGGCCTGCGCAAGGAGCGGCGCCAGCTGGCGGCCGAGGGCCTGATCCATGCCCAGAGCGCGTTCCCGGTGTCGCTGACACTGATCGTGGCGCTGGCGATGCTGCTGATCGGCCTGTTCGCGATCGGGGACATGGTGGTCGGCTTTGGACCGGTCGCCTGAACCACATGCATTTCTGAGAGGGAGGCTAGCATGGCAAACACATCCACCCAAGGCGCCAGGCCCAACATCCTGGTCATCTGGGGCGACGACATCGGCATCAGTAACCTGAGCTGTTATTCGGACGGGCTGATGGGCTACCGCACGCCGAACATCGACCGCATCGCCGACGAGGGCATGCGCTTCACCGACTGCTATGGCGAGCAGTCGTGCACCGCCGGGCGCTCGTCCTTCATCACCGGCCAGAGCGTGTTTCGCACCGGCCTGTCGAAGGTCGGCATCCCGGGCGCGCCGACCGGGCTGCGGGCCGAGGACGCGACCATCGCCGAGCTGCTCAAGCCGCTCGGCTATGCAACCGGCCAGTTCGGCAAGAACCACCTGGGCGACCGCAACGAGTTCCTGCCCACGGTGCATGGCTTCGACGAGTTCTTCGGCAACCTGTACCACCTCAATGCCGAGGAAGACCCGGAATCGCCCAACTACCCGACGGTCGAGGACTTCCCCGAATTCAAGGCGCGTTATGGTCCGCGCGGGGTGCTGCGCTGCCAGGCCACCGACCAGGACGACGACACCGTCCATCCGCGCTGGGGCCGGGTGGGGCGCCAGCGCATCGAGGATACCGGGGCGCTGACCAAGAAGCGCATGGAGACCTGCGACGACGAGTTCGTCGATGCCGCCAAGGATTTCATCAAGCGCAAGCATGGCGCGGGCCAGCCCTTCTTTTGCTGGGTGAACACGACCCATATGCATGCGTTCACCCATCCCAAGCCCGAGAGCGTTGGCCAGGCCGGGCGCTTGCAGTCGCCTTACCACGACACCATGGTCGACCATGACCGCCACGTGGGCCAGCTGCTCGGCCTGCTCGATGAACTCGGCATCGCCGACGACACCTTCGTCATGTACAGCACCGACAACGGGCCGCACATGAACACCTGGCCGGACGGCGCCATGACGCCGTTCCGGAGCGAGAAGAACACCAATTGGGAAGGCGCGTTCCGGGTGCCGATGGCGGTGCGCTGGCCGGGCCGGATCCCGGCCGGCGTGGTCTCGAACGAGATCGTGCAGCACCACGACTGGCTGCCGACCTTCCTGGCCATGGCCGGCGAGCCGGGCATCGTCGACAAGTGCAAGGCCGGCCACCAGGCGGGCGACAAGCGCTTCTGCCTCCACCTGGACGGCTACAACCTCCTCCCTTACCTGAGCGGGGAAGAGCCGAACTCGCCGCGCAAGGGCTTCATCTATTTCTCCGACGATGGCGACCTGGTGGCGCTGCGCTACGACAACTGGAAGCTGGTGTTCATGGAACAGCGTGTTCCGGGCACGATGCAGGTCTGGGCCGAACCCTTCGTGCCCTTGCGCCTGCCGAAGCTGTTCAACCTGCGCACCGATCCCTACGAGCGGGCCGATATCACCTCGAACAGCTATTGGGAGTGGATGATGCACAGCGGCTACCTGGCGCTGGCGGGCCAGGGCATCGTGAGCCAGTTCCTGGAAACCTTCAAGGACTTCCCGCCGCGCCAGAAGGCGGCGTCCTTCACCATCGACCAGGCGCTGGAGAAAATGAACGAAGCCGCCGCCGGGGCCTATCACTGACGAGGAGCGCATATGCTGGAAACGGCAAGCACGGCGGCGGCCGGCGTCGACCGCCGCAGCGCCTGGCTGGACGCGGCGCCGGCGCCAGGCCCGGCGCCGCGGCCGGGCCTGGCCTGGATACCGGGCGGACAGTTCGCGATGGGGTCAGACCGTCACTATCCCGAGGAAGCGCCCGCCCATCCGGTGCGGGTGTCCGGCTTCTGGATGGCCGCGACGGTCGTCACCAATGCCGAATTCGCGCGTTTCGTCGACGCCACCGGCTACGTGACGCTGGCCGAGCGCGATCCCGATCCGGCCCTGTATCCGGGCGCGATTCCCGGCATGCTGGTGCCGGGCGGGATGGTGTTCTTCAAGCCGCCGGGACGGGTCGACCTGCGCGACATCGGCAACTGGTGGGCCTATGTGGGCGGCGCCGACTGGAAACATCCGCGCGGGCCGGGCAGCTCCCTTGCCGGCCTGGACGACCATCCGGTGGTGCAGGTGGTGCACGAAGATGCGCTGGCCTATGCGCGCTGGGCCGGGCTGGAACTGCCGACCGAGGCCGAATGGGAATTCGCGGCGCGCGGCGGCCTGGATGGCGCCGACTACGTGTGGGGCGCCGACTTCATGCCGGACGGCGCGCCGATGGCCAATACCTGGCACGGCGAGTTACCCTGGCAGCGGCTGCCGCCCTCGCTTGCCCGTGGCACGATGCCGGTGCGTGCCTTCGCGCCGAACGGCTATGGCCTGTACCAGATGGCGGGCAACGTCTGGGAATGGACGACGGACTGGTACCGCGCGCGCCATCCGGAGGCGGCGCACAAGGCGTGCTGCGTGCCGCTGAATCCGCGCGGCGGCGCGCTGGACGGCAGTTATGCGGCGGGCCAGCCCGACGACCTGCCGAGGATCGGTCGCAAGACCATCAAGGGCGGCTCGCACCTGTGCGCGCCGAATTATTGCCGGCGCTACCGGCCGGCGGCGCGCTACCCGCATCCGATCGACACCGGGACCTGCCACCTGGGCTTTCGCTGCATCCTGCGGGCGTAGCTACTCTACAGTGTAGCCGCGCCCGCGCATGCAGGTGTTCCAGGCACGGTGGTATTCGTCGAGCGCGGCCCGCTGCGCGCCGGAGCTGGCCGCATTGCGGTTGGCCTGGTTCTGGCGCGCGCGATGGCCGCCGGCGATGGTGCCGACGCCGGCGCCGACGGCCGCGCCCCCGCCGGCGTCGCCGCCGATCGCACCGATGGCCGCGCCGCCGAGCGCCCCGCGCAGGGCGCCGCGCACCCGCTCGCCGCCGCCCACGGCGGGCCCGGTTTCCTGGGGCGGTGAATTGGCCGCGAGCGCGGCCGGATCGACGCCGGTCTGCTTCCTGGCCCAGACCTGGCATTGGCCGTCATCGCGGTCCTGGCGCTCCTGGCCCTGGCCCTGGGACGGATAGGCGATCGGGCGCTGGGCCTGGGCGGCGCAGGCGCAGGCTGCGAGCAGCGCCGCGCAGACGGCTTGTCGGGCCACGCGCACTGGGCCAATGGAAATTTTCATGATGACGATCCCTCAAAAGTCTGATGGCCATCGTCATCCTGGGTGAATCGACGGAACAAGCCAATTGCCCTTTGGTCCTACCGCAAGGCCGATCTGCGGCCACGACAGTGCAAAAGGACATTCGGACAATGACGGCGAGCACCTGCCTGCGCCGCGCCTTCGTGTTGGCGCTTCTCTTGATCTCGGCCTGGTCCGCGGCATGGGCGCAGCCTGGGCCGCGCATCGGCCTCGTGCTGGGCGGCGGCGGGGCGCGCGGCACCGCTCACGTCGGCGTGCTCGAGGTGCACGACGCCTTACGGGTGCCGGTCCATTGCGTGGCCGGCACCAGCATGGGCTCGCTGGTGGCGGGCGCCTGGCTGGGCGGGCTCACGCCGCCGCAGATGCTCGATCGCATGGGCAAGGTCGACTGGCACGACCTGTTCGACGACGACCCGTCCCGCAGCGAGACCAATTACCGTGAGCGGCGCCTGGCGCAGAGCTATTATCCCGCCCTGGAGGCCGGGGTGACCCCGGACGGCCTGCGCATGGCGCGCGGGCTGGTCGGAGGCCAGAAAATCAAGCTGTTCTTCAACGCCCTGGTCGGCGCCGACCGCGGCGAGCGCACCATCGAGAGCCTGCCGCTGCCCCTGTCGATCGTGGCCACCGACATCGGCACCGGCGAGCGGGTCGTGTTCCGCAGCGGCGAACTGGCTGCCGCCATGCGCGCCAGCATGAGCGTGCCGGCGGTGCTGGCCCCGGTGCCCTACGAGGGGCGCTACCTGGTCGACGGCGGCCTGGTCGACAACCTGCCGGTGCGCGAGGCGCGCGAGCGCTGCCAGGCCGACGTGGTCATCGCGGTCGACGTCGGCTCGCCGCTGCTGCAGCCGCAGCAGGTGGAGTCGTTGGCCAGCGTGTCCCTGCAAATGATCAATATCCTGACGGAGCAGAATGCGCAGGCCTCGCGCGCCTCGCTGGGACCGGGCGACATATATATCCAGCCCGACCTGAAGGGCATCACGGCGGCCGATTTCGGCAAATTCCGCGAGGCCTCGGCGCGGGGCAAGAAGGCGGCAGAGGCGGCGGCGCCGCTGCTGGCGCGCCTGGCGCTGCCGGCCGCCGACTACGCGGCGTGGACTGCCCGCCTGCGCGGACCGCCGCAGCCGGCGCCGCTCATCGACGGCGTCATGATCGCCGGGCTGCGCCATGTGAACCCGGTGCTGGTGCATGAGCATCTCGATATCGTCCCCGGCCAGCCGCTCGACACCATTCGCCTCGAGGACGGACTGGCCCATGTGTATGGCGAAGGCGACTTCGAGAGCGTCGACTATGCGCTGTTGGGCACGCGCGCGCGGCGCATCCTGCAGGTCACGCCCACCGAGAAGAGCTGGGGCCCCGATTACCTGCGCTTCGGGGTCGACCTGCATGCGTCGAACAAGGAGAACGACTTCGCGCTGCGGATGGCCTACCACCGCAAATGGCTCAACCCACTGGGCGGCGAATGGCTGTCCGGGGTCCAGATCGGCGAGCGCGCCACGCTGTACACCCAGTTCTACCAGCCGCTCGAGGCGCGCCAGCGCTTCTTCGTCCAGCCGGCGCTGGCGCTGGCCCACGACCGGCTCAATGTCTACCAGGACGACAGCCGCATCGCCGAATACCAGTTGCGCAGCCGCGGCGCCAGCCTGGGGCTGGGCATGAATGCCGGCACTGTCGGCCAGTTGCGCCTGGAGCGCACGGTGCGCAAGGTCGAAGCCACGGTCGAGACGGGGCCGGCGACCCTGCCCACCGGCGAGACGACCCTGCACGGCTGGCAGGCCGTCGCCGATCTCGACCAGCTCGACAGCGCCTTCTTTCCCAGCCGCGGCTGGTCGGCGCGCGCCGCCTGGTTCCGCCACGACGGCGGCGACTACAGCCGCCTGGCGACCGAACTGCGCGCCGCGCGCGTCTGGGGCAACTACGTGATCAATGGGCGCCTGCACTACACCGCCTCGACCCAGGGGCGGCTGCCGCTGGCCGACGCCGCCGAGCTGGGCGGCTTCCTGAATCTGTCCGGCTATGTGCGCAGCCAGATCCTGGCCGACGACGTGCGCTTCGCCAGCCTGCGCGGAGAGAAGATCATCGGCCGCATGCCGCTGGGGCTGCACGGCGACCTGCGCATCGGCATGTCGCTCGAGGCGGGCAGCGCGCGCAATCGCTACACCGAGACCGGGCTCGATGGCTGGCAGGCCGCCGGGTCCATCTACCTGGGCGGCATGACGCCACTGGGCCCGCTGTATTTCGGCGCCGGGCTGGCCCAGGGCGGCCGCTCGTCGTTGTACCTGTTCATCGGTTTGCCCTGATTCTTCCCAACCGTAGTGAATGACAATTGGAGGCTGGAATGAATATCCGTTCCACGAGCAAGACGGCAGAGGCGTTGGCAAGCTGTGCGGTGTTGGCGGCATTGGCAGCCCCGGCCGCCGCCCAGACGCAGGCGGGCGAGCCTTGGGAATACGCGTTCGCGCCGTATCTGTGGGCGGCCGGCCTCGACGGCACCACGACGGTGGGCGATCTGTCGGTCGAGAGCGACCACGGCTTTTCCGACCTGGTGGACAAGATCGATTTCGGCTTCACCGGCGCCTTCGAGGCGCGCAAGGGACGCTGGGGCATCCTGTTCGACGCCATCTACATCAAGCTCTCGGACGACGTCGGCAGCGCCCGCGGGACGGTGGACGTGGAAGCGGTGCAGCAGATGTATACGCTGGGCGGCGCCTGGCGTGCGCTCGAGGGGCCCGCGCCGGTCGACCTGATCGGGGGATTGCGCTACAACTACCTGAAGCCGACGCTCGGACTGGGCGGCGTCGAGCGCGGCCAGAGCAAGGATGCGCTCGATCCCTATATCGGGGTGCGCGGGCACTATCCGCTGGACCCGCGCTGGACCCTGGTCGGCTACCTCGACGTCGGCACCTTCGACGGCAGCGATTACGCCTGGCAGTTGCTGGTGGGCGCCAGCTATGCCTGGCGGCCGGACCGCTCGCTCAAGTTCGGCTACCGCCAGCTCAAGACCAAGTACAGCGGCGAGCGCATCGAACTCGACACGACGATGCAGGGCCTGTATGTCGGGGTTGGCTTCCGCTTCTGAGGGGCGATTTCTATGGCTGAAGTGCGGTTAGAACCGGGGCACACGGAAAGACCGATGCTGTATGACCGCATTACTCATGATTGGTTTCGCAGGAGGCTGGCTAAGCGCAGCGGATGTTTGTGACATATCAAACGTGCCATCTGTCCTCCCGTGCGTGGGTAGGCGCGCATCTAGAATCGACTGCACCGCGCTTGCATGCGCAGGATGATGGTTGACAGCGGAAGGCGCAGACTCCGAAACAGGCCGGCGGCTTCCGGTGCATTCTTGCAGCGGGAGTTGCCTATGCATACGATCGAACCCCTGACCTATCTCGTTGACGGCGATGCCGGGGCGCTGAAGGACATGGCGGGCCTGCTGCAAGCCGCGGGCCTGCGGGTCGCCGCCTTCGACCGCACCGACGTGTTCCTGCAGGCCCACGATCCGGCGATGCCCGGCTGCGCCGTGATCGATGTGCGCAGTCCAGGCCTGGACGGCTTGAACGGCCTCGACGGACTGGCGCTGCAGCGCGAACTGCAGCAGGGCGGCGCCGAGCGCGCCATCGTGTTCGTCGCCGGGGGCGGCGACGTCGAACTGGGCGTGCGGGCCATGAAGGCCGGGGCCGACGACTTCCTGATCAAGCCGCTCGAGGCGGCCGGTTTCGTGGCCGCCGTCCGGCATGCGCTGGCGCGCGACGCCCACGAGCGGGCGGTGCGGCGCGAGCTGCAGCGCATCCGCGCCCACCTCGACACGCTGACAAGGCGCGAGCAGCAGGTGCTGCGCCATGTGGTCTCGGGCCGCCTGAACAAGCAGATCGCCTTCGACCTGGGCATCGCCGAGAAAACGATCAAGGTGCACCGCGCCCGGGTGATGGAAAAGATGGGCGCGACGTCGCTGGCCCAGCTGGTGCGCGAGACCCTGGAGCTCGAGGCGGGCGCCGTGTTTGCCGGCGACGGCGTCGACAAGGGTGGTGGCTGAAGGGCGGCCGAGTTCTCCCGCATCGCCCTTTGGTCCAATAGGCACTTGCCACCGGCCAGAGCACGATGGCAATCCGCAGGCGCGCGCCGTACGTGCGCCCGGCACGATGGGGAGGGCGTCATGTTGAATAAACTATTGGCCGAGTTCATCGGCACATTCTGGCTGGTGCTGGGCGGCTGCGGCAGCGCCGTGCTGGCCGCCACCTTTCCCGAGGTCGGGATCGGCCTGACCGGGGTCTCGCTGGCCTTCGGCCTGACCGTGCTGACGGCGGCCTATGCGCTCGGCCCGATTTCGGGCGGTCATTTCAATCCCGCGGTGTCGGTGGGCCTGTGGGCCGGCGGGCGCTTCCCGGCGCGCCACCTGGCGCCCTACGTCGTGGCGCAGGTGGCCGGCGCCGTGCTGGCCGCGGCCCTGATCTACGTGATCGCGAGCGGCAAGGCCGGATTCGACGTCCAGGCCGGCTTCGCGGCGAATGGCTATGGCGAGCACTCGCCGGGGGGCTATTCGCTCGAGGCTGCCTTCGTGTGCGAGCTGGTGATGAGCTTCATGTTCGTACTGGTGGTGCTGGGTGCGACCCACACGCGGGCGCCGGTCGGTTTCGCCGGCATCGCGATCGGCCTGGCCCTGGCCCTGGTGCACCTGATCAGCATCCCGGTGACGAATACCTCGGTCAACCCGGCGCGCAGCACCGGCCCGGCGCTGTTCGTCGGGGGCTGGGCGATGGCCCAGCTATGGCTGTTCTGGCTCGCCCCCTTGCTCGGCGGTGCGCTGGCCGGGGTGTTGTACCGCAAGGTGCTGCAGCGCGAACCGGTCGAGCCGTCGGTCACTGGCCAGCTGGAGCCGGGCCTGGGACTGGGCGCGCGCACCTGAAGCCAGCACCAGCGGTGGCGCCGACGTATTGATATCGGTTTAGTAGCCTAGGGGAAATACCGTAAAAAATTCCTGACATTGACGCAGATTAACCACTACAATCGTCATGCATCCTGTTATGACGATGCACCGTCAGCGCCCGCCCTTGTGCGGGCGCTTGTTCGTTGTGCCTCGCATGCAGCCGGCATATCCGCTGGACGGATAGGGCATGTGCGGGTCTCGTTCGAAAGGAAGTGGCGTGCAATCCCACATCAAGTCATCTGTCATGGAAGCGATCGGCAACACCCCGGTGGTCAGGCTCGGCCGCGTATTCGCGGACGCCAACGTGGTGGCCAAGCTGGAGTTCATGAATCCCGGCGGCAGCATCAAGGACCGCATGGTGCGGGCCATGCTGCGCAAGCTGCCGCCGCAGGCGGAGCGCGTGGTCGAGGCGTCGTCCGGCAACACGGGCGCGGCGCTGGCGATGGCGAGCGCCGTGCTCGGCCTGGATTGCGAGGTCGCCGTCCCGGTCACCACCAGCCGCGAAAAGATCAGGCGCATCGAAGCCTATGGCGCCACGGTACGCGTGTGCGACGGCGAGCGTGGTCCCGACTACCAGGAAACGGCCCTGGACATCGCCCGCCAGGGCGGCGCCCACCACCTCGACCAGTACCGCTCGACCCTCAACAGCCAGGCGCATTACGGCGACACCGCGCCCGAACTGTGGTCGCAAATGGAAGGCCAGATCGATGTCTTCGTGTGCGGCGTCGGCTCGGGCGGGACGATCTCGGGCATCGGGCGTTTCCTGAAGGAGCGCAATCCCGCTATCCGCGTGATCGGGGTCGAGCCGCGCGACTCGGCCTACAGGAAACTGGTGACCGACCTGCCGGCGGGCGGCGAGTTCTCCAGCGCGATCGAGGGCGTCGGCAAGGGCTGCCCGTCTCCCGTGTTCGACCCTGCGGTGGTGGACGACGTGGTGCAGGTGCCGGACGAAGAGGCGCTGGCCTGGATCCACCGGCTGGCGCGCGAAGAGGGCATCCTGGCCGGCGGTTCGAGCGCCTGCGTGGCGGCGGGCATCGCCCGCCTGCTGCCGAAACTGGGCAATGCCCGCGTCGTGACGATCTTCCCGGACTCTGGCGCTTTCTACCTCTCCAAGTATTTCTAGCGGCCGTCGCGGCCTGCGTCCTGCTCGCCTTCGGTCCCCTCCGGGGCGCGCGCCGTCGGCAAGTGCCAGCCATAGCGGATGGCCGCCAGGCGCAGGCCGAAGCACAGGGCGGCGCCGGCCAGCGCGGTCGGGGTGCTGGGCAGCCCCAGGGCGTCACCAAGCACCACCACCGTGGCCCCGGCCAGGGCCGCCACGGCGTAGATGTCCGACCTGAACACGGCCGGCACGTTCGACAGCAGCACGTCGCGCGCGACGCCGCCGCCGATGCCGGTCAACATGCCGAGCAGCGCCGCCATCACCGGCTCCAGGCCGAACACCAGGGCCTTCTGGGCGCCGGCGACGCAGAACAGGGCCAGGCCGGCGCCGTCGAACAGCAGCACCGGGTGCCGCAGGCGCTGCAGGGCGGGTGACCAGAAGAAGATCGCCACCCCGGCCAGCAGCGACACGCCCAGGTAGCGCCAGTCGGTGAAGGCGGCCGGCGGCGTGGCGCCGATCAACAGGTCGCGCACGATGCCGCCCGAGGTGGCGGCGACGAAGGACAGCACCAGCACGCCGAACAGGTCGAGCTGGCGCCGCAGGCCGGCGGTGGCGCCGCTCAGGGCGAATACGAAGGTGCCGACCAGGTCGAGCGTCAGCACCAGGGTCTTCATGGCGGCGCCCATGTCGAGGGCGGAAACGGGGAACACGGCTTACCTCTGGAATGAATGGTGCGATCCGCACCGAGGATGCGGATTCTATAGCACCGCGCCCGCCCGCGCCGTTTCTGCTTCAGGCGCCTTCGCTGCCCTGCACGATGGCGCGCGCCACGCCGTCGCCATAGGCCGGATCGCACATCGTACAGTTGGCGATGTGGCGCGCCCTGACCTCATCCGAGGCCCCGGCGATCGCCCGCGCCGTGTTCTGGAACAGCGCTTCGCGCTGGGCCGGCGACATCTTCCTGAACAGCAGGGCCGGCTGCGAATAATAGTCGTCGTCGACCCGGTGGTTCCAGTGGTCGGCGGCGCCTTCGAGCGACAGCGGCGGTTCCCTGAAGTCGGGCTGGTCCTGCCATTCGCCGTGGCGGTTCGGCTCGTACGAGGTGGTGCCGCCGCGGTTGCCGTCGACCCGCATCGCGCCGTCGCGGTGATAGCTGTGCACCGGGCAGCGCGGCGCGTTCACCGGAATCTGGTGGTGGTTCACGCCCAGCCGGTAGCGCAGCGCGTCGCCGTAGGAGAACAGGCGGCCCTGCAGCATCTTGTCGGGCGAGAAGCCGATGCCCGGCACGATGTGGGCCGGGTTGAAGCCGGCCTGCTCGACGTCGGCGAAGTTGTTGTCCGGGTTGCGGTTCAGCTCCAGCACGCCGACTTCGACCAGGGGATAGTCGGCATGCAGCCAGACCTTGGTCAGGTCGAACGGGTTGTACCGATAGGTGGCCGCTTCTTTCTCGGGCATGATCTGCACGTACAGGGTCCAGCGCGGGAAGTCGCCGGCCTCGATGCTGTCATACAGGTCGCGCAGGTGGCTTTCGCGGTCGCGGCCGATCAGGGCGCCGGCGTCAAGGTCGCTCAGGTTCTGGATGCCCTGCTGGGTCTTGAGGGTGAACTTGACCCAGAAGCGCTGATTGTCCGCGTTGATGAAGCTGAAGGTATGGCTCCCGAAGCCGTGCATGTGGCGAAAGCTCCTGGGGATGCCGCGGTCGCTCATGACGACCGTCACCTGGTGCAGCGCCTCGGGCAGGCTGGACCAGAAGTCCCAGTTGTTGTCGGCGCTGCGCAGGCCGGTGCGCGGATCGCGCTTGATGGCGTGGTTCAGGTCGGGGAACTTGAGCGGGTCGCGCAGGAAGAACACGGGCGTGTTGTTGCCGACCAGGTCCCAGTTACCCTGTTCGGTATAGAACTTGATCGCGAAGCCGCGGATGTCGCGTTCGGCGTCGGCGGCGCCGCGCTCGCCCGCCACCGTCGAGAAGCGCAGGAACAGCTCGGTCTTCTTGCCGACCTCGGAAAACATGCGCGCCTTGGTGTAGCGCGTGATGTCGTGGGTCACGGTGAAAGTGCCGAAGGCGCCGCCGCCCTTGGCGTGCATGCGGCGTTCGGGAATCACTTCGCGGTCGAAGTGGGCCAGCTTTTCCAGGAACCACACGTCCTGCAGCAGGGCCGGGCCGCGCGGGCCGGCCGTCATCGTGTTCTGGTTGTCGACCACGGGGGCGCCCGCGGCGGTGGTCAGCTCTTTCATGGCATCGTCCTCTGGCTTGTTTTGGCGGAAGGTCAGCCGCGCACGAAGGCCAGCATGTCGGCATTGACCTGGTCTTTATGGGTGTCGGTCAGGCCGTGCGGCGCGCCCGGATACACGATCAGCTGCGCGTGCGGGACCAGGCGCTTGGAGGCGCGCCCGGCGGCGTCGATCGGCACGATCTGGTCGTCGTCGCCGTGGATGATCAGGGTCGGGATCGTGAATTTCTTGAGGTCGTCGGTGAAGTCGGTTTCCGAGAACGCCTTGATGGAGTCGTAGGTGTTCTTGTGGCCACCCAGCATGCCCTGCATCCACCAGGACTGGATCAGCCCTTGCGAGACCTTGGCGCCGGGCCGGTTGAAGCCGTAGAACGGGCCGCTCGGGACGTCGAGGTAGAACTGGGAACGGTCGGCCAGCTGGGCGGCGCGCAGGCCATCGAAGACCTCGAGCGGCAGGCCGCCCGGATTCGCCTCGGTCTTGAGCATCAGCGGCGGCACCGCCGAGATCAGTCCGGCCTTGGCGATCCGCGCGGTGCCGTGGCGGCCGATATAGCGCGCCACTTCACCGCCGCCGGTCGAGAAGCCGAACAGCACCGCGTCCCTGACGTCCAGGTGCTCCAGCAGCTCGGCCAGGTCGTCGGCGTAATGGTCCATGTCGTTGCCGTCCCATGGCTGGCTCGAGCGGCCGTGGCCGCGGCGGTCGTGGGCGATGCAGCGGTAGCCCTGGCCGGCGAAGAAGATCATCTGCGATTCCCAGCTGTCCGCGTTCAATGGCCAGCCGTGGCAGAACACGATGGGCTGGCCGCTGCCCCAGTCCTTGTAATAGAGTTCGACGCCTTCCTTGGTGGTGTAGATGGCCATGCGGGTTTCTCCCTGGAGTGGATGTGGTTGACGAAATAAGGCTGGCGCCGACTGGCAGTGAGCGCGCCTTCCAGGGTGAGTAGACTCGAATTCACAGCCCGACGACACCTGACAGAAGGAAGAGCCGTCGACCAGACGATCGATACCCGAAGCCCTCCTGCGCACCTGGGCCGGTCTGTCGTGTCTTTACTTCTTGTCATGAGGACGGCAAAGATTTAAGGTAGCGGTATCGACGCGCAATACTGGGCGCTATGTCGTGCGCCTCACCGATCGCATGCATACCGATACCTTCACCGCGCCTTCACCACCGCCGTCCGCCGGCATGCAGCACGCCAGGCCGGCGCGGAGCGGGCCCGACTACACCTTCGGGCGCTTCGCCCTGTACCCGGCGCGCAAGCTGCTGGTGCGCGGCGAGACGCCGGTCCCGCTCGGGGGACGCGCCTTCGACCTGCTGGTCGCGCTGATCGCGCGGGCCGGCGAGGTGGTCAGCCACCACGAACTGGTCGCGGCCGTGTGGCCGCATTCGGTGGTCGAGGAAAACGGCTTGCGGGTGCAGGTGTCGGCGCTGCGCAAGGCGCTCGGCGAGAATCCGTCGGAGCAGTACATCCTGACCGTGCCGGGACGCGGCTACCGCTTCGTCAAGACCGTGGCGGCCGGCCCGCTGGCGCCGCTGCGTGGCCCGCGCCCGGGGTGCCTGGTCGGGCGCGCGGCGCTGCTGGAACGGCTCGAAAGCAGCCTGGCGCCGGGCCGGGTGACGACCCTGGTCGGCGCCGGCGGCAGCGGCAAGTCGGCGCTCGCGCTGGCCCATGCGGCCGCGCAGGCGCGCCGTTATCCCGACGGCTGCCGCGTGGTCGACTGCGCCGGCGGCGTCGACCCGGCGGCCATCGACCGGCGCGCGTTGCGCGAGCGCCAGGTCCTGCTGGTGCTCGACAACTGCGAAGCGGCGCTGGCGGAGGCGGCGGCGTTGGCCGCGCGCCTGGCCGGCGCCGAGGCGCGCGTCACGGTCCTGGCCACCAGCCGCGCGCCGCTGGGCTTCGCCGGCGAGTGTCTGGTCGGGGTGCCGCCGCTGGACTTGCCGGCGCCGGATGCCGCGCTCGATTGCAGGCAAGCGCTGGCGCTGCCCGCGATCGCCCTGTTCGTCGAGCGCGCCGAGGCCAATAGCAGCCGCTTCGCGCTGACGCCGGCCAACCTGGCCTGCGTGGCCGCATTGTGCCGCCAGCTGGACGGCCTGCCGCTGGCGCTCGAGATGGCCGCCGCGCGGGTCGAGGCGCTGGGCGTCGAGGGACTGGCGGCGCGCCTGGATGACCTGTTCCTCCTGCTGACGCGCAGCCGGCGCCTGGCTGGCCCGCGCCATGCCTCGCTCGGGGCCATGCTCGACGCCAGTCATCGCCTGCTGGACGAGGCGGAGCGCACGCTGCTGCGCCGGCTGTCGGTGTTCGCGGGCGCCTTCGCGCCGGAGACGGCGCTGCGGGTGTGCGCCTTCGGTGCGTTGGCGCCATGCGAGGCGGAGCGGGCCCTGGCGGTGCTGGGCTCATGCTCGCTGCTGGCCGCCGACGACGGCGCAGCTGGCGCCCACGCGCAGCGCTACCGCCTGCTGAACACGACACGCCGCTATGCGTCGGCGCAACTGGCCGCCAGCGGCGAGGCGGGGATCGTGGCGCAGCGCCTGGCGCACACCGGTCCTGACGACAAGGGGCAGGCGCGGAGCGCAGTGCGGGACGCAGTGTGGGAATAAGACAGGAACATCAGGGCGAGGCGCCCGTCTACGTCTTCGGCGCCTTCCGCCTGCTGCGCCAGGCGCGCCAGCTGTTCCTGGGGCCGACCCCGGTGCGGCTGGGCGGGCGCGCGCTGGAGCTGCTGCTGGTGCTGGTCGAGCGGGCCGGCGAAGTGGTCAGCCGCGCCGAACTCGAACGCACGATCTGGCCCGGCAGCGTGGTCGAGGACAGCTGCCTGCGGGTCCACATCGGGGCGCTGCGCAAGGCCCTGGGCGACGCTCCCGGCGCCACGCGCTACATCGCCAACGTGCCCGGGCGCGGCTACAGCTTCGTGGCCCCGGTGGTCGCGCTGCGCCTCGATGCCGAAGCCGATACCGGTGCCGCGCCGCCCGCCGGCGCGCGACCCTTGCCACTGCGCATGACGAGCGTGCTGGGGCGCGACGACGTGCTCGACCAGCTGCGGGCGCTGCTGCCGCGCTGCCGCCTGGTCACCATCGTCGGCCATGGCGGCATCGGCAAGACCACGCTGGCGCTGTGCCTGGCCGCCGAGCTGCAGGACGGCTATGCCGACGGCGCCTGCTTCGTCGACCTGGCCCTCTTGAGCAGCGCGATCCAGATTCCCGATGCGCTGGCCGCCAGCCTGGGCCTCGAGCCGGACGGCGAGGCGGTGCGCGCGCTGCTGGAGCGCTGGCTGGCGCCGCGCCGCATGTTGATCGTGCTGGACAACTGCGAGCACCTGATCGAGGCCGCGGCCTCCCTCGCCGAACGCCTGCTGCGGCTGGCCCCCGGGATCGACGTCGTCGCCACCAGCCGCGAGCCGCTGGACGCCGACGGCGAGTGGGTGCTGCGACTGGGACCGCTTGCCTGTCCGCCCGACGATCCCGCGTTGAATCTCGAACAGGCGCTGCGTTACCCGGCCCTGGAACTGCTGGCCAGCCGGGCCGAGGCCGGCATGGACTCCTTCCGGCTAAGCCAGGCCGAGCTTCCGGCCGCCGTCAGGCTGTGCCGCCGGGTCGACGGCGTGCCGCTGGCGATCGAGTTCGCCGCCGCCCAGGTGGGCCTGCTGGGCGTGCACGGCGTGGTGGAGCAGCTGGGCGATCGCCTGCGCCTGCTCGGCAGCGGGCGCCGCACCGTGCTGCCGCGCCATCGCACCTTGCGCGCACTGCTCGACTGGAGCCATGAACTGCTGTCGCCGGACGAACAACGCGTGCTGCGCCACTGCGCGGTGTTCGTCGGCCCGTTCTCGCTCGAGGCGGCGCTGGCGGTGGTGGGGCCGGGCGCCGCCGGCTGCGTGGTGACTTGCCTGCTGGACCTGGTGTCCAAGTCGCTGGTCGTGGCCGACACCGGGGGGCCGGATGCCCGCTTCGTGCTGCTCGGTCTCACCCGCGCCTATGCGATCGAGCGGCTGGCCGAAGATCCCGGGCGCGGCCCGCTGGCGGCGCGCCACGCGCTTTACACCCTGGGCCTGCTGGACGACTGCGAGCGGGCCTGGGACACCCTCGACCATGACGCCTGGCTGGCTTGCGCCAGCCATGTGGTGGGCAATCTGCGCGCCGCGCTCGACTGGGCCTTCGGACCCGGCGGCGAGCGCGCGCTGGGCGTGCGCCTGGTGGCCGCGCCGGCGGTGCTGGGCGCGGGCCTGCTCGGCGAGCGGGAGCTGGAGCGCCACGTGCGCGCGGCGCTGGACGCGATCGACGCCGGGACGGTGGCCGACCCGCTCTACGCGGCGCGCCTGCACGCCGCCATGGCCCGCGGTGCGGTCACGGACTGGGAGCCGTACCTGCGCGCGATCCGCCAGGCCGAGGCCGGCGGGCAGCCGGAGACCCTGGCCGAAGCCCTGCATGTGTGCGCCGTGTGCTGCCTTGGCGCCGGCCTGTATCGCAGCGCCCACGAACACGCACTGCGGATGGCGCGGGTGGCGGCGCAGGCCGGGCTGGCGCGCACGCTGGCGGTGGCGCGCCGCCTGCCGGCCGCGAGCCTGCACATGCTGGGCGAGCATGACGCGGCGCTGCGCCTGGCCCGGCGGCGTCCCGCGACCCAGGATGCGCGCGCGCCGCTGCGCCTGGCCGGGCCGGTCGGCGCCGACGTCGCCTGCGGCGTGCTGCTGGCGCGCACGCGCTGGCTGCTGGGGGAGGGGCGTGCGGCGGCGGCGCTGGCGCGTGACCTCGTGGCGCTGGCGTCCCGCGACGGCGCGCCGGCATCGCTGGCCTGGGCCGTGGCGCTGGGAGCCTTGCCGGTGGCCTTGTGGCGCGGCGACGAAGGCTGGGCGCGCGAACTGGCCGGCCTGCTGGAAGAGCATGCCGGGCGTCACGCGCTGGCTTACTGGAGCGACTGGGCGCGGCTGGCGCGCCAGGTGCTGGCGGCCCGCTCCAGTCGCCTGGATCCGCTGCCCGGCGCCGCCCGGGGCCTGGACGCGGTTCAGGGCGACCACCTGGTGACCTGGCTTGGTGCGGCCGCAGGCGCCGGGGTGGACGCGGCCGCGCAGCGCTGCGCCCAGGGCCAGGTCGGCTGGTGCGCCGCCGAGGTCTGGCGCGCGAGCGCCGAACGCCTGCTGGCGGGACCGGGCGCGCCACGGACGGCCGAGGCGCTGTTCGAACGGGGTCTGGCTGCGGCGCGGGCCCAGGGCGCGCTGGCCTGGGAGCTGCGCTGCGCGATCAGCCTGGCCCGCTCGTGGCGTGACGCCGGTGACGGCGCGCGTGCGCGGGCGTTGCTGCAACCGCTGGTGCTGGCCCTCGGCGACGGCCACGACGGCGCCGACCGGCGCGCCGCGTTGCTCCTGCTGCAAGACCTATAGATCATCGCGATTTCACACTTTTTCACATCGGCCTCTTGATCCAAGTCATATGATCGTAATCATAAGATTGACAGGGGAGGCTGGTGATGGAGATGGAAGGCGAGCTGCGGTTCGGCCCTTTTACGCTGTCGCTCGACCGGCGCGAGCTGCGCCTGGACGGGCGCGCGTTGCCGCTCGGCGCCCGTGCGCTGGAATTGCTGGCGCTGCTGGCCGGGCGCGCCGGCGAGGTGGTGGGCAAGGACGAGATCGTCGCTCGCCTGGCGCCCGGCGCCGACAGGAGCAGGGCCGGCTGCGCGCCCATATCGCCGCCCTGCGCCGCGCGCTCGGGGACGGCGAACATGGCAGCCGCTACATCGTCAACGTGCTGGGGCGTGGCTATGTGTTCGTCGCCGCCGTGCGCCGGCTCCGGCCACCCGCCTTGCCGAAGGTGGCGGACCTGCCGGGCGGCGCCACGCCGCTGCTGGGCCGCGAGGAGACGGTCGCTTCGCTGGCGCGCCTGGTCGGCGAGCGGCGCCTGGTCTCGGTGGTCGGCGCCGGCGGCCTGGGCAAGAGCGCGCTGGCGCTGGCGGTGGCGCGCCGTGTGGCGCCGCGCTTCGACGGCCGCGTGGCCTGGCTCGACCTGGCGCCCCTGGCCGACGGCGCCCGGCTGACCGATGCGGTAGCAGGCGCCGTGGGGCTGGCGGTGGGCGGCTCGCTCCGCGGCCTGTGCGCCGCCCTGGCGGAGCGGCGCCTGCTGCTGGTGCTGGACAACTGCGGCCACCTCGCCGACCCGGCGGCGCTGCTGGCCGAGGCGCTGCTCGGGGCCGCGCCCCGGCTGCACCTGCTGGCGACCAGCCGCGAGGCGCTGGACCTGCGCGCGGAATGGGTGCACCGGCTGGCGCCGTTGGCCTTGCCGGCGGCGCTGGAACTGTTCGCGCTGCGCTGTGGAACCCGGCTCGATCCAGCCGGCCGGTCCCAGGCGGCGCAACTGTGCCGCCAGCTGGACGGCAACCCCTTGCTGATCGGCCTGGCCGCGGCGCGCGCCAGGACCTGCGGCATGGCGGCACAGGCTGGCGGGATCGGGGCGCTGTGCGATCCGGACGCGGAGGAAGAGGGCCGGCACCGTTCGGCCGACGCGCTGCTGGACTGGAGCTGGCGCCTGCTCGGGCCGCGCGAGCGCGCCGTCCTGCACCGCCTGTCGGTGTTCCGCCGCAGCTTCACCCTCGACGACGCCGCCCGGGTATGCGCCTGCCCCGAGATCGACGGCGCCGCCGTGAAGTGGTGCATCCCGGGGCTCGTGGCGCGCTCGCTGGTCGAGGTCGATTATGGGCGGCAGGGGGTGCGCTACCGGCTGACGAACGCTACCCGCCACTACGCCGCAGAGGCGGTCGCGCGGCCGGAGGCGTTGGCCATCATGCCGTCGTGACCTCGTCCGTGGCGCGCATGTCGGCATAGGCGAATCCGAGCGCCGCCATGAAGGCGGCATGGGCGTGCGCCGCCGGCACCCGGACCCCGCCGAATTCCAGGTCGCGCGAGGCGCAGGCATCGTGCACCACCGTGACCTTGAAGCCGAAGTCGTTGGCGGCGCGGCTGCAGGCGTCGACGCACATATGGCTCATGGCGCCGCAGATCACGACTTCGTCGACCTCGTGGCCGCGCAGGATGTCCAGCAGCGCGGTATCGCGGAACGAGTTGATGTGGTGCTTCAGTAGCACCGGCTCGCCCTCGATCGGGGCGGCCGACGGGTGGATCGCGGCGCCGCTGGATCCGGGCGCGAAGAACGGCGCGCTGGCGGCGTCGGGGAATTCGTGGCGGATGTGGACGATCGGCGCCCGGCCGGCCCGGTAGTGGCGCAGCAGGCGGCCGACGTTGGCGCTGGCGGCGTCCATGTTGGCCAGCTCCCAGCGGCCGTTCGGAAAATAGTCGTTCTGGACGTCGATGACGATCAGTGCTTGCTTGCTCATGATGGTTCCTCCTGGTGGTGATAAAGCATAGGGATGGCGACTGTCATTGGTTGACCTTGCCCGGCAGCGTCAGTTTTCCGGACGCGACCTTGAACACGTCCGCGACGCACAGCAGCGGGCTGTGGACGCTGGCATTGACCCGCAGCGCCGCGGTGACGCCGTCGAAGCTCGCCGCCTCGGCCACGCCGATGTCGTCGAACGGCACCTTGACCTCGAGCGCGTCGGCCTTGAATACCGGGTGCCAGCCGGGGCTGTCGAGCAGGATCGGAAACCCTGGCCAGGTCTTGGGCAGGCGCGGCTTGGCGCCCTGGGGGATATCGACCACCTTCAGCGCATCCTTGCCGCAGGCGTCGTCCTTGGTGAGTACCACCCAGTGCGAGTGCCACAGGTTGCCGTCGTTGCCGACGTCGCCATCCCCGTTCTCGTCGTACAGCGGGGTGTCGTCGAAGTCGGGGTGGGAGGTGACGGCGAAGGTGAGGATGCCGGCCTTGCTCTCGAATCCGACCACGTAGGGGTCGATGGTGGTCGGCCAGACGTAGGAAAACACCGCGCTGCCGCCCAGCTTGCCGGTCCTGGTCGGATAGGTCTTGCCGGCCTTGCCGGATACCGCCACGTGGAAGGTGGCGACGTTGCCCTCGGTGGTGATCCTGGTGTGGACGATGTCGTAGTCGGCCTTCACGCCCTTGGCGGCAGGGGTCTGGATTCCCCCCGTATGGGGCTTGCCGCCCTGGTGGGCGGCGGCCAGTGACGCGGCGCCGCAGGCGGCGAGGGCGAGGGCGGCTGCGAGTTTGGTGCGCGTGAATGTCATGAAGGCTCCCTGTCGGTGGTGGCGTTGGCCGCGTTCGTGTGCTGCAATCGTCACCGAGCTTAGTCGGGCCGTGGAAGGCCGGTTGTAAAGACGTGTGATGAGATGTGCGGCGCGGAGGCGGGCGCAACCAATGGGAGAGATGGGGTGGTTTGCGCCGGATCGAACGCACGCCATTTCACAAGGATTTACTGTGGCGGGCCGCGGTCTGACCTTAGTATCGATGCATCGCCGGGGCGGGCGTGCACCCGGCATCCAAACAGGAGAGCGCCATGAAGGTCAGGGATTCCGTCGTACTCATCAGCGGGGCGAACCGGGGGCTGGGCCGCGCCTGGGCCAGGCTCCTGCTCGAAGCCGGTGCGCGCAAGGTGTATGCCGGCGCGCGCGATCCACGCGGCATCGACCTGCCCGGCGTCATTCCCCTCGAGCTCGACATCACCCAACCGGAACAAGTCCGGCGCGCGGCCGCCGAATGCGGCGACGTGACACTGCTGGTCAACAATGCCGGCATCGTGCGCGGCGGCCACGTGTTCGACGACGAGGCCGTCGACCGCGCGCGGCAAGAGCTGGACACCAACCTGTTCGGCACGCTCGCCATGTGCCGGGCCTTCGCGCCCATCCTCGGCGCCAATGGCGGCGGCGCCATCGTCAACGTGTTGTCGGTGCTGAGCTGGATCAGCATCCCGGGCGGCGCCACCTATGGCATGTCGAAGGCGGCCACCTGGTCGATGACCAATGGCGTGCGCATCGCCCTCAAGCCTCAGGGCACGCAGGTGCTCGGGCTGCACGTGGCCTTCATGGATACCGACATGACCGCCGGCATCGACGCGCCCAAGGCGTCGCCGCACGACGTCGTGGCCCAGGCCATCGCCGGCCTCGAGGCGGGACAAGAAGAAGTGCTGGCCGATGCGCTGACGCGCGAGGTCAAGCGCGGCCTGTCGCTCGAGCGCGGTGTCTACCTGGATGCGACCGGCTGAAACGGCTCACGCCGAGGCAGGATGCCGGGGCACGATGCATCCTGTGCTGGCGCAAGCACGCGCGGTGTACTACATTGAAACAGGGCGGCGCCGTGGACGGCCGCATCATACGGGAGCCAGACGATGAGCATTTCCAAGCCCGGGGCGAAGCGGCACGTCAAGGCATCGCGCCGGCGCAAGAGCGGCGACCTGCAGGCCCTCGTGGACCTGCACCAGGAAGCTGCGCTCGACGAAGCGCTTGCCGAATCCTTCCCGGCCAGCGACCCCGTGGCCGTCTCGATCAGCACGGCCGCTCCGGCCGCGAATCGACCCATTGCACGATCCTCCGAACCGCCATCATGACCCTCAAGCGTGCGCCTTTCCGGCACGGCTGACTCTACACTTGGTACTCGTTATCGGAACACACACGGTCACTTTCCCGCACGATTTCGCCATGATCCTGCAGGCAGGCGACCGCCACCCGAGAAGGAGTTTCTACCGTGTCGACCACCATCACCATCAACGGAAACGCCGTCGCACTCCCGGATGACCCGCGCGTGTCACTGCTCGACTTCCTGCGCGAGTACCTGCACCTCTCCGGCACCAAGAAGGGCTGCGACCAGGGCGCCTGCGGGGCCTGTACCGTGCTGCTCGACGGCGAGCAGCGCATCCTGTCCTGCCTGGCTCTGGCCGTGCAATACCAGGGGCGCGCGATCACCTCGGTCGAGGGACTGGCCACCGACGGCCAGCTGCATGCGCTGCAGCAATCGTTCATCGAGCATGACGGCTTCCAGTGCGGCTATTGCACGCCAGGCCAGATCTGCTCGGCGCTGGGCATGGAGGCCGAGCTGCGGCGCGGCGTGCCGAGCTACGTCACCGAAGACATCGGCGCCGAGTCGATTGCCTGCAGCGAAGACGAGGTGCGCGAGCGCATGAGCGGCAACCTGTGCCGTTGCGGCGCGTACAACGGCATCGTGGCCGCGGTCACCGAACACCATGTGCAACTGCATGGCAAGGCTGCGGCCGGGGAGGCCTCATGAATCCGTTCACCTTCGCCCGCGCGCACGACGCGCAGGACGCCGTGCGCCAGGGCGCGGCGCAGGGCAGCCGCTATCTCGGCGGCGGCACCAACCTGGTCGACCTGATGCGCGAGACCATCGAACGGCCGGCGCAACTGGTCGACGTCAGCGGCCTGTCGCAGCAGATCGAAGAACGTCCCGACGGCAGCCTGCTGGTCGGCGCCGCCGTCAAGAACACGGCGCTGGCCGAGCATCGCGCGGTGCGCACGCGTTTTCCGCTGCTGGCGCGCGCCATCGCTTCCGGCGCCTCCGGCCAGATCCGCAATATGGCCACCGTCGCCGGCAACGTCCTGCAGCGCACCCGCTGCACCTATTTCTACGACCGCGACGGCGCCCACTGCAACAAGCGCAATCCGGGCGAGGGCTGCGACGCGCTCCAGGGCGTGCATCGCATGCACGCGGTGCTGGGGGCATCGAGCGCCTGCATCGCCACCCATCCGTCCGATATGTGCGTGGCGCTGGCCGCGCTCGACGCCGTCGTCCACCTGCAGGGCGTGGGCGCTACGCGGCAAGTGAGGTTCACCGATTTTCACCTGCTGCCCGAGGACCATCCCGAGCGCGAGACCATCCTCCAGCCCGGCGAACTGATCACGGCGATCGAGATTCCGGCGCTGGCCTTCGGCGCCAACTCCACCTACCGCAAGGTGCGCGACCGCGCCAGCTATGCCTTCGCGCTGGTGTCGGTGGCGGCCGCGCTCGACGTCCGGGACGGGGTGGTCAGCGACGTGCGGCTGGCGCTGGGCGGCGTCGCGCACAAGCCGTGGCGCGCGGCGACGCTGGAGCAGATGCTGCGCGGCCAACCGGCCGATGCCATCCATTTCGAGGCCGCGGCGCGCGCCGAGATGGCCGATGCCAGGCCCTTGCGCGACAACGCGTTCAAGATCCCGCTGGCCCAGCGCACGATGGTGGCCGTGCTCGACGGGCTGGCCACCGCGCATTCCTGAGGAGCTGGAACATGAAGATCGTGCAGAACATCCAGAAGGCCGGCCAGGCGATCATGCAGAAGGCGGTGGCGCTCGCGCCCGACCGCTACGTCACGGGCGGCAAGCCCGATCCACTGACGTCCAGCGACGATCCGCTGATCGGCGCGCCGGTATCGCGCCTGGACGGCCCAGTCAAGGTGAAGGGCGAGGCCAAATATGCCGCCGAGTTCGCGCTGGACGGCATGGTGCATGCCGCCCTCGTATACAGCACGGTGGCGAAAGGGCGCATCGCCGCCATCGACGTCGCGAAGGCCGAGGCGGCGCCCGGCGTCGTGCTGGTGATGAGCCATCTGAATGCCCCGAAGATGCAGCCGCCGCCGCTCCTGATGCGCGAGCCGCTGGGCGGCAGCGGGGACGCGCTGCCGGTGTTCCAGGACGACCGGGTGCACTGGAACGGCCAGCCGGTGGCCCTGGTGCTGGCCGAGACCCGTGAGCAGGCCGATCATGCGGCGTCCCTGGTGCAGGTGCGCTACGACGTCGAGGACGGGGTGACCAGCATGGAAGCCGCGCGCGCGGCCGGCATCAAGGTGGCCGAATTCATGGGTGCGCCGCTGCAGAACATCATCGGCGACGCCGAGGCCGCGCTGGCGTCGGCGGCGCAGCGGGTCGACCTGGTGTACCGCACCCCGCGCCAGAACCATCACGCGATCGAGCTGCACGCGGTGACGGTCGCCTGGGATGGCGACGTCCTGCGGGTCCACGACTCCACCCAGGGCGTCGTCAACGCGGCCTTCACGCTGGCCCAGGTGTTCGGCATCGCGCAGGAACAGGTGCGGGTCACGTCGCCTTTCGTCGGTGGCGGCTTCGGCGGCAAGCTGGTGTGGCGCCACCACCTGCTGGCGGCAGCCGCGTCGAAAGTGTCCGGCAGGCCGGTGCGCATCATGCTGTCGCGCGAAGGCGTGTGCCGCGCCGTTGGCGGGCGCACGACGACCGAGCAGCGGGTGGCCATCGGCGCCGACCGCGACGGCCGTTTCGTTTCCCTGATCCACACCGGCGTGGCCGTGATGACCGAATACAATGCCATGCCCGAGCCGTACATCCACAATGCGCGCGTGCTGTATGCCGCCCCCGCCATGAAGCTCGAGGTGCAGAAGGTGACCATGAATATGGTCGCCAATGTCCCGATGCGCGCGCCGGGAGAATCGGTCGGATCGTTCGCCCTCGAAAGCGCGGTGGACGAGCTGGCCGACCAGCTGGGCATCGACCCGATCGTGCTGCGGCGGCGCAACGAGCCTGTGCAGGACCCGACCGAGGGCACGCCGTTCTCGTCGCGCCACCTGATCGAGGCCTATCGCGCCGGCGCCCAGGCCTTCGGCTGGCAGGAGCGGCACACGAAGCCCCGTATGCGGCAAGAGGGCGAATGGCTGGTCGGCCTGGGCTGCGCCACTGCGGTGTTCCCCTATTACCGGATGGAAGGCGGGGCGGCCCGTATCGTCCTCGCGCGCGACGGCCATGCGCGGGTGTCGGTCGGCGTGCACGAGATGGGGATGGGAACGGCCACCGCCCAGACCCAGTTGTGCGCGGTGCGCCTGGGGCTGCCGATGGAAAAGGTGAGTTTCGACTATGGCGACTCGGCGCTGCCGGGCGCGGTGCTGGCCGGCGGCTCGCAGCAGACCGCCGTGGTCGCGGCCGCGGTCAAGGCAGCGCACGCGGCATTGTGCGCCGAGCTGCTCAAGCTGGCCGGTCGCGATTCGCCGCTGGCGGGCTTGAAGCCTGAACAAGTGCGGTCGCGCGACGCCGGCCTGTGCAAGATCGACGATGCCAGTCGCTGGGAAAGCTACGCCGACATCCTGGCGCGGGCCGGCCGCGACGAAGTGGACGTCACGGCCAAGGCGCCGCCGTCGCAGGAAAGCGAGCACTGGTCGATGCATTCCTACGGCGCGATCTTCTGCGAGGCGCGGGTCAATGTCGTCACCGGCGAGCCGCGCGTGACGCGACTGCTCGGGTCCTTCGACGTCGGCCGCATCCTCAACGCCAAGACCGCCGCCAGCCAGCTGCGGGGCGGGATGATCATGGGCCTGGGCGCGGCGCTGATGGAAGAGACGCACTTCGACGAGCGCAGCGGGCGTGTGGTCAATGCGAGCCTGTCGGAATATCACGTGCCGGCCCACCTGGACGTGCCGGAGGTCGAGGTGATGTGGCTGGACATTCCCGATCCGCATGCGCCGGCCGGCATGCGCGGGGTGGGCGAGATCGGCATTACCGGCACGATGGCGGCGATCGCCAACGCGATCTACAATGCCTGCGGCAAGCGGGTGCGGGAGTTGCCGATCACGCTCGACAAGCTGATGTGATCGGGCGGCGAGGGCGCCCCGGCCGCTGCCGGGGCGCTCCGGCGCTTATTTCGAGATGCGCAGGATGGCCGAGGCCAGGCGCGAGAAGCAGGGCGTCAGGTCGGCGTCGGTGGCAGCGTAGCAGTACATGCCGACCGGCTGGTTGGCATTCTGGCAGCGCTTCGGTGCATCGACGGCGTTGGCCATGCATTTCAGCACCATCTCGCCGGTATTGGCCGTATCGTGGGCGCCGGTCGATTTCAACGCCGCGCCCATGCCGAGGGTAAACACCACGATGCCCTGGTCACGGACGTTCGAGGCAATCGCTTCGGCCAGATTCCGCGAAGCGAGGTCGACGTTGCGTGAAAACAATGCCGCAGTGCTGATGTCGGCCGTCACCGTGCGCGGCGTGCTCGTCACAATGGGGAACTCACGCTTGGTCATGTCGTCGGGTTTGGCGCCGTCGTTATGGGCGTTGTACCAGTCCGGCAGGCGGCGCGCGGTATAGGCGCCGTTTCGCAGCACTCTGCAGTTTTCCTTGATGATGACGTTGTCGCTGTCGTCGAGCTTGCTCAAGCCATACGTGGCGCCGGCCGAATCGATCGTGCCGGCGATGCTCTTGCCAAGCAGGTCCTTGCAATCGCTGGTATTCGTGAAGGCCAGGAAGGTGCCCAGGGCCGTCGGTGCGCCATCCGAAAAGAACACGATCACACGCATGGTCGAGCGGTTGGCCATCGGCACCAGGTTCAGCTGCTCGCGCGCATTCCACATGCCTTCCACCGACGCGGTGCCGCCCGTGAACGCGTAGCTATTGATCTTGGTAGTCATCAGCGTGCGGTTGAAGCCGCGGGCCGACAGGTTGAACGGGACGTCGGTCTCGGCGCCCGAAGCGAAGTGCACGAGCGCCACGCGGTCCTGGGTGACGTTGAACTTGTTCAGGAAGCTCTTGGCCGAGTTGCGCACGGTGGTGGCCGAGGCGCTCAGCGATCCCGAAGTATCGATCACCAGCGCCATGTCCAGGTCGTTGCGGATGGTCTGCGCCGCCGCCACCGGGGTCAGCGACTCGAAGCCCATCACCTGCATGATCGACACCGGCATCTTCGCGTCCGCCTCGACGTCGATGATCGCCTGGCCACCCTTGAAGGTCACGTTCGTGCTCAGGATCCTTGGCGCGGAGAGCAGGTAATTGGTGGGTATATTGGCCGCGAAGAAATCCGCCGCCGCGGCGCGCGCGCTGGCGGTCTGCTCGGCCTGGTTGTTGCCGGTAGTAACTGCCCGTGCGCCTGCCAGGGCGGCCGAGTCGACCGCCGCGTTCAGGCGCGCCTTGATCAGGTAAGCCAGGCCGGCGTCGAGAGTCAGGCCGACCACGCCGAGGAGGACGAGCATGGCGATGGCCACCATGATGGCGACGACGCCGCGCTGCCGGTGAAGAGTAGGACGCATATCAGAACACGCTCATGGAATACAGGTCGGGCCCGAAGGTGGGCAGGGCATCTTTGCGGAAAGTAAAAGCGCTCACCAGCATGTCGAATTTATAGAAAGTCTCGACCACGTAGACGATCTCTCCATCGTCGAGCTTGCCCGTCAGCACGGCCACGGCGGGCCGCGACGTGCTGCTGATGCTGGAGCACTTGCCGGCGCTGCTCCACGAGCCGCAGGCATAGATCCGGCTGGTTGGCTGATAGGCGGTCCGGCGGGCGCCGAGGTTGCGTGCGGCGTCGTCCCAGCGGTACTGGTCCAGTACGACGCTGCGCGTTCCCCCCGTTCCCGTCACGCCCATCACGCGCGTGATGTACATCATGCCCTGCTGGTTGACGTTCAGCGGCGGCGCGCTCGCCATCACGGCATAGATGACGTCCTGGGCGCCGTCGTCGAGATCGGTGCCGCCGCGCGCCACCAGATTGGCTCCCTCGCGCGCGATATTGGTCATGATGATGTTCGCCTGCAGGGCCCGGGCGCCATCGATGGCGCACAGCGCGAGGATCACCAGCATGGGCAGCAGCAGGGCGAGCTCGACTGCCGCAACGCCGCGCTCGGATTTGCGGAATTTCGATACAGTCATGCCAGCCTTGCGTGTTTTAAATTGCGTCATGGGAATATCTCGTTGCGCATCGTGGCTGCGACGGCGAAGCGATAGACGCCATTGGTGAAGAAGCTGGACAAGATCGGCGTCGTCACCGGCCAGCTGCAGTCGAGCTGGATCACGAGGATGTCGCCGGGTGCGCCGAACATGCCTTTGCTGTAGTTCACATATTTGGTGCCGTTGACCGAGACCTGGGGCGAGGTGCGTTCGAACATCCCCATCGAGTTGTCGCGGATCCTGGCGATGACGACATTGGGATCGGCAGTCTGGCCCGTGATGGCGTAACGACCGCCTTCGCGCACAGCATACTGCATGGTCAGGGTCGCGAAGAACATCATGCTGAGCTCGATGATCGCGACCAGCACCAGCAGGAATACCGGCGCGATGATCGCCATTTCGACGATTGTGGCGCCAGATTGACGTCGGGGAAGGGAATACATCGTAATCCAGGAAATTTTACGGAAAGTATGACTTGGCATGCGGTAAGCTTCGGGGATTCTACAGGGCAAAAATCCTTTCCCGCATCGCTTTTAGAAAGGATTCAACGCCCCTGTCGGCGCCGCACAACATGAATTGGTTAGCTAGCATCGTTCCTTCCTTCCTTCGTTCATCGGTTCGCGCGCGCGCGGGCCAGTCAAATGCCGAGCAGCGCGTGGCTTCCGCCGACGCCGAGGTCTGGATGGTGTTCGGCATGCGCGTGCTGCTGGCCGTGTCGG
This sequence comes from Massilia oculi, assembly GCF_017582745.1. Taxonomy (GTDB): domain Bacteria; phylum Pseudomonadota; class Gammaproteobacteria; order Burkholderiales; family Burkholderiaceae_D; genus Telluria; species Telluria oculi_A. Next base: position 53,246 of record NZ_JAFVIM010000026.1, read on the forward strand.
CGCTGTTGACCCTGTACATCGGGCCGGGCGGCGTGACGGTGTCGGGCGAATGGACCTGGGCGGTGTTCGCTGCCTATGTCCTGCACAGCCTGACCCTGCTGGCGATCGCCGGCTACCGCGCCGGCTTTTCGCACGGTCCGCTGGTGTACTGGATCGATATCGCCTGGTATGGCCTGATCGTCTGGGCCAGCGGCGGCAGCGCCAGTCCCTTCTTCTCGTTCTTTTTCTTCGCCATCCTGGCCGCCTCGTTCCGCCACGGCTTCGACGCCGGCGCCAAGCTCACCCTCGGCTCGGTCGGCGTGGTGGCGCTGTCGGTGCTGGCGGCGCAGGGCCTGGCGTCGCTGCACATCCTGCTGCTGCGCGCGACCTTCGTGCTGGCGCTGGGCTATATGGTCGCGTTCTGGGGCGGGCTGGCGGTCGACCAGCGCCGCCGCCTGGCGCTGCTGCGCGACGTCAGCCGCCTGTCCAATCCGCGCTTCGGGGTGCAGCACACCCTGGATTCGCTGATGGAAAAGATCCTGCGCTTCTATGGCGCCGACAGCTGCGTGCTGCTGATGCAGGACAGCCATGAGCGCTGGGTCATGAGCACCGCCCACCATCCGAGGAGCGGGCGCGCGATCAGCCGCAGCCGGCCTGATGCGGCCGACATCGAGCCGCTGCTCGGGCTCGCGGATGGCGCGACCCTGTACCAGGCGCCGCCGCGCCACTTCGGCCTGTTCGTGCTGGGCCGCGCCACAGCCCTGCAGCAAGGCAAGGGTGCACGCGACTGGCTCAAGGCCGACCCCGACGCCTGCGGCCACGTCGCCGACCTGCTCGATGTCAGCGGCTATATCAGCACCTCGCTGCCCCTGCGCAAGGGCAGTGGCCGCATCATCGTCACCGGTTCCCGGCTCAAGCGCAGCGACGCCGGTTTCCTGAAGCATATCGTGCAACAGGCCTTCCCGGTCATCGAAACCATCGACCTGCTCGACCGCCTGGCGTCGGAAGCGGCGTTCCGCGAGCGCCAGACCATTGCCCGCGACTTGCACGACAGTACAATTCAGCCGTATATCGGCCTGCGCCACGCAGTGGCCGCGATCCGCAACCAGGCCGGCGACGACAGTCCGGTCGCGCCCGAGCTCGACCGCCTGATGGCGATGTGCTCGGGCGTGATCGGCGACATGCGCGACTTCGCCCAGCGATTCCGCAGTGGGCGCCAGGAAGAACCGGAATTGCTGATCGCACTGCGGCGCCAGCTGCACCAGGTCGAGACCTTCTATGGCCTCGACGTGATGCTGGAAATGCATGCCGGCAGCGCCATCAACGACCGCATGGCGGCCGAGGTGTTCCAGATCGTCACCGAAGGCATCAGCAATATCTGCAAGCATACGCGGGCGCGCACGGCCGGCGTGGTGGTCGAAGAAGAGGGCGGCACGCTCGCCATCGATATTTTCAACCCGGCGGCCGTGGCCGGACAGGCGGCCGCACCCTTCGTGCCGCGCTCGATCGCGGAACGGGTCCAGGGCCTGGGCGGCAGGCTGGAGGTCGAGGCCGACGGCCGCCAGACCCTGTTGCGCATCCGCATTCCGATTTGAACCAAGTTTCAAGGAGAACCATGACCATTCGTATCTTGCTGGTCGACGACCATAAAACCATGTTGTGGGGCCTGGAGCGCCTGATCCAGGCCGAGGGCGACGCCTTCCAGCTGGTCGGCAGCGCCAGCGACGGCATCGAGGCCAGGGCCTTGTGCGCCGAGTTCAGCCCCGACATCGTGCTGCTGGACCTCGACCTGAAAGGCAGCAGCTCGATCGATTTCATTCCGGCCCTGCTGCAGAACGGCACCAGCAAGGTGGTCATCCTGAGCGCCAACCGCGACCAGGCGACTCTGGCGGCGGCGGTCAAGGCCGGCGCCCGCGGGGTGGTTTCCAAGGAGGCCCCGACCGACGACGTGCTGGCGGCCGTGCGCAAGGTGCATGGCGGCGAGCTGTGGCTCGACCAGACGCTGATGCAGGTCTTGCTGGGCCAGCTGGTGGCCCCAAGCGCCAAGGCCGATCCGGAGGCCCAGCGCATCGCCTCGCTCACGGCGCGCGAACGCGAGGTGATCGGCATGATCGTGCAGGGCAAGGGCGCCCTGAACAAGGACCTGGCCGAGCGCGCTTTCATTTCCGAGCGCACGCTGCGCAACCACCTGACCACGATTTACCAGAAACTGGACGTGGCCAATCGCCTCGAACTGTACGTCTACGCCACCAAGCACGGCCTGTCCTGACCGTGCCCTTATTGGCGCCCTCCCTGGGCGTCATCCCTCTGTCAGCCCCCTCCCACACGGCGTCTAGGACATATGTCCTAGACCGCCACGGCAAGAAGTCCCCCTCAAAAAGGTAGTTTTGACGGATGGCAACGAAAGTGCCGATCCGTAAGATTCAACTCATGCGCTGCGTTTCGTTTCATGCGGAACGGCGGCAAGAGGATAGGAGCGAACGTGTACGACAAGGAAGATAACCCGGAGCAGCATTACGAAAGAAGCGGCAGCCCGGCGATGTCGTACCTGGTCCTGAGCGTCCTGCTCGCAGTCGTCTGCTTCATCGCGGCAATGGCCGTGTGGACGAGCGCATAAAGCCCAACTCATTTATATCACTGAAAGGAAATACCATGAACTTCATCGCCAACCTGATCAAAGAAGAAGACGGCGTCACCGCAATCGAGTACGCACTGATCGCCTCGCTGATCGCCGGCGTCATCATCGCCGCAGTCAGCGCACTGGGTGGCAACATCAGCACCCTGTTCAGTACCCTGGCGACCCGTATCTCGGCCAAGACCCCGACCAATACCTGATCGCAGCTTACCGGCCGCCGCCAGTCGGCCCCCATCCGGCACGGAAGTCTCGTGCCGGATTTTTTTTGACCGGAGCCCATCTTGACACATCTGCCACTCCTGCTGCTGCTTGCCCTGCTCGGCGCCGCCGTCTGGCACGACGTGCGCGCACGCCGCATCCCGAATGCCGTCGTGTTCCCCGGCATGCTGGCGGCGTTCGCGCTGCACGCGCTGCTGCCGGCGGGGCAGGGCCTGTTTGCTCCGCAGATGGGCGGCCTGGGCCTGCTGCAGTCGCTGGGCGGCTGGGGACTGGGCCTGGCGCTGCTGCTGCCGATGTACGCGCTGCGCCTGATGGGCGCCGGCGACGTCAAGCTGCTGGCGATGGTGGGCGCCTTCGTCGGCGCCGGCCAGATCCTGACGGTCGGCCTGATCACCCTGGCGGCCGGCGGCGTGTTGGCGCTGGCCTTCGCGGCCTGGCAAGGCAATCTGCGCCGCCTGGTGGGCAACGCCTGGCATATGGCGATGCACAGCGCCTACTCGGCCCTGGCCGGCAGCATCGCCGCACCCGTGACGCCGCCCGAGGCGGCCAGCGGCCGCCTGCCGTACGCGGTGGCGATCGCCGCCGCCACCGTCGGCTGCGTGCTGTGGATCGGCGTGCATGGGGAGCTGCCGCTGTGAGCACTGCGCTGCTGGCCCCGGCCAACGCCCGTGCGCCGCGCACGGTGGAAGATACCGGCCTGCCGTTCCTGTTCCTGGCCGAGCTGATCTCGAAAGTGCTGTTCCAGCGCGGCCAGCTGCGCCTGGCCGAACTGGCGAGCCACCTGAAACTGAACGTCAGCGTCATCGATCCGCTGGTCGCTTTCCTGCGCGCCGAGAAGCTGTGCGAGATCGCGCGCGTGGGAAACAGTGGCACCGACGCCGACCTGTCGTACATCCTCACCGAGGCCGGCCGCGCGCGCGCCGCCAATGCGGTCGCACGCAACGCCTATGCCGGCCCGGCGCCGGTGACCCTGGCGGCCTACACCGCCCAGGTGAAAGCGCAGAGCGTGGCGGCGATGCAGGTCACGCGTGGCGCGATGGCGGCGGCTTTCGACGGCATCGTGGTCAACCCGTTGGTGCTGGATCAACTGGGCGCGGCGATGAATTCGGGCCGCGCGATCTTCCTGCACGGCCTGGCCGGCAGCGGCAAGACCTACCTGGCCGAGCGCCTGCGCGACCTGCTGGTCGGCACGATCTCGGTGCCGCACGCCCTGATGGTGGACGGCGAGGTGATTCCCTTCTTCGACGCCGTGCAGCACGTGGCGGCCGGCGAAGACGTGGCCACCGGCCTTGGGCTGGATCGCGGCAGCGCGCCGGACGCGCGCTGGGTGCGCGGCGTGCGCCGTCCGGCGGCGCTGGCCGGCGGCGAGCTGACCCTGGACATGCTGGACCTGCGCTTCGACCCGCATACCCGCCTGTACCAGGCGCCGCCGCACCTGAAGTCGAACAACGGCATCTTCATCATCGACGACCTGGGCCGCCAGCGCTGCACCCCGGAAGCCCTGATGAACCGCTGGATCGTGCCCATGGACCGCAGCGTCGATTACCTGACCCTGCACACCGGCCACAGCTTCCAGATTCCATTCGACGTGATCGTCGTGTTCTCGTCGAACTTCGTGCCGCAGCGCCTGTCGGACGGCGCATTCCTGCGCCGCCTGGGCTACAAGATCGAGGTGCCGCCGGCGTCGCTCGATGAATACGCGACGCTGTTCCGCCAGGCCTGCGCCTCGGCCGGCGTGGCGTTCGACGGCGCGGCCTTCGACTACCTGCTGGCGCGTCACGGCGAGCGCAAGGTGCCGCTGCTGGCCTGCTACCCGCGCGACCTGGTGCGCCAGTTGCGCGATCTGGCGCGCTACGAGGCGCGCGCCCCCGAACTGAATCGCCAGACCATCGACTGGGCCTGGGACAACTATTTCGCCGCCGGCGCCGCCGGCCGCCCTTTGGAGCTTGAGCGCCGCGAACGCGGCGCCGTGGAGTACAACAATGCGTAAATCTGTGACAAGTTCGCGAGCCTTCCTGATCATCGGCGTGGCCATGGTGCTGGCGCTGGGCGCGGTCGTGATGGCCGCCAAATGGATGGGCGAGCAAGGCCCGTCCGGCACCCGCGTGGTGGTGGCGGTCGCCAACATCAACCAGGGTGCACGCCTGGCGCCCACCAGCCTGCAGCTGGCCGACTGGCCGGCAACCTCGGTGCCGCCGGGCGCAATTACCGACCTCAAGGCCCTCGAAGGCCGCATCGCCCGCGCCGAGATCCTGGTCGGCGAGCCGGTGACCGAATCGAAGCTGGCGCCGAAGGGCACGCTGGGCGGCCTGTCGGCCGTGGTCAGCGCCGGCAAGCGCGCGATGACGGTGCGCGTCAACGACGTGGTCGGCGTGGCCGGCTTCGCGCTGCCCGGCAACTACGTCGACATCCTGGTCAACCTGCAGGCCACCGGCAGCGACCTGGCCGCATCGCCATCGATTTCGAAGATCGTGCTGGAGCGGATCCTGGTGCTGGCCGTGGCCCAGGAATCGACGGTCGACGACAGCAAGCCGCGCGTCGTCAATGCCGTGACGCTCGAACTGACCCCGGACCAGGTGGAAAAACTCGACCTGGCGCGCTCGATCGGCGAACTGTCGCTGGTGCTGCGCAACCAGGTCGACCCGCAGCCGGCGGCCACCACCGGCGCCACCCGCGAGTCGGTGCTGGGCCTGCCCGAGCGCAGCCCGGCGCCGGCGCCTGCGGTTGCCCACGAACCTGCCTACGAACCGGCGCCGCGTGTGGCGGCCCCGGTGCGCCAGAGCGCCCCACGCGGCGATGGCGTGCTCGTGATCCGCGGCCTGGACGCCGCTTCGCAAAGCTTTTGATTGAAGACCCCATCATGAATCCATCGTTCAATAAAACCCTGCTGGCGTCGAGCCTGACCCTGGCGCTGGCCATGCAGGCCGGCCTGGCATCCGCCGGCGACTGCATCGACCTGCGCAGCGACGCCGCTCCGCGCCTGGAACTGGTGCGCGGCAAATCGGTCATCAAGCGCTTCTGCACGCCGGCCAGCCAGGTCACGGTCGGCGACCCGCAAGTCGCCAACGTGGTGGTTCCGAACGCGGGCGAAGTGGTGATCGTGGCGCGCAGCGTCGGCACGACGAACCTGATCGTGTCGGGCCGCGACAAGAAGTCGACCGTGATCGACATCGCCGTCGGCGTCGATACCTCGGCCTTGCGCAGCCAGTTCGACACGCTGTTCCCGCAAGAGAAGGACGTGCGCATCGGCAGCAGCGGCAACGCCCTGATCCTGTCCGGCATGGTGAGCGACGCCGCCGTTGCCAGCCAGCTGGTGGAACTGGCGACCGCCTTCCAGGCCGCCGCTGCGCCGTCCGGCGCCGACGCAGGCGCTGGGGTTGGCGCCGCCGCAGGCAGCCCGTCGCCGTCCGGCGTCGGCGCTCCCCCGGCGGCGGCAGGCGGCGCATCGACCGCGTCCACCGGCGCCAAGGTGCTCAATATGCTGTCGATCGCCGCCCCGCAGCAGGTCATGCTCGAAGTGAAGATCGCCGAGGTGTCGAAGTCGCTGGTCGACCAGCTGGGCGCCAAGGCCGGCTATACCAAGACCAACGGCAGCTGGACTTATGGCGTGGTTTCGAGCCTGCTGAGCGGCGGCGCCGGTTCGATCGGCGGCGTCGGCGCCGGCATCAAGGAACTGACGATCGACGGCGAGAAGCGCGACGGCCTGGTCAAGATCCTGGCCGAGCCAAACGTGATGGCCGTCAGCGGCCAGGAGGCGAGCTTCCTCGCCGGAGGCAAGATCTTCATCCCGGTCGCCCAGTCGGCGGGCGGCGGCACGCCGACCATCACGCTCGAAGAGAAGGAATATGGCGTGGCCGTGAAGTTCACCCCGACCGTCCTGGCCGGTGGCCGCATCAACTTGCGCGTGGCGCCGGAAGTGTCGGAACTGAACCGCGAAGGCATCGGCATCTCGACTGGCGGCAGCGGCAACGCGAGCGCGATCCTGCCGTCGTTCACCACCCGCCGCGCCTCGACCACGGTGCAGCTGCTGGACGGCCAGAGCTTCGCCATCGGTGGCCTGATCCGCAACAACGTGACCAGCAATATCAAGCGTTTCCCCTTCCTGGGCGAAGTGCCGGTGCTGGGCACGCTGTTTCGCAGCAGCGACTTCCAGAACGACCGCACCGAGCTGGTGTTCATCGTGACGCCGCGCCTGGCCAAGCCGATGGAAGCCGTGCCGGCGCTGCCGACCGATCACTACGTGCAGCCGAGCCGCACCGAGTTCCTGCTCGGCGGCCAGCATGAAGGCAAGCCCGCCACTGCCACTTCGAAGGAATGACAATGAAAACCATCCTGTGCGCCAGCCTGCTGGCTTCCCTGGGCATGCTGGCCGGTTGCGCCACCGACGGTCCGGCCACCAATGGCGACAGCGTGCGCGCGATGATCGCCAGCCAGGCCATGCCGCCGCAGCCGCGGGTGGAGCGGGGCGTTGATGCCCGCGCCGCCGTCGCGGCCTATGCAAATTACCAGAACTCCTACGTGACGCCGACCTCGCAGGGCGACGCCAGCGCCTTCGGCAAATAAGAGAGCAGGGAGCCACCATGAAGATCGCAGTCCTTTCGCGCGACGAGCGCCACTTGATCGAGCTGTCGCGCCAGTTGCGCGCGCGGCCGGGCAGCGACGAAGTCGACATGATCGCCGGCACCGCCGCGCGCCTGTCTACCATGGCCGACGAGGCCGTGCCCGACCTCCTGATCGTCGATGCGCCGCGCGCCGATGAAGGGGAGCTCGACCAGCTGGAGCGCCTGGGCCACCTGTTCCCGCGCATGGCCTTCATCGTGCTGTCCGAAGACCAGTCGCAGGATTTCCTGCTGCGCGCGATGCGCGCCGGCGTGCGCGAGGTGCTGGCCGCACGTCCGGTCCCGGCGGACCTGATCGCGGCGGTCGACCACGTGGCCGAGAAGCTGGGCAGCCAGGGCGCGGCCCAGGGCCGGGTGCTGGCCTTCATCTCGTGCAAGGGCGGCAGCGGCTCTACTTTTCTCGCCACCAACCTGGCCTATGCGCTGAGCGCCGGCGGCGCCAAGCGCGTGGCGCTGATCGACATGAACCTGCAGTTCGGCGACGCTTCCCTGTTCGTCTCGGACAGCAAGCCGCTGGCCACGCTGTCCGACGTCGCGACGCAGATCCACCGCCTGGACCCGTCCTTCCTGTCCTCGAGCATGGTCAGCGTCACGCCGAATTTCAGCGTGCTGGCCGCGCCGTCCGATCCGGCCCACGCCAGCGACGTCAAGCCCGAGCACATCGACGCCATCATCAAGCTGGCGCGCCGCCAGTACGACTTCATCGTGCTCGACGTCGGCCGCAGCCTGGATCCGGTCAGCATCCGCGCGCTCGACCATGCCGACACCATCTACCCGGTGCTGCAGACCACCTTGCCCTATATCCGCGACGGCAAGCGCCTGCTGACGGTGTTCCGCAACCTGGAATACGGCAACGACAAGGTCGAGCTGATCGTCAACCGCCACGACAACAACAGCGACATCCGCCTGAAGGACCTCGAAGAGGCGTTCGACACCACGCACCTGCGCACGATGCCGAACCACTACGACGCCGCCGCCAGGTCGGTCAACCAGGGCGTGCCGGTCACGCGCCTGGCGCCGGACAGCCAGCTGAGCATGGCTTTGATGGCCATGGCGCGCGGCCTGACCGGCGAAGCCGAGCCGGTGCAGGGCGCGGGCCTGATGGCGCGCCTGTTCAAGCGCAGGAAGAGCGACGTCTGACCGGCGTCCGAGATAGAGAAAGAGCGAGATGAACATGATGCCCCCATCCTCCCTGCGTGAACGCTTGGCCAGCATGAACGGCGCCACCACCACGAGCGCCGTCGCGCGTCCGGTCGCCCAGCGCGGCGGCCCGATCGACAACCGCGCCTATCACCAGCTCAAGTCCCGCATCCACGAGGCGCTGCTCGACCGCGTCGACCTGGAAAGCATGCAGCGCCTGAACCAGGACCAGATCCGCCAGGAGCTGCGCCTGCTGGTCGAGCGCCTGCTCGAAGAAGAGATGGTCGTCATCAACGACGCCGAGCGCAAGACGCTGACGCGCGACATCCAGAACGAAATGCTGGGCTTCGGCCCGCTGGAGCCGCTGCTGGCCGATCCGAGCGTGTCGGACATCCTGGTCAACACCCACAAGCAGGTCTACGTCGAGCGCCGCGGCAAGCTGGAACTGACCGACGTCACCTTCACCGACGACGCCCACCTGATGAAGATCATCGACAAGATCGTCTCGCGGGTGGGCCGCCGCATCGACGAATCGAGCCCGATGGTCGACGCGCGCCTGCCGGACGGCTCGCGCGTGAACGCGATCATCCCGCCGCTGGCGATCGACGGTCCGGTGATGTCGATCCGCCGCTTCTCGGCCGATCCGCTGCGCCTGGCCGACCTGGTTTCCTACGGCAGCATGACCGCCGACATGGCCGAGGTGCTGCAGGGCCTGGGCAAGGCCAAGGTCAACATCCTGATCTCGGGCGGCACCGGCAGCGGCAAGACCACCATGCTCAACGTGATCTCGGGCTTCATCAGCCACAGCGAGCGCGTGGTGACGGTGGAAGACGCGGCCGAGCTGCAGTTGCAGCAGCCGCACGTGGTGCGCCTGGAGACCCGTCCCGCCAATATCGAAGGCAAGGGCGAAGTGAGCCAGCGCGCGCTGGTCAAGAACGCGTTGCGGATGCGCCCCGACCGCATCATCCTGGGCGAGGTGCGCGGCGAAGAGGCGATGGACATGCTGGGCGCCATGAACACGGGCCACGAAGGATCGATGGCGACCATCCACGCCAACACCCCGCGCGACGCCCTGACGCGCCTGGAAAACATGATCAGCATGGCAGCGCCGAACCTGCCGCCGAAAGCCATGCGCCAGCAGATCGCGTCCGCGGTCGGCGTGGTCGTCCAGGTCTCGCGCCTGACCGACGGCAAGCGCAAGGTGCTGTCGATCTCGGAAGTGACGGGGATGGAAGGCGAGGTGATCACGATGCAGGAGATCTTTACTTTCCGCCAGACCGGCGTGGCCGACGACGGCGCCGTGATCGGCCAATCGAGCGCCACCGGCGTGCGTCCGCATTTCGCCGAGCGCCTGCGCACCTTCGGCGTCAACCTGGCGCCGCACATCTTCGAGCCGCGCTTCTAAGCCTGCCTTTCGAGAGCCGACATGGACACCACCTTCATCCTGTTCATCCTGATGCTGTTCGCGGCCGTCATGCTCCTGGTCTGGGGCGTGTACGCCGCCTGGCAGGCCAGCCGCGACCCGGAAGCCGAGCGCGTCGCGCGCCGCCTGCGCAGCGTCATCAAGAGCGATACCCGCCAGGAAGACGTCACCATCACCAAGGATCGCCGGCTGTCCGACAACCCCGATCTCGAGCCGTTGCTGCGCCGCCTGCCGTTGGTGCGCCGCCTCGACCGCATGCTGGTGCAGGCCGGCAGCGCCCAGCTGGTGGCCTCGTTGCTGGCGGTGTGCGCGGCCTGCTCTAGCGCCGGCCTCGTGGCCGCACTGGCGCTGCGCCTGCCGCTGCCCGCGGTGCTGGGCTGCGCTGTTGGAGCGGCCGGCCTGCCGCTGTTGCGCCTGGTGCGCGCGCGCGACCAGCGCATGGTGCGCTTCGAACGCCAGCTTCCCGAGGCGCTGGACATGATGGGCCGCGCGATGCGCGCCGGCCATGCCTTCCCGACCGCGCTCAAGCTGGTGGCCGACGAAGTGGCGGCGCCGCTGGGCGAGGAATTCAAGACCGCCTTCGACGAAGTGAACTTCGGCGTTTCGATGGCCGATGCGCTGAACAACCTGGCGCAGCGCGTGCCGAGCATGGACTTGCAGTACTTCGTGGTGGCGGTGCTGATCCAGCGCGAGAGCGGCGGCAACCTGACCGAGCTGCTGACCTCGATCTCGGGCATCGTGCGCGACCGCCAGAAGCTGGCCGGCCAGGTGCGCGTGCTGTCGGCCGAAGGGCGGATCTCGGCCTGGGTGCTGTGCCTGCTGCCGTTCAGCGCCGGATTCATGATGTACGCGGTCAATCCGGAGACGATGGGCGTGCTGGTGAACGATCCGGTGGGGCGCCAGCTGACTGGCGCGGCGCTGGGCATGATGGCTTTCGGGGTGCTGGCGATCCGCAAGATCGTGCGCATCCGCATGTAAGAACTTTCAGGATAAACAAGATGACGATGCCTCAAATCGTGATGCTGGCGGCGATGTTCGTGCTGGTGTTCGGGATCGCCGTGGCGACCATGCTGCTGCTGACGCGCGACCCGGTGAAGGCGCGCCTGGTGGCGCTCGACGAACGCGACACGCCCCGGGCGAGCCGCGCCGACGGCTGGCGCGAGCGCCTGGCGCGCCTGGCCGAGCCGCTGGCCAGGCTGTCGGTGCCGGCCGAAGGCTGGGAAACCTCGCCGGTGCGCCTGCGATTCATCAACGCCGGCTGGCGCGCACCGTCTGTGCCGGGCCTGTTCCACGCCGGGAAGACCGCGCTGACGATCGGCCTGCCGCTGATCGTGTATATCGCGCTGCCGCACCATAACGAGCGGCCACTGGTGCTCACTTTCCTGTACCTGGTGGGGTCGGCGGCCATCGGCTACTACGTGCCGGACATCGCCCTCAAGCGCCGCATCGCCAACCGCCAGCGCGAGATCTTCGAGAGCTTCCCGGACGCGCTGGACCTGATGACGGTGTGCGTCGAAGCGGGCCTGGCGATGGACGCCGCGCTGGCGCGGGTCGGCAACGAGATCGGCCTGAAAAGCCCGGTGCTGGCCGAGGAACTGCAGCTGGTGACGCTGGAACTGCGCGCCGGCAGCAGCAAGGAAAAAGCGCTGCGCAACCTGGCGCTGCGCACCGGCGTCGAAGACGTCGACGCGCTGGCCAAGATGCTGATCCAGGCCGAGCGCTTCGGCACCAGCATTGGCACCGCGCTGCGCGTGCAATCCGAACAACTGCGCACGCGGCGCCGTCAGCTGGTCGAGGAAAAGGCGGCGAAGATCGCGACCAAGCTGCTGTTTCCGCTGATTTTCTGCATCTTCCCGGCGCTGCTGGTCGTGCTGCTGGGGCCGGCCGTGTTGCAGATCATGCGTTCGGTGATGACGGTGGCGACCTGATTGCAAGATAGAAGGTTTGTGAATGGCGATCATCATGGATCGCAATTTGATTTCTATCTTGGAGGGCGCATACTGGAGTCATACCAGCTCACATACGAAAGAAGATCATGTCCACCCTGTCGCTCCGCCCAAGCCTTGCAGCCCAACTGTCGGCCTTCGCCGCCACCCTCGCCAATTTCGTCTGTGCGAAAGCGGCGCCGGGCGCCGTCGCACGCAGCGCCGACGCGGGCGACGTCTGGGCCCTGTACCGCATGACCCGCGGCGCCGATGCCGTCTCGCCGGCAGTCGCCCGCCGCCTGGAAGCGCACGCGCAAGCGAAGTAATCGCGCTGCGCCAGCTTGACAACGCCCCGCCTCGAGCGGGGCGTTCTATTTATTGGGTATCCGACGGTTCGTGGAATTCATCCGCCCGCGAGAACAGGTCCCAGGCTGCGATGAACAACGCCGCGATCACCGGCCCGATCACGAAGCCGTTCAGCCCGAACAAGGCCATGCCACCAAGCGTCGACAGCAGGATCACGTAATCCGGCAGCTTGGTGTCCTTGCCGACCAGGATCGGGCGCAGGATGTTGTCGACCAGGCCGATCACCAGCACGCCATAGGCGGCCAGCACGACGCCCTGCCAGATGTCGCCGGTGGCCAGGAAGTAGACCGCCACCGGCGCCCACACCAGCGCCGCGCCGACGGCCGGCAGCAGCGACAGGAAGGCCATCACCACGCCCCACAGTAGCGCGCCGCTGACGTCCAGCGCCCAGAAGATCAGGCCGCCCAGCGCGCCCTGGGCCATGGCCACCAGCACATTGCCCTTGACCGTGGCCCGGATCACCGTCGTGAAGTTCTGGAACAGGCGGCCCTTGTACTCCACCGACAGTGGCACCGCGCGCTGGATGCGCGCCGCCAGGATGCGGCCGTCGCGCAGCAGGAAGAACAGCAGGTACAGCATGATGGTCATGCTGACCACGAAATCGAGGGTGTTGCGGCCGATATTGAGGGCATAGTGCGCCGTGGCCTGGCTGATCTGGGCTGCGCCTTCGGTGATCTTTTCCTGCAGCGAGGCCAGGTTCGTCAGTTCGAACCGCTCGAGCAGCGAGATCGCCCAGTCGGGCAGGGCGCGGATCACGAGGTTGAAGTAAGAGGCGACGTCGACCTGGCCGGCGCTGACGCGGGCGTAGATGGCGGTGACTTCATTGATCAGCGACGACGTGATCAGGGCCAGCGGAAACAGCACCATCAGCACGATCACCAGCAGCGAGAGCAGGGCGGCGGCAGTCGGCCGCCCCTTGGTCGCTCGCAGCAGGCGCGATTGCAGCGGTGCGAACAGGATGGCGAACACGACGCCCCAGAACACGGCCCCGGAATAGGGCAGCAGCACCCAGAAGAAAGCGATCGTCACGATCGCCAATAACAGGAGGAAGGAGTTCTGCGGCAGCGTGTATTGCTTCATCGGCGGAGGGAAATGGTTGATGTTTCCTGATGATAAACCATGCCATCGCCCATACGACTGCCTTTTGTGTGGCGCGGTGCGCGAGCTAACATATGTTTCGACTTTTGGTGAAGTGTCGCTTGTTGACCACGAAGTCAGTTCAATCGTGCGCGTTGTTCAAATGACATCTTGCGATAATTAATGTCGCCGCGTCAAGACGTAGTCTGGCGGGCTTTGAATAACATTCTTTATCGGAGAACCACATGTCCCGCAACGCGCCGCGCACCATTCACACCACACTCGTCTCCGCCCTGAAGAGCGCCATCCTGCTGGGCGCGGCAAGCGCCGGCATGGCCCAAGCCCAGCAGTCGCCGGCCCTCGACCGCATGAGCATCTCGGCCGGCGCCTTCTATGCCGAGCCGAAGATCCACCTGGGCGGCGATACCCGCTACGGCCGCGTCGACACGCCCGACGAAAAAATCGACGACGTCACCCTGCCTCGCGTGAAGGCCGAGATGCTGATCGGCGACAGCCATGGCCTGTCGTTCGATTACTTCCGCTTCGACGAAGACTGGGCCGGCAGCGCCAGCGGCGACACCGTCTACGAAGGCCGTCCGGTCAGCGGCACCATCACCGCCGACGCCGACCTGCGCCTGGAAATGGCGCGCTTCGCCTACAAATGGTGGATGGGCAAGGAAAAGAATGCCTTCGGCGTCGGCCTGGGCGCCGCCTACCTGCGCGCCAAGATCTCGGGCTCGGCCGAGGCCAACCTGAGCGCCTCCAATCCGGTCGAGAACTACGCGTTCAGCGGTTCGGCCGAGGGCAGCGACAGCGTCTGGGCGCCGACGGTCGAGCTGGCATGGCGCCACCAGTTGAACGAGCAATGGCGCTTCTACGTCGACGCGTCCGGCATCAAGAAGAATGGCGGCACGGTCGAGGGCCATATCTGGAACGGCGCCGTCGGCGTCGAATGGTTCCCGCACAAGAACGTCGGCCTGGTGCTCGACTACAACGTGCAGAAGATCGACCTGCACCCCAATGGCGACCGCACTGCCGACCTCGACCTGAAACTGAAGGGACCGTCGGCCTTCGTCAAGGTGCGCTTCTGATATCCGGAAACCGCGCGATTCGATCGAAAAGACACGCTCAATTGCTTCCGGTCATAATACATAGTGCGCAAGCACTAATGTAGCGGAGCGAGGAGAACGATTGAGCGCGGAGCATCTGATCGGTTGTCATGATTGCGGTTGCCTTTACCACCGGGAGCCGCTGAACTCGTGCGAGCGCGCGCGCTGCACGCGCTGCCGCCACGAGCTGTACCGCTGGCATGCCGGCGGGCCGCTGCGCCGCGCCGACTCGCTGGTGGCGCTGACTCTGGGCGCCGTGCTGGTCTACCTGCTGGCCCAGAGCTTCCCGATCGTCACGCTCGAACTGGGCGGCATGGCGACTGGCGCCACCCTGCTGCAGGCGGTGGGCGTGCTGTCGGACGCCGGGATGCCGGTGGTCGCGGCCATGGTGCTGTTGTGCGCCATCGTCTTCCCGGGCCTGGAACTGGGCGCGCTGCTGTATGTCGCGATCGGCCTGCGGCGCGGCCGGCGCGTTCCCGGCTTCGACCTCGTGCTGCGGGTGGTCCAGGGCGCTCGCTACTGGGCCATGACCGAGGTGCTGATGATCGGCATCCTGATCACGGTCATCAAGATGACCAGCCTGGCGCGGGTCGTGCCCCATCCGGGGCTGTTCGCCTTCGGCGTACTCACCATCCTGTGCGCGCTCGTGATGCGCTACGAACCCAAGGCGTTGTGGGAGCTGGCCGATCGCCTGGCGCCGCGCCCGCGCGAGGAGGTTGATGCATACGCCGTCGCCCATGCGCCGGATACGCTCGTGTCTTGCCGCGCCTGTGGCCTGGTCAACGGACAACCCTGGCAGCGCTCGAAGGACGGCGTTTGCCACTGCCGTCGCTGCGGCGCCGCGCTGCATCGGCGGATCCCGAACAGCATCGGCTGGACCTGGGTCATGCTTGCCGCCGCCACGCTGCTCTACGTTCCCGCCAACCTGCTGCCCGTGATGTACTCGCGCATGATCGGCGGCGGCGCCGAGGGCGACACCATCATGAGCGGCGTGCTGCTGTTCTGGAACACCGGCTCGCCGGGCCTGGCCATCATCATCTTCATCGCCAGCGTGGTGGTGCCGGTGTCGAAGCTGGTGGCGCTGGCCTGGCTCAACGCCACCGCCCAGCTGCGTTCGCGCGCCGCGCCGCTGGCGCGCACCCGCGCCTACCGGGTGGTGGAATTCGTCGGCCGCTGGTCGATGCTCGACATCTTCGTGGTCGCGCTGACCGTGGCCCTGGTGCGCTTCGACGCGCTGGCCACGATCACCGCCGGCCCCGGCGCGATCGCCTTCGGCTGCGTGGTCATCCTGACCATGGTCGCCTCGCACCAGTTCGACCCGCGCCTGATCTGGGACCCTATTGAATCGAATGGAGAACGACATGTCTGAACCGGACGGCGCAAGACCGCCGCAGGGGCCCAGCTTGCCCGACGTCGACCGCCCGAGCCGCTGGCTGCCGTCGCTGATCTGGCTGATCCCGCTGCTGGCGGCCATCATCGGCGCCTGGCAGGTGGTCCAATGGGTGACCAACAAGGGCCCCACGGTGTACGTCTATTTCGCCACCGGCGAAGGCCTGGAGGCGAACACCACCCGGGTCAAGTACAAGGACGTCGACATCGGCCGCGTGGTGTCGGTGACCCTGGCCGAGGACGGCAACCGGGTGGTGGCCAAGATCGAGATGGCCAAGGAGGCGGGCCGCTTCACCGCCAAGGATTCGCGCTTCTGGGTGGTGCGCCCCCAGATCGGCGCCAGCGGCGTGTCGGGACTCGGCACCCTGCTGTCCGGCCCCTATATCGGCGCCGCGCCCGGCACGTCCGAGGATTCCAGCAACGCCTTCACCGGCCTGGAGACGGCGCCGCCGATCCCGATCGGCCTGAAGGGCCGCGAATACCTGCTGCACGCCGACAGCCTGGGCTCGGTGGCGCCCGGCTCGCCGGTCTACTTCCGGCGCGTGCGGGTCGGCCAGGTGGCCAAGGTCGAACTGGACAAGGCCGGCCAGGGCATCGACATGTCGGTGTTCGTCGAGGAGCCGTATATCGGCTTCGTCGGCATGGACACCCGCTGGTACCATGCCAGCGGCGTCGACCTGCGCCTGGACGCGAGCGGCCTGAAGCTCAATACCCAGTCACTGGCGGCGCTGGCCACCGGCGGCATCGCCTTCGAATCGACCGACGGCAGGAAGCCGGTCGCACCGGCCCCGGCGGGCAGCCGCTACCGCTTGGCCGAAGACCGCGCCGCGGCCCTGCGCCCGCCGGACGGCCCGGCTACCAGCGCCGTGCTGTACTTCGACCAGACGCTGCGCGGCCTGGCGCCGGGCGCGCCGGTCGACTTCCGCGGCGTGGCGCTGGGCGAGGTGCGCAGCGTGGGCATCGAATGGGACCGCGAGCGCCGCCGCTTCAATATGCCGGTGACGATCGACATGTACCCGGGCCGCCTGGGCCAGGACTTCATGAACGCCCTGAACCAGGGCCGCGAGGGCAAGGACATGATGGGCATGATGGTGGGCCGCGGCCTGCGCGCGCAGCTGCGCAACGGGAACATCCTCACCGGCCAGCTGTACGTGGCGCTCGACTTCTTCCCCAACGCGGCCAAGGCCACGATCGGCCAGCAAGGCGAACTGGTGGTGCTGCCGACGGTGCCGGGCCAGCTCGACGAGCTGCAAAGCCAGGTGGCGCGCATCGCCAACAAGCTGGACAAGGTGCCGTTCGACGAGATCGGCGCCAACCTGAACCGCACGCTGGCGCAGGCGAATGCGACCCTGGCGCGCCTCGAAGGCCAGGTGCTGCCCGAGATGACGGGCACGCTCACGGCCGCCAAGGGCACGTTCGCGCGTGCCGAGAACCTGCTGGCGCAGGATTCGCCGCTGCAGTCCGACCTGCGCCAGGCGCTGCAGGAAGTGTCGGACACGATGGCCAAGCTCAATGCACTGGCCGACTACCTCGAACGCAATCCGCAGTCGATCATCCGCGGCAAACCCCAGGAGAAGAATTGATGACGTCGTTCCCATTCCCTTGCCGCTCACGTGCCACCACCCTTGCCGCCGCCGCGTTCACGGTCGCCCTGGCCGCCTGCAGCAGCACGCCGGTCGACCGCTTCTATACCCTGAGCGGCGGGCCGGCGACAGCCACGCCGCCTGCGGGCAGCGCCGCGCCGCTGTACTTCGAGATGCGGCCGGTGACGGTGCCGGCCCAGCTGCGCCGCCCCCAGATGGTGGTCAGCACCGGAGAGGGCACGATCGACCTCGAGGAACACCACCGCTGGGCCGGGCCGCTGGCCGAGGAGATCGGCAACAACCTGTCGCTCGGGATCGCCGCTCGGCTGGGTGGGGTGGACGTGTACCGCAGCGCGGCGCCGGACGGCAGCACGCTGTACCGGATCGGCGCCGACGTCCAGCGCTTCGAATCGCGTCCAGGGAGCCTTGCGCTGCTCGACGTGGTGTGGAGCGTGCGCCGGCTCGATGGCAGCCAGCCTGGCGGCCAGATGCAGACCTGCCGCAGCGTGTTCCAGGAACCGGTAGGAATGGGCCACGACGCGCTGGTGGCGGGCCACCGGGCGGCGCTGGACAAGCTCTCGGCCACGATTGCGCAGGCGGTGCGCGCCCAGGCCGAGGGGCAGGCGCCGGCCTGTCCGGCCGGCTGAACGATCAGGGGATCAGGCGCTCGGCGCGCAGGCGCGCGAACAGGTCGTAGAACGACTCGTCGGTGGCCTGGTAAGCCGTAAAGCCGAGGCGCCGGCTGTTGGCCATATCGGTCATCACTTCCAGCGGCCGGCCCAGGTCGAGGTCGGTATGCCAGGGCGAGGCCAGGCGGTCCAGGTCGGCCTCGGCCAGGCCGTGGCGCGCGGCGATCTCGCGCCATAGCGCGTGGTCGTTCGCCATCGCGGCCACCAATGGCTGTATGGCGCCGTTGAAGCCAGCCGCCTCCACGCCGAAGAAGGCGGCCAGTTTCGGCCACAGCCAGCTCCAGCGGAACACGTCGCCATTGACGATATTGAAGGCTTCGTTACGGGCGGCGTCGGTATCCGCCGCCCACACCAATTGCCTGGCCAGCATGCGCGCATCGGTGACGTCCGACAGCCCATTCCACTGCGCCGCGGAGCCCGGGAACTGGAACGGACGACCGGTCTCCTTGCAGATGGTCGCATACACGGCCAGAGTGGTGCCCAGGTTCATCGCATTGCCGACCGCCAGGCCGATCACCGTGTGCGGACGGTGCACGGTCCAGGTGAAGCGGTCGCGTTCGGCCGCGGAATAGACTTCGTCTTCCTGCGCATAATAGAAGTTCTCGAGCGGCAGGCGCGGCTGGCTTTCGCGCAGCGGGGTATCGGGCAGGGTGCCCGAGCTGGCATAGGCTTCGAACGGCCCAAGGTAGTGTTTCATGCCGGTGACCAGCGCGACGTGGCGCACGCTCTTTTTTGGCGCCAGCGCATTGAGCAGGTTGCGTACCAGTGCGGCGTTGACGCGGATATTCTCGGCCTCGGTGTCCTGGCGCATCCAGGTGGTGATGAAGACGTGGGTGGGATCGACGTCGGCCAGCGCCGTTCCCAGGGCAGCAGGGTCGAGCAGGTCGGCGGCCACGTGGCGCACGGCGGGCAGGTCGTGCGGCGCGCGGCGCGACAGACCGACCACGTCCCAGCCTCCGCCCAGCAGTTCGCGTGCGACGTGGTTGCCGCCGATGCCGGTGACGCCGACGACCAGTGCGGTTCGTTTCATGTATTCACTCCCGATGTGACAATTGGACCTCATTCTACCGGCTGGCGGAAATCGACGTTGCAAGCCCAATGCAAACGGGACGCCGCATCGCTGCGGCGCCCCGTCGGTGTCGACGCTTCAGGACATCAGAAGCGGTAACGCAGGGTCAGCGAGGTGTTGCGCGGCGCGCCATAGGTGATCTGGTTGTAGGCGGCGAACATCGCGAAGTGGGTCTTGTCGGTCACGTTGTTGACGTTCAGCTGTGCCGACAGTTGCTTGCTGAAGTCGTAGCGCGCCATCAGGTTGACCAGGGCGAACGAACCTTGCTCCATGCGGCCGTCGATGCCCGGCGCCACGGTCGCATCGACCGTGTAGGTGCTGCCTTCCCAGTTGACGCCGCCGCCGACGGTCAGCTTGCTCCAGGCTCCCGGCAGGCGGTAGCTGGCGAAGGCGCGCAGGGTCTTGCGTGGATAGATCGAGTTGAAGTCGACGCCGGCCTCGTCCTTGGCGCGGAAGATCGCGTAGCCGACGTTGGCGTTCAGGCCCGGGATGATCTCACCCGAGACGTCCAGCTCGATGCCCTTGCTGGTGGCGCCGTCGACCGCGCGGTAGTAGGCTTCCGGCAGCAGCGGGCCGTTCGGACCGTCGCGGTCGATCATGCCGGCGGCTTGCGCCAGGCCGTCCTGCTTGAGGTGGAACACGGCCAGCGAGGCGTTCACGCGGCGGTCGAAGAATTCGCCCTTGATGCCGGCCTCCGACGCCTTGCCTTCGATCGGATCGAGCAGGTTGCCGTTGATGTCCTTGTTGTTCTGCGGCTGGAAGATGCTGGTGTAGCTGGCGTACAGCGAATAGGTGTCGTTCAGGTCGAACACCAGGCCGGCGTACGGGGTGATCTCATTGCTGTACTTGATCGCGTACGGGTCTTGCCACTGGCCCCCGCCTTCCTTCTCGTACTTGGTGACGCGCGCGCCGACGATCGCCTTGAGCCGGTCGGTGACCGAGAAGCGCGCCATGCCGTACAGGCCTTGCTGGGTGGTCTCGCTGGTTTCGTAACGCGCCTGCGCGCCCCACACCGGGGTCGGGTAGCTGGCTGGGTCCCAGTTGTTGAAATCGGCGACCGGCGGCGCGAAGCCATCGGCCGTGGTCGGGAAGTCGGCCAGGCGATTGTTCGAATAGAAGTCGGTGTTCGCGTGCAGGTAGCCGACGGCTGCCTGGTGCTCGCGGCCGAACAGCGAGAACGGACCGCTGGCGTGGACGCCGAAGTCCTTCTGCTTGGTCTGGATCACGTAGGAGCCGGCGAAGGCGCCCAGCCCGGCGCCGGTGACGCGGTCCGGCACGCCCGACAGGTAGAGCAGGCGCGAGTCGCCGTCGCGGGTGGCGTCGGTGTAGGTGAAGCGCAGGTTCCAGCCGTTGGCGAAGCGATGTTCGTAGTCGGCGAAGAAGTTGTCGTACTGGTTGTCATAGCCGGCCCACGGGGCGGCGGTGGTCAGCGAACGGTTCTCGGGGATCAGCGAGCCGTCGGTATAGCGGTAGGGCAGGCCACCCCACATCGGGCCGCGGGGGCTCATTTTCTGGCGGCTGAAGCCGGCCGAGAAGGTGCCGTCGCGGCCGATGTCGGCTTCGACCGTCGCGTAGAAGGTGCGGTCCTTGTTTTCCAGGTAGCGGATCCAGCTCTCGCTTTCGCCGTATTCGCCGACGAAGCGGCCGCGCACGCTGCCCGATTCGTTCAGCGGGGTCGAGACGTCGGCCATGACGTGGCGCTTGTCCCAGCGGCCGACGGTGGCTTCGATGCGGCCGCCCAGCTTCTTGCTGAAGGCGCGCTTGCGCACCAGGTTCAGCGCAGCCGATGGCGTGCCGGCGCCGGTCATCAGACCGGTCGCGCCGCGCACCACTTCGACGCGGTCGTACAGGGCCAGGCTGCCCAGCACTTCGCCTGCGCTCCAGGCGGCGTCCCAGGTGGTCGGGATGTTGTCGATCTGCAGATTGGTGACTTCGAAGCCGCGCGCGGTGAAGCTGCCACGGTGGGTTTCGTACTGGTTGACCGAGACGCCGGTGACGTTGTTGGCGACGTCGGTGATGGTGAGCAGGCCCTGGTCTTCGATACGCTGCTGGGTGATGACCGAGACCGATTGCGGGGTGTCGCGCAGCGACATGTCGAGCGGGGTCGCGGTACGGGTGCGGCCAATGGTGTACGAGCCGACGTCGTCGGCGAGCTTCTGGGCCTGGACCTGCACCTGCGGCATCGAAGTGGTGCCGGCGGCGGTGTTGCTGGTCTCGGTGGACTGCGCTTGAGCGACGAACGGGAGCGCGAGGCCCACACAGACCGTCAGGGTCTTCAGTTTACGGCTTCCGTTTGCGCTGACCTGCTTTTCCATCTTTTTTCCTGTTTTTAAACGATGAGTGAGTGGCGGACCAGCGCTCGGGGAGCGCATGTCTGCCCATGACAAATGAATGCGACTAAGAATGATAACGATTCTCATCTATTTATGTCAATGTATGACGGCTGCATTGGCCAGTATTGTGCAGCTGGATGGATGGTATTGGCAGCGAACCGGTCTGTATTCAGACGCTGGAAGGGGCTAAGCTGGCGTCACTTCAGAGACCGAAAGGAAAATCATATGGACAAACCAGAATTCTTCGTCACCCCTGGCTACGGCGAGATGTTTTACAAGAAGCTGGGCTATTCGCAGGCCGTGAAAGTCGGCAACCGCGTCGAGATCTCGGGGCAGGGTGGATGGACCGACGACCTGCAGTTTCCGGAACGGCTCGAGGACGAGATCGAACTGGCCTTCAAGAACGTCGAACGCGTGCTGGCGGCGGCCGGCGCCACCTGGGAGCACGTGATCCACGTGAACTCCTACCACGTGGGCGGCTTTCCTCCCGAGACCAACGAGACGATGGCGAGGCTGTTCCGCCAGTACATGCCGGATCGGGCGCCGATCTGGACCGAGCTGGGTGTGTCCGCGCTCGGCGCGCCGGAGATGCGGATCGAGATCCGGGTGACCGCGATCATCGAGTGATCATCCTGGCGCCTGGACGGCGTCAGTCGCGGAAGGTGTCGATCAGCCAGTCGACGAACACCGTGAGCCGGGCGTTCTGGTGCCGGTTCGGCGGGTACAGGATGTGGAAGGGCATCGCGGGCCGGTGCCATTCCTGCAGAATCGGCACCAGCTCGCCGGCGTCGATCGCAGGCTGCACCATCCGCGTGAAATGCTGGCCGATGCCCATGCCGGTCCGCAGCAATGCCAACAGGCCATTGCCGTCGTTGGTGGACAACTCGCTGGCCTCGATATCCAGGCGCTCGTCGCCGCGCTCGAATACCAGCGGATTCGGCTTCGTCGTGGCGGCAAAGAAGTAACCCAGGCGTACGTGCCGCTCGAGGTCGGCGGGTGTGCGTGGCGTCCCCGCCCGTTCGAGATAGGCGGGTGAAGCGAAAGTGCCGTAGCGCAGGTCGAGCAGCTTGCGGCCGACCATCGACATCTCCTGCACCTCTCCGGCACGGATCACGCAGTCGACGCCCTCGCCGACGATGTTCGCGGGGCGGTCGCTGATGCCGAGCGCCAGGGTGATGTCCGGGTATTCGCGGTGAAAGGCGGGCAGTGCGGGAATCAGGAGCGAGGTCGCGAACGAGGCCGGGGCGTCGATCCGGAGATGTCCGCGCGGCTTGCGCTTCTGGCCGCGCATGGCGTGGTCCATCGCGTCGAGGTCGACGAGCAGGCGGCTTGCCTGCTGGTAGTATTCTGCGCCTTCCGCGGTTGCGGCAACCGTACGCGTAGTGCGGTGGAGCAGCTTGTTGCCGAGATGGGTCTCGAGGTCGCCGATCAGCTTGCTGACGGTGGAGCGCGGCATGCCCAGCTGGTCGGAGGCGCGGCTGAAGGAGCCGGTATCGATCACGCGAACGAAGGCGCGAATGGCCAGGAGCTGGTTCATGGGTGACGATGGATTTTAGGGATGTGCATGGGGGGATTATCCACGAAGATGGATAGTGTCGGGAATCGCCGTAGTATGGATGGAAAAGTTCGTCTGTGATTGTATGAGTTTTCTCAAGAGCATCTTCTCGCATGTCGCGTGTAATTCGGGATGTTTCCCGCGCTCCATGTAGACATCGGAAGTTCTCCGCAGTCGTTGGGCGCTGCACGGAGGGCTCATGCCGACACCTGGAAAAGCCGCGCTTGCCTCGCTCCTTCGCTTCACGCAAGATACCCGCCTGCTCGCGCTGCACACGCCTTCCGGTCCTGAACTTCTGGCCGAATGCGTGCGCGGCGAGGAAGCGATCAGCGCTGGGTTCCGTTTCAAAATCGATGCGCTGTCTACTGATTCCCATTTGTCCTTGCGTAGCCTGCTCGGTCAGCCAATGCTGCTGCAATTGCTCACCGCTGAATCGCGCGACAGCCATCGCGCCTTTCATGGGCACGTGACGGCGGCCGAGCTGGCCGGATCGGATGGAGGCTTTGCACGATACCTGTTGAACGTCGAGCCATGGACCGCCTTCATGGCGCTGGGGCGCGACAGCAGGGTCTTCCAGGATATGGACGTCATAGACATTCTCGAAACCATATTCAGGCGATACCAAGGCAAGGCAAGAATCGATCCTGCCTGGAGGATCGAGGTAGCCGATCGGGCTGTTTACCCGAGACGAAGCCTGACCACCCAGTATCAGGAGAGCGACCTGACGTTCGTCGAGCGTCTCATGCTCGAGGAGGGGCTGTTCTACTACTTCGAACACGAAGGCAATCCAGGCAGCCCGTCGCGCGGAAAGCACACGATGGTCATCGCGGACCACAATGGGGCATTCCGGCGCAACAGGCAGGCGCGCGTGGAATTTACCCAGCCTGGCGCGGTCATGAAGGCCGACAGCATCGATCGCTGGCGCACCGAAGCGAAAATGCTTACCAATGCGATCGAGCTGGATACCTGGGATTATCGCGCCGCCCAAACGCGGCCTGTGAACGCCGATGAATGGAACGCGGATGGGCCGCCGCTTCGCAGTCGCGATATGCCGGGGGTGTATGCGTATCCGAGCCGCGCCCAGGGCAATCGCCTTGCCGAGGTCCAGCTGCAGGCCTTGCAGGCGCGCCGTGTCGTGCATGTTTGCGGCGGGACCGTGCGCACCCTGATGTCGGGAACGACATTCACCTTGCGCGGTCATGCGCTATTCGATCGCGAGAGGAATGATGAGGCGCGCACCTTTCTTGCAACTCGTGTTGTACACCTGATGCACAATAATCTTCCGGCGGAACTCCTTGGCGAGGTCACCGACCTGCTCGGCTCCGGTCCTACCGCGCGTAGATTACTCGCCGACCGCGAGCTGCAAGCTGTGGGTGCCCATAAGGTCGAGCGGCCTCTGTATCGCAATTGCGCCGAAGCGATCCTGTCCAGCATTCCGTATCGGAAAAGTAGCAAGGATGACTCCGGTCAGTCGCTTCATCCACGACCAACGGTCCAGGGGCAACAGACGGCGATCGTGGTCGGCCCGCCGGGATCGTTGGTGCATACGGATCGGGACCATCGCATCAAGGTTCAGTTTCACTGGCAGCGCGGGACGGTCAGCCATAGCCGCCTGGAACACCCTTCTCCCGAAGGGCATACGGGAGCGCCTGGGAACGACCTGGCAGGCACCTGGTTAAGGGTGGTGGCACCGGTAGCTGGGGCCAACTGGGGCGCCAGCTTCATTCCCAGGGTAGGGCAAGAGGTATTGGTCGATTTCCTGGACGGGGATATCGACCGGCCGGTGGCCATTGCGAGCCTGTACAACGGCCGTGGCCAGACGGATGCGCAGCATAACCAGGTGCATTGCGGAGCCGGTCCTGCGACCGGCAACGCGCCGCCGTGGTTCGCCGGCGAGGAAGGTGGACATGCCCATCCAGCGGTGTTGTCTGGGTTCAAGTCGCAGGCGATGGGCGCCAGCCAGCTTGGTACGGATGCCTATAGCCAGCTCGTATTCGACGACAGTCCAGGCCAGTCCGGTCTCGGCCTGCAGCGGCACCAGCGCGCGCATGATGGCATGGCCGAGCTCAATCTCGGCTACTTGCGGCACCGGGCCGACAACCAGCGACTGGCAACGGTTGGCACCGGCGCCGAGCTCAAGACCGCGCATGCCGCCGCACTCAGGGCGGGAGCTGGCCTGCTGCTCGCCGCCGGTATGCAGGACGGCGCACGCCAGCAATTGGGTTCGGCCGCGAGCGGGCAGATCGAGCAGTGTTGCCAGCTGCAGGACGATTTGGCCGCGCGTGCCCGCGGCCATCAGGCGGTGCTTTCCGGTGAACCGTCGCGAAATGCCTTGCCGGCGCTGGCGGCGATGCGCCAGACGGCCAAGGCGCTGGCTGGCACGGCGGCGGGGAGATCCGGTTCCGATGGCTGCGACGCGGGCCGCGCGACGGCCTTCGGTGAAGCCCTCATGCAAGTTTGGAGTCCGGCGGGCATCGTCGCGGTCTCGCCAGCGAATGTCATTCTGGCGGCGGAGCAGACGGGATCGCTGACAGCGGGAGGAGACGTCGGCGTCGTCGCGCAGGGGAATATGTCGGTCATGGCGGCCGCCGGCATCAGCCTCTTCAGCTACGGCAAGGCGGACGACAAGGCGCGCCCGCTTCAGGAAACGGGGATAAAGTTTCACGCGGCTAGTGGTCGCCTGAGTTTGCAGAGTCAATCCGCGGCGAGCCGGTTCGTTGCCGATAAATCGATCTCGGTCGCCAGTATTGCCAAGTCGGTGACGGTGCGCGCACCGAAGAAGCACGTGCTGTTGACAGCCCAGGGCGCCTGCATCCGCCTGGAGGGAGGCAATATCGAAGTGCATGCCCCCGGCAAGGTCGAGTTCAAGGCCGGCAAGAAGGAGTTGGGCGGACCCCAGAAAGCATCCTCCGAGGTGAAGTTACCGCAGCCTGGGGAGCTGAAACTGTGTGAGATGCGTGCGGCGGGTGCCGCTTCGGCAGGGGACGGCATAGTGCCGGTCTCTTGATTTGGACGGCGCCATGGTTACGCATATAAATGACTTGATCGGGGGGCGTGCGTACGGCGTGGTCGACGCCACGGTGCGCGCCCTGGTGCCAAAGGGCGTGCGTGTCGCACCGCTGGTGCCGCGAAGATTGGCAGGCAGCGCGCATCTGATGCCTGCCTTGGTCGACCTGAAATCAGCTCGGGAATCGGCGCTGGGGGCACTTTTTGGTGGTACCGATGATACTGCTCCCGGGATGAAAATTCCCGTTGTGGCGATGATGCTGAAGACGGCGATAGGCATGGACGAAGTCGAGCGTCGCTGGAATGCCGGGCAACTCGCGTCCCCTGAGAACGGAAATCTTGTCTGGATAAGGATGCATGACCCACGCGTCCTCCATCAGCTATTCCGCATTTTTTCGCCTGCCCAGTGTCGCCACTTGTTTGGACGGATCGACGCCATCACATATCGGATCGGCGGCGAATGGGTGGAACAAAAGATTGGAGCGAGCACTCCCCAGCCTCGCCCGGACCGCGCCAATGAAGCGCCCGCGTACAGGGACTGGACACGTATCGCCAGAATCGGGATTGTGAATCGCGCACTACGACGTGCGGACATACGAGATGCCGCTGGGCTGGATATCTGCAGTGAAGCAGCCGAGGCGGCGCTAGATCGTGGCGCCTTGCGATATGGACTGCTGGAGGCCGAGGATCTGACCGAGTTCGCGTTTCGCGCTCTGGTGTGCCGCCCCGGCTTCGATGAAGACCCCCGCGTCGCGGCCGCTATGAGGCAATATGCCTCGAGCCGCAACGATTCCTACTTATCAGACCAGTTCGCATTGATCGCCCCAGAGGTCTGGCGCGCCTTGCGGGTGGGCGCCTTGGTGGAAGATCGGAGACCGTCATGCTAGCGTCAAAGAAATGCGAGTTCTGTGACAAGCGCGGCTTGCCTCTATTGCTTGTGCGTGATGCGGTGATTCCCGCGCGCTCCGGTGCTCCGGAAACGAAAGGCCCGCCGATAGCCTTGCCGCCCACGACTGCCCACTATACCAAGCGGCTGCTGCGTAGCGGTTACGTCAACGTATACGACGAAGCCCGGCAGAGATGGGACTGCTATTTCGTGACACCGGAAGCGCTTCTCTACAAGCTCTCGCTGACGTCGATTCTCGCGCCTCTGCTCACGCAAACTGGACCTTTTAATTGCACGATCGAAGGACATCGTGAGGCCGCAGGCTGTATCACGATTTCTGATCCCGCCAATGCTACTTCGGTGTGGATCGGATTCAGCGACACGCTGTGGACCCCGAATGTGCGCAAGGCGAATGAGGACCGGGAACTTCGTAGGCGCCATATGGTGGAGGTGGATGTCCGCAGCATCATGGCGGGAAAGAGCGGGCTGCACGAACCGATCCGGCAGGTGGAGGCGGTGGTGGCGGAGTATGCGCTGCCGTCGCCTCGTATCAAGCCGCTGATCGATGCGAGTCCATTCCGATATTGTGCTTGTTTCGGCGGCGGTGAGAAGCTCGTCAAGGAGTTCGAGAGCATACGGGCAGGAAAAGGATTGATTGTTACCGTGCCTGACCCGGCCGGCATAGTACAGGAGCTGGCGTTCCTGATGACACATTTGCTCGAGGCGTTCATTGCGAAAAATCCCACCGACCAGAGGAATCTGGCTGCAAGCGCGGGAATTGATCAGATAAAAGCCTCGATTGTTGGCAAGGCCGAAACGGAAGAGATCGAGGCTGCACGGATGGCGGCATCGAGAATGGAAGGGTAATCCCCCCACAGAAAGAGCGCGTTTAGAAGTAGAATTTTCTACTTAAGAACAGAAAGCTCTACATGAAGACGTCCCGTTTTACCGACAGCCAGATCATCGCCATCCTCAAGCAAGCC
>NZ_JAFVIM010000027.1:0-70107 GCF_017582745.1 Massilia oculi
ATGCCGCGTTGTAGTCTTTCCAGTTGGTCGTTCGGTACTTCAGCTTTACGGGAGCAATCATGCCGTCAGTTTACCCGTGCTGCGCCTCGGCCGCTGATGGGCCGATTTGTGCAACAAAGCCCTGGCGCGTCGTCGTCGTAGGGGAAAAGAAGGCTCGCGAGCATTCGCGAATTTCCGCGAAGCCTCCCCTCGTCGTCGGCAATCGTCCAGAGTTGGAGGAATGTAAGGCGAGCGTCTCGCGAGACGTTGCCCATGCTTTCCGACTGCGGGAACTCGGGCTTGATAGAGCGAATCCTAGCCATGCTGAGTCCCTTTCGCGTCGACCAAGCCAGCCTTACGGCTGTTGCAGGACTGGCAGAGGCATTGCATGTTGCTCGGATGGTGCGCACCACCATTGCGGCGCGAAACGATGTGATCGGCCACCAGGGCGCTGCGGTCAGTTGACCCGCAGGCCTTGCAAGTGTGGTTGTCGCGGTGGATCACGAAGTCGCGCAGCGCGGCGTGAGCAGGGATGCGCATCTTGAGGCGGCCTAGTATCTGCGGAACGATCCATGACTTGCCGTTGTGGTCTGTCCAATAGTCGCGCATGTCAGTGCCCCTTCTCGATCAGGGACACCTGGCGCGGGTCTACCGGCTTGGCGACGTAAATGAAGCCGCGTTCGCAGTGCTCGAGTTCGGCACGCTGGGCGGCCCGGCAGGCGCGATCGCAGATGGAAGAATGCTGGCCGTTGAACAGGCAGCCGCGGCAGGACTTCGCCGGCCGGGTGGTGAACTGGATGGACTCGGGCGACAGGGATTCCCCCTTGTGCCCGAGACACTTCTGGATGCTGACGAGCTGCGTCATGGCGGCGAGACCTTCCCCGCCTTGCGGTACTTCTCGACGGCCTCGGCCAGCTCTTTTCCGCTGAGCTTAAGCAGACCGACCTCGCGTGCTTTCTGGTCCTGTGGCGCAGCCGCTGCATTGCGCCGCTGGTCGACCCAGTCACACGCCTTGGCGATAACCTTTGTCGCCGCGCGGTTTTCGGGTGATAATTTGCTCACTGTTGAAATCCTTTCATGGCCCGGTCTCTACCCGGGCCGTTTTTTTGCCTGTCTCCTGGCCACGAAGCCGGAAGCCATTAAAGGTGCCTCCGGCCAGTCGCCACTGCGCGGCCAACTGGCCCACGAGCGGCCCCTGTACGCACCGGGTGGCGCGGCCTAACATGGGCACTCACAGCACGCATGAGCAGAAGGTGCGCATGGGTAGCGCTGGGCAGGCCCTTTGCAGCGGAACATTTGGCGAACATGTCCTTCTGCTTCTGGGTCGCGCGAACTCGGATGATCTGGTCGCGCGGTCCGTCGTCTAAGTTCGCCAACGCGGCTTCGATCAGGGTCGGGCTCGGGTTCTTCATTTACTTCTCCTTGGTTGATGCGGATTTCGAAGGGGTGATGCTGGGCATGAGCCCGTGGGCAACTTTCTGCCCGAAAGAAAAAGCCGCGGGTTATTGCGGCTGAGGTGCGGTGCGCGGCTTCTTGCAACGCTGCTTGTGAAGTTCCAGTAATCGACTTCCGATCACCATGGATGGTCGGGCGCCGCGCTTGCCATGCCGGAACGCGTTGATCGTCGGCTGGCTGCACGGAACCAAGTCAGCAAGCTGCTGCTCGGTCAGGCCAGTCCCCAAGAGGTCAGAGGTGATTTTTTGGAAGTCCATGCCGTCACATTATCACGTTTGTGTTTGTGATGTCAAACACCAACGTGATTAAAATGTGTATTACATTCGTGATATGAAAAACTTGGCAGAACGACTGACCTTCGCGCGCGAGCGCAAGGGTCTCACGCAGGGGGCGTTGGCAAAATTGGCCGGCGTCTCTCAGAGCACCATCGGCAACCTAGAGGCCGGGTTGCGCAACACAGCAAGGTCAATCGTGGATATCGCAGGGGCCCTTGAGGTTGACCCCACCTGGCTCGCAAACGGCAAGGGCGAGATGAGCGTCGAGCCAAGCACTTCCGTGAGCGACTCGCCCTTTATCGAGGACGGCGCCACGACGATCGAGGGCCGGCCAGTGCGTGCTGGTGACAGGCCGGGCACCATTGCCGTCCCGCGCGTGAAGCTACGTCTTCGGGCTGGCGTGGCCAACTACGAGACAGAACCCGACCTGGGCGACGATGGACACGAGCTGATTCCGGCATCGGTCATTGCCGAGCTCCAACTCACCCCAGCGAACCTGTTGGCTGTACGCGTGCGAGGCGTAAGCATGGAGCCGATGCTGTTCGAAGATGACGTCGTGGTCATCGATCGGTCCGACATCAAGCCGATCAGCCGCGAGGTCTATGCGGTGAATGTTAACGGCGAATCATGCGTCAAACAACTGATCCATAAAGGGGGGCAATGGTATCTGCGTTCGTTGCATGAAGATCACCCGCCGGTGAATACGAAAAGTGCACAGGTTAGTATTGTGGGGCGCGTGGTTATTCAACCGACACGAGTTTTAACTGGGAGACTTTGATTGAGAAAGATTCTTTTTATTTTTACCTTGGCCTTCTTTTCTTTGCCTGCGCAGGCGCAGTTTATCAATGGTGCAAAGCTTATCGAATGGATAAATGATTACAATCAATTCCAGGCTTAGGGCGAGTTAAAGGGCTCCGCGTTTAATACTGGAACTCTTCTAGGACACGTTTGGACCGTAGCCGACGATGCCAAGTTGAAGTACATCTGCCTTCCTGAGGGTGTATCAGCGGCCCAGTTGGTGGCCGTTATCGAAAAGTATCTACGTGCAAATCCGGAGAAGTGGAACCATAGTGCAAATATCCTGTCTGCAGTCGCTCTTATGAATGCTTTCCCCTGCAATAAAAAATAATCCCCGCCGTGGCGGGGATGGGGCTAATCAAAAGGAGATGGGAGCTTTATGGCTATTTATGTTGTCACCTATGATCTGAATAATGAAAAGAACTATCCCCGCCTGTATGATCGATTAAAATCTGCGGGAAAGGAATGGTGTCGCGCCCTGGATTCCGTGTGGTTTATCGTCAGCGACGCTACCTCGGTCCAACTCCGAGATTATTTGGTTGTAGCACTTGATTCGGATGACATGCTCTTCGTTTCGGAAGTCACATCTAACTCAGCATGGCGACTACCACCAGCGGCCTCGGATTGGCTCATCGCCAGGTTGTAGTTCTCCTGCAAGCCATCGACCGGCGTATCTTCCTGCAGCCGGAACGGGAGTCCACGCAACTTAATCAACGTTCCCTTCGGTAGCACAACCATATCTTCCTCCATGCCCGCCACGCGCGGGCTTTTTTTCGCCCCTACGCCGGGGCCGGCTGCCTGAACTGTTCGGGCAGGAGACAGTGTAGCAAAATTCTGCAAGAAAAATCACGAATGTGTTTGACAACGCTAAACACATACGTGATAATCACTCCATCGCAACCGAGCCCAGCAGGGCGCACCAGGAGAAGACGATGGCAACCCCCGACCGAGACGACGACCTGCAATACCAAGCCGAGCTGGACAAGCTGACGCGCGAGAAGGCTTTCATGATCCTCGAAGCGATCAAGGCCGGCGGCAAGCTGAACACGATGGACATGATCGAGAACATCGACCCGTACCTGGGCGACAGCCAAGCACTGGCCGAGCTGCTGCAGGGCACGGCGCGCGGCGAGAACGCTCTGCTGGACCTGCTGCAGCGCATGGCCCTGGAGCTGGGCGAGAAACAGGCCGAGAAGGACCTGGCCGAGCGCGCACGCCGCAACCGCGAGCCTACGCTGGCCGAACGAGTTCACCGCTACCTCGACCGGGTGGCGGCATGAGCCATACCTGCGTGAAGTGCGGCGAGCATGAGGACTGCAGCTACAACGAAAAAACGATAGCCGACCTGACTGCGCGCCAGCTCTGCTTTAGCTGTGACTTTTACTGGCGCTTCCTGAATGACCCGGTCAAGACGCCGAATCGTCACCACCACAGCACGGCGGTTGTCGCTGGCGGAAACATCTACACCGACGGCGGAAACGTCGACAACCCCGGCAGCGGTCGGTTGCTCGGGTTCGCTGGTCATCGCTTCCACTTCCGGATGCTGGACGGCTCGCGGGAGTGGACCACCAACAACGTGTGGCACGGCGGAGCGATTCCCGAAATCTGGCGTGACGAAATCCCCGACACGGCCGAGATCGTCAGGCCGAACTAGGTAAGACGGCGCGCCGCGCCCCGGAACGCGCGGATTGCCTTGCCCGGGTCAGGAAACAGGGACTGTGGGATCAGAGCATGCCCCGTTCGCACTACGTCAGGTGCCGAGCGGCTCCCGTAAGGAGCCACCACAGAGCAAGGGAGGCGGGGAGAGCAGACCCGCAAAGCAGGTGGCCCCAGGGCCGGGTGCTGGTGGCTCCAGCCGAACGCACAAATGAAAAAGCCTTGTCCCGAGCTGGAGTAGCGCCCAGCCCCTTGCTCTGTGGTTCGCAAGCGCTGCCGACCCACTCGCGAAGATTTGCACCCTTCGCACCGCGGCCGCACCAGCGGCGCCGGAGACGTAACCGGCACCAATACCGAAGCCGGCCGCGCCGGCGCAAACAAGGAGAGCAGGGATGAGCCAAGCAGTCAAATTGAAGCGTGCGGTTGAACAGGCGCACGAGTACGTCGCCAAGATCGGCCGCCCGCAGCACCATTTCGGCGGCGATAGTGTTGGCGACCTCCGCAGCGTCGAGGTGGATACGCAAATCCATCACCAGGAAAGCTCCGGCAGCACGAATTACTGGAAGGACGCGGCCTTCGATGCTGCTCTGGCGCGGGTCGTGCGCAGCCGCTTCGCCGAGCTGGCCGCGGATGCGCTGGCCTTGATGCAATCGGACTACGCTGCGGCGCGCGTCGCTGAGAAGGAATCGCTGCTGGCGCAGCTCGCGGAGATTGAGGCGCTGGAATCGGCTGCAGCAGGTGCCAAATGATCGCCGCCACCCGCATCCACCGCGGCCCGTACCGCGTCATCCGCCGCCTGGCGCGCAAGCTGCTCAAGCCTCTGCGCCTGGCCGTGATCCGCCACCAGATCGCGCTGAGCGACGGCAACGTGCGGCACCTGAACGACCTGCGCATCGAGGCGATCTGCGCGCTGAACGCGGAGCACAAGCGGCAGGTCGAGCTGATGACCCGGCTGCGCGCTGTCGAGGGAGGCTTCGCGTGATCCATCACCTCCGCACCCAATACCGCCTCTCCCTGCGCGCCGGCTTCGGCCCGCGCAAGGCCGCTGTCCGCGCGCTGCGCACTTATATCCGAGGATTTTGACCATGAACGACGTAATCGAAATGCCGCGCCGCGAAGTAGCCGGCCTCACCGCAGGCGAAGTGCATCGCTTCTCCGCTTCCGAGATCCGCGAGCGCGTGAACCTGGTGCAGACCGTGATGCAGGGCATCATGAAGCGTGACACCCATTACGGCACCATCCCAGGCACGCCGAAGCCGACGCTGTACAAGCCGGGCGCCGAGGTGTTGTGCGTGACGTTTCGCGTCGCCCCGGAATACAGGATCGAAGACCTGAGCACGCCGGACGTCGCCCGCTACCGTGTGACCTGCGTCGGCCGCCACCAGGTTACCGGCACCTCGCTGGGTGAGGGCGTTGGCGAATGCTCGTCGGGCGAGGAAAAGTACAAATGGCGCGGCGCTGTGTGCACCGAAGAGTTCGAGCTGACACCTGAGAACGCACGCCGACTGAAGTTCGCCAAGTGGAAAGGCCAGGTCGAGAAGAAGATCCAGATTCGCACCGAAGCCGCCGACATGGCGAACACGGTCCTGAAGATGGCATGCAAACGCGCCATGATCGCGATGACCCTGAACGTCACGGCCGCGTCGGACATCTTCACTCAAGACATCGAAGACTTGCCAGAGGAGCTGCGCCAGCACGAGGCGGCAGCCCAGCCGCAACCGCAGCCGAAGGAGGAGCCGAAGAAGCCGATCGACGGCAAGGCCTTCACCAACGCCATGGCGGCGATCAAGGCCGGCCAATACGACGCGCAGTCGATGCGCGGCTACTACGAACTGACCCAGGACCAGGAGACCGCGCTGGCCGACCTGGAGAAGGAGCTGGCGAAATGATGCGCTTCCACCCGCATTGCGTTGGCCTGCTGATGACCGATGCGCAGTCGATCGACCAGTCGCTGCTCCCGGCCGAGCTGCTGCCGATCGCGGCCAAGGCGCGCAAGACCGATGCCGAGAAGGAGCTGCTGCAGCCCTATAAGGAAATGTCGCTGTCGGCCGGCGCCAAGACCTTCCTGAAGAACATGGCGAAAGAATTCGTCTTCAGCTACCACAAGGACATCGAGACCAAGTACATGGACAAGGGCCTGGCCCTGGAAGAGGCGGCCATCCAGTTCCTGAACAACCAGCGCTTCCAGAGCTACCGGAAGAACACGGAGCGCCGCGTGAGCGACCTGCTGACCGGCGAGTGTGACATCTACGTGCCGGGCGTGAAGACCATCGATATCAAGGTGTCGTGGTCGCTGGATACCTTCCCGGCGTTGAGCGAGGATGCGCATGACAGCCTGTACGAGTGGCAGGGCCGGGCCTACATGAGCCTGTGGGACGTTCCCGAGCACGAGGTGGTGCACGTGATGCTCGACACCCCGGACGAACTGATCAAGTGGGAGCAGCGCGAGCTGCACCAGGTCGGCCACATCGACCCGGCGCTGCGCACCACCAGCATCACGTATGCGCGCGACGCCGCAATGGAGCAACGCCTGGAGAGCAAGTGCCGCGTGGCCCAGGCCTATCTCGCGAGCCTCGTCGACCGCATCCTGGTCGAGCACGGCCGCGCGCCGATCGCGGAGGCAGCATGAACGCCGCCCACCAAGGCCACCTGTGCGACCTGGCCGACGCCGCCGTGACCGCGCTGACCGACCTGCAGATCGTTGACGCGCTGGTCGAGGCGTTTGACCTGCCGGCCCTGGCGATCATCGAGCGGCTGGCGTCCTTGAACCTGGCGGCCGTGCGCGGCGAGGTGGCGCCATGACGACAGAGAGCGAAATCAACATCTTCAGGTCGCTCGACTTCATCCGCGATAACGCGCCGGCCTACGCCAAGGCGAAATCGGAGCGGGTCTACCTGGAGGAATTTAGGAAATCGAAGAAGGCCCTACTGATGCGCGACGCGGAGATCGCCGGCCACAAGTCGGCGGTGTCTCAGGAGCGAGAGGCCTACGCCGATCCGGCCTACATGCAGCTTCTGGACGGGCTGCGAGTGGCGGTAGAACAAGAGGAGGCGCTGAAGTGGTTGATCGTCGGCGCCCAAGCAAAGATCGAAGTGTGGCGGACCATCGAAGCGAACCGCCGCGCCGAAGCCAAGACCCTGTAACCACAACGAGAGAGACCTGATGACCGACACCGATTTCCACGCCCGCCGCACCGAGCTGGCTAATAACTTCGCCACCGCCGGCGCCGAGCTGCTCGAGTTCATGGGCTCGGCCGGCGCTCTGGCTGCGATCCCGAACACGGCGCAGTATGTCGTGGCCGGCGACCCTGCCGCGATCCGCGCCCAGCTCGACACCGTCGCCCCGCAGCGCCGCATGCGCCACGGCGACCGCCCGGAGCTGGACCTGTACTTCGGACCCGATGCAGGGCAGGCGCGCCGCTGGGCTGCCCTGCTAACCAGCTCGGGCCATGGCGTCTTGCAGGAATACGGGACCAAGTTCGAGTACGCCCAGCCGGGCCAGGAAGTGCTGGAGGTGATGGAAATTCTTCCGGGCGCTGCCAATAAGGCGGCAGAAGAAGGCGGACTGCCAAAGATGCCTTATCCATTCGGATCAATAGATAGCTATGACAAGGACGGCCACCTTAGCCCTTGCGACGGATTCACATCCGACCAGATGAGTAAGTACGCCCATCAAGCCGTCGCGGCCGACCGCGCATCCCGTCAGGTCGCCAATAAGGCGGAAGTCGAGAAAGATGCAGCGCGATATCGCTGGTTGCGTGATCCTGACACAGATGTGGCACTGGTTCTGGATAAGCGAACTGGCTTCGTGCCGCCAGATGAGAGCGTGCCCGGAGTGGGCGGTTACAGCACCTATGAATACCGTGCTGGCGAAGAACTCGACGCAGCTATCGACGCTGCCATGGGTATCGCCACCCCTCCCGCAACTACTGGTGCAAGCACCGCCCCGACCGACGACGAAATCATGTCGAAGTATAAGCAGATCGTTGCTTACCCTGAGCGCCTGACGAGCGGCGACTACGCCACCGCGATCAAGCTGGTGCGCCACTTCTGCAAGTCGGCCCCTGCAAGCACTGTACTGACGGAAGAGCGGGTCGAGATCAAGGACACCGACGCGGCGCGCGCATACCTACTTCAGTGGATGGTGGCGCATTTTCCAACCGATCAAAGTTTTGGCGTCTATATTCAAACTCAATTGGCTGGGGACTTCGCCTACCAGTTGGCGCGTGCACTTGCCGCAACCCCTGTCGCGGCACAAGCCGGTCAGGTAGCGCCGGCCCAGCCCCTGGCCATGGTCAGCCCGAGCGAGCTGCACGATATCAAGGCGGGCCGCGGCGGCGTGCCGGTGCGCGGCAACCAGTGGCGCGCGGATCAGACCGTGCCGATCTACGCCGCTCCAGTAGCCGGTCAGGTAGCGGTGCCGGAAGGGTTCGTGCTCATGCCGCGCCGCCTGACCGCAGAGAACGGCGCCAAGGCGCTGCTCATGGGCGAGTTCAAGGAATCGATTCAGGTGCCATGCCCAGAGTGCGATGGTGAGGGCGACGATGAATGCTTGACCTGCGAAAACATGGGCGAAGTCTCGCGCGACATCCCGGTTAGCTGGGACAACATCAAAGCCATCTATGAAATGGCGGTCGAGCATCTTGCCGCCCCATCGCCAGCAAAGGAATCGAAATGATCGACAAGCCGATCTGCGAAATGACCGATGCCGAGTTCGATGAGGCTTATGGCGGGCGCGAGCTGCTGCCGATCGAGCAAGCGATTTACGAGGACGAGGGCGCTGAGCGCTTCGCCAAATACCATGGCCACGGCCGGACGTTCCCACAACAAGCCGAATATCCAGAGGAATCGAAATGAGCAATCCAACTGAACTGCCGGACCTGGACACCGTCATCGCTTTCCTGCTCGGCGAAGGCCCGCTGCTGGGCCAGCACTTCGGCGAAAAGCACCCCGAGAGCACCACGTATTGGTGGCGTGATTACCTGCGCTCCGCCGCTCGCCGCGCCCAGCCAGAGGGCATGAGCATCGCCCTGCGCGAAGTAACCGACAAGCTCAGCGCTACGGCGGCCGAGAACCTGTCGCTCAACCTGGCGAACATAGACCTGCGTGACCAGATGGCCCGCCTCACCGGCAAGCCAGAGGGCGAAGCGCCGCAAGCCGGCAAATGGATCACCTGCCCACGCTGTAAGGGCCAGCACGGCGGCGTCGGCGCTGATGGCGTGGAGGTCGATTGCTCGCGCTGCGAAAACGGCATGGTGTGGTCCCCAGCAGCCCGGCACGCAGAGAGCGGCGCACCGGCGATGCGTGAATGCCCCGAATGCGACGGAACCGGCCGCATCAGCCCGGTAGAGCTGTGCGCGCGCTGCGACCATAGCGGCGTCTTGCCAGCCCTCGCCGCTCAGTCCCAAGGCGCACAGGCGGTACTGAAAGAAATCGAGGCCGCGCTTCTCCGCGCACGCAACCCAATGGGTGATCGCCTGACCCATATCGACGCAGCACTTAACGCCACATATGCAGCCCTCGCCGCCCAGCAAGCCGCAGCACCTGACTCGCTGAACCTGATGAACGCCGACGAGATGGCCGCGCTTCGCCGGTTCGATGAGACCTGCCAGGACGGCGAGGGGTACGACGTGCCGAAGACGATGATGCAGCGCCTGGCCGCCATCGGCGTGGTGCGCCGCACGTCGGGCAGCTATTACGAGACGACCGAATTCGGCCTGCGCGTGCTCGACCAGCCAGCCCCTAGCGCCCCCGGCACACCGGAAGCGCCGCAGACCGCAGCCGCGCGCGACGTGCTGGCCGAGCGTAAGCGCCAGGTGGAGCAGGAAGGTTGGACGCCGGCGCATGACGACCAATACGACGGTGACGAACTGTCGTTGGCGGCGGCCTGCTACGCACTAGCTGGCGATGGCGGGAAATTCTTTCCGGCGCCCGATTACTGGCCGTGGGACCCAAATTGGTGGAAACCAACCACCGATCGCCAAAACCTGATCAAAGCCGGCGCGCTGGTGCTTGCCGAAATCGAGCGCCTGGACCGCGCCGCCCAGCTCGACGGCGGCCAGGGAGAGAGCCATGCTTGAGCGCGCATCCCCGGCCCAGCTGCGCAAGGCGCTGGAACTGGCGAACCTGTTCGTGAAGATGGGCGTCAACTTCGTGCCGGTGCCAGTCGCCAGCGACGAAGAACAGGCCGAGCTTGTCTCGCAGGCGATGGCGAAGCTGGAAGTAATGGAACAGCAGGCGGAAGGGAGCGAATCAAATGGCTGATACCTTGCGAGACATCGGCGCGCAGATGGCGAACGTGATGTCCAACTTGGCCCAGCGGCCCGGCGATGCGCTGACCGGCGACCATGTGGCCACGATGGACAGCCTACGCAAGCAGTGGGATGCGGCAGTGCGCGCCACCCCGCCATCGCCCAGCACCGCGCCCGAGGGGTGCGCATGGCTTCCGCTGGAGCCGACCGAGGCTATGGTGCACGCCGCTGAGGACCTGCCAGCGCCGCGCATGTTCGGCAAGGTCTGGCGCGCGATGGCCGGCGCAGCCCTTGCTTCTCGCCCTGCTGAGGTGGACGACGCTGGCGCAGGCCCTGGTGGTCAAATGGCGGTCGAGCAGGCCGAAACCCGCATGGATGCTGGCTCTCAGCCGGTGGTCGAGGTGGCGCAGGAGGTGGACGACGAAGGGCTGCCGCCGCTGCCGCCCGAGGCCGCGCGCGCTTCAAAAGGTGAAGGCCAGTTCTACATGAAGTGGTCCGAGACCGGTAAAGATCTGCGCGGCGAGCTGCTGCTGTTCACCGCTGAGCAGTACCGCCAGGGCCAGCGCGATGCGGTGGCGGCGTACAAGAAAAAGCAAGCAGCTTTGCAGGAGCTTGCCGACCAGGCGCAGGAGAACGGCATGGGCTACGGCGCGGCACCCTCACAAACCACCAATAAGGAGAATGGCTGATATGCAACAGCAAACTATTCAGTCGAGATACGTTACCCTGAAGGAATGGGCGGCGCTGACGTTGTCCAAGATCCCGCACCAGAACACGCTGCTGCGCTGGGTGCACGACGGGCATATTCAGCCGCAGCCGCGCAAGGTCGGCAAGGCCTGGCAGGTCAAGCGCGACGCGCAATACGTGGAGTGATATGGCACGGCAGAGATTAGCGAAGAACCGGGCGCTGCCGCCCAACCTGTATGTGAACAGCGCCGGGTACTACTACTACCGGGACCCGGCGCGGAAGACGCAGAAGGGGCTCGGCAAGGATCGGCCGAAGGCCATCCAGGCGGCTCGCCAGGCGAATGCGGCGCTGGCGGTGCGCGAGCCGTCGGCGCTGGTTGATTGGGTGATGGGCAAGAGCGACTACACGCTGCTCGAGTGGCTGCCCATCTACCGCGAGCTGTGGGAGGCGAAGGTGCAGCCGGCCGCGAACACGCGCTACGGCGCCAATAGCCTGCTCAGGCAGATAACCGCGGCCGACATTGCCAAGATGAAGATGAGACACATCGAGACCGTCCACGTTGCACGATTCCTCGAAGCGTTCGCGAACGAGAGTGGGCCGGCGAATGCACGAAACATGCGCTCGAAGCTGGGCGACATCTTCCGCTGGGCCGAGACACAAGGCGTAGTCGACGTCGGCAAGAGCCCGGTCGCGGCCACCTTTAACCCAAACTACCAGGTGAAGCGTGAGCGCATGAGCCTGGAGCAGTTCTGGTGTATTCACGCAAAGGCGTCAGCCTGGACGAAGAACGCCATGATGCTGGCACTGGTGACCGGACAGCGGCGCGACGACATCGTGAACATGCTGTTTGCCGACTTCAGGGATGGATACTTGCATGTCACGCAAGGTAAGTCAGGCGGCGCGATGAAGCTGCAGATCGACGGTGCGATCAAGCTCGAGAAGGTGGGGCTATCGGTGGCCGAGGTGGTGGCCGGCTGCCGCGACCTGTTCGTGAGCCGGCATCTGGTGCACCACACCGAGCGCGTGTCGACAGCGAAGCCAGGTGGGAAGGTGACGGCCAACTCGGTGACGATCGCGTTCGCGAAGGCGCGGGACCGGGCCGGGGTCACGGCATCGGATGGCAGGACGCCGCCGACGTTTCACGAGATTCGCAGTCTGTCCGAGCGGCTGTACCGGGAAGAGTTCGGCGCCGACTTTGCACAAGCGATTCTGGGCCACAAGAGCGCGCAGATGACGGCCAAATACGACGATCTGCGGGGCGGGTGGAAGAAGGTCAGCGCGAAGTGATTTCGGAAAATTTGCAACGAATTTCTGTAAAAATTCCAGATCGCCTTTAGGTTTGGGCGCGCTTTGAGGTTTCACTATTTACAACTGAAACAGATCAGTGGGCGCGGCAGCCCCCCCGGTCGCCGCGCGCCGCACGATGGCGGCACGTCGGCGACTAGCGGCGTTCACAAGCGGCTCCCGGCGGTGACGGTGTCCGCCGCCAGCAGTTGCGACCTTTCGGCGGCGTCCAGGCGCTTGGCGCTGACCGTCACGACCGCCATCTTGTCGCCGCTGGCGATGGCCGCATCGCTGACGCTGTAGCTGCTCGCATGGGCATCGGGAATCCTGGCCAGGTAGCCCGCCGGGACGGCGACCAGGGCGGCGGCGATGAAGATGGCTTCCATATGCTTGAGGACGTTCATTTTGCGGCTCCTTCGTGGGTGGTTGGTGTGTCGATGTGTCCACTGTAGGCCAAGCGCCGCTTGGTCTCCAGCGGCATGCGACGAGCGGTGGAAAACGTGGAATGAGCTGCATTCGGAGGCGGATGAAGACGCGGGATGGAGGCCTTTCACGTCCCCTCCGCTAGCTGAGCGCGAGGGGCGCGTGGGCGCCACGTAACCACCGGATGACAGGCATGCTCGCGACCCTGATCGACCAACTGGCCGCTACGCGCACGGCGCGCCGCCGTTCCCGCAACCTGCGCGCAGGCGCCCGCTCGACGAGCGCCGAGGCCAGCCGGTCGCTGTCCTTGGGTCCCGCCTGGCTGTGGGCCCTGCTGGTCATCGTCCTGGGCGGCGCCGTGGCGCTGGCGATGCATGCGCGTGCGCTGCCGGACGGCGCGGCCGAGACGCCCGGTGCAGTCGCGCTGGCCGCCTTGCAGCCGATCGCGCCAGGGCTCGACTTCGTGGTCCCGCGCGACAGCGGCATCTCGCTCACCCAGCACGGCGGCCTGGCCCTGCTGGTGGCGAGCGGCATGCGCGCCGGCCCGGCGCTGCGGGTCGACCTGTGCACCCAGATGCTCGACCCGGCGCGGCCGCGCATGCTGCCGCTGCGGATCGGTTACCCGTTCATTGATGCGGCGCGGATCGCGCGCGCCGCCAGCGCGCCGCCGCGCAGTGTGCTGCTGGCGCGGCCGGGTTCCGGCATGCCGCGCATCGACATCACCGGCAATGCCGGCGCCGGCACGGGCGGGCTGGCGATCGCCTGGAACGCCGGCGCCGCCACGGCGGGCTGGATCGGCGATGCCAGCGGCGGCAACGTCACGCGCGCGCGCCAGGGCCAGGCCGCGCTGGGAACGCGCGGCTGGCTGCTGTGGGGCAGCGAGGCGCTGCGCTTCACGCGCCGGCCCAGCGCCGCCTGTCCGCAGGCGGGCGAGCTGGTGCTGCATCATTTCCACCAGGGCGCCGCCGGCGGCGCGGCCCTGGTGCAGGCTTTCCCGGCCCAGGGAGAGCAGGTAGAGCTGCGCCTGGCGCCCGGTGCATGGCAGGTGCCGCTGCTGCCGGGCCCCGGCATGGAAGACAAGGCGCTGTTCGAGGCGCTGCGCACGCGCGGCCTGCTGCGCCTGGGGCCGGACGGCCTGGTCGAGCTGGCGCCGCGCGACTTGCTGGCGTGGCATCGGGCGGGCCAGGAGGCGCGCGCACCGCTGCCGGGCTGGGAAGATCACGTGCTGGACGCCGGCGACCGCCGCCTGCTGGAACGCTTGCACCACCGCGCCGACGGCGCCTATGTGCGCGAACAGGTGCGCATCTTTAATAGCGAGCGGCGGCTGGTGGCCTGGCGCACCCGGCCGGGCGCCGACGCGGTCTGGCATGCGCTGGTCGGCGGCGCGCCGGCGCCGCGTGAAGCCGGCCTGCCGGTGGCCGCGATGCGCCTGTTCGCGCGCCTGCCCGAAGGCTGGGAGCCGTGGCAGCGGGTCGGCGGCTGGGAAGGCGGCCGCCGGGGATCGCTGGTGACCCTGAATACCCCGGCCACCGGCCGGCCGGTCGAGCTGCTGGTGGCGGGCCGGGTGCGCGGCGTGTCGGGCGCCCGAGTGCTGGCCCAGGGCGCTTGTGACGGCCGCGCTTGCCCGGACCGCGAGGCGGTGCAGCGGCTCGTGCTGGCGCCGCTGGCCGGGGCGGCCGCGATCGCGGTGCAGGTCGAGCCGCTCGACCTGGCGGCGATGTCGGGGGGCGCCGACGCCGCCTATCGCCACCTGGCAATGGTCGATGGGCGCCTGGCCTGGCAGGCGCTGCCGGCCGGCGGCAGCGGGGGAGCACGGCCGGCTGCGGTGCCGGTACGCTTGCGCGACCGTCACGGAGAAGCATTGTGGGCCGACGGCGCGCCGGCCGAAGCGGCGCTGCGCGCCGGCCTGGCGCCGCTGCTGGGCGTGCACCGCCAGCACGACGGCAGCGTGGCCGGCATGCTGGCGCGGCTTGGCGGCACGGAGCACGAGGCGCAGTTGAGCCTCGACCTGGGCCTGCAGGCCACGGCCCAGCGGCTGCTCGACTGCATCGGCCTGCGCGGCGGCCGCTGGGACGGCCAGGCCTGCGTCGGCGGCGTTGACGCCCAGCCGGAGCGGCGCGCCGGCCTGGTGCTGCTCGATGCCGGCAGCGGCGATATCCTGGCCGCGGCCTCCAGCGGCGGCGGCCAGGCCGAGCCAAGCCGCTGGGGAGAATTGCGCGACTTCGACCGCGCCGACCCGGCGCGCAGCCCACTGCGCATCGCCGCCTTCCAGCACGACGGCGGCGCGCACCGCGCCCCTGGCTCGACCTTCAAGGTGATCACCGCCCTCGGCCTGGAGGAAGCCGCGCGCGGCGACGCCCGCCTG
Source organism: Massilia oculi (assembly GCF_017582745.1). GTDB lineage: Bacteria > Pseudomonadota > Gammaproteobacteria > Burkholderiales > Burkholderiaceae_D > Telluria > Telluria oculi_A. Next base: position 15,174 of record NZ_JAFVIM010000027.1, read on the forward strand.
GACGGCCTGCTGCAGGGCTTGCCCCTGCACGAGGTGGACCGGCTGGCGCAGGCGGGCGGCTACGATTTTCGCACCGGCGCGCCCAGCTATCCTTTCGATGGCAACCGCGCGCGCATCACCAACTTCCGCGACCAGATCACCAGCACCCGCGCCCAGGACGGCCGCCTGGGGCTGGCGCAGGCGATGGCGCACAGCGTCAATACCTGGTTCGCCTGGGGCGCGGAATTAAGCGACCGTACGCTGATGGGGCAGCCGGACGGCGGCATGCCGGGCGCGCGCGAACTGGAACCGGGCGCGCTGGATACGGTGCGGCCGGTGGCGGCGATGGCGGGACGGCTCGGTTTCGGCCAGCCGCTGCGGCTCGACGGCGGCCTGCTTCCGCTTGAGTACCGCTGGGGCGAGTGGGACGCGCTGCAGGCCAGCGCCTCCCGCCTCGATCCGGTCCACAGCCGCCACGAGCTGCGCCAGATGGCGATCGGCCTGCGCATGCAGACCACGCCGCTGCAGATGGCGCTGGTGGCGGCGGCGGTCGGGGAGGGGCGTACCGTGACGCCGCGCCTGCTGCTGTCGCTCGACGGCCGCGCGGCGCAGACGGGGGCGGGCGCGCCGCTGGGCGTGCGCCTGGACCGCGTGCGCGCCGGGATGAAAGGCGTGATCGATGGCGGCACCGCGGCCGGGGCGTTTCGCGCGGCCGGCTTCGACGCGTTGCGCCCTGGCCTGTACGGCAAGACCGGCACGGCGCCGGTCGGCCAGGACGACCTTGCCACCGTCTGGTTCATGGGCTGGCTCGAGCCGGGCAGCCTGCCGGGCCAGACCGGGCGGCTGGCGTTCGCCGCCTTCGTGAGCCATTCGGCGGCCACCGGCGGCGGCCATGCCGCCCCGGTCGTGGCCGCCCTGTTGCAATCGATGCAATCGTCGATGAAAGGCCAGTCGTTGGAAAAGAGGCACAAATAAGGCTCTCCTGCGCGCCTCAAGGCCGTGTTTGTATGGCATCATCTATTTCAATCCGCTAAAACCGCGGAGCGAAACAGAGGATGGGTAAGGTATGCGTTTGCCGGGAACCCGGTATCAGGAACACGGTTGGGAGCAGGTCCGCAAGCTGCTGGGACACTGTTCCCTGCAGGCGTGCGCCCGGCTGGGGCCGGATACCTTGCTCGATCCGGATCCTGAACAGTCGCTCGGCGCCTATGTCGACGCGGTTGGCCATGCCCTGCATGCGGCCGGCGCGCGCGCCGAGGCGCCCGGCAACAGCTACGGCGACACCTGCGGCGAGCTGGCCTTGACCCTCGTCTACGAGCTGCAGGCGCGTCCGTCGGACTGGGCTGCCCTGTGTACGGCAGTAGCGGCCGAGCATGCGCGCAGCGGCGCGTTCTGGAGCCAGCCCGGCGGCGAGGCGCAGCTGCGCAAGAAATTCAACGACCTGTACGCCGTCCTGCGCGACAAGGTCGACAGCGACAACTACCAGGCCGCCTGCGGCCGTCCCTGCAGTCCCAACCGCATGTATGCCTATCGCATGCTCGATACCGCCTGGCACGAGGTCGCGCGCCTGTTCGAGGGCTGGCGCGAGCACGCGCCGCAAGTCGGCGCCATCCTGGGCCGCGAGGTAGTGGCGATGCCGATCGAGGCGCGCCAGCTGCGCACGAGCGGCGACTGCAAGCCCGAGTGGATCGTGCGCTGGAGCGAAAGCCTCGAGTTGCATACCGGCGCGGCCGGCCCGTTGCACACGAAGTCCAAGCGCTTCGCCAGCCTCAAGAACAGTCCCGAGAAGATCGGCGCCATGCTGCGCGAGATCGGCGAATACGAGCTGCTGTCGGCCAACCACGACCAGGATTGGCTGCACGACGCGGGCGAGGCCAACGCCTGGCTGGACGACTACTGGCGCGTGCTGGATGAATCGGAACAGGGCAGCACGCCGGGTCCCGACCTGATCCTGGAAGCGCGCCAGGACGAGCTGGACGTCCTTGAGCCCGAGGAGGCGTTTGACGCCGACCCGGCCGAGGCGCAGGAAGCCGCGCGCCTGGCCCTGGTCGCGCAACAATTTTCACTCCCCCCCAACTACGCTTTGTTGGCGGCGCTGGCCGAAGACCGCGCCAGCTGGGCGGCGCGCCGGATGGCGCAGGATTCGCTGCCGGTGCGGCTGGCGGTGTATCTGAAGCTGCTCGGCCCATTCGACGACAGCTATCCGTCCGAATGGCTGGATCCGCAAACCGGCGAGCTGCCGACGATGCAGCAGCTGGCCGGGCTGGACGGGATCTCGCTGCCGACCCTGCGCAAGCGGCGTGACGCCGCGATCAACCGCCTGAACGAGATGGCGGGAATGGAGGAGGAAAGACGATGGGCATGACGGAACTGGATCGCAAGCTGCAGGCCGGCGCCTTGCTGGGACGCCGGATCGCGGGCGACCGCCTGGTGCTGGCCGACGAGGTGCTGGCGCAGGCGCTGGACGGCAGCCGGCCCCTGACGGCGGGCGAACGCGCCGCGCTGCAAGGTTCGCCACTGACCTTGCGCCGCCTGCGCCACCTGGCGGACGGCCGGCGCGCGCAGGCGCAGCCCGGCAGCTGGCGCGGCAGCCGCGGCCTGTTGCGCGCCGCCGACAGCGGCAATGCCCTGGACCTGCTGCGCACCGACGACGGCATGTGGCGCCTGCACTTCGTCGACGCCGCGGGCAGCCTGGCCGTGGTGGTCCAGCTCGACCCGGAAGCGGCGGGTGCGGCCGGGGTGATGGCGGCGCGGCCGGCGATCCAGGTGCGGGATGGCCGCGGCGCGCTGGTACTGGAAGGGCAACTCGATGCCGACGGCGAGTGCGAGGGGCCGTGGCCTTTCGAAGCGCTGCCCGCGGCGCATTTTCAGCAGCATGGGGCACGCTTCGAGGTGATTCCTCGGGCGACTCCGATCACGTAGTGGTGTTCTGACACACCGGAAGGACGATGATGCTAGGTTCGCTGTTCAAGAGTACATTGCAGAACACGCTGCGCCCGCTGCGACAGCCGGAGTTCGACGCGAGCCGCCTCGGCGGCGTGGCGATCGCGCTGCCGGCGCCGAATGGCCTCACCGTCCCACCGGGCTGCGCCGCCGTGCTGGTCGACCGCGGAGGGCGCAGCCGGCGCCAGGCCGCCGGCAGCCGCATCGCCGCGATCGAGGGCGAAACCGCATGGTGCGTCCATCCCGGTCCTTACACCTGCGAGCTGACGCCGTTCGCAGGCGCGCCCGAGATCGGCCTGCGGGTGCACTTCGCGATCGACGCCAGCGACCCGCGCGCCACGCACCAGCGCTTCGACCTGTTCCTCGCCAGCGAGGCCGGCTGCATGGTCGAGTTGAATGGATTCGTCGAGCTGGCGCAGATCGCGCTGCAGCGTGAACTGGCCCAGGGCAACCTGGAACTGCCTCCCTGCACCACCCTGGAAGAGTGGAATGCCTTCCGCACCGGTTTCAACCAGCTGATGTATACGCGGTTCGGCGTGACGGTCGACGATTGCGTGCCGGTCGACCTGGGCGCCGCGCGCGATTATGCGGCCACGCTCGACGCCCGCCTGGCCGCGCGGCTCGATGCCGTCCATCCGCCGGCCACGGCCAGGGATGCGGCAGTGGTCCCGGCGCCGCCGCAGCAAGCCTTCGTTCCCGCCTGCGAGGACGCGCGCGCGCTGCGCCGCCTGTTCCTCGAGCTGCCCTGCCTGATGTGCGCGGTGCGCATGGCGGTGCTGCCGGCCGACCAGGGACGCTTCCGCCAGCACCAGGAGTTGCTGCGCCGGCTCGACCTGGTCAGCCTGTCGGTCGGCACCATGCCGGCCCTGGAACTGGCGGCCCCCGGCCAGCCGTTGGCGCAGGAAGAGCAGCTGCGGCGCGCGCGCCACAGCCGCCGCGCCGCCGCCGCGCTTGACGAGGCCTGGGCGCTGCTGGCGCGCCTGAAGGTGGCCGGCGAAGGGCCGCTCGAGGCCTTGTTCGACGAAGCCGACCGCATCGTGGCCAATCTCGAGACCGAGGCCGGCGCGCGGCGCGCCGTCACGGCGCGCGAAGTGGAGTTGGAGGAGGCATGACCACTGTTCAGTGCCGCAGCATCGCCGTCGACGGCGGCATGCTGACGATCACCGCCACGCGCCGCCCGCGCGCTGGACGCGCCGACGTCAAGTGCAGCGTGCCGGGCGCGCCCGGCGTGGCCGAGCGCATGCAGCAGGTGGTGCGCCTGGCGCGCCACACCGAGCCGCGCTTCGACAGCCGCGACCAGGTGGTGCTGAGCCTGGACCGCGCGCCGGCTGAGGGAGATCGCGACTGGGAATTGGCGGCGGTGCTGGCCGACCGCATCGTGCGCGACGTCTTTGCGCCGAAGCGCGAGGTCGTGGCCAATGGCTGGTCCGACGCCTGGCACCTGGGCCGGATCGATGGTCGTCGACTGGCAGGTATGCCCGACGGCGTGCTGCTGGGCGGCGCCGACGCGCTGGCGCACCTGGGCGCCCTCAACGGCCAGCCCGACCCCGCCGCCGGCATCTCCAGCGCGCGCGCCTGGTTCCCGATGCACAGCGGCGGAGAACACGATGGCCTGGGCTGGGTCGAGGTCAGCGTGCGGCCACTGGCCAGGGCCGGCAGTGGCGAAGACGACCCGGTCAGCGTGCCGGACGTCGATGCGGTGCGCCAGTCCCAGGTGGCTGCGGTGCTGTCCGGGTCGCGCCACTTCGATGGCCGCGGCCAGGGGCAGTGGCGCACCACGGTGCGTTTCGGCGAGCCGCGCTTCTCGGGCGACTCTTACCAGCTGGCGCTGGTGATGGCCGACCGCATGGCGCGCGGCCGCGAATTTTTGGCGCGGGGCCGGGTGATCGCCACCGGCAGCTCCAGCGCCTGGCATGCCGGGAAGGTCGAGGCGGTCGAGGCTCTGGCGCCGAAATGCGCGCTGATCGCACGCGAGGCCGGCCCGGGCGACCGCATCCTGCTGCCGAAGGAGTGGGAAGTCGCCCTGCCGCAGGGATTGCGCGAAGCCTTGCGCGCGCGCGGCGCCAGCCTGGCCTGCGTCGAGCGGATCGGCATCATCTAGCAGGAGCAGCGATTTGTTTGACCGGTTCGCACCCCGCGCACGGGAGCGACCCGTGCCGAAGGCATGGCCCTGCTAAAATCCAGTGGCTGGACGGCAGGTTTGTAATTGGAAGTGACGAGAAGTACAGGACAGAACGGAGTCGGATATGTTGCAGATGTTCGGAGTGAAAGGCGCCACGTGCCCGCGCTGCGAGTGCAAGAACGCGCTGGATGCGCGCTATTGCGCCGGCTGCGGCGTGATCCTGGGCGCGCCGCGCAACAAGCCGGTGCTGGTCGAGAACCGCTGGGTGCCCGGTCCCGACGAACTGGCCGTGTTCTTCGGCGTGCGTGAACTATCTGGCCTGTTCGTCAAGACGCTGCGCGTGCCGGCCACGGCGCGCGGCTTCATCCTGCAGGGAGATAAAGCCACCGAGGTGCCGCAGGGAGAGTACGAGATCGAAGGCTTCTTCACCCGGCTGAACCACCTGCTGCGCGACCAGCACGCCGAGATCCTCGTCACCCGCACCGGCGCGCTGGCGGTGCCGTTCCAATTCGACGACATCCCCACTTGCGAACATCTCGACATCGCCCTGCGTTTCTCGGTCAGCGTCAGGATCGAGAACGTGCCGGCCTTCGCCCGCCATTTCATGACCACGCCGGGCACGATCGGCGCCGGCGAATTGCGCGAGCTGTTGTCGCATCCGGTGCGCCAGCTTGCGCTCGAGTTCATCGGCGCGCGCTCGATCCGCGAACTGGCGGCCAATGGCGAGCTGCGCGAGCAGCTGGACCAGCGCCTGCAGGGCGGCCTCAAGACGCTCCTGGCCGGTTATGGCCTGGCGGTGACGGCGGTCGAGACCTTCGAGCTGCGCCACGACAAATACGACGCCAACCGGGCCCGCATCGGCAGCCTGTGGCTGGCGACCGACGAAAAACACGTGCAGCTGGCCCACAGCCGCCAGCTGGACGAGCTGTACACGGCCGAGGAATGGCAGCGCATCAAGCGCAGCGAAGAAGAGGGGCGGCTGCGGCTGCGCCGCGCCGAGCTGCGCCAGGATGACGCCATCGCGCGCGCAGAACTGTCCCTGCAGGGCGCCGACCGCGCGCATGGCGTGCGGGCGCGCCAGATCGAGCTGTATGGCCGCATCCTCGAGGCGCAGTCGCGCAAGCAGGCGCTGGCCAATGGCGCCGCCGAGGTGCTGGCCGAACTCGAACACGAGATGGCGCAGAAGAACGCGCAGCGCGCCGACGAGGCGGCCGAGTGGCAGCACCTGCGCGCGCTGGCAGGCGTGCGCATGCGCGCCGAGATCGCGAGCGCCCAGCAAGAGGCCACCCAGGCGCGCCAGCTGGCCCAGCAGCGCTTCTCCCAGCAACTGCTGCAACAGCAGATCCGCAACAAGATCGAGCAGGCGCGCCAGATCGAGGACGCGGCGCGCCAGCGCGCCGAGCTGGCAAGGCTGCGCGAGAGCGAAGAAGAAGCGGCGCGGCGACTGCGCGATATCGAGGGCGCCGAGCACGAGGCGACGTTCCAGTCCCTGAAGCTGGCCAATGAGGCGCGCCGGCGCGAGGCCGAACGGGCGCAGGAATGGGAAGATGAACAGGCGCGCCAGCGCATCGAGAGCGTGCGTCGCGGCGCCCAGCAAGAGAAGCTGCTGCGCACGATCGAGGCCGACAGCACGCACGCGCGCCTGATGCAGGACGTCACCCTGGAGGCCGACGAGCGCCGCGCCGGCATTGCAGAAGCGGCGTGTGCAGCCGACCGCGCCCACGAACTCGAACTGGCCCGACTGGCGATGGCGCGCGCCGAGGCGCTGGGTGCGATGGACGATACCGCCAAATTGGCGCTGGCCGAGGCGCCGAATGCGGCGGTGCTGGCCGACTACCTGAAGACGCGCGTGCATGCCTCGATGGATGGCGAACAGCTGACGGCGCTGGCCGGCGTGGCTGGCGTCGGCAAGATCGACGCGGCCTTGGCTGACGCGCGGGTCGCCGCCGAACAGGCGCGCCGCGAGCAGGAGGTCGACAAGGACCGCCGCCACCAGCTCGACCTGCTGGCCATGCAGAACGATGTGAACAAGGCGGCGCTGACCTCGCAGGCCGCGCTGGCCACTGGCATCGCTGGCGCGCGCCAGTGCGTCCACGGCCATCCGGCCGGGCGTGACGACCGTTTCTGCGCCGCTTGCGGAGCGACGCTGCCGGCGTGATTCAATAGCAATGCAGACTGCCATCGACAAGATCCGCGAACTACGCGCGCTGCACGAAGACGGGCTGTTGAGCCGTCAGGAGTTCGACCTGCGCAAGAACGCGATCCTGGACGCGGCCTATACGCCGGCCGAGCGCGCCGAGGCGCAGGCGCCCGGCACTGAGCTCGGTCCTGCAGCGGATGTGCCCATGGCGCGTCCCGGCACCGAGATCGGCCTGATGGCCGGCCAGGAAATCGGCCCGCAAACGCGCCGCTACCGGCTCGAGCGCCTGATCGCCCATGGCGGCATGGGCCAGGTGTGGCAGGCGACGGACCTCGCCACCCACGCCGAACTGGGTCACAGCGCCCAGGTCGCGCTCAAGATCCTGCCGCCGCACCTGACCCAGGCCGCGAGCCATGCGAAACTCCTGATCCAGGAAGCCACGCGCGCGCGGCGCCTGGCGCACGAGCACATCGTGCGCGTCTACGAATGGGCCCAGGATCCGGCCACGTCCAGTTACTTCATCATCATGGAGTACCTGGAAGGAGAGGACCTCGATGCCGTGCTGGCGCGTGAGTCCCGGCTTCCCCTCGATCGCTTGCTGGCGCTCCTCGACCCGGTGGCCGACGCCCTCGACTACGCCTGGGGCAAGCACCGCCTGGTCCACCGCGACATCAAGCCGGGCAATGTGTTCGTCACCCGCAAGGGTGAAGTCAAGCTGCTCGACTTCGGCATCGCGGCGCGCGCCCGCGCCAGCGGCGCCATGTCGCCGCTCGACGCGCCGGCGACGTCCGGCACCGCCGGCTACCGCGCGCCCGAGGCGGCGCTCGAAGGCCGGGTGCCGGAGCCGACGCTCGACGTGTACGCGGTGGCGGTGATGATCCACCAGCTGCTGACCGGCGTGCTGCCCGGCGCGCCGGGCGGGCAAGTGCCGGAGACGCTGGGCGCGCGCCAATGGGAAGTGCTGCGCGCCGGCTTCGCATCCGACCCGGGGCAGCGTCCGGCCACGGTGCATGCGCTGCTGGACGCGATCCGCGCCGCGGCCGGCCCGTCGGCCGAGGAACTGGCCGCGCAGGCGGCGGCGCGCCGGGTGCTGGAAGAGAAGGAAGCGCGCGAGCTGGCTGCACGCCGCAAGGTGGAGGCCGAAGCCGCCGCCGCGGCCCAGGCCCGGCTCGACGAGCAGCGCCGCATCCAGTTGCGCGAACAGCAGCGGCGCGAACGGGCGGCGGCCGAAGAGGCGCGCCTGGCGCGCAAGGAGCTGCTCCGCCAGCAGTTGCTGGCCAAGCGCGACGAAGAGGTGGCGAAGGCGCAGGCGGCCAAGGAAGAAGCGGCACGGAAGGCGGCCCAGGCCAAGGCCGCCGCCGCGTATCTCGCGCAGCAGAAGAAGGCGCGCGAAGAAGAGCTGGCGCGCGGGCAGACGGCTTCCACCCCCGCCGAGCCGGCGCCGAGCGCGCCGGCGCCATCGATGCCGGTTCCAGATGCCGGCGCCATTCTGCACGACCCATTCACCGACGGTAGCGGCAACGGCCCGGCCCTGGTCCTGATCCAGGCCGGCCGTTTCGAGATGGGCTCGCCCGAGCACGAGCGCCGCATCGCGATGGCGGCCGGCTCGCAAAAGAACTGGATCGCGCGCGAGACGCCGCAGCACTGGGTCGGCATCGAACGCCCCTTCGCCATGGGCCGCTATCCGGTGACGGTCGGCGAGTGGCGCGCCTTCGTGCAGGCCAGCGGCTGGGAACAGCATGGCGAGGTCAATTGGGAATCCCCTGGCTTCCCGCAAACCGATATGCATCCGGTGGTCGGGGTCACCTGGTTCGACGCGCAGCAGTACGTGGCCTGGCTGAGCGAGGCCACGGGCAAGCGCTACCGGCTGCCGAGCGAGGCCGAATGGGAATACGCCTGCCGCGCCGGCAGCAAGACAGCCTTCAACGTGGGCGACACCATCTCGACCCTGCAAGCCAATTTCGACGGCAGCTTCACCTATAACGGCGGGCCGCGCGGCGAATTCCGGCACGGCACCACGCCGGCCGATTCGTTCGCGCCGAATGCCTGGGGCCTGCACGATATGCACGGCAACGTCTGGGAATGGGTGCAGGACGTGGTGCACGACAACTACGAGGGCGCGCCAGGCGACGGCAGCGCCTGGGAACTGGGCGGCGACCAGGTGCGGCGCATCCTGCGTGGCGGTTCCTGGCTGTACAACCCGCGCTACCTGCGCTCGGCGCTGCGCAACGGCTTCTCGGCCGTGCTGTCGAACGATATCGTCGGCTTTCGGGTGGTGCGCGAATTGTAAACCGGTGTACAGTCGAGCATTGTCTTTCCGACCAGGAGTTCGCCATGAGCATCGCACACCTCTTCAAATCGCACGACAAGGACCTGGGCGGCGGTTTCACCGTGCGCCGCATCCTGCCGGCGGCGGCCAGGCAGTCGGTCGGCCCCTTCCTGTTCTTCGACCACATGGGACCGGTGGAGGCCGAGCCGGGCACGCGCCATGACGTGCGCCCGCATCCGCACATCGGCCTGGCCACGGTGACCTACCTGTTCGAGGGCGCGATCATGCACCGCGACAGCCTGGGCACCGAGCAGCGCATCGAGCCGGGCGCGATCAACTGGATGACGGCCGGCAGCGGCATCGTGCACTCCGAGCGCACGCCCGAAGACCTGCTCGAGCGCAAGCGCCGCACCCACGGCCTGCAATTGTGGGCCGCGCTGCCACGCGAGCACGAAGAAGCGCCGGCCGCGTTCAGCCACACGCCGGCGGACCGGATCCCCGAGGTGCAGCTCGACGGCGCCAGGGTGAGGGTGCTGGTCGGCACCGCGCTGGGCCAGACCTCGCCGGTGCCGACCTTCGCCGAGACGCTCTACCTCGACGTGCACCTCGACGCGGGCGCCGCCATCGAGCTCGATCGCTTGCCCGACGAAGCTGCACTGTACGCGCCGTTCGGCGCCATCGAGATCGACGGCGAAGCGGTCCCTGCCAACACGATGGCGATGCTCGAGACGGGCGCCGCGGTGCGGGTCAGCTCGCCCGAAGGAGCGCGCTTCGTCGTGATCGGCGGCGCGCCGCTGGACGGCAAGCGCTTCATCTTCTGGAATTTCGTCTCGACCAGCCGAGAGCGCATCGAGCAGGCGGCGCACGACTGGGAAGCGGACCGCTTCGTGGCAGTGCCGGGCGAAACGGAACGTATTCCGCTGCCGCCTTTGCCGGCGGCCTGGCGCCACGACTGATTTGCCGCGCGGCTAACGGGCGCTGGGGCAACCGGCGCCGGCGTAAGCTGGCATCATCAACGTGGTCTTGACGCGGAGGTGATGCCATGAAGATACCCGAACACCTGCGGGCGCCGGCGATCGTGTTCGCCTTGCAGGCCGCGCTGTTGGCCGGCGCGGCATTGGTCTTCCTGATCCTGATCCCGCCCCACGGTTGAGCGCTCGCCCGCCAGGGCGACCGGTTCAGGCGTTGAGTGCGGCGATAAGCGCGTGGCTGCGACGTTCGTCACCGCCACGGTGGTCGCCGTGCGCCTCTGGATAAGCCTGCGCCACGAAGCGCGCCGCGATGCCCAGGCCCGCCTGCTGCAGGCGGTCAAGCTGGGCCTGCGGCGCCAGCGGGGTCTCGCGGCCGCTGTCGCGGTCGCGCTGCCAGAAGCCGCCGTCGCGATGGAACAGCATCGGCAGCGCGGCGGCGCGCGGCATGCTGGACGCCTGCTGGTGCCTGCTCGAGGCAGGCAGGCAGTCCGGCGCCATCAGGTAGAAGCATTCGGCGCGCGCGCCGGCGTCCAGCCGGTGCAGCACCACCGCGTGCGCCATCAGGGCCGTCACCTCGAGCGTGACGATGCCCTTGATGCTGGCGGTCAATTCGATCCGCATGCCAAGCCGCAGCTGCACCGGCATGTGCTTGCCGGGCCAGACACCGTCCAGCAGCAGGCCGTAGCGGGACACGTCCTCGATCTCGAAGCCATGCCGGCTGCGGCGGATGACGGCGTGCCGTCCCGACAGGCGGCGGGTCAGGCCGCCAATCTCGGCGCCGGTTTCACCGTGATGGGCCAGCAGCAGGTCGGCCTCGGGCGCGATGCTCTCGAAGCGGCCCAGCACGCACTCGTCGAGCGCGAACAGGCGTACGTGGCGCTGGGTGGCCGAGTCGGCCTCGGCGTGCACCAGGCAGGCCCTGGCGCCGGGGCAGGGATGCAGCGCCGCCTCGACCGGGATGTCGATCTCGATCAGGTCTTCGTCCCAGGCGATGGTCGACATGCCGAGGTCGATCTTGCCGCTGCCGCCGTCCAGGTTGAGCTGGGCGATCGAGGCATTGCGGGCATTGACGTCGATGTCGATCCGTCCGCCGCCCGGTGCATTCACGCGGGCGATGCCGGCGTCGTCGGCCGTCACGCGCACGTTCTTGTGGGTCGCGAGGAAGGTCTGGTGGATCTCGCCCAGGCTGGCGTCCTGGCGCGGCACCAGGATGACGGGCGAGCAGGTCCAGGTGCGGTTCGATTCCGGGGCCTGGCGATGATGGCTGTGCAGCTCGATCTCGATGCGGTACTGGCCGTGCTCCAGGCCGCGCGAGGAAAATTCGAGGAACAGGGGGCGCCAGTCGCCGCGCGAGGTGCGCTGGAAGGCATAGCTCTCGCCGCCGTGCAGGCGCAGGGCCGAGCGCACCAGCATGCGCACCTCGGGCGCGCAATCCATCGGCATGCCGCGCAGCTCGAGGCGGATCGCCTGGCGGCCGCCGGCGGCGCGCGGGTCGAAACCGCTGATGTGCAGCTGGGGGCGTTGCAGGTTGGCCCGCGGTAGCGTCGGCGCCGGCCCGATGTCGGTCGGGCGCCGGCTGCGCAGGGCGGTGATGGCGTCGAAACTCGACGGCAGGCCGACGGCCGGCGCGGTGGCTACCGGCGGCGCGGAAGGCTGCAGCTCGGCCTGGGCCTCGGGCTGGGCATGCCCGTGCGCGCACATGGCGTCGCCGGGCAGGACCCAGACGGTGCAGTGCGGATGCTCGGGATTGCGGCAGCGGTTCATGTCAGGACGACAAGTTAAATAATGGTCGAAATCAATATTGCAAGCTTACGCTGTTTTTGAACCGCACGGCGCACCAAGTTCGTTGATTAACAACATTATTTTCTAAAAGCATTAGATCAGTTGGTGGCTTTGGTGGGGCCTTCCACCGGCAGCACGGTTTCGTCGGCATGGCGGGCCAGCGGCCGTGCGACCAGCGCGGTCAGGTTGTCGGGCTGCAGGCCGGCCGGCGGATCGTTCTCCAGCAGGCCGAACAGGCGCTCGACCAGGGTCACCGCATCCGGATCGCCCTGCATCAATGCCGGCCAGCCGGCAACGAAACCGTCCGGCTGAGCGCAGGACCAGAAGCCGTCGGTGGCCAGCAGGTAGGCCGCGCCGGGCCGCAGGGGGAGCGCGCGGCGGTCGGCCAGGCGGGCGAGCCAGCAGGGCAGGTTCTCCGGGGTCAGGGCGAACAGCGGGTCGGACAGGCGCGTCGGATCGGCGAAGGCGTTGCCAAGGATGAAAGCCTGGGCGATCTGCGGCGCATGGCGTCCGTGCACCTGGCGCCACCAGTCCGCCTCGTCGAGGCGGCCGGCGAGGGCGGCCACGGTGGCCGGCACGTGGTCGACCGTCAGGGGCGTGGCGTGCGCCGCGTCGAGTTCATACAGGCGCGAGTCGCCTACGTGGACCAGCAGCGGCGCGCCGCTCGCCGGCAATTCGAGCAGGGTCAGCGTGGTGCCGGGCCGCCCGGCGCCGCTGGCGCCCTGGGCGAAGCGCGCCTGCAGGCCGGCGTGGATGGCGTCCAGCCGCCCGCCCAGTTCTTCCAATGTGGCGCAGGCCGGCATCGCCAGCAGGGCCGCCGCCAGTGCTTCGGCCGCTTCGCGGCCATGGCCATGGCCGCCCATGCCGTCCAGCACCGCCAACCGGCCATGGCCGGACGGCCAGCCGTCCACTGTAAGAAAGCAGGGTTGCTGGTCCTGCAGGCGGCACGCGCGGCCGTCGAAATCGATGACGACGAAATTGTCCTGGTTCTCGGCGCGGGTGGACGGGCCGCAGCCGACGCGGCTCGCGACCGCGACGTCGAAGCAGGGAGCGAAACGGAAATCGGCGAGCGTGACTGGCATTGGCAAAATGATCAGGATAATAGCGCCACTTTACACGTTCGCGGGGCGGATCAAAGACACGATTAGATGGGGTGTTTCCGGCCGCCCGTCAGCAAGACCAGGGCGTTGAGCACCACGCAGGCGCCTGCGGCGGCGAACGCGGCGCGCACGCCCCAGGCGTCGGCGACCAGTCCCCACAGCACGCTGCCGGCTGCATAGCCGCCGGACATCACGAACAGGTAGATCGACAGGGTGCGGGCGCGCACCTCGGCCGGGAAGGACAGCTGGGCCGCCGCGTTGAGGGTCGAGACGGTGGTGGACCAGGCCATGCCGCCGCAGACGATCATGGGCGCGAGCAGGATCAGCGAGCGTGTATGCGGCATGGCCAGCAGCATCGCGCCATATACCAGCAGCGCGCCGGCCAGCAGCCCGGTGCGGTCGACCCGTGCCCGAACCTGCGGCAGGAAGAAGGCGGCAGCCACCGCCCCACCGCCCAGGCAGCCCATCAGGGTGCCATACACGCCGGCGCGCATGTGCAGCACGTCGCGCACGAAGACCGGCAGCAGGCTGGCGAAGGCGATGGTGGCGAAGAAGACCGAACACACATTGCGCAGGATGCGGCGGTAGCGCGGGCAGCCGAAGGCGGTAGCGAAGCCCAGGCGCAGGCGCGCGCCGAACTTTTCGCGCGCGCCCGGCTGCGGTTCGCCCTCGCGCCACCAGTGCCAGTAGACCCCCAGCAGGCCGATGAAGGAGACTGCGTTGGCCAGGAACAGGGCGCCCGGCCCGATCCAGCCGAACAGCAGGCCGCCCAGCACCGGGCCGAGGATGGCGGACAGGTTGTACGACAGGTTGTTGAGCGTGGCGGCGGCCTCGACTTCGTCGGGTTCGACCAGGCTTGCCAGCGCCGCCTGCCAGGCCGGCCAGACGAAGGCGGTGCCGATGCCCAGGCAAAACGTGATCGCCAGCACCGGGCCGCTGGATACCTTGCCGCTCCAGACCAGCACGGCCATCGCGCCGGCGCATACTGCATTGAACAGATTGCAGAAGAACAGGAATTTGGGCCGGTGCACGGCGTCGGCCAGCACCCCGGCGAGCAACGCGAACAGGAAGATCGGCAGATAGGTGGCGGTCTGCACCAGCGAGGTGATCGAGGCCGATTGCGACAGCGAGGCGACCAGCCAGGCTGCGGCGAAGGTCTGGACCCAGGTACCGAGATTCGAGACCAGGTTGGCGAGCCAGATGCGGCGGTAGCGGGCATGGCGCAGCGGCTGCGTCAGGGGCACCTTGCGGCGTTTGGGAACCGTGCCGGCGGCAGGGGAAAATAAGGCGAGGAAGCTGGCTTTCGGCATGGTCGAACCATGGTAGGACGGGGCCCGCCCGCTCGTCAATAAAATTGCATTATGGAAAATCAACGCTGTGGTATGTTTACGCTCCACGCAACACTGTCAATACATGTCATGGACATCAGGCCGCTGGTCGACACCGATATTCCGCTGCTCGTTCCCGCCATCGCGGCCCAGTTGCGCGAGCTGGCGCTGGAGTTCATCGTGCACGAATCGACGCGCGAGGGCGCCGCGACCTTCCTGGCCGAGAACGACCAGATCGGTGTGCGCAAATACCTGGCGCTGGGGCATGTGTACCACGTGGCGCTGGATGAGGGACAGCTCGCGGGCTTCATTGCGATCCGCGACAACAGCCATCTGTTTCACCTGTTCGTCGGCAAGCGCTGGCAGGGGCGGGGGCTGGCGCGGCGCTTGTGGAATGTGGCGCGGGCGGCGGCCATCGCACGCGGCGGCGACGGCAACTTCACGGTCAATGCGTCGAACCATGCGGTGCCGGCGTACGAGGCGTTCGGCTTCGTGCGGGTGGCGCCGACGCAGTGCGTGAAGGGCTTGTATTTCAATCCGATGCGGCTGGGGTGGGCGGACGACGTCCACGGCTAACGCACGCCGCCCACCTGCTCGCCATGGACGTCGACCGCCGTCAGCGCGCCGGTTTGCGCCGACGCCGCGCCCAGCCCAGGATGCCGCCGCCGAGCACGAACATCGAGGCCATGCCAGGTTCCGGCACCTCGCCGCCTGGCGCCTGCAGGATGAAGGAAAGGTTGTCCGCATAGCCGTCGTTGTCGCCGGAGACCAGGCGTTCCATCGACAACCAGAACGATAGAGAGCGGGTGCCTTCCGGCAGGAACCCCTCGGACTCGCGGTAGAACAGGCCGGTCTGGTTGTCGCGGTCGCCCGGCGTCACGGGGCCGAGCGCCGAACTTCCGACCTCGTTGCCCAGCTCGTCGAGGAACTGCACGTAGAACAGCGCGTTATCGCCCTGGTTGCTCCAGCCGCCGAGCCATCCGCTCAGGGAGTAGGAAATCCGCTGCGACGTCGTCGTGCCGAAGTCCAGTGTCTGATAGCCGACGGCGTATTGTCCGAGACCGCTGAACATCCGGGCGCCACGGTCGCTGGGTCCAGGCTGGGTCGGCAAGACCCAGTTGCTGCCGTAGTTCACGGACTGGAACATGTCGTAGCCGGCATACCCGGTCCATCCGGCCAGGCCAGCCTCGGCATCGCCGTTGACGACCAGGTTGTCGCCATAGACCACCGCCGCCTGGGCGCTGCACACCGCGGCCAGCAAGGCCGCGCCAACGAGAAATCGGTACATCATGAAAGACTCCTTGTGAGGTTCAATTGACACGATACTGGTCGAGCCGTGCCGGCCCCTGCATCGCGGGATCGCTGATCGACGGCAGTCCGTTTTCCAGGTGGCCGGCGAAGCGCCGCAGCCAGCCGGGCAAGCCATTCACGCGCAGGCTGTAGTCGTACCAGTGGTGGCTCGACGCCAGCGGCAGCCGCACGGTGCTGCGCGAGCGCGCGACGACACGCACCTCGACCGGCCTGGCGTCGTAGTACTTGTTGGCGGCCAGGCTGAAGGTGCAGGGCTGCGCACCGTCGTTCACCAGCTCGATCACCAGTTCTCCGGCCTTGCGGTCGGCGCGCAGGATCAGCTCTGGCGCATCCGCATTGCGGCCGCGGCGCACATCCCCCGCGACATGGCGATGGAAGCCGTTCGGCCCCAGGATCCAGAGATCGTAGAGCGAAGCGGTGCTCCAGCGCCCCTTCAGCTGCTTGCCCGCCTCGACGGTGTAGCGGCGCGGAACCTGGTCCAGCGCCAGGCGATCGTAGACATGGAATACCGCACCGGCTTCGCCGGCGTTGTCGAAGGTGAGTTCGACCTGGCCGGTCAGCGCTTGCGCCTGCACCTGGAGTTCATACGGCAAGGCGCGCGCCGGTCGCACCCCGGCTGCCTGGACCGGCGCGGCCAGTGTGGCCGGCGTGGCCGGCACCTTGGTATTGGGCAGGGCCAGGGCCATTGCGCGCCGGGCCGCCGTTTCGGGCAGCAACTGACCGAAACCGCTGTCGGGCGGATTCACGAAGTCGAAACACGAGAGCAGGTTGCCGCTCACCGCGCGCCGCCACGGGCTGATGAGCGGCTCGCGCACGCCAAAGCGCGCCTCGATGAATCGCACCACGGACGAATGATCGAAGACCTGGGAATTCACCCAGCCACCCTTGGACCAGGGTGAGATGACGTACATCGGCACGCGCGGACCGAAGCCGTAAGGACGGTGCAGCGTGCGCGGATCGGCGCCGTTCAGCACATGGTGGTATTCACCAAGCGTGTCGACGGTGGACGCGCCGGCCAGGCGTGCCTGGGCCGGGTCGGCGCTGTAGGCCGTATAGGCCGGGACCGAGGGCGGCGGCATGTGGTCGAAGAAGCCGTCGTTCTCGTCGAAGTTGACGAGGAATACTGTCTTGCTCCAGCTCTCGGGGTTGGCCGTCAGTGCGTCCAGCACGCGCGCGATATAGTCGGCGCCGGAGGCGGGACTCGACGGCCCAGGATGCTCGGACCCCTCGGCGGTGGCCACGACCCAGCTCACCTGCGGCAGGCGGTTGGCCAGCACGTCGGCCTTGAGGAGGTCGAGGTCGCGCGTGCTGATGCCGCGCTCGCGCAGCGCCTGCGAAGCACCGGGACGTCCGTACCAGGCGTTGCGGAAGCTGCGGAATCCGGCCAGCGGATTGTCGGTGAAGTTGTCCGCCATGTTCTGGTACACCTGCCAGCTGATGCCGGCCGCCTGCAGGCGTTCAGGATAGGTGGTCCAGAGATAGTCGGTGGCCGGGTCCTGGTTGAAGTTATCGCGGCTGTTGTCGGTCGACGGGCCGCCCGCCACGGCCAGCGGATCGTTATGGCCGGTGAACAGGAACAGGCGGTTGGTGTTGGTGCCGGTCTGCGTGGCGCAGTGATAGTGGTCGCAGATCGTGAAGGCGCGCGCGAGCGCGAACTGGAACGGCAGGTCGGCCTCGGCGTAATAGCCCATCGAATGGTTCTGCTTGGCCGCGCACCAGTCGTTCATGCGTCCACTGTCCCAGGCCAGTTGCGCGTCGAGCCAGGCGTGCGGCGTGCCCGCCACCCGGAGGACGGGAAAGTCCTGGACGGTGTTGAGCCGGAATGGCGCGATGGCGCGGCTTTGCGGCCAGTCGGGCCGGCCTGGCACCGGCGCGCCGCCGACGCTCTTCTGGACGAAGACCGATTTGCGGCTGAAAAGGTTTTGCCGGTCGACGACGGGGATCGGGAACGGATCCCCGAAGCCGCGCACGCCTTCCATGGTGCCGAAATAATGGTCGAAGCTGCGGTTTTCCTGCGTCAGCACGACGATGTGCTCGACGTCCTGCAGGCTGCGGGTGCGCTGGTTCGCTGGCAGGGCCAGGGCGCGCTGGATGGCGGGAGGGAAGGTGGCCAGCACTGCGCTGGCGCCACCCGTCTGCGCCAGCGTGCGGAGAAAGTCGCGACGGCTCATGCGCGCACCTGCATGATGAGCGGGGCAAAGTCGTGTGGTTGCATTTGATTGATCCGGTCGGTTGGAGGGATTACAAGGAATTCACGTACAGCGCTGCCCAGCTTATGTCTTGACGATGAAATGTTGATGACAAACCAACGGTGTGCGCGACAATTCATTGGCATACATGAAATTATTGGCCTCAGCGGTGTGCAGGCTGTCCCCGGTCATCGGTTACAGTGTGGCCGACACGCGTGCCGCCCACATGCGGCGAGCGTCGAGCGTTCGCCGGAACTTTCCCCCGCTATTTTCATGACGATAGAATTGTTGCTGGCAGCAGCCAGGAGTTTCTTGTTTGTATTGGTGACGATGCTGCCGATCCTGAATCCGGCCGCCACCGCACCGATTTTCCTGAGCATGACCGAGGGTGCATCGCCCGCCACCCGCACGCTGCTGGCGCGCCGCATCGCGCGCAATATGTTCTGGCTGATGACGGGGTCGATGCTCATCGGCTCGTATGTACTCGACTTCTTCGGCATCTCGCTGCCCATCGTGCGGGTCGGCGGGGGCCTGATCCTCGCTTCGGTGGCCTGGCGTTTGCTGGGCGCGACTCCTTCCACGCTGGACAGCCGCACCGCACTGGCGGAGGCTTATACGCAAGACCATGCGTACCGCCAGGCCTTCTATCCATTGACCTTCCCGATCAGCTGCGGCCCGGCCTCGATCGCGGTGGCGATCACGGTGGGCGTCGCGCTGCACGACGCGCAGATCGTGTTCTCGCTGGCGCGCATGGGCGGCGCCCTGATGGCGCTGGCGGTCATCGGCGTGCTGATCTATCTCGCGTTCCGCTATGGCGAACATTTGCTGCGGCTGATCGGGGAGGCTGGCACCGCGGTCTTCCTGCGTTTGACCGCCTTCATCCTGCTGTGCCTTGGCGTGCAGATCGTCTGGGACGGCCTGCGCGAGCTGCTGCTCGAGGTGATGTCGGTGCCGACGCATCTGGCGACGGTCCGGACGATCCTGGGCACCGGATAGAATTGGTGAGCGTACGCGCTGGCCGGCTCGCTATACTGCTGGTCGATGACCAGTCTCTCTTATCCGTTCCCGTCGACTGCCGGCACGCGCAATGAGCGCCTTGCCGGTGTTGGCGTTACGCTGGCGGTCCACCTGGCCTTGATCCTGGCCTGGCAGATGGCCGGCAAGCTGCCTTTGACGCCGCAAGAGGGGAGCGACGAGGCGATGCAGTGGCTGTCGCTGCCCACGCTGCCCGCGCTGCCACCGCGCCTCGAGCCGGCTGCGCCGGCGCAGTTGGAGACAGTACGGCCCGCACCTGTTACCGCTCCGGCGCGTCCAGCTCGCACCGTTCCCGCTCCAGCGGCGGTGGAGGAAGCGTCATCGGCCGCGCCAGCGCCGTCGATGGTGGACAAGCAGCCCGCTGCGATGCCCAGTGCCGCAGACATTCTCGCCAATGCGCGGCGCAGCGTCGGCGAGATCGACCGCACCCTGCGCAAGGAAAACAAGCCACTGATCGTCTTGCCGCCGGATAGCCCGCAGATCCGCATGCGCGAGGGCATGGAGCACGCGCGCGCCATGGCGGCGCCGCGCCTGTGGGAAGCGCCCAAGGTCGAGGAACTGGTGAACAACACGGGCGACGGTGCGCGCCGCACGCGCGTCATTACCGGCAACGGCACCTATTGCATCACTAATCGCGCGCCGACGACCAACGTCGAGATGATCGAGATGCATGGCAGGCAGCGCTTCACTAAATGCCCGACGCACGAAACGCCGCCCAAGCAGCAGGAGTGGCGTACCGCGCGCGATTAGATATCTCAATTGAGTAGCGCATCGGATAGTGAGATTTTTGTAATGGATAGTTCTCGTGAAGACTTTGATAACGTTACCGTTCGCTGCATGTTTGATGGCCGGATCATCGTCGGCTCTTTCGACGCCACCCAGTCAGCATTGCGGAAAGTTTTCGTCCACCGATGAGGTTTCGATTCCACTGACGGTCGCCGAGATAGAGAAGGAGGAGATGGCGACGCTTTCGGACAAGTTAAAAATGCAGCCAGACTATCCACGTGTGCCGTTCGGATTCATCAATGCGGAATGGACTGCTTTCAAGTCGATGATGAGACCCGGCGACAAAATAGTGCGATACAGTACGGACTATCACTCTTGGCAACATCTCGCCGGCGAGACTGGCTATGCACTGATACGATCCGGCTGTGTCGTTGAAAGGTTCGCGACAATGTGGAACTGATCGGCCAGTCGCGGCGCCGGTTGCGGTCTGCGCTGAGTTGCCATTTCCGGTCCTGGAGGCCCGCTGTGCTGCGCTTGAGGGCCGCCGCCTTACACCGACTTTGATATCGTCTCCCGCAACCACTGATGAGCTGGATCCCGGTGGGAGCGCTCATGCCAAAGCATGACCATTTCATAGCCAGGAACGTCGACAGGCGGCTCG
The DNA here is from genome assembly GCF_017582745.1 of Massilia oculi. GTDB lineage: Bacteria > Pseudomonadota > Gammaproteobacteria > Burkholderiales > Burkholderiaceae_D > Telluria > Telluria oculi_A. The sequence goes on from NZ_JAFVIM010000027.1 coordinate 35,730, forward strand.
ACGATTTGCAGCATGTCGCTACTGCGTACCAGACGCGAAGGCACCATGGCGACGAGGTCTGTGCCAGCCAGGACGGACATCATGAACAAGAACTGTGGAACGGAAAGCACCACCTTGCGCTTCAAACCTGCTTTTGCAAGCGCATCGTCAGTCACTCCATGGAAACCGCCGCGATCTGGCGACACAATGACATGCTCCAGTTCGCAGAATTCCGCCAGCGTGAGTTGCGAATGCAAACGCGGATGACCCACTCTACCAGCAAGGACATAGCGCTCTGCGAAAAGCGTGCGACGGCGCAGTCCAGGAGGCGAGCCTTCGCCAGTATGGAAGGCAAGATCTATCTCGCCCTGTTCGGCTTGCTTCGCAATCTGTGACGGTACCAAATCCATCACCGCAAGCCGGGTTGCCGGCGCCGCCGCCCGGATCGCGGCCAGCGCAGGTAACAGTATGGTCGAGCCGCTGGAGTCGGAGGCGGCGACGCGCCAGGTATGTCGGGACTCTGCCGGGTTGAACGGGCGGGCCGGCGTGACTGCACGCTCCAACGATTCAAGCGCGTCGCGCAATGGCTGAATCAATTCCTCAGCTCTTGCGGTGGGCTGCATTCCACGCGGACCAGGGAGCAACAGAGGGTCACCAAAAATGTCCCTGAGCTTGGCAAGGTGAACGCTGACGGAAGGCTGCGAATAGTTGAGGCGACGTGCTGCCCGGGTCACATTCCGTTCAGCCAGAAGCACGTCAAGGGTGACGAGCAGATTCAGGTCAAGCGATCGCAAATTAAGCATATTAATAGCTCGTATGTCGATAATTCATTTCCAATATACCTGACGCGAACCTATTCTGTCCTCCCTTGCTTACGTTGAAAGATCAGTTATGAACATTCTTCTCGTCCATGCGCATCCGGAGTCCAAGTCCCTGAACGGGGCGCTGAAAGATTTCACGGTGAAACGGCTGCAAAGCGCGGGGCACCTGGTGCAAGTATCAGACTTGTACGCAATGCAGTGGAAAGCCGCTGTCGATGCCGAAGATACCACCCAGCGCTTGTCGACGACCCGGTTCGATGTCGCCTTCGAATCCAGGCACGCTTTCGAAAACGGCTTTCAAAGTGAAGACATTGTCCGCGAGCAGGAGAAGCTGTTGTGGGCCGATGCGGTAATTCTTCAGTTTCCGCTGTGGTGGTACTCCATGCCGGCAATCCTGAAAGGTTGGATCGAGCGGGTATATGCTTTCGGCTTTGCCTATGGGGTTGGCGAGCATTCCGACACACACTGGGGGGACCGTTTTGGTGAAGGCACGTTAGCCGGGAAGCGAGCCATGCTGGTCGTGACAGCAGGTGGTTGGGAATCCCACTACGGTCCGCGGGGCATCAACGGTCCAATCGACGACATGCTCTACCCAATCCAGCACGGTATTCTGTTCTATCCGGGCTTCTACGTGATGCCGCCGTTTGTCGTATATCGAGCTGGCAGTACGGATGAGATCAGGTTTCGTCATATCTGTGACGAACTCGGTCAACGACTCGATGCTTTGTTCAGCGCAGATCCCATCGCGTTTCGGCCTCAGAACAAGGGCGATTACAGCATTCCGGCGCTGACCTTGCGAGACGATATTCTCACTGGGCAGACCGGGCTGTCGATACACGTCGCAGATCGCGAGCACTCATGAATACCAAAGCAAACAAAAGTCTCGTTGAACGTTTCCTCGGCCAGTTTGAAAATGGCGGGGTCAACGAGCTTCTCGATATGATGAGTAATGACGCGACATGGTGGGTCAATGGCAAACCTCACCTGTTTGCTTTTGCCGGACTAAAAACCAGAGCTGAAATGCGGCCCGCCCTTGATGAGCTTTTTGCCTTCTTTGACGGCGGATTAAGAATGGAATTGAAAAGCTCGATTGGCGAAGGCGATATGGTGGCCGTTGAAGCACGCTCTCATGGAGTAACAAAGAGTGGGAAGCACTATGAGAACGAGTACCACATATTGTTTCGACTTCGTGATGGCGAAATCGTTGAAGTACGGGAGTACACCGATCCCATGCATGCGGTCGAAGTGCTGCGTTAGACGGTATCGCAAACTTTATTGTTCGTGCCCAATAACAAATCATTCATCGGCACGACGCAGCCACAGGCTGCTGGCCCAGCCCTCGACCGCCTTGCCATCGACCGTCGCGCGCACCTGCCACCAGTCGCCGTCGCGCAAGCCGGTCGCCTCCACCCGCGCGCCGGCCGGCACCACCAGCAGCCGTTCGGCGCCGACGCCTCCCGCCACGCGCAGGTTGAGCGCATCGTGCACGCGGTAGCGGGCGCCGGCGACCGGCACGTCGATGCCTGCCAGCTCCTTGGCCTGCGCCGACTGCACCAGTTGCGGGGCCGGTGCGGGAGTACCGAACATGGCCAGCAACAGCGTCCCGCCGGCCGCGGTGCCGACTCCCAGCACGCCGAGCGCGCGCGCATTCGGCTGCCGCCACCAGGCGCGCGGCGTGAGCCAGGCGCAGAGGCACAGGGTCAGCACCAGCGCCGCGCCGTAGGCGGCCGCATGAGTCCAGGTAACCATCGTCGTCATCAGGCGTCGAAGCGCAGCACGTAGTGTCCGGCCACCAGGTGATGGCCAGGCGGGATCACATAGGGCTGCTCCTGGGTCGCGCTCTCGATCTGGGCCACCAGGGCCAAATGCTCGTCCAGGTGGTACAGCGCCTGGGTCGGCGACAGGCGCGCGATGCGCAGACCATCGCTGGTGGCTTCCCAGCTGAAGGCGTTGCGCGACAGGCCGAGGCGGTCGGCGCTGGCGGCCGGGGCGCCGTCGCCCTGGCGCACGAATTGCGGCGTGTCGAGCACGCGCAGCGCGCCCAGCGACGGCATGCCGCGCCCGAAGGTCAGGCGCGTGCCCGATGCGGCCGGCTGCGACGGACCCTCCGGCAGCACCAGCAGCGCGCTGTAGCGCTCGGCCAGTTGCTGCTGGACCGCCAGCAGGCGGATGCTGGCGTTGTCGAGCGGCGCGAACTGCGACGGCACGGCGATGCGCTGGCGGCCGGCCGGGGTGATCGCGTGCAGCTCGTCGGCATCGTCGACCGCGAAGCGGATGACGCTGTCCTTGCCCGGCGCACTGGGCAGCAGCTGGGCGTTCAGGCCGACCTCGAGTTCCTGGGCGCCGGTCTCGCGGTAGCGGCTCAGGCGCGGCAGGGCCAGTGCGGCCAGCGTGATGCGGTGGCGCGCCACCGGGGCGTAGGTCGCATCGAGCTCCGTCGTTGGCGTCGGTCTAGTCGCCAGGCTCGGGGCGGCCAGCGGCATTGCGGTCATGTCGGCGGCCGGCGGCGTGGTGGTGCGCGACTTCCATACCGCCGGGCTGCGCTGAGGCTGCGCGCCTGGTATGGCGGGTGTGGCGCCGGACGTCGGCGCAGGCTGCGGGCGGGCGGCGGTACTGGCGCTGGTGCCGATGCGGCTGATCTTCAGGAGCAGGCGCTGGGCGCTGGCGCCCTTGCCGCGCAGGACGTAGTAGCCGTTGGCGGCATCGAAGCGGCATTCGAAACTGTCCTTGGGACGCACCTGCAGTTCGAGCGGGGTGCCTGGGCCGTCGTTCACCAGCAGCAGGCCGCCTTCCGGACCGAACGGCCAGCCGGGCACCGCGAAGGTGGCGTTGGCGGCGTCCAGGCCGACCAGGGTCAGGCGCTGGTTCGGATAGATGGCGCAGACCGGCTGCCAGATCGCGCTGTCGCGCGAGGCGGTCACCGTGTACTGGACTTGCTCGCCCGGCGCCGGCAGGTAGACGGCATGGCCGAACTTGACCTGGACTTCGCCCGGATCGAGGTCGTCGCTGCCCAGCACGTGGTAGCGCACTTCGTCGCCGCCGAGCAGGTCGCCAAAATCCTTCTGGTGCAGGGCGGCCAGCGATTGCGCCAGGTCGCGCACGCGCGCGCCGCGGGTCAGGTGGCGGTCGTCGTCGACCTCGTCCTGCGGCAGCACCAGGGTCACGTGCGAGAAGCAGCGGGTGGCCGCACGGCCGCGCTGCTCGCGCGGCGAGCGCTCGAGCAGGTCGCGCAGCAGCGGACGGCGCGAGAACAGCGCAAGGCCAGGCGCCTGCCACAGGGCGTCGGCGTTGAACACATCCTGGACCTTGCCTAGGACTTCGTGTTGGACATAGACCGGCATGATTGACTCTCCTCGTTGAATTGGGTGCTCGCCATGCCGAACGCTAGCAGGGGGCAGATGAAAAACAGCAGGTGCGAGCCGCCCGCGGACAGGAAGCTCATGGGCTGGCCCATGATCGGGAACATGGCGAGGTTGGTGCCCCACGACAGCAGCAAATGGCCGGCGACGAAGGCCGCGCCGCCGCACAGGGCAAAGCACTGGAAGCGGCCGATCCAGGCGCGCCGGAAGTCCTTGGCCTCGTCCGAGCAGCGCCAGGCGCCGGCGGCGGCGCGCAGCAGCGCCGCCAGGAACAGCGCCTGCAGGCTCCACAAGGCCAGGCCCGCCGCCAGGCCGTGGCGATGCAGGAGGAAGGACGGCGCGAAGTCGTCCTGGATGGCGGGAATGCCCAGGGCCTCGCCGGCCGCGCCGCCCAGCGCCGCTAGGCCGAGCAACTGGTCGGCGCCCAGCCAGCCTCCCTGGACGATGGCGCGGCTTCCTTGCAGCATCTGCTGGCCGGTGTGCGGGTGGATAGTCGGTTCGCTCCAGACCTGGAAGCGCTCGGGGTAGAAGCCGAAGGCGCCGAGCAGGTCGCCGCCGGCGCGCATCGTCACGCCGCCCGCCGCCAGCAGGCCGGCCGCCACCAGGACCGACGCCAGCGCCGCGCGCCGTCCATGGCTCGCGCACCAGGCCAGCAGCATGGCGCCGCTCCATACCAGCAGCAGCACCAGCGGAGAGTAATCGTCGACCCGCACCAGGGCCGCCGCGAGCAGGAACACGAACAGCAGCACCGGCGCAGCCATCCGCAGCCAGAAGCGCCAGTCGCGCCGCTCGTGCGCGGCGCCGCCGGCGGCCAGCGCCAGGCAGTGCGCGCTCAACGCGGCCAGGGCGAACTTGGCGAATTCGAAGGGCTGGATGTCGAACACGCCGGTCTCGCCGCCGAAGCACACCTGCAGCAGCAGGCCGCCCAGCGCGAGCGCGGCGAATACCAGCAGCACGCGCTCGGTGACCGGGCGCGACACGGCGCCGCGGGCGAAACACGACAGCAGCAGCAGGGCGCCCGGCAGGCCGAGACCCAGCAGCGCGGTCGTGTTCTGGAAGTGGCGCAGCCAGGCCGTGTCGCTCGCCCCCAGGCCCATCTCGAGCTGCACCAGCAGGCCGGCGCCGAGCAGCAGCACGGCGCTGGAAGCCAGCAGCGAGGCGCGGCGCGGATACAGCAGGGTAAGCCAGAGCGTGGCCCAGGCCAGCAGCAGGGAGATGGCAGCGCCGGGGGCGCCGACGGTGCGCTGGCTCACCAGCAACAGCATGGCGCTGGCGGCCAGCAGGCTTGCTGCAAGCGGGCGCACGAGCTCTGAATATCTCCTGCATTGGCGCAGCGATGGCGCGATGCAGGCGAGCCCCATCAGCAGGACCAGACAGGCGGCGGCCCAGGCCAGCGGCGGCGGCGCGGGCAGGGCGAGATGGTCGCGCTGCTCCCAGCGCCAGCTCACCGTGGCCGGCAACTGATTCGCAGGCGACGCCGACAGCGCGACCTGGCGCGACGGCGACAGGCGCAGGGTAGCGCCATCCTGCACGATGGTGATCAGGGTGCGGCCGACGGCGAAGGCATCCACGTCGGCCAGCGGCAGCTCGCGCTGGGCGGCATCGATCCAGCCGGCGCCGTGCGAGACCAGCACCGGCTGGGCGCCGCGCGCCGACAGGGCGATGCGGCCGTCGTCCTGGCGCAGCAGCAGGGCGTCGCCGGGTTCGATCGCGGCGGCGGCGATGCGGTTGCCGCAGTAGAGCAGGCCGCCGAGGCTCAGGGGACGGGCCAGTCTCGCTCCTTGCGGCAGCCAGCGGTTCCAGGCCGCCACCGCGCGCGCCGACAGGGCGGTGTCGGGACAGGCCGGCTGCGGCTGGCCGTCGCGCAGCACGGTGGCGCCGTCGTAGGTCCAGGTCTGCTCGCCATCGTGCAGGGTGACGCGGCCCGCTTCGGCGGAGACGACCTGCAATCGCAGCGCGCCGGCCTGGATGCGCTGGCCGGCCGCGAGCGGCAGGTCGCTGCTGCGCTGGCGCGCATCGCCCTGGCGCAGCACGACGGCTTGCAGCGGTTCGGCGTTGCGCAGCAGCCAGTCGCCGTCACGGTCGCGGCGCAGCACCAGCTGACGCGGCGCGGCGCGCGGCGCGCCCAGTTCCTGGCGGCCCAGCATGACCGATTCGCCGGGGGCGAGGGTTACTGCGATTTCGGCCGGCGTCCAGGCCGCCGGCGCCCTCATCAAGGCCAGCAGTTGCACGGCGCACAGCAGGGCGAGCAGGGTCCAGGCCAGGCTGGCGCCGAACGATGGGCGGCTCATGCGGCGCTCCGCAGCGCACCGCAATCCACGGCGGAGACGGTGTCCGCCAGGCTCCGGCTGATGTCCAGCGCATGGCGTGGACGATCGGCGGGACGCTCGGCCACCAGTGCGCGCAGCAGCGCGAGGCCGGGGGCGGCGGCCGCGCCCAGACGGCTGGCGAACAGCGCCGCTTCGTCCGGGTGCAGTACGAGTGGCCGGGCCTGGCGTTCGGCCAGCAGGCTGGCCGCCGCGTCGCGCCCGTGCGCCTGCCAGGCCTGGCCGCAGGCGCTGCTGTAGCGCAGCAGGCGGCCGCAGACCAGGTAGTAGAGCAGGGCGCCAAGGGCGAAATAATCGGTGCGCGCCTCGGTGGCGTAGCCGTCGGCGTCGGGGAAGAACTGTTCCGGGGCTTGCCAGTTGGCGGTGCCGGCATAGGTGTGGGCGCGCAGGTCGTCGAGGCGGCGGTTGGTGCCGAAATCGGCCAGCTTGACGCTGTCGTTCGCGCCGTCCAGCAGCAGGTTGCCCGGTTTGAGGTCGAGATAGCGCCAGCCGCTGGCGTGCACCTTGGCCAGCGCCTGGTTGACCTGGCCGATCCAGGCCAGCGCGCGGGCAGGGGCGACCGTGCGCCCCAGCGCCATTTCGCGGGTCAGGTGGCCGGCCAGGTCGCCGTCGAGCAGTTCGAGCGCCATCGCCGGCATGCCGGCGTGCTCGCCGCTGTCGAGCAGGCGCACGATGTGGCGGCCATCCCATGGCGCCAGGCCGCGCAGGAAGGCGATCTCGGTGTTGGCGCTGGCCAGCCAGCGCGCGCGCAGGCCGATTGGTGCGCGTTCCATCTGTTCCAGGTTGACCAGCTTGAGGGCCACGCAACCGTTGGCGTGCAGGCTGTCGGCGCGCCACACGACGCCATAGGCCGACCCGGCCAGCGCCTCGCGCAAGCGATACTGGCCGCCGGCCAGCGAGATGACGGTGCCTGCTTCGTACATGGTGTCCCCCGAACCTGGCGCATGGCGCCGATGCGGGGAACTAGCGGAGGGTAGACGAAAAAAAGCCGCGCGGTGCGCGGCTCATTGGATCGGCGTGGATCAGCGGCCGTGGCCGTGGTGGTGACCTCGGCGGTCGTCGCGATCCCAGCGGTCATGGCGGTCGTGCCGGTCCCAGCCGCGGCCGCGATTGTCGATGTAGACAGGGCGCGGTTGCACGTACACCGGACGGGGCTGGACATACACCGGACGGGACTCCACATATACCGGGCGTGGCTGCACGTAGACAGGACGCGGTTGCACATACACGGGGCGCGGCTGCACGTACACAGGTTGCGACTGGTAGTAGCCGCCGTGGTGGCCGTAATGACGGCGGTCGTCGCGGGTGTTGATGGAGTTGCCCACCGCCGCGCCGATCACGCCGCCGGCGACGGCGCCGCCGGTGCCGCCGACCGTGTGGCCGACGACGGCGCCGAGCACCGCGCCAACGGCCGTGTTCGTACCACGATCACCGGCCATTGCCGCCGGCGATACCGCGACAGCGGCCAGCAGCACAGCACCAAGGGTTGTCGATTTCAACATGGTCTTTCCTTTTACCCTGGCGGAGATCGGGATGATGACTGCGACACCGGGTATGGACGTACTATATTCCCGACGCCGGATTGTGCCTTTCGTTAATACAGTTTTTTACAACTGCATCTCAGCCGGTAACATTCCGCCTTGCAAGCAGCGGCAGGCGCCCCATCTAGGAACGACCACCGTCATCCGATCATCACCATGCGCCCGAGCCGTAGCTTCGTCGTCGTCCTCTCCCTGCTGGTCTTGCTGCTTGTTTATATCGGCATGCGCCTGCTGCCCGATCTCGGGCTGGGGCTTGCCGGCAATGCCATCGCCGTCGTCCTGCTGGGCCTGCTCGGCGCGCTGGTGCCGGTTGGCCTGATGTCGTCCTCGTTGCGCCGGCGGCGCTGGTCGAACCTGGTCGCCTGGCTCGGCCTGCTGTCGATGGGCCTGTTCTCGTCGCTGCTGGTGACCACCTTGCTGCGCGACCTGGTCCTGCTGGCGCTGCTGCCTTTCGGCGCGTTGACGCCGGCGATCATCTACGGCAGTGCACTGGCCGTGCCGCTGGTGGCGCTGGCCGTGACCGTGGTCGGCTACGTCAACGCGCGGCGGGTGGCGCGGGTGGTGAAGGTCGACGTGCCGATCCGGGACTTGCCGGCCGAGCTGCACGGCTACGCCATCGCCCAGATCTCGGACATCCACGTCGGCCCGACCATCAAGCGGCCCTACCTGAACGCCATCGTCAACAAGGTCAACAAGCTCGGCGCCGACGCCATCGCCGTCACCGGCGACCTGGTCGATGGCAGCGTGCAGCGCCTGGCCATGCATACCGAACCGCTGGCGCGCCTGAAGGCGAGCGACGGCGTGTTCTTCGTCACCGGCAACCACGAATACTATTCCGGCGCGCTGGAGTGGATCGCCGAGGTGCGGCGCCTTGGCCTGACGGTGCTCATGAACGAGCACGTGGTGCGCCGGCGCGGCAATGCCGCCCTCATGATCGCCGGCGTGGCCGATTACACGGCCCATCACTTCCACCCCGAGCACAAGAGCGACCCGCAGCGCGCGGTCCATGGCGCGCCGCCCGAGGTCGGCGTGAAGGTGCTGCTGGCCCACCAGCCGCGCAGCGCGCCCGAAGCGGCCAAGGCCGGCTTCGACTTGCAATTGTCGGGCCACACCCACGGCGGCCAGTTCTTCCCATGGAATTTGTTCGTACCGCTGCAGCAGCCTTTTGTTGCGGGCCTGAACCGCGTACGCGATATGTGGGTATATACCAGCCGCGGCACCGGCTATTGGGGACCGCCGAAGCGCTTCGGCGCGCCGTCGGAAATCACGCTGGTACGCCTGGTGCCAGCCTGAGCAAGGAGCTGCGCCCGTACCTTTTATATGTACGTACGGCAAAAAAAGTAGGGGCGGAAAGTTGCCGAATGCGCTATCGTTTGAATCTTTTCGAACTAGCAAGGGTTTCCCGAATGAAACGCAGCTTCCGCCTTCACCACCTTCCCGTCATGGGTGTCATCGCCGCCGCGCTGCTGGGCGTCCCGGCGCTGGCCGCCAGCCCCGGCAACGATCCCGCCGCCCTCGCCAAGATCCGCGACACGGCGATGAGCAGCGATTACGCCTGGCAACGTACCGAAGACATGACCGACCTGATCGGTCCGCGCCTGTCCGGTTCGCCCGGCGCCGCGGCGGCGGTGACGCAGGTGGCGGAGGCAATGCGCAAGCTCGGCGCCAAGGTGACTTTGCAACCAGTTAAAGTGCCGCACTGGGTGCGCGGCATCGAGACTGGCGAACTGGTCGAGTACACCGGTCGTCCGCAGGGCGTGACCCAGCGCGTCGTGCTGGCCGCACTGGGCGGTTCGGGCGCGACTCCGCTCGAGGGACTGGTGGCGCCGGTGCTGGTGCTCAAGAGTTTCGACGAACTCAAGAGCCGCGCCGCCGAAGTGAAGGGCAAGATCGTCCTGTTCGACGTGGCGTTCGACCAGCACATGGCCGACCGCGGCCTGGCCGGCCACGCCTATGGGCAGGGTTCGGCCTACCGCCGCAACGGCCCGCGCATGGCGGCCGAGCTCGGCGCTGTCGGCGCACTGGTGCGTTCGGTCGGCGGCGCGGCCTATCGCCTGCCGCATACCGGTTCCTCGGGCCTGCTCGAGAACGCACGCATCCCGGCCGCCGCCGTGACGGCGGAGGACTCGATGCTGATGGCGCGCCTGGCCAAGCGCGGCCCGCTGAACATGAAACTGGTGCTGACCCCGCAAAACCTGCCGGACGCCGACAGCTTCAATGTGATCGCCGACTTGCCGGGCACCGAGAAACCGGATGAGATCGTGATCGTCTCGGGTCACCTCGATTCCTGGGACCTGTCGCCGGGCGCGCACGACGATGCCGCGGCCGTCGCCAGCGCGATGGCCGTGTTCGAGGTGCTCAAGAAGCTCGACTACCGTCCACGCCGCACCATCCGTTTCGTCGCCTGGATGAACGAAGAGAATGGCCAGCGCGGCGCGGCCGCCTACCTGGCCGCCGAACAGGCCAACGCGGGCAAGCACTTCGGCGCGATCGAAAGCGACAACGGCGTCGGCCGTCCCTTCGGCCTGCGCGCTAGCGTCATGCCGCAGTCGGTCAAGCTGTTCGCGCCGCTGCAAGCGGCAATGCAGCCGATCGGCGCCAATGTGTTCCAGCGCCAGGACGTACTGGCCACCGGCGACCTGGCCGGTCTGGAACGCGCAGGCGTGCCGAGCTTCGCGCCGATCGTCGACACCTCGAGCTATTTCGACTACCACCACACGCCGGCCGACACCCTGGACAAGGTCGATCCGGACATCCTGCGCCGCCATGTGGCGCTGATGACCGCGACCGCCTGGTACCTGGCGAATATGGAGCAGGACATCGGCCGCTCCAGCGTGCCGAAGCCGTGATCCCGCATCGCCCGCGCCGCCGGCTCAGGCCGCTGTGCTGATGCGCCGTATCGCGCGCGCATGGCCGCGGTAGGGCCGGCCATAGATGGTCTGGATGCCGCTCGCGAAATTCTGGCCCCAGACCAGCTGCGCGCGGGTGGCGTGCGGCTCGCTCGACCAGTACCAGTTGCGCTCGAACGATTCGCGCAGGTTCGCGAACAGCAGGGCCAGTTCGCGCCGCGTCGGCAGCGCGCCCCCATGGCCGTTGGCCCAGTCCACGGCCGTGGGCCAGCTGACGTCGGAGGAGTCGCCTGGCAGCAGGACCAGGTGGTAGTCGGGTTCATCCTTGCCCAAGATCAGACCGGCATATTCTTCGCCGTCTTGCAGCATTCCCCGGATTTGCATGTATTCGCCCATTGAAATCTCCTCGCGTTAAGTAGCCGTGGGATAAGACTGCTGAGCGCGACTTTTGGTTTCGTGCTGGGTTCGATCTAGATCATGGTCGCGTCTAATTTCTAAGAAGACGGATCTTGTGGGGATTTGATATTACGTGGAAAAATTTCTTGCGGTAACTTGAACTAAGGAAGTTGACGCCGCTCAAAGGGGTACATTGTTTAATTCAGGTAAGGAACTCCCCGATGGAAAAGACCGTGACCTTCGCTTCTTCGTGCCGTGTCAAGGCCGCGCTGTACTGCAGCGTTGCCGTCCTGCTCGCCGCCTGCGGCGGTATGACCGACGAGTCCGCCAACCAGCAGTTATTGTCGGATACGGTGGCCAGCGAGGCCACGGAGGCATCGAGCGCCAGGACCACGAGCGCCATTGACCCTGGCCTCGCGATGCCGGAGACGACCGCGCAGGAGACGGCCATGCCTGACGCCGCCGTGCCGACCGTGCCGGATCCGGCGCCGGCCACGCCCGACAATGGCGTCCTGACTGCTGCGCCGGCTGCCCAGGCCGCCGAGGGCAGCGCCCCGGCATTGAACGAATTCAATCTCAACGGTTACCAGGACGCTGCGTCCTCGTCCGATGCATCGAGCCAGGCCACGCCGGCCACCGCCAGCGCCGACGGCCAGCAAGCCGCGCAGGCACCCGCCGCGTAGGAAGCACGCTTCAATCTCGCCTGCGCCTGCGCCTGCGCCTGCAACAGCAACAGCAACAGCAACAGCAACAGCAAGCGCATCCACCGGGCGCCGGACCAGCGGTGGCCGCGCTCCGCGTGGGCTACCGTGCTCGACTCGGCGCGGTGGCATAAGTTTCCCCCCGGCCAGCCGCGCGCCCCGCCTTTCGCACGCGTACCTCTCGCGCACCTTTCCTGTCTCTGGCTCACCACAGCGCGCATGTCTCCAGCCCTACGATCGCGCATATCGGTGGGCTTGTCGTGTTCGGTAGAAAACTGCTGAGTATTCCATTTCTATAGATACATTTCTTTGAAAAAATTAATGCCTACGGAAAAAATTTCTCAGAAAAAGTTGAACTTAGGAAGTTTCCTGCGCTCAAAGGGTTACATTGTTTATTAGCGTAAGACACATTCATGCAGATCTTCGCTACCTTCGCTTCGATCCGTACCAACGCTACCCGCGCCGCTGCCGCCGTCGCCTTGCTGGCCGCCGCCATGTCGGCCAGTGCCGCCACCATCCCGACCACCCCGAACAATTTCTACGTCTCGCCGACCGGTTCGGACACGGCAGCCGGCACCGGGGCCGCGCCGTTCAAGACGCTGGCACGCGCCGCCAAGGCCGCGACCAAGGCCGGCACGACCGTGTTCGTGGCGCCGGGCACCTATGCCGGTGGTTTCAAGACCACCGCCAGCGGCACGGCAAGCAGCCGCATCTACTGGGTCTCGACGACGAAGTGGGGCGCCAAGATCGTGCCGCCTGCGAACTCGACCAACAACAGCGCCTGGGACAACCGCGGCAACTACGTCAGCATCATCGGTTTCGACATCGACGGCAGCAAGCTGGGCAGCGGCACCAAATGGGTCCACGGCATCTATACCGGCGGTTCGTACAACGTCATCGAAGGTAACCACGTGCACCACATGGCCACCACCATCCCGTGCAACAGCGCCGGCGGTTCGGCAATCGGCGTCGACAGCTATTACAAGGGCGTGAAGGGCGATGTGATCGGCAACGTCGTGCACGATATCGGCCCGGCCGGCTGCACCTATGTCCAGGGCATCTATCACAGCACCTCCGGCACCATCAAGAACAACGTCGTCTACCGCGTCGGCTCGGCCGCGATCCACCTGTGGCACGATGCGACCGACGTCCAGATCGTCAACAACACGGTGAGCTCGTCGGTGTTCGGCATCATCGTCGGCGGTGGCGACTACTACTTCACCAAGGCAGGCGCCAACAATGTTCACGTGCACAACAACATCGTGTACGACAACAAATACGGCATCTCGGAGCAAGGGACCACCGGCAAGGGCAACACCTACAAGAACAACCTGGTCACGAAGAACACGACCTACAACTTCCAGATGCGCAACGGCCTGACCCATACGGGCACCATCAGCTCGGAACCGCTGTTCACCGGCTATTCGCGCACCGCGGCACTGCCGAACTACAAGCTGTCGACCAGCTCGCCGGCGATCGGCCGCGGCCTGGCGACCTACGCTCCGGCGACCGACATCGACGGCAAGGCGCGTGGCACGGCGATCGACCTCGGCGCTTACCAGCACTAAGCGGCGCCAGAGCGGCCTCCGGCCCAGCGCATGTCCTGGCACGCGCATCTTGCGGACACCGCGCACCAGGCGCGGGTCCGCTTCCAGATAACTCAGTAAGACCGTCCCTCGGTGCGCCTCATGAGGGCCCTTTCTGGCAAGTGTTTGATTTCCATAGAGAAATTGCTCTTGAAAATCTAATACTCCTAGAAAAAATTTCCTAAAAACAGTTGAACTTAGGAAGTTTCCCGCACTCAAAGAGTTACATTGTTTAATTAGGGTAAGACACATTCATGCAGACCTTCGCTACCTTCGCTTCGATCCGTACCAACGCTACCCGCGCCGCTGCCGGCGTCGCCTTGCTGGCTGCCGCCATGTCGGCCAGTGCCGCCACGATCCCGACCACTCCGAACAATTTCTACGTCTCGCCGACCGGTTCGGACACGGCAGCCGGCACCAAGGCCGCGCCGTTCAAGACCCTGGCACGCGCCGCCAAGGCCGCGACCAAGGCCGGCACGACCGTGTTCGTCGCGCCAGGCACCTATGCCGGCGGTATCCGGACTACCGCCAGCGGCACCGCAAGCAGCCGCATCTATTGGGTGTCGACGACGAAGTGGGGCGCCAAGATCGTGCCGCCTGCGAACTCGACCAACAAGACCGCGTGGGACAACCGCGGCAACTACGTCAGCATCATCGGCTTCGACGTCGACGGCAGCAAGATCGGCACCGGCACCAAATGGGTGCTCGGCATCTACACCGGCGGTTCGTACAACGTCATCGAGGGCAACCGCGTGCATCACATGGCGACGACCATTCCGTGCAACAGCGCCGGCGGCTCGGCGATCGGTGTGGACAGCTACTACAAGGGCGTGAAGGGCGATGTGATCGGCAACGTCGTGCACGATATCGGCCCGGCCGGCTGCACCTATGTCCAGGGCATCTATCACAGCACCTCGGGCACCATCAAGAACAACGTCGTCTACCGCGTGGGCTCGGCTGCGATCCACCTGTGGCATGACGCGACCGACGTCCAGATCGTCAACAACACGGTGAGCTCGTCGGTGTTCGGCATCATCGTCGGCGGTGGCGACTTCTACTTCACCAAGGCAGGCGCCAACAATGTCCACGTGCACAACAACATCGTGTACGACAACAAGCATGGCATCTCGGAGCAGGGCACCACTGGTAAAGGCAACACCTACAAGAACAACCTGGTCACGAAGAACACGACCTACAACTTCCAGCTGCGTAACGGCCTCACCCATACGGGCACCATCAGCTCGGAACCGCTGTTCACCGGCTACTCGCGCACGGCGGCGACGCCGAACTTCAAGCTGTCGACCAGCTCGCCGGCGATCGGCCGCGGCCTGGCTACCTACGCTCCGAAGACCGACATCGACGGCAAGGCGCGCGGTACCGCCATCGACCTCGGCGCTTACCAGCACTAAGCAGCACCCAGCAGTACCCCCGGCAGTACCGACCCGGACCGAAGCCAGCCCAGGCCAGCTTCATCCGGCGTCACCCGCGCCAGCGCCAGCTGGCGGATCTCGTGGACGGGCGCCTGCGCCCCGTCCGCTCCGACACATCAGGAGAAGCCCACGCCCCGCGTGGACAGCCACGCCCTGCGCGTGGCCCCTCCATTGCCCGGTCTTTTTTGCCGGACTAGAAGGAAACCTTAGATGAAAAGCAGCACCATGATCGCCTCGACCCGCCGCAACAACTTGACCCGCGTCGCCGCCGCAGCAACCCTGCTGGTGGCCGCCACTGCATCGGCCCAGGCCGCCACGGCCCCGCAAAGCGCGGCGCCGGCCGCCACCGCCGCCGCTTCGGCCCAGGAACAAGTGCGCCAGCTGTACCTGGCCCTGCTCGGCCGTGAGCCGGACGCGGGCGGCCTGCAGTACTGGAGCCAGGCGGTGAGCCGAGGTGTCAGCCTCGCGACCGTCGAAGCGGAGATCAAGCGCAGCGCCGAATACACCAAGCGCGATCCAGGTCCTGTCGCCGGCCCGAGCATCCCGGCCACGCCCTATAACTACTACGTCTCGCCGAACGGTTCGGACAGCGCCGCCGGCACCAAGGCTGCGCCGTTCAAGACGCTGGCGCGCGCCGCCCAGGTCGCGACCAAGGCTGGCACCACCGTGTTCGTCGCGCCTGGCACCTATGCCGGCGGCATCAGGACCACCGCCAGCGGCACGGCAAGCAACCGCATCTACTGGGTGTCGACCACCAAGTGGGGCGCCAAGATCGTGCCGCCTGCCAAATCGACCAACAAGACCGCCTGGGACAACCGCGGCAACTACGTCAGCATCATCGGTTTCGACGTCGACGGCAGCAAGATCGGCACTGGCACCAAATGGGTGCTCGGCATCTACACCGGCGGTTCGTACAACGTCATCGAGGGTAACCGCGTGCACCACATGGCGACGACCATTCCGTGCAATAGCGCCGGCGGCTCGGCGATCGGCGTTGACAGCTATTACAAGGGCGTCAAGGGCGACGTGATCGGCAATGTCGTGCACGATATCGGCCCGGCAGGCTGCACCTACGTCCAGGGCATCTATCACAGCACTTCGGGCACCATCAAGAACAACATCGTTTACCGCGTGGGCTCGGCAGCGATCCACCTGTGGCATGATGCGAAAGACCTGCAGATCGTCAACAACACGGTGAGCTCGTCGGTGTTCGGCATCATCGTCGGCGGTGGCGACTTCTACTTCACGAAGGCGGGCGCCAACAATGTCCATGTGCACAACAACATCGTGTACGACAACAAGTACGGCATCTCGGAGCAAGGGACGACCGGCAAGGGCAACACCTACAAGAACAATCTGGTTACCAAGAACACGACCTACAACTTCCAGCTGCGCAATGGCCTGACCCATACGGGCACCATCAGCTCGGAACCGCTGTTCGCCGGCTACTCGCGCACCGCGGCAACCCCGGACTACAAGCTGACGGCAAGCTCGCCGGCAGTCGGCCGCGGCCTCGCCACCTACGCGCCGAAGACCGACATCGACGGCAAGGCGCGTGGCAGCAGCATCGACCTGGGCGCATACCAGCGTTAATAGCTTGTGATGGCGGCATGGCCGCGAGGTGAATGGCCGGGACGTGCGAGCGTCCGGGCCACTTTTCTATTCGGATTCGGTATCGATCGGCTGCACGACCTCGGGACCTTTGAACCCGGCCCGGTTGACCAGCGTGCTGACCGCGTGCCACTCGAACGCGTCCGAGGGCAGGGCGGCGCGGCGCGCGAACGCCAGCGCTTCCTCGCTCGAGAGCGCCGGATCGAGCCAGGTGTCGGCATCGAGCGCATCCAGCACCACCGGCCGCCGGTCGTGGATGTCGAGCATGCCGCCCGAGGCGTCGTCGGTCACCAGCACGAAGCCGGCCTCCGCGCGGTTTTCGGTAAAACTGCCAAAATTGGCCAGGGCCAGCATGAACAGCGGCGCACCGTCGCGGCGGTGGATGTGCCAGGGTTGTTTATGGCCTTTTTCTCCGGTCCACTCGTACCAGCCCTGGGCCGGCACCAGCGCCCGACCCGACTTGAGCAGGCCGCGCCAATAGCGGTTGGTGAGCTTGTCCATGCGCGCATTGATCGTCACCGGGACCTTGCCCTTGGCCCAGCGCGCCTGGTAGCTCCAGTACACGTCGTCCACCCGCCGCTCGCCATCCTGGATGTGCAGCAGCGGCCGGTAGGAGCCGGGCGGCACGTTGTAGGCCGGCGTGGCTTCGCTGTCATACACCGCGTCGAGCCAGCCGATCGCGCTGGCGTAGTTGCGAGCCGTCTGGCTCTGGTCAAATCGTCCACACATGGATCGATACTAGCGCAAGCCGCATGAAGGCAGCACGCGTCAGCGCGCGAGGCGTGCGGCGTTTGGCCGCACCGTCCGGCAATGGTATGCTCCGGGATCATATGATTGACGAGGAGCAGGTATGGCAGCAGGCTGGTGGACCGTATTGAAGACAGTCCCTTGGAGCGAGGTGATCAGCGCCGCGCCGCAGGTGGCGACCGGCGCGCGCCGCCTGTGGGACACGGTCAATCGCAAACCGGGGGCGGTGGACCCGGCGACCGGCCTGAGTCCCGAGATGGCCGCGCAAGAAGACGACATCATCGGCCTCCTGATCGCGCGTTACGAACAGAACGATGCGGAACTGAACGACTTGCGCAACCAGATGCGCGCGGCCTCCGAACTGATCGCCAACCTGGCCGACCAGAATGCCCAGCTGATCGCCAAGATGGACGTGCAGCGCCAGAAGATCACCTGGCTCGGCGTGACCGCCGGCCTGTCGGGGCTGCTGGCCGTGGTGGCACTGATCCTGGTGGCAGTGCGGACCTAGATGAAATGAAACTGGTACTGATCTTCGCGACGCTGTTCATCTTCGTTTCGATGCTGCTGAACGGTGCGCGCCGGCGCGGCAAGCTCAACGAGAGCGCCAACCGCGCCGTGACCGGCCTGGCCAATTCGATGCGCATCTTCGTGTTCGGCCTGCTGTTCTTCGTGGCGATCGTCTGCGTGGCGATGGCCTGGCATATGCTGCAGAGCCCGCCTTGACCCCGGCCGGCGTGGCTGCCAGCAATCCCGTTTCTTCCGTTGGTCCAGGAAATTCCGGTATGATTTGAATTGTTTCCCAAATTCAACATTTGCCGATCCGTGACTCAAGCCAAGCCAGAACTCATCAGCAGCCTGCCGGCGCGGGCGCTCAATCTCGTCGATTGCGGTGTGATCGTGCTCGACCATGAAGGTTGCATTGTCCTCTGGAACGGCTGGCTGGTGCCGCGTTCCGGCCGCGGCGCGGCCCGGATGCAGGGCCATGCCTTGATCGAAGTCTTCCCCGACCTGCGCGGATCGCGCGTCGAGGCGGCCATCTTCGCCGCGCTGCTCGAAGGCGTCGCCACCGAGCACGTGCCGCCCTCGAACAACCGTTCGCCATTCCCGCTGCGCGAGCCGGGCAGTTTCGACGGCGCCCTGATCGACCAGGCGGTCTCGGTCACGCCCTTCGACGAAGGCGGCCAGCGCTTCTGCCTGGTCGAGATCCGCGACGTGAGCAGCGTCGCCGTGCGCGAGCGGCGCTTGATGGAGCACGCCGAATCGCTGCGCGCGCGTTCCTATATCGACGGCCTGACCGGGATCGCCAACCGCCGCCACTTCGACGTAGCGCTGGAGCGCGAACTGCGGCGCGCGCAGCGCGCGGATGGCGCGCTGGCGCTGCTGCTGGTCGACATCGATTCGTTCAAGGCCTATAACGATCACTTCGGCCACCAGCAGGGCGACAGCTGCCTGACCATGGTGGCCCAGGAGCTGGCCGGCATGCTCAAGCGGCCGGCCGACCTGGCGGCGCGCTACGGCGGCGAAGAGTTCGCGGCCGTGCTGCCCGACACCACGCTAGAGCAGGCGCGCGTGCTGGCCGACCGCATCCGCGCCCACGTCGCCGGCCTGGGCCTGCAGCAGGCGCCGGCCGCCCACCATCCGCAGGTCACGCTCAGCATCGGCGTCTCCGCCTTCGACCGTGCGCGCCTGAATGCGCCGGAAGCGCTGATCGAGGCGGCCGACAAGGCCTTGTATGCGGCCAAGCGCGGCGGCCGCAATCGCGTGGTCGCCGACGGCGACGTGGTGGACGTCGCCGCCTGAACCGTCAAACGGGTGGCAGCCGGTCGAGCAGCTTGTCGAGCGTGACCGGATACTCGCGCACGCGCACGCCGGTGGCGTTGTAGATCGCGTTCGCCACTGCCGCCGCGACCCCGCACAGGCCCAATTCACCGACGCCCTTGGCCTTCATCGGTGACGAGTATTCGTCTTCCTCGTCCAGGAAGATCACTTCCTGGTGCGGGATGTCGGCATGCACCGGCACCTCGTAGGTAGCCATGTCGTGGTTGGCGAAGAAGCCCAGGCGCTGGTCGACCACCAGGTGCTCCATCAGCGCGCCGCCGACGCCCATCGTCATCGACCCGATCACCTGGCTGCGCGCGGCCTTCGGATTGAGGATGCGGCCGGCCGCGCACACGGCCAGCATGCGCCGCACCCGGGTCTCGCCGGTGACGGCGTCGACCGCCACTTCGACGAAGTGGGCGCCGAAGGTCGACAGCTGGTTCTTCTTGGCCAGGTCGCCGAACTCGATCACGTCTTCGGCCACCAGATCGCCATCCCGCGCCGCCTGCGCCAACGGCAGGCTGCGGCCCGCCGCACGCACGGCGCCGTCGACGAACTCCGCCTCGCCGGCCAGGCCCAGCCTGGCGACCGCCTGCTCGCGCAGCTTGACGCAGGCCGCGTACACGCCGGCGGTGGCGCTGTTGGCGCCGAACTGGCCGCCGGAGCCGGCCGAGACGGGAAAGTCGGAGTCGCCCAGCTTGACGTCGACCCGCGCCAGCGGCACGCCCAGCATCTCGGCCGCGGTCTGGGCGATGATAGTGTAGCTGCCGGTGCCGATATCGGTCATGTCGGTCTCGACGACCACCGTGCCGTCGGTGCGCAGCCTGACGCGCGCGGCCGAGGTGATCACGGGGCTGTTCCTGAATGCCGCCGCCACGCCATGCCCGATCAGCCAGCGGCCTTCGCGCACCTGCGCCGGCTTCGGATTGCGCTTGCTCCAGCCATGGCGCTCGGCGCCGGTGCGCAGGCACTCGATGAAGCGCCGTTCCGAGAATGGACGAATCGGCTTCTCGGGATCGACCCGGGTGTCGTTCAGGATGCGGAACTGGACCGGGTCCATGCCCAGCTTCTCGGCCAGCTCGTCCATCGCGATCTCGAGCGCCATCAGGCCCGGCGCCTCGCCCGGCGCGCGCATCGAATTGCTCTCGGGGAGATCGAGCACGGCCACGCGGGTGGTGGTCATCCGATGCTGGCCGGCGTACAGCAGGCGGGTCTGCTGGGTCGCGACCTCGGGCCGCCCGCCCGGCAGGTTGCCGTTCCAGGTCTCGTGGCCGATCGCGGCGATGCGGCCGTCGCGGCCCGCGCCGATGCGCAGGCGCTGGATGGTCTTGGGGCGGTGGGTGGTGTTGTTGTAGACCAGGTGGCGCTGCAGGGCCACCTTGACCGGACGCCCAGCGGCGCGCGCGCCGAGCGCCGCCAGCAGGGCATCGGCACGCAGGAACAGCTTGCCGCCGAAACCGCCGCCAATATACGGAGAGATCACGCGCACGTCCTGCTTGCGCATGTGCAGGGTCTTGGCCAGGTCGCTGCGCCACCAGTCGATCATCTGGCTCGAAGTCCAGATGGTCAGCTTGCCGCCATCCCAGCGCGCGGTGGTGGCATGCGGCTCCATCATGGCATGCGACTGGTCGGGTGTGGTGTAGACCGCGTCGAGCTTGACCGGGGCCAGCTCGAAATAGCGTTCGAAGTCGCCGGCGCGGGTGTCGGGCGGATAATCTCGCTCGGGCTTGGGCGCGATGCCGCTGTCCTTGACCTTCGCCAGGTCGAAACTGCCTTTCTCTTCGCGGTAGCGCACGCGCACCAGGCTGGCGGCGGCGCGTGCCTGTTCGAAGGTCTCGGCCACGACCAGCGCCAGCGCCTGGTGGTAGTGCTCGATCTTCGGTCCGCCGAGCAGGCGCGCGGTGTTCTTCTCGCCCTTGCCGAGCTTGCCGGCGGTGGCGGCGGTGACCACCGCCAGCACGCCCGGCGCGCGGCGCGCCGCCTCGACGTCGATGGCGGCGACCGTGCCCTTGGCGATGGCGGAGCCGACCACGATGCCGTGGGCCGCGCCAGGCACTTCGCGGTGGTGCTCATAGGCATAGGCGGCGCGCCCGGTGCACTTGAGCGGGCCGTCGATGCGGTCGTAGGGACGGCCGACGTGGCGCAGCCTGTCGATCGGGTTGGTGGTGGCGGGAGTGTTGAATTTCATGGGCGTGACCTCTCCAGGCGCCGAAGTCGCGGCGCTCGCATCAAGAATCGGATCGAGAATCGGATCAGGAAACAACGCGGGACGGCGCCGCGGCGCCGCCCCGCGTGCGGCGTCAGGCGGACAGCGGCATCTTCTCGATCAGCTTGTCGAGCGTGATCGGGTATTCGCGCACCCGCGCGCCGGTGGCGTTGTAGATCGCATTCGCGACCGCGGCGCCGACCCCGCAGATACCGAGCTCGCCGACGCCCTTGGCTTTCATGGGCGAGGACAGCTCGTCTTCTTCCTTGAGGAACACGACTTCCTGGTGGGGGATGTCGGCGTGCACCGGCACCTCGTAGGTGGCGAGATCGTGGTTGGCGAAGAAGCCGAGGCGCTTGTCGACCACCAGGTGTTCCATCAGCGCCGCCCCCACGCCCATCGTCATCGCGCCGATCACCTGGCTGCGCGCCTGCTTCGGATTGAGGATGCGGCCGGCCGCGCACACGGCCAGCATGCGCCGCACCCGGACTTCGCCGGTGATCGCGTCGACCGCGACTTCGACGAAGTGGGCGCCGAAGGTCGAGAGCTGGTTCTTCTTGTCCAGGCCACCGGAAAATTCGATCGTGTCCTCGGCCACCAGCTCGCCGCCGACGGCGGCTTGCGCCAGCGGCAGGTTGCGCCCGCCGGCACGCACTGCGCCGTCCACGAACTCGGCCTCGCTTTCCTTGACGCCAAGCTTGGCGGCGACCTGTTCGCGCAGCTTGGCGCAGGCGGCGTACACGCCCGAGGTCGAGCTGTTCGCGCCCCACTGGCCACCCGAGCCGGCGGAGGTCGGGAAGCTGGAGTCGCCCAGGCGCACCTCGACCCGCTCGAGCGGCACGCCCAGCATCTCGGCCGCGGTCTGGCCGATGATGGTGTAGCTGCCGGTGCCGATATCGGTCATGTCGGTTTCGACGATGACCTTGCCTTCGCCCGTGAGCCGCACCCGCGCCGCCGACTTCATCACCGGGCTGTTGCGGAAGGCCGAGGCCACGCCGTAGCCGATCAGCCAGCGGCCCTCGCGGGTCTGGCCCGGCTTGGGATTGCGCTTGTTCCAGCCGAACTTCTCGGCGCCCATGCGCATGCACTCGACGAAGCGGCGCTCGGAGAACTTGCGGATCGGCTTTTCGGGATCGACCTTGGTGTCGTTCAGGATGCGGAACTGCACCGGGTCGATGTTCAGCTTTTCGGCCATCTCGTCGATTGCGATTTCGAGCGCCATCATGCCCGGCGCCTCGCCCGGCGCGCGCATCGCATTCCCTTCGGGCAGGTCGAGCAGGGCGACGCGGGTCGCGGTCATGCGGTCGGCGCCGGCGTACAGCAGGCGGGTCTGCTGGGTAGCGACTTCCGAACTGCCCTTGGGCAGGTTGCCGTTCCACGACTCGTGGCCGATGGCCGTGATGCGGCCGTCGCGGCCGGCGCCGATGCGGATGCGCTGGATGGTGGCCGGGCGGTGGGTGGTGTTATTGAAGATCAGGTGACGGTGCAGCGCTACCTTGACCGGACGCTTGGCCGCGCGCGCGCCCAGCGAAGCGAGCAGGGCGTCGGCGCGCAGGAACAGCTTGGAGCCGAAGCCGCCGCCGACGTAGGGCGAGATCACGCGCACCTTGTCCTTCGGGATGTTCAGCGTCTTCGACAAGTCCTTGACGCACCATTCGACCATCTGGTTCGAGGTCCATACGGTCAGCTTGTCGCCTTCCCAGACCGCGGTAGTGGCGTGCGGCTCCATCATCGCGTGGGATTGGTCCGGGGTGGTATAGGTGGCGTCGAGTTTCACCGGGGCGGTATCGAATCCACGCTGGAAGTTGCCGGCCTTGGAGTCGGACGGGTCGGATTCCCAGTCGGGTTTCACGGCCTTGTCTTTCTCGGCGGCCAGGTCGAACTTGCCTTTCTCTTCGACGTATTTCACGCGCACAAGGTGAGACGCGGCGCGCGCCTGTTCGAAGGTTTCGGCGACCACCAGCGCGACGGCCTGGTGGTAGTGCTCGACCTTGGGGCCGGCCAGCAGGTGGGCGACGTTCATGTCGCCTTTACCCAGCTTGCCGGCATTCGCGGCCGTGACCACGGCGAGCACGCCGGGCGCGCGGCGGGCGGCGTCGATCTCGACCGAGGCGATGCGGCCCTTGGCGATGCTGGAACCGACCACGAAGCCGTGGGCGGCGTTCGGCACTTCCTTGTGGTGCTCGTAGGCGTAAGGCGCGGTGCCGGTGCACTTGAGCGGGCCATCGATGCGGTCGAGCGGCTGGCCGACGTAGCGCTGGCGGTCGATGGGATTGGTGGTGGCTGGAGTCGTGAATTTCATGGGATCAGCCTTTCTTCGCTGCGGACATCGCTTCCGCGAGGGTACGGTGCACCAGGGCCACCTTGAACGCGTTGTCTTCGGTGGTGCGGGCGCCGGCCATCAGGCGGTCGGATACCGCCTTGGCGCCTTGCGCCATCTGGCGTTCGGCCTCTTCGACCCGCCATGGCTTGTGCGCCACGCCGCCGACCGCCACGCGGCCGCTGCCGTCGGGCAGGATCACGGTGGCGACCGATACCAGGGCGAAAGCGTAGGAGGCGCGGTCGCGCACCTTGCGGTAGGCGTGCACGCCGCCCAGCGGCTTCGGCAGCTTGACGGAGGTGATCAATTCGCCCGGTTCGAGCACGGTCTCGATGTGCGGGGTATTGCCCGGCAGGCGGTGGAAGTCGGCGATCGGGATGCTGCGCATGCTGCCGTCGGCCTTCACGGTTTCCACCTCGGCGTCGAGCAGGCGCATGGCGATCGCCATATCGCTCGGATGCACGGCGATGCAGGCTTCGCTGGCGCCGACCACGGCGTGGTGGCGGGTGAAGCCGCCGATGGCGGCGCAGCCGCTGCCCGGCTGGCGCTTGTTGCACTTCTGCGCCGTATCGTAGAAATACGGGCAGCGGGTGCGCTGCAGCAGGTTGCCCGAGGTGGTCGCCTTGTTGCGCAACTGGGTCGAGGCGCCTGCCAGCAGGGCGCGCGACAGCACGGCGTAGTCCTTGCGCACGCGCGGGTCGGCCGCCAGGTCGGTGTTGCGCACCAGGGCGCCCACACGCAGGCCGCCGTCGGAGGTGGGCTCGATCTTGTCGAAGCCAAGACCGTTGACGTCGACCAGGGCGGTCGGGGTCTCGATCTCGAGTTTCATGAGGTCGAGCAGGTTGGTGCCGCCGGCGATGAAGCGGGCGTTCGGGGTGCGGGCGACGAGCTGGGCGGCCTGGGCCGGCGAAGTGGCGCGCTGGTAGGTGAATGCCTTCATGCCTTGACCCCTCCCACTTCGGTGATCGCATCGATGATGTTCGAGTAGGCGCCACATCGGCAGATATTGCCGCTCATGCGTTCGCGGATCTCTTCGACGGAGAGCAGGGGTTTCGCATTCAGGTCTGCGGTCACGTGGCTCGGAATGCCCTGGCGGATTTCCTCGATCACGGACACGCTGGCACAGATTTGACCGGGGGTACAGTAGCCGCACTGGTAGCCGTCGTGCTTGATGAAGGCGGCCTGCATCGGATGGAGCTTCTCTGGCGTGCCGAGGCCCTCGATGGTGGTGATGTTGGCGCCTTCGTGCATGACCGCCAGCGACAGGCAGGAGTTGATGCGGCGCCCGTCCATGATGACGGTGCAGGCGCCGCACTGGCCCTGGTCGCAACCCTTCTTGGAACCGGTCAGGTGCAGGTGCTCGCGCAGCGCGTCGAGCAGGCTGGTGCGGGTGTCCAGCTCCAGGGTGACCTGCTTGCCGTTGACGGTGAAGGTGACGCCGGTGGTGACCGGCTCGGGAGTGGTGGTCGCGCCAGCCGTCGGTGCGGCCTGCTGGGCATGCGCGCCCGGGACGGCCGCGGTCGATACCGACAGGGCGCCGGCGATCAACAGGTCGCGCCGTGTAAGCTTGACGTCGCTGAATTGGTCCATGCTTGTGGCTTCCTTCTCTAGAGTGCGTTGCCCACACCTGTTCTCGGCGTCAATACTGCGGCGCCGACAGGTGTGGAAGGGCTTGCGGAGTTGTCGAATTGATTCTAAGTCAGCTATCGCGAAGGCCGCGTTCCCTTGAAACTTGAAGTTTCTGAATGGCTGTAAATATCGTCCCGGAAGCATGTGGCCCACCGGCCATTCCGTAATACGGAGACGCATGCAATCCAGTACAGGCGCACACAAAACGGCAGGCAGCATGCCGGCCGCCAGCATCCCAGCCGACGACGCAGGCGAATGCGGTGTTGGAGCGAAGGGAATAGGCGGGCTTATTGCTGAAGGACGTAGTCGCCCGGTGCGGGCGCCGTGTCAGGTATCGGCGCCGGCGGCGGTACATGCTTGCCAGCATGGCGCGAGAGCCATTGATCCCAGGCGGGCCACCAACTCCCCTCGAGCTGGGGCACGCGCGCCAGCCAGCGGTCGGGATCGATATAGGGATCGTCATGCCGGTGCACGGCGACCTGGTAGCTGCGGTTGGGACTGCCCGGCGGTGAGACCACGCCGGCATTGTGGCCGCCGCTGGTGAGAATGAAGGTGATCTCGGTATCGGTGAGCGGGATGATCTTGTACACCGAGCGCCATGGCGCGACGTGGTCGGTGAGCGTGCCGACCGCGCAGATGGGCACGTCGATGTCGCTCAGCGAGACGGGATGCCCACCGGCCAGGTAGCGCGAGCTGGCCAGGCTGTTGCGCAGGAACAGGCGGTGCAGGTACTCGGCGTGCATGCGATAGGGCATGCGGGTTGCGTCGGCATTCCAGGACATCAGGTCGCTCTCTTGCTCGGGCAGGTCGAGCAGGTAGTGGCGCAGGCGTCGCGACCAGATGAGGTCGTTGGAGCGCAGCAGCTGGAAGGCGCCGGCCATCTGGCGCGTGTCGAGGTAGCCCTGCTGCCACATGGCGGCCTCCAGGAAGCTGACCTGGCTGTCGTCGATGAACAGCGACAGCTCGCCGGGCTCGGTAAAGTCGACCTGGGCCGCCAGCAGCGAGATGCTGGCCAGGCGCCGGTCGTGGTCGCGCGCCATGGCGGCGGCGGCGATCGCGAGCAGGGTGCCGCCCAGGCAATATCCGGCAGCATTGATCTTGCTGGCGCCGGTCTGGGCGACGATGGCGTCGAGCGCGGCAGTGATGCCCAGCTGGCGATAGTCGTCCATGGTAAGGTCGCGGTCGTCGGCTTGCGGATTCTTCCATGACACCATGTACACGGTATGGCCGCGCTCGACCAGGTAGCGCACCAGGGAATTGTGCGGCGACAGGTCGAGGATGTAGAACTTCATGATCCAGGCCGGCACGATCAGGAGCGGGACTTCGTGCACGGCAGGGCCGACCGGGTCATAGCGCAGCAATTCGATGAGCCGGTTGTGCATCACTACCTTGCCCGGCGTGACGGCCACCTCGCGCCCCGGCCGGTAGTTGACCACGTGCGGCTTGCCTGTGAGCAGGCCTTGCACGTCGCGCCAGGCGCGCATGGCGCCGTTGACAAGGTTCATCCCGCCGCTGGCCAGCACGGCGCGCTGCACGACGGGGTTGGTGGTGACGAAATTCGACGGCGCCACGCAGTCGAGCAGCTGGCGCGCGACGAAGGTGACGACGTCGGCATGGTGCGGCGCGACGCCGCGCACGGTGGAGGTGGTGCGGTGCCACCATTGCTGGCTCAGCAGGAAGCCCTGGCTGAGCTGGTGCCAGGGCCAGGTATTCCAGGCCGGATCGACGAAACGTTTATCCTGGGCCAGCGGTCGCACCAGATCGGCGGCATCGCCGGCCGGCGTGACCAGGTATTGCAGCCAGCGCTGCCAGCCGAGGGCAGCGTCGGTGGCCAGCTCGTGCTGCTTGTCGGGCGACATCATGAGGTGGCTGGCCCAGTCGAACCAGGCCATGGCGAGCGCGGCCGGCGACAGGTTGCCGGTGAGGCGGCCGAGCCAGGCCCACAGCACCAGATCGGCATGGACTTGCCCGCTGCCGGCGACCCGCGCATGGCGGTGGGTGCCGCCGAGCCAGGCGCTGCCTTCGAGCCGGCGCGTGCTGCCGGCGGCATCTGGACGTGTGTCGGGGGCCATGGCGAAGGTTCGCGGCATGCAGCTGCGCTCAGTGCGCGATCAGAAGCGGTGTGTTGGCGCCCGCCAGCAGCGCGCGGGTGACGCCGCCAAGGACGAACTCGCGGTAGCGGCTGTGGCCGAAGGCGCCCGTGACCAGCAGGCCGGCATCGTGCTCGCGCGCAACCTTGAGGAGCGCGTCGCCGGTGCTGCTGCGCGTGGTCTCGATGACGACGTCGACCTTGAGCCCGTGGCGCGCCAGGTGCAGCGCCATGTCGGCGCCCGGTTCTTCTCCATGCATCTCGGCCATGGCGCCGGGATTGATGAGCGTGAGCTTGACCGTATCGGCCTGCCGCAGCAGGGGCAGGGCGGCGGAGATCGCGCGGATCGCCTGCATACTGCCATCCCAGCCGACGACGGCGGTGCCGGGCAGGGCCCGGTTTTTCCAGCCGGGCGGCACCACCAGCACGGGACGCGCGCCGTGCAGCGCGACGTATTCGGGCAAGCCGCGCGCCTGGGCCGGAATGCCCGGCACGGCGATCGGTTCGCCGTCGCGGCTGACGATCACGAGATCGGCATAGCGCGATTCGAGCAGCAGGGCGTAGCGGGCGTCATCTTCGAGCATGCGGGTTTCGAAACTCTCGACGCCGTGGCGCTGGATGGCGGTGCGGAATTCTTCGAGCCGCGCCTCGACCGCCTCGCGCACCCCGCTGAAATCGGACTCGGGCATCATCGGCGCTCCCATCGAGCCGACCAGCAGGGAATAGTCGAACCAGGAAATGCCGGTGGCGGCGCTGCCGACGAGGTGGGCGTCGAAGGCATTGGCCAGCAGGGCGCCGGCGCGCAGGCGCGCCTCTTGCTCGGGACTGCCGTCGACGTGAACCACGATGGTCTTGTACATGCTCGTTCCTTTCGTTTCGGTAAAAGCGGACTCGGGCGGATAGGCGTGCCGGTATCTGCCAAGGGAGCGAACCCTCGATGGCATCTGGCCTATACGCTTTGATTACTCAAAGTCCACTTTATTCCCGGATCGGAGGCGTGTCAGGGGCGTGGTTGATGTGAATCAAAAAAGCTGAGAAAGAAGGGCGGATTGGTGCCGAAAAGAATGTCAGGAGTGCGTACGACTGCTCTGACGCAAGGACGCGGTCGCGATTACCTCTTTTAGGCCTTGTGACTATGCGGGGTGGCCGCATACTTATGTCATTACCGGCGATGTGGTCGGTTCTCTTGTGTCTCCATCTCGGCCCTGCCGAGGACTTGGCCGTTGCCTGCTTCGTGCGGCAGCGGCCTTTTTTTATCAGATGGAGGGATCAGGGGCGCGCGCCGCGGCAAGGTCCGGCGCGGCGGACGGCTGTGGGGCGGTGGTGACGGGCTTGGCGGCGTGCGCGGTCAGGTCGCCGGGGACGAGCACTTCCCAGTTCGTGCTGACGAGGTCGAGGACCATTTCCTCTTGCCGGCCGCAGCAGGTGCAGGTGCGCTGGTCTCGGGCCGTGTTGTACTGCCAGGAATGGGTCGTCGTGAGTGCGCCCGTGATGGCAGAAAATAACGATTTTGATGCCGAGAAAAATCCCATGATGCTCGCCAGAAGTTAACCTGGTCAGCGTATTACGGAACTTGTGAGTATGCAAGATACTGAACAGGTAAAGGCTTCAGGTTCTTGCTTCCGGCTGCTCGACTGTTGCGAAATCGATGAATTGAAGGCTGGACCACGGGCGCGGCGGTCCCTGGCGGCTCAAGCGACTTCGAATGTCGTGCTCAATACGCCGACCAGCGCCACCATCTCGGCCGACTCGACCAGAGCCAGCAGCACGTCGCCGCGATCGACATGGCCATTGGCCAGCATCGCATTCCATTCCGACAGTTCGAGCGCCGTCGCTTCGCGCTCGAGTGCTGTCTGGTATAGATGTGCAATAAAGGCCGCGTCGTCCAGCCCGCCCGTCGCTTCATCGGCAGCAATGAAGCTGTCGGCGATGTCGGCCAGCGTGGCGTCGCCGTCGTCGTTGCGACTGGCGTAGAGGACGTAGCCGTCACGGCTCGCGCGGTTGAGCTGCAAGGTATCGTAGCCTTCGCCGCCATCCATTATGTTGTAAGTGATGTGGCCGATCGTGTCTGCGATGCCTTCACCGATGATGATCCGGTCGTCGCCGCCGCCGGCGTCGACCTCGTCCTGGCCGCCGTCGATGATGATGGTCTGGCTGGCGCTGTCGGCGATGATCTTGGCGCGGCCCGGCACTTGCTCGAACGTGCCTGCGCCTGTGATGAGGGTGATGTCAAAGCCACTCAGGCTGATGTGCGCCATATCGCCCAGGCCGTTGGTATCGACCAGGACGGCGCTCAAGGCGGTGCCGCGGACGCTTTCCAGCTGCAGGGCGCATTCGGTGCGACGTCCCTGGCCATTGTCGGGGTGATCGTCGACAGCATGAACGGGGTAGGGTTATTAACAGTTAGATGAGAACTTGTTTAAATCTATGCAGTCTTATGCATTATGAACAAGTTCGTTTCCATCGGCATGGCTGCGCAAGCCTTGGGCGTC
Source organism: Massilia oculi (assembly GCF_017582745.1). Classification (GTDB taxonomy): domain Bacteria; phylum Pseudomonadota; class Gammaproteobacteria; order Burkholderiales; family Burkholderiaceae_D; genus Telluria; species Telluria oculi_A. The sequence continues at coordinate 65,631 of NZ_JAFVIM010000027.1, forward strand.
TCGACCAGTACCCTGCGTCGCTGGGAGGCCAGCGGTCGGCTCACTCCGGTACGAACAGAAGGAGGTCAGCGCCGGTACGACTTGGCCGCCTTGCGACCTGAAACGCAGGGCGGTGCTCAGGCGGTGCGCAAGACTGTCGCCTATGCGCGGGTGTCCAGTCATGATCAACAGGCGGACCTGGAGCGGCAAAGGCGGGTACTTGAATTGTACTGCGCGAGTCATGGATGGGCGTTCGACATGATTGCCGACCTTGGGTCGGGCATGAACTATCGCAAGAAAGGCTTGAAACGTTTGCTCGATGGGATAGTCGAAGATGAGGTTGGGCGCCTGGTCTTGACGCACAAGGACCGGTTGCTGCGTTTTGGCGCGGAGCTGATATTTGCCTTGTGCCAGACAAGGCAGGTCGAAGTGGTCATCATCAACCAGGGCGAGGACACCAATATCGAAGAAGAGCTAGCCAGCGATGTGCTCGAGATCATCACCGTCTTCTCGGCCCGTCTCTATGGAAGCCGCAGTCACCGCAACCAGAAGCTGATCGATGGCGTGCGCACAGCAGTCAAGGAGTCGCAATGTATCTAGGCCATCGCATGCGACTCGATCCGAACAATGTCCAGGCGACGTATCTGGCGCGTGCCGCCGGCACTGCACGTTTCGCCTATAACTGGGCCTTGGTCGAGTGGAGGCGGCAGTACGAGGCAAGCAAGACCGATCCGACGGTGGACAAGCCAAATGAGGCGGCGTTGCGGCGCCAGCTCAATGCGATCAAGGCCGAGCAATTCCCCTGGATGCTGGAAGTGACCAAGAACGCACCACAGATGGCGATCATGCAGTTGGGTCAAGCATTCGAGAATTTCTTCAAAGGTCGTGCCCGCTATACCACCTTTCGCCGCAAGGGCCGTGACGATCGATTTACATTAAGCAATGACCAGTTCCGTGTCGAGGAAAATCGCATCCACATTCCAAAACTGGGATGGGTTCGCATGCGCGAATCCCTGCGTTTCTCCGGGCGCATCGTCTCGGCCTCGATCAGCCGGATTGCGGATCACTGGTACGCGAGCATTACCGTTGACATCAAGGATCAACATCAACCGCCAGCCGAAACCCAAGGCGCGGTGGGAGTCGACTTCGGTGTGTCGGCGCTGGCCACGCTGTCGACCGGTGAAGTGTTCACCGGCCCGAAAGCGTTGGGCACACTGCTCGCCCGTCTGCAACGCCTGTCGCGCGAGGTCTCACGCAAAGTCAAAGGATCGCGCAATCGTGCCAAGGCGAAAGCCAGGCTTGCCCGGCTATACGCCAGCATCGCCGACCTGAGGCGCAACGGCCTGCATCAGTTGAGCACGTATATCACCCGCCATTTCCACACCATCGGTATCGAAGACCTGCACGTGAAGGGCATGCTCGGAAATCGTCGCCTGGCCCGAGCGATCGCTGACATGGGATTTGGTGAGCTGCGCCGCCAGCTGGAATACAAGGCGACGCGGCGCGGCGGTCAGGTCGTCGTGGTAGATCGCTGGTATCCGAGCAGCAAGACATGCTCGTGCTGTGGCTACCGGATGGATGTGCTTCCACTGACGGTTCGCCATTGGCGTTGTCCCGGCTGTTGCGCACTGCACGACCGGGACGTCAACGCGGCAATCAACCTGAAAAACATGGCGGTGAGTTCCACCGCATCGGCCTGTGGAGGGGCAGGCGCTGGCCTCGCGCGTCAAGTGCGAAGTGAAACCGGCCCCGGTGAAGCAGGAATTCAACAGCAAAGTTAACTATGGATAGCTTCGCGTAAGTTTGAAGGAACGGAAGTCCCAGTATGACTGGGCGGAGAGGGCGGCGATCATCGGGGCATGCTCGGCCTCAGGGCTGTGCGCTGCGATCTGGGCATTCAGCATGTCCAGCGCGCGTGACACTGGCTGTATGGCCGATGGGCCCTCCATCAGCAGGCCATATCCGGTTGGCAGGTGGGCCGAGATTGCCATGGCATGACTTGGTATCGTTAGCAGCGGAATGTCGGCGACGTCGTTTCCGTTTTCGTCGTGGCGTGCCGCCGTAATCACTGGGACGACCACGGTACGCGTGACGTCGCCATTGGCATCGGCGTGGTTGGTGATCTGGATGTCGACGCCGTCGATGTTGACGGTGGATGAAACGGTTGCCATAGCGGTTCTTTATGGTTGGGCATGGCAAGATACCTAATATAAATGTAAATGAACCGCAGGTTGGCAGAACTCTTACTGCAGCTGGCGTTGATACTCATTGCGCATAAACCAGAGCATCGGCGTTGCCGAGATAGGGCCGCACAGGGGCCTGCCACAGTTCAGTGGCCGAAGCCAGATCTGCTTCGCCGTGCAGCGACAAGTGCAAGCGCGAGAAGCGGTGTCAGGACTAGCGTCAGATTTGATACTGGCGAATGCAACGAGCCGCAGGCACTGGCGACTTGTTCGGGTGACCGCAGCAGTATTCAGCAGTCCAGTCGGTGCAGTGTACGAACCCTTTGCACCCCGTGAGATATGGCCATCATTTCTGCAAGGCCCCTGGTAGTAAAGCTTTGTGCGCGGACCTCGTGGAAGGCAGCGGCCTGTTTCGGTGCATCGGGGATGCCGCGGATTCGCTCGATCGAGTATGCGGGCCAGAATCCCCCGTCGGGGGCTTCTACCACGCGACCATGGATGCGGTAATCACCTTCATCCCAAGGGTTGACCGACTTTATTGGTTCGAAGCTGTCCATAAACCCCTCGTTCTAAATCGACAACTTATTTTACGAGCGGCATGGTACGTGGTCAGCGCAAAGCATATCAATAGCGGTTCAAACCTGTATCAGCCATGCTGAATGCATACGCCATTTCGCGTCCTGAACGGCTGAAGTTCGCCAATAGTGCGGGGAGCCTCGTCACCGCCGGTTGTCACCCGAGTGTGCAATGACCTGCGCATCGAAGCGGGCCGTGGTAGCTGAAGTGGTCGGAAGTCAGGAGTGACAGCGGGCTGGAGAGATCATCCGCTCGATGATTATCGAAATGCATCATGTGTTGTTTTTAAGAATCTTCCAAGTGAACCGCGCTGTACTGGGTTGCAAACTGCAATTAATATTTAGACAGAAATCTCTCCAATTGTCACGCTGGTGCTAACCTGCGGCGATTGATGTGGCCCAGAAGGTGGAAAAATGCAGAAGTTACGAGGAAAGCGCGTCGCGCAGATGATGAACGAACTGGAAGCTGAGGGAGTCGTCATCTCGGAAGCCGATCAGGCGATGCTCTGCGCGTACGTAAAAGGATCGGTGAGTGGTGCGGATCTGCTAGCGCACGCCGTTCAATTTTGTGATCTCTCGTCTTACCAGAGCTGGTTATGCAGTAACTTCGGGGGAGCCTACCCTACCATGTCGTCCGAGGTGTCAATCGAACAACTTGTAGCAGAGATAGCAAGCAGTCTTAGGCTTCGAAGCGTCGAGACGCCGGCAAGACCGGTGCAAGCCCCGTGGGCTCGCCGGACTGCCGCCGAACTTCTAAAGCCGTTCCGCCTGGGGGCCCGCGTGCCGTCGATCGCTGGTCTCGTCGACCCATCCCCTGTGACAGCCCAAGCCCTCAAGGCCGAACTCGATCACACGCCATAGCGCGACGAGCGAGGCTGGACCTTTGATCACAGCAGTGATGCCAGCAAATCGGCAGGCTTTTGCGGCTGCGTACGTTGCATCGCTTGCTGTAATCAGGATGACAGCGGCGGTATGGCAGCGGCTTTTCAGCTCGCCAGCAAATGACCGCCGCTCCACCGGGCGCGTCGGGCTGCAGATCAACACTACATCGAACCGTGTTGTCCCCATCGCGCTCAACGCGGCATCATGCTTTTCAGTGGCGATAGTCATATAGCCGAGCGACGTCATATGGGTCTTCAGATCCCCACACAGCTTACGGCTATCACCTACTACCAATGCTGCTCTCATGTCGGCACCATGCTTTAAATACTTGGCTCGACTTTACTTTTTATCCACTCACTAACAGTACCAGCGCTCGCCGGTCAGGCAGGCGGGACTTCTCCTACAGGTCATGAATGACGACCTTTTCGGCATCCGGCGGTTGCGATGTCACTACCGCAGGGCCCGACGGTCGCGACACCGGGCAACTCGAATATGACCGACACTGCCTGCGCCACGACGCCCGACGCTTTCATTGGTGGGATCGTGCCCGAGTCTCAGAGCTGACACTACCGACGCGAAACAGTTCAGGCTTGGCCACGTTGACGGAATAGCGTACAGCGTGCCTTGCGAACGAACTTATTGCGTTGGCGCTGAATTACGCAGAGCAGCCACCGCGGGTTTCACTTCCGTCGACTGATGCATCGTGTTGCGCCAACGATTCCCATTGCGTTCCCAGGGGCTTTGTTGCATAAATCAATTGAGCGCGTAGTACCCCAAACCCCAGACGGATTTACGGCATGGTCACCGCTACGGTCGTGGGCGTGCCCAAGCGCGTGAAGCGATTGAGGATGGCGGCAC
>NZ_JAFVIM010000028.1:0-68215 GCF_017582745.1 Massilia oculi
GGTTGTGGACCTACAATCACGACCGGCCTAACATGGCGCTCGGCGGTATTACGCCAAAACAGAAATTGGCGCTCGCCGCTTAACCTCTACTTTTAGCGTGCTCTAAAAATGGGGGGATTACCGCTCCATCTGACTGAAAATCAACGGGTCTATTTAATCTTTTAACTTTGACCACATCGTAGATTTTGACGAATGACATTGAATGCCCGATGGAGAAGAGTTCGATGTAAAACCGCTTCTGGCCGCTAGCTGACGGGCGGCGCGGCTCAGTGTACTCAGATACTGTACTCGGAAAATTATCAAGCGTAATTAGGCTTTCTTTTTCCCTACGCAGGCGCATCCGGCGCCCGCAGCGGCAAGTCGAGCACGAACAGCGTCCCGGCGCCGGGCGTGCTTTCGACCCGAATCGTCCCGCCCAGCAGGCTGGTGACGATGTTGTAGACGATGTTCAGGCCCAGCCCGGTGCCGCCCTGCCCCATGCGGGTGGTGAAGAAGGGATCGAAGATGCGGCCGAGATGGGCCGCCTCGATGCCACGGCCATCGTCGCGGAAGGTGATGGTCACCCGTCCGTCGTGCAGTGCGGCGCCGATCGTCATGGTGCCGCCCGGCCCCTCGAAAGCGTGCAGCATGGCGTTGTTGACGAAGTTGATCAGGACTTGGCCCAGCGGGCCGGGGAATCCATCCATCACGATCCCGGCCGGCACGTCGAGCAGCAGGCGGTGTTCGGCCAGGCGCACCGTGTTCATCAAGGTCGCCACGATTTCGTGGCAGGCCTGGGCCAGGTCGAAGCGGCGGCGCTGGGCGCTGGCCTGGTCGACCGACACCTGGCGGAAGCTGCTCACCAGTTCGGCCGCATTGTGCAGGCTGCGGACGATCAGCTCCGACGCCTCTCTCGACGCCGCCATGTAGTCCTCCAGGTCGGAGCGCTTCAACGTGGCCTGCGTAAAGCGCGCCGCCACCGCATTGGTGCGCTCCTGCAGCGTGCTGGCCATCAGCAGGCTGTTGCCGATCGGGGTATTGAGCTCGTGCGCCACGCCCGCCACCAGCGAACCGAGCGAGGCCAGTTTCTCTTGCGCCGCCAGCTGGGCCTGGGTTTCCTTGAGGCGGTGATAGGCTTCGGCATTGTCCATCGCCACGCCGACGTAGGCGGCCAGGGTGCCGAGCATGTCGAGATGGACCTGGCCGTAGGCGCCGGGCTGGCGGCTCTGGACCGTCACCGCGCCCAGCACCCGCTCGCCCACCGTCACCGGCACGCACAGCAGTGAGCGCGGCGCCTGGACGGCGGACTCCGACACCGCCACCGCGTCCAGCGGGTCGCCCGCCTGCGCCAGGCAAGTAGGCAGCTCGGCCTGCACGTCGACCAGCAGGTACTCGCGGCCCTCGGCCACGCAGCACGACAGCAGGTGGCGCGCCGGATCGAAGCGCAGCTCGCGCGGCGCCATGCGCCGGCCGACCACCATCGCATACGGCAGCTCGAGCGTCTCGCGCTCGGGGCGCCACAGCGCGACCGCGAACACCGGCGCGTCCATCAGCGCCACCACGTGCTGGTAGAGCGTGCTCATGATGGCCTCGTTGTCCAGATTCGCGGTCAGCACCCGGCCCATGTCGGACAGCAGCGCGATATTGCGGTGCGCGCGCTCGACCGATTCCTTCTGGCGCTCGACCTCGCGCTTGTCGCGTTCGGCCGCTTCCTTCTGCAGCAGCAGTTCGGCGGTGCGGGCATGGACCTCGCGCGCCAGCAGCCCTTTCTGCTCCACCAGCGCGTGCACCCGCAGCCGGTAGGCCAGGTAGGAAAACGCCAGCGCCACGGCTGCCACCAGCGTGCGGAACCACCAGGTCTTCCAGTACGGCGGCGTGATCGTGATCGCCAGCGTGGCGGCGTCCTGGCTCCACAGGCCGTCCTTGTTGCTGGCCCGGACCCGGAACACGTAGCGCCCCGGATCGAGGTTGGTATAGGTCGCGAAGCGTCGGCTGGCGTTGGTGTCGACCCAGCCCTGGTCGAAACCTTCGAGCCGGTAGGCATAGCGGTTGCCGTCCGGGTCGGCGTAGTGCAGCGCCGCGAATTCGACCGTGAACACCGTGTCGCGGTGCGACAGCGTGATCTCGCGCCGCGTGGGCAGGTCGGGGATGGACCGGCTCTTGTTCAATACCAGCAGGTCGGTGATCGCGACCGCCGGCGGGAACGGGTTGTCGCGCACTTCGGCGGGCTGGAACGAGGTCATGCCGTTGATGCCGCCGAAATGCAGCTGGCCGTTGACGCCGCGCCAGGCGGAGCCGACGAAATAGGAACCGTCGATCAGGCCGTCCTTGGCCGTGTAGCTCTTGGTCTGGCCGCCCACCGGATCGACCCGCGTGATCCCGGCCGTGGTGCTGACCCACAGGGTGCCGTCGTCGTCCTCGAGGATGGCGCCGACCGATGTCCCCTCCCGGGCATTATCGAAAGGATAGAAGCGGAACCAGGTGCGCTCGCCGTCGCGCATCATGCGGTGCAGTCCGCCGGCGGTGCCGACCCACAGCTCGCCCGAGCGCGACTCGTGCAGGTAGTTGACCCGGCTGTGGCGCAAGGTGCCCGGATCGGCCGGGTCGCTGCGAAAGCGGGTGAAGGTGTCGGTGGCCCGATCGAACCGCTCCAGACCCGATTCGGTGCCGATCCACAGGATGCCGTGGCGGTCTTCCAGCAGCGCACGGCCATAGTTGTCGCCCAGGCTGGTGGGGTCGAGCGGATCGTTGCGCCAGCTGCGCGTGGTCTCGGCCCCCGGCGCCAGCGCCGACAGGCCGTCGCGCGTCGTCACCCACAAAGTGCCGTCGCGGCCGGCGCGGATCGCCTGCACATGGCTGGCGTTCGGTCCGGGCCCCAGCGCCACCCGGCCCATGCGCCCATCCGGCGTGCGCCACAGCAGGCCGGTCGGGGTGCCGACCCACAGCCTGCCGCGGGCGCTGGCGAGCGCGGTCACCCTGTCGCCCAGCAGCGCGCCTCGCACCCGGCTGGCCTGGCGGGTGACGGGGTCGAGCAGCATCAGGCCATCGCTGACGGTGCCGACCCACAGGCGGCCGGCGCCGTCGCCGGCGATGGCGCGCACCCGCGCGCGGCCGATGCCCTCGGTGTCGCCGTAGCGCGCGAAGCCGCCGCTGGCCAGGTCGGTGCGGTTGATGCCGCCGAAATAAGTGCCGACCCACAGCGTGCCGGTGCGGTCGACCAGCACCGCCGGCACCTGGTTGTCGGACAGGCTGTGCGGGTCCTGGGCCGCGTTGCGGTAGCTGATGAAGCGGCCGCTGGAGGGGTCGAGCCATTTGAGGCCGTCGGTCTCGGTGCCGACCCACAGCTGGGCCCCGCTGTCATGGTACAGGGTCCTGATGTGCACGTCGCCCAGGCCCTCGGCCGCGCCCATGCGTCGGCGCCGCGGCTCTCCTTCGTCCAGGCGCCAGGCTTCGAGCCCGGACGCGGTGCCGACCCACAGCGTGTCGCGCGGCCCCATCGACAGCGCGAGCACGGTATTGCGGCTGGCGTCGGCCGGCGGCGCGAGCGCGAAGTGCGTAAATCGGCCGCCGCCCGGCTCCATCCGGTCCAGGCCGGCCGCCGTGCCCACCCACAGCGCGCCCGCATTGTCGAAGGCGAGCGCATTGACGCGATCGTCGCGCAGGCTGGCGCGATCCTCGGGGTCGTGCACATAGCTCCGGTGCCGGCCGGTGGCCGGATCGAAGCGCACCACGCCGTCGGTGGTCGCCAGCCACAGCGCGCCATCCGCTCCCGGCACGATGGCCACCACCGAACGCAGCACGCTGCGCCCTTCATCGGTCAGTGTATGGCGCTGGAAGCGGCCGGTGGCCGGGTCGTGGCGCGCGAGCCCGCCCTTGGTGCCGAACCACAGATGGCCCTGGGGATCCTCGTAGGAGGCGGACACGTAGTTGTCGGGGATGCTGCCCGGATCGTTGGTGTCGTTGCGGTACACGGTCATCCGATAGCCGTCGAAGCGGTGCAGCCCGGCCTGGGTGCCGAACCAGATGAAGCCCTGACGGTCCTGCAAAATATTGATCACCGAATGCTGGGACAGGCCGTCGTCGACCGACAACCGTTCGAAGCGCAGGCTGCGCTGGGCGGCGCCCGCGTCCTTCGACAGGCTCGCGGCAAGCACGCTCAAGACGCCCAGCAACAACAGGAACAGGCAGCGACGCGACGTGGCGCGGACAGTGGCGAAACCCGGCATGACGATCCAATTAATTAAGCTGCCATCAAATCTACCAGAGGAGTTTGCTTAGGTGAAATATTTTGAGTCTTCCAGAACCGACAGCCCGCTGCTATAATGCGTGCCTCGGGCGGCTGTAGCTCAGCTGGATAGAGTACTTGGCTACGAACCAAGGGGTCGTGGGTTCGATTCCTGCCAGCCGCACCAGAAAATACGAAGGGCCAGATCGCAAGATCTGGCCCTTTTCCTTTATCCGCTGGGGATTTATCGGGGATGGCTTTTCCAGGCCGTTACGCTCTTCGGCAATGAACCTTTGCCAAGACGCCCGCCTCCCGCTATAATGCCTGCATTGGGCGGCTGTAGCTCAGCTGGATAGAGTACTTGGCTACGAACCAAGGGGTCGTGGGTTCGATTCCTGCCAGCCGCACCAACCTTCTTCAGATAAGGGCACTTCGCAAGAAGTGCCCTTATTGCTTTCGGCCTGCACTTTTGCTTCCGCCATCCCTCCCATGACCGACGCCGCCGTCCATCATCCCCAGCCAGACGAACACGGCAAGCCCGTGCTGATTGCACGGCCGTCGCTGCCCACTGCGGCCGACACCTGGCGCGATCCGACACGGGTCGCAACCGTCATCCCGCTCAGCGCCCTGCCCCCGATGCTGAACGGCGTGCCGTTCGCGCCGTGGATCGACGCGCCCGCCACCAATGCCGCATGGAGCGAGGTCGCCGGCCAGGCCGATATCGCCGAACCGGCCTTCGACCTGCCGCCATCGAGATCCCCAGCCGCCGGTGTCGTGATCGTGGAAGACGATGGCCGCGTGTGGGCAGTGTCGCCATCTAACCGTTTTGGCGGGTATGACGCGACCTTCCCCAAGGGCCGGGTCGATCCCGGGGTCAGCCTGCAAGCCACGGCGATCCGCGAAGCGTTCGAGGAGTCCGGCCTGCGGGTCGAGATCCTCGCCCACCTGGTCGACAGCGCGCGTACGCTGACCTATACCCGCTACTACCTGGCGCGCCGGATCGGCGGCAATCCGGCGTTGATGGGATGGGAAAGCCAGGCCGTGCACCTGATCCCGAAGACGGATTTGCCGGTGGTGTTGTGCAATCCTAACGACCGGACGGTCATCGACGCACTGAGGCAGTCACTTGCGAACAAATTTTCTCGATAACCATTTGCCAAGAAGAACAAGCATCGCTATAATGCGTGCCTCGGGCGGCTGTAGCTCAGCTGGATAGAGTACTTGGCTACGAACCAAGGGGTCGTGGGTTCGATTCCTGCCAGCCGCACCAACTGTTTCAAAGAGAATGGCTCAGAAGAAATTCTGAGCCATTTTTCTTTTCGGCTATCCGGACTCATGCGAGAAGCCGAGCTCGAGACGGCCGCCGACCGGCAGCGCCTCCCATCTTGCGCTCAGTTCGGCGATCGCGGTGCGCACCGCGGCGATGTCTGCCTCATCGATCTCCAGCATGGGGCACGACCTCGCATCGCAGGTGACGCGATACATATCGATCAGATCCGCCGCGGGCGACTGGCCACCGGACCACCCGTCGCCCTGGACGACTTCGACGAGCCGCTCGACCGCATCGCTTAATGGCTCGCCCTGCATCTGGAAATCGGCGACCTCGCCTTCCCTCACCCGCGTGAGGAAGCCGCGCACATCGAGCGTGTGCTCGACGGCGTAATGCGCCATATCGCGTGGAATGATGCCCTGCTTCGGACAATCGATCACCTCGGGCGCATGCCCGGGACGAATGGTCTACATCTGGTCGAACTTTCCGGCGCCTTTTATGAAGACGATATCCATCTGAAGTTCCTGCGAATGTCGTAGCTCGAGGTGTAGACCCGGCGTGCTACCACGAGCGCCAAAAAGTCCAGTGTAGGGCGGACAGGACTGCCGAGCAAGCAAGATCGCCTGCCAGGCACTTTGCCAACTCGCCACATGCCGCTATAATGCGTGCCTCGGGCGGCTGTAGCTCAGCTGGATAGAGTACTTGGCTACGAACCAAGGGGTCGTGGGTTCGATTCCTGCCAGCCGCACCAACTGTTTCAAAGAGAATGGCTCAGAAGAAATTCTGAGCCATTTTTCTTTTCCGGCCACGAGATTCGTCATTCGCCTAATCAGCGCGTCACGTAGCCTGTTTGCCGCCTGCCATCGGGTGACTTTGCCAACTCGCCACATGCTGCTATAATGCGTGCCTCGGGCGGCTGTAGCTCAGCTGGATAGAGTACTTGGCTACGAACCAAGGGGTCGTGGGTTCGATTCCTGCCAGCCGCACCAACTGTTTCAAAGAGAATGGCTCAGAAGAAATTCTGAGCCATTTTTCTTTTCCGCTCACCGCAATGCGCCAGAGCTATTGGCGCTCATCCCTTTCGCGCTGTTCAACCGCGCGCACACCCTGTCAACGGCCTCTGCGCCGGAGAGCATCAATAGTTTTCGTAGGACTTCACTTACACATGTCGAGCAAACGGGTCGCATTTTCTGCTCTACAACGCAGGATAGAGGCGCTCTCCTATGAAGGCGCATCCGATAGCTATCGCGCCAGCAAATAGTTAGCCATGAGAACAAATTTCTTGTTCCATAAGCACACTATCGCCGGGGATGCATTTATTTACTCTTTTGTTAGCATGAAGTTCCGGTCTCTCAACCAAGGCTGCAGGTCGCGGCTGATTCTTAGCGAGGAAAGACATGAAACGATCTCTCATTGCTGCAATGGTGCTGGCTGGCGCGTCGTCGTTCGGTTCTTCCGCCGTGATGGCCCAGGACGTCATCGGTGACTCGCCACAAGCCCTGGACCTGGTCGATCTCACCGCCTATTTCGGCGACTCCTTCCCCGCCGATAACCAGGGCAACACCTTCGCCGACCAGTTCACCTTCACGATCGCGAGCACGATCGGCCACAACCTGGACGCCGTGGTCGCGTCGAGCAGCCGCAGCGGCGACGTCGGCCTGGATATCACCGGCCTGGCCCTGTACGGCGCCGATGACGTACTCATCACCGCGGGCGAGGAAGTGCAAGCCGGAGCCACTGACCTGTGGACCCTCGCCAGCGACAACCTGGGTGTCGGCGACTATTACCTGCAGGTGAGCGGCGAACTGCTGTCGGCCGAGGGCGCCAGCTTTGGCGGCGCGGTGGCGCTGGCGCCGGTGCCCGAGCCGGGCACCTACGGGATGATGCTGGGCGGTCTGGGCGTACTGGGTTTCCTGGCCCACCGCCGCCGCGCGAAGCAGGACTGACGCCTCCGCCAGCCTGCCCCACGTAAAAAAAAACGGAAGCGCGTTCAGCGCTTCCGTTTTTTATGTGCACTGCCCTGCTTATGTCCGCAGCTTCTTGACGACGCTGCGCGTGCCCAGGATTTCCTCGATCTGCTCGAAGCGCACCGGCTTGACCATGTGGTGGTCGAAGCCAGCCTCGAAGGCCAGCTGGCGGTCTTTTTCCTGGCCCCAGCCGGTCACCGCGATCAGCACCGTCAGGGCGCCGGTCGGCAGCTTGCGGATGCCGCGCGCCAGGTCGTAGCCCGACATATGCGGCAGGCCGATGTCGAGGAAGGCGTAGTCGGGGCAGAAGCGCGCCGCCGCGGCCAGCGCGTCCGGACCGTTGTGGGTGATCACCACGCTGTGACCCATCGCGGTGAGCAAGGCGCCGATGCTGTTGACGAAGTCGACGTTGTCGTCGGCCAGCAGGATGCGATAGCTCTCGGTGCTGATGAAGGCGGCCGGAGTCGGCTTGGTCGGCGGCTCGGGCTCGACCACGATCGGCAGGCGCACCAGGAAGCGGCTGCCCAGGCCCAGGCCTTCGCTGTGGGCGGTGATGGTGCCACCGTGCAGCTCGACCAGCTTGCGCGCCAGCGACAGGCCCACGCCCAGGCCGGCATTGCTGCGCTCCAGGGTCGAGTCGACCTGCACGAACATCTCGAATACCGAATCGAGCATGTCCGGCGCCAGACCAATGCCGGTGTCGGCCACTTCGAGCACCAGGGTCTTGTCCTCCACCGCGCCCCTGAGCATCACCTTGCCGCCGCGGTTGGTGTACTTGGCGGCGTTGTTCAGCAGGTTCGAGAGAATCTGGGCCAGGCGCGTGGCGTCGCCATGCAGGAACACCGGACGGTCCGGCAGCTCCAGCACCAGCTCGTGCCCATGCAGCTCGATGTACGAACGCACCACTTCCAGCGCGTCGTTGACGACGGCCTTGAGTTCGACGCGCCCCATCTTGATGGTGAACTTGCCGGTATTGATGCGCGAGACGTCCAGCAGGTCGTCCACCAGGCGCACCATCTGGCGCAGCTGGCGTTCCATGATGTCGGTGGCGCGCTGCGTGGCCTGGGCGTCGCCGCTGCGGATGCGCAGGATGTCCAGGCCGGTGCGGATCGGCGCCAGCGGGTTGCGCAGCTCGTGCGCCAGGGTGGCCAGGAATTCGTCCTTGCGGCGGTCGGCCACGATCAGGGCGCCTTCGGCGCGCTGGCGCACTTCCATCTCGTGTTCGAGCGTGCGGTTGGCGGCTTGCAGCGCGTCCGAGCGGCGGCCGATCTCGGCCAGCATGTCGTTGAAGGCTTCGACCAGCACGCCGATCTCGCCCTTTTCCTTGCCCGGCACGCGGAGTGAAAAATCGCGGCGCAGCATCACCTGGCGCGCCACAATGGTCACCGCCTCCAGCGGACGCGTGATCGAGGCTTGCAGGCGCGACGCCACCAGGGCTGCGATCACCAGGGCGCCCAGCAACACGCCGCCCAGGATGGCGCCATAGCTCAGGGCCCGGTCCAGCACGCCGTAGCGCGAGCGCAGATAGACGGTGCCGATGCGTTCGCCGTTCTCGACGATGTCGCGGTACAGCACGACTTCGCCGCGTTCGATGCGGTAGCCGGCCGGCTCCGGGCGCTCGGGCAACTGGGCGCGCACGTCGGGCCGCACATAGGTGGCGAAGCGAGTGCCGTTGGCGGTGTAGACCGCGGCCGCCACGATCTGCGGACGCACGCGCAGCAAGGTCAGGCTCTGGGTGACGTCGGCAGTATCGTTGAACGAGACCGCGGGTGCGGTCACGCTGGCAACGATGTCGGCCTGGGTGGTGAGGTCGTCGATCCAGTAGCGCTGGAAGGTGCGCAGGTCGAGCAGCAGCATCGCCACGCCCGCGGTGAGCAGGGCCACGACGGTGGTCGCCACCGCCATCAGGATCAGTTTGCTCCGAACGGAACCGGTATCGTGCATCGGCATCAAGAGGCTCCTTTCTGCACGCGGTTCGCGACCGTCAGCAGGCGCGAACTGAGCTTCACATTCTTCTTTTCCGCCGCATCGAGCGAGACGTCGAAACGGACGCGCTCATCGACGATCGTAAAATTGATCACGCTGCCGTGCTGCAGGCAGCCTTCGCATTCGGTCACGGTGAGCCAGGCCGGCGAGGCGCGCAGCAGGCGCGCCGTGCGCGCCTCGTCCTGGCCGGCCACGAACAGCAGGTGCACCGGCTGGGCCAGGTCCTGCTCGCGCAGCGCGCGCACGACGATCGTGCGCCCCGCCACCATGCGCCCGGTGGCGATCCGCGTCAGTTCGGCCGCCATGTCGTCGGCGCCGAACACGCCCAGGGTGAAGGGCGTGGTGGCATCGGCGAAGGCCTGCGGCGGAAAATCGGCGTAACCGAGGAATTTATACAGGAAAGCCGCCTTCACGCGCCGCTCGAGCGCCGGCGCCGCGGCCTGGGCGGCCACCGGCAGCAGGGGCGCGCCGACGCCGGCCAGCAGCAGGGGCAGCGCCAGGGCCCGGCAAGCCAGGCGGCGCTGCGGGCGTTCAGGTTGAGTGATTGTCATGGAATCCATTGGCCAGTCAAAAACGCAGCGCCGCGCTGGCGAACACCGATCGCTCGATCAGCTGGCGGCTGCCGGCCGCGCCGAATTCGGCGTGGCGTCGATGCAGCAGGTTACGCCCGACGAGGGCGATCTCGAGATCGGGGCGGACCTGCCACGCCAACCGCGCGTCGAGCTCATGATAGCTTGGCAGGGCCGCCTGTGGCATACCGTCGACGTAACGGAGCGCCAGATCGGCCCGCAGGCGCGCGCCCAGGTCGTGCGCGCTGCGCACGGTCCAGGTCAGGCGCGGGTCGTTGCCAGCAAGAAAACTCAGGCCGGTGGTGTCGCGGCTGGTCGGCTCGCGCCCGACGTCCACGTCCTGCAACACCGCGCCCGCATGCAGGCGCCAGCCGCGCGCGGCCTGCCAACTGGCCCACAGCTCGACGCCGCGCAGCGCGCCCTTGCCCAGGCTTTGCAGGACATAGGCGACCGGCGAGGCTGCCGGTGGGTTGCCTCCCGCCGGCGCGCGTTCCAGCGTGCGCAGACGTTCGAAATCGGTATAGAAGGCGGTGGCCGACCACGACAGCGAAGGCAGGGGCTGGGCACGGTAGCCCAGCTCGGCCACGCGCGCCGTCTCCGCCACCACGTCCGCGCCGCCCCCGACCAGATAGGCGTCAGGATCGCGCGGGTCGATGACGTAGAAATCGCGGTCGATGCGCGACGGCGCGCGCACCGTGCGCGACAGCGCCGCCCACAGCATCGAGCGCGCATCGACGTCCCAGGCCAGGCGCAGGCTGGGCAGCACCTCGCTGCCGGTATACACATTGTGTTCGATGCGCACGCCGGCGCTCGCGCGCACGTCCCGGGCCAGCTTGACTTCATCTTGCACGAACAGGTGCGACCAGCGCAGGCTGCGGCGCGCCGGCGTGAAGCGCAGCAAGGGGCCGTTGTCGATCCGGTCGCGGCTGTAGCGATAGCCGCCGCCCCAGGCCAGGTTGTGGCCATCCAGGCGCAGCAGGTGCTGGGCCTCGACGTCGAACGCGTCCAGGCGCTGGGCGCCGACGCCCTGCTGGTCGCGCCGCGAATGGTCGAGCCAGGCCTGCAGGCGCACGCTCCCGTTTCCGTCCAGCCGATGCTCGACCCGTCCCAGCAGGTTGGCGCCGGAAGTCTCGATGCGCGGCTGGTCGCCGCTGGCGCGCAGGCGACCATCGTGAACGTCGCCGCTGAAGGTGGCATCAAGGGCGTCGGCCTCCCAGTCGAGGCGGAAACCCGCCTGCTGGCGCCGCATGCCGCCCGCATCCGGTCCGTCCCCATCGAGCGCGAACCCGTCGACGTCCATGCCCCACGCATAGGCGCGCCAGTGAGGCCCGCCCTCGAGCTGCCCGCCATAGCGCACGCTCGCCCCCTTTTCGCCGGCGCCGGCATGCGCGCTCGCCAGGCCGCCATGGGTCTGGGCGGCACTGCGGGTGATGACGTTGATGACGCCGTTGACGGCATTCGTGCCCCAGGCCGTGCCGCCAGGGCCGCTGATCACTTCGATGCGCTCCACGTCTTCGAGCGCCACGTCCTGCATTTCCCAGAACACGCCGGAAAACAGCGGCGAATACACGCTGCGGCCATCGACCATCACCAGCAGCTTGTTGGCCAGCGGCGAGAGGAAGCCGCGCGCGCTGACCGCATACGAGCCGGCGCCGATGCGCGCCACCTGCAGGTTCGGCGCCAGGCGCAGCGCCTCGGGCAAGGTGGTGGCGCCGGAACGGACGATCTCGGCGCCCTGGATCACGTAGACCGAGGCCGGCGCGCGCGCCAGAGCTTCGTACTGGCGCGAGACCGAGGTCACCACGATGTCGGAGAGCTGTTCAAGGGAATAGTCGGCGAGCGGTATGGCCGGTTCCGCCGGCGGGTCGGGCGGCCGCGCGTGCGCCTGCACCGCACAGGCGCAGGACAACAGCGCGACACCGGCGCGAGCGAGCAACGAAGAAGATGACATAGTTGCCATCCTAGAACATTTTCTCGCACGCACCAAGTGCGCACACGCTACAGTGCGCACTTGACAATCCCAGTGGGATATTTATTAAGGCTATGACTGGTATTGGAAATATAAATTGGACTGATTTGACGCAATGCAGCATCATTCACCTGTCTCCTCTATTCTCCTCTCAGGAAATAGATTCAGCCCGCCTCTCACGATGCGGGCTTTTTTTTTGCTCCGCCCTCTCCTACTGGCAGCGACTGGCCGCAACAGCGGCCTCATCAAGACAACGAACTGCTCACGCGTTGGTTAGTTACAAAATTCGATTCGTGCGGCTGCGCACGCTTGTCAAAGCAGGCCGCGGCCTTTTGGTGTAGGATGCCCGCCATATTTTCGTTTTTACAACAAGCTTGCCCATGCCCGACCTCGACACCTCCGCCCGGAGCACCGCATCCTACGACTGGTCGGCGACCGCGCTGGGCGACGCCGCCAACTGGCCCTTGCCACTGCGGCTGAGCAGCGACCTGCTGCTCAATTCTTCGCTTCCTACCCTGCTGGTCTGGGGCACCGGGACGATCACGGTGTTCAACGAGGCATACGCGCTGCTGGCCGGTCCCGGCTATGGCCGTGTGCCTGGCGGTTCGGTGCCGCCGGTATTGCCGCCCCCGCTGGCGGCGGCCGGCAAGATGCTGGAGGCCGCGTGGCGCGGCGAAGCCGGCGTGGTGCAGGACGCCCCCCTCACCTTCCGCCGTCTCGACGGCAGCCAGGAGTCGCGCTTCGACCTGCGCCTGACCCCGCTGCGCGACGAGACCGGCGCGGTGCGCGGCGTGCAGGTGGCGCTGGCCCCGGCCACCGCAGCGCCGGCCGCGGCGCAGGAAGAAGAAGCCGGCGGCGGCGCGATGCGCATCCTGGTGGTCGAGGACAACGTCGACTCCCAGTACCTGGTGTGCGAGATGCTCAAGGCATTCGGCCACGAGGCCGACGGCGTGGCCCATCCCGACGATGCCCTGGCCCTGCTCGCGCGCCAGCGCTACGACGTGCTGTTCTCGGACGTCAGCCTGCCGGGCATGTCGGGCGTCGACCTGGCCACCCGCGCCATCGCGGACGATCCGTCGCTGCGCGTGATCTTCGCTTCCGGCTACGGCGACACCCTGCTGCGCCACCTGTCCTTCCCCTATCAGTCGCTGCAGAAGCCTTACGAGATCGACCAGCTGCAGGACGCCCTGTCCAAGGTCGCGCGCCGGCCGGGCAAGTCCGGCTGAACGAACCTGCAGGAAATGCCTGAAGCGTTTGAAACGCAGACCGGCGCCAGCCGCGCATCAAGCGTGTGTGTCAGACCGGCTTGTCTGGTCTACAATGAAACACATCCTGCCCGGTCTCGGGCGCTGTGCAACCCCAGCATGAACACTCCCTCCGACCTTTCCAGCAGCACCCCCTGCCACGTCTCCGAGCAAGACCTGGCAGCCACCCGGCAAGAGCTGCAGCGCGCCAACGAGCGCATGGAAAACATGCTCGAAAGCCTCACCGACGGCTTTTGCGCGGTCGACCGCGACTGGAACATCACCTATATCAACGGCCGCGCACTGCAGATGGTGGCGCCGCTCAACAAGAGCCGCGACAGCCTGGTCGGGCGCCGGCTGTGGGATGAATTCGAGGACCTGCACGGCACCTCGGTCGCCGCCGACTGCCGGCGCGCGATGGAGCAGCGGATCACCGTCAACAAGGAGTTCTTCTACCGCCGCCTGCAATGCTGGCTCGACATGCGGGTCTACCCGTCGCCCGACGGCCTGACCCTGTACTTCCAGGACATCACGGCGCGCAAGCTCGACCAGCAAGCCCTGATCGCCTACAACAACCGGCTGCAGCTCGCGATCGCGGCCGGCCGCCTGGGCGACTGGCGCTGGGACGCGGCCAGCGACCGCGTCACCTTCGGCGCGCGCGCGGCCGAGATCCTCGGCCTGCCCGAAGGCGTGGCGCTCGAGTGGCCGCTGCTGCGAGCCCGCCTGGCCCAGGACGACCGGCCGCGGGTGCGGCGCGCCGTGCTCGAAGCCTTCTCGCAGGGCAAGGACCTCGACCTCGAATGCCGCCTGCTGCCGCGCGACGGCCACGCCGGCGGCGCGCCAAGCGGCCAGTCCGCCGCGCGCTGCGTGGCCCTGGTCGGCCGCCCCGACTACGCCAGCCCGTCCCAGGGCGGCGGCGTGCTGGGCATGACCGGCATGGCCCAGGACATCAGCGCCCGGCGCGAGGCCGACGACCACCTGCGCCAGAGCGAGGAAGAACTGCGCGCGCTGGCCAACACCATCCCGCAGCTGGCCTGGATGGCCGACCCCAGCGGCGCCATCGTCTGGTTCAACCAGCGCTGGTACGAATACACCGGCATTACGCCGAGCGAATCCACCGGCTGGGGCTGGAAAGCGGTGTACGACCCGGCGGTGCTGCCGGCCGTGCTCGAGCACTGGGACGAATCGGTGCGCACCGGCGCGCCGTTCGAGATGGAATTCCCGATCCGTGGCGCCGACGGCAACTTCCGCTGGTTCCTCACCCGGGTCGAGGCGGTGCACGACCGCGACGGCCGCGTGGTGCGCTGGTTCGGCACCAATACCGACGTCGACCAGGTCAAACGCGCCGAGCAGGCGCTGCGCGAAGAATCGCACGTGCTCGAACTGCTCAACAGCACCGGCACCATCCTCGCTTCGACGCGCGACCTGCGCTCGCTGATGCAGGCCGCCACCGACGCCGCCGCCGGCGTCTGCGGGGCCCGTTTCGGCGCCTTCTTCCACTACGGCGAACAAGGCGCGGGCACGCTGTTCTCGCTGTACACCTTGTCGGGCGCCACCTCGGCCGAGTTCCAGGATTTCGCGGCGCCGGGCGCCAGCGCCCTGTTCGGCCCGGGGCTGCGCGCCGACGGTATGGTACGGATAGGCGACCTCGGTCACGACCCGCTGCATGCGGACAAGGCGCCCCAGTTCGGCCTCCCGGCCGGCCATCCGCCGGTGCGCAGCTACCTGTCGGTGCCGGTCACGGCGCGCTCGGGCGAGTTGCTGGGCACGATGTTCTTCGGCCATCCCGAGCCCGGCGTGTTCACCGAACGCAGCGAGCGCATCGTCAGCGGCATCGCGGCCCAGGCCGCGATCGCCGTCGACAATATCCGCCTGGTGGACGCCGCCAGCCGCGCCGCCGAGGAGCGCAAGGTGCTGCTCGAGAACGAGCGCGAGGCGCGCGCCGAGGCCGAGCGCACCAGCCAGATGAAGGACGAATTCCTGGCCACCCTGTCGCACGAGCTGCGCACACCCCTGTCGGCCATCCTCGGCTGGTCGCAGGTGCTGCGCCGCGGCAGCCGCGACGGCGCCGACCTGCAGCGCGGCCTGTCGACCATCGAGCGCAACGCGCGCGCCCAGGCCCAGTTGATCGAAGACCTGCTCGACATGAGCCGCATCACCTCGGGCAAGGTGCTGCTCGACATGCAGACCGTGGTGCCGGCCGGCTTCATCGACGCCGCCATCGAGACCGTGCGCCCGGCGGCCGACGCCAAGGGCATCCGCATCGAGCGCCAGTACGGAGACCGGGTGCCGGCGGTGGCGGGCGACCCGGGCCGGCTGCAGCAGGTGATCTGGAACCTGCTGTCGAACGCGATCAAGTTCACCCCGCGCGACGGCCTGGTCACGATCGAGGTCGCCCAGCAGGAGGAGCACGTGGCGATCACGATCCGCGACAATGGCGCCGGCATCGGTCCCGAATTCATCACCCACGTGTTCGAACGCTTCCGCCAGGCCGACGCCTCGATGACGCGCAGCCATGGCGGCCTCGGGCTGGGCTTGTCGATCGTCAAGCACCTGGTCGAGCAGCACGGCGGCACGGTGCGCGCCGAAAGCGCCGGGGTCGGCCTGGGCGCCAGCTTCACCATCGAACTGCCGGTGGCCAAGACGCCGCCGCGCGCCATCGACTCGGCCCGTGCCCGGATGATCCGCGAGACGCCGGCGCAGCGCGCCGACGCCGACCACGCCGCCCAGGCGGCCGACGGCGCGATCCGCGATATGCGCGGCACCTCGGTGCTGGTGGTCGACGACGACCGCGATGCGCGCGAGCTGATCGCCCGCATCCTGGCCGATTGCCAGGCCAGCGTGCGCCTGGCCGCCAGCGCGCGCGAGGCCTTCGAGATGCTGCAGGCGGCGCCGCCCGACCTCCTGATCAGCGACCTCGGCATGCCCGAGGTCGACGGCCTGGAACTGCTGTCCTGGGTGCGCGCCCTGCCGCGCGAGGCTGGCGGGCAGGTCGCCGCCATTGCCCTGACCGCCTTCGCCCGTTCCGAAGACCGCCTCAAGGCGCTGGAAGCGGGCTTTTCGGCCCATGTTTCGAAGCCGGTCGAGCAGACCGAGCTGATGGCCGCGATCGGCATGGTGACCACGCCGCCGGTGGCGTCGCTGCTCAGTGGAGGAACGCGCACCGGTAACCGTTGAGCGAGGGCCAATGATAGATATCCAGTGAAGCTGGGCCAATGAAGCGCAGCCGTTGTCGGCCGGTCGTTCATGTTCCTACCCTCGCACGCGGCGCTGTCCTACAAGAAATTTTGAGCTGTTTGCTAGACTAAGTAGTGATGGGTTCAAGCCCGATTCCACCCAGAAGGGAATCCGCTCCATACGAAGAGAAGAGAAAAGCATGCCGAGCAGACAAGACATTTTGAACGCGAAGATCCTGGTAGTGGACGATTCGCCCGACAATATCGAACTGATGGAAGAGATATTGCGCGAAGAAGGCTACACCTGCGTCAGCTCGACCATGCTGCCGGAACAGGTCTGCCCGCTCCACCGCGAGCACAATTACGACCTGATCCTGCTCGACCTGCAGATGCCGGGCCTGAATGGTTTCCAGGTAATGAAGGGCCTCAAGGAGATCGAGCAAGGCGGCTACCTGCCGGTGCTGGCCCTGACCGCCCAGCCGAGCTTCAAGATCGCCGCGCTCGAAGCCGGCGCCCGCGACTTCATCAGCAAGCCCTTCGACCTGCTCGAAGTGCACAAGCGCATCCACAATATGCTCGAGGTGCGGCTGCTGTACAAGGAACTGGCGCAATACTCCAAGGCGCAGCAGGAACTGGCGCTGCACGACGCCCTCACCGGCCTGCCCAACCGGCGCCTGCTGGAAGACCGCATCGAGACGGCCCTGCAGCACGCCAACCGCAGCCACGCCAAGGCCGCCGTCATGTACCTCGACCTCGATGGCTTCAAGGCGATCAACGACACCTATGGCCACGCCTACGGCGACGACATCCTCAAGATGGTGTCCCAGCGCCTGCTGTCGAGCTCGCGCAAGGAAGACACCGTGGCGCGCCTCGGCGGCGACGAATTCATGGTGGTGCTGGGCGACATCCACAGCCTGGCCGACGCCCAGGGCCCGGCCTCGAAACTGGTCGAGGCGCTGTCCGAGCCCTTCTTCATCAACGACCTTACCCTGCGGCTGTCGACCTCGATCGGCATCAGCATCTATCCGGACGACGCCGAGTCGGTCGATGCGCTGATCAATATTGCCGACTACGCGCTGTACGAGGCCAAGCGCGCCGGCAAGAACCGTTTCTGCTCGCCGGCGGCGAACCGCCAGGCGGCGGCCAAGACCTCGGCGGCGCCGAGCCAGGCGGCGGCGTCGAATCCTCCGGTGGAGCTGGCGGCGCAGCATCGCTGAGCGGTGCTGTCTCTTTCTTCACTCCGCGTGCTCACTTAGGCTCCCCCACGAGCACCACGCCAGCCTCCACCATCCTGCAGCACAACAAACCTGCAAAGCAAACCGGCCACGCGGCTGACGCCGCGCGGCCGGTTCGACCTACCAGGTCAGGGAAGAATCAGCGCTTTTCTTCCACCGGGCACTCGCGAATCTTGCTCTTTTCTTCGATCGACTGCGCATGCTGGTGGTCATGGCCCGCGTCGACCATGTCCGGCGCCACCTCGATGCGGGTGATGCCGGCGTCGACCGAAATCGGGTCGCTGGCCGGGAACGTCATCTCGACCGCGTCGTCGAGCAGCGTTTCCTCGGCCTTCTCCTTGTTGGAGAGGCCTTCGCAACCGGAGAGCGCCTTGATGGCGATCGCGTAGCGGATCACCTCCAGGTTCGCCAGGTCGCCGATCGTCTTCACGCCCAGCGTGTCGGCCAGCGCAGCGGCTTGCTGCTCGCCGATGCCGCGCAGCGCCGATAAAGGCGCGTCGCTCAGCTCACGGAAGGTTTTGCCGTGGAATTGTTCATTTACAATGGTGTCGATATTCATGTTATGTCCTTTCTTGTAGGCGCCCCGTCCGCCAGCGAACCGGTTCGATTCCACTATGGCATAGCCCTGTACCGACGTATGTGCGGCATCGAACATCGTTGCCCGCCGCACGATTGATTTATTTGCCGAGTGGCACTTATGTCACATGATATGATGGCTTGTTTTGCAAGGTATTTACTCAGGCGCAATACAAGATTAGACTCCCTTTGGTCGGGCACGCACGGCAATGTTGACGGAATCCATCGTGGCAAACAGCGATAAACCCAAGATCCTGGTGGTCAACGACGACCCTGCCAGCCTGCTGGCGCTAACGAGCCTGCTCGACGGGCGCGCCGACGAGGGCAACTACACCGTGCTGTCGGCCCGCTCCGGCCAGGAAGCCTTGCGCCAGGTGCTGCTGCACGACTTCGCCGTGATCCTGCTCGACGTGAACATGCCCGGCATGGACGGCTTCGAGACCGCCGAGGCGATCCACCAGCGCCCGCGCTCGGCCGACATCCCCATCATCTTCGTCACCGCCTTCCTGGCCGACGAGATCGACCGTCTCAAGGCTTACCAGCGCGGCGCCGCCGACTTCCTGTTCACGCCGGTCATCCCGCAGATCCTGCACGCCAAGGTGTCGGTCTTCGTCACGCTGGCGATGAAGAACGAGGAACTCAAGCGCCAGGCCGAGAAGCTGTCGCAGCACGCCTCGGAGCTGACGGCCACCAACCAGCGCCTGGTGCGCGAGATGGAAGAGCGGCGCGCCGCCGAGAGAAAAAGCCACGCCAAGGACGAGTTCCTGGCCATGCTGGGCCACGAGCTGCGCAATCCGCTGTCGGCGATCACCAGCGCCTCCAGCCTGATCGGCCTGGCCGGCGCCGCGCCCGACACGGTGGCGCGCGCCCGCGCCATCATCCAGCGCCAGAGCCAGCACCTGTCGCGCATCGTCGACGACCTGCTCGATCTGTCGCGTGCGATGTCGGGCAAGATCCTTCTGGCGCGCCAGGCCACCGACCTGTCCAGGCTGGTGGCCAGCTGCCTGGAGACCTTCCGCGCCACCGGCCGCACCACCGGTTACCGCATCGCGGTCGACCTGGCCCCCGGCTGGGTCGACGGCGACCCGACGCGCCTGGAACAGATCGTGTCGAACCTGCTGGACAATGCGCTGAAATACACGCCGAGCGGCGGCGCCATCGACATCGCCCTGGCGCGCGCCGGCGACGACGTCGTGCTCAGCGTGCGCGACTCGGGCGTCGGCATCCCGCCCGAACTGCTGCCGCAGGTGTTCGACGTGTTCGTGCAGGGCGCGATCTCGATCGACCGCTCGCAGGGCGGCCTGGGGATCGGCCTGTCGCTGGTGCGGCGCCTGGTCGAGCTGCACGGCGGCAGCGTGGCCGCCGACAGCGCCGGCGCCGGGCTCGGCTCCAGCTTCACGATCCGTCTTCCGAGCGCCGACCTGGCGCAATCGACCGGCGCGGCCGAACCTTGTGCGCCGGCGGTGGCGCCACCGCTGGACACCGGCAAGCCGTCGGTGCTGCTGATCGAAGACAATGAAGACGGGCGCGAGATGATGGCGACCATGCTGGCCGCCCATGGCTACCCGGTGTACCAGGCCGCCGACGGCCTGCAGGGCGTGAGCCAGGCGCATGCCTGCCGGCCCGACGCCGCGCTGGTCGACATCGGCCTGCCCGGCATCGATGGCTACGAGGTCGCGCGCCGCCTGCGCGCCGACCCGGCCACGCGCGCGATCCGCCTGATCGCCGTGACCGGCTACGGCCTGCCGGACGACCAGCGGCGCGTGATGGAAGCCGGCTTCGACCAGCACCTGGTCAAGCCGGTGCAGATCGAGCGCCTGCTCGAAGCGCTGGCGGCTGCGGCTCCGGCCCCGGCCGGCACTGCCGCCGCCTGAAGCCGCCGCAGTTACCGCAGCGGCGGCGCCTTTACGCCGTGGCGAGCAGCTCGTCGCGGCGCGCCGCCATCTCGGCGCCCAGGGCGTCCAGGTCGAGCTTGAGCTTGCGCACTTTCGGGAACATCTCCTCTTCTTCCTCTTCGACGTGGTGCTCGATGTATTCGCCCAGCACCGTGACCTTGGCGTCGTACAGGTCGTCGCCCGGCTCCATTTCCTGGATCTGTGAGATCAGGTCCTTGGCCGAGGCGTGTTCGACCACGGCTTCGTCGAGCATGTGTTCCATTTCCTTCGACACCGAACGCAGCGCCGGATAGAAGATCTCTTCCTCGATCTGCGTGTGCATGATCAGCTGCTCGCAGATCTCGTTCGCCAGTTTTTTCTTGCTGGTGGTGGCGCGCTCGCCCAGTTCATCGAATTGCTTGAACAGCGCCTTGACCTCGTCGTGCTGGCTGGTCAGGAGTTCGATGGCATCCTGCGGTTTCTCATTCTTGCTCATGGTATTACCCCCGTATTCTGTATGGTATGGGTGGCTCGCTGGCCACGTTTCCAGCATGCGCCGCGGCTGCCGTGCAGACTGTACGGGAGCGCACGCTGTGCGGGAACAACGTCCTGGAGTCTTGCAGCGCCGGGCGCGCGCCGCCGGATTGCCAACTGTTGTATGATTTGGGAAACATTTAACAGAGCCTACGATGACCGAACCGGCCCCATCGCCCCCCGACCCGGAGCTCGAGCGCCAGGTCGCGGCGCGCACCGCTGAACTCACCGAGATGCTGGCCTGGCTGGCCAACTGCTGGGACCAGGAGCGGCGCCAGCTGGCGCGCCAGCTGCACGACAGCCTGGGCTCGTCGATGACGGCCCTGACCATGCACCTGGCCCTGCTGACGCAGAACCTGCCGGCCGACAGCAAGGCGCGCGAACGCGCGGCCCAGATGAAGACCCTGCTGGCCGGCATCATCGAAACCAATCGCAAGATGCAGCTCGAGCTGTGGAACGACAAGCTCGAGTTCCTCGGCCTGCGCGCCGCACTCGCCGAGCTGGTGCCCGCCTTCGGCGCCGAGCGCGGCCTGAAGGCGCGCGCCAGCCTGCCGGACGACGACGGCGCCTGGTCGCGCGAGCACGGCGTGCTGTTGCTGCGCTGCGCCGAGGAAGGCCTGCGCAACGCCGCCGCCCATGCCCAGGCCACGCGGGTGGACGTGATCCTGGACGACGACGGCGAGATGGCCATGCTCACCGTGCGCGACGACGGCGTGGGCCCGGGCGAGGATGCGCTGGAAAAATCGTCGAAGGGTTGCCACGGCCTGCGCCTGCTGCGCGAACGCGCGCGCTACCTGGGCGGTAACCTGACCCTGGCGCGCAGCGATACCGGCGGCGCGATATTGCAGATGACCTTGCCGCGCGAGCTGGCGGCCTGAAACAGGTCGGTGCACCAACGACAACGGCGGCCAATAACCGCCGTTGTCGTTGGTAAGGGCTGCACTCAGTGCAGCTTGACCAGCGGCGTACTACGCCGGATCAGGAAGCGCGCCACCGCCAGCAGCGCGGTGCGGGTAATGCCCATCACCGCGCGGTGGTGCATCAGGTGCAGGCTGGCGTACATCGTGCGCGCCACCGCGCCCTGCACGAACCAGCTGGCCCCGCGCAG
The DNA here is from genome assembly GCF_017582745.1 of Massilia oculi. Taxonomy (GTDB): domain Bacteria; phylum Pseudomonadota; class Gammaproteobacteria; order Burkholderiales; family Burkholderiaceae_D; genus Telluria; species Telluria oculi_A. The sequence continues at coordinate 21,713 of NZ_JAFVIM010000028.1, forward strand.
CGAACCCATCAGGCTGCCGACGCTGGTGCTCTGCCCCACCGAGACCAGCGAACCATAGTCCCGGTACTCATACGGCGTGTCCTGCGGCGCCTGGCCCTTGTCCATGCGCAGGAAGGCGGTCACCAGGTAATCCGCCTGCTGGTGCGCGGCCTGGGCACGCGGCGGCACCGGCGCGCCATTGCCGTCGATGCAGACGGCGCAGTCGCCCAGCGCCCAGATATTCGGCACGCCTTTTACACGCAGGTGGGCGTCGACGTCGAGGCCGCCGCCGCGCGCGGTCGGCAGGCCCAGGCTGGCCAGCAGTTCGGGCGCGCGGATGCCGGCGGCCCACACGCACAGGTCGGCCGGGTAGACATTGCCCTTGCCGTCGATGACCTTGTCGGCCTCGATCGCGGTGACGCGGCAGTCGGCCACCACATTGATGCCGCGCTTGCCGAGCAGGTCATGCGCCGCCTTCGATACCCGTTCGGGCAGCGGCGCCAGGATGCGCGGCGCGCCTTCGAGGATGGTGATGCGCACGTCGCGCTTGACGTCCATGCGCGCGAAGCCATAGCGCGCATAAGCGCCAGACGCTTCGCGCAGCTCCGCGGCCAGCTCGACGCCGGTGGCGCCGCCGCCGATGATGACCACGTCCAGGCCGGTTTCCTTGCCTTCCTCGCGCTGCTGCTCGACCGCCAGCATCAGGCGCAGCATGCGCAGGCGGAAGCGCTCGGCGTCCTCGGTCGCGTTCAGCGAGATCGAGTGCTCTTCGGCGCCCGGGACGCCGAAATAATTCGAGGTGCTGCCGATCGCCATCACCAGCGAGCCATAGCCCAGGCGCCTCACGGGGAGCACTTCTTCGTTGTCGGTGGCGGCGCGCACCGCGCCGATCTCGATCGCCTGGCCGGCGGCGTCGAGCCCCGTCATCGGGCCGAGCACGAAATTGAATCCATTGTCGTGGGCCAGCATGGCGTACGACAGTCCTTCCTGGTGGATGTCCAGGGTGCCGGCCGCCACTTCGTGCAGCGACGGCTTCCAGATATGATAAAGGCGGCTGTCGACCAGCGTCACCTTGGATGGGCCGAGTTTGCGGCCCAGTTTGCAGGCCAGCTCGAGTCCGCCGGCGCCGCCACCCACGATCACGATATCGCTACGCAAGTTGCCTCCTTCACAATGCCCTGCCCGGCAACGCCGCCGGGCCCTCGGGCAATGTCGATTTTACTATGGCGGCGTGAATAACGTTGCGCGTGTCAATATTGTTGACTACATATTACGGAAGAGACCCATGAAGGACTGACTGACAGTCAGCATCTCGGGCCGGTTCCTGAGGCGGATCGTGCCGCGCCCGCTCTCGTCGCGCGCCACCCCGGCCACCGCGCGCAGGTTGACGATGGTCGAGCGGTGCACCTGCTTGAACATGGTCGGGTCGAGCACCTCGAGCAGGTCGCGGATGGGTTTGCGCAGCAGCGACTCACCCTCCGCCGTCATCACCACCGTGTACTTGGCGTCGGACTGGAAATACGCCACGTCGTCGACCAGGATCAGGCGCGTCTCGTTGCCGCGGCTGGCCGTCAGCCAGACCAGGGGCTGCGCGCGCGGCGCCGGCGGCGCCACCACCTGCAGCCGCGCCAGCAGCTCGGCCAGCCTGGCGGCATCGACGCCGCCGCGCGCCAGGCGCTCGCGCACCCGCGCCACGGTGGCGTTCAGGCGCTCGCGCGCCACCGGCTTGAGCAGGTAGTCGACCGCGCCGCGATCGAAGGCGTCGAGCGCGTACTGGTCATAGGCAGTGACGAACACGACCTCGGTGCCGAGGCCCGCCGCCAGCAGGTTCGACGCGACCTCCAGGCCCGACAGCCCCGGCATGCGGATGTCGAGGAAGGCGACCTCGGGCCGGTGGGTCTCGATGGCTTCCAGCCCGCTGCCGCCGTCCTCGCACACGGCGACGATGTCCAGCCCGGGCCAGGCCTCGAGCAGCAACTTGACCAGTTCGTCGCGCAGCAGCGCCTCGTCTTCGGCGACCACGCATTTGACGGTATCAGGCAGCATGGCGGCCTCCCGTCCCCTGCAGCGCCAGCGGCACCGTGATGGTCGCCGCCACCCCGCTCGGGAAGTTGGCGACGATGGCGAAGCTGGCCCCAGTGCCGTAGGCCAGCCGCAGGCGTTCGCGCACATTGCGCAGGCCAATGCCGGTGCCAGCGCCTTCGGTCGAGAAGCCGCGGCCGTCGTCGGCCACGGTCACGGCCACCGCCTGCGCGTGTTCGCCGCCCACCGCGCGGGCCAGGATCCAGACCGTGCCGCCTCCCGGCTTCGGTTCCAGCCCGTGCTTGATCGCGTTCTCGACCAGGGTCTGCAGCATCATCGGCGGGAACACCAGCCGCTGCAACTCGTCCGGCACGTCGACCTGCAGCGACAGGCGCGGCCCCATGCGGATGGCCAGGATGTCGAGGTAGGCGCGCGCCCGCTCGAGCTCTTCGCCCAGCGTCGACGGCGCATCCTCGGTGCGCGGCAGCGAATGGCGCAGGTACTGGATCAGGTTGCCCAGCATGGCGTCGGCGCGCGCCGGATCGCTGCGGGTGAGCACCTGGGCGCTGGCCAGGGTGTTGTACAGGAAGTGCGGTTCGACCTGGGCATGCAGCAGGTTCAGGCGCGCCACCGTGAGTTCCTTCTCGGTCACGCTCTCGCGTACCTGATTCGCTTCTGCGCGGCGCCGCTCGGCGATGCGGCGCGCGATGGCGCGCACCACGGCTTCGGCGTTCTCGAGGTTGGTGCCGTGGTCGACCAGGAACCAATCAAGCCAGGCCGGCGCCTCGGGCTCGCAGATCAACGTGACGCTGCCGGCCACGTCGCCGTTGGGCGTCACCGTCGCCAGGATCTGGTTGCGCCGGTTGCCAAAGGCTTCCAGGCCCCACAACTGGGATGCCGCCTTGCCATAGGGGTCGATGCGCGCGACCTTGGCCCGCACCTGCAGGCTGTCGCGCGCGCTGTCGACGACGGTGGCGCCGGGCAGCTCGCGGATGGCGGCATCGATCATGTCGAATGCCTCGCCCGCTTCGAGCGGGATCTCGATCTGGCGCCGCTGGCGGTTCGACAGCGTGCTGGCGTCCAGGTGGCCGATCACCAGGCGCACCCGGCGCATGTGCGAGAACACTTCCAGCAGCACCCAGCCGCACAGGGCGAAGCCGAGCAGCGGGCCGACGGCGCCCAGGTCGACGTCGACCCGCTCCAGCAAGGTCTGGTTGAGGGTGATGCAGACGGCGAGGTAGACCGCCAGCCAGGCCAGCAGCAGGCGGAAAACATGGAACAGGCTTGCAAACATGATGTGCTTTCGGATGGTGGGAATGGGCCCACCATAGGCTATCCATTCCTTGCAAGACAGCATTATGCGACGGAGTCGGAACTGGGCCGACGAAATCGGGGTCGGGCGGCATGGAGCCGGTGCACGGTCGGACGAAAAGACTGTTGCTTTCTACCTCTCATTACAATTTTCAGACATGCCCTACCCCACCCCTGCCCGCTACAATCTCGCCTTTCCGATCAAAAGGTTTTACATACAGATGGTACTGAAACGCATCGTTGTCGCGCTGGCCGCCACGCTGGCCGCCACTTCCGCCCACGCCGAGATCGGCGCCGCCGTCACCGCCACGCTGGGCACCACCGGCGCCGGCGTGCACCTGGTCGTGCCGATGGAGAGCAATCTCAACGGCCGTTTCGGCATCAATTACTTCAAGCACGATTTCGACAAGCGCACCGGCGGCATCAACTACGACGCCAAGGGCAAGCTCCAGACCTTCGACGTGCTGTTCGACTGGTACGTGCTCGCCGACAGCCCGTTCCGGCTGACCGGCGGCATCCTCTACAACGGCAACGAGATCAAGGGCCGCGGTCGTCCGAACGCCAACGGCCAGTACCTGATCAATGGCCGTGGCTACACGGCGGCCGACGTCGGCAACCTGGACGCGAACATCGACTTCCAGAAGGCCGCGCCGTACATCGGCATCGGCTGGGGCAATGCCCTCACCCCGAACCAGCGCTGGAACTTCAGCGCCGATCTCGGCGCGTTCTACCAGGGAAAGGCGCACGTGAACCTGGTCAGCCGCGGCTGCACCAGCTCGCGCGTGACGTGCACGGTGCTCGCGGCGGACGTCGCGCGCGAAGAAGCGCGCCTGGCCGAACAGCTGTCGGACTACAAATTCTTCCCGGTGCTGCGCGCCAGCGTGTCGTACAGCTTCTGAGCGACACCTTTCCAGCCGGCGATACCGAACGCGCGCCATGCCCGACACGGCCGGCGTATGATGGGCTTCCACCATCGGGATGGGAGTCCATCATGCTGTCACGCCGAATTCTCGCCGCTGCACTGACCATGAGCTGCCTGCTGCTCGGCGGCTGCCGTGAACACAACGAGCCGGTCAAGCCGATCGCCGACCTGAGCCTGGGCTTCTCGAGCCAACCGTCCCGCGCCTGATCGGCCGGCGCCGGCCAGCTGCCGGCCGCCGTGATATCGCCATGCCGGCCTCCGGCAGGGTAAACTATGGCCTGTTCATTTTCGTCCCAAGGTTGTCCCACCCATGTCGTTCGCATCCCTCGGCCTGATCGACCAGATCGTCCGCACCCTCGACGCCCTCGCCTACCACACTCCCACCGCCGTCCAGGAACAGGCGATCCCCGCCGTGCTGGCCGGCCGCGACGTGATGGCCGCGGCCCAGACCGGCACCGGCAAGACCGCCGGCTTCACCCTGCCCATCCTCCAGCGCCTGGCCAAGAGCGGCACCGTGGGCAGCAATGCGGTGCGCGCGCTGATCCTGGTGCCGACCCGCGAGCTGGCCGAGCAGGTGCACGAGAGCGTGCGCACCTATGCCGAGGGCCTGCCGCTGCGCACCATGGTCGCCTACGGCGGCGTGAGCATCAACCCGCAGATGATGGCGCTGCGCAAGGGAGTGGACGTGATGGTCGCCACGCCCGGCCGCCTGCTCGACCTGCAGCGCCAGAACGCGGTGCGCTTCAATGAAGTCAAGACCCTGGTGCTGGACGAAGCCGACCGCATGCTCGACCTGGGCTTCGCGCGCGAGCTGGACGGCCTCATGAAACTGCTGCCCAAGAAGCGCCAGACCCTGCTGTTCTCGGCCACCTTCTCGGACCAGATCCGCGCGCTGTCGAACCAGATGCTGCGCGATCCGGTGCGCATCGAGGCGACGCCACGCAACACCACCGTCGCCGCGGTGAAGCAGTGGATCGTCCCGGTCGACAAGAAGCGCAAACCGGAGCTGTTCGTGCATCTGCTCAAGCGCCATGACTGGACCCAGGTGCTGGCTTTCGCCCGCACCCGCAAGGGCGTGGACGAGCTGGTGTCCCTGCTCGAAGCGAAGCGCATCACGGCCGACTCGATCCACGGCGACAAGCCGCAGCCGGCACGCCTGCGCGCGCTCGAGCGCTTCAAGGCGGGCGAGGTGCGGGTGCTGGTGGCGACCGACGTCGCCGCGCGCGGCATCGACATCGACGACCTGCCGGCCGTGATCAACGTCGACCTGCCGATCGTGGCAGAAGACTACGTGCACCGCACCGGCCGCACCGGCCGCGCCGGCGCCACCGGGGAGGCGGTGTCGCTGGTGTGCGCCGACGAAGTCGAGCAGCTGGCGGCGATCGAGGTGCTGACCCGCCAGACGCTCGAGCGCGTCGAAGAACCGGGCTTCGCGCCCGATCACCGGGTGCCGCTGACGGACGCGAAGGGGCAGATCGTCAAGAAACCGAAGAAGCCCAAGAAGCCGAAGGGCGATGCGGCGGTGGTCAGCGAGGACGTGCGCTTCCGGCGCTGAGCGCGCGAGCTCAGTCTGCCCGGCCCGGTTCCAGTGACTTGCGCATGGCGTACCGCGCGCCGCCCGGCGGGAAACCGTCGAGGCGGCTGAATACCGCATAGCCGAGCTTCTCGTAGAAACCGAGCGCCTGGAAACTGAGCGTCTCGAGGAAGGCCTGCGTGCAGCCGCGGCGCACGGCTTCGCGCTCGGCTTCGAGCATCAGGGCGCGACCCATGCCGCGCGCGCGCCTGTCGTCGGCGAGCCACAGCGCATGCACCTGCAGCCAGCCCACCCAGGTATCGCCGGACAGGCCACCGACCACCTTCCCGTCACGGTCGCGCAAGGTTACCAGGAGCTCTTGCGGCGCGGCCCCGCCGGCGTGCGCCGCGTTGAAGTCGATCAGGCCCTGGATGACGACGTTCGCGTCGCGGTAATCCGGTTGCGGTTCGAGCGAAATCGAGAGGTCAATGGAATGGTCTGGCATGGCGGGCGTGCAAATGAAAGCGATTCTACGAGATTCTAAAAATGCGGCCGGGGCGCGCGATGCATGCCGCGCCATGCCGACGGCGTAACGCCGACGCCGCCCTTGAAGCGGCGAATAAAGTGACTCTGGTCGGCGAATCCGCATTCGAGCGCCACCGCCGTGAGCGGCATGCCGCGACGGATGAGCGCTTGCGCCTGCCTGATGCGCACGGCGTTCAGGTAGACGTGCGGCGGCATGTGATACGCCGCGCTGAACGCGCGTGTCAGGTGGGCGCGCGACAAGCCTGCCACGGCGGCCAGGTCCGACACCGTCATATCGTGCGCGTAATACGTTCGGATGTAGTCCCTGACCCGTGACAGCGCGGCGGCGCCCGCAACGTGGGCATGCACGGCGGCCGACTGCGGCCGCTCGACGTGCCGGCGCAGCATCGTCGCCAGGAATGCGCACATCAGGGATTCCACCCGCAGCGATTCGGCGTGGGCTTCAGGCAGCGCTTCGGCGAGGCTGGCCGACAAGGCCCTGAACTGCCGCGCCATCTTCCGGTCGGTGACCTGGGGGCGCGAAAAGTAGCGCTTGCGCGCCGGGTCGCCATCCGCGCCCGTGCAGCTGGCGACGAAGTCCTCGGGAACGTACCAGAGCGTGTAGCGAAAGCCGTCCTCCGTCCCCTGCCGGCCGTCGTGATCTTCATCCGGATTGAACAGCACGAAATCGCCGACCTGGCTGTCGTATTGCCGGCCCTTGCAACGGAAGCGCTGGATGCCGTGCGTCGTGACGCCGATGACGTAGCCTTCGTGGCTATGCCGTTCGAAAGCGTGATCGGCAAAGTCGGCCTGCATCAGCGTCACGCCATGGGGCAGCGCAGCGAACGTGGCCTGGTTGACCGGGCGGCGGGACTGTTTACTCATGCAACAATTGTACAAGACCGCACCGGGCGGACCGGCAAGAATGGCGCTTTCATTCAAGGGGCGCGATATGCACACTCCGATCGACCTGGCCGCCAAGCTGGCCACCTTCAACGAGGCCTGGCAGCCTCGCACCGTTGCGCTGTTCAATGGCCATGACGTGATGGTGGCAAAGCTGCGCGGCGACTACCACTGGCATGTCCACGATACCACCGACGACTTCTTCCTGGTCTTGCACGGCCGGCTGGAGATCGACATCGAGGATGGGGAAACCGTCAGCCTGACGGCAAGCCAGGTATATGTCGTCCCCGCAGGCGTTCGTCACCGCCCCCGTGCGAGCGAAGAGGCGCATATCCTGCTGATCGAACCGACCGGGACGCCGAACAGCGGCGACCCGCTGACCGCCGCCCCACGCCGCGTCATTTGACGGATGCCGTAGGCTCCCCGTTCTTCGCGACATAGCGCCGGTACTGCCATTCGAATGCATACCAGGTCAGGACGCCGAACACGGTGCCGGCGATCAGCCAGGACGGGATGTTGTAGACGAGGGACGGCACGAACTGCCCGGGCTTGCGGAACCATCCGGTGATCACGAAGAAGAAGTACATCGGGATGCCGTAGGCGAGCAGTCCGCGCCTGACGACCCACGATGCCATGCCGGCTTCGCGGTACTTGAACCACCTGATCGCGTGTACTTCCTTCATCACGCTGCTACCGCCGATCCAGCCTGCGCTCGATCGATGCGCCGGCCGCGTACAGCAGGATGAAGGCCGGCGTCATGAACAGGCCATAGGCATCCGGCCAGGAGATAAGTTCCAGCGCGCGGTCCAGGCCCAGCCAGTGCGCCAGCGCCAGCTGGGCCGCGATCGGCAGCTCGAGGTAGGTGAACTGCGACTGGTAGTCGACATTGCCCAGCGAGACGAAACCGAGGCAGGTCGCGATGAACAGCGCGTACGGGGCGCAAAAGAAAAGACCGAGTCGGGACATCGTGATCGATACGAGGTTCGAGTTGCAAATGCTGTGGCGGATCGTCACGACGTGACAGGGCGACAAGTACGGCAAGAATGGGCGCTACGATACCATCGTGACCGCGTGCAAAGTTCACCTTTTGTCACGAAACGTCGCAAAACCCTAACGTAATGCAAGGCGCATTTTTCGGATGCCCTCCTCGCCGTCGATCGTCACCTCGAAACCCAGTTTTTTCACCATGGCGACGATGCGCGAGTTCTGCGGCAGCGCCTCGCCCACGATCTCGCCGGTGCCGCGCGCCCGGCAATACTCGATCAACTTGGTCATCATGATCCGCCCCAGCCCCATGCCCTTCAGGTCGGAGCGCACGGTGACGGCAAATTCGGCGCTGGTGTTGTCGGGGTCGGCCACCACCCTGCCCACCGCCAGCGTCTCGTTCACGCCTTCGGCATTCTTGCGGGTCGCGATGAAGGCCATCTCGCGGTCATAGTCGATCTGGGTGAAGCGCGCCAGCTGCGAGGGCTGCAACTCGCGGATGCGCACGAACATGCGGTAGCGGATGTCGTCCGGGGTCAGCGCATCGAAGAAGGCCAGGTGGGCCGGGCCGTCCTCCGGACGGATCGGGCGCAGCAGCAGCGGCGCGCCATGCCAATCGATCGTCTCTTCGAGCTCGCGCGGATAGGGACGGATCGCCAGGCGGTCGAGCGTGCTGCCCGAGCGGTCGGCCAGCGCCAGGCGCACCCGCGCATCGAGCACGGTCGCCCCCTTGCTGTCGGCCAGCAGCGGGTTGATGTCGAGTTCGACGATTTCGGGGATGTCGGACACCAGGCGCGAGACCTGGATCAGCACCGCCAGGATCGCGTCCAGGTTGGCCGGCGGCCGGTTGCGGTAGCCGGCCAGCAGGCGCGCCACCCGCGTGCGGTCGACCAGGTCGCGCGCCAGCACCAGGTTCAGCGGCGGCAGGGCCACCGAATGGTCGTCGGTGACCTCCACCGCGATCCCACCCTGGCCGAACACCAGCACCGGGCCGAATACCGGATCGGTGGCGGCGCCGACGATCAGTTCATGGCCGTTGGCGCGCCGGCACATGGCCTGCACCGAAAAGCCGTCGAAGCGCGCCTGGGGGAACAGCTCGTCCAGGCGCTTCCTCATGCGCTGGGCGCTGGCGCGCACCGCGTCGTCGGAATCGAGGTCGAGCGTCACGCCGCCGAAGTCCGACTTGTGCATCACGTCGGGGGTCAGGATCTTGACCGCGACCGGGTAGCCGATGGCGCGCGCCGCCGCCACCGCGGCCTCGACGTCGGGCGCGGCGCGGGTCTCGACCAGGGCCAGACCGTAGGCGCGCAGGATGGCCTTGGTCTCGGGATCGGACAACAGCAGGCGTTTATTGGCGATCGCCTCGCGCACCAGCGCCCGCGCGGCACTGCGGTCGGGCGCCATGTGGCCGACCATCGAGGGCGGCACCTCCATCAGGAGGTTCTGGTTGCGGCGGTAGTTCACCAGCTGCAGGAAGCCGGCCACCCCGTCTTCAGGGGTGCGGAAGGTCGGCATGCGCGCATTGGCGGCGATGGTGCGCGCCTCGAGCACCGAGGCGCCGCCCAGCCAGCACGACAGGATCGGGCGCGAGGCGGCGCGCGCCAGCGGCGCGATGGCGTTCGCCACTTCGCGGCTGTCGATGGTGGCGGTCGGCGAATGCACCACCAGCACGGCGTCGACCTGTGGGTCCTTGAGCAGGATCTCGAGCGCGGCCGCGTAGCGTTCGGGCGGCGCGCCGCCCAGCAGGTTGACTGGATTCGCGTTCGCCCGGCCGGGCAGCAGCGCGTCCAGTTGGGCGATGGACTCGGGCGACAGCGTGGCGGCCGTGCCTTTGCCGTAGCGCAGCGCGTCGCGCGCCAGCACGCCGGGCCCCGCGCCGTTGCTGACGATGGCCAGCCGCTCGCCATGCAGCGGGCGGGCATAGGCCAGGGTCTCGACCGCCGCGAACAGCTGCTCGGTGGTGTAGACCCGCAGCATGCCGGCGCGCCGCACCGCGGCGTCGAACACGTCGTCTTCGCTGGCCAGGGCCCCGCTCTCGCTGGCCACCGCGCGCACGCCATCCTCGCCGGAGCGCGACTTGAGCACCAGCACCGGCTTGCTGCGCGCCGCGGCGCGCGCCGCCGACATGAACTTGCGCGCATAACGCAGCTGGTCGACATAGAGCAGGATGGCGCCCGCGTGGCCGTCGCTGGCCAGGTAGTCCAGCACGTCGCCCAGGTCGACGTCGCTCGAGTCGCCCAGCGAGATGAAGTGCGAAAAGCCGATGCCGCGCGTGCGCGCCCAGTCCAGCACACCGGTCATCAGGGAACCGGATTGCGAGACGAAGGCGATCCGCCCCGGCAGCGCGCCGCTGTGGGCTACGCTGGCGTTCAGGCCGAGGCCGGGCGCCAGCAGGCCGGCGCTGTTCGGCCCGAGCAGGCGCAGCAGATAGGGATGGGCTGCATCGAGCGCGGCCTGGCGCAGGCTGCGCCCGCGCCCATCGCGCGCCTTCGCCATGCCGCTGCTGAGCACCACGGCCGCGCGCGTGCCGCGCTCGCCCAGCTGGCGCACCAGTTGCGGTACGGTCGCCGGCGGCGTGCAGATCACGGCCAGCTCGGGCGCCTCGGGCAGGTCGGCCACGCTGTCGTAGCAGGGCAGCTCGCCGACCTGCTCGTACTTGGGGTTGACCGCGAACAGCTTGCCCTTGAAGCCGCCGCCCAGCAAATTGTCGAGCAGGGTCGTGGCCATGCTGCCGGGGCGCTCGGAGGCGCCGATCAGGGCCACCGACTTTGGCGCGAACAGGAATTGCAGGTTGCGGACGCTCATTGATGGGGGCCCTTTTCATCGGCAAGTAGTGACACATCGTATCAAACGCCGCGGCCCGACGGCGCGTCGAAGCCGGGGCTTGCCTTTAGGGGCGCCGGGCATGCTAGAATCGCCGCGTGAAATATTCCGTCCGTCTCCTGTTCGTATGGCTGATGCTGCTGGCGATCCCGTTCCAGGGAATCGCTTCCGCCGCCATGCTCGCGTGCGCGCACGATGCGCCGCAAGGGACGCAGCAGTCCGCGCATGCTCCGGCGCACCACGACGCCGCAAGCAGCCCTTGCCACGAGACGCAGGACAAAACGCCGGACCTTGCCCAGGATACGCACGATCACGACGGCAGCTGCAGCGCCTGCGCCGCATGCTGCATGGGCGCCGCCATGGCGCCCGCGGCAGGCATCAACCCGCCGGCGCCATCCTTGACAACCACCCTTCTCGTCGCCGCCACCGGCCGCCTCGCCGCGGTCGACCTCGCGCTTCCCGAACGACCGCCCCGCTTCCCGCTCGCCTGATTTCGCCCGCCGCGCCCGTGCGCGGTCCGACGCATTTCATCCGAACGAGGACACCATGTTTATTCTTACCGCCGCGCCATGGCGCGCGGCCGCCCTGCTCGGCGCATCGCTCGCGGCCATGCCCGCCGTCGCCCAGCACACCGCCATTGACCCCGCCGCCGCCGTTCCCGAGACGCGCTACCAGAGCGTCCACGTCCCGCGCCCGCCTGCCGCCGCCGCGACCACGCCGGACCGCAACTGGCAGGAAAGCAACCGCACCGTGGCCGGCCAGCCGGCGCATGCCCATCATGGCGCACACGCCGCACATGCCGACCACTCCGCGCATGCCGGCCACGCCAAGCCCGCGCCAAAGGCAAAGCCGAAGGCCGACGGCCATGAACACCATGGCCACCACGAGCATGGAGAACACCACTGATGGCCGCCCCGATGATGTCGCGCGGCGCCATGGCCGCGGCTGCCGCGCTGCTGCTGGCCGGCTGCGCCAGCACCGATCCCGATGCCGCATTCCGTCTGAGCGCCGACGAGGCGCGCGAGCGCACCGGCGTCGAGGCGCGCCTGCTGCAGAGCGACGACGACCGGCGCGCGCTGGCTCTCGAAATCGATGCCCTGCTCAAGGAGCCGCTCGGCCTGGACGCCGCCGTGCGCATCGCCGTCCTGAACCACCCCGGCCTGCAGGCCAGCTACTGGGACGCCGGCATCGCCCAGGCCGACCTGGCCCAGGCCGCGCGCCTGCGCAATCCCGCGTTCGGCTTTTCGCGCATGGATGGCGGCGGCAGCCGCGAGATCGAGCGCGGCGTGTCGCTCGACCTGGCGGGCCTCTTGACCATGCCGCTGCGCCAGCGCATGGCCGAGCGGCGCCATCAGGAGGCCACGTTACGGGTCGCCGCCGCCATCGAACGCCATGCGATCGCCACCCGGCGCGCCTGGATCGAGGCCGTGGCCGCCGGCCAGGCGCTCGACTATGCGCGCCAGGTCGCCGCGGCGGCCGACGCCTCCAGCGAACTGATGGAACGCATGACCCTGGCCGGCAATGCCAGCGCGCTCGACCTGGCGCGCGAATCGGCCTTTCATGCCGAAGCCGGCGCCGCCGTGCTGCGCGCCGGCCGCGCCCGCGACGCCGCCCGCGAACACCTGACGCGCCAGCTCGGGCTGTGGGGCGCGCAGGCCGGCTACGCCCTGCCCGAACGCCTGCCCGAGCTGCCCGCCCAACCCGTGGAACTGGCGGGCATCGAACGCCTGGCGCTGGAACGGCGGCTCGACGTGCGCGCCGCGCGCGCCGCCGCCGCCGGCACCGCCGCCGACCTGGGCCTGACGCGCGCCACGCGCATGGTCAACGTGCTCGACCTGGGCTACGCCAGCAAGAGCGAGACGGGAGAGCCGCGCAGCGAAGGCTATGAAATCTCGCTCGAGCTGCCGCTGTTCGACTGGGGCGGCGCCCGGGTCGCGCGCGCTGAAGGTGTGTACATGCAGTCCGTAGGGCGGGTCGCCGAGACGGCGGTGAATGCGCGCAGCGAAGCGCGCGCCGGCTACCTGGGCTACCGCGCCAGCTACGACGTCGCGCGCCACTACCGCGACCAGGTGATCCCGCTGCGCCAGAAGATCGCGGGCGAGACCCTGCTGCGCTACAACGGCATGCTGGCCAGCCCCTTCGAGCTGCTGGCCGATGCGCGCGAACAGGCGGCGGCGGTGCACGCCACCATCGACGCCCTCAAGGATTTCTGGCTGGCCGAGGCCGACCTCGAAGCCGCCCTGGGAGGCCGTCTGCCGCCCGTACACGAACACAAGGAAGCACAATGACCAACCGCAGATCGTTTCTGACCGGCGCCGGCGTGACCATGCTGGGCGCCTCGCTGGTGAGTAAGGCCGGCGCCGCCGGGCTGCCCGAAGCCCCCGTCCACACTTCCGCCGCTACCGCGGCCCCGCTGGCGCCGCCGAGCGGCCGTCCCTACAACCCGGTCGTGACCCTCAACGGCTGGACCCTGCCTTGGCGCATGAAGGACGGCGTCAAGGAATTCCACCTGGTGGCCGAACCCGTGGTGCGCGAACTGGCGCCCGGCATGCAGGCCAATCTGTGGGGCTACAACGGCCAGAGCCCGGGTCCCACCATCGAGGTGGTCGAAGGCGACCGGGTGCGGATTTTCGTGACCAACAAGCTGCCCGAGCACACCAGCGTGCACTGGCACGGCCAGTTGCTGCCGTGCGGGATGGACGGCGTCACCGGCCTCACGCAACCCGGCATCCAGCCGGGTAAAACCTTCGTCTACGAATTCGTGGCGCGCCATGCCGGCACCTTCATGTACCACCCGCACGCCGACGAGATGCAGCAGATGGCGATGGGGATGATGGGCTTCTGGGTCACCCATCCCAAAGACCCGCGCCAGCACGCTGTTGCTCGAGATTATGTCATGCTACTGTCGTCCTACGACATCGAGCCCGGCAGCTACACCCCGCGTACCAACACCATGCTCGACTTCAATCTGTGGACCATCAACAGCCGCGTGTTCCCGGGCCTGGATCCGATGGTGGCCGGGCTGAACGAGAAGGTGCGCATCCGGGTCGGCAACCTGACGATGACGAACCACCCGATCCACCTGCACGGCCACCGCTTCGAAGTGGCCGGCACCGACGGCGGCTGGGTGCCCAAGTCGGCGCGCTGGCCCGAGGTCACTACCGACGTCGCCGTGGGCCAGATGCGGGCCATCGAGTTCGTGGCCGACGCGCCCGGCGACTGGGCTTTCCACTGCCATAAATCGCACCACACGATGAATGCGATGGGGCACGACGTGCCGACCCTGATTGGGGTCGACCACCGCGGCGTGGCCGAGAAGATCAACAAGCTGGTGCCGGGCTATATGGTCATGGGCGACAAGGGCGGCTCGATGGGCGACATGAAGATGGCGCTGCCGCACAACACGCTGCCGATGATGAGCGGCGACGGCCCCTTCGGCAACCTCGAGATGGGCGGCATGTTCACGGTGCTGAAGGTGCGCGAAGGCCTCAAGCGCGGCGACTACCGCGATCCCGGCTGGTACCGTCACCCGGCAGGCAGCGTCGCGCGCGAATGGACCGGCGAGGTGCCGACCGCCACCAGCGCGCCGAATGCCAGTCCGGAGCCGGCGTCCGGCCCGGCCCTCAACGCGCGCAAGCCTGGCGCCAAGGACCACGGCGGCCACCAGCACTAAGCCTGTCCCACCCCGCGCAGCAGCTCGATCAGCTGCTGCGGCGCGACCGGCTTGGTCAAGTGCTCGTCGAAGCCGGCCGCGCGCGAGGCGGCGCGGTCTTCCTGGCGGCCGCGTCCCGTGACCGCCACCAGGTAAGGGCGCGGACACTTGTCGGCCAGGATCGCCGCCACTTCCAGTCCGCTCATCTCGGGCATGCCGAGGTCGAGCACCACGATGTCGGCGCAGCGCTCATGGTACAGCCGCACCGCCTGGGCGCCGTCGTGCGCCACCGTCACGGTCGCGCCTTCGGAGCGCAGCAGCCAGGCCAGCGACTCGGCGGCGTCGACGTTGTCGTCGGCCACCAGGATATGCCTTCCGGTGACGGCGCCGCCGGCCGACTCGCCCTCGGCGAGGGCCTCCGGCTCGGCCGCCTCGCACAGCGGCAGGCGCACGATGAAGGTGGCGCCTTGCCCCTCCCCGTCGCTGTCGGCGCGCACGCTGCCGCCGTGCAGCTCGACGAAGCCCTTGGCCAGCGACAGCCCGATCCCCAGCCCGCCCTGCGCCAGGTGGCGCGCGCTGCCGACCTGCACGAAGGGATCGAACACGCGCTCGATCATGCTGGCGTCCAGGCCGACGCCATTGTCGGCCACCCAGGCCACCGCCTCGCCGTTCTCCGAGCGCAGTCCGATCTCTAGCGCGCCGCCGGGCGGCGTGTACTTGGCCGCATTGTTGATCAGGTTCGCGAACACCTGGGTCAGGCGCAGCGCGTCGGCATCGACCCACAGGGGCTCGTCGACCAGCCGCAGCGCCACCTGGTGGCGCCCGCTCTCGATCAGCGGCATGCTGGCCTGCAGGGCGTCGCGGATCAGCCGCCCGAGTTCGACCCGCGTGCGGCGCAGCTCGATCTTGCCGCGGCCGATGCGCGAGACCTCCAGCAGGTCATCCAGCAGGCGCGCCATCTGGGCCACCTGGCGTCCGACCATGGCCGCGATCCATTCGATGCGCTCGGGCGGCAGCGACTTGCCGCGCAGGAGCGAGGCCGCGTTGGCGATCGGCGCCAGCGGGTTGCGCAGCTCGTGCGCCAGGGTGGCGATGTACACGTCCTTGCGCTGGTCGGCCTCGCGCAGGCCGTCCATCGCCTGTTCGCGCTCGGTCACGTCCAGCACCAGAGAGAACACGGTCAGGATCTGGCCGGCCTCGTCGACCAGCACCGAGTTGTACCACTCGCAGCACAGCACGCGGCCGTCGCGGGTGAGGTTGCGGTTGCTCGACTTGGCGTGGCGGGTGGGAGAATCGAGCAGGCGCCGGATCATCAGGCCCACCTGGTCGGCGTCGCTCTCGTGGATCAGCGGCAGCGCATCGATGCGCTCGCCCACCACCTCATGCTGGCGCCAGCCGAACAGCTCTTCGGCGCGGCCGTTCCACAGGGTGACGACCCGTTCGCGGTTCCATTCGATCACAGCCAGCGGCGTGTTCTCGATCAGGTAGCGCGTCTGGTCCAGGGCGCGCGCCAGGGCCGCGCTGGCCTCGGTGCGCTCGGTGACGTCGTCCAGCACGATCACCGCCGCCGCCAGTTCGGCGGCGCCGTCGCGCAGCGGCGCGCCGCTCACCGTATAGGTGCGCCGCACGCCGGCATGGATACTTTCCAGCACGGCGTCGTGGAAGGTCTCTCCCTCCACCGCGCGCGTCACCGGAGCCCGGATCAGGTCGAGCATGGCCGCGATGCCGGCTTGCGCGCCGTCGCCGCCCTGCGCGAAGCTGGCCGCCATCCGTCCGGCCTGGTCGTTGGCCATCACGCAGCGCCCCGCCGCGTCGACGATCAGCACCCCGTCCGGCAACTGCCGCAGCACCGTACCCAGCAGGCTTTGCCACTGGGCGCGGGCGCGGGTTTCGATCATTTCCTGGAAGGTCGCGTGCAGGCGCGCATGCAGGGCGATATTGTCGATCGCCAGCGCCCCCAGCACGAACAGCGCCGCCGCCAGGCCATACAGGCGGCCGGCATAGAAACCGAGGTCGAACATGCCGCCATTGAGCAAGCAGGACAGCGCAACCTCGAACACCCAGGCCGCCATCGCCACCGCCAGCCAGACATCGAGCACGGTGCGCGGGCGCTTGCGCACGATCGCCCACAGCACTCCGACCGAGAGGGCGAGTATGGCGCCCGCGATCCAGTGATACAGCGGCAGCGTGCGCGTTCCCGCCATCAATGGCGGCAGCCAGCGTGCGCCCGAGGTCGACACCAGCACCAGCAGCGCCACGACCAGCACGATCAGCAAGGCGCCGACGCGCATGAAGTGCGGCGGCAGCGGCGGCGCATGGGTGCTGCGGGTATAGCCGAGCACGAACAGGGGAAACAGCGCATGCCAGGCGATGTGGAGCCAGGGCGTGGTCTGGTGATTCCCGCCCAGCACGCCCTGGTCGGCGAACAGGCCGGGAAAGGTCAGCAGGTGGGCGCTGGCGATCAGCGCCGTGAGCAGGTAGCCCAGCACCAGGAAGCCGAGCGCGCGCGAGCGTCCGGTGTGGACGTGCCCGAGCAGCAGGATGCCGGTCAGCAGGTTGGCGCCGATCAGCACCGAGCCGTACATCGGGATGAATTCCGGCGCCCGCGCCAGCGGTATCCCGGCGGCCGGCGCCAGCAGCGCGAAGACCAGCGCCAGGCAAGCCAGCACCCACACCACGTGGCGCAACTGGGCGCCGCTCGGATGATGCTTCACCAGATCCGTCGGTTCTGCTAGAACGCCCTGTCGCATGTATCTCCCCGTGGAGGATCCGACGGGGGCAGCATGGTTGTTGGGCTGTCCGGGCGGCGCCTGCCTTTATTGTCGTTTCAATAAAATATAGCGCAATTCCCACTGCATAGGGAGGGAATTTAATGTCTAATCGTCCACAATTGATACCTTGTGACGAAAAAGTCCTAGGCTGAGGCGCGCGCGGTGACCGGATACCCGGCGCCGTCGATGGCGGCCACGATGCGGTCCAGGTCGGCCTGGCTGTCGATGCGCACGCTGGCCTTGTCGAGATCGATAGCGACCTTGGCGTCGGCGTCGACCGCCTGCACCGATTTGGTGACGCGGCCCACGCAATGGTTGCAGCTCATGCCTTCCACGGTCAGTTCATACATGGTGTTCTCTCCTGTCGTTTGGGGCCTGTCAGCCCCGGTGGTTGAAATCGGTTCGGATACGGGTGCAGGCGCGGTAACCGCCGGGTTGGTCGCCGGGTTGGCCATCGCAGGCGTCCAGCGCCGCAGCAGCAGCGCGTTGGCGACCACGCTGACCGAGCTCGCCGCCATCGCGGCGCCGGCCAGCACCGGATCGAGCAGCCCGAAGGCGGCCAGCGGCAGGCCGATCACGTTATAGACGAAGGCCCAGCCCAGGTTCTGGCGGATCTTGCGGTAGGTGCGGCGCGATACGGCGATGGCGTCGGCCACCAGGCGCGGGTCGCCGCGCATCAGCGTCACGCCGGCGCTGTGCATGGCGACGTCGGTGCCGGTCGCCATCGCCATGCCGACGTCGGCCGCCGCCAGGGCCGGCGCGTCATTGATGCCGTCCCCGACCATCGCCACCTTGCGCCCGTCCTGGCGCAAGCCGGCGACCACCTGCGCCTTATCGAGCGGCAGCACCTCGGCATGCACGCGCTCGATGCCGAGCGCCTGCGCCACCGTGCGCGCGGCGCCCGGGCTGTCGCCGCTGAGCAGGACCGGCTCGATGCCGGCCTCCTTGAGGCGCGCGACGGCATCGGGCGCGCCCGGCTTGATGCGGTCGCCGAAGGCGAGCAGGCCCAGCACCCGCACCCGGCCGTCCCTGCGCTCGGCCAGCCAGGACACGGTACGCCCGGCCGCTTCATGCCGCTCGCCACCCGCGGCCGGCACGCCAAGCTCTTCCATCAGGCGCCGGTTGCCGAGCACGATGGTGGCGCCGTCGACCTCGGCCTCGACGCCGCGGCCCGGCAAGGCGCGCGCGGCGCTGGCCGCCGGCGGCGCCAGGCCCTGGCGCGCCGCTTCCTCGAGCACGGCGCCCGCCAGCGGGTGGGAGCTGCCCCCCTGCACGCTGGCGGCCAGCGCCAGCAGCCGCGCCGGGTCGACGCCTTCATGGGCCACCAGCTGCGGCTTGCCCTCGGTCAGGGTGCCGGTCTTGTCGAACACGACGACGTCCAGCGCATGCGCGGTCTCCAGCGCCTCGGCGTCCTTGATCAGGATGCCGTGGCGGGCCGCCGCCCCGGTGCCGACCATCACCGCGGTGGGCGTGGCCAGGCCCAGCGCGCAGGGGCAGGCGATCACCAGCACCGCCACCGCATTGAGCAGGGCCGCCTGCCAGTCGCCGCCCGCCAGGCCCCAGCCCAGCAGGGTCGCCAGCGCGATCGCGAGCACGACCGGCACGAACACCGCGCTCACCCGGTCCACCAGGCGCTGGATCGGCGCCTTGACCGCCTGCGCATCCTCGACCATGCGGATGATCTGCGACAGCATCGTCGCCGCGCCGACTGCCGTCGCCTCGACCAGCAGCAGGCCGTCGGCATTGACGGCGCCGCCGGCCACCCGGTCGCCCGGCTGTTTCGCCACCGGCAGGCTCTCGCCGGTCAGCAGCGACTCGTCCAGGTGGCTGCTGCCCTCGACCACGACGCCGTCGGCCGGCGCCCGCGCGCCGGGCTTGACCACCATCAGCTCGCCCACGCGCAGCTCGGCCAGCGCCACCCGCACGTCCTTGCCGCCGCGCCGCACCAGCGCCTCGTCGGGCCGCAGGCGGCCCAGTGCGTCCAGCGCGGCCAGGGTCTGGCGCTTGGCGCGGCCTTCCAGCCACTTGCCCAGCAGGACCAGCGCGATCACGACCGCCGAGGTTTCGAAATACAGATGCTGCTCGGGATCGGCATGGGCACCATGCGCGCCCGCACTCAAGAGGAGAAAGACCGACAGGCCATAGGCGGCGCTGGTGCCGAACGCCACCAGCAAGTCCATATTGCCGCTGCCGGCGCGCAGCGCCTTCCAGCCGGCGCGATAGAAGCGCGCGCCGAGCCAGAACTGGACCGGCGTGGCCAGGGCCAGCTGCAGCCAGCCGGGCAGCATCCACTCATGGCCGAAGGGTGCGGCCAGCATCGGCAACACCAGCGGCAGGCTCAGCAGCATGGCGGCGGCCACCGGCCACCAGGCCGGCAGCGCGTTCGTTTCCTTGCGCCGCGCCGGGGGCGCGCCGGTGGCGTCCGGCAGTTCGATGTCCGCCTCGTAGCCGGCCGCGCGCACGGCGGCCGCCAGCACCTCCGGCGCGGCCTGGCCCTGCACGCTGGCCTTTTCGGTGGCCAGGTTGACGCTGGCGCCGCTCACGCCCGGCACCGCGCGCAGCGCCTTCTCGACCCGCGCCACGCACGAGGCGCAGGTCATGCCGTCGATGTTCAGGACAGTGTTGTTCATTTGCTCGTTCCTCGAATCTATATCGAGAGGATAGTCCTTCCCACGATGGGAAGGTCAAGCGTTTTTCATTTAGTTCGCGCAACAGGATTGCGCCGGTCGCAGGCACCGGTCCGCCAAAGGGAATACAAAAGAGCTGTGCCTCGTTTCGAGGATTCGGCAACGACCCGCAGGAGGTTCGATGAATGCGCTGATGAAGTCGCCAACCACGCTCTTGCTCTGGATACTGATGGCCGTCCTGTTGTCCGCCTGCGGCAGTGACGACGACAAGACCCAGGCCGAACGCGCCGGCATCGGCGCCATCGCCCAGGCCGCCGGCGCCACGCCTTTCGTGGCGCAGCTGAGCTATACGCTCGACAACTTCGCCCACCTCGACAGCGTGCACTACACGATCGCCGGCCGCCCGGGCTCGCATTCGCTGCCGGTCGCGGTCACCTATGATCACGCCTGGCTCGGACGGCGCGCGGCCTGGGATGCGTCCGGCAAGCGCATCGCCGTCCCCGTCTTCGGCCTGTACGCCAACCACCGCAACGAGCTCACGCTCACGACGCGCTTCCGCGACGGTTCGTCCCACGTGGCGCAGGTGGCGGTGGCCACCGGCCCCTACACCGGTCCCGCCACCGTCTATGCCACGCCCGAGGTGCGCACCGCGCGGGGGGCGCCTCGCCCGGCGTCGAATTCATGCTGATCAAGAACGGCGTCACGACGCCGGTCATCCTCGACAGCGACGGCCAGGTGCGCTGGGCCGGCGACGCGCCGGGCAGTTCCATCTCCTCGCTGTTCGGCGACGACGCCTTCTATGTCGGCGACCCGGACGCGCCGCTGCTGCACCAGGTCGACGTCGACGGCACCGTGCGCAGCAGCCGGCTCGACGATCCGCGCTTCACCAACTTCCACCACGACCTGGCGCGCGGCAAGACCGGCTTCCTGGCCGAACTTGACGCCCTGGTCGGCAACGTGCAGCTGGTGGAGTCGATCCTGGCCGAGATCGACATCTCGGGGCGGGTGCTGAAGGAATGGGACCTGGGCCAGATCTTTCGCGCGGCGATGCGCGCCGGCGGCGACGATCCCGACAACTTCGTGCGCGACGGCGCCGACTGGTTCCACATGAACTCGGCCATCTACGATGCTCACGACAATTCGCTGCTGATCTCGAGCCGCGAGAACTTCGTCGTCAAGCTCGACTACGAGACGGGCGCCATCCGCTGGCTGCTGGGCGACACCACCAAACACTGGTATGTCAATTATCCGTCGCTGCGCGCGCTGGCCCTGCGCGTCACCGAAGGCAAGGTGCCGATCGGCCAGCACTCGCTGTCGGTCGCGCCCAACCGCGAACTGCTGCTGTTCAACAACGGCCTGGCCAGCGCCGAACAACCGCCCGGCGCGCCGGCGGGCCAGAACCGCAGCTACAGCACGCCGTCGCGGTATGCGATCGACGAAACAGCGCGCACGGCGCGCGAGGTCTGGACCTGGGATGCCGACCGCGAATTACTGTCAGACATTTGTTCGTCAGCCTATGAAGGCGCGCCGGGCCAATACCTGGTGGCCTATTCGGCGCTGGAGCAACGCACCCAGGCGCGGCTGGTGGCGGTCGACAGCGCCGGCCGGGTCGCCTTCGACTACGCCTACCCGAGTGAGGTCTGCAATACGGTGTTCATCGCCCAGCCCTTCCGGTTCGAGGAGCTGCGGCTGCGCTAGCAGGGCATCCCGACAGGTCTCGGGAAGCGCGTGCGGCGGCTGCACCGGGCCAGCGACGCATCAGCTGCCGAGACCGAAGAAGACGCCAACCGCCAGCTCCACCCACAGGGCGGCGAAGAACAGTGCCAACGCGCCGACGGCGGCGACCCTCTGCCACGGCCGCCAACGCGCCACGCGGCGCGCGGTGCGCAGGCAGGCCAGCCCGGCGCCGGCCAGCAGCAGTGCGGCGGCGGCGAAATCGCCGCCGCTCCACACCACATGGTGCGTGAACTGCATGGCGACCTGCGGCACCAGCAGGATCATCGCGGTCGCCAGGCCGACCCGCAACAGATCGATGCGCAGCGTGCCCTTGTGCGGGAGGATGTCCGGTGAGTTTGCGGTATGCATGGCGTTCTCCTGGATTGTGAGCGGCCGGCATGCGGCGCGGGCCGCCTGCGATGTTCACATCCTAATCCTGTTACGGCGAAGACGGAAGCGGCAGCACGCAGCCGCGCCCGGATTTCTTGGCCTCGTACATCCAGTGGTCGGCCTCCTTGATCAATTCTTCCGGCGTGGGCGCCTGCCCCGGCGCCTGGACCGCGATGCCGATGCTGGCCCCGACCCGCACCGTCGCGCCGCACAGCTCGACGGGCATGGAGACCGTCTCGACCAGCTTGCGGCCGACCCGGTGCGCATCGTCCAGGCCATCGGCCAGGTCCGCGAGCAGCACCGTGAACTCGTCGCCCGCCAGCCGGAACACGCTGTCGGTGCGCCGCACCGCCTGGCGCAGGCGCGCCGCGATGGCCCGCAGCAAGGCGTCGCCGCCGTCATGGCCGAGCTGGTCGTTGACCGCCTTGAAACCATCCAGGTCGATGAACAGCAGGCCAAGCCGGCCCTGGGCGCGGCTTGCCCTCGCCTGCGCCAGCGGCAGCGCCTCCATCAGTGCGCGCCGGTTCTGCAGGCCGGTCAGCAGGTCGTGCCGGGTCTCGTATTCGCGCTGGGCGTCGCGCTGCTTGCGCAGGGTGACGTCGTGCAGGAAGGCGCTGAACACGGGTTCGCCGCGCACCTCGTGGCGGCGGATGCGCACCTCGACCGTCAGCCGGCTGCCGTCGCGTCGCAGCGCCGGCAGCTCGACCCGGCGGTCGAGGATGCGCGAGGTGCCGGTGCGCAGGTAGAGCTGCATGCCGCCGCGGTGGGCGCCGGCCAGCTCGGCCGGGATGATCAGCGCCTCGAGCGGCCGGCCCAGCGCCTCTTTTGCGCTCCAGCCGAAGGTCTGCTCGGCCTGGCGGTTCCAGGCGGTGACCCGGCCGTTGCGGTCCAGGCTGATGTAGGCGTCGTTGGCGTTGTCGATCACGCTGCGCAGTTCTTCCTCGCGATCGCCCAGCTCGCGTGTGCGCGCCTCGACCCGCCGCTCGAGATCGGCGTGCAGGCGCGCCAGTTCTTCTTCCGCCAGCTTTTGCGCATGGATGTCCTTGATCACCGCCACGTCGTATTCGGGGCGCCCGGCGGCATCCAGCTTGCGCTTGACGTCGACCTCGACCCAGACCGGCGAGCCGTCACGGCGCAGGTAGCGCTTCTGGCGCCGCAGGAAGTCGATCTCGCCCCGCGCCAGCCGGTCCATCAGGGCCGCGTCCCCGGCACGGTCGTCCGCGTGGGTGACGTCGGCGAACCCGCGTCCCTGCAGCTCGCCGGCCGTATGGCCGAGCAGCTCGCACAGCGCCCGGTTGACGCTGATCCAGCGCCCGTCCGGCGTCGTCAGCGCGATGCCGACGCTGGCGATCTCGAACACCGCGCGAAAGCGCTCTTCGCTCGCGTCCAGCACCGCATCGCTGTGCTGCAGCCGCGAGCGCGCCGCCGCCAGCCGTTCGCGGTACTGCACTTCGCGCATGATGATGGCGGCCAGGTCGACCAGCACCGCCTTCTGCTCGGCGTCGAGCTGGCGCGGCACAACGTCGATCGCGCACAGGGTGCCCAGCGCCAGTCCCCCGCTCGAGCGCACCGGCACGCCGGCGTAGAAGCGGATGTCGGGGGCGCCGGTGACCAGCGGATTGCGGGCGAAGCGCGGGTCGCGGCGCGCATCCGGCACCACCAGCGGCTCGTCCTGCAGGATCGTGTGAGCGCAGAAGGCATCCGCGCGCGGCGTCTCGCCGGCCTCGATGCCCACCCGCGACTTGCACCACTGGCGCTCGGCGTCGATCAGCGAGAACGCCGCCATCGGCACCTGCAGCAGGCGGCTGGCCAGGCGCACGACCCGGTCGAACACCGGCTCGGCCGGCGTGTCCAGCAGGTCGAGCTCGCGCAGCAGCGCGAGACGCTCGTTTTCATCGGGAGGCAGGGCGGCTGCAATCATGGCGTCAAGAAAGATTATCTCCGGTCGGTCGCCGAATGGCCGTACGTCACTGTAGCAGAGCAGGCTCCCGATTCTCCGCACACAAGAACCTGTACTATCCACACCGCAAGATTGCAAAACTTTGTTACATATCTGTTCGCGAGACTTTATATACTTGCGCGTGCGATCATTCACTTGCCCACCATGCGAATCCTGCCCTCCCTGTCATGCGTCCTGCTTTGCCTCGCCGTGTTTCAGCCATCCGCCGCGGCGACGGCCGAAGACGTCACCTTGTCCGGTACGTCCAGACCAGGAACCTCCGCGGGTACGGCCGGCGCCGGGCGTGAGGTCGCGGCCCTGCGCGCGGCCGAGCAGCGGCGCGCCAAGGCCGTGTCCAGCCGCGATGTGACCGTCCTGCGCGACCTGATCAGCCGCGACTATTACCACGTCGAGACCCGCGGCCGCGCCCGCACCAAGACTGAATTCCTGCAACTGCTGACTCGCGGCGAATACGAGTTCCGCTCCTACGAAATCGACGATTCCGAAATCCGGATGCTCGACAATGGCCAGGCGGCCCTGGTCACGGGCAGGTTCCGGGCCTTGACCCAGGGCGCCGACGGCCCGCGCGAACTGCGCGGACGTTATGTACGCATGTGGGTGCTGGGGCCGGAAGGGTGGCGCAACACCATGCAGCAAACCACCGAAATCCGCCCGCTCGCGATCCAGCGCGACCTCCGGACACAGCGCTAAGCGGCCGCCCTCTCCCGATCGCTCGGACCGGCGGGCGAGGCCCCGATGTTTGTCGGCCACGGCCGTGTTCAAAATCGGCGCGATTGCTTGTCAAGGCGGCGTGATGCATCTATCATGAGAATGATTATCATTTGCTGTCGCATTTACAGCTTTTCATTCCTGCCACGCCCAACCAGCGCGATCATGACCTCACTCACCCTCACGCCACGCCACATCGCCTCGCGCACCGCGGTGGCCATCCTCGGCGGCTACGCCTTCACCTGGGGCGTCGTTGCCCTGGGCATCGCCCTGCTGTACAGCGCCGGCATGGAATTCCACGATGCCGAGCACCTGTCGTACATCATCGGCTTCCTGGTCTTCCTGACCGCCTTCCTGGTGGCCTTCGCCACCCAGGGGCTGCGCAAGGTCGCGCTGGTGCTGGTGGGCGGCGGCGCGCTGATGAGCGCGGTGGCCTGGTGGCTGCAGAGCCTGATCATCGCGTCGGGGGTCTGATATGTTCCCCAACTTCCGCCACACGATGGCTTGGCTGCACACCTGGTTCGGCCTGGCGCTGGGCCTGGTGCTGATGGTCGTGTTCTTCTTCGGCTCGCTGTCCGTGTTCGACCGCGAGATCGACCGCTGGGCCATTCCCGACACCCGCTACGAACCGCAGCCGATGCCGTCGTTCGACAAGATGCTGGCGCCGATCTTCAAGGAAATGCAGCCCGACGCCGCCGCCCGCGCCATGACGGCGCCGCTGGCCGACGGCCCGCTGCCGGCCACCTTCGACACGCCGCGCAGCTGGGGCGCCTATACCACCCACCGCGATCCGGTGCTGGCGCTGTTCGCCAGCTATGAAGTGCCGAACGCCAAGGACCATGAAACGGCGATCTGGGCCTTGCGCACGGTCGATCCGCGCACCGGAGATCTCCTGCCGGTCGACCGCCTCAAGATCGGCAGCGAGTTCTTCTATCCGCTGCACTACAGCCTGACCCTCGACTGGAAGAACGTCGGCTACTGGATCGTCGGCTTCTCGGCCCTGATGATGCTGATGGCCCTCGTTACCGGCGTCATCATGCACCGCAAGATCTTCCGCGAACTGTTCACCTTCCGCCCGAACAAGAGCACCCAGCGCAGCATGCTCGACCTGCACAACCTGACCGGCGTCGTGGCCCTGCCCTTCCACTTCTTCTTCGCCTTCACCGGCCTGGTGATCTTCGCCTACATCTATTTCCCGGTCACGCATACCCAGCTGGCCCCGCTGCACGACCGCCATGAAGTGCTCGAGTCCAAGGAAACCGGCCTGCCGCACGACCGCGCCGGCGTGGCGGCCCCGATCGCCTCGGTCGACGCCATGGTGGCCGAGGCCCAGCGCCGCTGGGCGGCGAAAGGCATGGCCGGCGACGTCGGCTTCCTGAACGTCACCCACGTCGGCGACGCCAACGGCTATGTCAGCGTGTACCGCGCCGGCACCGACCGCGTCCAGCTGGCCGGCGAAGGCATCCACTTCAAGGCCTCCACCGGCGAGCTGCTGCGCGAGGATCCGCCGCCCACCGTGGTGGCGCGCATCAATGAATTCCTGACCGGCCTGCACCTGCAGCACTTCAAGCACTGGTTGCTGCGCTGGCTGTACGTGCTGGGCGGCCTGTCGGGCGCGGCCTGCATCGCCACCGGCCTGTTCTTCTTCGTCGAGAAGCGCAAGCGCCAGCACGCCAAGCAGGGCGTGAGCGGCGCGCGCGTGGTCGATGCGCTGGCCGTCACGGTCGTCACCGGCATGCTGGTGGCCACCTTGTCCATCCTGATCGCCAACCGCCTGCTGCCCGACGTCATGCCGGCCGGCTGGCCGCTGCGCGGCGCCATGGAGAAATACCTGTTCTGGGGCAGCTGGGTCGTGGCCGGCGCGCACGCCTTCTGGCGCACCGCAGCGGTCGCCGAGGGCCGCCTGGCTCCGGCATGGCGCGAGCAGTGCCTGGCCATCGCCGTGCTGGCGGTGACGGCGCCGGTGCTCAACTGGATCACCACCGGCGACCACCTGCTGCGCACGATCGCCTCCGGCTACTGGCCGGTGGCCGGCGCCGACCTGTTCATGCTGGCCAGCGCCGCGCTGGCGGTGCTGGCCGCGCGCAAGCTGCGCCAGCGCGAAGCGCGCCCGCTGGCGGTCAAGAACGTGACCCTGGAGGCCGGCCATGCCTGACGCGCTGCTCCTGCTGCTGGCCCTGCTGGCCTCTCTGGCCGGCATGGGCTGGTTCGCCCTGTCGATGGACGTGCACTGGTCCCAGGTAAGGGGGGCAGCCCCCCGTACTCCGGCTCTGGCCAGGACCCTGCGCCTGGGCGGCGCAGCAAGCCTGCTGCTGTCGCTGGTCCTCTGCCTGACGGTGGATTCGCCGTCGATCGCGGTGCTGGTATGGTTCATGGCGCTGGCCGGCGCCACGCTCACGATCGCCTTCACGCTCACCTGGCGCGCCAGCATCCTCGGGATGCTGGTATTCTGGACAGGACCAGGCGCCCGGTGAGTCGTCCCCGGGATGCGTTCGCGCGTCCCGCCTTCTCGCCCGGTTCGCCCGCATGGCAATACGTCGTTGGAACGGCGCAACCGCACAGGCCGCGCACTCCACTTGACCTCAAGCGCGCTTGAGGTTGTGTAATACGACCAACGCATGCAAATCGCGGGACCCTGTCCGGTCCCGGTGCAACGCTTCATGCCGAAACAGTGTTTACAACCATCTGAACGGAGAATGATCATGCCTTATGCACTGCCGCCACTGCCCTATGCCTACGATGCCCTCGAGCCGCATTTCGATGCGCGCACGATGGAAATCCACCACACCAAGCACCACCAGACCTATATCACCAACGTCAACAACGCCCTGGCCGAAGCCAGCGTGGCCGAGGTGCCGGTCGAAGAACTGATCAGCAATATCGGCGCACTGCCGCAGAACATCCAGAACGTGGTGCGCAACAACGGCGGCGGCCACGCCAACCACGCGCTGTTCTGGACCGTGCTGAGCCCGGATGGCGGCCAGCCTTCGGGCAAGCTGGCCAAGGCCATCGAGGACGACCTCGGCGGCTTCGACCGCTTCAAGGATGCCTTCACCAAAGCCGCGCAAACCCGCTTCGGTAGCGGTTGGGCCTGGCTGACCCTGGGCAAGGACGGCAAGCTGCTGGTCGAAAGCAGCGCCAACCAGGACAGCCCGCTGATGGGCGAGTTCGCCGGCATGTCGGGCGGCACGCCGATCCTGGGCCTGGACGTCTGGGAGCACGCCTATTACCTGCAATACCAGAACAAGCGTCCCGACTACATCGCGGCTTTCTTCAACATCATCAACTGGGCCGAAGTCGAGCGTCGTTACGATGAGGCCTTGAGCAGCCAGGCCGGCTGATCCAACGCGCCGTTCGTTCGCGAGCGGCACGCCGACATGTGGCGTGCCGTTTTCGTGCACGCGCAATACGACAAAAAGCCACCTCGCGGTGGCTTTTCACATGCTGCTGGCAAGGGCGGCGTGCGTTACAGCTTGAAATTCAGCGACAAATAAGCGGCGCGCCCGTTGCCCGACGAATACATCGGTTGGGCCTGGTTGGCCGGCCACCAGTATTCGTCGTACCACGCATATTCGTACCGACGGTCGGCCAGGTTCTTGACCTGCAGGTCGATGCTCACACGGGACGTGATTGCATACGACACATTAGCATCGAACAACACAAAGCCGCCGTACTTGCCGAGCTGGTTCGCACGGTCGATGTAGTAATCGCCCTGTGCCCGGCCCTGCAAGCCGAGGTGCCAGCGCTCGGACGGATGGTAGTCGAGTCCGACGTTGCTGATGTAGCGCGGCGTCGAAAACAGTTCCTTGCCGGCCAGCGAAACGCCGGCGTCGGTCATGGCGCTCACCGCCTCGGCCTTCTGGAGCGAATGCGACGCCCAGACCTGGAGCCGGTCCGACAGGCGGCCAGACAATTGCAGGTCGATGCCCTCGCGCCGGGTCTCGCCGAGCGCCACCGAGGTGCCGGTGGCCGGCATGTTCGCCGCCTCGCCGGAGGCGTCCTGGCGCCAGATCGCCAGGCGCAGGTCGGAGCGCGCGCTCGGCTTGAGCTTGATGCCAATTTCCTTGCCGGTATTGGTCGAGGCGTCGAACGGACCCTGCCCCGGCAGCAGGTAGGCCGGCATGACCGATCCGGTCAGAATCTGGAAGGTGCGGCCCCAGTTGGCGTACACGCTGACGTCTTCGGCCGGGGAGTACACCATGCTCAGTTTCGGCTGCTTGATCCAGCCGTAGTCCTGCAGGCCGGCCGATCCGCCGCCGGGCAGCGGATTGCTGCCGGTAAAACGGTCGACCCGGTATCCCGGCACGATGCGCAGCGTGTCGGTGGCCTTGATCACCGCCTGGGCATAGGCGCCGACGTTGTTCAGGTAATAGCGGTCGTCGTTTTGTACCCGCGCCGGGTTGCTGAAATCGGTCGGCATCGCATACGCGTAGCGCGAACGCTTGTAGAAATTGTTCTGGCGCTCTGTGTTCACGCCGCCGTCGACCGTGACACGCTCGCTGGCGCGCCAGGTCAGTGTGCTCATGAAGCCGAACTGGTGCTCATCCCACTCGCGGCGCTGGCGCGGCCCGTTGCCTTCCGGGTTGCTGGTGAAGGTGACGCGGCGGTCGTCGCGGTAATCGTTGTAGTACAGCTTGTTGCTGAGGAAGGCGTCTTTCGAGATTTGCCAGTCCAGGTGGGCACTGGCGTGGTTCATCTCGCGGTAGGTGATGTCGTTGACGTTCTTGGCCGGCGACTGGCGCCGGTCGGCGGCCAGTTCGGTGGCGGTCAGAAATCCTGGCTCGTCGGCGTCATGCTTATAGGTGCGCAGCACGATGCCGCCGGTGAGCGACTTGTCCTTCGACGTCAGGAACCACTTGCCGGCTGCCGTGTAGCGCTCCGAGTCGCCGTGGCTGCGGCGGTAGCTGCTGGAATCCTGTTTTGCCAGGACATAGTTCTGGGAAAAGCCGTCGGCCTCGCGCCCATAGACCAGTTGGGCTTCGCGCGTGTCGAAGCTGCCGACGGTGAAACGACCGTCGAAGTAGTTGCCGCCCTGGCGCGTCCCGAGGTTGATGTTGCCGCCGATGTTGTGCAGACCGTAACGCGGGTCGTTGGTGCCGCGCACCACTTCGACATAGTCGACTTCGAGCGGAAAGATCATGTCGATGAAGCGCTGGTTACCGCTGTTGACATTGCTCGGAATGCCGTCGATCAGCACCTTGATGGCGTTGATATACCCTTCGCCGTTGAAGGCGCGGAAGGTCGCCTTGCCCGACTCGGCGCCCATGCGGAATTCGGTCATCTGGGTGCCGGGCAGCTGCCCGACCAGTTCCCAGCTGCTGGCGACCTGCTGGTCTTCGATCTTGTCGGCGCCAAGCACGTCGACCGAGGTCAGGATCGTGGACGAACGCAGCGCGCCAGCGTCGCGCTGCGCGCTGACGCGCACCTCGCCCATGACGATCGCGGGGTCGGCGGCATGGACAGCGGGCGCGAAGCCGGACAGGCCCAGCGCCAGGGGCAGAAGCTTTAGTTTCATTATCGAGGAGGTCGGAGTATCACGGGAATTCGATAATGATATCCCATTCTCAATAATTCCAGCAAGCCACGCATTCCCTGCCTGGTCGCTGCTACTCCTGGAAGCGCGTCGCGGCCACTGCGCGCCCGCGCGCTTGCAGCGCCTCGCCAAAGACCCGCTTGGCCTGCCCGCGCACCTGGACGAATTCCAGCTGTTCGCCTTCCGGGCCTTTCGCATAGATCAGCGACCAGCCGTCGGACTTGCCGCTGGTGATGCGGTTGGTGAGCATATCGAGCGGCGCCTGGCGCCGGTCCTGCTCGCTGTTCGAGGCGACGATGCGGTTCGCCTTCACATTGTGCATGCCGCGGCGCGCCGCCTCGGCCTCGAGGTCGCGCACGAACTCGTTGAAATCGACGTCCTCGCGCACGTAGAAGCACACATGCATCGACTTCGGGAAGGCCGGGCTGGTGAAGGCTTGCGGCGGCGCGAAGCTGTTGCCGCTGCCCTGGGGCTGGGTACGGTCGCGGTATTGCAGCAATTCGATCACGCTGTCGGCCGATGGCGAAACCCTGTCTATCGGCGCGATGAACGGCACCGCCTGGTATGCGCTGCCGGCGCGCCTGCTGCGCGACGGCGCCCCGGACGCCAAGGTCGGCGCCGCCATCGTGCGCGTGGGCGGCAAACCGATCTCGGACGGCGCCGCCACCGATACCACTTCTTCACCAACCTGTCGGCCAACGGCATCGACGTCCTCGACAAGAACGGCGCGCTACGGCCCCTGGTGCGCGATGCGCGCTTCCTGTGGCCCGACAATGCCCACTTCGGTCCCGACTCCCGGCTGTACGTCGCCGTTAACCAGCTGCACCGCAATCCGATCTTTTCCGGCGCCGCCGACCAGGGCCAGCCGCCCTATCTGGTGGCGCGGGTCTGGACCGGCACCCGCGGCCAGCCGGGCCGCTGAGACGGCTCAAGGCACGGCGCAGGCGCGCGCCATCGGCGTGGCCGGCAACACCGTCCCGGCGCATTCGCCGAAACCGATGCGCCGGTAGCCCGGCCGCTCGCAGAAGCCGCGCAGGATCACGGTGTCGCCATCCGCGAGCCAGCGGCGTGTCTCGCCATTCGACAGCGCCAGGGAGCGCCGTCCGGCGGCGCCCAGCTCGAGCAGCGAACCGCCCTGCTCCGGCTGCGGTCCGGACAGGGTGCCGCTGCCGAGCAGGTCGCCGCTGCGCAGATTGCAGCCGCCCACCGCATGGTGAGCGATCATCTGCGCCACGGTCCAGTAGGCGTCGCGGTAGCTCGACCGCATGAGGCGCTCGGGCGGCAGGCCGGCGCGCGCCATGGCGGCGCTCCGGATCCATGCTTCGAGCGTGATGTCGATCGCCCCGTGCTCGCGGTTGCGCGCGGAGTCGAGGTAGGGAAGCGGCGCGGGGTCACCCCCGGGCCGCGCCGACGGCGCGCGAAACGGCGCCAGCGCCTCCGGCGTGACGATCCAGGGCGAGATGGTGGTGGCGAAGCTTTTCGACAGGAAGGGCCCGAGCGGATGGTATTCCCAGGCCTGGATGTCACGCGCGCTCCAGTCATTGAGCAGGGTGAAGCCGAACAGGTGTTCCTCGGCGTCGCCGATCGCGATTGGCGTCCCGGGCGCATTCGGCTTGCCGATGAAGGCGCCCAGTTCGAGCTCGAAATCGACGCAGGCCGAAGGGCCCAGCACCGGCGCGATGGCGGTCGCGCCCGGGACCAGCGCCTGGCCGTGCGGGCGGTGAAAGCGCTGGCCGCTCACGCCGATCGACGAGGCGCGGCCGTGGTAGGCCAGCGGCACCCACTTGTAATTGGCGCCCAGCGGACTGTCGGGAAAGACCATGCGCCCGACCGTGGTCGCATGGTGGATGCCCGTGTGAAAATCGGTATAGTCGCCGATCGTGCACGGCAGCCCCAGCTCGACCTCGGCCTGGGCCACCAGGGCGCCGCGCGCCAGCCAGGCTTCGCGCCTGGCGCTGCCCTCGGCCAGGCCGCGCGAGATGGCGAGGCGCAGGGCTTCGCGCGCCGTCCTTCCCTGCCCCATCAGGCGGTTCATGTCGGCGTCCGCCACCAGGCCGGCGCATTCGAGGTCGAGCACCTGGTCGCCGATGGCGACGCCGATGCGCCAGGCCAGTTCGCCCTGGCGCCGGAAGCGCCCGAACGGCAGGTTCTGGATCGGGAAGTCGGTGTCCGGGGCGTTCGCCGACGCCACCCAGCTGCGCAAGGCGGGGTCCAGCGTGCGGTCGAGCTGCGGCTTGTCCATATCGGGTCCTCCGGCCAGCTCAGTGATTGAGGAAGTCGAGCATGGCTTCGTTGAAGCCCGCCGGGTCCTGCCAGGGCGCGAAGTGGCTGACCTTGCGCAGCACGAGCAGGCGCGCATCGGGGATGGCGGCGGCCGCGTACTTGAAGTGACGCATGGTGATGAATTCGTCGTGGTCGGCCGCCGCGATCGCGATCGCCGGGCCGCGCAGCGCCGCCAGCTGGGCGTCGGTGTAGTCGGGTTCCTTCGCCTGCATCGCCGCCACCGCGTCGCCCAGGCGCATGAAGCCCTGCGGATCCGAGGCGATGGCCTCGTAGTCGGCGCGCAGGCGCGGGCCGATCAGCGGCAGCACCGGCGACGGCAGCGGCGCCTCGATGTGGCGCCGGTTGACGTTGGGACCGAAGGCGAACAGCCGGCTCACGCGCTGCGGCTGGCGCATCGACAGCTCCAGGCCCACGATGGCGCCGTCGCTCCAGCCGGCTACCGCTGCGCGGCGCAGCTTGAGCCGGTCCATCACCGCCGCGACGTCGCGCGCCATCAAGGCATACGACAGCGGCTGCTCGCCCAGCGTGCTGCGGCCGTGGCCGCGGCTGTCGACCAGGATCACGCGGTGCTTGCGCGCCACCAGCGCGCGCACCTGGTGGCCCCAGGTCAGGCTGCTCGCGCGGCCGCCATGCAGCAGGATCACCGGCGAGCCGTGGCCCACGATGCCGTACCAGATGCGTGCGCCTTCGTGTTCGACGTGGCCCTGCTCGGCCAGCGCCGGCAGCGGCGGCACCGCGGGCAGGGTTTCGTAGCGCGGTGGGCGGGCGCTCGCATCAGCGGTGACGTCGGTCTTCGCGCTGGCGCTGGCGGCGGCCAGCAACGCCGCCGCCAGCAGGGTCGTGAGGGCGCGCAGGCAGGAATACAGCAGGACCGGGTGAGCGGCGGGAGCGAGGTGTCGGGATGGCTTGTTCATCGTGCTTTCCATGGAAGTGGGAGAGGTGCAGCGTTCCCGGATAGTTACGCTGCGCCGTCCCGGCCGGATGCACGATAGTCCTGCTACTCCAGCACCGCTCCGGACTGCCTGACCAGCGCCGTATGCTTGTCCAGTTCGGACGCCAGGAAGGCGGCCGCCTGCGCCGGGCTGTTGCCGATGAACGTCATCCCCTGCCGCGCCAGGGCGTCCCGGACCTCGGGCGATGCCAGCGCCTCCTGCGCCAGCGCATGGTAGCGCGCCACCAGATGTGGCGGCAGGCCGGCCGGCGCCACCAGGGCCAGCCAGGCGTCGAAGCTGTAGCCCGGCAAGCCCTGCTCGGCCAGCGTCGGCACGCCCGGCAGGAAGGCCGAGCGCTCCCGGGTTGACACGCCGAGTGCGCGCAGCTTGCCGCTGCGGATCAGGGGCGCCGCCACCGCCGCCGACAGGAAGCCGAACTGGATCTGCTTGCGCAGCAGGTCGGCCGTCATCTGCGCCGTGCCGTTATAGGGCACGTGCTGGACGTCGAAGCCGCCCGCCTGAGCGCGCAGCAGCTCGACCGCCAGGTGGAGCAGGCTGCCGGCGCCGCCGGAGCCGTAGTTGAGGACGTCCGGCTGCGCCCTGGCCAGCGCGATCAGGTCTTGCGCGCCCTGCACCGGCAAGGACGGAACCGCCACCAGCACCAGCGGGAAGCTGCCGATCACGGTGATCGGCGCCACGCCGGTGAGCGGATCGTACGGCATCGGCTTGCCCATGGCGCGATTGATGACGTGGTTCGAGGCGACCATGCCCAGCACCGATCCATCCTGCGCCCCACGCACGATCTGCGCGGTGGCCGGCACGCCGGAGGCGGCGGGCTGGTTCTCGACCAGCACCGGCCGCGCCAGCGCCCGCGAAAAATGGCGGCCGATGAGGCGCGCCGCGAGGTCGGCGGTGGTCCCGGGCGCCAGTGGCACGATCATGTGCAGCGGCTGCGCATCGGCCGGGGCCGCGCGCGCCGTGGCCGACCCAAGCAGGACCAGGGCCAGTGCAAGGGAAAGGGCAAGGAACTTGTTCGTCGCGCTGGAATGCATCCGGACTCCTTCTGTTGCCGACGACGATAGCAGATCGGAGCGGGCGGCGCACCCCTGCCATTGGTCTGGTCCGGCGACCGCACGCCGAGACTTCGTCATCGTGCTAGACTTTGTCCTATGACATAACCCAGAGAGGCCTGCGCCATGAGCAAATCAGCCGTCGTCATCCGTCACATCCATTTCGAAGACCTGGGCACGCTGGAGCCCGTGCTGCAAGCGCGCGGCTACCGGGTACGCTACGTCGATCCCGCGCAAGGCGAGCTGGCCACGCTCGACGCCCTGGCGCCCGATCTGCTGGTCGTGCTGGGCGGCCCGATCGGCGCCTTCGACGACGCCATCTATCCCTTCCTGGTGGACGAACTTGCACTGGTGCGCCAGCGGCTGGCGGCGCAGCGCCCCCTGCTCGGCATCTGCCTCGGGGCGCAGCTGATCGCGCGCGCGCTCGGCGCCAAAGTCGGGCCGATGGGCGTCAAGGAGATCGGCTTCGGCCCCCTGGACCTTACCGATGCCGGCCAGGCCTCGGCGCTTGCCGGCCTCGGGTCGGCGCCGGTGCTGCACTGGCACGGCGACCAGTTCGACATCCCGCCCGGAGCGCTGCGCCTGGCCGCCACATCGACCTGCCCCAACCAGGCCTTCGCCGTCGGCGCCAGCGTGCTGGGCCTGCAATTCCACCTCGAAGCCGACGCCGGCAAGATCGAGCGCTGGCTGGTCGGCCACGCCTGCGAGCTGGCGCAGGCCGGCATCGATCCGCGCCAGCTGCGCGAGAGGGCGCGCCTGGCCGCAGCCCCGCTCGCGGCGGCCGCGGCCTCGGTCATGCACGCCTGGCTGGACGGCATCGCCGGCGGGGAGTCGACCGAGGCATGAATATCCAGGGAAAGACGGCGGCCGAGATCGTCGACTGCGTGCGCACTCTGATCCAGGGCGGGCAGGCGGTCGCCGGCGACGCCCTGCCGCCGGTACGCGAACTGGCGCTCGCGCTGGACGTGAACCGCAACACGGTGGCCGCGGCCTACCGGCGCCTGGTCACGGCCGGGATCGCGGTCGCGCAGGGACGCCGCGGCACCCTGATCCGCGACCGTTTCGGCGCCGGAGAACACGAAGGCGGGACGGCCGGCACGCCGTTGCTCGACCTGGCCAGCGGCAACCCGAACCCGCGCTGGCTGCCCGACCTCGCGGCCTGCCTGAAGACCGGGCCCGCCCGGCCGCGCATGTATGGCGAGCCGACCGTGAACGCGGCGCTCGAGCGCCACATCCGCGACTGGTTCGCGCCCGACTGCCCGGCGGGTTTCGAGGTCGACCTGACGCATGGCGCGGTGGATGCCCTCGAACGCCTGCTCGCCATCGACTTGCTGGCCGGGGACAAGGTGGCCGTCGAAGATCCCTGCTTCCTGGGCAGCATCCACTTGCTGCGCAACGCGGGATTGCAGGCGATCGGCGTCGGGGTCGACGCCGAAGGGATGGTCGCGGCCGAGCTCGAGGCCGCGCTCGCGCATGGCGCACAAGCCGTCATCATCACCCCGCGCGCCCACAACCCGACCGGCTGCAGCCTGAGCGCACGCCGCGCGCGGGCGCTGGCGCGGGTGCTGGCGCGCCATCCCCATGTGCTGGTGGTAGTGGACGACCATTTCTCGCTGCTCTCCGGCGCCGGCTATCATTCGGTGATCCCGCGCGCGGCGCGGCGCTGGGCGCTGGTGCGCTCGCTGTCCAAGACGCTCGGACCCGACATCCGGCTCGCCGCCGTCGCCAGCGACGCGGCGACGTCGCGCCAGTTGCGCCGCCGCCTGGCCCCCGGCACCGCCTGGGTCAGCCACCTGCTGCAGGACATCGCCGAAGCCGCGCTGACGGGCGCCGCCAATGTCGCGCTGTTCGCCAGCGCGCGCGCCGATTACCTCGAGCGCCGGTCGCGCCTGGAGGCTGCCCTGCGCGCGCATGGGGTCGGGCACCTCGCCGGCGGCGATGGTCTGAACCTGTGGATCCAGCTGGAAGGCGACGATCACGCCGTGGCGTTGTCGCTGGCGCGCCAGGGCTGGCTGGTGCGCCATGGCGCCGGTTTCTCGATCGGGAAACCGGCGCGGGGCCTGCGCGTCACCATCTCGGCCATCGAAGACGCACAGTGCGACCGCCTCGCGGCGGACATCGCGCACAACATGGGTATCAATCCGCTTCCAGCCCGTCCAGGAAGCCGATGAGCTCTTCGTTCAGGCGCTGCGCCGCCTCGTGCTGGACCCAATGGCCGACTTCCTCCAGCCGCACCTGCTTTACCATTCCAGGCTGGAAGCGCCGCAATTCCTCCAGCGACGGCGTCGTCGGGTGGAAGAACCGGCACAGGCCGTCGGCCGCGCCCCAGACGTAGAGCGAGGGCTGGCGGATGACGGCGTGCCTGAAGGCCGGCAGCAGGTCGAAGCTGAGGGGCAAGGCCCGGTAGTAATTCAGCCCGCCGCGAAAGCCGCTCTTCTCGAAGGCGCGCACCGTGTGCCCCACATAGTCCGGATCGGCCCATGGCGGCGCCGCCAGCGGCGCCGGGCGCAGCATGCCGCGCGCCGGATCGATCGGGTCCCAGCGCTGTCCGGGCGGCGGGCTGGCCGACGGCCAGTACAGGATCGCGGGGATCGATTGCGCTGCGGGCGCGAACAGGCTTTCGCGTCCTGGCTTGATCCAGTCCAGCGCATAGTAGCGCTCTCCCAGCCCCTTGTTGCGCAAGTCGCTCCAGGTATCGACGTCACCGCGCGGGGCATACGGAATGCTGATGCTGACCAGGGCGCGGAAACGGTCGGGCCGCAGCAGCGCCGCGCGCTGGGCATGGTCGGCGCCCCAGTCGTGGCCGACGATGACCGCGCGCTCGATCTTCAGGGCGTCCAGCACGCCGACCAGGTCGCCCACGATGTGCAGCGACGTGTACTGGCTGGCGTCCGGCGGCGCGAAGCTCTCGCCGAAGCCGCGCATGTCGAGCGCCAGCGCGCGATAGCCCGCCGCGGCCACGGCGCGCATCTGGCTGCGCCAGGTCTCGGCGGTGTCGGGAAAGCCGTGGCAGAACAGCACCGCCGGCCCCTCTCCCTGCTCGATGACGTGGAACGATCCGCCGCCGATGCTCAGCCTGTGCCGGCGCAGTGGCGAAGCGGCGGGACCTTGCGCGGCGCTCGCCAGGGCGGGAGCGAACAGGCCCACGCCGGCCAGGGAGGCCGCCTGCAACACGGCCCGTCTGGCGCGGGAAGGCGGTGCGCCGGGTCCCGG
Organism: Massilia oculi; assembly: GCF_017582745.1. GTDB lineage: Bacteria > Pseudomonadota > Gammaproteobacteria > Burkholderiales > Burkholderiaceae_D > Telluria > Telluria oculi_A. Next base: position 59,550 of record NZ_JAFVIM010000028.1, read on the forward strand.
CGCTGGAGAATCGGGTTTGCGTGACATCAACGACATGGCTGTCCTTTCTTCATCGAGTCGGTGCGGCACGCACTTTCTGTCACAGTACCCGAGAGAACAGCGCGCGCCATGCCGACCTGTTAGCTACCAATGGTAGGTTACCTTTGGTAGCAACTATACGCGTGTCCTCGTGCCGACGTCGCCCGCGCCGCCTCAGGCGCCGCGCAGCCAGCCCCGCCGCCAGAACGGGCGGCTACGATAAGCAATGCGCCCCGGCAGCGTCAGCACCACCCGCGTGCCGCGCCCTCCTTCCCGTCCCGCGCCGCTGTCGATGTCCAGCCTGGCCCCGATGCGCTCGGCCCGTTCGCGCATGCCGCGCAAGCCCCAGTGGTCGGGCCGGCCGTGCTCCTCGAGCCAGGACGGGTCGATGCCGCAGCCGTCGTCCGCCACCGTCAGCACGAAGGCCGCGCGCCGGTAGGCCACGTCCACCGTCACCTGGGCCGCCCGGGCATGGGCGAAGGCATTGCGCAGCGCTTCGTGGCCGATCCGGTAAACCTCGTCCAGGATGGCCGGCTGCAGGCGCCTGACCGTCCCGCCGACCGTGAACGCGAAGCCGCATGTCCACTGCGCGGCCAGTTCCTCGCCGGCCGCCGCCAGCGCTTCGTGCAGCTCGCCCGTATCGAGCGGCCCGCCGCGCAGCGCGCGCACGCGGTCGCGGCCCTCGACCAGCACCTGGTCGGCACGCGCCAGGGCCTGCTCCAGCTGCGCCCGGGAGGGAGCGCCGGGCGGCAGCATGTCGGCCGCCGCCTGGAAGCGCAGCACCAATCCATGCACGCCCTGCAGCAAGGTGTCGTGCAGCTCGCGCGCGATGCGCTCGCGTTCGCGGTGGCGCTCCTGCAGGCGGTCGCGCACGCGCTCGGCCGCGCGCCGCGCGGTGGTCCGGTAGACCATCCGCAAGGCCGCGAGGAGCAGCAGGCCGCCCCCCGCCAGGAACAGCGGATGGCGGTGGAAGGCACGCTCGACGCGCAGCGGCAAGACGGCCTCGCGCGGGCTCGGCACGCCATCCTTGTTCAGGGCGACGACACGAAAGGCGTAGGCGCCCGGCGCCAGGCCGGTATAGATGGCCTGGCGCGCACGCCCGGCGTCCACCCAGTCGGTATCGAAACCGTCCAGCCGGTAGCGAAAGCTCAGGCGCTCCGGCGCGGCCAGGCTCGGCGCCGTGTAGTCGATGGCGATGCGCTGCGCCTCCGGCCCCAGGCTGAGCGGGGCATCCGCGCTCACCCGGGCGCCGTCGACGCTGACCGCTTCGATCTCGACCGCGGGCCCGGGTTCCGCCGGCGGAAGGCGCGCCGGATCCAGCGACATCACGCCGCCGCCCGTCGAGAACCACAACCGGCCATCGGCCGCGCGCACGGCGGTCGGCAGCGGCAGCACCTGGTGCGGGTCGTTCGCCAGTCCGCCCAGCGCATCGAAGGAGCGATAGCGCAGACGATGGCCGGGCGTGGCGGCGGCGCGCCGCAGTTCGGCGGCGTCGATCTGGAAGATGCCCGCCCGGGCATGCAGCCACAGGTCGGCCTCGCGGCCGTCTGCCCGCGGCACCGGGACGATGGCATAGATATTGTCGAACACGCCGTCGTCCGGCAGCGGCAGGCGGCGCAGGCGGCCCGCTTCGACATATGCCAGCCCATGCTGGCCGCCGACCCAGGTGCGTCCGGCATGGTGGGCCAGCGCGGTGACGTGGCCGAGGTCGAGACTGTCGGACGCGCTCCAGCGCAGCGTTTGCCCGCCGCGGCGCGCTTCGAGCAGGGCGTCGCGGTAGCCGAACCACAGCCAGCCGTCCGGCGCGGCCAGCGCGCTGACCGGCATGCGCTGGCTGTCGCGGCCCGGCGCCACCGGCGCCCGCACCCACCCTTGCGCCTCGAGCCGGAACAGGCCGACCTTGTTGATTGAGACCCACAGCACGCCTTGCGCATCGCGCGCCATCGCGCGCACCGGCGCCTGGCCGGCGGCGCCGGGCGGCAGGTCGGCGACGAACGCCAGATTCGCGCCACGGGAGCGCCAGATGCCGACCGGGCCGGCCATCCAGATGCCGCCCTCGGCGTCGCGGATGGCGCTGTTGACCGGCGCCGGCATGGCCAGCGCCTGCGCATGGCCATCCTGCAGCCGCAGCACCGAGCCCCTGCCCGGCCCGCCCCACAAGCTGCCATCGTCGCCGGCGGCCAGCGCCACATTGAGCGCATCGGGCGGGAAGGCCGACGGCGCCAGGATGCGCGGTCGAAAGCGGTCCAGGCCGGCATTGGTCCCGACCCACAGATTGCCGGCGGCATCCAGGTGCAGCCGCCACACGAAGTCCGCGCTCAGGCCCTCCCTGGCCGTGAAGCCGCTGGCGCCGGCCAGCGCCGCCAGGCCATCGGGATGCGCGACATGGAGCAGGCCGTGGCCGGTAGTGCCCAGCCACAGGCCGCCGGCGCGGTCGAACACGAGGCTCGTTGCCGGCGCCGCGAGGCGCGCGGCGCCGGAGGACACGGCTTGCCCGACCAGCTCCACGCGATGGACCCTGCCCTCTCGCCGTTCGGTCAGCCAGATGGCGCCATCGGGCGCCTGGGCGATCTGGCCGGCGTCAGCCACCGGCACGCCGGTGTCGATGAAACGCCGCGCGCCGGCGCGCAGGTAGTACAGCCGGCGCTCGCCGGCGGCCCACACGGTGCCGTCGCGGTCGACGAACACGGCGCGCGCGTCGCCATCGAAGCCATCGTCAGGGCCGATACGCCGCCAGGCGCCGTCCGCGCGCCGCGCCAGGCCATCGTCGGCGGCGGCCCAGAGGGCGCCGTCACGGCCTTGCGCCAGGCCGAAGACCACGCCGGCGGGTGCGCCGGGCCCGGACTCGCGTGCGAGCGGCCGCCCCGTGCGCGCCAGCGCCACGCCGCCGCTGCGCAAACCGACCCACAGCGAATCGCCCTGCGCCAGCAGCGAGGAAACGATGGCGGGCGCCCCGCGCGCTGCGGGAGACTGGCGCCGGAAGCGCAAGCCGTCGAAGCGCACCAGCGAATCGTTGGTGCCCAGCCAGAGATAACCATCGGCGCCTTCGGCGATCGCGCCGACCTGGCTCGGCCCGCCGTCGGCGGACAGCCAGCGCCGGTGCTCCAGGCCGTTCGGCGCGGCCGCCTGTGCGCCGGTGGCGCCGAGCGCCAGCAGCAGGATCGACAAGGCAGCCCACCGCGCCATCCAGTACCCCACCGTGACCAGGGGTGCTCGAGCGTAGCCGGGTTGCTGGTTATCCATTGCTCGATGATAGCATCGGCAGTGGACGGCGCCAGCCGGCGTTTACTTCAGGGGATCATGACGGTGCGGCCGAGTATCCCGCCCTGCTCGGCGTGACGGTGTGCCGCCGCGGCCTCGGCCAGCGGGAAGCGGCGGTCGATGACGACGTCGAGCTTGCCCGCCGCGACGTCCGCCAGGATGGCGTCGATCGTCGCCGACACTTCCGGCCTTTCCCACAGCGTGCCGAAGAACACGCCATGCAGCGTAAGGTTCTTGCCCATGGCTGGGAACAGGTCCGGAGAAAGCGAGCCGCCGACATTGCCCACGAAGACCAGCCGCCCGTACTCCTTCAGCGCCTCGAACGACTGGGCCAGCGTGGCGCCGACCGGGTCGATGACGGCGTCGACGCCGCGCCCGGCCGTCAGTTCGCGCACCACGGCCACCACGTCCTGGCTGCGGTGATCGATCGCCTCGTCCAGCCCCAGCGCGCGCAGGCGGGCGCTGCGCTCCTCGCCCGACACGGTGGCGATCACCCGGGCGCCGAGCCGGTGCGCGATCTGGATCGCCGCCAGGCCCACCATGCCGGCCCCGCCCTGCACCAGCAGCGTCTCATCCTTCGCCAGCCGCAGACGGTCGTGCACGCAGTGCCAGGCGGTGCCGAAAGCGACCGGCACCGCGGCGGCGGCGGCATCGTCCACGCCATCCGGGACGATCCAGGTGGCGCTGGCGCGCACGGCGCGGTATTCGGCATGGGAGCCTTCCAGCGCGCCCGTCGCCACCCGCTGCCCGACCCGCCGGTTGGTCACCGCGCTGCCGACCTCGACGATCTGGCCGGCGGCGGCGAAACCGACGATATGGTTCGGCGCCTCGGGCGCCATATTGGAACGGTGCAATAAATCACCGCCTTCGATCGAGATCGCTCCGACCTGCACCAGCACCTGGTCCGGGCCGCAGGGCGGCCTGTCGACGTCGGTATAGCGCAGCACTTCGGGGCCGCCGGCGGTATCGTAGACCGCGGCCTTCATCCGTTGTTTGGTCATGTATGCTCCAGTTCTGTTGTCGAACCCGTCTGATCGGAGGTAAACGTATACCAGATCGGTTCGGATGAGGCAGACACGATACCGAGATGGTAAGCTGCTGCGCGGAACGCGTTCACAAGCCGAGCGCGGCATGAACTACCGCCCCGTCCCGCAGCTTGCGGCGGGCGTACTTAACCAAGCCATCAGAAACGCCTATGCTCACCACCCTCCTCGACTGGTTCCTCCACCTGGACCGTCACCTGGCCGTCCTCGCGGCCGAATACCAGATCCTCGTCTACGTCCTGCTGTTCGCCGTGATCTTCGTCGAGACCGGCGTCGTCGTGATGCCCTTCCTGCCCGGCGACTCGCTGCTGTTCGTGACCGGCGCGCTGGCGGCGAAAGGCATGCTGTCGCTGCCCGTCCTGATCCCGCTGCTGATCGTGGCGGCGGTGGTCGGCGACATCGTCAATTTCGCGATCGGCACGCTGTTCCGCGACCGGGTAAAGCACGGCTACCGGCTGCGCTTCATCAAGCCCGAACACATCGCCCACACCGAGCGCTTCTTCGAGCGCCATGGCCCCAAGACCATCGTGCTGGCGCGCTACGTGCCGATCGTGCGTACCCTGGCGCCTTTCGTCGCCGCGCTGGGCAGCATGCGCTACCGGACCTTCCTGTCGTACAACGTGGCCGGCGGCACCCTGTGGGTCGTGTCGCTGACGGTGGCCGGCTTCGCTTTCGGCAATATCACCTGGGTCAACGACAACCTGACGGCAGTCATCATGGGCATCATCGTGCTGTCCCTGGTGCCGGGCATCGTGGCCTGGCTCCAGGAGCGCCATCGCGTCAAGGCCGGAGCCGACGGCCAGGCTTGATGCTTCACTACGGCGCGCCCGCCGCTCCGTAACCGGCTTCACGGAACCACCGCGCCCCATCGCGGCTCGAACGAAGGCGACTGCATGCCAGCCCGGCATGCAGCGGCCATCCGCAGCGCCGAGAGGACCGCACAAGTGAGCTCCGCCCCGATGTCCAGCAAGCGGGCCAGGCTGCGAAGCTGGCTGGCGCCGACGGTCGCGGCCGTGCTGCTGTGCGCGGCATTATGGGTCTTGCATAACGAACTGCAAGCGATCCGCTATCGCGACCTCCAGGCCGCGCTCGCCCACCTCGGCCCCGACCACCTGCTGCTGGCCCTGCTGTGCTGCGCGGCCAACTACCTGGTACTGAGCTGCTATGACCAGCTGGCGTTCGTCTACATCGGCAGGCGCATTGCCCGCGCGCGCATCGCCCTGACCGCCTTCATCGGCTACGCAATCAGCAACAGCGTCGGCTTTGCGCTGCTCTCGGGGACGGCCGTGCGCCACCGCTTCTATTCGCGCTGGGGCGTAGGCGGCGCCGACCTGTCGCGGATCGTGGCGCTGAACGGCATCACGTATTGGCTTGGCCTGCTCGCGCTGGGCGGCTGGAGCCTCGTCAATCACCCGCATGCCTGGCTGCAGGACGAACTGGCGCAGCGCGGCGCGCAGTGGCGTAGCCGAAGTCATCGATCGTATCTTTGCCATCGCCGCGCTCAAATACGTACGTGTCGCTGCCCTGCCCACCGTCGAGCATATCGTCGCCTTTGCGGCCGTAGAAGATATTGGAACCGCTGTCGCCATACAGGCTGTCCGCTCCGCCTGTGCCGACATAAGGAAGCGCGGCAATCTTCGCTGCGAGGAATGCTTCGTTCCAAACCGTGCCATCGGCAAACTCGACGCGTTCGATTCGATAACTGCTGCCATCGGTCCAATTTCTGATGGTCACGCTATCTTCAGTACCCGCGATCGAAAGAACTAAATGCTTGCCAACGCGCGAGAGCATTATTTCAGATCCCGAGATACCAATGCCAAAGCGGACGATATCAACGTCACCAATGGCATCGCCAAAGTCGTCGATCGTATCTCTCCCATCGCCGCGCTCGAAGATATATGTATCGCTCCCACGTCCACCGTCGACTGAGTCATTCCCTTTGCCAGCTTGAAAGACGTTATCCGCATCATTCCCTACGATGAAATCACCGAGAACTGTTCCTATATATGGGAGATTATAAACCTTTTCTCCAATATCGAGCGCGTCCCTGCACTGATTCATGTAGAGCCATATAACGCTCACCACCATCATTAACAATATCAGCCCAGGCCTCTTCAAGCGAATCTGTCCCCTTGAATGCGTACACTATGATCTTGCGATCCTCGTCTATAAACACCTTGCAACTGGAGGCGCCTGCCGAATGCTGATCTTATTGCTCCCAATTTCTCGGCACCTCTCCGCTGTAAGCAGAACTCGACAGTAACGCAGCCTCTCTCAAACTAATTTTGGAACTCATTTTATATTTTCTATTTTAAAGATACTATTTGAAAAGTTAATTTTCTGTCCGCTTGTTTTCTGATAAAACTGCAAGATGATCCCATTGCTCGAAGTACGCGCGGAGGCCATCGAAAATACTACTGGCGGCGTCCATATTCCTAACGTCGTCCGCTTCCTCGTACGATATGATCGATCAATCTCCTGCATTATAAGTTTTGATTCATTTCCAGCCATATCATGGTATAAGACAGCAACTCCTCCGTCTTTTAATGAATGAAATGCTACGGGCATGGCTTTAGAAAGGATGTCGAGTTCTCGCCTCAAAATTCTGGTTAGAGAGTTGTTGAAGATCTGCAAATCGAAGCCGGAGGCAGTTTTCACCAAAAATTTTAGTTCGTCACCCCCAGCGAAGAGATGAGCTACCCCTGCAATCTTTACTTGGGAAAAATTCCCAGATTTAGCATTGATTTTTACCAGTTCGCTATCTTGGCCATTTGTTGCCAGAGCGAAAATTTCGTCACCTATATGTGAAACATCGACAATATCCGATCTGAATCGTAGAGTGGATGGGATGAATCGATCGAAAACCTGTCTCCGCTCGCTATTCAACACTTGAATCCAGTAGACCGATCCAGGATTTTTCTTTCTGTCATAGTTCACACCACCAAAAACCGAACCAAGAATATACGTGCCAGACACACTCTGCCAGCATTTATGTACGTTTAAATTTCCGTTATACGGATTTCCATCGGGATCGATAAGATAAGTCTTCAGGTCATCACCATTGGAATCCAGCACAATCATTTCCGCAGCTGATCCGGAAATTCGCCTTTTCCCGAATCGATTCAGGCAAATCACATATTCATCTTCAAACGAGTGAAAGACATCAGCAATTCTTGCCGATGATTTATCTTCAGACTCCCCCTCTCTCGCGAAATATTTCCATGCAACGAGGCCATTTGAGCCGATTTTCTGGACCACAGGGCGTCCGGAAGAGTCAACTACGCCACCCAATAGAACATGTTCGCCGTCGTCGGGCTTTATCACTGTTATAGATGTAGCTAACGAATCGTTGTAAGGTATTTGTTTATACATAAGAGCTTGGCAGAACGCTGGACTTCCAATAGCTAGTAACAGTGATGCAAACAGTAACTTCTTCATAGGCTTTTGCAGAATGATTTGCCAGTCTTTAAATCGTAACAACCTGATAGCTAAAACTTCTTTTCTGGATGAATGGGATAGCAAACTTGGCTCTTAGCAGTCTACAGCTGGCAAATTTTATATTTGATAAGAAATGTGAAAACGCGCATGTCGATGAAGCTTATACGCTTCCAAATAGTTCATCAATTTATTTTGAGGCTTTTGTTGGTTTTTTGAGAACCAAACGCCATGCATCAATACTTGTCATCTTTTAACTATTTATGAAAGAGCACAATTGTGTCAGCTAGTGCGTACTGACTTGACGTATATAGCAAACTTAAAACTTGAGTCCAAAAAAAGCCTCGAAACCCCACGGCTATCGTAAACACCCCTAAACCATAATGTTCGGAACAAGGAAAGAATATTTGCGGAATACGCTACACAGAGAAATTCAAGATCGCACCGGTCAAGCGGGTGGCCGCGCGTGGTCATCCAGGGAACTCGCGAACCGTCCGGACGTAAGCATTCGCAGCCTCTATAGTTGGACGAAGCGCTGCGGCGTTCATGGCTCGAGAGCGGCGTGTACGGTTACCGCCAGGTCAGCGACGACATGCGTGAACCGGGTGTGGAGTGCGGCCTCAATCGCGCTCATTGCCTGATGCGATCGATTGGCGTCCAGTCGCAAACTGGCCAAACAACGTGCGAATACAAACGCTGCGGCGCGCGCTCGGTAGTGGCGCAAACAATTGCAGCGGCAGTTCGACGTGCACGAGCCAAACCGAGTTTGGGTCACGGACATCACGTGGCTTTGTTGCATAAATCAATTGAGCGCGTAGTACCCCAAACCCCAGACGGATTTACGGCATGGTCACCGCTACGGTCGTGGGCGTGCCCAAGCGCGTGAAGCGATTGAGGATGGCGGCACGG
>NZ_JAFVIM010000029.1:0-65870 GCF_017582745.1 Massilia oculi
CTTGCTTGAGGATGGCGATGATCTGGCTGTCGGTAAAACGGGACGTCTTCATGTAGAGCTTTCTGTTCTTAAGTAGAAAATTCTACTTCTAAACGCGCTCTTTCTGTGGGGGGATTACCCTTCGCTCTCCGGCGACGCGCCATGCCATACCGGGCTATTACCGCCCGCCAGATTGCCCTGCCCCGACCGCGCATGATCGTTCGCCTTCTCGAAGGGCGACACCTTGCCTTGCGCAACGCGCTCTCCGCCCGGCGTCGATACGATGCCGCCCTCCCCCTGCCCGTTATACAAAGCGCCCACGATCACCGGCCGATCGATATCGTTCTCCAGAAACTGGACCAGGACTTCCTGCCCAATGCGCGGCAAGAACTGGAACCCCACCGACCGCTGCGCTACGCGCACCCAGCAAGTCGCACTGCCGCTGTCCTGCCAGTGAAACCGGATCCGTACCCTTCCCAGCCGGTCGCAGCACAGCTCATCGGCGCCCTGCGCGCTGTCATTGCCGCCCATCCCGACCACGATCGCGCTCTGCGCGCCACGCGCCGTTGGTTTGGCATGCGTGCGCCCGTCGCTGCCCGGCAGTTCAGGACGCCAGGGCACCGCGGAAGGAATCGCCTCGAAGCAATTGGCATAGCCAGTGCGATGTGCCTGCGTGATCGCCAGCCCAAAATCCGCCGGCACCACGCGCACCGCCTGCTCCAGCAGTTCGGGAAGAGGACCGAATAACTCCGCCAGCGCATCCCGGGCCGGCGGCGGCAGATTGTTGATGCCGACGCTGCTTACCCGCAGGACAGTGAAGGCGCCGGCCGCACCAAGTTTTTGCAGCGGCGCGCCGGTCACGTCCATTCGCGTGCCGGCACGCAAGGTGCGCACGGTCGAACGTCCCGACCAGATCTGGCCGCGCGCCTCCTTCCCCTGCATCTGCAAATCCACATAACGCCGTGCCTGCGCGCTATTGGCGTAGGCATACTGTCCAGGCACGTCATACGACTCGAGTTCCGGCAACTTGTTGTAGCGCACGTGTGATGGGGAATTCGCGCTGATGCTGCGCCTGGCCTTGTAGTCGCTGCTGAGCACCGTCATGAGCGAGGCGTGCAGCCGCTGCTGGGCGTGCAGGGACTGCACGGAGTCGCGCTGCTCGACCGAGCTGACGCCGTGGTAGCGAATGCCGCCGTCCGACGCGCTGCTCGCATCTTCCGGCACGCCGCTCGGCTGGCTGCTGTCGGCGAACAGCACCAGCCCGTGCCCATCTTCGGTGTCCTCGACCCGCCAGGACAAACCCTCCTCGGCCAGCAGACGCAGCACGAAGTCCAGATCGGACTCACGGTACTGGCAGCAATAGCTGCGCGGCAGCGCGTCTACCATGAAGGAACCGGTCTCGTCGCTCCAGCGCCAGCGCGCCGCCGGCCGGTAATCCGCGAAAACCGCGTCGACGATGTCGATCACGCGCTTGTCTTGCCATACCCGGCAATTGCGCACATGGGCCAGGCGCCAGATCCAGGGGGCGAGGCGAATCCGGTAACGGGCCAGCCCGCCATCGCTGCCCAACATGGCGGCTTCGCAAACCTCCCCCGAGAACCGTGTCCGCGTGCCATTGGCCAGACTGAGCTCGAGCGTGGCCGGCTGTCCCAGCAATGCCGTTACCTGAATATAGGCGCTGGTCGACAAGGCGATCACATCCCGCAGACCGACCTCCTGCAGCGCCTCTTCGGCCGCGAACGCCTCGACCAGCAGCCGATACTCATCGCGCTCGCCGATGCTGAGGTCGATCAGCCTGGTCGTTCCGGAAAATTCCGCCAGCGCGGCGCTCACTTCCTCGATCAACGCGTTCGCCATGGCAATACGTGCTCCTCATCAACTGATCAGGCACACGATATAAGGTGTCCACGGCGTAGCTCTTGCGCACAATCATCATCAAGGCGTGCACTCATTCGTACATGGCATGGACGAAATTTAATGTTAAAGTAATTGCAACTTCTAGGGCTCCACGACATGCGTCTGATCGAAAAAATTTTCCTGCTCGGCTACCTGATGATCGTCACCTTGTTCTTCACTTGCGGAATGGGGCTGATCGTTCTGGCTGGCATCGAAACCTGGCATGCCCTCAATCCCATCAATACGATGCCCACGGACGACCGCTTCGACGTGCTGCTCGAATGCGTGGGCTTGCTGACCATCGCGGTGGCCTCGCTCGAACTCGGACAGACCGTGCTGGAAGAAGAGGTCCAGCGCTCGGCCAATATCAGCGCGCCGACCCGCGTGCGCCGCTTCCTGTCGCGCTTCCTGATCATCGTGGTCGTCGCCCTGTCGGTCGAGGCCTTGATCGGCGTGTTCAAATTCGTGAATGGCCAACCGCAATTCCTGCCGCATGCCGCCTCGGTCGGCCTGGCCGCGGCGGCCATCCTGGCAACCTGGGGCTTGTTCATTCGCATGAACACGGAGGCCGAGAAACTCGAGCCGGAAGCCATGCGCGAAGTGAAGGCCGAGGACGACGAAATCGAACGGGACATCGAGGGCGATCCCAAGACCAAATACGCTCCCGTCCAAAGGAGCGAGTTGCCACCGGGACACGATCATGCGCCGGATTCGCAGGGCGAAACAAGCGATGAAACGCAGGAGAAAGCGCAGGACAGCGAGCCCGACACAACCGGCGCGCATAAAAAGTGATTCGAAGCACTTGGTAAATCGGTCAAGTACCGCTATAATCTTGTCTTCTTCGGGTCGTTAGCTCAGTTGGTAGAGCAGCGGACTTTTAATCCGTTGGTCGCTGGTTCGAGCCCAGCACGGCCTACCAAAGATTCAAACAACAACGCCAGCCTTCGGGTTGGCGTTGTTGTTTTCACTTTCCGAACGCCATGCCCCAGACGATCGCCAGCGCCGTCCACCACGAACTGGTCATCAAGAAAAGCCGCTTCATCGCCTGCGTGCAGCCGATGCCGGACCGCGCCGGGGCCGTCAAGATCGTGGCCGAGCTGCGTGCCCAGCATCCGGGCGCGGCCCATGTGTGCTGGGTCCTGCTGGCCGGTGGCCAGTCCGCCGCGGTCGATGACGGCGAACCCAGCGGCACTGCGGGCCGTCCCATGCTCGACGTCTTGCGCCACCAGGACCTGGAAGGCGTGCTGGCCACCGTGGTGCGCTACTTCGGCGGCGTCAAGCTCGGCGCGGGTGGACTGGTGCGCGCCTATACCGACAGCGTTGCCCAGGCCCTGCTGACGGCGACCAAGGTACCGATCATCAAGCTGCGCCAGCTGCGCTGCACCGCCCCGTATGCCATGGAAGGCATGCTGCGGCGCGAACTCGATGGCGCCGGCGCCAGCCTCGAAGCGGTCGAGCACGGCGACGACGTGCGCTTCACCTTCAGTCTGCCGGCCAGCGCCGCCGACGCGCTGCGCGCCCGCCTCGACGAAGCCGGCCATGGCCGCATCGGCTGGCCGTCCGACGCCGAGGACGAGGACGGGACCCAGGCCTGAAGCCATTCCTGCGCCCTATACCCGTCATCACGACATGAAAGCGGACGCATCCGTCTGCTCCCGGTATAGTTCCAGACCCGGCCGCGCATACGCTTCGGCCGGCTTTCCTCTTTCCACCCCGAACAAAAACAATCCCCCGTGATCAAGAAAAGCCTACTTCCACTCGCCCTTGGCGGCTTCGGCATCGGCATGACCGAATTCGTCATGATGGGCATCCTGCCCGACATCGCCAGCGGCCTGCACATCACCATCCCGCAAGCCGGCTACCTGATCACCGCCTATGCGCTGGGCGTCGTGGTCGGCGCGCCGACCCTGGTCAGCCTGGTGGCGGGCCGCCCGCCGCGCAGCGTGCTGGTCTGGTTCATGCTGATGTTCGCCATCTTCAATGCGATGTCGGCCTTCGCGCCGAACTTCGAAATCATGATGGTGTCGCGCTTCCTGGCCGGCCTGCCGCATGGCGCCTTCTTCGGCGTCGGCGCCGTCGTGGCCAGCCGCCTGGCCGACGAGGGCCGCACCGCCGCTGCCGTCGCCACGATGTTCACCGGCCTGACCCTTGCCAATGTGCTGGGCGTGCCGCTCGGCACCTGGATCGGCCACGTCATCGACTGGCGCCTGGTGTTCCTGATCGTGGCCGTGATCGGCGTGCTGACCATGCTGAGCCTGCGCCAGTGGGTGCCGCACATCGAACCAGGAAAGCGCACCGGCATCATGCAAGACCTGCGCATCTTCCGCCACCTCGACCTGTGGCTGGCGCTGGGCATCGTCTCGATCGGCACCGGCGGCTTCTTCGCCTGGTTCAGCTATATCGCACCGCTGCTGACCGACGTCACGCGCTTCGATTCGACCACGATTCCCCTGATCATGACCGCGGTCGGCGTCGGCATGACGGTCGGCGTGCAGTTCGGCGGCCGCCTGGCGGACCGGGTGCACCCGCTGCCCGCCCTGCTGATCCTCATGATGTCGATGACCGTCCTGCTGCTGTGCAATGGCTTCCTCGCCGAGTCGAAACTGGCGATGGTCGTGCTGGCCTTCCTGACCGGCGCCAATGCGCTGGCGATCGGGCCGCCGATCCAGCTGTTGCTGATGGAGCACTCGCGCGAAGCCGAGATGCTCGGCTCCTCGCTGGGCCAGTCCGGTTTCAATATCGGCAATGCGCTGGGCGCCTTCCTTGGCGGCGTGCCGCTGACCCTGGGTTATGCCTACACGGCGCCGCAGTGGGTGGCGGCTGCCCTGGCGCTGTGCGGCGTGGGCCTGTCGGCGCTCATGCTGGCGCGCCACCGCATGCAGGCGCGCATGGCGGTGGCGGGGTGCGCCTGATCCGGAAATGACAAACGGCGGCTGACAGCCGCCGTTTGTCTTTCAAAACGAAAACTTCTTCAGGCGCGACGGCGCCGCACCGCGATCCCGCCGAGCAGCCCCGCCATCATCAGCGCCAAGGTGCCTGGTTCCGGCACCTCGGCCGGCGTGTCCACCGGCGGATTATCCTTGACCAGCTCGAAGCCAGGGACGTCGATCGGCGTGAAATAATTCTCGGCGTCCACCTGCACGCTTGAATTCCAGGTGTCGGCAATCACTTGGCCCTTAATGACGCCCCAGTTATGGACAACAGTAGCGTGCGGCGCGAGTACGCTGCCAAGGACACCTTTCACGTCGACCGTTTCTGCCTCGAAGAAGTTAAACAGGACGTTGTAGCCCCACAGCGTCTCCATGCCACCGTTGAATACGCCATGAGCGCCGCTGATATTGAAGATCAGCGTCTGCCCCTTGGTCAGGCCACTGAGCACCCAGTTATTTCCGCCACTAAGAAAATCGGCCGAGACATTGAATATGTCCACGCCACCCATGCCGCTACCGATGAGCTTGTTGGCGCTGTACTCGCGCTCGACCTTGCCTGTCGCATCGACCAGGCTCAGTCCCGCGGCAATATCCTTGAACTGCTCGGTCGCTGTAGCAAAGTCCACAGGATTGACCGTCGAACGCGGCGGCGTGGCCGCGCTCTGCATGGTCACGGTACCGCCGGCATACACCGGGCCGTTGTGGATGCTGCCGCTCGTCAGCGAAATATTGCCGCCTGCGACAATCGAATAACCGGCGTAGGCCGCCTTGTTCTTGAGGTTGACTGCGTAATTCTGGATCGTGACGTTACCACCAGAGACGATCGCCCCTTCGACGTCGCTCGAGATCGCCTTGAAGTCGCGCGCCGTATAGACGTTCGCGCCGCCCATGATGGCCCCCAGATCGATGACGCCTGCCTGGGCAACCGTGCTGGCCAATGCCACGCCTAGAAATACGCCAAGCTTGATCATGAAAATTCCACATGGAAATTAATAATGATCAAGAGTATCACTCCAGCAACCCTTTTTGGTTGCAGGAAAGATACGTCCTCGGTAAATCTATCGAATGATCACACCAAGGCGACGTCGCCCATCGCCTTCGCGGTCTCGGCCGCTTCATCCAGGATGTCTTGCAGCGTGAATTCGTCGAACACGAAATCGAGCGCGCTCTCGCCGTGCTCCGGCAAGTTGGCGCGGCGGCTGTCGAGGGGCGACGCCACCGGCGCATACTGGTTCGCAAGCAACAAGGTATCGAGTAAGGTGCCCGGTGGCATATTCATCCAGCCGCCGCGCATGTCGGCGATCGCTTCCGACACCGCCGGCGGAATCGACAGCTTCTTCATCACCTCGGCGCTGACCACGTCTTCGCACAGGGCGCCCCAGTTTTCCGGATCGTCGTCCAGCAGGCCGGGAAATTCGTCGGCCCGCGCCAGCAGGTAAAAGGCGCCGACCTCGTGCACGATGCCGGCGAACAGGGCGGTATCGGGATTGACGCCGGTGACGCGGCGCGCCAGCGAATGGGCGATCGAGGCGACGTGGGTCGTGTGCGCCCACAATTGCTCGGCCTTGGCGCGCAGGCCGGGATCGTTGATGCGGTTGCCGAATTGCCGCACTACCAGACTGGCCACCAGGGCCTGCAGGCGCCGGTAGCCGATGCGCGCCACGGCGGCGCGAACATTGGTCACCGGCATCGCACTACTGCCACCGAAAGCGGGCGTATTGGCGATGGCGACCGTGCGCGCAGCCAATTGCGGTTCGGCCAGCACCAGGCGGATCGCCTCGTCGATATGACAATCCGGGTCGTCGAGGGCGAGCTGCAGGCGCAGCACGGCATTGACGCTGGTGGGGAAAGTGATCTCACCGCGAACGGCCTGCGCCGCGATGTATCCGAATGCTTCAAGTTTATTCACATCGGTAATTATAGCCCCCGCCGGATGCCGGACCGGACGCCGGGATCGCCCCATCTCGGCCGGCTGCCCAAACTGTGGCGCGTCATCCACACAGCATAAGCATCCGGCTCAACGCGATCGGGCCAGAATTACTTGACCTTGATTGCGCTCTTGACGTTGGTCACGCCATCGACGCCCTTGGCCACTTGCATGGCTTTATCGGCTTCGGCCTTCGACTCGACGAAGCCGCTCAGCATCACGACCCCGCCTTCGGTGTCGACGTTGATTTCCATGCCCTTCAGGACCGGGTCGGACACCAGGCCGGCCTTGACCTTGGCGGTGATGGTGCCGTCCGAGGCCACGCGGGCAGTCTTCTCGCCGGCGCGCTCGGTGGCGTTTTCCGCCTTGTGGGCGGCGTTCGACGCCATTTCCTTGGTGCGGTCGAAGGCGGCCGCGGTCTTTTCCTTCACGGTGGCGACCGCTTCGCGGGTGCGTTCGCCAGCGCCGGCCATGCCGGTCTTCTCGGCCACGTTCGATGCCACTTCGCGGGTTTTATCTGCCGCGGTGCGCGCCGCCTCGCGGGTGTTCTCGGCCGCGTTCGCCGCCGCTTCGCGGGTGTTGGCGGAGACGGCCGCGCCGGTGGTGGCGGCCACGTTGGTGGCGGTGGTGACGTTGCCGCGCTGGTCGACCACGCAGGCGGTGCGCGCATCGCCGGTCATCTGTTCGCACTTCTGGACGGCGGCGGCCGTCGCTGGATCCTTCGAGTCGATGCTGCTCACCAGCTCGCCACTGCTGCTGGGGCCGACGGCGCGGTCGATATTCCGGTCATCCAGGCGGGCCAGCGCGGCATCGCGGATCGAACCGGCCGTGGCCTTGCAGCGGTCCTTGTCGCCGGCCGCGGTGGCGTCGCACTGGGTGTCGGCCAGCTCGTGCTCGGCGCGGATCACCTTGGCGCGCGCATCGCGCAGGTTGCCGCCGGTGGTGTCGTGTTTGGTATAGGCATCGAGTTCGGCGCGCGCCTGGGCCAGCTTGGCTTCGTCTTCGCACACTTCCTCGGCATTGCCTTTCATGGCGTCGCACTTGGTCTTGGCAGTGCGGTAGTCGGCAGCGGCCTTGTCCATCGCGGCGCGGTGGGCGTCCTTGTCGACGGGTGCGGCGCTGGCGGGGGCAACGGCGACGGCCGACACGGCGGTCGCGATCAGGGTAGCGATGAGGGTTTTCATGGTCGGATTCCCTTGCATGCGTTGTTAGGATGGCATCCATTAAACGCCCTGCACCCTTCAACATCTGTGCGACAACGTACCTTGTTCGGACAAACCGGACTGCGGGATATGGCCACTGATAATTTGGCTTTTGTTAACGCAAAAACGCCGTTCCCACCAGTGGCAGGAACGACGTTCGCAGGCAAGACAATCGCGCCGCAGTGAGGTGCGAACGCGAAGGCCTCAGCGATTACTTGGCCTTGTTGGCATCACGTGCGGCATCGCGGGTCGACTTGGCCTGCGCTTCGCACTTGTCCTCGGCATCGCCTTTCAGCGAATCGCATTTTTCGTCGGCCAGTTCATACTCGGCATCGATCACGTTGTCGCGTGCCTTGCGCACATTGTTGCCGGTGTTGTCGAACTTGGTGGTGGCGTCCAGTTCGGCTTTCGCGCGCATCAGCTTGGCCTCGTCTTCGCAGATGTCTTCGGCGTGACCGCTCATGGCGTCGCACTTGTCCTTGGCGACGCGGTAGTCGGCCTTGGCCTTGTCCATCGCCGTCTTGAAGGCGTCCTTATTGGTTTGTGCGGCAGCAGGAGCGATGCCGATGGCGGCGACGGCGGCGGTGGCGATCAAGGTAGCGATGAACGATTTCATGTTGAGTCCCTCTATTGGTTATTGGTGAGTCCATTAAACGCCCACGCCGCAGAGCACTCTGTGCGGCACCGAACGCTTATTAAAAAACCAATTAAGCTTATAAGGACGATAGCGACCAACGTCGATCTACCTCAATGGTCAGTCGCCATGCAACAAGCCTTCGCGCCACAGCGCATCGGCGGCCTCGAATGGCGACAGGCGGCTGTCGAACTGGCGGCCGTTGCCGGCCAGCTTGACCCAGGCGCGCGTGTCGTGGCCGCTGCCCGGCACCGCGACGGTGGCGCGTACGCCGTGCAGCCAGTCGTGCACCCGCGCGTATTCTCCCGGCTGGGTGCGCTGGATCCAGGCCAGCGCCACCAGGTCGGCGAAACCCTCCTCGCGCCGGGTATCGCGCATCGCCTTCGCCGCCGCCAGCAGTTCGGGATCGTGCGAGGTCTGGTCGCCGGTCTCGACGAAGCCCGCTGGCAGCAGATGCCATTCTCCCTGGGCATAACGCCAGCAATGGGCCAGTTCATGCGCGGCCATCGCTTCGATCAGCAGCGCCTGCTCGTCGGCAGGAACGTCGGCCAGCACCTTCTCGGCCTCGGGATTGCCGCGCATCGACAGCACCAGCTTGCAGCGGCCCTTGTCGAAGCCCATCGCCAGCGGCACCGCGCCGGCCGGCGCCCGCGGCTGGACGATGATGTCGACCGGCAGGTCGATCGATTTCGAATATTCCAGCACGGGAGCGGCGGCGCGCAGCCAGCGCGTCTCCTGGGACGTCAGCGGGGACGCATGCGAGGGAAGCGAAGCGGATGCGGCGATCAAGACCGCCGCATTCAGGAGATGCCTGGACATGTGCTACTCCGGGGATGAACGAAATTCCTATCGGAAATTCTATCCCCGAATACAGCACAGCTTTCAGGAAAATATTCCTGTCTGTTTAAAAGAGCAAGGATGTCAGGTTGGCAGTGCCAGCCGCGTCTTGCCACCGACGTGCGCCGTCTGGTCGAGGCGGAAGATGCTCACCAGCTGGGCCAGGCGTTCCGCCTCTTCTTCCAGCGAGGCCGCAGCTTGGCTGGCCTGTTGCACCAGTTCCGCGTTCTGGCGCGTGGCGTCGTCGATCTGGCCGATCGCGCCATTGACCTGCTCGATGCCCGCATTCTGTTCCGCGGACGCATGGCTGATCTCGGCCATGATGTCGGTCACGCGCTTGACTCCGGTGACGATCTCGTCCATCGTCGCGCCGGCCTGGTCCACCAGGCGTGCGCCGGCATCGACCCGCTCGACCGAGCTGCCGATCAGGACCTTGATCTCCTTGGCCGCCGCCGCCGAACGCTGCGCCAGGTTGCGCACCTCGGTCGCCACCACGGCGAAGCCGCGGCCCTGCTCGCCGGCGCGCGCCGCTTCCACGGCCGCATTGAGCGCCAGGATATTCGTTTGGAATGCGATGCCATCGATCACGCCGATGATGTCCACGATCTTCTTCGACGATTCATTGATCGCCGCCATCGTGCCCACCACTTCGGCCACGACCTTGCCGCCGCGCTGCGCCACTTCGGAAGCCGATTCGGCCAGCATGTTCGCCTGGCGCGCGTTGTCGGCATTCTGGCGCACGGTGCCGGTCAGTTGCTCGACCGAGGCGGCAGTGGCCTGCAGGGTGCCGTTCTGGCGCTCGGTGCGGCTGGCCAGGTCGCGGTTGCCGTCCGCGATCTCGGTCGACACGGTGCCGATCGCCAGGGTGCCGTTGCGCACCTGGGCCACGATGCGCACCAGGCTGTCGCGCATGCCCTGCATCGCGAACAGCAGGCTGCCGCGGTCGCCCGGGCGGGTGACGATCTCCACGCCCAGGTCGCCGCTGGCGATGGCGCTGGCGATCGAGGCCGCATAGTCCGGCTGGCCGCCCAGCTGGCGCAGCAGGCCGCGGCTGATGTACCAGGCCGCCGCCGAGCCGGCCGCGATCGCGCCCGCGCACAGCAGCGCCATCCAGCCAAAGAAACCGTTGGCCATGCGGCGCGCCTCGGTGGCCGCGTCGTTGCTCAGCTTTTCCTCGAGGTCGATCAGGCGGTTGATGCTGGCCAGCCAGGCGGTGAACGCCGGCGCCGCTTCTTGCGCCAGCAACGCGTTCGCTTCGATCGCCTGGCCGGCGGCGTGCAGCGCGACCACGCGCGCAATCAGCGGCTTGGTGCGGCTTTCCTGGGCCTTGATCGCGGCGAGCGCCTCTTTTTCCTCGGGCAAAATGTCTTTGCGTTCATTGAACAGCGCATCGAGCGGGCCGGCCGAACGTGCGTAATTGTCGTCGAGGGTCTGGATCAGCGCGATCGGCGCGCTGGCGCCGGCCGCGTCAGGCGCCAGCGCCACGTCGCGCAGGGCAATCGCGCGGTCGTGTACGCTGCCGCGGAAATTGATGGCGTGGCGCTGCTTGACGCTGTTGACCTCGTTGATGTGGTTGAGAACGCTCTCGATCCGCCCTACGCGGTTCACCGCCAGCGCGACCAGGGCAATCATCAATAAAAAAACGGCGCCGTAGCCGATTGCCAGCCGAGCGCCGATGGTCAGGTTTTTGTTTTTCATGTTGGCTACAAATCGATTGTGTTAATCAAAAATAAATAAATATTTCCTAATTACAATCAACCGACTATAGCATGGCACTTTAAATTTTGCTTACAGGCATATTACTATCGTGTGCCCCTATTTCAGCAGGCCATCCGCCGTCACGAAAGCCGGACGAATGTCGTTCGGCACCGCCTTCAGCTTGTCGAGCGCCTTGCGCACCTCGGGACGGATGACCACGTACTTGTCCATCATCGCCTTGGCGCGCGCATAGTCGCCGGTGGCTTCGATGGTCAGGAATTCGCGATCCAGGTCGATCACGGCCCCCTTGATCTTCTTGAAGTCGACCGCGAAGGTGCCGTCGTCGTGGGCGACAAAGCCGCCCTTGTCGAGCAGGTAGTTGACCTGGATCGCCATGCCGCGCGCGTGCGAAGAACTCAGGCCGAAGTGCAGGGTGCGGAAGCTCGAGGCCAGGAAGGTGTTGTACAGCTTGCGCTCGGCCGCCGCGCCCTGTCCCAGCGTATCCTTCAGCAGGCCCTTGTCCATCATGTACTGCAGCGCCCACAGGCCGGTGATGTCGGCCTTCGCTTCTTCGATGGTCGAATAGGTTTCCTTCAGGTCCTGGCGCGGGGTCGAGTCCTTGCCGTCCTTCTTCGTGTGATGCGGTCCCAGGCCGTGCATGATCTCGTGCGCCAGGATGTGGGTGAAGAAGGAATCGAAGTCCAGGTCCTTCTGGTCCGCCGGCGTGAGCACCTGCTTGCTGATCGGGGTGAGCGTCGACGCGAACTTCGCCTGCTGCACGTTCTTGAGCATCACGCGCTTGGAGCCGCGCTCGCGGATCACGCGCTCGTCGTTCGGCAGGTTGTAGGCCGCGGTCTGCACGCCCATATTGCCGTCGCCGGCGCCATAGACCTCGTTGACCACCACCATCGGCGCGATGGCGCCGACCTTCGGGTTGCGGTACTGCTTGTCCAGCGGGAGGTTGTCTTCGAGTTCCTGCAGGTGCTTGCCGAAGAAGTCCAGCTTCGCCGTTTCCTTCGGATCGCGGATGCTCACATAGGCTTCGAAGGCGGCCTTGTAGCCGAACAGCTCGTCGTTATAGGTTTCATAGGGCCCGATGGTCACGTCGACCGGCGAGTCGAGGTCCATCCAGGCGAAGTCCGAGGCCAGGTAGTCGTTGGACAGAAAGGCGTCGGCGCGCAGGCTCAGGAATTTCTTGAGCGAGGCGTTGTCGGTGGATGCCGCGGCGTCGCGCAGCAGCTTCGCCAGCTGTTCCAGTTCGGGGCGGTACTCGCTTGAGTATTTCACGGTGCGCAGCTTGCCGTCCGGGCCGGTGCGGATCACGGTGAAGAACCACTGCGCCTCTTTCTTCTGCTCCGGCGCCAGGCCGTTCATCCAGCTCTCCAGCGATGCCTTGGTGGCGCCTTCCGGATAGAAGTTGGCGCCCTCGGGCTTCTTCGCCGGAATCCTGATGCCCGCATACTCGGCCGGCATGAACGAGGCATTGTTGTCGAGGCTCGACCACGGGCCCTTGTTGAGCCAGAAGGCGTCCAGGCGCGCGCGGCCGAGCGGCGTGGTGTCCTTCTTGAGCGCGTTCCACAACGCCTCGTTGTGGGCCCAGCGCTGGCGCAGCTGCAGCGTGTCGATGATTTTGGCCGCTTCGATCAGTTTCACGATGGCGGCGCGGTCGCCCTTCGACAGATGCGACAGGTCGGCGCGCAGCTCGACCGGCGCGAAGCGTTTCGACATGGCTTGCAGCTGGTCGGCGCTGGCGGCCGTCGGCGCCGTTTGCGCGTACACAGCCGGGGCAAAAGCGGCGCAGATCGCGGCGCACAGCACGAGTGGTGCGAGGATGGTTTTCATGGTCTCTCGGGTCGTGGATGACAACCGCACCATTATCGCACCGTCGCCAGCGCCTCCCCCTGCTCCCAACCGCCGCCGAGCGCACGCGCCACCGCCACCGTCGCCAGCAGGCGCTGGGTGCGGATCTGGGCCGCGGCGCGGTCCGCCGCCAGCGTGCTGCGCTGGGCATCGGTCACGTCGAGATAGGTCGACACGCCGCGCTCGTAGCGCGCCTGCGCGACCAGCAGCGCGCGCGCCGCGGCCTGTTGCGACTGGGCCTGCACATCGCCCTGTTGCTGGCGCTGCTGCAGGTCCGACAGCGCGTCTTCCACCTCGCGCAGCGCCGTCAACAACTTCGTCTGGTGGTTGGCCACCGCCTCGTCGTAGCGCGCCCTGGCCAGCGCCAGGTTGGCGCGATTGCGTCCGCCATCGAAGATCGGCAGCGACAGCGCCAGCGGGCCGGCCGAGAACTGGCGCGCGCCGCCGCTCGTCAGGTCGTTCAGGCTTTGCGAGGCATAGCCGAAATTCCCGGTCAGCGACAGCGCCGGATAGAAGGCGCCTTCGGCCACGCCGATCTGCGCATTGGCCGCCTTCAGCTGCGCCACGCTTGCCGCCAGGTCGGGCCGCTGGCCCACCAGGCTGGCCGGCAGGCCGACGGGAATCGCGGGCGGTTGCGGCAGTTGCGCGGCCGGCGTTGCCGGCAGCAAGGGCGCGCTCGGCGTGCTGCCCACCAGCGTGGCCAGCGCGTGTTCCACCAGGTTGCGCTGGCGCTGCACCTCGTGCAGGTCGGCTTCGGCGTTGGCGCGCTCGATGCGCGCGCGCGACACGTCCAGTTCGTTCGACAGGCCGGCATTGAAGCGGGCCTCGACCAGTTCCTGCGACTCGCGGCGCGTGGCCAGGGCGCCCTCCAGGATCGCCCGCTCGGCGTCCAGTCCGCGCAGCTGCCAGTACGACGAGGCGACCTGGCTCGACAGCAGCAGGATCACGCCGTCGCGGTCATCCTGCGCCGCCAGCGCCTGCGCATCGCTGGCCTCGACCACGCGGCGCACGCGGCCCCACAGGTCGAGCTCATACGACAGCGAGGCGCCGACGCTGTAGTTATTGCCCTCGATCGAACGGCCGCCCAGGGCCAGGCCCTGCGAGGTTTCGGCCGAGGTACGGGAATTCGACACGCCGGCGCCGACCGAGACGCTCGGGAGCTGGCCGGCGCGCACCACGCCCAGTTGCGCCTGCGCCTGCAGCAAGCGCTGGGCCGCGGCCTGCACGCCCGGATTGTCGCGCAGCGCGCGCGTCTCGAGGCTGTCGAGGGTGGCGTCATGGAACACGGTCCACCAGGCGGCCGGCAGGCGCGCGCTGTCGCTGCCCGCTTCCAGATGACGGAACGCCGTTTGCGCCGGCGCGTCCGGCGCCTTGAAATCCGGGCCGAGCGTGGTGCAGCCGGAGACCAGGGTAGCGATCGCAAGGACGGAGGCAAGAGGTTTGAACATGGTTGAGATCTTCATTCGATTCAGTATCAATGGGCGCCTGAGCCGCCACCCGGCGACTTGACCTTGTCGGCCATCCAGATCGCCGCGATGCAGCCGAGCAGGATCATGCCGATGATCCAGAAGCCGTCGTTATAGGCCATCACATAGGCTTCGCGCCGCACCAGGCGGTCGACCACGGCCAGCGCCTGGTTCGCGGCGCTGGCGGGATCGATGCCCTTGGCGATGAAGCCCTGGGTCAGCACATCGAGGCGTTCCTGGGTCGCGGGCGCATAGCTGGAAACCGCTTCGCCCAGGCGCGCCGAGTGGAAGTGTTCGCGGTTGGTGAGCGAGGTCGCCAGCAGCGCGATGCCGATCGAGCCGCCCAGGTTGCGGGTCATGTTGAACAGGCTCGAGGCCGAGCCCATGTCGCGCGGCTGCAGGCCCGACATCGCGAAGTTCGACAGGGTCAGCATCACGAAGGGCTGGCCGATGGCGCGCACGACCTGCGTCCACATCAGCTGGTCGTAGCCGGTGGTGGCGTCCATGAAGGAATTCATGATGCACGAGATGCCGAACATGAACAGGCCGAAGCTGCACAGGATGCGGTTGTCCACTTTCGAGGACAGCTTGGCCGCGAACGGCATCACCAGCAATTGCGGCAGGCCGACCCAGGCGATCACTTCGCCGATCTGCATCGGCGTATAACCGGCGATCTGGCCCAGGTACAGCGGCAACAGGTAAGAGGAACCATACAGGCCCATGCCGATCACCGCCGACAGCGTGGTCGCCACCAAAAAGTTGCGCTGGCCGTAGAGGCGCAGGTTGACGAACGGTTCCGGCTTCGAAAAGCTCAGCGCCACCCAGCCCAAGAGGCCCGTGAGCGAGAGCGCGGCGAAGGTCACGATGAAGCTCGAATCGAACCAGTCCTTCGAATTGCCCTCTTCCAGGAAGATCGTCAGGCAGGCCAGGCCCATCGCCATCAGCGCGATGCCCAGCCAGTCGGCCTTCACCAGCGTCCTGAGGTTGGCCTTCTCGGGATTCAGGCCCCAGGCCATGCCGGCGATCAGGAGCACGCCCGGCACCCAGTTGATGTAGAAGATCGAGGGCCAGCCATACAGCTCCGCTAGGAACCCGCCCAGGGTCGGGCCCATGGCCGGCGCCAGCGTCGCGGTCAGGCCGAAGATGGCCATGCCGGTGGCGCGCTTCGACGGCGGCAGCAAGGTCATCACGAGGGTCATCGCCATCGGGATCAGCGCGCCGCCGGTGAAGCCCTGCAGCATGCGGAACACGATCATGCTTTCCAGGCTCCAGGCCGCGCCGCACAGGGTCGAGAACACCAGGAACAGCGCGGTGGTGCCGATCATGTAATTGCGCACGCCAAAAGCGCGTGTAAACAGCGCCGTCAGCGGGATCACGACGATTTCGGCGCACAGGTAAGCGGTCGAGATCCACGAGCCTTCTTCCTGCGTGGCCGACAAGGTGCCGAGGATGTCGCGCAGCGAAGAGTTGGTGATCTGGATGTCGAGCACCGCCATGAAGGCGCCCAGCATGCCGGCGGCGATCGCGATCCAGGTGCGCAGGTCCACCGCGGCGCCGTTTGCAGGCGCGCCCGGGACTGCCCCCAAGGTCGGGCCAACTGCGGCGGGTTTGCTCAGGGTAGTCATGGCCAGCGCTTAGTGGACGGCCGCGGTCTGGGTCGGTTTGACGTCCTGGCCCAGTTCGACCTCGGCCACCACCGACATGCCGGGCACCAGGCGGCCGGCGTATTTTTTCACGTCCTGCGGGTCGAGCGTGATCTTGACCGGCACGCGCTGCACGATCTTGGTGAAGTTGCCGGTCGCATTATCGGCCGGCAGCAGCGCGAACTGGTTGCCCGAGGCCGGGGCGAAGCTGTCCACGCGGCCCACCAGGTGATGCTCGGGCAGCGCGTCGACGTCGAGGCTGACCTTCTGCCCCGGCGCCAGGCCGGCGAGCTGGGTTTCCTTGAAGTTGGCGACCACCCACACGTTGTCCTCGACCACGGCCAGCATCGCCTGGCCCGGCTGCACGCGGGCGCCGACTTCGACGCTGCGGCGGCCGACGCGGCCGTCCACCGGCGCCACGATGCGGTTGTAGGCCAGCTGCTGCTGCGCTTCCTTCCACTGCGCCTGCAACACCTTCACCTGCGCCTTGAGCACATCGCGGCCCGCCTCGGCAGCGCCGATCTGGGCTTGCGCGGCGGCGGCGTTGTCGCGGCGCGCGGCCAGGTCGGCCACGGCGGCGTCGCGCGCGGCGTTTGATGCATCCACCTCGGCCTTCGAGACCGCCTTCATGGTCTCGTTGTACAGCTGGCCGAAGCGCTCGGCATCCTGGCGCGCCCGCAGCAGCTGGGCCTGGGACTGCTTGACCTGGGCGCCGGCGGCGGCGGCCTGCGCGCGCACCTGCTCTATCTGGGCCTCGGCCTGCTTGAGCTGCTGCTGCACGCTGGCGATCTGGGCTTCGATCTGCTCGACGCGCACCGCATGGTCGACCGGATCCAGCTCGGCGATCACGTCGCCCGCCTTCACCAGCTGGTTGTCGTCCACCGCTACCCGCGTGACCACGCCGGCCACGCGCGACGACACCTGGTGCACGCGCCCGGTGACGTAGGCATTTTCGGTCTCGACGAAGTGATGGCTGCGGTACCACATGCGTCCGCCGGCACCGATCGCGGCCAGTGCGATCAGGCCGACCACCACCAGCACACGCTTGTTGGGCCCGCTCTTGCCTGGCCCGCTGCCTGGCACCCCGCCCGCTGGGGTTTGTGCCGCGGGCGCCTGCCCTGCCGTGCTGTGCATCTCTGCCATGGAAAAGCTCCGGAAAAATGAAATGAAATGGATTCATCGCATTATTTGCCAGCAATACGCGGAAGTCAAGAAATGAAACGGTTGCGTTTCATTTTGGTTTGCACTAGAGTCCTTGCCATGAGCAAAGCACAGAATGAAACAGTGGCGGCCGTCAAATCCGCCGGACGCCCGAAGGCGTCGGAAGTCGAGGCCCGCACCCAGGAATTGATCCACGCCGCAGGCTGCCTCATCCTGCGCCATGGCTATACCAAGGTCAGCCTGGAAGCCATCGCTCGCGAGGCGCGGGTGGCGGTGCGCACGATCTATGTGAAATTCGGCGGCAAGGCCGGCCTGCTCAGGGCCGTGCTCGCTTCACGGCGCGAACGCCTGTTCGCCGGGCACGATATGGACGTCGACACCCGGCCGCTGCGCGAGATCGTCGACGACTTCGCGCGCAGCTTTTACGATTTGCTGGTCGACCCCGATACGATGGCCATGCAGCGCGTGGTGATCGCCGAAGCCGGCAGCAATCCGGAACTGGCCGAGGCTTTCTATGAAGGCGGGCCGCGCCTGACGCGCGAGATGCTGTACCGCTTCTTTTCGCGTCCGGACATCCGCAGCCAGTTGCGCGACGGCGTGCCGCTGGAGTTGCTGCCGACCCACCTGATCGGCTGCATCTGCGGCGATCCGATCGGGCGCTTCCTGTTCCCCGACACCCAACCGTCGCGCGAGGAGGCGCGGCGCGAGCTGGCGGCGCGTCTTGAGCTGTTTTATGCCAGTGTGTTGAAGAATTGTTAAATTATTGTTAAGTCACGAAACTAAGTGCGGCATCGCACGGACACAAGGGATGATTTTGTGGCAATCTGTAAGCCTTCACAGAGGGTGTCGTGAATATCAATAACAGCGGTGTGACCGCGAGGAGAAAGCATGAGCAAGTCGTCCAGATACGAATGGCGTGATCAACAGGCATCGCTGCAAGAACGCATGAAGAACTTCATCGAAAATCCCGGCGCCGACCAGATGGAAGCGGTCATCGCAGAAATGCGCACCTACGCCGCCGCCGCCAAGGCCGGCACGATCGATATCCCGGAGCGCTTCGTCAGCTTCGGCTGAAGCAAAGTCGCCTTCATCACAATGCCGCTTGGCGCAAGCCGGGCGGCATTTTTCATTTGTAAAGCCCTTCAGACCGCCGACACGGGCACCGGCCTGGCCTGCTCTTCCACGTCGTGCACGCGCGTGAGCAGGTGCACCTTGCGCGGCGCCCGGTGGCGCTCGTGCAGTTCGCGGGTCAGCACCTCGACCCGGCGCGGCCGCAGCGCCACCTGCTGCGGATCGACGGTGCCGATGGCGCCCGGCATGTACTGGCTGAACTGCGAGGCCAGCAGCTGGGACACCGTGCCGGTAATGGTCGCCGGCGCGCCATGGACCGTGGTATGGAGTTCGAAACAGCGGGTTTCCGGTAACACGTAGACGGTCCCGACGTACTCGTTGCAGTGCTCGTCCATCATGCCCTCCTGAGCTGAACACGGACGCGGCAAGTCGGCTTGCCGCCGCATTCCCTCATCATAGGCTTTTGGCAGGCGCTGGCAAGCGGCGCATGCGGGCATGGCAACTCGCGCCACATGCCTGCAACTCGCGCCGCCAGGCGCCGCTTCGTCGCAAACCGCGGCGGACACCGGTTCACTCTTCCAGAATGGCCCTACCGACCACTCAACGGAGACTTCCATGAACCGCCTTGCCCTTCTGCTTGCCCTGCTGTCCAGCGCTGCCGCCAGCCACGCCGCCGACTTGTCGATCCAGGTCGACGGCACGCGCGGCGACGGCGGCAGCGTGAAGATCGCCCTGTTCGACAGCGCCGACCGCTTCCTCAAGCGCCCCTTGCACAGCGCCAGCGCGCCGGTCCGGAATGGCGGCGCCACGTTCGCGCTCAAGGACCTGGCCGCCGGCCAGTACGCCATCGCCGCCTACCATGACGCCAACGACAACGGCAAGCTGGACCAGAACATGATGGGCATCCCGGTCGAGGCGACCGGCTTCAGCAACGATGCGCTGGGCAATATGGGCCCGCCGGCGTTCGAGGCCGCCCGCTTCGCGTTGCCGCTTGACGGCAATGCCGTCCGCATCACCCTGCGCTGAGGCCACCATGGACCGCCGCTCCTTCCTGCATGCCGGCGCCGCCCTCGGCGCCCTCGCCCTCGCGCCAGGCGTCCGCGCCGACGAGGCCACCTACCAACGCTTCCACGCCGCGCTGGCGCGCGACCCGTCGCTGGCGGTCTACGCCAACCAGGCCGGCAGCCAGGAAGGCGATGCCGCCATCAAGGGCCGCCTGCCGCGCGACCTGCGCGGCGCCTTCTACCGCAACGGGCCGGGCCGCTTCGAGCTGGGGGGCGAACGCTATCACCACTGGTTCGACGGCGACGGCTTCGCCCAGGCCTGGACCGTGGCCGACGGCGAGGTGCGCCACCGGGGCCGCTTCGTCGAGACCCAGCGCTACGTCGAAGAAAGCGCGGCCGGCCAGTTCCTGTATCCGGCCTTCGGCACCCTGGTCACGCGCCGAGGCATGCGCGACAACGACACGATGAACGCCGCCAATACCAACCTGCTGCCCTATGACGGCCGGCTGTATGCGCTGTGGGAAGGCGGCTCGGCGATCGAACTCGATCCGACCACGCTGGCCACGCGCGGAGTAAAAACCTGGAGCATTGACTTGCGCGCAATGCCGTTCTCGGCCCACCCCAAGCTCGATCCGCAGGGCGGCATGTGGAACTTCGGCACGCTGCCCGGCGCCAACCGGCTGGCGCTGTACCAGATCGGCGCACAGGGCCAGGTGCTGCGCACCGCCCTGCTGCCGGTGCCGCAACTGGCGCTGGTGCACGACTTCGTCGTCAGCAGCAAGCACCTGATCTTCGTGGTGCCGCCCTATGACCTGAAAAAGGATCCCGGCCTGAGCTTCGCCGAACGCCACGCGTGGGCCGGCGGCGCCCGTGGCGCGCGGGTGCTGGCGATCGCCAAGGACACGCTGGCGCTGCGCCAGGTCTTCGAGCTGCCGCCGACGATGGTGTTCCACTTCGGGAATGCCTGGGAAGACGGCGACTGCACGCGCTTCGACGTCGTGCTGCACGAAGGCGACGCGCTGGCCGAGGTGGGCAGCGTAATGCGCGGCGAGCACACGCCGCCGCGCAGCCGCACGGTGCAGGTCACGCTGGACTATGCCAGCGGCCAGGCGCGCACCGAGCGCCTGTTCGGCACCAGTGAATTCCCGCGCGTGATGCCGCAGGTGGCGATGGCGCGCCACCGCCGCCTGGCCCTGCTGGGCGCCAGCGGCGCCTCGCCCGACCTCAGGCTCGACAGCGTCAACCTGGTCGATACGGATAGCGGCAAGGTCGATGGCTACACCTTCGGCGCCGGCTGGCAGGTCGAGGAACACGTGCTGGTCCCGCGCCGCAACGCGCGCTCGGAGACGGACGGCTACCTGGTCGGCGTGGCCCAGGACTTGCGCGCCAGGCAGACCGTGATGACGGTGTTCGATGCCGCCGGTGTCAAGGACGGCCCCGTGGCGCTGGCGCGACTTCCCTATCGCGCACCGCACTGCTTTCATGGTAATTTCCTAACAGCATGAATACAGCCAACCCTACCCTGGCGCGCAGGCGCAGCCACCCGCTGGAACTGTTCCCGGTGTTCCGGCGCTGGCCGCGTTCGACGGTGCGCGACCTGCTCTACACCGCGCTGTGGAATACCCTGATCGCATTCGCGATCACGGTGGTATTGCAGGCCTTCGGCAACTGGCCCTCTTCTTTCCACACCATGTTCGGCTACAGCCTGCTGGCCTCGCAGTGCGTCGGTTTCCCCATCCACGGCGCATTGCGGCTGCTGGAAACCGTGGTGCCGCCGACCACCAGCCGGCTGGTCGCGCGCCTGCTCGAGCTGGCCGCCATCGTCGTGTGCGGCGCTTTCGGCGTCGTCCTGTCGGGCGCCATCCTGCGCGGCGCGCTGCCCGTCCTGCGTTCCGATGCGCTCAACGGCTTGCTGGCCTTCGGCCTGGTCATCGGCGTGGCCATGCTGGCGGTGCTGGTGGCGGGCGAGCGCCGCATCGAACGCCAGACGCGCGAAGCGCGCCAGCAGGAACAGATGGCGACCACGGCGCGGCTGCTGGCCGAGGCCCAGCTGCGCGCACTGCAGGCCCAGATCGAGCCGCACTTCCTGTACAACACGCTGGCCAATGTGGTCAGCCTGATCGACAACCAGCCGCTTGATGCGAAACGCATGCTGGAACGCTTCATCGACTACCTGCGCGCCAGCC
The DNA here is from genome assembly GCF_017582745.1 of Massilia oculi. GTDB lineage: Bacteria > Pseudomonadota > Gammaproteobacteria > Burkholderiales > Burkholderiaceae_D > Telluria > Telluria oculi_A. The sequence continues at coordinate 21,495 of NZ_JAFVIM010000029.1, forward strand.
TGGCGGCCAGCCGCGCCGGCAGCGCCACGCTCGGCGCCGAACTGGATCTCGCAGCAAGCTATCTCGACGTGCTGGGCGTGCGCATGGGCGGGCGCCTGCGCTGGCGCATCGAGGCGCTTGATGCCTGCCGCGCCCTGCCAATTGCGCCGATGCTGATCCAGCCGCTGGTGGAGAACGCCGTCATGCACGGGCTGGAACCCAAGGTGGACGGCGGCGAGATCGTGCTGCGGGCGGCCCTCGATGAAGGCGTGCTGCGGGTCGAGGTGCGCGACAGCGGGCGCGGGCTGGTGGCCGCGCCACCGCGGCCCGGCGGCGGTGTGGGCCTGTCCAATCTGCGCGAGCGCGTGCGCCAGCTGCATGGGCCAGGCGCGCGCCTGGAGCTGCTCGACAATCCCGGCGGCGGCGTGATCGCGCGCCTGCTGCTTCCGCTTTCACAGACCGAGGTGACATCATCGACCGCTGCCTTGCCCTGATCGCCGACGACGAGCCGCACCTGCTCGACTATCTCGCCACCCAGCTGCGTGAGGCCTGGCCCGGGCTCGAGATCGTAAGCGCGCCGAACGGCATCGAAGCGCTGCGCCTGATCGACGAGCTCGCGCCGCAAGTGGTCTTCCTCGACATCCAGATGCCGGGCCTGACCGGGATCGACCTGGCCGCGCGGCTGTGCGCCGGCGGCAATCCGCCGCGCGTGGTGTTCACCACCGCCCACGAGCATTACGCGGCCCAGGCCTTCGAGCACGAGGCCTTCGATTATTTGCTGAAACCGATACGCCAGGAGCGGCTGGCGCGTACCGTGGAGCGGCTGCGCGCCACCCTGTCGGCACCGGCGCCCGCGCCCGCCCTGCCGGCGGATGCGCTACAAGCGCTGCTGCGCCAGCTGGGGGCCAGTGCTCCTGCGGCCGCCGCCACGCCGGCGCCGCTGCAATGGATCCGTGCCGCCGCAGGCCAGGAAACGCGCCTGATCGCGGTCGAGGAAGTGATCTATTTCCAGAGCAACGACAAGTACACCAGCGTATTCCTGCCGGACGGCGAAAGCCTGATCCGCACGCCGCTGCGGCAGTTAAAGGAACAGCTCGATCCGCAACAGTTCTGGCAGATCCACCGCGGCGTGATCGTGGCGGCGCGCCACGTGGCGGGCACGCGCACCGATTTTCGCGGGCGGCTGCATGTGAAGCTCAAGGGACGGGAGGAACAGCTGGTGGTGAGCCGCAACTACATGGACGTATTTCGGCAGATGTAAAAAAAACAACAGCGGGGTCAGGTCTGACATTCGGACACGGGCTCTACAACACCGGTGTACGAATATCAGCTTTTGACCCAGCTGTTGCTTGATGAATGCTGAGGCCGTGTCCGAATGTCAGACCTGACCCCAGCTTTGACCCCAGCTTTTTGCGGCTTAGCGCTTCTTCGGCGGCGGCAGGTCGGTGCAGACGCCTTCATAGGCCTCCGCCGCCATGCCGATCGACTCGCCCAGGGTCGGGTGCGGGTGGATGGTCTTGCCGATGTCCACGCCGTCCGCGCCCATCTCGATCGCCAGCGCGATCTCGCCGATCATGTCGCCGGCATTGGTGCCGACGATGGTGCCGCCGACGATGCGGTGGGTCTCGGCGTCGAACAGCAGCTTGGTGAAGCCTTCGTCGCGGCCGTTGGCGACCGCGCGGCCGCTGGCGTTCCACGGGAAGTGGCCCTTCTCGACCTTGATGCCCTTCTGCTTGGCTTCGTCCTCGGTGAGGCCGACCCATGCCACCTCAGGATCGGTATAGGCAACCGACGGAATCACCTTGGCGTCGAAGTGGGTCTTCTTGTCCAGGGCCGCTTCGGCCGCCACGTGCGCCTCGTGCACCGCCTTGTGCGCCAGCATCGGCTGGCCCACCAGGTCGCCGATGGCGAAGATGTGCGGCACATTGGTGCGCATCTGGCTGTCGACCGCGATGAAGCCGCGATCGCTCACCGTCACGCCGGCCTTGTCGGCCGAGATCTTCTTGCCGTTCGGGCTGCGGCCCACGGCTACCAGCACCAGGTCGTACAGCTGCGGTTCTGGCGAGGTCGCGCCGGCTTCGGCGGCTTCGAAGGTGACCTTGATCCCTTCCGGCAGCGCTTCCACGCCGACGGTTTTCGTCTTGGTCATGATGTTGTCGAAGCGGTGGGCATTGAACTTCTGCCAGACCTTGACGGCCTCGCGATCCGCGCCCTGCATCAGGCCGTCCATCATCTCGACCACGTCGATGCGCGCACCCAGCGACGAATAGACGGTCGCCATTTCCAGGCCGATGATGCCGCCGCCGATGACCAGCATCTTCTTCGGCACCTGGCGCAGCTCCAGCGCGCCGGTCGAATCGACGATGCGCGGATCTTCCGGCACGAACGGCAGCTTCACGACCGACGAACCGGCGGCGATGATCGCCTTCTTGAAGGCGACGACCTTCTTGCCGCCATCCGGGCCGGTGACTTCGATGTGGTTCGGGCTCAGGAACTGGCCCACGCCCTGCACCACATTGACCTTGCGCGCCTTGGCCATGAAGGCCAGGCCGCCGGTCATCTTCTTGATCACGCCATCCTTGTGCGCGCGCAGCTTGTCGATGTCGACTTGCGGCTTGGCGAACGAGACGCCCAGGTCCGCCATGTGCGCGGTTTCATCCATGATGTGCGCCACGTGCAGCAGCGCCTTCGATGGAATGCAACCGACGTTCAGGCACACGCCGCCCAGGGTCGCGTACTTCTCGACCAGCACGGTGTTCATGCCTAAGTCGGCGGCGCGGAAGGCGGCCGAGTAACCGCCAGGGCCGGCGCCCAGCACCATCATCTCGCATTCGATGTCGACCTGGCCCGAGTAGCTCGACGCGTTCGGCGCGGCTGCAGCCGGCGTGGCCGGCGCAGGCGCCGGCTTGGCTGGCGCTTGCGATTCGGTCGGCGCGGCAGGCGCGGCTGCAGGTGCTGCAGCAGCAGGCTTGTCGGCCGGCTTGTCCGCAGGCGCGGCAGCGCCCGACTCTTCCACCGTCAGCAGCAGCGTGCCTTCGTTGATCTTGTCGCCGACCTTGACCGCGATGTCCTTCACCACGCCCGCATGGGTCGATGGGATCTCCATGCTGGCCTTGTCCGATTCGACGGTGATCAGGGACTGGTCGACCTTGATCGTGTCGCCGGCCTTGACCATCAGCTCGATCACTTCGACGTCCTTGAAGTCGCCGATGTTCGGGACTTTCACTTCAACAGTGCTCATCTGGGCGCTCCAATCACAGAAGGGTCTTGCGCAGGTCGGCCAGCACGTCGGCCAGGTACGCGGCGAAGCGCGCGGCGCCGGCGCCGTCGATCACGCGGTGGTCGTACGACAGCGACATCGGCAGCATCAGGCGCGGCTGGAAGCTCGAACCGTCCCACACCGGCTTCATCGCCGACTTGGACAGGCCCAGGATCGCCAGCTCCGGCGCATTGATGATCGGCGTGAAGTTGGTGCCGCCGATGCCGCCCAGCGACGAGATGGTGAAGGTCGCGCCCTGCATCGCGGTCGGCGGCAGCTTGCCTTCGCGCGCCTGGCCCGACAGTTCGCCCATCTCGGTGGCGATCTGCGAGATGGTCTTCTTGTCCGCATCCTTCACGACCGGGACCACCAGGCCGTTCGGGGTGTCGGCCGCGAAGCCGATGTTGTAGTACTGCTTGGTGATCAGGGCCGCGCCGTCTTCCGACAGCGACGCGTTAAATTGCGGGAACTTCTTCAGTGCCGCGACGCTTGCCTTGATCACGAAGGCCAGCATGGTCAGCTTGACGTTTGATTTCTGCTTCGCCAGCGCGGCGTTCGAATCGACGCGGAACTGTTCCAGGTCGGTCACGTCGGCTTCATGGAAGTGCGTCACGTGCGGGATCATGACCCAGTTGCGATGCAGGTTCGGGCCCGAGATCTTCTTGATGCGCGACAGCGGCACGGTTTCGGTCGGACCGAACTTCGAGAAGTCGAGCGACGGCCATGGCAGCAGGTTGATGCCGCCGATGCCGGCGCCCGAGCCGCCTGCAGCTGCTGGAGCTGCGGCTGGCGCAGCCATCACGCCCTTCACAAAAGTCTGCACGTCCTGCTGGGTGATGCGACCCTTGGGACCGGTGCCCGGCACGCGGCCCAGGTCGACGCCCAGCTCGCGCGCGAACTTGCGGATCGATGGCGAGGCGTGGGCTTTGGAGCCGGTGACGCCTGGCGCGGCTGGCGCAGCCGCAGGCGCTGGCGCTGGCGCTGGCGCCGATGCTTGCGCAGGTGCCGGTGCGGCTGCAGGAGCAGCTGCGGCGGGTGCAGGTGCTGCTGCGGCAGGTGCTGCTGCAGGCGCGCCACCAGTGGCTTCGACCACCAGCACCAGCGAGCCCTTGGCGACCTTGTCGCCGACCTTCACTTTCAGTTCTTTCACGACGCCGGCATGGCTCGATGGGATCTCCATGCTGGCCTTGTCCGATTCGACCGTGATCAGCGACTGGTCGACCTTGATCGTGTCGCCGACCTTGACCATCAGTTCGATGACTTCGACTTCCTTGAAGTCGCCGATGTCCGGCACGGTCACGTCGACCGGGCCGCCGGATGCCGCAGGGGCGGCAGCGGCCGGCGCTTCGGCAGGCTTGTCGGCCGGTTTTTCAGCGGCGGCAGGCGCGGCTGCCGGAGCAGCAGCAGGCGCTTCGGCGGCACCGCCGGCTTCCTCGAGCAGCAGCACCAGCGAACCCATGGCGACCTTGTCACCGACATTTACCTTGATCTCTTTGACGACGCCGGCATGGCTCGATGGAATCTCCATGCTCGCCTTGTCCGATTCGACGGTCACCAGCGACTGGTCCACCTTGATGGTATCGCCCGGCTTGACCATCAGTTCGATGACTTCGACTTCCTTGAAGTCGCCGATATCGGGGACTTTGACTTCCACAACGCTCATAGTGTTAGCTCCGTTATTGTTCGTTTGCCTTGCAACCGCCGTTCCCCGGGAACGGCGGCGGCGAGCATTACTGGGTCACCGGATTCGGCTTGTTCTGGTCGATGCCGTACTTGGCGATCGCCTGCGACACGATGGCGCGGTCGATCTTGCCTTCGTCGGCCAGGGCGCGCAGGGCAGCAACCGTGACGTAGTAGCGGTTCACCTCGAAGAACTCGCGCAGCTTGACGCGCGAATCCGAGCGGCCGAAGCCGTCGGTGCCCAGCACCTTGTAGGTGCGGTCCTTCGGCATGAAGGCGCGGATCTGCTCGGCGAACATGCGCATGTAGTCGGTGGTCGCGACGATCGGGCCGGAGGTAGCTTGCATCAGCTCGGTCACGTACGGCACGCGCTGCGGCAGTTCCGGGTTGACCATGTTCCAGCGCTCGGCGTCCTGGCCGTCGCGCGCCAGCAGGGTCAGCGAAGGCGCCGACCACACGTCGGCGGCGATGCCCCAGTCGTTCTTCAGCAGCTCGGCGGCGAACATCGATTCGCGCAGGATGGTGCCGCAGCCGATCAGCTGGACGCGGTTCGACGCTTCCTTGTCGCCTTCCTGCAGCAGGTACATGCCCTTCAGGATGCCCTCTTCCTGGCCTGGCTTCAGGCCTGGATGCGGGTAGTTCTCGTTCATGATGGTGATGTAGTAGAACACGTCTTCCTGTTCTTCCACCATGCGGCGCAAGCCGTCCTGGATGATGACGGCGACTTCGTGGCCGAAAGTCGGGTCATACGGCAGGCAGTTCGGCACGGTCGCGGCGATCACATGGCTGTGGCCATCTTCGTGCTGCAGGCCTTCGCCGTTCAGCGTCGTGCGGCCGGCGGTGCCGCCCATCAGGAAGCCGCGCGCACGGATGTCGCCGGCCAGCCAGACCAGGTCGCCCACGCGCTGCATGCCGAACATCGAGTAGAAGGTGTAGAACGGGATCATCGTGCGGTTGTTCGACGAGTACGAAGTCGCCGCCGCGATCCACGAGCTCATGCCGCCCGCTTCGTTGATGCCCTCTTGCAGGATCTGGCCTGCCTTGTCTTCACGGTAGTACATCACCTGGTCGCGGTCGACCGGCTCGTACAACTGGCCCTGCTGGTTGAAGATGCCGATCTGGCGGAACAGGCCTTCCATGCCGAAGGTACGCGATTCGTCGACCAGGATCGGCACGATGCGCTGGCCGATGCTTTCGTCCTTCAGCAGGCTGGTGATCACGCGCACGTACGACTGGGTGGTCGAGATCTCGCGGCCTTCCGCGGTCGGCTCGAGCACGCCCTTGAACGATTCGAGCTTGGGCACCACCAGCTGCTCGTCGGCCTTCTCGCGGCGCTGCGGCAGGTAGCCGCCCAGGGCCTTGCGGCGCTCGTGCAGGTACACCATCTCGGGCGCATCGTCGGCCGGCTTGAAGAACGGGATCTCGGCCAGCTGGTCGTCGGGGATGGCGATGTTGAAGCGGTCGCGCATGTCGCGGATCGCCTGGTCGTCCAGCTTCTTGGTCTGGTGGGCGGTGTTGCGCGCCTCGCCCGACTTGCCCATGCCGAAGCCCTTGACGGTCTTGACCAGCAGGACGGTCGGCGTGCCCTTGTTTTCTTGCGCGTTCTTGAACGCCGCGTAGATCTTGTGCGGATCGTGGCCGCCGCGGGTCAGGCGCCAGATGTCGTCGTCGCTCATCTTCGAGACCATCTCGAGCAGCTTCGGATGCTTGCCGAAGAAGTGCTTGCGCACGTAGGCGCCGTCCTTGGCCTTGTAGTTCTGGTATTCGCCGTCGACGGTTTCCATCATCACGCGCTGCAGGATGCCGTCCTTGTCCTGGGCCAGCAGCGGATCCCACTGCGAGCCCCAGATGACCTTGACGACATTCCAGCCGGCGCCGCGGAAGTCGGCTTCGAGTTCCTGGATGATCTTGCCGTTGCCGCGCACCGGACCGTCCAGGCGCTGCAGGTTGCAGTTGACGACCATGACCAGGTTGTCCAGCCGCTCGCGCGCGGCCATGCCGATCGCGCCCATCGATTCCGGCTCGTCCATCTCGCCGTCGCCGCAGAAGACCCAGACCTTGCGGTTGTCGGTCTTGGCGATGCCGCGCGCGTGCAGGTACTTCAGGAAGCGCGCCTGGTAGATCGCCATCAGCGGACCCAGGCCCATCGACACGGTCGGGAACTGCCAGAAGTCCGGCATCAGTTTCGGGTGCGGGTACGACGACAGGCCCTTGCCGTCGACTTCGCGGCGGAAGTTCAGCAGCTGCTCTTCGGAGAGGCGGCCTTCGAGGAAGGCGCGCGCGTAGATGCCGGGCGACGAGTGGCCCTGGATGTACAGCAGGTCGCCGCCGTGGTCTTCGGTCGGGGCGTGCCAGAAGTGGTTGAAGCCGGTGCCCAGCATGTTGGCCAGCGAGGCGAAGGACGAGATGTGGCCGCCCAGGTCGCCGTCGGCGCGGTTGGCCTTGACGACCATCGCCATCGCGTTCCAGCGCATCCACGAGCGCAGGCGCTCTTCGTATTCGAGATTGCCCGGCGAGTTCTGGTTCAGGTGGGCCGGGATGGTGTTCACGTAGGCGGTATTGGCCGAGAACGGAACGTGGGCGCCACGGCGGCGCGCCAGGTCCACCAGGCGCTCCATCAGGTAATGGGCGCGTTCGGTCCCTTCATGTTCGATCACCGCTTCCAGCGCATCGAGCCATTCCTTGGTCTCGATCGCGTCCGGATCATTGGCGGCTTGCGCGGTCAACTGGTCGAGTTGAGCTGACATGTCATGCGTCTCCTAGAGTGGTGCGCCCCGACCCGATCCCTGCGCAGGCTGGCGGCGAGTAGTGAATTTTCAAACTAACTTTTTGATAAACCAATGGATTCTACCAGTGGATTTTGGCATTTTCAAATTGCGATATGCGATTTCACAATGCAAAATCCCATGCTGCAAGTGCACAATTTTTATAGGGAAACACTGCACTTCTGATCAACGAACATCGTATACCGAAGCATCTTCGGAACGGCGAAAAACGGGGGATTTATAGGCTGAACGGAGGAGATTGCATGCGTGGGTCGTATAATTCTGTTTTTGCCCAGCGACGAGCCTTCACCATGCCTGCACAACTGATCGACGGAGTTCTCCTTTCCAAACAACTGCGCGAAGATATCGCCGCGCGCGCTGCCAAACTCACTGCCGCCGGCAAGCAACCTGGCCTGGCGGTCATCCTGGTCGGCGAAGACCCGGCCAGCCAGGTCTATGTGCGCAACAAGGTGAAGGCCTGCGGCGACGTGGGCTTCCATTCGGTGCTCGAGAAATACGAGGCCGACCTGTCCGAGCAAGCCCTGCTCGACCGCATTGCAGCATTGAACGTGGATCCGGCCATCCACGGCATCCTGGTGCAGATGCCGCTGCCGAAGCACATCGATCCGTCGAAAGTCATCGAGGCCATCTCGACCGCCAAGGACGTCGACGGCTATTCGGTGCTGTCGGCCGGCGAGCTGGTTGCCAACCTGCCGGGCTTTCGCCCCTGCACCCCGTATGGCTGCATGAAGCTGATCGAGACCACCGGCATCGACCTGCGCGGCAAGCACGCAGTGGTGATCGGCCGCTCGAATACCGTCGGCAAGCCGATGGCCCTGTTGCTCTTGCAAGCCAACGCCACCGTCACCATCTGCCATAGCGCAACGCCGGACCTGGGCTACCACACCCGCCAGGCCGACGTGATCGTGGCCGCCGTCGGCCGCCGCAATACCCTCACCGCAGAGATGGTCAAACCTGGTGCGATCGTGATCGACGTCGGCATGAACCGTGACGACGCGGGCAAGTTATGCGGCGATGTCGATTTCGCGGGCGTGTCCGAGATGGCATCGCACATCACTCCGGTGCCGGGCGGCGTCGGTCCGATGACGATCACGATGTTGTTGATGAATACCCTCGAGTCCGCGGAGCGCGTGCACGCCAGCGGCCAGCCGCCAGCTGGGCAGGCGTCGGGCATGGAACCGAAACCAGGCCTGGCGTAAGCCAGTCATGGCGCCATGGCCGGTTCACTGGCCATGGCATGAGCGTTCGGCGTACCAGTGATTAACGAATATGGAAGGACTACGATGACGACCGCTACCAATCCCCTCCTCGACTTTTCCGGCCTGCCGCGCTTCGACGCGATCAAGCCCGAGCACGTCACGCCCGCCATCGAACAGCTGATCGCGCAAGCGAACGCCGTGGTGGCCCAGCTCGAAGCCCCGGTGGACGACGTCACCTGGGACACCCTGGCCCCGCTCGACGATGCCAGCGAACGCCTGGGCCGGGCCTGGGGCGTGGTCGGCCACCTGAACCACGTGGTGGACACGCCCGAACTGCGCGCCACCTATAACGAGAACCAGCCGAAGGTCGTGGAGTTCTCCACCGCCATCGGCCAGAACGAGGCGCTGTTCGCCAAGTACAGGCAGCTGCGCAACGGCCCGCACTGGGACAGCCTCAATCCTGTGCGCCAGCGCATCGTCGAAAACGCCCTGCGCGACTTCCGCCTGGGCGGCGCCGAACTGCCGGAAGATAAAAAGCCGCGCTTCGCCGAGATCCAGGAACAGCAGTCGCAGCTGTCGACCCGCTACTCGGAAAACGTGCTGGACGCGACCAACGACTACAAGCTGGTAGTCGAGAACGAAGACGAACTCGCGGGCCTGCCCGACGATGTAAAGGCAGCGGCGAAAGCCGCCGCCGAGCGCGATGGCAAGGAAGGCTGGCAGTTCACCCTGCACTTCCCGTCCTACTTCCCGGTGCTGCAGTTCGCCGACAACCGGCTGCTGCGCGAAAAAATCTACCGCGCCAGCGCCACCAAGGCATCGGACGCCGGCATCATGTTCACCGAAGTCGAGAAGTGGGACAACTCGTCAAATATCGTCAACCTGCTCAAGCTGCGCAACGAAGAGGCGCGCCTGCTCGACTACGGCAGCTTCGCCGACGTCTCGCTGGTGGCCAAGATGGCGCAGAGCCCGCAGCACGTGATCGAATTCCTCGAAGACCTGGCGCGCCGCGCGCGTCCGTATGCCGAGAAGGACCTGCTTGAACTGCGCGAGTTCGCGCGCACCGAGCTTGGCATCGACGACCTGCAGTCCTGGGACGTCACCTATGCCTCCGAAAAGCTGCGCGAGAAGCGCTATGCCTTCTCGGCCCAGGAAGTGAAGGAGTACTTCCCCGAACATAAGGTGCTGCAAGGCCTGTTCGGCGTGATCCGCCAGCTGTTCGAAGCCGACGTCATCCCCGAGGACGCGCCCGTGTGGCACCCGGACGTGCGCTTCTACCGCATCGAGCGCAATGGCCAGCTGGTCGGCCAGTTCTACCTCGATCCGTATGCGCGCGCCGGCAAGGCGCAGGGCGCCTGGATGAACGATGCTCGCGGCCGCCGCCTGCTCTCCAGCGGCACGGTGCAGACGCCGGTCGCCTACCTGGTCTGCAATTTCACGCCGCCGGCGATGGTGGACGGCGTGCTGCAGCCGTCGCTGTTCACGCATGACGAAGTGACCACGCTGTTCCACGAATTCGGCCATGGCCTGCACCATATGCTGACCGAAGTCGAAGAACTGTCGGTGGCCGGCATCTCGGGCGTCGAATGGGATGCGGTGGAGCTGCCGTCCCAGTTCATGGAAAACTTCTGCTGGGAGTGGGACAAGCTGCAGCAGATGACGGCGCACTACAAGACCGGCGAGCCGCTGCCGCGCGCGCTGTACGACAAGATGCTGGCGGCGAAGAACTTCCAGTCCGGGATGCAGACCCTGCGCCAGGTCGAGTTCTCGCTGATCGACATGCACCTGCATTACGATTTCGATCCGCACAACCAGGAAGTGCAAAGCCTGGTCGACGACATCCGCCGCAACTTCGCCGTCATCACGCCGCCTTCGTTCAACCGCTTCCAGCATTCGTTCAGCCATATCTTCGCGGGCGGCTACGCGGCCGGCTACTACAGCTATAAATGGGCCGAGGTGCTGTCCGCCGACGCTTATGCCGCGTTCGAGGAAGCCGTCGAAGGCGGGGCCGACCTGTTCGAGACCGGACGGCGCTTTCACCGCGAGATCCTCGCCGTGGGCGGTTCGCGTCCGGCGCTCGAATCGTTCAAGGCCTTCCGCGGCCGCGAACCTTCTATCGACGCCCTGCTGCGCCATAGCGGCATGAATGCCTGAAGAATTAATGAACTGCACCGGAGGGCGAAAGCCCTCCTCTTTTCAGTGATGACATGACCCGGATCGACTTCCACACGAATATTCCCGATAAGCTGTCCTATGCCTGCCGGCTGGCGCGCAAGGCATATGGCGCGCGTGCCAAAGTCGTGGTGCTGGCAGAAAGCACTGAACAGGCCGAGGCATTGAATGCGGCGCTGTGGAACGTGGGGGATACCGATTTCATTCCGCACGTGCTGGCCGGCGATCCGCTGGCGCCGCAAACTCCGATCGTGATTACCGATAATGAAGACGCGACGCTGCCGCACCACGATATGCTGGTGAACCTCACGCGCCGTACGCCGAACAATTTCGCGCAATTCGCGCGCGTGTTCGAAATCATTTCGCTTGATGAAGACGATGCCGCAGAGGGACGCAAACGCTATGTCGCATATAAAAGGCAATCCTATCCATTGACCCACTTCGTGGCAGGACAGACATGAACCAGGATACCGCTTTCGATGCCAGCATTCCCGTATTGACCGAGGTCGTCGCCGACTCGCCGGCGCCGGTAGCAGCAGTAGCATCGGCCGCTCCCGCCGCTGCTGCGACAGTCGCCGCCAGCGCCAGCGACGACGACGCGGAGTCCCCGGAAGCCCTGGAACGGCGGGCCGCCGACCGCTGGAGCGGCGAGCAGTGGAGCGTCATGGAACGCCGTCTCACCGAACGCGTGCTGCAGCAATTGCAGGGCCGGATCGATTTCGTGCTCGAACAGCGGCTGCGCGATGGCATCGCCGAAGCGGTGGATAAAGCGATGGCGGGTTTTTCGGCCGAAATTCGCACAAGCCTGCATGAATCCTTGGGCCAGGTCGTGAGCCGCGCCGTTTCACAAGAAATTGCCCATCTCAAGACCTTGGGAAAATAACCCCATATGCATTAACGATTTGCCATCGATTTGATTCGAAATCACCCCGCGCACGATTGTCATTCATATTCGGCGATTAAATAGTAAAATCCCTGCGCGGCACTTCGAAACGAATCGAATCACCTAATCAAGGATGAAACAAAATGGCAAACATCGATCTGTCGGGTTATAACCTCGCCGAGCTGAAGGGTCTTCAATTCGATATCGAAAAGGAGATCAAAAACCGCCAGCAGCAAGACGTCAAGAAAGCGCGCGAGCAGATTCTCGAGATCGCCCAGAATATGGGAATCTCGGTGGAAGAATTGCTGGCCAAGGGCACTGGCAAAAGCAAGAAAGCGGGCAGCGGCGCCAAGGTGAATCCCCAGTATCACAACCCGGCCGACAATTCCCAGACCTGGACCGGCCGCGGCCGTCAGCCGAAATGGGTAGTGGAAGCCTTGGGCAAGGGCAAGTCGCTGGACGATCTGCGTATCTGATCCCGGCTTTACCCTGTCAAAGCAGTTCCTGAGCGCCGCCGTGACCACGTCCGGCGGCGCCCCCCCTCCTGTTTTCCGTCTCATCGATGGTTTCGGCTAAGATTGCAGGCTCAGCAATCACCCGGCCGTACCAGTGAAACGAACTTCCCTCATCGCCGCGCTCGTAGGCGCCGCCATCCTGGCCATCGGCACGGCCGTCTACTTCACCGATACCATCGAACAACGCCCCGGCGCCCTGGCCATCCTGACGCCTCCCGTTACGAAGACCACGCCATTCTGGCCGGCGCGCGTGAGCCTGCTGGCGGGCGACGGCCGTGACGGCGTGATCGACGGGCCGGCCAGCGCCAGCCGCTTCAGCGATCCCTATGGCGTGGCCATCGGCCCGCGCGGCGTGGTGTACGTTGCCGACGGCGGCGAAGCCAACCGCATCCGCCTGATCCAGCCCGACGGCGCGGTCTCGACGCTGGCCGGGGGCAAGGAAGGTTTTGCCGACGGTATCGGCGCGGCGGCCGCCTTCCACACCCCGTCCGCGCTGGCGCTCGACCATGAAGGCAATCTGTACGTGGCCGACACCGGCAACCATGCGATTCGCAAGGTGGCGCCCGACGGCCTTGTCACCACGCAGGCCGGCAGCGGCAGCCCCGGCTACCTGGATGGCGTTGGCCGTGCAGCCCAGTTCAACGGCCCGGTCGGCGTCGCGGTGGACGATGCCGGCATCGTCTACGTGGCCGACACCTACAACGACCGCATCCGCCGCATCGCGCCCGACGGCACGGTGACGACGCTGGCCGGCAATGGGAAACCCGGCCTGCTGGACGGCGCGCTGCCGGACGCCGGCTTCGACACCCCGAGCGCGCTGGCGGCCGGCCGCGACGGCACGCTGTACGTGGCCGACACCGGCAACCACGCGGTGCGCCGCATCAAGACCGACGGCACGGTCGACACGCTGGCGATCCCGCTCGAAGGCGACGTCCGGCCGCCGCTGCGGCGCCCGGCGGGCCTGGCGCTCACACGCGACGGCTACCTGTACATCGCCGCCAGTTCCGGCGGTCGCATCCTGCAACTGACGCCGGAAGGCGAGATGCGTCCGCTGCAGGACGCCGACCGCCCGCCCGATCCGAACGGCTTCGGCAGCGACGGCACGGTGCAACTGTACGGCCCGCGCGGCATCGCGGTCGGCCGCGACGGCAGCCTGGTGGTGGCCGACGCCAATGCCCACCGCGTGCACCTGCTGGCGCCGCCGCGCGAGGGCGAAGCCGCGCCGGTACTGGCGCGGCCGGAGCTCGTCACGCGCACCGAGCCGATGCCGTGGCCGGTCGGCCCGCAAGACATGGTCCATGAAGTCGTCGGCGTGATGGGCGAGGTGCGCGGCGCCTACAACGGCGACAGCCGCCACCATTTCCACGCCGGCCTGGACGTGCGCGCCGACGTCGGCGCGAAGGTGCTGGCGGTATTCCCGTCGAAAGTGACCGACCCGCACGCCAACTGGGGCTTCAATACGCTCAGCGAAGGCCTGAGCGTGGGCCCGCTCTCGTACATCCACATGCGCGTCGGCCGCGACCCGCAGGGCCGGCCGCTCGATCCGCGCTTCCAGATCCTGCGCGATGCAAAAGGGAAGGCGGAACGCGTGCGGGTGCCGCGCGGCACCCGCTTCGCGGTGGGCGATGCGCTCGGCACCATCAATGCCATGGCCCACGTCCACCTCGATTACTACCAGGGCGGCACGGTGGTCAATCCGCTCACACTCCCCTTCACGGGCTTTACCGACACCGTGCCGCCGTTCATCCAGCGCATCGCGCTGTACGACGGCGCCGGCAAGCGCATCACGGCGAAGAAGGGCCAGCCAATTCGCCTGGCGCGCAGCCTGGGCGAGGTGCAGGTGGTCGTCAACGCCTACGACCAGGTGAACGGCAACCTGGCGCGCCGCAAGCTCGGCCTGTACAAGCTGGGCTACCAGCTATTGCAGGCCGACGGCACGCCCCTGCCCGGCTTCGGGCAGCCGGTCATCACCCAGGTCTTCGACCGCCTGCCGCGCAACCAGGACGCCGTCAAGGCCGTCTATGCGCCGACCAGCGGCATCACGGTCTATGGCAGCAAGTCGACCCAGTTCGACTACGCGCTCAACAACCGCCTGCAGGACGGCGAGATCGAGACCGGCAGCTGGCGCATCGGCGAGCTCGCGCCCGGCCGCTACACGCTGCGCATCCACGCCGCCGACTTCGCCGGCAATCTGGCGCAGGAGGGGCGCGACCTGGACTTCGAAGTAGTAGAGTAAAGGCCTCTCGGCCGCCCGCCACGGAACCATCGGGCCACGCCGGTATCTGAGTAGGATGAAGGAGGCGGCGGTGGACAGGTACGACGTGCTCATCGCCGGCGCGGGGCCGACCGGCTTGGTGCTGGCCCTGTGGCTGGCGCACCAGGGAGTCAAGGTCGCGGTCGTGGACAAGGCGGCGCAGTCCGGCACGACCTCGCGCGCGATGGCGGTCCAGGCGCGCACCCTGGAGCTGTACCGCCAGCTCGGCCTGGCCGACGAGACGATCGCCGCCGGCAAGCGCAACATCGCCCTCAATATGTGGGTGCGCGGCAAGCGCCGCGCGCGCCTGTCGTTCCAGGATGCGGGCGAGAAGCTCACGCCCTACCCCTTCGTGCTGGTGTATCCGCAAGACCTGCACGAGCGGCTGTTGCTGCGCCATCTCGAGCAGGCCGGGGTCCAGGTCCAGCGGCCGGTCGAGCTGGTCGCCTTCGAGGACCGCGAAGATTACGTGGTGGCGCGCCTGCGCGACCCGGACGGCGGCCTGCGCGAATGCGAGGCGCGCTTCCTGGCCGGCTGCGACGGCGCCAGCTCCACCGTGCGCCAGAAGCTCGGCGCCGGCTTCCCGGGCGGCACCTACGACCACGTCTTCTACGTGGCCGACGTCCAGGCCGCCGGCGTGGCGGCCGACGGCGAGGTGCACGTCTCGCTCGAGACGTCCGACTTCGTCATCATGCTGCCCTATACCAACACCGGCCGCGGACGCCTGGTCGGCACCGTGCACGGCGCCCATGTCGGCGGCGCCGGCCCCTATACCTTCGACGACGTCGGCCACAGCGCCCTGTCCAGCCTGGGCCTGCGGGTCGACCAGGTGCACTGGTTCTCGACCTACCGCGTGCACCACCGCGTGACCAGCCATTACCGCAGCGGCCAGGTATTCCTGGTCGGCGACGCCGCCCACGTGCACAGTCCGGCCGGTGGCCAGGGCATGAACACCGGCATCGGTGACGCCGTCAACCTGGCCTGGAAGCTGGCCGCCGTGGTGCGCCACGAGGCGCCGGACAGCCTGCTCGACAGCTACGAGACCGAACGGCTGGCGTTCGCGCGCAAGCTGGTCGACACCACCGACCGCCTGTTCAACTTCATCACGGCCGAGGGCAACTTCGCCGACTTCGTGCGCACCCGCATCGCGCCGCTGTTCGCCACGGTCGCCTATGGTGTCGACGCGGTGCGCGAACTGATCTTCAAGATCGTCTCGCAGATCACGATCAGCTACCACGACAGCCCGCTCAGCGTCGGCAGCACGGGGAGCATCAAGGCCGGAGACAGGCTGCCCTGGGTCGAGGCCGATGGCGTGGACAACCACGCGCCGCTGGAGAAGATCGACTGGCAGGTGCAGGTCTATGGCGAGGCCGGCGACGGCCTGCGCGCCTGGTGCCTGCTTCATGGCATGCCCATGCGCGAACTCACCTGGACCGAGCGCCATGAGGCAGCCGGTTTCGCACGCAACGCCCACTATCTCGTGCGGCCGGATGGTCACGTCGCGCTGTGCGATCCGAGCGGTGGGGCGGACGCCGTCGCCCACTACTTCCGCAACCGTGCTTATCGACGCTTCTGCGACTGACGGCGCGCGATACCCGTCCGGCATGAAATGCCATGACACTTCTAGACATCGATGTCTAGATCATCTAATCTGGCTTTCGCCGGGAATCCTCCCGCCTCACAAGGACCGTCATGCTGAAGAAACTCGCCGCCACGCTCGCCATCGTTTCCTGCACCGCACTCACCCCCGCCCAGGCTGCCGACCTGCCGACCTACCCGTTCATCCACGTCAACGCCGCCGCCAACCTGCACGTGATGCCGGACACGGGCGAGATCGATTTCGAGATCGTCAGCCTGGACCCCGACCTGGAAGCGGCCTGGAAGCTGGTCAGCGAACGGCTCGAGGCCAGCCGCGCGCTGCTCGCGCAGCATGGCGTGGCGGTCGAGGACATCTCGGTGCAGGACCTGCTGCGTCGCCCACTCAAGCAGGGCGATACGGTGCAGGCAATCGAGACCCGCGCCGCGGTCCACGCCACGGTGCGCGACCTGGATGGGTGGACGGCGCTGATCCAGGCCCTGATGACGATGCCGAACGTCGAATCGCTGGCGGTCGCCTTCAGCCGCAGCGACGCCGACAAGATCGAAGCCGAACTGGTGAGCCAGGCCCTGGGCGCGGCGCGCCAGAAGGCGCAGAACATCGCGCGCGGCATCGGCGCCAGGCTGGGACCGGCGAACGGCGTTGCGCTGGCGCCGCTCAAGAACCTGTCGAACGCGATGGGACTGGCCACCGACGGGCCGCTTACAGCCCGGTGTCCACACCGGGCGATCAGCTGCTGGTGACGGTGCAGAAGCTGGTGCAGGGCGTGGACGTGATCTACCGGATCGGCAAGTAACATCAGCGCGTCGGCGCCGGCCCGTGCCCTATCTTCATGCGCAGCAGGCGGTACGGCTTGGCGCGCAGGTCCTTGCCGCCGTTGAAGCCGGCCTGGCGGTGCAGCTGGTTGGCGGTGACGTACAGGTAGCCATCCGGACCGGCGGAGAGCGTATCGGGCCACAGCAGCTCGGGGCTTTGCGCGATGGTGCGCCAGCTGCCATCGGCTTCAAGGCGGCGGATCGCATTGTTCTCGTAGTCGGTCGCATACAGGTTGCCGGCGGCATCGGTCTCCAGCCCGTCCGACGCGCCCTTCTCGCCCAGGTCGCGCACGGCCAGCGCCAGCGCCGCCTCGCTGACCGCCGGATCGCGCAGCAGGCGCGTGGCCACCGCGTAGCCATGACGGCTGGAGAGCGGGCTGAAATACAGGGTTTCACCGTCGGGCGAGAGCGCGATGCCATCCGACGCCACCCGGAACGGCGCGGTCTTGCCATCGGCCCCACGGCTCTGCAAGACCCGGCCTTCCACGCGCGGCACGAAGCGCGGGTCGGCCGAGGTGGAGCGATCCCCTTGCAGGCGGCGCTGCGCCTTGCCGGTGGCCAGGTCGAGCACGATGATGGCGCCCGGCCCGCTCAGGGACGAATCGGTCACATAGGCCACGCCCTCGCGGCCGACGCGGAAATCGAAACGCACGTCGTTGACGTAGGTGCTCGGCAGGATCGCATCGGGCGGAAACACCACCGTCCTGACCACCTTGTCGGTCTTCAGGTCGACCGCCACCAGCTTGGCGCCACCCGGCCTCGGCGCGGCGAAGCCCGGTGCGGCGGTGTCCAGGATCCACAGGCGACCCTGGCCATCGGCGACCACGCTTTGCACGCTGAGCAGGCCGCGGGCCGGATCGCCCGGATCGGTGCGGTTGATGGCGGCGTCGGGGTACGGAACCGGCATGCCGTCGCGGATTTCCGCCACCGTATAGGGCGCGTCATCGCCCCAGCGCGGGAAGTTCACGAAGATACGGTTGCCTTCGGCCACGGTGACGCCGGTGGGCATCGGGCCGTCGAAGGCGGCCACACGTTCGAGCTGGCCGATGGTCGGGATGGGTGCGGCGGCTTGCGCCGCCTGGGCCGCGCCCGGGACGGCGATGGCGATGGCGATGGCGGCGCACAAGCGCGCGAGGGGCTTTGGATGCATCATGTCATTCTCCTGTCATGTATGGGCGAGCTGGACGGTTCCCCGGCGTATGATCGATCTGTCCAGCTCGTTGTCGGGAGAAGCATAGGATTTCTCGTGGCAGCGAAACAGCCAGCGGAGTGGGTAGCACTTTCACGCCTGCAGTGAAAATCGACACAGACTTCTTTGCGATCCGCCTTGCCGCTGCGCTTCCCTACCGTGAAAGGAACCAGCATGAGTAAGCAACAGAAAGAAAAACTGGCGCCCGAAGGCAAAGACGCGGCCATCGCGCCGCCGACCGAACAGCAAGTCCAGCAGCAGGCCGCACCGATGGCGCCATCCGAGCCCCAACAGGATCAACCTTTGCCGAAGGACGAGCCGATCCGCCCGGTGAAGGCCGAACCGGTGCGCCTGCGCGGGCGCATGACGCTGGAAGACGCCTTCCAGTCCATCGGCCTCAATTGCGTGCACCAGATCGAAGCGAACGTGCCGGGCGTGCTGAAGCAAAACGTCGAAAGCCTGCACCAGATGCGGGTCGGCCTGCGCCGCCTGCGCGCGCTGCTTGCCATGTTCGAGGACCTGGCCGCGCCGCCGGTCGCCCTGCATGCCGACATCGAATGGCTGTCCGGCGAACTGGGACCGGCGCGCGACTGGGACGTGCTGGCCGACTCCACCCTCGACCGGGTCCATGGCTTCGACGCGACGGCGCTACGCCAGGCCGCGCATGAACGTGCCAATGCCCACCACGCGCACATCCTGAACGTGCTGCGCGAGCCGCGCTATGCCGAGCTGATGACGCAGCTGAACGAATGGCTCGGCGAACGCCGTTGGCGCCTTGACGCCACCCTGGACAAGGATTCGCCCCTGGCCGAGCGCGCCGCCAGGGCCGCCCTGCCCCTGCTGCGCAAGGCCGAGAAGCGCCTGGCCAAACGCATTGACGGTCTCGACGAGGACGACGCGCCGGGCCGTCACCGGGTGCGCATCGCCGCCAAGAAGGCGCGCTACGCGGCCGAATTCTTCCGCGACCTGCTGCCGGCGCGCCGCGTCAAGCGCTACGTCGGCCACCTCGAAAAGCTGCAGGATCGCCTTGGCCTCCTGAACGACATGGCGGTGGCCGACCACCTGCTCGAGGAACTCAAGGGCGGCAGCAGCCAGGTCGCCAGGCAGGCCGCCTACGTGCGCGGCTACATGGCCGCCAGCAGCGAGGCCGGCGCCCAGGGCCTGGCGAAGACGCTGGCGGACGTCGCCAGGCGCCGCATCACGCGCTGAACGAGGCTGTATTTACCGCTTTCCGAAGATCGCGATTTGCTGTAACGTTGCTCTGCAATTCACCACTTCGGAGTCGTCCATGCGGTTCTGCACCAGGTCCCTCGCCTTCACCCTCGCCCTCGCCGCCGCGGGCGGCGTCCATGCCCAGCCGGTCGTCAGGATCGGCCACGTGGGGCCGGTCTCCGGCCCCAACTCCCACCTCGGCAAGGACAACGAAAATGCGGCGCGCATGGCGATCGATGAACTCAACGCCAAGGGCTTCACGATCAACGGCCAGAAGGTCACCCTGCAGCTGCTGGCCGAGGACGACGCCAGCGATCCCAAGCAGGGTACGGCGGTGGCGCAGAAACTGGTCGACGCCAAGGTCAACGGCGTGGTCGGCCACCTGAACTCCGGCACCAGCGTGCCGGCCTCGCGCATCTACCACAACGCCGGCCTGGTGCAGGTGTCGCCGGCGACCACCGCGACCCAGTTCACCAAACAGAAATTCCCGGGCGTGTTCCGCGTGGTCGCCAACGACGCCAAGCTTGGCGGCACCCTCGGCAAGTACGCGGTCGAGACGCTCAAGGTCAAGAACATCGCCGTCATCGACGACCGCACCACCTACGGCCAGGGCGTGGCCGCCGAATTCGCGAAGGCCGCCAAGGGGCCGGGCGTGCGCATCGTCGACAAGCAGTTCACCAGCGCCACCGCCACCGACTTCACCGCCATCCTCACCGCCATCCGCGCCAAGAAGCCCGACCTGGTCTTCTTCGGCGGCATGGACGCGGTGGCCGGCCCGATGCTCAAGCAAATGAAGGCGCTCGGCATCGACGCCCGCTTCATGGGCGGCGACGGCATGTGCACCACGGCGCTGGGCCGCCTGGCGGGCGACGCGGTCGGCGAAGGAAAAGTCGTGTGCGCCGAAGCGGGTGGCGTGAAAGGCGCGCAAGAGCAGGTGATGGCCGACTTCCGCAATCGCTTCAAGCAGAAAACGGGGCTCGAGGTGCAGCTGTATGCGCCGTATGTGTACGACTCGGTGATGGTGATGGCGGCCGCGATGCAGAAGGCGAAATCGGCCGAGCCGGCGAAGTACCGGCCCGAGCTCAAGAAGATCAAATATGAGGGCGTGACCGGCACCATCCAGTTCGATCCGTCGGGCGACATCCTCGATGGCGCCCTGACCCTGTACACCTACAAGGGCGGCAAACGCACGCGGATGGACGTGATCCGCTGATCGTCACGCCCCGCGCGGAACGCATTCACCCCTCGCCGGATACCCGCGCGGCATTGCCGCAGTCGCTTCCCAGCCATTTACCCGAGCCGGTGGTTTTCTGGGTCACCATCACGCCGTTCGGACCGGCCACGGTGGCAGTCGAATCGAAGGTATAGGCCGTCTCGCTCGGGGTCTTCACGACGGCATCGATCTTCATTTGCGGCTGGGTGCACTGCATGCTGACATTCATGCCGCCCGTAGTGGGCGTCGCGTTCCTGGTGCAGCCGTCCGGACCTTTTTTACCGAATACGTCGAACTTCGCGATGTCCTCTTTCGTGATGCATTGCTTGGTGCGCAAGCCATCGTCCGTGAATTCCGTGCCACTGGCACCCAGCCTTTTTTGGATCTCCGCGCGCTGCGCCGGCGACATCGAGGCCATCTGGCTCTTCATCAACGCAGCGATGCCCGCCATTTGATTGCCCCCTCCCTGGCCGGGCAGTGTCATGTCGATCTGCCACAGTCCAGGCTTGATGTTGACTTGCTGTGCAAACGCATTCGCTGCGCACAAGGTTGCCATGCTCAATGCGATGCTGGCGGTCCGAATCAGTCTCATATTCGCTCCTGGTGAGTGGGCCACCAGTGTAGCCGACCTCGCTCTACCGCCGCGCGCGCAATCCCATTAGGGTCAGAGTAAAATTAATTGGCAATTTCCCTAAAACCTTACGAATTAATTAGGGTCGGAGTCGAATTATTGAGCAATTTTCCCGCGCCGGCCGTCGTTCCAATGGCGCGTTGCCATACCAGTCCGCCGCAATGCGACTTTGCACAAGCAATCGTTAGGCTGGTTTTGATTTCGCCCAAAGCGATCATCTTCTGCCCGGGGACCTACATCTTCACGGCATCTAAAATCAACAGCGCCTTTCGTTTGCGCAAAAAGTTGTCAAAGAATTCGACTCCGACCCTAATTAATTCGTAAGGTTTTGTGGAAATTTCTTATTAATTCGACACTGACCCTATTGGAACGTTCGACCCTACTGGGACGTTCTACGATGAATTGCAGTTCGTGCAAGGCCTGGGAAAAGGCGGGCGGCCCGCCAGCAGTTGCAATGCGCGGCGCGATCCCGTACAACGGCTGAAGCGAAGCCGTAAACGACAAAGCGCGCCTCGCTCACGCAGGCGCGCTTTTTACGGATAAGGTGTAACGCTTACTTGGTCGCCAGCACCCACTTGACCAGCGAGCGCGCTTCGGCCTCGCTCACCTGCGGATTGGCCGGCATCGGGATCGGGCCCCAGGTGCCCGAGCCGCCTTTCAGCACCTTCTGCACCAGCTTGTCCTCGGCGCCCTTCTGGCCCGCGTACTTTTCCGCGACGTCCTTGTAGGCAGGACCGACCAGCTTGGTGGCGACGGTGTGGCAAGCCATGCAATTCTTGGCCTTGGCCAGGTCGGCCTGGGCGAACGCACCCGACGACGCGAAAGCCGACAGCACCACACACAACATCAGGGACCGCTTCATTTGTTTCTCCGAGTTTATGACTGATTGGATTCTACCCCCTTTCCCCGCAGGCCAAAGAGGTCGATACACTCTGTAACGCGATCGCCACGTTTACCAATATCCTGTAACAAGAAAATAGCAACTTTTGCCCGTCGGCATTCTTTTCTTTGTAAGATGTGAAACCTGAAGGAGCTTTTACATCATGCCACTCATCCTCTTGATCGTCGCCCTGGCCGCACTGCGCTTCTTCGAGGTCTGGCGTTTTGCCGAGCTGTCCTGGTGGGTCATTGCCGGGCTGTTCGTGCTCGCCTTCATCTGGTTCGAGTACATCGAAAAGATCCTCGGACTCGACAAGAAAAAGGAACACGAGCTCCAGGACAAGCGCCGCGACGAACGCGTCAAGAAGACCCTCGACAAGCGCCGCTGAACCGGCCCGGCCGATCCACTCGGCGCTGTGATACATTGGACATATCACAGTCTGTCCAATCATCCCCCATGCATCCCGAACTGCGCCAGCTGCGCCATTTCGTCACCGTGGCCGAAGAGCTGCATTTCGGCCGCGCCGCGCGCCGCCTGCACATGACCCAGCCGCCGCTGTCGCAGAGCATCGCCAACCTCGAAGAACTGTTCAAAGCCCCGCTGTTCGTGCGCAACCGGCGCATGGTCGGCCTGACCGCGGCCGGCGCCGCCCTGCTGCCGGAAGCCCGCCGCATCCTCGAGGAGGCCGCCGCGCTGCCCGAGCTGGTGCGGCGCGCGGCCAGCGGCGAAGCGGGCCGCCTGGCCCTGTCCTTCGTCTCGACCGCCGGTCTTGGCATGCTGCCCGACGTGCTGCGCCGTTATCGCGCCGCCTATCCGGCCGTGCGCCTGGTGCTGCAGGAGGCGACCTCCGACGTCCAGTTCGACGAACTGCTCTCCGGCCGCATCGACGCCGGCTTCGTGATTCCGCCACAGCCGGGCGCCGCGGACGTCATGGCCGACGGCGCCCTGGACTACCTCAAGATCATCGACGAACCGCTGGTGCTGTGCGCACCGAGCGGCCTGTCGGCGCTGGAAAAACCAGGCCCGGTGCGCCTGCGCGACCTGCCGCCGCTGCCGCTGGTGATCTTCCCGCGCACGGTGGCGCCCAGCCTGCACGATGCGATCCTGGCCTGCTTTCGCGCGGCCGGCGTGCTGCCCACCATCGGCCAGGAAGCGATCCAGATGCAGACCATCGTCAGCCTGGTTTCCGGCGGCATGGGCTTGGCACTTGTGCCACAATCCGTGTCGAACCTGATGCGTCCCGGCGTAGAATACCGTGCCCTGATCGATCCGGCGCCGCTGGCCGAAACCGGCCTGGCCTGGCGGCGCGACAACGATTCGCCCGTGCTGAGGGGCTTCCTGGAATGTTTGAAGAATTGAAGAGAGACTGACTATGCTGATTCATCCGCAGCCGGACCCGATCGCGATTTCGCTCGGCCCGGTGCAAATCCACTGGTATGGCCTGATGTACGTGGTCGCCTTTGCCCTGTTCATCATCCTGGGCCGGGTGCGCATCCGCATGCCGCATGTGGCGGCGCAGGGCTGGACCCGCGACGACCTGGACGACATGCTGTTCTATGGGATGCTGGGCGTGATCGTGGGCGGCCGCCTGGGCGAAGTGCTGTTCTACCAGCCGCTGTACTTCCTCGCGCACCCGCTCGAGATCTTCATGATCTGGAAGGGCGGCATGTCCTTCCACGGCGGCTTCCTGGGCGTGCTGATCGCGATGGCGCTGTGGGCGCGCAAACGCAAGCGCAACCTGCTCGACGTCTACGACTTCATCGCGCCGCTGGTACCGCTCGGTTATGCCGCCGGCCGCATGGGCAACTTCATCAACGCCGAACTGCCGGGCCGCCTGGCCGACCCGAACCTGCCGTGGGCGATGCTGTGGCCCGGCGTGGCCGGCCCGCGCCATCCGTCGCCGCTGTACCAGGCGCTGGTCGACGGCGTGCTGGTATTCGTGATCCTGTGGCTGTTCGCGCGCAAGGCGCGTCCGCGCCTCGCGGTCGGCGCCATGTTCACCCTGCTGTATGGCTGCGCGCGCTTCTTCACCGAGTGGTTCCGCGTGCCGGACTGGGAAACCACCGTGTTCGGCCTGCCGATCACCTCGGGGCAGGTGCTGTCGCTGCCGATGATCGTCGCCGCCCTCGTCATGCTGGCCTGGGCTTACCGCCAGGCGCCGGGCCGACCTGTGACCGCCTGACAGGCGAACCGGGACAAACAACGGCATGGCGCTGGACATCACCAGCAAGGAGATCGAGCAGAGGTGCGCCGCTGCTCTCAAGGACATCGGCTTCAGGACGACGAGCGGCACGGCCTACTGCCCGATCAACGAGACCGTTCTCGGGTGGGTTGGCCTGAATATCGCGAAACACCGGGATTTCGTCAGGATCAATCCGAATATCGGCGTTCATTGTGTTCCGGTGATGCGATGCATGGACAGCATCAGGGGCAAGAAATACCAGCCTGGCCGCATCGCCACCCTGGCCGAACCGCTCGGCGTCATCCTGCCAGGCGAGCGCCAGATCGTGATGACGGATCGAACGGAGATCGAGCCGGAAATCGACCGTTTGATGTCTTACATCGTCAGCGACGCGAAGGACCGTATTGCGCACCTTGCGGACCTCTCCGTCCTGGAATCGGCCCTTCACCGGAGGGTTCCCCAGTTTGGCGGCGCCCCCGAGATGTATGCGCTGACGCTGCTGCTGAACGGGAAGACCGACGAATTCACCCACTTCGTTTCGCAGCAAACGGTCACCGTAGGACAACTTGGCGAGCCAGGCATGCTCGCTGACTGGAACGATTTCAAGGGCAAGGCTCAGGGCTGCCTCCTCGACCTGCGATAAGCAGCGCCCGCACCTGGGCATCCGCATGAGCGCCTATTGAGTGGGGGAACGCACAGAACGGCGTCCTGTGCGGTCCGACAATGAGGCTCCACGGAACGGAGCCCTCATGGATCAAACAAGGCGCAAGCGGCATACCGGACGGTGGCTGCTTCTTGCCGCCATCGTCGTATTGACAGGCATCGCCTTCGTCATCATGTGGCGCCCCGCGCTGGCGCCGCAAGCCACGCCACCTTCCTTCGACCAGGCCCGCATCGAGCGCGGCGCCAATCTCGCCCACCTCGGCATGTGCGCCTCCTGCCACACGGCCGCTTTGTCCCGCCCCTTCGCCGGCGGCAAGCCGATGGAAACGCCGTTCGGCACCGTCCACAGCACCAATATCACGCCCGACCGCGACACCGGCATCGGCGCCTGGAGCCTCGAAGCCTTTACTCGTGCAATGCGCGAGGGCGTCTCGCGCGACGGCCACCTGCTCTATCCCGCCTTCCCCTACAACCACTACGTGCGCATGACGCAGGCCGACATCGACGACCTGTACGCCTACTTCATGACGCGCTCCCCGATCGCCGCGCCGGCGCCCGCCAACGACATGACCTTCCCCTTCGGTTTCCGGCCGCTGGTCGGCTTCTGGAATGTGCTGTACCTGGACGACGCGCCATGGCAACCCGATCCGAAACAATCCGTCGAATGGAATCGCGGCGCCTACCTGGCCGACGCCGTCGCCCACTGCGCCGCCTGCCACACGCCGCGCACGAAGCTGGGCGGTCCGGATATCAAGCGCCAGCTGGATGGCGGCGAAGCCGAGGACTGGTACGCACCCGCCCTGAACGCGACATCGCCGTCACCGCTGCCATGGACACGCGCGCAGCTGCAGGCCTACCTGCGCACCGGCATGGCCGAGGATCATGCGGTGGCCGGCGGCCCGATGCAGGACGTGGTGATGCACCTGGCCCAGGCCGATGAAGGCGACGTCGCCGCGCTGGCCGCCTGGACCCACAGCCACCTGTCGCAGGCGCCGCCGCGCGCGACGCCGGCGCAGCGCGATGGACCGCTGCCTCAACCCGCCGCCGATGATCCCGACCTGCCGCGCATGCGCCTCGGCTACGAGCTGTACGCCAATTCCTGCGCGCGCTGCCACGACGTCGGCCGCGCCCCGAGTTCGGGCACCGCCCTGCCCTTGCAGAAAGCGATCGCCCTGTACGATCCCGATCCGCGCAGCCTGATCCATATCGTCGACACCGGCATCCTGCCGCCGGATGGCGAAGCTGGACGCTGGATGCCCGGCTTCAAGGCGATCCTGAGCGATGAACAGGCCGGCGCGCTGGCCGCCTACCTGCGCAAGTACGGCGCCGGCCAGCCGGCCTGGCCGGAACTGGACGAGCAAGTGAGCAAAGCGAGAGCACCATGACGACCTACCGCCTGCAGGTGAACGGCAAGAGCCACGCCGTCGACCTTGACCCCGATACCCCGCTGCTGTACGTGCTGCGCAACGACCTGGCCCTGAATGGCGCCAAGTTCGGCTGCGGCCTGGGCCAGTGCGGCTCCTGCACCGTGATCATGGACGGCAAGCCCGTGATGTCCTGCCTGGTGCCGGTCTCCAGCGTCGGCGCGCGCGCCGTGCGCACCGTCGAAGGCCTGGGCGCCAGCGACAAGCCCGGCGTGCTGCAGCAGGCCTTCATCGACGAGCAGGCGGCGCAATGCGGCTACTGCATTGCAGGCATGATCATGCAGGCCACCGCGCTGCTCGAGAAAACGCCGGCGCCGACCGACGCCCAGATCCGCGCCCATATGTCGCCCAACCTGTGCCGCTGCGGCACCCATATGCGCATCCTGCGCGCGGTGCGGCGCGCGGCGGACCGACTCGCCGCGGGAGGCAAGCGATGAGCCTCGACCAGGGCCGCCGCCGCTTCCTGGCCGCCGGCGGCGCGTTGACGCTGTCGTTCGCCATGCCCGCGTGGTCCGCGCAAGACGCACTGCCGAAGAGCCTCGAACAAACGCCCTGGCTCGACGCCTGGATCCGAATCGACGCCGATGAGCGCATCACCGTCTTCACCGGCAAGGCCGAGCTGGGGCAAGGCATCAAGACCGCGCTGCTGCAGGTCGTGGCCGACGAGCTGCGCATCGCGCCAGGGCGCCTGACGCTCGTCACCGCCGACACCGCGCGCACGCCGGACGAAGGCATGACCGCCGGCAGCAACTCGATGAAGGACAGCGGCACAGCGCTGCGCCATGCGGCGGGCCAGGTGCGGATGCGCCTGGGCGAACTGGCGGCTGCGCGCCTTGGCGCGCCCGCGGCCGGCCTGGCATTGAAGGATGGCGCCTTCGTCGCCCCCGACGGCCGCCGCTTCAGCTTCGGCCAGCTGGTCACCGGCCAGGAACTGCACCTGCGCGCCACGCCGCAGCCCGCGCCGCCTGCGCCTGGCCCGAAGACCGCGATCGGCCAGTCGCTGCCGAGGGTCGACATCCCGGCCAAGGTCACGGGCGGATCCGCCTACGTGCAGGACCTGCGCCTGCCGAATATGGTGCATGCGCGCGTGGTGCGTCCGCCCGCGCAGGCGGCGACATTGATGGAAGTGGATGCGGCCGCCGTCATGCGCCTGCCCGGTGTCTTGAAAGTCGTGCGCGACGGCCGCTTCCTGGCCGTGATCGCGGACGGCGAATACCGCGCCGTAAAGGCCGCCGCGCTGCTCGCGCGCGCCGCGCGCTGGGAGACGCCGGCCGCGCTGCCGGTGCATCCCGACATCAAGGCGCTGGTGATGGCGCAGCCGGCCGAGCCGACGACCATCCTCGAGCGGGGCGCGCGGGTGCCGGAGGGCATGCACTTCAAGGCCACTTACACCCGCCCCTTCCAGCTGCACGCTTCCATCGGCCCGTCCTGCGCGGTGGCGCAGCTGGTGGAGAACCGCTACACGGTCTGGACCCACTCGCAGGGCGTGTTCCCGCTGCGCAGCGCGCTGGCCGAACTGCTGGGAGCGAAGGAGGACGCGATCCGCTGCATCCACGTCGAGGGTGCGGGCTGCTATGGCCACAACGGCGCCGACGACGTGGCGGCCGACGCCGCCCTGCTGGCGCGCGCCTTCCCGGGCCGGCCGGTGCGGGTGCAATGGATGCGCGAGGACGAACACGGCTGGGAGCCGTTCGGCGCGGCGATGGTGGCGCAGGTGGCTGCCACGCTCGGTCCCGACGGCCGCATCGCCAACTGGCAGTACGACGTCTTCACGCCTTCGCACAACACCCGTCCCGGCAGGGCCGGCAACCTGCTGCCGGCAACGCATCTCGCCAAGCCCTTTACGCCACCAAGGCCGAAACCCAGCCCGCAGCCGGAAGGCAGCGGCGACCGCAATGCGATCCCCTATTACCGGCTGCCGAACGCGCGCGTGACCCACCACTTCCAGCCGAAGGCGGTCCTGCGCACCTCGGCCATGCGCGGCTTGGGCGCCTATTGCAATGTGTTCGCGATCGAGAGCTTCATGGACGAACTGGCGCGCGCCGCGAAACTCGACCCGGTCGCATTCCGCCTGCGCCACCTGGAAGATCCGCGCGCCATCGACGTGGTCAAGCTGGCGGCGGCGAAATTCGGCTGGGATGGCTACAAGAAGACTGCGCGGCGCGGCCGCGGCTTCGCCTTTGCCCGCTACAAGAACCTGGCGTCGTATTGCGCGCTGGCGGTCGAGGTGGAGGTGGCGCGCGAAACGGGCCTGGTCCGCGTGACGCGCGTATCGAGCGCCGTCGATTGCGGCGAGATCGTCAACCCGGACGGCGTGCGCAACCAGATCGAGGGCGGCATCATTCAGTCGGCCAGTTGGACCTTGTTGGAACAGGTGCGCTTCGACGCCGAGCGGGTACTCACCGTGGACTGGGCCTCGTATCCGATCCTGCGCTTCGGCCAGGTGCCCGACAAGGTCGACGTGCACCTGATCGACCGCCCCGGCCAGCCCTTCCTGGGCACCGGCGAGGCGGCGCAAGGCCCGGCCGCTGCGGCGATCACCAACGCGGTGTTCGATGCCTGCGGCGTGGCGCTGCGCGACCTGCCGCTGGACCGCGCGCGGGTCAGGAAAGCTTAATTGAAGGCTTTCCAGAACATATAGGCCGCCAGCGCATACAGGATCACGGCGAAGATACGCTGCAGCTGGCGCACCGGCATCTTGTGCGCTGTGCGGGCGCCGAGCGGCGCCATGGTCACGCTGGCCAGCACGATGATGGCCAGCGCCGGCAGGTAGACGAAGCCCAGCGACCATGCCGGCAGGCCCGGCTCGCCCCAGCCATAAAACATATTCGACAGCGTGCCCGAGAGCGCGATCGGAAAGCCAAGCGCCGCGCTGGTGGCGACCGCGTTATGGATGCGCACATTACAGCGCGTCATGAACGGCACCGAGACAAAGCCGCCGCCGGCGCCCACCAGTCCCGACAGGATCCCGATCAGGCCACCGGTGGCGAACATGCCGGCCCGGCCCGGCAATTCGCGCGCCGCCTTCGGCTTCTTCCCGATCAGCATCTGGGTGGCCGAGAAGGCGACGAAGCAGCCGAAGAAGAAGGCCAGCACCGAGGTATTCATCTGCTTGCCGATCCAGGGTCCGATCCAGGAGCCGATCAGGATGCCCGGCGCCAGCAGTCGCACCACGGGCCACAGCACGGCGCCGTGCTTGTGGTGGGCGCGTACCGAGGACATCGAGGTAAACAGGATGACGCCGAGCGCGGTGGCGATCGCCATGTGGACCACGAGTTCGTCGGCGAAGCCACGCGCGGTGAAGATCATCGTGATGAACGGGACCAGCACCATGCCGCCGCCGATGCCGAGCAGGCCGGCCGCGAAGCCGCCGAAGGTGCCCATCGCCAGCAGGGCAAGAATCAGCCAGGGATCCATTCAGGCTCCCTTGGCGCGCACGAGTTTGACGACCGCATCCCATTCGGATTTGGTGACCGGCGAGATCGACAACCGGCTCCCCTTCTGCAGTAGCACCATGCTTTCCAGCGCGGGATTGGCGCGCATCTCGGCCAGCGGCAGATAGCGCCCGGCCTCCCGTGCGCGGACGTCGATCGAGATCCAGCGCGGTGTTTCCTGGGTGGCTTTCGGGTCGTGGTAATGGCTGGCGGGGTCGAACTGGGTGGCGTCGGGATAGGGCCCGCTCGCGATCTCGGCCAGCCCGGCCACGCCGGGCACGGAGCAGCTGGAGTGGTAGAACAGTACGCCGTCGCCGACGGCCATCGCGTCGCGCATGAAGTTGCGCGCCTGGTAGTTGCGCACGCCGAACCAGGCCACGGTCTGGCCGGGTGCGGACAGGACGTCGTCGAAACTGACTTCGTCCGGTTCGGATTTCATCAACCAATAGCGCATCGCGCCGTTCTCCCTGCAAGGCGCACCGTCACCGAGGCGCGCACAAAAAAAAGCGGCTGCGTACAAAGTGCGCAACCGCTTGTGTATCCTAGCCCCCGCCAGTGCCGTTTTTGCCGGCATCCTGAACCAAAACGGTTCAAGGCGGTCACGGTCAGATCAATTTCGGGTTCGTCAAACGAGTGACGCTCACTCCCATCGAACTTGTTCCACGACCTATGCGTAAGAATGGTTCAAGGAATATATGGCAAATCTCGAACACCGCAGGGTAGAGCGCAGTTTACTCTTTTGAAGCGGCATGTCAAACGGATTCGGCTTTTCAGAAAAGATTTTCCTGGGGCGTCAGCGCCTTGTCGAGCACCGTGTGCATCGCTTCCAGCTTTTGCTTGACCTCGAGGATCGACATGTCCGACAACGGCCCCTGCGGCGACTTCACCGACAGGAATTCCGCGGCCACGCTCAGCGCGGCCATGACGGCAATGCGGTCGGTGCCCCTCACCTTGCCCGAATCGCGCAACTGGCACATCTTGCCGTCGAGGTAAGCCACTGCCTCGCGCAGGGTGCGCTCTTCGCCGTCGCGGCAGGCCAGGCGGTAGGGCTGGCCCATGATGGTGACGTCGAGATGGATCATCGTGCTGCCTCACTATTGCCTGGTGCGCCGGTTGCCGTGCCGGCCGAATCGCCGGCGGCTTCGTCTTCCGCGCCCTCTTCGCCGTCCTCGCCCGGTGGCTTGGGCAACTCGTCGAGCAGGGCCTCGACCCGGCGCTGGGCCTCGACCAGGCGCTCCTTAAACGCCAGGTTCTCGGCGCTGAGCAGGGTATTGGCCTGGCGCAGCAAATAGTTCTCGGCGCGCAACGACTGGGTCAGCTGGGCGAGCCGGTCGATTTTGTCTGAGAGGTCTTGGAATTCGGAAATCATTCGACACTATAGGATCGAGATCGATTTTCCGTCAACCGAATCGCGCTGCGGTGCGGCAAGACGCATCTGGCGGGCCCTGCCGCGATGGCCTGGCGTGCGGCAGGAAAGCGCCAGGCAGTGTACGCTGCCCGCCTCTTGTCTGTTTCGCACTCGTCGGCAAGAGATGCCAAAAACACATTGCGCAGGGCCTGGACCGGCTTGCGCCAGCTCAAGCGCATAAAAGTATTTAGCAATCTTGCTGCTTGAAATGGCAAATTATCGTCCCTATAATTAGCACTCGTTAGTAGAGAGTGCTAACAACTCTTTGCAGACCGCCGCAATGCTTGATACAAGATTGCAGCGGTGTCAAAAAACGCTAGTTAAACCACTGAATATTAAGGAGTTTTGCATGAACCTTCGTCCTCTGCACGATCGCGTTATCGTGAAGCGCCTCGACCAGGAAACCAAGACTGCGTCCGGCCTGATCATTCCTGATGCCGCGGCAGAGAAGCCAGACCAAGGCGAAGTCCTCGCCGTCGGTAACGGCAAAGTGCAAGACAACGGCCAGGTCCGTCCGCTGGAAGTGAAAGTCGGCGACCGCGTGCTGTTCGGTAAGTACTCCGGCCAGGCCGTAAAGGTCAATGGCGAAGAACTGCTGGTGATGCGCGAAGAAGACATCATGGCCGTCGTGGCCCAGTAAGTCTCATTCCCTGACCCCATTCACGAAATAATTCGGAGAAATAACAAATGGCAGCTAAAGAAGTAGTGTTCGGCGACGCAGCGCGCGCCAAGATGGTCGAAGGCGTCAATGTCCTGGCCAACGCAGTCAAGGTCACCCTGGGCCCGAAAGGCCGCAACGTCGTGCTCGAGCGCTCGTTCGGCGCCCCGACCGTCACCAAGGATGGTGTCTCGGTCGCAAAAGAAATCGAACTGAAAGACAAGCTCCAGAACATGGGCGCGCAGATGGTCAAGGAAGTCGCTTCCAAGACCAGCGACAACGCCGGTGACGGCACCACCACCGCGACCGTGCTGGCACAAGCCATCGTGCGCGAAGGCATGAAGTTCGTTGCCGCCGGCATGAACCCGATGGACCTGAAGCGCGGCATCGACAAGGCCGTCGCAGCGACCGTCGAAGAACTGAAGAAGATCGCCAAGCCAACCACCACCTCGAAAGAAATCGCGCAAGTCGGCGCGATCTCGGCCAACTCGGAAACCTCGATCGGCGAGCGTATCGCTGAAGCGATGGAAAAAGTGGGCAAGGAAGGCGTCATCACCGTGGAAGACGGCAAGTCGCTGAACGACGAGCTGGACATCGTGGAAGGCATGCAGTTCGACCGCGGCTACCTGTCGCCGTACTTCATCAACAACCCGGACAAGCAAGTCGCCGTCCACGAGCAGCCGTTCATCCTGCTGTGCGACAAGAAGATCTCGAACATCCGTGACCTGCTGCCGGTGCTGGAGCAAGTCGCCAAGGCTGGCCGTCCGCTGGTCATCATCGCCGAAGACATCGAAGGCGAAGCGCTGGCGACCCTGGTCGTCAACAACATCCGTGGCATCCTGAAGACCGTCGCCGTCAAGGCCCCTGGCTTCGGCGACCGCCGCAAGGCCATGCTGGAAGACATCGCCATCCTGACCGGTGGCCAGGTCATCGCCGAAGAAGTCGGCCTGACCCTGGAAAAGGTCACCCTGGCGGAACTGGGCCAGGCTTCGCGCATCGAAGTCGGCAAGGAAAACACCATCATCATCGACGGCGCCGGCCAGGCTGAATCGATCGAAGGCCGCGTCAAGCAGATCCGCGCCCAGATCGAAGAAGCGACCTCGGACTACGACCGCGAAAAACTGCAAGAGCGCGTGGCCAAGCTGGCCGGCGGCGTTGCCGTGATCCGCGTCGGTGCAGCCACCGAAGTCGAGATGAAAGAGAAGAAGGCACGTGTCGAAGACGCGCTGCACGCAACCCGCGCTGCCGTCGAAGAAGGCATCGTGCCAGGCGGCGGCGTGGCCCTGCTGCGCGCCCGCGCTACCCTGGACGTCAAGGGCGACAACCCTGACCAGGACGCCGGCATCAAGATCGTCCTGCGCGCCATGGAAGAGCCACTGCGCATGATCGTCCAGAACGCTGGCGACGAGCCATCGGTCGTGGTCGCAGCCGTCCTGGGCGGCACCGGCAACTACGGCTACAACGCCGCCAACGGCACCTATGGCGACATGGTCGAAATGGGCGTGCTGGATCCAGCCAAGGTCACCCGCTCGGCACTGCAGAACGCAGCGTCGATCGCCGGCCTGATGCTGACCACCGACTGCATGGTCTCGGAAGTCGTCGAAGACAAGCCAGCCGGCGGCATGGGCGGCATGGGTGGCATGGGCGGCATGGGCGGCATGGACGGCATGATGTAATTCAGCCGGTCGCCTGGCGCGCCGCGGCAACGCCGGCGCGCCAGTCCTCCACGACAAAAAGCCCGCGAGGTTCACGCCTCGCGGGCTTTTTGCTTTTTAACGCAGCGGGACGGTCAAGCCTTGGCGCGCGGCCCCTTGCGACGCAGCCACAGCATGGCCGCGAAGGCCGCGCCGCCCAGCCACAGGGAACCTGGCTCCGGCACGTCGACCGGGTCGTTCGGCTCGACCTCGATGTCGTCCGGCGGGCCACCCGGTGTGCCGGGGGCGCCGGGGATGCCCGGTACGCCTGGCGTGCCGGGCGTACCCGGCGTATCGGGGCTACCGGGCGTACCCGGCACGCCCGGCGTGAGCGGCGGCAGCTCGGGATTGGGTCCCGGGCCGGGATCGGGATCAGGGCCCGGCCCGGTGCCGGTTTCCGGCGTGGGCGTGGATGGCGTCGGCGTGGACGGCGTCGGCGTGCCGGGCTGTTCGGCGCCAGGGCCGTCATTGCCGCCGGGGTTGTTTCCGCCGCCTGGATTATCGCCGTTGCCGGTGCTGCCATTGCCGTCGACGCCCGGCGTCGGGGTGGTGCCTGCGGGCGTCTCGCTCGATGGCGGCCTGTCCCCATCGCCGCTTCCACCGCCCAGCGTGCCGCCGCTCGAGATGCCCGAGCCAAGCCGTCCCGGGCCGGATCCCAGCTCGCCCATGCGCGGCCGTGCGGCCAGCACGGGCGACGTCAGCAGGCCAGCGCCGTTCGGGAACACGTCGGTGTAGTAGCCCGGTCCCGTGCCCGGACCGTCGTCGAGTCCCTCCAGGCCGGCCGCCACGGCCATCATTCCGCCGCCATCCTCGGTGACGAAGGAGTCGAGTTCCGACTCGGTCGGTCCATGGGCTTCGACCGGATACATCGGCACGTCGGAAATCCGGTTGGCGCAGCGCGCCCGCATCTCGTTCTTGCCGTCGGTGAGCAAGGTTTCGCCCGGCGCCAGCATCAGCTTCTTTTTGGTCCAGTAGACCTGGTCGCCCTTGCGGTACGACACGTAGACGGCGCGCGGCGCGGTCACGGTGACTGCGCGCGCATTCGCCACGTCGAAGCCGGCATAGTGGGCCGCGACCACGGTGTCGGTGCGGATCACGCGCGCCAGTTCGTCCTTGTCCGCCACGCCGCCGGGAATGATCGAGAATGGGTAGATGCGCCGCGCGGCGCCCTGCCCTGCGGCCGGCGCCGGGACCGACGCGGCCGGCGCCAGTGTGGCGCCCGGGCTTGCGCCGATGTGGGTGATCTCGTTCGGCTTGCGGTCCAGCCGCGTCCAGTCGACGTCCAGCGGCGGCGCCAGCACGCCGGCGACGCCCACGGCGAGCCCCAGCATCGCGAGCGCGCCGAGGCGCTTTTCGCGTTGCGACGCCTTGGCGAGGCGACGAGTATAAGCAGAGTGGCGGCGGTCCATGGGGGACTTCAGGTAGGAGTGGTCCTACAGAATAGCATTATTTCTACGAATAAATTCCGGTTCCATAGTGAAAAAAGTGATTTCGTGGCGAAAAACACGAATTACTTTCCGTAAAGAAATAGTCTGAACGACGAACGCAAAACATCGTTGCAATGACCTTGCTTCCGCTCTGATCCATGCTTGGTAACGAACGGCGTCCCGTGTTGCTGGTCGAACACGCATGGTTTACCATGACCGCCTGCCTTCACGAGACTCGCCATGTCCACACGCGCCGCATCTTCTTCCCCCTTGCGCCTGACCATTGCCGCGCTGATGCTGTGCTGCGCCGTTGCCGGCTGCAAGCGCGCCGAGCGCGACACGCCACCGACGCCCGCGCCCGCCGCGCCCACGGTCCAGGCGCCGGCGCACACGAAACAGGACGCGGTGGAGTCGCTGCTGGCGCTGCCGGAACTGCAGGCCTGGTCGCGCCAGATCGAACAGCGCAGCCAGGGCAAGGCGCACGGCGCCGTGATCGAAGACGATCCGGTCCCGCGCGAAGTCAACGGCAAGAAGTATTACCAGCTGAGTTTCGTCGAGAACCGCGCCGAGAATGCGCACCGCCGCGAGAGCTTCCTGGTGGCCGAGGACGGCAGCGAGATCCTGGTCGACGACACCGATTCGGACACCCTGCTCAGCCTCCAGGAATGGCGCCGCACCATCGAGCGCGTGGACATCAAGAGCGCCAACTGACGGCGCCCCGCTGGCGATGTCGGCGATGCTTCAGCTGTCCAGGTGCGATATGAGCAGCCGGCGCGGATCCTTGCCCGCCTCCGGCCCATGCTGGCCATCGACCGAGATCCCCACCGCCATGATGTCGATCAGCAGCAGCTGCAGGATGCGCGAGATCATCGACAGGAAGCTGGTGCTGTCCTCGCTGTGATCGACCGCCAGGCACACGCTGGCCTTGCGCGCCAGCGGCGACTGGCTGTTGCTGATGGCGATCACGTCGGCGCCGGCGGCGCGCGCGATATCCACCGCCTGCAGCAGCTCCGGCAAACCGCCCGAATTCGATACCGCGATCACCACGTCGCCCGGCCCCAGCAGCCCCGCGGCCAGGGTGAACAGGTGGGCGTCGCCATACAGCGCGGTCGGGATCCTGAAACGGAAGAATTTGTGCTGCCCGTCCAGCGCCACCGCGCGCGAATTGCCGAGCGCGTAGAACTCGACACGCCGCGCGCGGCTCACCAGTTCGATCGCGCGATCGAGCGAACGCACGTCGAGCTGGTCCCTGAAACGCAGGATGGCGGAGACCGTGTTGTCGATCACCTTGGCCGACAGATCGTGGGTGCTGTCGCTCATGCGCACCTGGCTGTGGCGCACGGGGATCGCGCCGGTCAGGCTGCTCGCGAACTTGAGCTTGAATTCGGCCAGGCCCTGGAAACCCAGCGAGCGGCAGAAGCGGATCACGGTCGGCTGGCTCACGTCGGCCAGGCGCGCGATCTCGGCGATCGGTTCGTTCAGCACCGTGCGCGGATGCTCGAGCACGAGCGTCGCCACGCGCGCCTCGGCCGGCGACAGCTCTTCGCGCAGCTGCCCGATGCGTTCCATCAGCGTGTTGGCGCCGCTGCGGCCGCGCAGGTGCTCGGCCAGGATGGTCGCCACGCCATGGAAGGCGGGGTTCGGCGTGGTGATCACATAGGTCGGGATGTCCGCCAGGTAGTCCGAAAAACGCCCCTTGGCCTCGAACCGCGTGCGGAACGGCGAGCGCGCGAACCATTCGCCAAGGCGCGGCACGATGCCGCCGCCGATGAAGATGCCGCCGAAGGCGCCCAGGGTCACCGCCAGGTTGGCGGCGGCGCCGCCCAGCATGCCGCAGAAGCATTCGAGCGTTTCCAGGCACAGCGGGTCGTCGGACTCGAGCGCGCCGGACACGATGGCGGCCGCGCTGCGCGCCGCGGCATCGACGCCGTTGCGATGGGCCAGCGCGCGGTAGATGACTTCCATGCCGGGACCGGAGATCAGGCGCTCGTTCGACACGTGCGGCCATTCTCGCCAGGCGTATTGCAGGATGGCGAACTCGCGCTCGTCGGCCGGCGCGAAGTTGACGTGGCCGCCTTCGCTGCCCAGGGTGACGAAGCCGTCCGCGGTCGGGATCCCGCCCGACACGCCGAGGCCCGTGCCCGGTCCCAGCACGCCGATGACGGCGCCCGGCACGGGCGTGCCCGGCCCCACCTGCATCAGGTCCTCCTTGGCGAAGCCCGGCAGCGCGGTGGCCAGCGCGGTGAAATCGTTGACGATCAGGAGGGTCGACAGGCCCAGCTCGCGCCGCACCGCGTCGGTGGAGAACTCCCAGGCGCGGTTGGTCATGCGCACGTAGTCGCCGTTGATCGGGTTGGCGACCGCGAACGCACCGTGGTTCAGCCTCACGTCCTCATGGTCGCGCAGATAGTGGCGCAGCAGCGGGACGATGCCCTCGAAGTCGTCGCAGCGCAGCACCTGGACCGAGCGGAACACCCCCGGCGCGGTCTGCAGCGCGAAGCGCGCGTGCGTTGCGCCGATGTCGGCCAGCAGGCGCGGTCCGTCGGCGAACGCCGTGCGCGCGAACTTTTCACGCTCCTGCTCCTGCCCCTGCTGGATATTCATCAACCCTCCGCGCGGACCAGGCCGAACCAGGCGCCGTACGGCGGCAGGGTCACGCGGCCGCGCTGGGCCGTGCCGGCCAGGCCCGCGACGGCCATGTGGTCGGCGCCTTCGGTCGCAGGCCAGTCGAACGTCACTTCTGCGTTCGAGAGGTTGAACGCCGCCAGCACGCTGCGCTGGCCCTGCAAGTCGCGGCGCAGGGCCAGCACCGGTTCCGGCGCGTCGATGAAGGCGATCTCGCCGCGCGTCAGCTGCGGCATGGTGCGGCGCAGGGCGATGAAGCGGCGCTGGAAGTTCAGCATCGAGTCGGGGTCGGCGTCCTGCAGGTCGACCGCGGCGGCGGCGTGCGATGGCTCGACCGGCAACCAGGGCGTGCCCGCGGTGAAGCCGGCATGCGGCGCGCCGGCCTGCCACGGCATCGGGGTGCGGCAGCCGTCGCGGCCCTTGAACTCGGGCCAGAAGGTGATGCCGTACGGGTCTTGCAGCAGTTCGAACGGAACGTCGGCTTCGTGCAGCGCCAGCTCGTCGCCCTGGTACAGGCAGGGCGTGCCCTTGAGCGAAAGCTGCATCGCCAGCACCATCTTGGCGAAACCGGCGGTGGCCTGCGGGCCGCCCCAACGCGTCATCACTCGGATCGCATCGTGGTTGCCCACCGACCAGGAGGCCCAGCCTTCCTCCACGCGCCGTTCGAAGTCTTCGACTTGCGCGCGGATGTGGGCGGCCGTGAACACCGGTGTCAGGAAGTTGAAGCTGTAGGCCATGTGCAGCTTGTTCCCGCCTGCCATGTACTCGTTCATCTGGGCCAGCGCATCGTCCGAGCTGATCTCGCCGATCGAGACCGCGCCGAATTCGTCCAGCTGGGCGCGCAGTTGCTCCAGGAAGGCGATGTTCTCGGGCTGG
Organism: Massilia oculi; assembly: GCF_017582745.1. Lineage (GTDB taxonomy): Bacteria > Pseudomonadota > Gammaproteobacteria > Burkholderiales > Burkholderiaceae_D > Telluria > Telluria oculi_A. The sequence continues at coordinate 60,150 of NZ_JAFVIM010000029.1, forward strand.
GTCTTGTCATAGATGTGGGCCTGCATGCCGTACGGGTTCACGTCGGTCACGGTCGAGGTGTCGCGCACCAGCGCCGGCGGATTGCTGCGCAGCTGGCGGTCGTGGAAGTGGAACACGCAGGCATCCAGGCGCACGCCGTCGACGCCGCGCTCGAGCCAGAAGCGCTGGGCCGCCAGATGGGCCTTCTGCACGTCCGGGTTGTGGAAATTCAGCTGCGGCTGGCTCACCAGGAAGTTGTGCATGTAGTACTGCTTGCGGCGGGTGTCCCACTGCCATGCAGAACCGCCGAACACCGACAGCCAGTTGTTCGGCGGGTTGCCGTCCGGGAGCGGATCGGCCCAGACGTACCAGTCCGATTTCGGGTTGTCGCGGTTGGAACGGCTTTCGACGAACCAGGGGTGGGTGTCGGCGGTGTGCGACATCACCTGGTCGATCATGATCTTCAGGCCCAGGCCGTGGGCCTTGGCGACCAGGCGGTCGAAGTCGGCCAGGTTGCCGAACATCGGATCGACGTCGCAGTAATCGGCGATGTCGTAGCCGAAGTCGCGCATCGGCGACTTGAAGAACGGCGACAACCAGACGATGTCCACGCCCAGGCTCGCGATGTAGTCGAGCTTCTCGGTGATGCCGGTTAGGTCGCCGATGCCGTCGCCGTTCGTGTCGAGGAAGCTGCGCGGATAAACCTGGTAGATGATGGCGTCGCGCCACCAGTTCGGATTCGTCGTGGTCGGGATCTGGGTCATGGCTGGTCCGTGGTTTGGAATTCTAGGCAATATACAGGACGCAACAAAACTTGACAATTCCGGAAGTTTTCCAAAATTTCGCAATTTATCTTTATGATTCAATGGCTTGGAACATCGAAAACGTTTCCAGCGATACCATCGCCGTAACTAAACTACGTCGATATGTTTCTCGTTTGTTTCACAACAATATTTTTATTGCAAAGAGATACGCCCTCGTCATAGCATCGCGTCTGTTTGATATTTCAAGGAAGCGGTCGATGACTGATCTAGCAAAACCAGGTTCCGGGCGAATGCCGCGGCAGATTCCCTACATCATTGCCAACGAAGGCTGCGAGCGCTTCAGCTTCTATGGGATGCGCAACATCCTGACGCCCTTCCTGATCACGACGCTCCTGATGTTCCTGCCGGAAGACATGCGCACCGGCGAAGCCAAGCACGTATTCCACACCTTCGTGATTGGCGTCTACTTCTTCCCGCTGCTGGGCGGCTGGCTGGCCGACCGCTACTTCGGCAAGTACAACACCGTGTTCTGGCTCAGCCTCGTGTACTGCGCGGGCCATGCCTGCCTGGCCATCTTCGAGGACAACGTCAACGGCTTCTATTTCGGCCTGTTCCTGATCGCGCTCGGCTCGGGCGGCATCAAGCCGCTGGTGGCTTCTTTTGTTGGCGACCAGTTCGACCAGACCAACAAGGACAAGGCGAAGATCGTGTTCGACGCCTTCTACTGGATCATCAACTTCGGCTCCTTCTTCGCTTCGCTGCTGATGCCGGTGCTGCTGCGCGACTACGGCCCGGCCTGGGCCTTCGGCGTGCCCGGCATCCTGATGTTCATCGCCACCATGGTGTTCTGGAGCGGCAAGAAAAAATACGTGCATGTGCCGCCGTCGCCGCCGAACCCGCATTCGTTCATGCAGGTGGCGAAGACCGCCCTGCTGGCGCGCGAGCCCGGCCAGGGCCGTCCGGGCCTGAACGTCGCGCTGATCGGCGCCGCGGGCGCCGTGGTCTCGCTGGCGATGTCGGTGCAATGGGGCTTCGTGATCGGCGCCTGCACCGCGCTGGTGCTGCTGATGGCCTTCGGCGGCATCGGCGCCTCGATGCAGCTGGACCGCGCCCGCGGCATCCATCCGCAAGAGGCGGTGGACGGCGTGCGCGCCGTGCTGCGCATCCTGATCGTGTTCGCGCTGGTGACCCCGTTCTGGTCGCTGTTCGACCAGAAGGCCTCGACCTGGATCGTGCAGGCCAATGCCATGACCACGCAGGTAAACATCCTCGGCTGGAGCTTCGACATCATCCCGGCCCAGATGCAGGCCCTGAACCCGCTGCTGGTGATGATCCTGATCCCGGTGAACAACCTGCTGCTGTTCCCGATGCTGCGCAAGCTCGGCATCGAGCCGTCGCCGCTGCGCCGCATGACCGCCGGCATCGTGCTGTCGGCCGCCGCCTGGATCGTGGTCGGCAACCTGCAGGTCGCGCTCGACGCCGGCGATCCGGTCTCTATCGCCTGGCAGATCGCGCCGTATGCGCTGCTGACCCTGGGCGAGGTGCTGGTCTCGGCGACCGGCCTCGAATTCGCCTATAGCCAGGCCCCGGCCTCGATGAAGGGCGTGATCATGGCCTTGTGGTACCTGGCCGTCACGGTGGGCAACCTGTGGGTGCTGATCGTGAACGCGAGCGTCAAGAACGAAGCGGTGGTGGGCTATATCGAAGGCACCGGCATGGGCGTGATGGCCGCGCAGATGTATTTCTTCGCCGGCTTCGCGCTGCTGTCGGCGCTGGTGTTCGGCTGGTATGCGACGCGCTACAAGATGGTCGACCACTATCGCGGCAACGCGGCGTAATTTGTGGGATGGGCGGCTTTGCCGCTCATGCTCCCTCCTAACTCCCTCAATGCGGTGGTCTTCCGTCGGTGCCTGAACGCGTCGGCGGGAGACCCGCCAACCCACCATGAACAAACTCCAACTTGCCCTCGTCGCGGCATCGCTGTCCTCGACCGCCTACGCCGCGGTTCCACTTGAAACGTGCAATAGCGCCGGCTTCCAGGAAGTCCTGCAAGCCAATGGCGAACAACTCGACGCGCGCGCCGTCTGGCTCGACAAGCGCCTGGTGCGCTGGCCCGGCGCCCCGCTTGATGCGCGCTTCCGCCTGTACCACTCCCCTTCCGCATCGATCGTCGCCAGGGCCGGCAGCAAGGTCGCCGGCGCCGCCGGTTCGATCAAGCTCGACATCTCGCCCACCGCCGTACCGCAAGCAGCAAGCGAGCGTTTCAAATGGGTCGCCACCGGCCCGACCCTGCGCGTGGCGGACGGCGACCTGTCCCGCCTGCCCGCCATGCACCGCGAACAGCTGGTGCTGGTGCAGGAAGACGCGAACGGCATGGTAGTCGCCGCCACCCGCATCCAGTCGGCCGGCGCGCTCGACGAGCTGTACGCCGCCGCCGAAGCCATCCCCGACCTCGGCGCCACGCCGACTGCCAAGAAGACGGATTTCAAGCTGTGGGCGCCGACCGCGCGCCAGGTGGCGGTCTGCACCTATGACGGCCCGACGGCCAAGGCGAACGCCGTGCATGCGATGAAGCTCGACGACAAGACCGGCGCCTGGTCGGCCAGCCTGCCGCGCGACCTGTCGGGCACCTATTACAAATACGCGGTCGACGTCGTCGTGCCCGGCGCCGGCCTGGTGCGCAACCTGGTCACCGATCCGTATTCGGTGAGCCTGAACGCGGATTCGAAGCGCAGCTACATCGCCGATCTCGATGCGCCGAACCTCAAGCCGCGCGGCTGGGACGACACCCGTCCGCCGGCCACGGTGCAGGCCCAGACCGACATGGTCATCTACGAGCTGCACGTGCGCGACTTCTCGCTGATCGACGAGACCGTGCCCGCGCCCAAGCGCGGCAAGTACACCGCCTTCTCCGAGACGAACTCGAACGGCATGAAGCACCTGCGCGCGCTGGCAAAGGCCGGCCTGACCGACGTGCACCTGCTGCCGGTGTACGACATCGGCAGCATCCCGGAAATCGGCTGCGCGCTGCCGCAGCCGTCCGGCGCGCCGGATGGCGAAAGCCAGCAGGCGCTGATCGGCAAGACCGCGCATACCGACTGCTTCAACTGGGGCTACGACCCGCAGCATTTCAATGCGGTCGAGGGCAGCTATGCCAGCGACCCGCAGGATGGCGCGCGCCGCATCGTCGAGTTCCGCGAGATGGTGATGAACCTGCATAAAGCAGGGCTGCGGGTCGGCATCGACGTCGTCTACAACCACACCTTCATCGCCGGCCAGGAAGAAAAATCGATCCTCGACCGCGTGGTGCCGGGCTACTACCACCGCCTGGATGCGAAAGGCAGCATCGAGACCTCGACCTGCTGCTTCAACACGGCCACCGAGAACACGATGATGGCCAAGCTGATGATCGACTCGTCGGTGCTGTGGACCCGCCACTACAAGATCGATTCCTACCGCTTCGACCTGATGGGCCACCAGCCGCGTGCGGCGATGGAACGCCTGCAGAAGGACGTGAACGAAGCCGCCGGCCGCCATGTGCAGCTGATCGGCGAAGGCTGGAACTTCGGGGAGGTGGCCGATGGCGCGCGCTTCGTGCAGGCCTCGCAGCTGTCGCTGAACGGCACCGGCATCGGCACCTTCAGCGACCGCGCGCGCGACGCCGTGCGCGGCGGCTCGCCTGGCGACTCGGGCGAGGTCGTCATCCGCCAGCAGGGCTATATCAATGGCCTGGTGTATGACCCGAATGCGCTGGGCGGCGCGGCCAAGCCCGCCGATCTGCTGCGCACGGCCGACATGATCCGCGTCGGCCTGGCCGGCTCGGTGCGCAGCTTCCCGATGCAGACCTTCGACGGCAAGGTGCGCCAGCTGCAGGACATCGTCTACGGCGGCGGCCAGCCGGCAGGCTATGCGAGCCAGCCTTCCGAGGCGGTGAATTACGTCGAGAACCACGACAACCAGACCCTGTACGACATCAACGCGCTCAAGCTGCCGGTGGCGACCAGCGCTGCCGAACGCGCGCGGGTGCAGGTGCTGGGCATGGCGATCAATGCCTTCAGCCAGGGCGTGGCCTATTACCACGCCGGCATCGACGTGCTGCGCTCGAAATCGATGGACCGCAACAGCTTCAATTCGGGCGACTGGTTCAATCGTCTCGACTGGACCTACCAGGACAACTTCTTCGGCACCGGCCTGCCGCCGGCCGCCGACAATGCCAGGGACTGGCCGCTGTTCAAGCCGCTGCTGGCCAATGCCGCACTGAAGCCGGCGCCCGCCGACATCGCATTCGCGCGCGACGCCTTCCGCGACCTGCTGCAGATCCGCGCCAGCTCCACGCTGCTGCGCCTGCGCAGCACGGAGGACATCAATGCCCGCCTGCGTTTCTTCAACATCGGCCCGGAGCAGGTGCCGACCGTGCTGGCGGCCTGGATCGACGGCCAGGGCTATCCCGGCGCGAATTTCGCCGGCCTGGGCTACCTGGTGAACGTGGACAAGAAGGCGCACACCATCGACGCCACGCTCCTGCGCGGCAAGAAGCTGCGCCTGCATCCGGTGCATACCGCGGCCGGCGCCGCGGACCAGCGCGCGCTCGAGGCGCGCTTCGACAGCGCCCGCGGCACCTTCACGGTGCCGGCGCGTACCGCCGTGGTGTTCGTGGAGTAATCAGGTGAACGGGGGCGCCGCACGGCATCCCCGTTCATGCAGCCATCAGGCCACGGCGTCGAGCGCCAGCGTGTCAGCCAGCCTTGCGCAACACCGGGGTCAGGTCTGACATTCAGACACGACCTCGACAATCACTAGGCACCAATGGGGCAACACCGGGGTCAGGGGCAACACCGGGGTCAGGTCTGACATTCGGTGGCTGTCAAGCTAGTTGTCGCGTTAGCGGCCGTTAAGCCGCCATTCTAAATTCCCGGCCATTGCACGCTTTTGCCTTGGGTTCGCTGGTCGCCAGGTCAGGGTTGAGATGTACCTCCAT
>NZ_JAFVIM010000003.1:0-354748 GCF_017582745.1 Massilia oculi
AGGAGGCGCCGATCTTCCTGGGCCCGCTGACTTTCCGGCTCGGCATGCCAGGCATAGAAACCGCTGGGATGCACCGCCATCATTTTGCAAAGCCGCCGGATCGAATGCTCATGGCGCGCATCGCGAATGAAGGCGTACCTTACCCGGACATCTTGGCAAAGTACGCGGCGGCCTTTTTTAAGATATCGCGCTCCTCAGTAACGCGTTTCAACTCGGCCTTCAGGCGCTTCATCTCAGCCTGCTGATCGTCCATCTTCTGCCGCTCGACCGGCGGTGCGCTGTAGCGCTTTACCCACTGGTACAGGCTGTGCGAGCTTACGCCCAACCGTGCAGCGACTTCCGTAGCCGCGTGCCCACGCTCTGTCACTTGCTTGACTGCTTCAATCTTGAATTCTTCGGTGTACCGCTTGCCGCTCATAACTTCTCCTTGAACCTACAATTATAGGCTCAGGAGTGTCTAGTGAACTCGTGGCGATTCAACTGTCCCTAAACTACCAAGAATGCGAAGTACCGGTTGTTCGTCTTGGCATGGGTTTATCGACCAGTCCCAGCCCCGCACTGCACGATCTCGAAGCGGCATCTCGACGCCGCCTCACCGTTCTGTGCCCGTGAACGCACGCATGAGGATCGACCACCGCAGATGTCGGCGCGTTCCATGCCCCCTCAAACTCCAGTGGCGAGGCGTCCTTGCCGATGGCGCCGCCCCTGAGCTTGACGGCAGATGGATGCGGGTCTGGAAATGGTCGAGGCAGTAACTGCCACTCCTCAAGTTTCGTAATGGCTTCAATTCCGCCACTGCTGGAATTACGATAAAGCATCCACAGGGACCCCAGCGATCACGCCCCGAAAGATCGACGTTGGCACCGCCGCGTGCGAACCGGTCAGGCTGCTGCGGACGCAAGGAAAGCCGGCAGGCTTACTTGTCCGAGGCGCAGCGGCACGACGCAGCGACAAGGCCCTGCCGCGCTAGGAACCAGGATGCAAGATCACCTTGGTCCAGCCGTGATCGCGCACGTCGAAGTGCTGGTAGGCGTCCGGCGCCTGGTCCAGCTTCAGCTCATGCGACACGATGAACGAAGGTTTCGCGCGGCTGGCATGAATCAGGTCGCGTAGCTGCCGGTTGTAGGCCTTGACATTGCACTGTCCGGTGGCCACGCGCTGGCCCTTGAACCAGAGCTTGCCCCAATCGAGCGCGATCTTGCCTTCTTTCTCCAGCGCGTCCGGGCCGTTCGGGTCCTCGGGAACGAATACGCCCACCACACCGATCCCGCCCGTGAACTTGACCGAGTTGACCAGGTTGTTCATCGTGAGGTTGGGACGCTCCTGGCGGTGATGATGATGGTCGTGACACTGGTAGCCGACGCATTCGCAGCCCACGTCCGCGCCCTGTCCGTGGGTCAGGTCCATCACCCGTGCACCGGATCCTCCTTGGAATAATCGATCGCGACCGCACCGATCGACTCGGCCAGCTTGAGCCGGTCCGAATGGCAGTCGACCACCATCACGCTGCACGCTCCCTTGATCATCGCAGAGTGCGCCGCCATCAGGCCGACAGGTCCGGCGCCGTAGATGACCACTGCATCGCCAGGCTTCATACCGGCCAGTTCGGTCGCATGCCAGCCGGTCGGGAAGATGTCGGCGCACATCACGTAGTCGGACTGCTTTTCTTCCGCGTCTGGCGGCAGCTTCAGGCACATGAAGTCGGCCCAGGGGACGCGCAGATACTCGGCTTGCCCGCCCTGCCACGGCCCCATGTCGGCAAAGCCGAAAGCGCCGCCGGCCACGCCGGGCTCGTTCGCCTTGAGGCAGTAGGCGGTCAGGCCGCGTTCGCAGTTCCTGCAATGTCCGCAGCTGATATTGAAGGGCATGCAGACCCAGTCGCCGGGCTTCAGGCGTTCGACCGCGGGACCGACTTCCATGACGACCCCAAGATTCTCGTGGCCGAAGACGCGGCCCTGCTCGAAATCGGTACGGCCCTCGTACATGTGCAGGTCGGAGCCGCAGATGTTGGTGCTGGTGATCTTGACGATGGCATCCGTCGGACGTTCGATCTTTGGATCCGGCACGTCTTCGACGGCGACCTGGTTGGGACCTCGATAGACAACAGCTTTCATAATTTACTCCTTGAGCTGCCAGGAAATAGCGTGCCCTGCGCGACCGAAGACGGCACGCGACACCAGCTTCTGGCAGTGGTTGGCGATACCCGCGGAAGACGCCCGCGGGACCATCTGCCTGCCGCCGGCGCATCGAAAGTCCGCGGCAGAATCGACACAGGGTAGACACGCGTTCGCGCCGCCGCAAGCGGCGATTCGATTGAAGCGAGCACAGCCGAGTCGCTATATTTGGACGTTTTCACAAACTCGCGAAACAGCCTTGCGGGGTGGTGGGGATCGGTGGAGCTTTGCGCATTCCATGTTCCGCCGGCGATCGGCGGCGTCCAGTTCTCGGGGTTCTTGCAGCGCAGGCTGCTGTCTTCAGAAAGGAAGCGTCATGCGAATCTCGGCCACTTTTCTCGCACTCGTCCTTGCCGGCGCCGGCCTCTCCGCCGCGACGGCGCCTGCGCAAGACCAGGCGCCCTCTCCCGCCCAGCCCGAACACCGTCGAGCCGGCAGCACGCTACAACAGGCTGCCCAGTTCGAACACCAGGTCACCGGTGTGACGGTCAGCGAACGGGGCCGGATCTTCGTCAACTTCCCCCGCTGGACGGAAGACTCGCCGGTATCGGTCGCCGAAGTCATGAAGGACGGCAGCTTGCGCCCTTATCCCAACGAGCAATGGAACGCCTGGCGCAACGTGCGGCGCGACGAGCTCGATCCAGCGCAGCACTGGGTCTGCGTGCAAAGCGTGGTCGCCGATGGTCGCGGCAGCGTATGGGTCGTCGATCCTGCGGCTCCGGCCGTCGACGGCCTGGTGCCAGGAGGACCGAAGCTGGTGCGCATCGATCTGGCTACCGATCGCGTGGCCCAGGTGATCCAATTCGGCCAGGACGTCGCGATACCCGGTTCCTACCTCAACGACGTGCGCCTCTCGCGCGACGGCAGGCATGCCTTCCTCACCGATGCCGGACAGCGCGGCGCCCTGGTCGTGGTCGACCTGGCCAGCGGCAAGGCGCGCCGGGTACTCGACGGCCATCCGTCCACCCAACCAGAGAAAGGCGTTGTAGTTCGCACCGATGGCAAACCGCTGCGTTACCCGGACGGGAGGCCGGTGCTGTTCGCCGCCGACAGCATCGCCCTGTCGTCCGACGGCGCCTGGCTGTACTGGAAAGCGCTCACCGGCACGACCCTGTATCGCATCCCGAGCGCCGCGCTCGTCCGAAACGGCCTGGCCAGAGAAGATCTCTCCAGCCAGGTCCAGTCGGACGGCAAGGTCGGGCCCACGGACGGCCTCTGGATCGGGCGCGGCGCCGACATCCTCTATCTCACCTCGATCGAAGACAACGCGATCAAGGCGCGCAGATTGTCCGAAGGACCGGGCGGCGCCCTGCGCACGGTGCAGCAGGATTCACGCCTGCGCTGGCCCGACACCTTCAGCGAGGGACCGGACGGCAGCCTGTACGTGACCAGCTCGCGCATACAGGATTCGGCCTTCTTCGACCGGCAGGCGCCGCTGGCGCTGCCGACCCAGCTGTGGCGCCTGCCTGCGCCGCGCAAGTGACATCTTCATGCGGCGCCTGGCGCCGTCAGCAACCAGTCCGCATGGCGGGCAATCAGCACGGGAGTTCAATCATGGCAAGCAGACACTCTGCCGCACGACCGGGCACCGCATCACCGACCATCTCACGCGGTGGACCGACGCACGATCTTGGCTGGATTCCCATCGCACTGGGTGGCGCCGCCATCGTGGCCGGACTCGGCGGCCGCAGGAGGGGCGCCGCGGCGCTCGCGCTGAGCGCGGTCGCCGGCGCCGGTGCGCTGGGCGCAATGCGCAGCACGCAGACCGGGCATGCGACTGCCGACCGGGCGCCGGAAGTGGAGCGCTCGATCACCATTAGCAAGAGCGCGGACGAATTGCGCCAGTACTGGCTCGACCCGGGCACGCTGCCGCAAATCATGTCCGGCTTCGCGACCGTGCGCGCCACCGGCGCGGGCCACCTGCACTGGAAGATCGAGGGTCCGCTCGGGCGCGCCTGCGAATGGGTTACCGAGACGGTGGACCGGCCCGGCGATGGCCTGGGCTGGCGTGCGCTGTCCGACGGCGCCGTCTCGAATGAGGGATGGATCCGCTTCCACGCCGCCCCGGCCGGCCGCGGGACCGTGGTCACCCTGCGCTTGCGCTTCGAACCGCCCGGCGGCGCGTTCGGCGAGTGGCTCCTCGAATTGCTGGGAACCATACCCCTGCGCATGGTCGCCGACGGCGCGCTGCGGCGCTTCAAGAACCTCGTCGAGACCGGCGAGATCCCGACCACCGTGCGCCAGCCCGCCGCTCGCGCCGACACACACTGAAGGAGCAGGACATGCGAGCACTTTACTGGAACGGCGTGAACGACCTGCGGGTTGGCACGGTGAAGGATCCCGAGATCGTCAATCCTCACGACGCCATCTTGCGCGTCAGCCTGTCGACGACCTGCGGCTCCGACCTGCACCTCATCGACGGCGATATCCCGACCATGAGGGCCGGCGACGTGATCGGCCACGAGTTCATGGGTGTAATCGAGGAGGTCGGCCCCGCGGTCAAGCGCGTCAGGAAAGGCGACCGGGTCGTCGTCCCCTCTTTCATCGTTTGCGGACAATGCTGGTATTGCCAACACTCGTTGTACTCGTTGTGCGACAACACCCATCCCAAGCCCGAACTGCAGGAGCCGCTGCTGGGCGGCTATCCCACCGCGGGCATCTACGGCTACACCCATGCCTTCGGCGGCTACGCAGGCGCGCATGCGCAGTACGTGCGCGTGCCGTTTGCCGACAATGACTGCTTCAAGGTCCCGGACGGGGTAGCGGACGAGACGGCGCTGTTTCTTTCGGATGCGGCGCCGACCGGCTATATGGGCGCCGACTTCTGTGACATCCAGCCGGGCGACACGGTCGCCGTGTGGGGCTGCGGCGGCGTGGGCCTGATGGCGCAACAGAGCGCGCGGCTGATGGGCGCGGAGCGGGTGATCGCGATCGATCGCTTTCCCGAACGCCTGCAGATGGCGCGCGAACAGGCCGGCTCCGAGACGATCGACTACACGCAGGTCGACAGCGTACTGGAGGTGCTGAAGGAAATGACGGGCGGACGCGGTCCCGATGCCTGCATCGACGCGGTGGGCATGGGGGCGCACGGCACGGGGCCGCAATACGCTTATGACCGCGTCAAGCAGGCGCTGCACCTGGAAACGGACCGTGGACAGGCCCTGCGCGAGGCCATCATGGCCTGCCGTAAGGGAGGAACGGTATCGGTACTCGGCGTCTACGGGCTGATCGACAAGTTCCCGATGGGCGCCATCATGAACAAGGGCATGACGATGCGCACCGCCCAGCAGCATGGCCAAGCCTATATGGACCGGCTGCTGGCGCACGCGCAGAAAGGCGAGTTGAACCCGGCCTATCTCGCCACCCACCGCTTCTCGCTCGAGGACGCGCCGCGCGGCTATGACATGTTCAAGCATAAGAAGGACGGCTGCGTGCGCGCGGTATTCGCGCCGTGAAGATCGGCACCGCCCGCAGGCAGCGCTCGCTCCGGCTTACGCTGCCTCGGGCGGAATAAAGGCCGACAACTTGACCTGACTGAACTCGCGCAGCAGAGCGCCTGCCGCCTGCGACATCGCCACCTCGAGCGCGCCATTGATCGCCTGCTCTTGGACACAGCCCGGATGATCGACATTCGCGCCGATGGCGAAGATCACCGGTTCCTCGAGCGCCTGGTAAACATCCAGCACCGTGATGCTGTCTGGTTCCACCGCCAGCACCCATCCGCCATTGCGCCCCGCCGTCGACCGCACATAACCCGCATCGCGCAAACCGCCCATCATGCGGCGCACCAGGACCGGATTGGTATCCAGCATGACGGCCAGCTCTTCCGAGCTCGTCGTGCCCTTGCGTCCGTGTATATGAACCAGCGCATGCAGCATGCGCGCCAGCCGAAAGTCAGCTCTCATCGATTTCCTCCTGCCACGAGGATACCGCAACTCCGAAAGTATCGTTATGAAGAAATGCAAACGCCACTGCAGGAGTTCTCATTTCTGGTCGTTTGTTGCAACGCCCTGCCCCGCCAGATCGCATCGATCATTGACCACCATTCCCTGGTGGCTTCTATGTGTTGTGTTATTTCGTCCGTAGTCCGTATCTCTTCGGATAACTAGTGGAATAGTTTTTTATGTTGGTTAGTTACATTTCTAGACATGAGCATTTGGGATAGTCCAAACGTGACTCCCGTCGACGCATCTTCCACATGCAAGATTGTTGCAGTTCAGTATTTAATAAACGACAATGATTGCGCAATCAATTGTTTCATCCCTCGCTGATTTCCATCCGCCCCGCAGGGACTACTCTTTCAAGGTCATCATGATTTCTCTTCGCACCCTGGCCGGGATCGCATCGCTGGCCGGATTGGCGGCCTGCTCGACTCCGGGCGGCCGACCCGACATCCACGGCGTACCGACCGAAGCCGCCCTCTTCGAACGCTTCAGCTACGAAGGCCGCTCGCAGGAAACGACAACGCCCACCGCCTCCCAATACCGCAATCCGATCCTGTCCGGCTACTACCCCGATCCTTCCGTGCTGCGCGTGGAGGACGACTATTACCTGATCAACTCGTCGTTCACGAACTTCCCCGGCCTGCCACTCTTCCATTCGCGCGACCTGAGCACCTGGACCCAGATCGCCAACGTGATCACCCGCCCCTCGCAGGCGAACTTCCAGGGCCTGCGCTCGTCGCGCGGCATCTACGCCCCCGACATCTCGTACCACAAGGGCGTCTTCTACGTGGTCACCACCTGCGTCGATTGCGGCGGCAATATGGTCATGACGGCGACCAGGCCGGAGGGGCCCTGGTCCGAGCCCGTCAAACTGGCCTTCGGCGGCATCGATCCTTCGCTGTTCTGGGATACGGACGGCAAGGTCTACCTGGTCGGCAACGACGCGCCGGCCGAAAAGCCCCGCTACGACGGCCACCGCGCCATATGGGTCCAGGAATTCGATCCGGCCGCCCTGGCCGTCAAGGGCGAGCGCACCCTGCTGGTCAATGGCGGCGTCGACATCACGCTTGAGCCGAGCTGGATCGAAGGCCCCCACATCTTCCGCCGCGGCGCCTATTACTACCTGATCGCAGCCGAGGGCGGCACCGGCGACAACCACTCCCAGGTGGTGTTCCGCTCGGACAGCGTGCGCGGCCCGTTCACGCCCTACGCGCACAATCCGATCCTCAGCCAGCGCAAGCTCGACCCGGCGCGCCCGAACCCGGTGACGTCGGCCGGCCACGCCAAATTCGTCCAGACCCCGGATGGGCAATGGTGGGCGACCTTCCTGGCCACCCGCCCCTACCGCGACGGCATGTACAACATCGGACGCGAGACCTTCTTGCTGCCGGTCACCTGGAAGGATGACTGGCCGATGGTACTGGAGGACGGCAAGCCGATTCCCTTCGCCGCCGCCCGGCCGGCGCTGCCGGCGCAGGCGCGCCCCGCGCTGCCGCTCTCGGGCGACTTCGCCTATGTCGACGAATTCGATGGCGCCCTCCTGTCCGACGCGTGGATCGGCGTGCGCACGCCGGCGGCGCCGTTCCACCGGCTGGAAGCGGGCCGCCTGGTGCTCGATCCGCGCGGCCGGCTCGGTGACCTCGACGCCACCCCGGCCTTCCTCGCCCGCCGCCAGCAGCATCACGTCGCCACGGTCGGCACCAGCCTGCGCTTTCGTCCCGCCCGTGAAGGCGACCGCGCCGGACTGGTGGCCTACCAGAGCGACGCATCGCACCTGTTCTATGGGGTAACCCGCATCGGGCAGCGCAATGTGCTGGCCCTGACCGTGCGCGCCAAGTCCGACACCGACCGCCTGCTGGCCAGCATACCGCTGGAAGGCGATGCGATCGACCTCGAGATCCGCGCCGACGGTGGCCGCATGGACTTCTTCTACACTGTCGGCGGCGTGCGGCGCGAGCTGCGTGCCGGGGTCGACGCGACCTTCCTGTCGACCAGCAAGGCTGGCGGATTCACCGGCACGATCATCGGCCCCTACGTGTGGCGGGCCGGCGCCAAAGGCGCGGATTCGACGTATTGACGAGGCCGTCGTCTCCTGGCCGCAGCTGGAAGCGCGGCCAAAGTTATCCCTAACAATATTTGTTATGCGCTACCATTTTAAGTTAAGCAATGGTAGGCTTACAGGATAACGTGCCTGAAGCATAACAATATCGATAGGAGGAGACTTGGAACGACATCCGCCAACATCCATGGCAGGCAGGCCCGCGCCCCGCGCATTCATGGCCACCTGCCTGCTGGCCGCGACGCTCGGCGCAACGCTGGCGATGGCGCCGGCTGGCGCGCAGCCGGCAACCCAATCAGCCGCACCCGCAGCGCAATCCGAAGGCCGCCAGCGCATCAGCTTCAACGACGGCTGGCGCTTTACCCTGGGCGACCCGGGCGGCAATTCGGCGCCCTACCTGTACGACGTGCGCCCCGAGGTCAAGAAGTCGGCCGACGGCAAGGACGCCGACGCCAGGCCCGACCAGGCGGTCCAGGTCGAGCGCAGCGGCGTGGCCCTGCTCAAGCCATGGATCCTCCCGAGCGGCAATGCCTTCATCAAGGATCCGGCACGCCGCCATGCGCGGCCGGCGCTTGACCCGGCCATCGATGCGCCGTTCGCGCGCCTCGGCTTCGACGACAGCGCCTGGACCCAGGTGCGCCTGCCGCACGACTGGGCGATCGCCGGCCCCTTCCTGGAAACCGGGCCGTATGGCGGCATGGGCCGTCTCAAGACCTGGGGCCCGGCGTGGTACCGCAAGACGCTCGACCTGAGCGCGGCCGACCGCGGCAAGCAGATCTACCTCGACGTCGACGGCGCCATGGCCTATGCCAGCGTCTGGGTCAACGGCCGCCTGGCCGGCGGCTGGCCCTATGGCTACAACTCGTTCCGCATCGACCTTACCCCTTACGTGACGCCGGGCGCCACCAACCAGGTGGCGATCCGCCTCGACAACACCCCCGAATCCGCGCGCTGGTATCCTGGCGCGGGCCTGTACCGCAACGTCTGGATCACCAAGACGGCGCCGCTGCACGTCGGCCAGTGGGGCGTGCAGGTCACGACGCCGCGGGTATCGAAGGAATCGGCCCAGGTGGCCTGGCGCGTCACCCTCGACAACAAGGGCACGGCGCCGGTCAAGGCCGACGTGGTCACGGAACTGCTCGTGCTCGACGCCCAGGGCAAGCCGACAGGCAAGCCGGTGGCAACCGTGACGTCTCCCGCATCGACCGTCGCGCCTGGCGCCAGTGCCAGCGTGGACGGTACGGCGACGCTGGCCAAGCCGCGCCTGTGGGGCCCGCTGCCGACCCAGCAGCCCAACCGCTACCTGGCGGTGACGACGGTGCGCCAGGATGGCCGCGTCGTCGACCGCGTCGAAACGCCGTTCGGCATCCGCACGCTGCGCTTCGACGGCAAGGAAGGCATGTTCGTCAACGGCGAGAAGATCGTGCTGCGCGGCGTGAACAACCACCATGACCTCGGTGCGCTCGGCGCCGCCTTCAACGTGCGCGCGGCCGAACGCCAGCTCGAACTGCTGCAGGAAATGGGCGCCAACGCCCTGCGCATGGCCCACAATCCGCCCGACCCGCAACTCTTGGCCCTGACCGACCGCATGGGCATCCTGGTGGTGGACGAGGTGTTCGACTCCTGGCAGCGCAAGAAGACGCCGCTCGACTTCCACCTGATCTTCGACGACTGGCACGAGCAGGACCTGCGCTCGATGATCCGGCGCGACCGCAACCACCCGTCGATCATCATGTGGAGCATCGGGAACGAGGTCGGCGAGCAGTACACCGACAAGGAAGGCGCAGAGCTCGCGCGCCGCCTGCACGGGATCGCGCGCGACGAAGACCCGAGCCGGCCGACCACCCTGTCCATGAACTACGCCAAGCCGCACATGCCGCTGCCGGCCGAGGTGGACATCATCAGCCTGAACTACCAGGGCGAAGGCATCCGCCAGGATCCGGAGTTCGAAGGCACCGACCGCATCCGCACGCCGCCGCAATATCCCGGCTTCCACCAGGCCTTCCCGGACAAGGTGATCCTCACCAGCGAATCGGCGTCGGCGTTCAGCAGCCGCGGCGTCTATTTCTTCCCCGTCCATCCCGCCGACAGCTCGATCGTGCGCGACGGCCGCGGGGGCGATTCGAAGCTGCAGCAAGTGAGCTCCTACGAACTGTATGCCGTCGATTTCGGCTCGTCGGCCGACAAGGTATTCGCCTCGCTCGACCGCCATCCGTATGTCGCCGGCGAATTCGTCTGGACCGGCTTCGACTACCTGGGCGAGCCGACGCCGTACTATGGCGCGCGCAGCTCCTACACCGGCATCCTCGACCTGGCCGGCTTCAAGAAGGACCGCTTCTGGCTGTACCAGTCGCGCTGGCGCCCTGAGCTCAAGATGGCCCACATCCTGCCGCACTGGACTTGGCCGGAACGGGTCGGCCAGGTCACGCCGGTGCACGTGTTCACCTCGGGCGACGAGGCCGAGCTGTTCGTCAACGGCAAGTCGCAGGGCCGCAAGAAGAAGGCGCCGTTCACCTACCGCCTGCGCTGGGACGAGGTCAAGTACGAGCCGGGCGAGGTACGCGTGGTGAGCTACAAGGCCGGGAAGGAATGGGCGCGCGCGTCAAGCCGCACCGCGGGCGAGGCGGCCGCGCTGCAGGCCAGCGCCGACCGCGCGACGATCGACGGCGATGGCCGCGACCTGTCCTTCGTCACCGTGCGCATCGCCGACAAGGCCGGCATCGATGTGCCGCGCAGCATGCAGCGGGTGCGTTTCGCGGTCGAGGGCCCGGGCGAACTGGTGGCCACCGACAACGGCGACCCGACCAGCTTCGAGCCATTCCCGTCGCTCGAGCGCGCCGCCTTCAACGGACTGGTGCTGGGCATCGTGCGCGCCAGGCCGGGCGCCAGCGGCCCGATCACGGTGCGGGTGACGGCCGACGGCCTGGCGCCTGCATCGGTGACGCTGCAGGCAAGGCCGGCGGTTAAGGCGATCGAGACCCACCAGCGGCCGTAATCGCCGTCCTGGCTTCAACGCCCTTGCGCGTCGATCGGCAGCGGCGCGTCGGGCGCCACCAGCCCTTGTTCGCGCAGCTCATGCCAGAAGGCGGGCGGGATGTCGGCCTGCAGCGCCAGCTGGTCTTCGGCCACCCGCTCCGGACGGCTCGCGCCGGGGATCACCGCCGCGACCGCCGGGTTGGCCAGCGCGAACTGCAGCCCGGCCGCCTTGATCGGCACCCCATGGCGCTCGGCCACTGCATGGAGCCGCGCCACCCGGGCCAGGATTTCGGGCGAGGCCGGCTGGTATTCGAAATGCGTGCCGCCCACCAGCACGCCCGAGCTGTAAGGGCCGCCAACCACGATTTCCACGCCGCGTTTCAGGGCCGCCGGCATCAGGCGCTGCAAGGCGCGTGCATGATCGAGCAGGGTATAGCGTCCGGCCAGCAGGAAGCCGTCGGGCCGCGCTCCTTCGAGGTCGAGCGTCAGTTCGCACGGCTCGACCCGGTTCACGCCCAGGCCCCAGGCCTTGATCACGCCTTCGTCGCGCAGCCGGTCGAGGACCCGGAACGCGCCGGTGCGGGCCTGCTCGAAGTGCGACAGCCAGGAATCGCCGTAGAAATCCTGGGCGATGTCGTGGACCCAGACGATCTCCAGGCGGTCTGTCCTTAGTCGCTTGAGGCTGTCCTCGATCGAGCGCAGCGTGGCGTCGGCCGAGTAGTCGTTGACGATGCGGTTCGGCCGGCCATGCTCGAACAGGCCGCCCTTGTCGCCCAGCTCGCGCGCAGCCGGGTCCTCGATCTCGTCCAGGATCAGGCGTCCGACCTTGGTGCTCAGCACGTACTCGTCGCGCGGGTACTTCGCCAGCAGCTCGCCCAGGCGGATCTCGGACAGGCCGGCCCCGTAGAACGGCGCCGTATCGAAATAGCGCGTACCTTCGCGCCAGGCGGCGTCGATGGTGTCGGCCGCTTCCTGCTCGGGGATCTTGCGGAACATATTGCCAAGCGGCGCCGTGCCGAAACCGAGCGGGTTCGCCGGCAGCTTGTCTTTCAGGCTCATGGTTGCTCCTCGTTGTCGTCGACGCTCCGGGAGTCAGGCTGGGCGCATGGGAGCGCTGCAGGCGCCAGCGGATTTCACCTGCATGATGGCAAGGTCCGGCCGCCGAGGCCAGTAAATGATGGTCAATTCGGATGGTCGATTCGGGTGGTCCAACCTTTCAAGCCGCGGCGCGGGTCCTCTTGCGGAATTCGGCCGCCTTGTGGCGGTTGCCGCACAGCGCCATGCTGCACCAGCGACGGCGATGCGACTTGGTCCGGTCATAGAACCACAGCACGCAATCGGGATGCTCGCACTGGCGCACGTACTCGAACTGCCCGTTGGCCAGCAACTCCGCCACCGACTCGGCCACCTGCCCCAGCGCCTGTTGCGGCGACGGCGCGGAAAGCCGCCGCCTGAGCAGCGGGCCGTCCTCGCTCCACTCCAGCACCGGCGCCGACTGCATCGCCGCCAGGTAACGGTTGATCCGCTCCGGATTGCCCCGCTCCCCCTGCTTGCGCTGCTCGACCAGCTCCCGCGCGATCGCCCTCAGCTCCCTGGCGTCCCGTAACAGGGCGTCCTTTGCTGCCCCGTCTCCCGCTTGGCCCGCATCGATGCCGCAACGCCCCAGCCAGCGCAGCACATCATCGCCGCTGCGCCAGAAATCGACGTACTGCTCACCGCTACCCGCTTCCGTATTGAGCAGGTCGAGCGCCGGATGATCGCCCACGAGCAGCGGTTCGGTCAGGGCGGCTTCCTGTTTGTTGTCGGACATGGTCTTCCTTTCGCAATAACCGTCAATATTATACTTGAACAGTTACCGAAAGCGTGCCATACTGGACTCATAACCTCTTACATATACGTTTACAGGTTACTCAAATAACCCCATCTAATACAGGGAGCCCATCATGAAAAGCATTCTGAAACCACTGTTCATGGCCGCCGCGATCGGCAGCGCCGGCGCCGTCCAGGCAGCCGCTCAGGTAAATGAAAAGGCGCCCGCCGTGCGCTACGACACGGTCCAGGTCAAGGGCGTCGACGTGTTCTACCGCGAAGCCGGTCCGAAGGACGCGCCCGCCGTCCTGCTGCTGCACGGGTTCGGCGCCTCTTCGCACATGTTCCGCGACCTGATCCCGCAGCTGGCCAGCGGCTACCGCGTGATCGCGCCCGACCTGCCCGGCTTCGGGCTGACGCATGCGGACAAGTCGTTCAAGTACACCTTCGACAACCTGGCCGACGTGATCGATGCCTTCACCACCGCCAGGGGCCTGCAGCGCTATGCGATCTATGTGTTCGACTATGGCGCGCCGGTGGGCTGGCGCCTGGCGGTGCGCCATCCCGAGAAGATCACGGCGATCGTGAGCCAGAACGGCAATGCCTACGAGGAGGGCCTGAGTCCCGGCTGGGCGCCGATGCGGGCCGCCTGGGCCGATCCGACGCCGGCGAACCGGGAAGCGCTGCGCAAGTTCAATACCCTGGACATGCTCAAGTGGCAATACGTCGAGGGCGTGAAGGACACGTCGACCGTGGCGCCCGACGGTTACCTGCTGGCCCACGAGGCGATCGAGCGCATCGGCGTCGACCCGCAGATGGACCTGCTGGTGGACTACGGCCAGAACATCAAGCAATACGGGCAGCTGCACGCCTTCTTCCGCCAGCACCAGCCGCCGCTGCTGGCCATCTGGGGCAAGAACGATCCCTTCTTCCTGCCGCCCGGCGCCGAGGCCTTCAAGCGCGACAATCCGAAGGCGGAGGTGCGGTTCCTGGACACCGGCCACTTCGCGATCGAGACCCACGGCGCCGAGATCGCGCAGGCGATGCGCAGCTTCCTGGATCGCCACCTGGGCGGGGCCAAGTAGGTCTACGATCCGGCGTCGCCAAGATACTGGTGGATCTGGGCGACGACGGCCGCGCCTTCCCCCACCGCCGCCGCCACCCGCTTGGTCGAGCCGGCGCGCACGTCGCCGATCGCGAACACCCCGTTCATGCTGGTTTCCAGCATCTTGCGCGGCCGGTCGGTGGCGGCGGTGACGTCGCTGCCGGTGCAGATGAAACCGTTGCGGTCGACTTCGATGTCACTGCCGTGCAGCCAGCCGGTGTTCGGGTCGGCGCCGATGAACAGGAATACGTGGCGGATGTCGTAATCGGTCTCGAGCCCGGTGCGCAGGTCGCGCACCTGCACCCGTTCCAGGCCTTTGTCGGTATCGACCAGCCCCGCGATCTCGGCGCAGGTATGCAGGGAGATATTGGGGGTGGCCGCGATGCGCTCGATCAGGTAGTTCGACATCGTCGCCGCCAGCCCGTCGCGCCGCACCAGCACATGGACCCGGGCCGCATGCCCGGCCAGGAATACCGCGGCCTGGCCGGCCGAGTTGCCGCCGCCCACCAGGATCACCTCGTGCCCCTTGCACAGGCGCGTCTCGAGCGACGAGGCCCAGTAATACACACCGCGTCCCTCGAGCCGCTTCAGGTTGGCCAGCGATGGCCGCCGGTACCGGGCGCCGCAGGCCAGCACCACGCTGCGCGCGCGCACCGTGCCGAGGCCCTCGCACAAGGTCATGCGCAGCTGACCCGCATCTCTGTCGAGACAGGTCGCAGACGCCGGAATCGCCACCTCGACGCCGAATTTCTCGGCCTGTACATAGGCGCGGCCGGTCAGGGCCCCGCCCGATATCCCGGTCGGAAAACCCAGGTAGTTCTCGATGCGGGCGCTGGCGGCGGCCTGGCCGCCATACGAGAAGGTCTCGAGCACCACCACCGACAGGCCTTCCGACGCCGCATACACGGCGGTGGCCAGGCCGGCCGGTCCGCCGCCGACCACCGCCACGTCCCAGACCTTGCCGGGTTCGCATTCCTGCAGCAGGCCGATGCAGCGGCCCAGCTCGGCCAGCGAGGGGTTGCGCTTGGGTTCGCTGCCCGGGCAGAACACCAGCGGCCAATCGTCCGGCCCCGGCCGCAGCCCTTCGGCCAACGCGGCGGCCGCCGGGTCGTGCGCGGGATCGTGCAGGCTGTAGGGATGGGCGTTGGACGACAGGAAACGCTCGAGGTCGCGAATGCCCGGGTGGCCATGCGGCGCGACGATGACCGGTCCGCCCGAGTTCTTCTGCATCAGGATCACCCGGCGCAATATCAGGGAGCGCACGATGCGCTCGCCCAGTTCGGCGTGCGCGACCAGCAGCATGCGCAGCGACTCGGACGACAGCGCCAGCGTCTCGAGTTCGCCGACGGCCCAGCCGTCTTCCATTGCCGGACGGCCCGCCAGCTGCCCTTCCTCGCCGCTGAACTGGCCGGGACCCAGCAGCGCCATCGCCTCGTTCACGCCGAGCCCATCGTGGCGCCGCAGCAGCAGCTGGCCGCGCAGGATGAACAGGATGGCGGGCCTGGCCTGGCCGGCCTCGAACACGGCGGCGCCGTCGCGGTAGCGTTGCTGCGCGCCGAACTGGCGCACGTGCTCCAGGTCGTCCTCGTCCAGCACCGGATAGATCTGGTGGCGCCGCTTCTCCAGGTTCGGGGTGGGTAGCGGCGCCAGGATGGGCGTGGCGTTCATGGCGTGGCCCGCGGCACGGCGATGCCGTCGTTCGCGCGCAGGCCGATGCGCGCGGCGCGGACTGGGATGCCGCCCGCCCTGGCCAGCAGCGGCGGGCTGGCGCCAACGCGAGCATCGTCCAGCGCGCATTCCAGCCGGGCCAGGCGCCGGCGCATCTCCGGCGCTTCGCCTTCGGCCTCGAGCTTGTCGAGCGCATAGGCGCGGGTGGCGCCGAACAGGCGGTACAGCACCACCACCCCGTGCGGGTCGGCCGCCAGCAGCGACTTCTCGACCAGGTTCGCCACCCCGTCGACGATCTGGCCGCCGGTGAGCGCGCCGCCGGCCATCAGCATCGTGGCGGCGTCCAGGGTGAAGGGCCCGGAGAACACCGACAGCGCACGCAGGATCAGGCGTTCGTCCTCGGGCAGGAAGTCATAGCTCCAGTCGAGCGCCGCCGCCAGGGTGCGATGGCGCCGCAGCAAGGTGTGGCGTCCGCGCGCCAGCAGGCGGTAGCGCGCGTCGAGCCGGGCCGCGAGCTCCCGCGCGCCAAGCGCATCCAGGCGCGTGGCCGCCAGCTCGATCGCCAGCGCCAGGCCTTCCAGGCGGCGGCAGATCTCGGCCACCGCCGGCGCGTCGGCATCGTCGAGGCGATAGCCGCCCTGGCATTCAGCCGCGCGCTCGACGAACAGCCGCACCGCCCCGAACGCCAGCGCCTGGCTCGCCGACAGGGGCGCCGCGCCCGGCATGCTCGCCGGAGGACAGGCGAGCGGCGCCAGCCGGTGCACGCCCTCGCCGCCGACGCGCAGCGGTTCGCGGCTGGTCGCCAGCACGCTCACGCCGGGCGCATGCGCCGCGATCAGCTCGGCCAGGAGCGCGCTCGCTTCGAGCACGTGTTCGCAGCTGTCCAGCACCAGCAGCAGGTGTTCGTGACGCAAGCCGGCCAGCAGCTGCGGCACCGGGTCGCCGGGGCCGAGCTCCAGACCCAGGGCCGCCGCCAGCGCCTGCGCCACGCATTGCGCGTCGCGCGCCGGCCCCAGGTCGACGAAACAGATGCGGCGTCCCTGACGCTGCAACGCCGCCTCGGCGACGGCCAGCGCCACCGTCGTCTTGCCGATGCCGCCCGGACCGACGACGCTCACGATGCGGCGTTGTCCGAGAGCGCCCAGCAGGCTGGACACGGCGTCGGCGCGACCGATGGCGCGCGTACCCGTCGCCGGCAGATTGTTCATGGGAACACCAGCGCGCTGGGCCTGCGGCCGATGCTGGGGCTGCGCCACATGCAGGGCCAGGCTGACCGGGGCCACGAAGCGGTAGCCCCGCCCCGTGACGGTGGCCACGTAATCGGTAACCAGTTCGCCGCATGCGCGCTGGCTTTGGTCCAGGGCGCGGCGCAGCGCCGACAGCTGGACCTTCAGATTCCTGTCCTCGACCACGCTCCGGGGCCAGGCGCGGGCGATCAGCTCCTGCTTGGAGACCACTTCGCCGGCACGCTCGGTCAACACCGCCAGGATCTCCAGCGCCCGGCTGCCCACGCGCACCGGGGTGTCGCCGCAGGCCAATCGCTGGCGCGCCGGCACGAACCGGAACGGTCCGAACAGATATTCGCGCTCGATGTCGTTGGGCGCCGCGGCCGGCATTGCGTGATTGGATTCCATATCCATAAGAGACTCCGGATTGACCATGCCTGTCTAGTAAGTTTGCGTCTTTCCAGGTAAAAGTCACGCCATTTTTTTACCTTTTCCACTTGACCATAATTTACTTTTTTACCATATATCGCGCTGCTAGGCTAGAACACGTCTGCGCTTGATCAAGATGCGGGCTCAGATTGGTAGTACCCACCGAACCTCGATTACTCAGAGGGAGTCCGTCATGCCATATGTCAGCGTCAACCCCACTACCGGAGAGGTCAACAAGCAATTTCCTAGACGGTCCCGGCGCCTTCTACCAGCCGACCATCCTCACCGGCATCCGGCGCGACAACCCGGCCTATTTCGAGGAATTCTTCGGACCGGTGGCGCAAGTCCATGTGGTGCGCGGCGACGACGAGGCGGTGGAGCTGGCCAACGATTCCCATTTCGGCCTGTCGGGCGCGATCTTCACCAACGACGTCGACCGCGCGCGCAGGCTGGCTTCGCGGCTGGAGACCGGATCGATGTGGATTCATACCCGTTCCAGCACTTCTCCGGAACTGCCGTTCGGCGGCGTCAAGCGCTCCGGCTACGGGCGCGAGCTGTCCGAGTACGGCATCAAGGAATTCGTCAACCAGAAAATGGTCGTCGTGGCCCACGCCTGACGCCGACCCGCCATACAAGGAGAACAGCATGAGCGAAATAAGCAAACGCGGAATCGAAGGCAAGGTCGTCCTGATCACCGGCGGCGGCACCGGGCTCGGCGCGGAGACGGCGCGCTACCTGGCTGCCCGTGGCGCGAAAATCGCGGTGGCCGGCCGGCGCAAGGACAAGCTCGAGGAAGTGGTGGGCCAGATCGACGGCGCCGGCGGCCAGGCGCGGGCCTACCAGCTGGACGTCGCGCGCAAGGACGAGTTCAAACAGGTGGTCGACGCCGTGGTGGCCGACTTCGGCAAGCTCGACGTCCTGATCAACAATGCCGGACTGATGCCGATCCGGCCCATGGCCGAGGTGAACACCGACGAATGGGACGCGATGATCGACATTAACCTGAAAGGGGTGCTGTACGGGATCGCCGCCACCCTGCCGCTGTTCCTGGGACGCGGCAGCGGCCACGTCATCAACATCAGCTCGGTCGCCGGCACCAAGGTGTTCTCGCCCGGCGGCACGGTGTATTCGGGCACCAAGTTCGCCGTCAGCGCCATCTCGGAGGGGTTGCGCCATGAGGTGGGCAACAAGATGCGGGTGACCTCGATCGCACCGGGCGCCGTCGAGAGCGACCTCAAGTTCTCGACCTCGGGCACCTCGCAGGCGGCGGTCATGGACTTCTACAAGGCGGCGATCCCGGCCGTGACGATCGCCCGCGCCGTCGCGTATGCGATCGAGCAGCCGGACGACATCGACATCAACGAGATCGTCCTGCGCCCGACGGCCCAGGAGTTCTGAGCCCGGCATTCCCCCGGCCGGCGTCCTGCGCCGGCCAATCCAATCCTATCCCGCCGTCGCCCCGCAGCCTTCCAGCACCTTCAGCTGCTGCGCACGCATGAAGCTGCAGCAGATCAGGATCTCGCGCATAAAATAGACGAAGCCGACGATCAGCGCCAGCATGCCGCCCACGAAGCACAGGGCGATGTACTGGTCGAGCGGCAGGTCGGTGGTGTCTCCCAGGAACAGCATGGCGATCACGACGCAGACCAGCAGCCCGCAAGCGGTGCTGGCGGTGATGCCGACGTTGATCAGGCGGGCGCGGTAATACAGGCTGAGCAGTTCACCGACGCATTCGTTGTCGGGATCGGCCTTCAGGCGGTCTTCCAGCACCCGGCTGCGGTCGATCAGTCGACCCAGCCGGTTGGTCAGCACGATTAGCATCGTGCCCACCCCGGCCAGCAGGAATACCGGCGCGATCGCCAGCTGGATGGCTTCACCGATGTCGCTGAGCTGAAGGTTCATGGGAACGGCGTGGTGACGGACATGCGGCAAGTGTAGCAGCACGGCATGTCAGGTCGCACTTCGCCTCTTCCTTATGGCGGAGCTGGCAGGTCGGTGGTCGTTATCGCAACTCCAGGAATGCCATTTAGCCGCGCACGCTTGGCCGCCTGCCGGACAAGCTAACTCTTGAGCAAGTGGTACGATGCAATTTTTGCAAGACAGTTGCTATGCATTCCGAAATATCCTCTACCCGCGCGCCCCTCGCGGCACTCCTGCGCACCGCGCTTCCATCCCTGCAGGATGCCCCGCCAGCGGCCGCATTGAATCAGCTCGTCACCTCGGGCCTGGACCGCCTGCCGCTCCCCGGCCACGGCGCCACCCTCGAACGCTGGCGCGCGCTGGCGACCGTGGGCGCCCACGACCTCGCGCTCGCCAAGCTGTTCGAAGGCCATACCGACGCCCTGGCCATCCTCGATGAGGCAGGCGTCCATGGCGGCGCCGACGACGCGCTCTGGGCCACCTGGTGCGCCGAGCCGCCCGATGCGCGCCTGGCGCTTTCTCCCGACAGCCATGGAGAGCTGCGCCTGGACGGGCGCAAGGCCTGGTGTTCGGGCGCGCGCGACGTCACCCACGCCGTGGTGAGCTGCTGGGATCCGGACGGCGCCGCGATGCTGGCGGCGGTCGACCTGCGCCAGCCCGGCGTCACGGTGACCGGCGATGGCTGGAACGCGGTCGGCATGGCGAACAGCGGCAGCGTCGACGTGCTCTTCGACGGGGTCCAGGCCCGGGTGCTGGGTGGCCCGGGGTTCTATGTCGAACGCGCCGGTTTCTGGCACGGCGGCGCCGGTGTCGCGGCTTGCTGGTTCGGCGCCGCGACCCATCTCGCCGACGCCCTGCGCGAACGCGTGGCCGGCCGCGGCGATCCTCACCGCCTCGCGCAACTGGGCGAAGTGGCGGTGGCGCTGCAGGGAAGCGCCGCGCTGATGCGCGAAGCCGCGGCGCGGATCGACCGCACACCGCAAGCCAACGCGATGGCCGATGCACTGTCGGCACGCCTGAGCGTCGAAGCCAGCGCCGGCCTGGTGCTGCGCGCGGCCGGGCGCGCGCTGGGCGCCGGGCCGCTGTGCAAGGACGCGGCGCTGGCGCGGCTGTACGCCGACCTGCCGGTCTTCATGCGCCAGAGCCACGCCGAACGCGACCTCGAAGCGGTCGGTCGCCTCGTCAGCGAGTCGGGAGCGTCGCCATGGACGCTGTAGCACGCTCGCGCCATATCGCTGGCGCCGGCACCACGGCCGCGGCCTGGCGCCTCGCTCCTGAGCTGGCGACGGCGCCGTCGACGACCCTCGACCGGCTCGTGCCGCCCGGCACGCGGGTCGTGGTGGTCGCGCCGCATCCGGACGACGAGATCCTCGCCTGCGGCGCTCTGCTCTACTTGCTGGCGCAGCGGGGCGACGCCCCGCTGGTGGTGGCCGTCACCGATGGCGAAGCGAGCCATCCCGGCTCGACCGACTGGCCGCCGGCGCGCCTGCGCGCGCAGCGGATACGGGAAACCGAGACCGCGCTCGCCTGCCTCGGCCTGGCGCGCCCGCGCATCGAGCGGCTCGGCATTCCCGACGGCGGCGTCGCGGCGGCCGAGCCGATGCTGGCCGCCCGCCTGCCCGCGCTGCTGCGGCCCGGCGACCTCGTGATCACCACCTGGCGCCACGATGGCCATCCGGATCACGAGGCCACGGCGCGCGCCTGCGCCACGGCGGCGCTGGAGCATAAAGCCCGTTTGCTCCAGGCGCCGGTGTGGGGCTGGCACTGGAGCGCGCCCGGCGATGGGGCGATGCCCTGGGGGCAGGCCAGCAAACTCACGCTGTCGCTCGATGCGCTGGCGCGCAAGCGCGCCGCGCTGGCCTGCTTCACC
Source organism: Massilia oculi (assembly GCF_017582745.1). Lineage (GTDB taxonomy): Bacteria > Pseudomonadota > Gammaproteobacteria > Burkholderiales > Burkholderiaceae_D > Telluria > Telluria oculi_A. The sequence continues at coordinate 21,181 of NZ_JAFVIM010000003.1, forward strand.
AGCCAGGTCGAGGGCGACGCCAGCACCGGCGCCGCCCCGATCCTGGCTGCCTTCGCCATGGAGCGCGTGCTCCACCCCTTCGAACTGTTCTTCGACTGCCATGACTGAATCCCGCCTGCGCCACTTCGAGGCGCTGTACAGCGCCAGCGACGATCCATGGAACGTGCGCGGCGCCTGGTACGAACGGCGCAAGCGCGCCATCCTTCTCGCGAGCCTGGCCAGGCCGCACTACCGCAATGCCTTCGAGCCCGGCTGCGGCAATGGCGCGCTGAGCGCCGCGCTCGCGCCGCGCTGCGAACGCCTGCTGGCCAGCGACGGCGCGTCCGCCGCACTCGATGCGGCGCGCAAGGGTTTGCCGCCCGCTCTGGCCGACGCGGTACGCTTCGAGCAACGCACACTACCGAACGACTGGCCCGATGGCGAAACGTTCGACCTGATCGTCATCAGCGAGCTGGCCTATTATTTTCCGCTACCCGAGGCCGCCGCGCTGCTGGCCCGCGCCGCCAACGGCCTCGCGCCCGACGGCGAGCTGGTGATGTGCCATTACCTGCACGACTTCGACGACCGCGCCTGCGGCACGGAGGCGCTGCACCGGTCCGCCGGCGATATTCCCGGCCTGCGGCGCAGCATGGTTCATCGTGACCAGGATTTCCTGCTCGAGACCTGGACGGGGCATGGAGGCCGGCCATGATCGGCGTCGCCATCCCGGCTCACGACGAGGAAGCCTGCCTCGACGCCTGCCTGCACGCTTTACTGCGCGCCGCGTGCCATCCGGCGCTGGCGGGAGAGGAAGTGCGGGTCTGTGTGGTGCTCGACGCATGCAGCGACCGCTCGCTCGACATCGTCGTCACGCATGAGGCGCTGTTCGAGGCCGCGGGCTGTCGCCTGGAATGGTGCGAAATCTCGGCGCGCCAGGTCGGCGCAGCCCGCGCCGCCGGCGCCCGGCGCCTGCTGGAAAGCGGCGCGCGCTGGTTGGCCTTCACCGATGCCGACACCTGCGCCGCGCCCGGCTGGCTGGCGGCGCAAATCGCCCTCGGCGCCGATGTGGTGTGCGGGTCGGTCGGCGTCGAGGACTGGACGGCGCATGGCGAACAGTCCTCCGTGCTGTGCGAACGATTCAGAAGCGACTACCAGGACCGCGACGGCCATCGCCACATCCACGGGGCGAACCTCGGCGTGAGCGCCGAGGCCTACCTGGCGGCGGGCGGATTCGCCTGCGTCGACTGCCATGAAGACGTGCTGCTGGTACGGGCACTGGAAGGCATCGGGGCCCGTTTCGCCTGGAGCGCGCAGCCCAGGGTCGTCACCAGCGCCCGGATCGACGCGCGGGCGCGCGGCGGCTTCGGCGACACGCTGCGGGCACTGGCGGCCGGCCTGCTGCCCGCAACGCCGCACCCTGGTTCCTAGCCTACGCCACGGCCCACCGGCCGACACGCGCCAGGTCCGGGCGCGCCGTACGGCCCGCCGCGACGCGCATGCCGTCGCCCAGCAGGCGGGCCGCCCAGCCGAATACCGTGTTCTGGCTCACTACGCCACGCATCGCGCGCATGCGATCCATCTGTTCCTGCGGCGGCATGTCCAGTGCGCGACCGATGGCGCGGGCGATGCCGGCGATATCGCGCGGCTCGACCAGCAGGGCATGCTCCAGCTCGGCCGCGGCGCCGGCCTGGCGGCTGAGCACCAGCGCACCACGCAGGTCGTTGCGGGCCGCCACGAACTCCTTGGCCACCAGGTTCATCCCGTCGTGCAGGCTCGTGACCAGGCAGACGTCGCTGGCGCGATAGCAGTCGGTGACGGTGGCCGCGTTGGCGCTGGCGGCGTGCAGCACGACCGGCTGCCAGGCGCCATTACCGAAGCGCGCGTTGATCCGCTCGGTGAGCGCCTTCACCTGGCGCGAGATTTCCTGATAGGCCGGCAAGGCGCCACGGCATGGCGCGCCGATCTGCAGCAAAGTGACCTGGCCCAGCAGTTCCGGGCGCTCCTCCAGCAGCAGCTCGAAGGCCTGCAGCCGCTCCGGAATGCCCTTGGTGTAATCCATGCGGTCGACGCCGACCAGCAGGCGCACCCCTGGCGCGATGCCGAAGCGGCGCCGGACATCGTCGCCCAGGCCAGGCACGGGCGGCTCCTGGCGGCCGGGCCAGGCGATCGAGATCGGATAGGCATCGACGTGGGCGCCGCCCTCGCCGTGGGCGCAGGCGGCGCGCGCCAGCTTGAAGTTGGCCGCGTCGGCCGGGGTCTGCAGGCCGACCACGGTGCTGGCCAGCAGGCCGCGCAGCACCTGTTCGCGCCACGGCAGGCGCGCCAGGCGCTGCGGTGCCGGGAACGGGATGTGCCAGAACAGCACGATGACCGCCTCCGGCAGGCGCTCGCGCACCATCTGCGGCACCAGCGCCAGGTGGTAATCCTGGACCAGGACCACCGGACGCGCGGTCGCGGCTTCGGCCACGACGGCCTCGGCGAAGCGGCGGTTGACCCGCACATAATGGTCCCAGTCGGCGGCGCGGAAGGTCGGTTCGACGTCGGTGCGGTGGCACAACGGCCACAAACCCTCGTTGGACAGGCCGTCGTAATAGCCGGCCACTTCGTCCTCGTCCAGCCACAGGCGGCGCAGGCGGTATGGTGCATCCAAGTATTGCTTGCGCACGTGGTCGCGCTCGTCGCAGGTGGCGCGGTCGGCGTCGCCGCTGCCGTGCGCGATCCAGCAGCCGCCTTCCTGGGCCAGCACGGCTTCGAGCGCCGTGACCAGGCCGCCGGCGGGGCGCTGGGAGACGATGCCGTCGGGCGTATGGGAATGGATGCAGGGAGCGCGGTTCGAGACGACGATCAGGTCGTCGCCGCAGCCCAGCTGTTCGAGCAGGCGGGCCAGGTCGGCGCTGTCGCGCACGTCGGCCGGGGTGAGCAGGCTGCTCGGCGTTTTGAGGTTGCGCTCGTGGCGGCGGCGCTCGCCGGACAGCCCGTCGGGCAAGTGAGTCGGTAGATGCGCTGGATTGCCGCGCACCCGCGTGGTGGGGTGGGTTTGGTATCTCGCTGTCATGCAAACAGCTTAATATGTTAACGTTCCACCCCACCGTGCGCCAGCGTACTCAAACTGACAATTTCCCTGGTGGCAACTGTCAGGGCGCGATGGTTCAAAGCCCGATGTAATGGTCCAGCAGCAGCGCCGCGAACAGCAGCGCCAGGTACATGATCGACCAGGCGAAGGATTTGCGGGCGATCCCGTCGCTGTAGCGCTTGTGGACCAGCCAGCCGTAGCGCAGGAATACGGCGTTCAGCGCGCAGGCCGCCACCAGGTACACGATCCCGCTCATGCCCACCGCCCACGGCAGCGCGGTGCCGGCCGCCAGCGCCAGGCTATAGCGCCACACCTGCAGGCCGGTGTGGGCCATGCCGTGCGTGACGGGCAGCATCGGCAGGCCGGAACGCGCGTAGTCGTCGCGGCGATACATGGCCAGCGCCCAGAAGTGCGGCGGCGTCCACAAGAAAATGATCAGGACCAGCAGCCAGGCTTCCATCGGCACCGCATTGGCCACCGCGGCCCAGCCCAGCGCCGGCGGCATGGCGCCGGCGAAGCCGCCGATCACGATGTTTTGCGAGGTGTTCGGCTTGAGCAGCAGCGTATAGATGAAGGCATAGCCGACGAAGGTGGCCAGCGTCAGCCACATCGTCAGCGGATTGACCCGGGTGTACAGCAGCGCGGCGCCGGCGGCGCCCAGCACCAGCGAGAATACGACGGTTTGCAGCGGACTCAGGCTGCCGCTGGCGGTCGCGCGGCGGGCGGTGCGCGCCATGCGGGCGTCGATCCGCGCCTCGAGCAGGCAATTGACGGCGAACGCGGCGCCGGCCAGCAGCCAGATGCCGGCGCCGCTGTACAGCAGCACGCCCCAGCCGGGGAAGCCGTCGCTGGCCAGCAGGCTGCCGATGACGGCGCAGAACACGGTCAGCATCGTGACGCGCGGCTTGGTCAGCGCCCAGTACTGCGAGCAGTAGCGGGCCAGGCCGGCAGCGGCGCCGTCGCCCGCTTGCGCCGTTTCTAACTCTACAACTTTAACGTTCGACATGATCGCTCGACCGCAGTGCGAAGATGGCGGTCCTTACCCAAAACCCGACATCCTAGAGGAAATTGCGGTGCAGACAAACGGGCAAAATGTCCCAGTTGCCGTCCATGCCATGGAATTTGGGCTATCAACCCACTTCTTCGGGCACCACCGCGGGCGCACGCACGACGTCGGGCACGCGTTTTGCAGGGATCTGATGCACAAAAACCACATGCTGGCCCATGCACAGCGCGACATAGGCGAGCAGCTCGCACAACTCCTCGAACGTCTGGGCACTGGGGAGCAGGCGATCGAGATGACAAGACATATGGCCTTCGGCGCAGGTCGATCCCATGGCGGCCGCCAGCAGGACCACCAGGACTATCCAGGGGACACGCCGGGCGAAAGCGGCCCGCAGCGGCCCGTCGATCCGGTAGTACACCGCACTGAGCACCAGCGCCGCCAGCAACACCGCGGCGCCGGACCGAACCAGCGGCTGGAACCAGGGCGCCATCGCCGCGATGGAGTCGGTCGCAGTGGCGGGGTCGGGCAGCCATGCCCTGCCCCAGCTCAGCTCACGCCCCGCCAGCAGCAGCCAGACCGGCGCGACCCACAACGCCAGCATGGCGACGCGCGCCGGCCGGGCGCGCACATACATCAGCAGCGCCAGCGCGCAGCCGGCGAGAAGCACCAGCACCTGCAGGTTTTCCAGCAGGCCGCCCTCGCGCGCCCAGGCCGCGGGCAGCACCACACTGGCCGGATAGCAGGCGGCCAGCGCCGCCAGCAGCGCCCACTCGCCGCGTCCGGCCGGCGGCCGTGAAGAACCTCGTCGCATATCCGCTCCATTCGAATGAGACCGGGGCTCCCCTGTCGGGAAACCTGTCGGCAATCACGCGATTGTACGGAGCGGACCCATGCGCACGATTGGTTTTACGGAAAACTACCACCAATGGTTGTTGTTTTTACGTTAACCATCGCACGCGGCGCCTCTTCAGTGGCCGGCGTGGGCCGGCTTGGCGGCATTGTTCAGGGCTTTCACGGGCGCCTTGATCTCGACCTGCTCGCGCTTGCCGTCCTTGCCTTCGAAGACCAGGGTGAACGGCACGGTATCGCCCTCCTTCACCTGGGCTTTCAGGTTCATCATCATGATGTGATAGCCGCCCGGCTTGAGCTCCACGGTTTTGCCGGCAGGCAGGTCGACCGACTGCACCTGGCGCATGCGCATCACGTCGCCCTGCATCGCCATTTCGTGCACTTCGACCGTCGGGGTCAGCGGCGAGCTGGCCGACACGAACTTGCTGTCCTTCGCGGCTTGCAGCTGCATGAAGGCGCCGGTCGCCTTCTGTTGCGGAACGGTGGCGCGCACCCAGGCGTCCTTGACGCTGACGTTGGCCTGGGCTTGCGCGGAACCAGCGACGGCGGCCAGCATGGCGGCGGCGGCGACGGTGCGGATGAAGTGGTTCATGGTGTTCTCCTTGATTGATCTGAATAGGGATGACTCAGGCGGCATGCAGCAGCTTGCGCACGTCGGCAGCGTACTCGATCGCCGACTGGCTGTGCGACAGTTTCAGGCGCAGCTTGCCCTTGGTGTCGTAGGCATAGGTGACCGAGGTGTGGTCGATGGTGTAGGAATCGCCGGTCGGCACCTTCTGGTAGATGACCTTGAATTCCTTCGCGGTCTCGGCCAGGCGTTCCGGGTCGCCGTACAGGGCGAGGAAGGTCGGATCGAAGGCGGCCGTGTAGGCATTCAGGACCTCGGGCGTGTCGCGCTCCGGGTCGACGCTGACGAACAGCACCTGCAGGCGGTCGCCATCCGGTCCGAGCAGGGTCTTGACCTCGGCCGCGCGCGCCAGCGCGGTCGGGCACACGTCCGGACATTGGGTGAAGCCAAAGAACACCAGCACGACCTTGTCCTTGAAATCGGCCAGCGTGCGTTCCTGCCCGGTCGGATCCTTGAGACGGAAATCGCGGCCGAAATCGGCGCCCGTGATGTCGGTGCCGTTGAAGCTGACCGAACTGCCGATGCTGCAGCCGGAAAGCAGCCCCAGCGCGAGGGTCGCGCCGGACAGCACGAAGGCGCGCCGCGAGGTGATGCTTGAAACTCGTTGATTCATCTTGCCACTCCTGGATACTTCTGGATGAGCGCGCGACGTGCGGACGCAAACCCCATGGGCCACACCGCGCTGCGCGCGTAAACACTGGGCCGGCCTTGTTGCCGGCTCGAATACATCAGGAATGCGCGGGCGGCCCGCGTGGCGGCAGCGGTGCGCCGGCCGTGGCGGCGACGTGGAAGGCGGCGGGTACATGCACCACGGCGGATGCCGGCTGTGGCGGCGGGACGCACGGCGCCGTCGGCAGCGGCGGCACGGCGGCGGGCAGGCACAGCGGACAATCGAGGGTATGCCCCTTGGCGTGCACGGCGGCGCCGTCGCGGTCGACGAGGACGACCTTGACGCCGCCCTCGGAACACACCAGCGCCATGGCGACCGGCTGCACCATGGGGGCGGCACTGGCTGCGCCCAGGGTGAGGACGAACCAGGCCAGGACCAATCGGACCAGCATCGACGATGTGCGCAGGATGTGCATGACCTTCGATTATTGGTGATGACTTCCCCTTCCGTCAACGCCAAAAGCTGCATCCAAAAGCTCTTCCATAGTGTAGATCATGACGCATGCGCTTGACAGGTATTGACGCGCCGGCTATCTTAACGTTAAAAGTTGCCTTAGAGCAATTTACCCTTGGTATCAAGGGGGGAGGTACGATAATTCGGCCTGGGAAGCACCGATTAATTCTGGCGGGTGCCATGAATCGATCATTGCTTCCCGAGGCATGCGGAAAGAGCACGGCCTGCGCGGTGCGGACGGCGGTTGCCGCCGGCGCAGGATTCCCAATCAAAAATTGATAACCAAGGAGTATCAAATGAACTTACTGCCTTGCGGGCAGTCTTCAGGCCGTTACCGCATGCCCGGCCTGACGCTCGCGCTCACGATGTTGCTTGCCGGTTGCGGCGGTGGCGGAGATGGCGAATCGCCCATGTCTTCCATGCAAAGCGCCAGCAAGAGCCTGTTCAGGGCCTTTTCCGCAGCGGCCGAGGGGCCGGAAATGCCCCTCACCCCGAAGGGCGCCACCGCCACCTCGCGCGAGCGGGACGATCTCGACGCCAAATTCGCCATCGACGGCGACCGCAACACCCGCTGGGGCAGCAAGTTCACGAATGACGAAGATCTCGTGCTCGAGTTCGCGGAAAGCGTGGTGATCACCCGGGTCCGCATCGACTGGGAAAACGCGCACGCGCGCAAGTACGAGCTGCAGGTCTCCGAGGACGGCGACAGCTGGACCACGATCAAGACCGTGACCGACAGCCAGGGTGGCGTCGAGGACCTGAAAGGCTTCGCCGGCGAGGGCCGCTACCTGCGCGTGAAAGGCGTCGAGCGCGCCGGGCAGTATGGCTATTCGATCCTCGAGATCCAGGCCTTCACCGGCACCCCATCCGACCCCGACGCGCCGACCGTGCCCGCTCCCGAGATCCCGGTCGACCTGAGCAAGCCGGGCGTGCCGGTCAAGCCGGCGGGCGCGACCTCGTCGCGACCCGAGAACGGCGGCATGAGCGCCTCGATGGCGATCGACGGCAAGCCGAACACCCGCTGGGCCAGCCACCAGGACGATGGCAATGGCGGCTGGATCCAGTTCGACTTCGCCGGCCCGACCCCTATCGGCTACATCAAGCTGAACTGGGAGAATTCCTACGCGAAGCAGTACAAGCTGCAGACCTCGAACGACAACGTCAACTGGACCGACCTGCGCATCGTCGACAAGGGCCAGGGCGGGGTCGAGGAATTCTTCAACCTCAATATCGTCGCCAAGCACATCCGCCTGCAGGGCCTGATGCGCGCGACGCAATACGGCTATTCGCTGTGGGAAGTCGAGTTCAAGACGCCGGGCAGCGACAACACCATCCCCGAGCAGCCGACCTCGGCCCAGGCATTCCCGGCCAACGGCAATGGCTGGACCCCGTTGCCGGGTTCGAACGACGCCATCGAGTCGCTCCAGTTCACGCTGCCCGACGGCACCCTGGTGACGCGCTTCGGCGCCCGCGTCCAGGACCGCCACGGTCGCGAACGCGGCGAGGAATGGAACGAGATCGGCTATGGTCCCAACGAGACGGTCGACCCCGCTACCGGCCTGCCACGTAACAAGGCGCCGGGACGCCACCTGACCTTCGTGCCGCAATACCACCAGAACCGCACCTGGGGCGTCGAGGTCATCGACCGCAGCCGCGTGCCGAACAACACCCGTCCGGTCCTGATCGTCAACCAGTACACGCTGGTGGACTTCCTGCCGGGTGGCGTGGCGTTCTTCCGCGCCTTCGACCGGCCGGGCGACACCGGCTACGGCTGGATGAATCCGGGCCAGCTGGTCAACGACAAGGTCGCGATCTGCCCGCCGACGCCGTATCCGCGCAACAATACCTTGTACAACGCGAACCTGGCCAATGGCGACTGCGCCCTGCAGCATTGGACCTATCCGGGCCACGCCGAGCTGAACTCCGACGGCTTCCCGAACGGCCGCACCGTCCAGGCCCGTCCGCTGGTGGCCGGCGACGTCGTGGAAATCTCGCCCTCGATGTTCTCGACCAATGCGGCAATGCAGGCCAAGGGCGACTTCGGCGGCATCCGCTACTACTCGAACGAGTGGACCTATGTGGTCGGCCAGGGCCTGCGTCCGTGGTATGGCGTGCAGCCGCGCCTGATGAACGCCCCGCTGCCCCTCGACACCCTGTCGGGCGGCATCGGCTCGGTGTCCTATAACTACAGCGACAACGGCAGTTTCATGTTCCAGCAGCCGCATAACAACACCGGCATGCAGAACATGCAGCGCTTCGTCGAAGGACGTCGCCTGGTGCACACCAACTTCACCACGGGCAAGCACAACGAGCCGGGCAACGATCCGCATCCGAACGTGGTCGGACTCCAGGGCCAGCGTTTCAGCCAGTCGGCCTGTATCGCCTGCCATACCAATAATGGCCGCAGCGCGGCGCCGGAAATCGGCCGCCGCCTGGACACCATGGCGGTGCGCGTCGCAAAGACCACGGCGGACGGCACCCAGCTGCCGCACCCGACCTATGGCACGACGGTGCAGATGAACGCCTCCACCGCGGCCGGCACGCCGCAGAACTGGGGCGGCGTGCGCGTGAAGGAGTTCGACACGCACAACGTCAAGCTGGCCGACGGCACCAACGTGCAGTTGCGCAAGCCGGTGCTGGTGTTCGACGGCCCGACGCCGGACACCGTGTCGCTGCGCGCGGCACAGCCGATGATCGGCACCGGCCTGCTCGAAGCGGTGCCCGAGGCCGACATCCTGGCGCGCGTGCGCAGCACCCCCGACCAGGACGGCGTCAAGGGCGTGGCCAACTTCGTGTTCGATCCGGAGACTGGCGCGGTGCACGTGGGCCGCTTCGGCTGGAAGGCCTCGAAGGCAACGCTGCGTCACCAGGCCGCCAGCGCGCTGCTGCAGGACATGTCGGTGACGTCGCCGGTCTATCCGAACCGCAGCTGCGACAACAACCCGGCCGGCTGCGCCACGGCGCCGAAGCAGCGCGGCATCTCGGAAGCCGACCTGCAGCAGATCTCGAACTACCTGGCCCTGCTGGCCGTGCCTGCACAGCGCAGCCTGCCTAGCGGCTTCCCGAAAGGCGTGTCGCCGATCGAGGAGCTGGACGTCGACAGCCGCCAGGTCGCCGCCGGCGCCAAGCTGTTCGAGGCGATGCGCTGCGTGGCCTGCCACACCGCGTCGATGAAGACCGGCTCGAACCACCTGTTCGCTGAACTACGCGACCAGACGATCCGTCCCTACAGCGACCTGTTGCTGCACGATATGGGTCCCGGCCTTGCCGACGAATACAAGGAAGGCCAGGCCAACGGCCGCATGTGGCGTACCGCGACGCTGTGGGGCCTGGGCTATACCGACAAGGTGCTGGACGGCGAAGGCACCGTCGGCTACCTGCACGATGGCCGCGCGCGCAACCTGACCGAAGCGATCATGTGGCACGACGGCGAAGCCGCCGCGGCGCGCAACCGCTTCGCGAAGCTGGCGAAAGCCCAGCGCGACGAGCTGATGGCCTTCCTGCGCTCGCTGTAAGCATCATACAGCGAGCGTGAATGGCGCCGGGAGCAATCCCGGCGCCATTTTTACATTCAAGGGCGACGTTGACTTAATATATGGAACGTATACAATAAATATACGAATCATATATATGGAGCTTCACCATGGGCATCGTCAACATCGAAGACGACCTGCACGACCAGGTCCGCCTCGCCACCAAGGTTTCCTGCCGCTCGATCAACGCGCAAGCCGCGTTCTGGATCAAGATCGGCATGCTGTGCGAGACCAACCCCACCCTCAGCTTCAACGAGATCGTCCAGCGCGAGCTGGCTGCCGCCGGTGTTTCTGCGCCACCCCTCACCCTGAGCGCGGCATGACCAAGCAACCGCATGAGCTGGCGCTGATGGCCGAATCCGGCCGCCTGCTGGCCTCCGTGTTCGGGATGCTCGACAAGCTGTCCCTGGCCGGCATGACCACGCTCGAAGTCGACACGCTCGTCGAACGCTTCATCGTGGACGAGCTCCAGGCACGGCCGGCCAGCAAGGGCCAGTACGACTACGGTTTCGTGCTCAACTCGTCGATCAACCACGTGGTCTGCCACGGCGTGCCGTCGACGGGCGACGTGCTGAGGGACGGCGACATCGTGAACTTCGACATCACGCTCGAAAAGAACGGCTATATCGCCGACTCCAGCAAGACCTACCTGGTCGGCGCGGTCGAGCTGGACGCGCGCCGGCTGGTGCAGACCACCTACGAGGCGATGTGGAAGGGCATCCGCGCGGTTCGGCCCGGCGCCACCCTGGGCGACGTTGGCTGGGCGATCGAGCGCCATGCCAAGCGCAATGGCTGTTCGGTGGTGCGCGAATATTGCGGCCATGGCATCGGCCGCGAGATGCACGAGGAACCGCAGGTGCTGCATTTCGGCACGAAGGGCGCGGGCTTGCGGCTGCGCGAAGGCATGGTGTTCACGATCGAGCCCATGCTCAACCGCGGTGGGCGCAGCGTGCGCACCGAGGACGACGGCTGGACAGTGGTGACGCGCGACGGATCCCTATCGGCGCAGTTCGAGCACACAGTCGCCGTCACGGCCACCGGTGTCGCGGTGCTGACCTTGCGTCCCGAGGAACGCGCGATGGTCGCCGCCTAAAAGACGAGCATGCGCCAGCCCGGCGCGCTGCCCTGCTCGACGAACGACACCATGCCTTCGACGCCGGCGCAGTGCGGCGCGAGCATGGCGCGGTCGGCGCCGCTGGCGTGCAGCGCCTGGGTGCAGGCGCGGATCTCCACGCCCAGATCAACGCTCGCCTCCAGGTGCCGTGAGATCGGCCACTGCTCGGCCCCGAAGCCGGTCGGGCGCGCGGCGTTCTCAGCCAGCAGCCATTGCACCGACTGGTTTGAGAACAGCATCCTGACCCGCATATCGAGCGCCGCCGCGGCTTGCGCGGTCATGAAGGGGGTGGCGAGCAGTTCGGGACGCGACAGGTCGCACGACCAGACCAGGATGGCCAGCCCGCGCTGTTCCTCGCTCACGGCTTGATCCAGTCGTCGATCGGCTCGAGCCGCATGCGGCGTTCCGCCTGTTCGACCAGGGTAGCGCCATGCGCCAGCCGCGCCCGATCCTGTTCCCAGTCGCTGGCCTGGACCACGGCGATCCAGCCCTTGCCATACGGGTCCTGGTTGATGAGTTCGGGCTCGTCTTCGAGCAGCTCGTTGACCTCGACCATGGTGCCCGAGACCGGCGTCTTGATCGTCACCACCGTCTTGCTCAACTCGACGACGCCCATGGTCTTGCCCTGCTCGAGCTCGGTGCCGACCGGCTTCGGCCGGCACATATAGAAGTAATTACCGCTGATCTTGACGCCAAAGGCGCTGACGCCGACCTGCACGCGGCCGTCGCCCAGGTCGCGGCACCACATATCGTTCTCGAGATCGAAATAGCAGTCGTCCGGATAGTCGAAGCCGAGAATGAGCATGGTTATTTTGGTCTGGGGAAGGATCTTGGAAGCAACCGCATGGCGGAAGGATGCGGGAGTCGAACCCACCCGGCGACGCATGGCGCCACCAACTGGGTTTGAAGCCCAGCCGCCCCACCAGGGACGATTTCCTTCCGAAGAGCCCGCATTTTACCTCTTGCGGGCAATTCAATCCAGTGCCGGGCCGGAACGACGCTCCAGGATCTGCAGTTTGCCGAGCACGCTCGCCACTTTGGTGGTGATGACGTCGATCGCCGGGCCGTTGGCGCCGTGCGGCAGGATCATGTCGGCCTTGCGCCTGGTCGGCTCGATGAATTGCTTGTGCATCGGGCGCACGGTATCGAGGTACTGGCCGACGATGCTGTCCAGGGAACGGCCGCGTTCGGCGACGTCGCGCTGCAGCCGGCGGATGAAGCGCACATCGGGCGCGGTGTCGACGAAGATCTTCAGCGACATCATGTCGCGCAGGTCGGCGTCGTACAGGGCGAACAAGCCCTCGATCACGATCACCGGCGCCGGCTTGACGGGAATGGTCTGGTCGGTGCGGTTGGACACCGTGAAGTCGTAGATCGGCATCGCGATCGATTCGCCGTTGCGCAAGGCGCGCACATGCTCGACCAGCAGCGGCCAGTCGAAGGCTTGCGGGTGATCGTAGTTCTGCTCGCGCCGCTCTTCCATGGTGAGATGGGTCTGGTCGCGATAGTAGTCGTCCTGCATGACGACCGAGACGAGATCGGTGCCGAACGACGACAGCACTTGCTGCGTCACCGTCGACTTGCCACTGCCGCTGCCGCCGGCGACGCCAATGACGAAGGGTACAAAAGGTTGCGAAGGGTTCTGATTCATCCCGCCATGATACCGGAGCGGCGTGCGTTTCGACAGGGGCGACGGGGTGCTCGCATGGGTTTGTCATTACGTCGTCATGCAGCTCGCTTACTCTGACGAAGTTGCAAAGCATATCGGGCCAACAACATAACGCGGCAATTGTTGTTACCTAATCGCAAACATCTATTTCCGGAAAGATCTCATGACTTCACGCCGCAGATTCCTGGGCAGCACCGCCCGCGCCGGCATCGCCGCCGCCACCTATGCCGCCTTCCCGCCCGCCATCCAGCGCGCGCTCGCCATCCCCGCCAACAACGCCACGGGCACCATCCACGACGTCGAGCACGTGGTGATCCTGATGCAGGAAAACCGCGCCTTCGACCATTACTTCGGCACACTGGCCGGCGTGCGCGGCTTCGGCGACCGCTTCCCGATCCCGCTGCCGGAAGGCCGCAATGTGTGGCAGCAGCGCATGGGCAACGGCAACCTGATGATGCCGTTCCATCTCGACGGCAGCAAGGGCAATGCCCAGCGCGCCAACGGCACGCCGCACGACTGGCTCGACAGCCAGCTGGCCTGGGACAACGGCCGCATGGACCAATGGCCGCGCTACAAGAATCCCATCTCGATGGGCTATTTCAAGGAAAGCGAAATCCCCTTCGCCTTCGCCCTGGCCAATGCCTTCACCCTGTGCGATGCCTACCACTGCGCGATGCACACCGGGACCGACGCCAACCGCTCGTTCCTCCTGACCGGTACCAACGGCGCAGTGCCGACCGGCACGGCCTTCGTCACCAACGAGTGGGATGCCATCGACGGCTTGCCGGGCGGCGTGAATACCGGCTACACCTGGACCACGTATGCGGAACGCCTCGAAGCGGCAGGCGTCAGCTGGATCAGCTACCAGAACATGCCCGACGAGTGGGGCGACAATATGCTCGGCGCGTTCCGCCAGTTCAAACGGGCCAATATCGCGTCGGGCTATCCGGTCTCGAGCGGCGGCGCCCCCGGCCAACCCTATACCAACACCGGCCAGTCGCTGCCATATAAAGCCTACGATGCGGCGACCGACAACCCGAACAATCCGCTCTACAAGGGCATCGCCAATACCCTGCCGGGCACCCGCCCCGAGCAGTACCTGGACGCCTTCAAGCGCGACATCCGCGAGGGCAAGCTGCCTGCCGTGTCGTGGATGAACGCGCCGTCGATCTATTGCGAGCACCCGGGCCCATCGAGCCCGGTGCAGGGCTCCTGGTTCTTGCAGGAGGTGCTGGACGCCCTGACCGCCAACCCCGAGGTCTGGAGCAAGACCGTCCTGATCGTCAACTTCGACGAGAACGACGGCTACTTCGACCACGTGCCCTCCCCGTCGGCTCCCTCGCCCGACGGCAAGGGCGGCTACGCCGGCAAGACCACGCTGGCGCCGGGCGACCTGGCGCACGAGTACTTCACGCATCCGCGCCCTCCCGGCAGCACCAGGCAGCCGGCGCCGGACGGCCGCGTGTACGGCCCTGGCCCGCGGGTCCCGATGTACGTGATCTCGCCGTGGAGCCGCGGCGGCTGGGTCAACTCGCAGGTGTTCGACCACACGTCGGTGCTGCGCTTCCTGGAAGCGCGCTTCGGCGTGAAGGAGCCGAACATCAGTCCGTTCCGCCGCGCCGTCTGCGGCGACCTGACCAGCGCCTTCAACTTCGTGTCGCCCAACGACGAGGCGCCGCCGGTCCTGACTGGCCGCAAGACGAAGGGCGAGGCCGACGCCTTGCGCGCCGCCCAGCAACGGCTGCCGCAGATCCCCGCCCCGGCTGCGCCGCAGATGCCGAATCAAGCCGCGGGCACGCGCCCTTCGCGCGCGCTGCCGTATGAACTGGCGACCACCTGCGAAGTACAGCCCGGCGCCACGATGGCCGCGGCGCGGGTGGCGCTCAACTTCATCAACAGCGGCCGGCAAGGCGCGGTGTTCCACGTCTACGACCGCAAGAACCTGGCCGCCATCCCGCGCCGCTACACGGTCGAGGCGGGCAAGTTGCTGGCGGACGTCTGGACACCGGCGGTCGGCGGCGCCTATGACCTGTGGGTGCTGGGGCCGAACGGCTACCACCGCCACTTTACCGGCAGCGCGCTGCGCGCCGTGGCCGCGGGCCAGCCGCGTCCCGATGTCCAGGTGCGCTGCGACGCCGCTACCGGAGAGCTCGTGCTGCGCCTGGTGAATGGCGGCGCCGCGCCCTGCACCTTCAACCTGGCCGCCAACGCCTATGCGCAGCTACGACAGCAGCACACGCTGGCGCCGCGCACCGAACTCACCGTGCACATTCCCGTGGCGAACAACGACTACTGGTACGACTTCAGCGCCACGGTTTCCGGCCAGCCCGACTACCTGCGCCGCTTCGCCGGCCGCGTCGAAACCGGCCGCCACACGGTCAGCGACCCGGCGCTGGGCCGCATCTAGACAACCATTGAAAGGAATTTTCATGCAATCGATGATTCGCCATCTCGCGCTCGCTGCCGCCATGACGCTGTGCGCCCCCTTCGCCTCGGCCGCCGTGCTGAACTTCGACGACATCGTCGGCCCCGACGGTTTTGCCGCCGTGCCTGGCAACTACGGCGGCCTCGACTGGTCGGCGTCCGGCCTGAACGTTTTTACTGCGCAAGGCGCGCCGTTCACGCCCCGCTCGGGGATGGGCCAGGTGACGACCGACTGGATCGACGGCGGACCGATCGCGAGCACCATCCGTTTCCTGGCGCCGACGGTGTTCAACGGCGCCTGGTTTTCGGGGTATGAAGACAGCAGCGTGCGTTTCGACCTCTACCTCGCCGGCCAACTGGTCGCCAGCTCGGCTCTGCTGCAACTCTCGGGAACGTCGGCCTTCCTGGACGCCGGCTGGGATGGCGCCATTGACTCGGTGGTCGTGCGTACCGGCGCCCAGGGCTCCTACGCGATGGACGACTTCACCTTCGTCGATCCCGCCCAAGTGCCGGAGCCGGGCATGCCGGCCCTGCTGCTGGCCGGCGCCGGCGGCCTGCTAGTCCTTCGGCGGAAACAGCAAGGTCCCCGGCCGTAGCAGGTGCACGTCGCCGACCCGGCGCAAGAAGCCGATCCGGTCGAAGAACTCGAGGATCTGGATCGCGCGCTTGCGGCCGAGTCCCGTCTCGTCGCGGAAGCGCGCCGCCGTGACCTGGCCCTGGGCATCCTCGCGCGCCAGGCGACGCACCAGGTCGGCGGCCTCCTGCATCACGGCCGGGTGGTAGAACAGGTCCTTGACGACCTGGTAGACGTCGCCGCCGCGCGCCATGCGGCCCAGCACCTGGCGCACCTGCACTTCGGGCAGGCGCGCGGTCTGGGCGATGTCGCGCACCCAGGGCGGGTCGAAGCGGCCGTCCAGCAGTTTCGGCAGCGCGTGCTCGGCCACCACCTGCTCGGCCGCGCGCAAGGCCACGCCGTGCTCCGGCAGGTGCAGGAAGCCGTTGCGGCGATTGATGCCGCCGGCCGCGATCATGTGTTCGGTCAGCTGCAGCCACAGCGCCTCGGGCATGCGCGGCGCGGCCAGGCGGCGCGCGCGCAGCAGGTCGGGGCCGATCTCGTCAGGATACTTCGCATGGAAGTCGCCCAGCGCGCGCAGCAGGCCGGCTTCGTTCTCCTGCAGCCGCGCGCGTGAAATCAGCCATTCGCCGCCGGCGCCGACCACGATGTCCGGCACCTTCTCCAGGTCGAACGGCCAGCGCGCCAGGCCGCTGCTCCTCAGCCAGGTCGCGCCGTTGACGCCATATGGAGCCTGGGCCAGCGCGCCCAGCAGGCGCGTCAGGGGTTCGTCGGCGCGCTGGGTCTCCAGGTAGGCCAGGCGTTCCGGCGTCTGGCGGTAGCGCACCGGTCCCAGTGGATCGAGCACCGACCCGCCGGCCACGGTGCGGATCGCCGAGGCGTCGCGCAAGATGAAACGGTCGCCGTGCCAGACGTTGGCCGGCTTGTGCAGCACTAGTTGCGCCGGCGCCGCCGCGCCAGGCGCGATCGACGGCTGGCCCAATACGGCCACGGTGGCCAGGCAGTCCTGGGTCGCGGCGTGCAGGTGCACCAGGGTGCCCGAGCGCAGCGCGCGTTCCTCGGTCGCCGCCACCTGCAGCCAGACGTCGATGCGCCCGGTCGTCAACGCGATCGCCGGGTCGCACAGCACCTGGCCCCGCAAATCGTCGCTGCGTTCCAGGCCTGCCAGGCCGACCGCGCAGCGCTGGCCGGCGTGGGCCTCCTGCGCCGCCCGGCTGTGCACCTGCAGGCTGCGCACCCGGTATTCCTTGTCCGGCGCGGCTGCCAGCGACAGGCCGTCGCCGATGCCGACCTTGCCGCTCGAGACGCTGCCCGCGACCACGGTCCCCACGCCGTCGAGCGTGAAGGCGCGGTCCAGACCCATGCGGAATCCCGCGCCCGGCACGCCATCGCCGGGGGCCGCGTGAAACGCCCGCACCAGCAGTGCGCGCAAGGCATCGATGCCGTCGCCGCTGATGCTCGACACTTTCAGCACCGGGTAATCCTCGAGACCCGCGCTGGCCAAGAGGCCGGCAACCGCTGCCTCGGTCTCGGCCAGGCGGTCGGCGTCGACGCGGTCGATCTTGGTGATCACGGCGGCGCCGCGCCGCACGCCCAGCAGGGAAAGGATGGTCGCATGCTCGATCGTCTGCGGCATCGGGCCGTCGTCGGCCGCGATCAGGAGAAGGCCGAAATCGATGCCGCTGGCGCCGGCCACCATGGTGCGCACCAGTTTTTCGTGGCCCGGCACATCAACGAAGCCGATACGGCCGCCATCCTCGAGCGGCATCCAGGCATAGCCCAGCTCGATGGTGATGCCACGCTTCTTTTCTTCCGGCAGGCGGTCGGCGTCGATGCCGGTCAGCGCGCGCACCAGCGCGGTCTTGCCGTGGTCAATATGTCCGGCAGTGCCGACGATCATGCGAAATCCTTTACGTTCGTTCTTATTCTTCGACGAGCGCCGCGCGCAGTGCGCCCAGTTGCCCCAGCAGCTCGGCCGGGTCGTCGATGCAGCGGCAGTCGAGCAGCAGGCGGTCGTCGGCGATGCGGCCGATCACCGGCAGCGGCAGCCCGCGCAACGCCTCGGCCAGGTTGTCCAGCGCCGTGCCCATGCCGCGCTTGCCCGACAGGTTCGGCGCGATCGCCACCCCGCTCGACGGCAGGCGGTCGATCGGGAGCGAGCCGGAGCCGATCTGGCTCAGCATCGTCTCCAGCGTCACCGTATAGCGCGGCGCCAGCGCCTCGCGCAGCGGCGTCAGGATCGCGTTCGCCGTCGCGCCCACCTGCTCTTGCGTGCGGGTCAGCCAGCGCAGCGTCGGCAGGTCGCGCACCAGCAGCTCGGGCTGCAGGTAGAGCCGCAGGGTCGCCTCCAGCGCCGCCAGCGGCAGCTTGGACAGGCGCAGCGCGCGCTTCATCGGGAACTTGCGGATGCGGGTGACGAATTCCTTCGAGCCGACGATCAGGCCGGCCTGCGGCCCGCCCAGCAGCTTGTCGCCCGAGAAGGTGACCACGTCGCAGCCGGCCGCCAGCATCTGCTGCGGCGTCGGTTCCTGCGGCAGGCCGTATTTGCCCATGTCGATCAGCGAACCGCTGCCCAGGTCGCTGACCAGGGCGACGTTGCGGGCACGCGCCAGCGGCGCCAGCTCGGCTTCGGACACCGAGCTGGTAAAACCCTGCACAGCGTAATTGCTGGTATGGACCTTCATCAGCAGCGCCGTGCGTTCGTTGATCGCACGTTCGTAGTCCGCCAGGTGGGTGCGGTTGGTGGTGCCGACTTCGACCATGTGGGCGCCGGCGCTGGCCATCACGTCGGGCATGCGGAAGGCGCCGCCGATTTCCACCAGCTCGCCGCGCGAGACGATCGCCTCGCGTCCGCCGCCCAGGGCGGCCAGCGACAGCAGCACGGCGGCGGCATTGTTGTTGACCACGGTCGCCGCTTCGGCGCCCGTGATCTCGCACAGCAGGCCTTCGACGATGCTGTCGCGATCGCCGCGCGACCCGCTGTCAAGGTCGTATTCGAGGTTGTTCGGGCCGGCCATCATCGCGACCAGGTGGTCGATTGCCGCTTGCGGCAGGACGGCGCGTCCGAGATTGGTATGGATGACCGTGCCGGTCAGGTTGATCACCCGGCGCATATTCGGCGCCAGGCGTCCGGCGATACGCCCGGCCAGAGACTGGCCGAGCGCCTCCGGCAACAGCGCGCTCGCGGGGAGCACGCCTGCCAGGGCCTGCGCGCGCAGGTTGTCCACTTGCGCGCGCGCTTCCGCCGCGACCAGGGTATGGCCGTGGCTGGAAACCAGCGCCTGCACGGATGGCAGGCGCAGCAGTTTATCGATCGAAGGCAGATCCTTGACTGTCGCCTTCGAGCCGTGGACCACGGACTCGTCGAGCGACATGATCAATTACTCCTTGATTGAGGGGATGCGCCGTCGTCATCCGACGGCCCTTCTTCGCCGCCCGTGAGCAGCAACAGGTTGACGCCATGCGGCTGGTAGCCGGCTTCCGACACCAGGATGTCCAGCGTCAGGGTGGCCACGTCGTCCGCCACCGGATCGACGTGGAGATCTCTCTCCATGCGCACGATCTTGAGGTAGTGGCCGCACTCGTCGCAGGTTTCGGCTTGCACCGACGCCTGCGCCGTGTCTTCCTGCGCGCCATCGGTAGCCACCGCCTGCAGCGAGTGGTAGTGGATGCCCTTGGTCGACTGGCAGTGGCTGCACTTGACCCGCACCATATGCCACTGCGTCGAGCACAGTGCGCAGTTCAGGTAGCGGAAGTTGCTGCCGCTGGCGTCCAGCCTGGTGACCGACGAAGTCGGCAGGCTGCCGCAGCACGGGCACAAGGTCACGTCGAGCGTACGCCCGAACGGTTCCTGGCGCGCCGCGCCGTGGGCCTGCTGGACCGCCAGCACCATATGGGTCCAGTAGACCTGCAGGCCGGCCGCCACCAGCGGCGCCGCGCTCATGTCCAGGCCGGCTGCGCCTTGCAGCAGCAGTTCGGCCTGGCCTTCGAGATGGTCGTCACTGGCGGCCAGCAAGGCCTGCACGGCCGCCTGGGCCGGGCTGCCCGCGAGGCGCGGGACCAGGAGCTCCAGCATGCGGCGGAACGCCGCACGCCAGGCCGGGTCACGCGGCCACAGCGGCGCCGGCAGCGGCGCCCGGGCGGCGCGGCCGGCGGCCACCAGGTCGTCGCCGCTGGGCAGCGCGACCTCCGGGTAGTCCTGCAGGACTTCATGCTGCACGTGCGCCAGTTCGGCGGCGAACAGCAGGAAGTCGCGCATCGCATGCCCGGCCGCCAGCTCGCGCAGGCGGGTTTCACGGGTGGCGAACAGCTCTGCCCGCACCGGGAGGTGCAGGTAGGGCATCTGCTGCCCGGACCGGACCGCGATTTCTTCCGGGCTGAGCAGCTGTGTTGCTTTGGTAACACTCATAAAGCAGTGAAGTCCTTAAGGTTTCTTGCGCGTGGCGCTGTCCCGCGTGGTTTGCGTGACTTCCTTATACCACAGCGGGTGGTGCGACTTCGCCCAGTCCTCGTGCACGGTGCCACGGGTCATGGCGCGGAACGAGCCCTTGACCCAGATCGCGGCATACACGTGGATGATGACGCTCAGCACCAGCGCGAACGCTGCCACCGCATGCACCAGCATGGCGGCGCGGCGCAGCGGAATCGGGAAGAAGTCCGCGAACCATGGCTGCCAGAACATGAAGCCGGTGATCAGGAGCAGCACGAGGCTGATCGCGAACACCCAGAACACGCCCTTCTGGCCGGCGTTGTACTTGTGTACCGGCGGCATGTGGTGCTCGTCGCCGGTGGTCACCATCTTCGGCGCCTTCTTGACCCATTCCGTATCGGACTTGGTCCAGAAGTTGTCGCGCACCACGGCGAAGAACAGGAACACGAAGCCCAGCACCATCAGCAGCCCGAAGAACGGGTGCAGCACACGGGTCCAGTAGCCGCCGCCGAAGAAGGCGCTGAAGAAGTACATCGAAGGATGGAACAATGCCAGCCCGGTCAATCCCGCGCAGATGAACAGCAGGGCCACGGCCCAGTGGTTCATCCGCGTACGGTCACGATAGCGAGTGATAAACATGTTCTTCTCCTTAAACGCGCGGTTCATCGCGGACTACGTCGCGCTGGTCTGCACCGGGCGTCGGCTGCACCGGCGGTTCGTCCACGGTGGTCTCGATCGGACCGACCTTCATGTAGTGGAAGAAGCCCGCCACGGCGGCGCCGATCATCGCGGCCACGCCCAGCGGCTTGGCCACGCCCTTCCACAGCGCCACGGTCGGGCTGATGGTCGGGTTTTCCGGCAGGCCGGCGTACAGGTTCGGCTTGTCGGCGTGCTGCAGCACGTACATGACGTGCGTGCCGCCGACGCCGGCCGGGTTGTACAGGCCCGCGTTCTGGTAACCGCGCTCCTTCAGGTCGACCACACGGTCGCCCGCGTATTCGATCATGTCTTCCTTGGTGCCGAAACGAATGGCGCCGGTAGGACAGATCTTGACGCAGGCAGGCTCCATGTTCACTGCCACGCGGTCCGCGCACAGCGAGCATTTATAGGCCTTCGAGTCCACCTTGCTGATGCGTGGCACATCGAACGGGCAGCCGGCGACGCAGTAGCCGCAGCCGATGCAGTTCTCGCTGATGAAGTCGACGATGCCGTTGGTGTACTTGACGATCGCGCCCGGCGCCGGGCAGGCCTTCAGGCAGCCCGGCTCGTCGCAGTGCATGCAGCCGTCCTTGCGGATCAGCCACTCCAGGCGGTCACCCTCGTCTTCCGTCTTGGTGACGACTTCCGAGTACTTCATGACCGTCCACGACTGCGGCGTCAGGTCGCGCGGGTTGTCGTAGGTGCCGTGGGTTTCGCCGATGTCGTCGCGCAGGTCGTTCCACTGCATGCAGGCCACCTGGCATGCCTTGCAGCCGATGCAGCTGGAGACGTCGATCAGCTTCGCGACTTCCGGCTTGTGTGTACGCGCCACCGGCGTCGTCGCAGTCGTTGCCGACCGCTTGGCGATATCGAGAGATTGAAGCGAAGACATGGTATTAAGCCCTTTCGATATTGACCAGGAACGACTTGAACTCAGGCGTCTGGGTATTCGCATCGCCCACGAACGGGGTCAGCGTGTTCACCAGGAAGCCCGGCTTGGTCAAACCGACGAAGCCCCAGTGGTTCGGCAAGCCCACCGTATCCACCTTCATGCCATCGCAGTCGAGCTGCGGAATACGCTTGGTGACGACGCACTTGGCCTTGATGTAGCCGCGCATCGACGACACCTTGACCATGTCGCCATTGGCGATGCCCTTGGCCTTGGCCAGCTCTTCGCCGATCTCCACGAACTGCTCCGGCTGGATGATCGCGTTACTCTGGACGTTCTTGGTCCAGTAGTGGAAGTGCTCGGTCAGGCGGTAGCTGGTCGCGACGTACGGGAATTCCTTGGCCGTGCCGAACGCTTCCATATCGCCCTTGAACACTCGCGCCGCTGGGTTGGCACGGGCTTTCGGGTTCTTCGGGTGCATCGGGTTGACCGGGAACGGCGACTCGAACGGCTCGTAGTGCTCAGGCAGCGGGCCTTCGGCCATGCCGGTCGGCGCGAACATGCGCGCCACGCCTTCGGCCGTCATGATGAACGGCTGCACGCGGTCCTCGTCGTTCGGATTGGCGTCGGGACGGATGTCCGGGATATCCGAACCGGTCCAGCTGCTGCCGTTCCATGCGATCAGGTTGCGGTGCGCGTTCCACGGCTTGCCGGTCTTCGGATCGGCCGAAGCGCCGTTGTACAGCACGCGGCGGTTGGCCGGCCATGCCCAGGCCCAGCCCAGCGTGTTACCCACGCCATACGGGTCGGCGTTGTCGCGGTTGGCCATCTGGTTGCCGGCCTCGGTCCAGGCGCCAGCATAGATCCAGCAGCCGCTGGCGGTCGAGCCATCGTCGCGCAGCACGCCGAAGCCCGGCACCTGCTGGCCCTTCTTGAGCAGCAGCTTGGACGGATCCTTCGGATCGTACAGGTCGGCCAGCGCCTTGCCGTTGAACTCCTTGGCGAGTTCTTCAGCCGACGGGCTGTGCGGGATCTTGTACGGCCAGGCCAGGTTCACCATCGCGTCAGGGAAGGCGCCGCCATCCTTGATGTAGGCGTTCTTCATGCGGGTGAACAGGTCGGCGATGATCTCGATGTCCGGCTTCGATTCCCACGGCGCCTCGGCGCCCTTCCAGTGCCACTGCAGCCAGCGCGACGAGTTCGACAGTGAACCGTCTTCCTCGGCGAAGCAGGTGGTCGGCAGGCGGAACACGGTGGTCTGGATCGACGCGCTGTCGACGTCGTTCGACTCGCCGTGGTTCTTCCAGAACTCCGAGGTCTCGGTGTTCAGCGGATCCATCGTCACCAGGAACTTCAGCTTCGACAGGCCGGCGATGATCTTCTTCTTGTTAGGGAAGGAGCCGACAGGGTTGAAACCCTGGCAGATGTAGCCGTTCATCTTGCCCTGGCCCATCAGTTCGAAGGCCTGCAGCACGTCGTACAGCTTGTCGATCTTCGGCAGATAGTCGAAGGCCCAGTTGTTTTCCGCGGTCGCGGCATCGCCCCACCAGGCTTTTTGCAGGCTGACGAAGAACTTGGGATAGTTCTGCCAGTAGCTCATCTGGTTCGGACGCAGCGGCTTGAGTGCGCGCGGCTTGTAGTAGGTCTCCAGGTCCTGCTCGTTGTCGGTCGGCAGGGACAGGTAGCCCGGCAGCGAGTTCGACAGCAGGCCCAGGTCGGTCAGGCCCTGGATATTGGAGTGGCCGCGCAGCGCGTTCAGGCCACCGCCGGCGACGCCGACGTTACCCAGCAGCAGCTGCATGATGGCGCCGGTACGGATGATCTGGCTACCCTGGCTGTGTTGCGTCCAGCCCAGCGCATACATGATCGTCATGGCGCGGCCCGGCACGGCGGTCGACGAGATGTACTCGCAGACTTTCAGGAATTGCTTGACCGGGGTACCGGTGATCTTGCTGACTTGCTCAGGGGTGTAGCGCGCGTAGTGGCGCTTCATCACCTGCAGGACGCAATTCGGGTCTTGCATGGTCGGATCGACCTTGGCGTAACCGTCTTCGCCCATGGCGTAGCCCCACGACTTGTTGTCGTAGCGGCGCTTGGTTTCGTCGTAGCCCGAGAACAGGCCATCCTCGAACTGGAAGTCCGGGCCGACGATGAAGCTGGCGTTGGTATAGCTCCGGACGTATTCGGTCTGGATCTTGTCGTTGCTCAGCAGATAATTGATGACGCCGCCCAGGAAGGCGATGTCGGAGCCGGCGCGGATCGGCGCGTAATAGTCGCTCATGGCGGCCGAACGCGTGAAGCGCGGGTCGACCACGACCAGCTTGGCTTTATTGTGATGCTTGGCTTCGATCACCCACTTGAAACCGCAGGGGTGAGCTTCGGCGGCATTGCCGCCCATAATCAGTACTACATCGGCATTCTTGATGTCAACCCAATGGTTGGTCATCGCGCCACGTCCGAACGTCGGGGCCAGACCGGCCACCGTAGGTCCGTGTCAAACGCGAGCCTGGTTATCGAAGACGAGCATGCCCATCGAACGCATCGCTTTGTGCGTGATGTAGCCCGTTTCGTTGCTCGCCGCGGACGCACACAGCATACCGGTGCTGGTCCAGCGGTTGACGAGTTTGCCTTCGGCATTGTTGACCACGAAGTTGGCGTCGCGGTCGTCCTTCATGAACTTGGCGATGCGCGACATCGCCTGGTCCCAGGAAATACGCTTCCATTCCTTGCTGCCCGGCTCGCGGACTTCAGGATACTTGAGGCGGTTCGGGGAGTGCACGAAGTCGAGCAGGCCTGCGCCTTTCGGGCACAGGGTGCCGCGGTTCACCGGATGGTCCGGGTCGCCTTCGATATGAATGATGTCCGAGGTGACGTTCTTCGCGCCGTCGCCGATGCTGTACATCAGCAGGCCGCAGCCCACCGAGCAGTACGGACACGTGTTGCGCGTCTCCTTGGCTTTCGCCAGTTTATAGTGCCGGGTCTCGGCCATTGCCGGCAGCGGCGAAAAGCCGAGCGCGACGATGGTGGACGCGGCCAGTCCCGCCCCGCTTACGCGGAGGAACTGCCTACGATTCATGCCCATCTAGGTTCTCCTACTAGTAATGGATTGCGCACGCCGCAAAGGGGCCTGCCGGGGTCGATGCCCCGGCATGCTTGTCCCGTTGCGCCGCTGCCACCGCCAAGTGGCCTGCGCACCTTCTACACCCTCGACCGTGTTACTTGGCCGGTGGGGTGGTTGCCTCGGTGGCGCCATCGCCACCGGTTGGTTCCGATGCACCGCTGTCGCGGGGCTTGTCCGCATCCTGGCCGGCGACGACGCCGCCGATCGCGGTGCCGCCCTCTCCCGGACCGGTGCCGGGGACGGCGTCCGGCGAGGTGGCCGGCTCGGCCACGATCGCGGCGTGCGGATCGGGATTCTGGGCCGCGACCGCGGCCGGCGAAGCCGGATCGGTCGGCGCCGGGGAGGCCTCGACGTCCGCCTTCTTGCCGCAGGCGGACAGGGCGAGCACGGCGGCCAACACGCCGGTGCTCAACAGGATGCGATTCTTCATATGAGGGTTATGTTGCATTGCAATATCCGTTGACATTGAGATATATGAGAAATATATATGAAATGATGAACGCTACATATAAGTATTTTACGCAATATGGGCAATTTCTGCGTGACATTATGTGAGAATTGAACCGTCATTGTTGTGTTAAGGCCGCCAAGGGCGCTCAGTGTAAAGACGTTCCGCCGCCCTCTTCCTTGCGTCCTCCGCTGGCTCGCCTCCGCGCGGGCGGCTGCCCATCCGCCGCTTGCTGCACGTCTTCGGGTTCCTGGGCTTTCCTTTCCTCGACGTCGAGCAAGCGGGTTTCGCCCAGCCCCCACCCCTGCTCTCCCAGGCGCAACAGCGTGCTCCCCTTCATCCGCACCAGGCGTCCATCCATCTCGGCCTCGCTCGCGTGCCAGCGCAGGCTGGCCTGGCCGGCACCCTCGATGGTGATCACGTCCGGGGCCACCAGGCCGCCGGCGATCCGCGCATGCCCCGGCAGGAAGGGCATCGCCTGGGTCAGGCGGCTGCTGGGCCGTGCGCCCATCATGCCGACCTGGCTAGCCAGGGTGTCCCACAGGGCAGCGGCCTGCGTGCGCAGCGCCAGGTAGCGTTCGGCCTGCTCACGGCCATGGGCCAGCAGCGCCTGGGCCAGCAGGGGATCGCGGTCGAACTTGGAGAACAGGCCCAGTTCCTTGCGCACCGCGCCGCCGACCGCCTCGCCGTCGAGCACGATGCGCACCACCTCGATCGGCTTGTCGTGGGGCCGGAAGCGCTGGCCCGGATCGTCGAGCCGGGCATTGACGGCCTCGATGAAGGCGACCTCCTGGTTCAGCGACAGGTTGCCCGACAGCGTATCGCGCCGGTGCCACAGCTCGTCGCCCGACTGGGCGTTGCCGGGACCGGCGACCTTGCCGCTGAAATCATAGCGGTCCTGGTTGATCTGCAGGATCCAGACCCCGTCCGGCTTCTTGGCCGGGTCCAGGCCGGACGAGATGAAATTCTTGATCGGCGGGTTTTGCGAGAACAAGCCGTCCCAGCATGCCATGCGGCGCGGCTCGTGGGTCTCGGGGTCGAGCGCCTGGATCGACTGCGCCATGAAGACCCAGGGCAGCGAGGCCGAGGCCACCACCGCGTCGAGGGTGATGCCGGCATCGATCGGCGCATGTTCCGAACTGAAGGCGACGAAGGCGCCGCTATCGATGTCCACCGCGCCGATCAGCAATTGCGGCAGCGCGCGGGTGGCGTTGCGCACCGCATGCGCCAGGCCGTCGAGGGCATCGCGCTCGAAGCGCAACGCCGGCAATTGCAGGCCGTCGAAGACGACGCGCAGCAGCGCATCGGGCGCCAGAGCGTGCGCCTTCGACCAGGCCGCGATCCACCCGCTCGAAGCCAGCCGGGCCCGGATGTCCTGCTCGATCGCGGCCTGGCGGGTGTGCAGCCGTTCGCGCTCGGCCGGCGCACCGGCCATCCGCGCCTCCAGCGCGATCGCCTGCCAGCGCTTGATCTCTTGCGGGATGCTGCAGAAGTCGCCGATGGCGCCGACCAAGTCGAAATCGATGTGTGGCGCGATCGACTCGCGCAGCTGGAAATATGGCCCGCGGATCCAGCCGCCCAGCGCCGGCCACATGGCGGCCATCATCGGCCAGGTCGCGGTGGCGAAACTTTCGATCTCGCGCAGCGGCGACAGATAGGGACTGAACTTGAGGTCGACCTGGGCCAGGCTGCCCATCCACTGGCCGATGTCGTTCAGCAGGCGCTCGCCCGGCGCCTGGGCGCAGTTGGCACTCCAGAAGCGCTCGAGACCGGCCCTGGCCGCATCGGGGCCGCCTACCAAGTAGCCATACCAGGCCAGCAAGGCGCTGATCGCGCCGCCCGAGGTGCCGCTGATGCCGGTCAGGCGCAGCACGTCGTCCGATTCCTCCGCCAGCATCGCCCGTCCCTGGCTCGTCGCCAGCACGGCGTTGCGAAACTGCGGCAGCAGCACCGGCAAGGCGCCGGCGGCATAGGCCGCATGACTGCCACCGCCCTGGCAGGCGATGGCGATGTTTTTGATAGGCATGATGTCCTCCCTCGTCCGATTCGACACTCGAGGCAGGCATTCGCCCATGGATGAAGTGCAGGCACCGGAAACGCCGGCCTGTCGCTTTTAGGCAGTTGGCGCTTCGCACAGTCCACGTCCGGCCCGGCAACGATGTAAACGTGCTACGCCATGATAACGATTTCATCTAAATGGCAACAAGATCAATAAATATTTACAACGAGGTCGAAAAGGCAATGATTGCGCCTAACATTAGGTGTTATATTTACTGACAGGTTATGCGGCTGCAGACCGCCGGCAACCTCGGTAGTACCTGAAAAGAATCCCACAGACGGGTTCTTCACAACAAAGACGGAGACACAACATGAGACAGTTGAACAAGTCGGCCATTGCCGTGGGCGTCGCACATCTGTGCTGGTTGTCGACAGCCTTCGCACAGCAAGCAGCGCCAGCGGCCGGCGCGGCCCCGGCCACTCCCCAGGTGGTCACGGTCACCGGCCAGCGCGCCGCCCTCGACAGCGCCCAGCAGCTAAAAAAGAACTCGGAGGAAGTCGTCGATTCGATCGTCGCCGAGGACATCGGCAAGCTGCCCGACAAATCCATCACCGAAGTGCTGCAGCGCGTGCCGGGCGTGACGATCGATCGCACCATGTCGCGCAGCGACCCCGAGCACTTCTCGGTCGAAGGCTCGGGCGTATCGATCCGCGGCCTCTCCTGGGTGCGCTCGGAACTGAACGGCCGCGACTCCTTCTCGTCCACCGGCGGCAGGGCCCTGAACTTCGAAGACGTGCCGCCCGAGCTGATGGCCGGCGTCGACGTCTACAAGAATCCGTCGGCGGAACAGATCGAGGGCGGCATCTCGGGCCTGGTGAACCTGCGCACCGCGCTGCCGTTCGACATCAAGGGCCAGCGCATCTCGGGCAGCATCGAGGGCACGTATTCGGAACTCAAGAAGGGCAAGTCCCATCCGGCCGGCTCGGTCCTGTATTCGAACCGCTGGCAGACCGGCATCGGCGAAATTGGCGCCCTGGTCAACTTCGCCAGCTCGCGCAGCGTCACCCGCACCGACGCCTTCCAGGTGGAGCCCTATTATCCGGTGGCCGACGCCGAGCCGGGCCGCACCGTCTGGATCCCGAAAGGCGCGCAGTGGCGCACGCTGGACTTCGACCGCAAGCGCCAGGGCACCTATGGCGCCCTGCAGTGGAAAAAGGACAATACGCTCAAGAGCCACCTGACCTGGTTCCGCTCGAAATACGATATGCGCTGGGACGAGAACGCGCTGTTCTCGGCCGAGGGCAATCCAACCCAGTTGCGCGTGCAGAACGGCGTCTACGATGCCAACGGCGCCTTCCTGAGCGGCACCATCGTCAATCCGACCGCGGGCAGCATCGAGTACGCCAACAATGCCCGTACCGCGAGCCGCGATTCGACGACCACCGACGTCGCCTGGAACGTCGAGTGGAAACCCGCCAGCAACTGGACGCTGACCTCGGACTTCCAGCACGTGAAAGCCAGGTCGGAAGGCTTCGATTCGACGGTCGCCCTCGGCACACTGATGCCGGAACTGAACCTCGACCTGACCGGCAAGCTGCCACGCATCAGCTTCAGTCCAACGCAGGCGGCGGCGATGAGCGACCCGAACAACTTCTTCTGGGCGTTCTCGATGGAACACCTCGACCGCAGCGTGGCCGAGCAGAAGGCGTGGAAAGGCGACGTCAAGTACGACTTCGACCACCCGGTGCTGCGCGACCTGCGCATCGGTGTGCGCCTGACCGATCGCGACGCGAAAACCATCGTATCCAACCCTGACTTCAACTGGGTCGGGATCTCGCAGCGCTGGATGATGCCCTGGCAGATCAACAACCTGGCCTACCTGAGCGATCCACGCTTCCAGGCTCCGACGACGGTCAATCAGTTCAAGAATTTCTTCAATGGCGACGCCAGCGTGCCGGCCATCATCTTCCCGGCGCGCTCGGTCACCGGGGGCTACCCAGGCAGCTACGCCCAGCTGCATGGCTTCCACGACATCCTGTGCGCCGAAGTCGGCAACGCCTGCGCGCCATGGACGCCGGCCGCGTTCGGCGAAGCCAATCCATCGGGCGACAATGAACAGGGAGAGAAGACCAAGGCGCTGTACACGCAGATGCGCTTCGGCTTCGACAACCTGCGCTTCCCTGTGGACGGCAATATCGGCGTTCGCTATGTCAAGACCGATGCCAAGTCCTACGGCTATACGGTCTACAACTCGACCTTCAACATTCCTCCCGGCGGCACCACCGGCCTGCCCGTGCCCGTCATCGCCCCCTTCGCCGGCCGCGAAGACTACGAGAACGGGTATCACAACTGGCTGCCGAGCCTGAACCTGCGGATGAAGGCCAGCGACGAGCTGCAGTTCCGCTTCGCCATCGGCAAGGGCATGTCGCGTCCGAACTTCGACCAGTTGCAGGCCTATACCACGCTCAGCCAGAACGTGACGAGCACCACCACCGGCACCGGCGCCGGACAGGTCACCAACGTCACCTCGGTCGGCCACACCGGTGAAGCGAAAGGCAACCCTCTGCTGCGTCCGGTCACCTCACGCAATATCGACCTGACCGCGGAATGGTACTTCGCCAAGGCCGGCTCGCTCACCGTGGGCCTGTTCGACAAGCGCCTGCGGGACATCATCATCAAGCAGAGCTCGTTCTATCAGCTGACCGATTCGGCCGGTCGTGCAATCGATTTCACCGTTGCCACCCCGGTGAACGGCGCGCGCGGCAGCGCACGCGGCATGGAAGTCGCCTACCAGCAGTACTTCGACCGCCTGCCGGGCTGGCTCGCGGGCTTCGGGGTGCAGGCCAACTACACCCACGTCAAGACCAAACGCGACCTGTACAACCCGGTGTTCTCGCCCTGGTGCGGCGCCGGCAACAATGCGGCCAACCTGAACCTGAACCTGAACGGCTGCGACACCGACGGTCGCTCCTTCGGCGACCTGCCGCTGGAGTACATGTCGCGCAACTCCTATAACCTGGCGCTGCTGTACGACCGCGGTCCGTGGTCGGCGCGCCTGGCCTGGAGCTGGCGTTCGAAGAGCCTGCTGGGCAATAACAACAACGGCACCAATGGCACCAATGGCGTCGACACCAATCCGGACAGCCCGACCTTCGGCCAGAGCGTCGTCGCCTGGGGCTTGCCGATCTGGGCCGACGACTATGGCCAGCTCGATGGCGGCGTCAGCTACAAGTTCAACGACCACTACCGCATCGATTTCCAGGCCCAGAACCTGACCGACGCGAAGTACAAGCAGATCATGACCCACCACGTCGGCGACAAGGGCCGCGCATGGTTCGTGACGGGACCGCGCTACAGCGTGCGTCTTGGCGTGTCGTTCTAAGGTTGCACCCCGGCCGCGCCGCCCCGTTCATGGGCGGCGCGGCCATCAAACAAGAAGACAAGGAGACAAGAGTATGCAGCATGCTTTGCCGAACGCCCGCTGGGCCATTGCCCTCGCCGCCGCCTGCGCCGTCCAGTGCGCGCAAGCGGCCCCCGACGCCGCCCAGGAACGCGCGGCCAAGCTGGTGAGCCAGATGACCCTCGACGAGAAGATCGGCATGGTGTTCGGCCAGTTCGGCACCGAATTCCAGGGCAAGCAGCCGCCCGCCGAGGCCCTGGTGCAGTCCGCCGGCTACATCAAGGGCATCGAACGGCTCGGCATCACGCCGCAGTGGCTGACCGACGCCGGCATCGGCGTCGCCTCGCAGCCGGGCAAGCAGACCCGAGAGCGCACCTCGCTGCCGGCGGGGATCGCCACCGCCGCCACCTGGAATCCGGCGCTGGCCTTCAAGGGCGCCGCCATGATCGGCAAGGAAGCGCGCCTGTCGGGCTTTAACGTGATGCTGGGCGGGAGCGTCAACCTGGCGCGCGAGCCGCGCAACGGCCGCAACTTCGAATACACCGGCGAAGATCCGCTGCTGGCCGGGATCATGGCCGGCGAGCAGATTCGCGGCGTGCAGTCGAATCACGTGATCTCGACCATCAAGCACTATGCCTACAACGACCAGGAGACGGGCCGCAACCAATTGAACGTCAAGATCGACGACGCGGCCGGTCGCATGTCCGACCTGCTGGCCTTCCAGATCGCCATCGAGCGCGGCAATCCGGGCTCGGTCATGTGCTCGTACAACCGTATCGGCGGCGTGTATGGCTGCGAGAACGACCACCTGCTGAACAAGGTGCTCAAGCGCGACTGGGGCTACAAGGGTTATGTGATGTCCGACTGGGGCGCCGTGCACTCGACTATTCCCGCAGCGCTGGCGGGCCTGGACCAGCAGTCCGGCTACCCCTTCGACAAATCGCCCTACTTCGACGGCGCGCTGAAAGAGGCGGTGCAGAACGGCCACGTGCCGGAGGCGCGCCTGGACGATATGGTGGCGCGCATCCTGTGGGCGATGGGCACGCACGGCGTGCTGGACCACCCGGTCAAGGTGCGCGACAAGGAGATCGACTACGCCGCCCACGCCCGCATCTCGCAGGAAGACGCGGAGGAAGGCATCGTCCTGCTCAAGAACGCGGGCAATGTGCTGCCGCTGGCTCAGCGATTGAAACGTATCGCCATTATTGGCGGCCACGCCAACAAGGGCGTGCTGTCCGGGGGCGGCTCGGCCCAGGTCTATCCGCGCGGCGGCATGGCGGTGCCGAACGAGGGGCCGAAGGCCTGGCCGGGGCCGATGGTCTACCTGCCAGGGTCGCCGATGCAGGCCCTGGCGCGCCGCAGCAAGGCGAAGCTCGACTGGCATGACGGCAAGGATGCCGCTGCCGCCGCGAAAGTCGCCGCCGGTGCTGACGTGGTGCTGGTGTTCGCGACCCAGTGGACCTCCGAGGCGAACGACGTGCCGAACCTGTCGCTGCCGAATGCGCAAGACGCCTTGATCGCCGCCGTGGCCAACGCCAATCCGCGCACGGTCGTGGTGCTGCAGACCGGCACTCCGGTGACGATGCCGTGGGTGGACGCCGTAGCTGGGGTGGTCCAGGCCTGGTATCCGGGCACGAATGGCGGCGAGGCGATCGCGCGCATGCTGAGCGGCGAAGTCGATGCCTCGGGACGCCTGCCGCAGACCTTCCCGCTGTCCGAGAGCCAGCTGCCGCGCCCGAAACTCGATGGTCTCGACCTGCCCAAGGACAGCCGCTTCGACGTCGACTACGACATCGAAGGCGCGGCGGTCGGCTACAAATGGTTCGACCTGAAGGGCATCAAACCGCTGTTCGCCTTCGGCCACGGCCTGTCGTACACCAGCTTCACCTACACCAATCTCAAGGCCGAGGCGGCGGACGGCGGCATCCAGGTCAGCTTCGACACCCTGAACAGCGGCGCGCGCGCCGGCAAGGCGGTGCCGCAAATATACGTGTCGAAGGTCGGCGCCGGCTGGGAAGCGCCGAAGCGGCTGGGCGGCTGGGACAAGCTGGCCCTGAATGCCGGCGAGCGCCGCGCCAGCAAGGTGGCGGTCGACCCGCGCACGCTGGCGGTGTTCGACGCCGGGTCGAAGCGCTGGAAGATCGCGGCCGGCGAATACCGGGTGATGCTCGCCACGGCGGCCGACGCCCCGGTGCAGACGGTGACGGTGCGCCTGCCGGCGCGCGAGTTCGCGGCCGGAGCACGCTAAGGGTACGCCATGCATGCCTTCCAGCGCCGGGCACTGCTGGCCTTCGTGGCGCTGCTCGTGGCGAGCGTCCTGCTCGGCCTCGCCGGCTACCGGCGCAGCTTCCTCGAAGTGGCGCTATTGAGCGGCCCGGGCGACGGCCAGGCGGCCTGGCGCGTCCGTCCGGGCGGCGACGCCTCGGCCGGCGGCGCATCGAACGTCCAGGTGCTCGACGACGGCCGTCGCCTGCGCATGGCGCTGACCGTCGCCAGCGGCACCGCCTATCCGTACGCCGAAGCCAACCTGTTCTTCCTCGGGGCGGACGGAGAACCGGCGCACGCCGACCTGACGCGCTACGCATCGGTGTCCTTCGTCGCCACCTGCGCGCCACGCAATACCCTGTCGCTGGTGGCGCCGACCTTTGAGGAGGGACTGTCCCGGCGCGGCGATCCGGCCAGTTACCGCTCCCCCTCGAGCTTCTTTTCCTGCAGCAAGCAAGGCAGCCTGGTCGAACTGGACCTGACGCGCATGGAGACACCGCAGTGGTGGTTCGCCCATTCCGGGCTGCCGCTGTCCAGCCAAGCCTACCGCCTGGACCAGGTGCCCAAGCTGGCCATCGGCAGCACTTTCCAGACGCCGCGCGACGTGCCGCTGGTGGTCGACGTCAGCAGCCTGACCCTGCATGGGCGCGACCTGCGCTGGATCTTCGTGCCCGGCGCGTTTCTTTTGTTCGCCTGGGCCGGCTTCGGCCTGTGGCTGTTCCGCGCCCACGCGCTTGCCCTGCGGCTCGAGCTGCAGGACAAGCTGCAGAAGGACTTGCCGATCGTGGCCTACCAGCAGCTCTCGCTCGAGCTCCCGCTCGAGCCGCGGCGCGACCGCGAAAAGGCGGCCATCCTCCAGGCGATGGCGAGCCGCTATGCCGAGGCCGACCTGGACCTGGAAGCCGTGGTGCAGGCCGCCGGCGTCAACCGCAACAAGGTCAACGAGATCCTCAAGGCCGAATTGGGTTTTACGTTTACCGGCTACCTGAACAAGCTGCGCCTGACCGAGGCCGCGCGGCTGCTGGCCGAGAAGGGATCGGCCACGGTCTCGGAGGTCGCCTACACGGTCGGCTACAACAACGCCTCCTACTTCAACAAGCTGTTCAGGCAGGAGTATGGCTGCACGCCGAAGGCGTTCCGCGCTTCGCTCGCCGGCGCGCCGGATGCGGTCCCGGGTCATGACACCTGCGCTGACACGTCCGGCACGATTGCTTCAACTATCCGCATGGACCACGCCATGGCGGGCAGCGCGCCGTATGCTGGCCGTTCCTCACCACGGAAATTCGATCCATGAGACTTCAGCCATTCGCCCAGGCCTTGCTGGCCGCCACGTTCATCCTGCCTGTCAGTGCGTTCGCGCAGCAGCGCAATATCGACGTCGACGTCACCCAGGTCCAGGGCAAGCTCGACCGCATGTTCAACCTGTCGGTCGGCGCCGGCCGCGCCAACGAAGGCTTGCGCGCCGACTGGCAGCAGCAACTGGCCGAGATCCGGCGCGACGCGGGCTTTCGTTACATCCGCTTCCATGGCCTCCTGACCGACGACATGGGCGTGTACAAGATCGACGCCCAGGGCAAGGAGCAGTACAACTTCCAGTACATCGATGCGCTGTTCGACTATCTGCTGAGCATCGGCATCAAGCCTTTCGTGGAGCTGGGCTTCATGCCCAATGCCATGGCCAGCGGCACCAAGACGATCTTCTGGTGGCGCGGCAACGTCACGCCGCCGCGCGACTATGGCCAGTGGGAACGCCTGATCGAGGCCCTCACGCGGCACTGGACCGAACGCTATGGCCGCGACGAGGTGGCGAGCTGGTACTTCGAGGTGTGGAACGAACCGAACCTGGACGGCTTCTGGGCCGGCACCCAGGACGAGTACTTCCGCTTGTACACCCACGCGGCGCGCGCCATCAAGCGCGTCGACCCGGCCTACCGGGTCGGCGGGCCGGCCACCGCCGGCGCGGCCTGGATTCCCGAGATGATCGCCTACGCCGACAAGAACAAGGTGCCGCTGGACTTCGTCAGCACCCATTCCTACGGCGTGAGCCAGGGCTTCCTCGACGAGTTCGGCACCACCGGGACGATTTTGAGCCGCGACGACATGGCGGTGGCCAGCGACGTGCTAAAGAACCGCAAGGAGATCGCCGCCTCACCCATGCCGAAGCTGGAACTGCACTACACCGAATGGAGTTCGTCCTATACCCCGGCCGATCCGACCCACGACAGCTACCATCAGGCCGCTTATATCCTGAAAAAGCTCAAGCAAAGCAGCGGCGCCGTGCAGTCGATGTCGTACTGGGTGTTTACCGATATCTTCGAAGAGCCCGGCCCGCGCTTCGAGGCCTTCCACGGCGGCTTCGGCCTGATGAACACGCAAGGCATCAAGAAGCCGGCCTATTTCGCCTACCAGTTCCTGAACCAGCTCGGCCACACGGAGCTGAAGAATGCGGACAAGGATTCCTGGGCGACGCTCGACGACAAGGGCAATGCCCAGGTCCTGCTCTGGGACGTGACCCATACGCTGCCTGACAAGGTCAACAACCAGCAGTTCTACATCAAGGACTTGCCGCCGAAGGCCAAGGGCCAGGTCGCGGTGGCGCTGCGGGGCATGAAGCCGGGCGCCTACACGATGACGGTGTCCCAGGTCGGCTACAAGCAGAACGACGCCTTCACCGCCTATATCGGCATGGGCTCGCCGAAACAATTGACCCGGCAGCAGGTCGCGACGCTCAAGGCCCACGCCACCGGCAAGCCGTCGCAGCAAAAGACGGTCACCGTCGGCGCCGATGGACGGCTGGCCACCAGCTTGCCGCTGCGCGAGAACGACGTCTACCTGCTGCAGTTCGCCCCCGCAAAATGATGGGTCAGCCTCTCGCCAGGATGGCGGCGATCGCCGCATCGGAGCGTTTGTAGAACTCCGGCCATTCCTGGTCATAGCTCGCCCTCGCCTTTTGCGTGAGCGCACCTCTCGAGGTGAATATGTGCAGCAGGCTGCCGTCGCGCTGCACGACGACCTCGGGCGTAACGATCTCTGACTCGATGACCTTCTCGTCCCGGTTCTTCGCGATCGGTGTGAAGCGGCCGGGGACTTCGACAACCTGGACCCGGCCGTCCGCGCCCTGCCTAATATGGATGATCTTGGTCTCTCCCGGCCCCATGG
The DNA here is from genome assembly GCF_017582745.1 of Massilia oculi. GTDB lineage: Bacteria > Pseudomonadota > Gammaproteobacteria > Burkholderiales > Burkholderiaceae_D > Telluria > Telluria oculi_A. The sequence continues at coordinate 57,562 of NZ_JAFVIM010000003.1, forward strand.
CGTCGCGCAAACGCGCGACAGCGGCATGCGCCTCCCGCGCCGCCCGGGCATCGAAGCCCCGTTGCAGCATGTCGACCACGACACCGAAGCCGCCGAGGTATTTCCCGATGGCCGGGTCGATCGGCTGCGGCCGCTGGAGACCTTGCCAGGCCATGCCGAGCATGTCAACCATGGTCGCGGTATCGAGCCCGGCCTCGGCGATGGCGGCCGGCGCCTTCGCCAGATCGGGCTCGGGAGTGTCGGTCGACCTGGCGGCTGGGGACGAGGCGCCATCCGCGGCGCTGCCAGCAGTATCATGCGCTGGAAGGCTTTTCGGGCCTTGTCCGCCGGGCCCGCCATCCGCGGTGCGCGGGTATGTCCCCGAAGCGCCGGCCGCGTGGCCCGCGGACTGCTGTGCGGTCTTGCCGCCCGCATTGGCCGTCGACTGCGGCCACCAATCGAATGCTGCACAACCTGTCAGCCCGAGAACCGAGCCGGCGATCGCTGCACGCGCCAAGAGCAATTTCATCATGACCTCCCTGAATCTGCGTCGATAGAGGGAATATCATGACGCGCCCCGCGGACGGCTTTTTATATCTATAACAAGCCTGGCGCCGGTTAGCCCCTGCTGGCGGTGACGCCTTGGCGTCGACCTGCGACGACGTCAGAAGCGTGCAACGCGATCACGCTAATGGGACTCAACCATGCGCTCGGCAGCGAAGCGGCGCAGCCGCCGGCTGCTGACCGTGAGCCCGGCCACCTCGCCCGTCGGCGCGCGTGCGAACGTCACTGTGCCCAGGCTGGTGCTGAAGAATTTGTCGCCGCTGGCCGGCTCCAGCACGGCGCGCCCGTTGCGGCCGAAATGCAGGGTCAGCTTGCCGTCGGTAACGCGCGCCACGTAGTCGGCGCCAAGATCGTGGCTGCGGTAGGTGCCGGCATAGCGCTCCAGTCCGTCGCTCACGCCGGGCGCCGTCAGGCGCTGGAACACGCGCGGGACCGGCCACGAATCCCAGATGCTCAGCTCGTCCTGGGCAAAGCGCCAGCGCTCGATGCCATCGCCGAGCTGGAAAGCGCCGCCGCCGATATGGTGCAGGCTTTCCTGGCGAAAGCGCGGGCGCAGCGCACCGTCCACCAGCTCCAGCCGCACGATTTCGTCGGTGATCGGCGACCAGTACAGGCCGGCCAGCTTCGCCACCTGTCCGGCCGCCAGCGCCACGCGGGCCGGCTGCAGGGGCGTCATGTGCGGTTCCAGATAAATGTCCGCGATGCGGCGGCTCAGCTCCCAGGCGATCGCGGCGCCGTTATTGCACAGCACCGCCACCGACAGGCCGTGGTCGGGAAAGGTCACGGCGTCGGCGCGGTAGCCGCCGTTCAGGCCGTCATGCGAGACGGTGCGCAGGCCGCGGTAGCGCTCGATCCTCAGGCCTCCACCATAGCCGTGCACCACCCCGTTGTCGAGCATGCCCGAGGTCTGCATCTGCGTCATCACCTCCTTGCCACCCACCCGGCCATCCTGCAGGTTGCGCTGCCAGGCGAGCATGTCGCCGACGGTGGTCGACAGGCTGGCGGCGCCGCCCAGCGGCGTGGCGATCTGCCAGCCCCCGCCCGCACGCGGGTTGTAGCCGATGGCCCGGCCGGGCGTCGGCTCATTGCCGTCGTCGCGGAAGAACGAGTGCCTCATGCCCAATGGCGCGAAGATGCGGCTGCGTGCGAACTCGCGCTGGCTCATGCCTGATCGGCGCACCACGACTTCGCCCAGCAGCGTGTAGGCGGCGTTCGTGTACAGGACTTCGCTGCCGGGGCGGTAGTTGAGCGAGCGCTGGGCCTTGATGATGCCGAGCAGGTCTTCGTCGGTGGTCACGTCGCCGCTGCGCCAGCCGGCCAGCTGCAGCAACTGGCCCTGCTCGCGCATGCCGCTCGTGTGGTGCATCAGCTGGCGCAGCGTGACCGGCGCGCCATAGTCGGGCAGTTCCGGAATGTGCCGGTGGACGGGATCGTCGAGCGAGAGCTTGCCGTCCTGCTGCAGCAGCAGGATGGAAAAGGCGACGAACTGCTTGTTGAGCGAAGCCGCATGGAAGGTCGTGGCCGGCGTGATCGCGCCGCCCGTCTCCAGGTTCGCGCTGCCGTAGCCGCGGGCATGATCGAGCGTTCCATCACGACTGACCGCCACCGCGCAGCCAGGCGTGTCCGGTCGCGCGTAGGGCGCGAACAGCGCGTCGATCCGCTCGTGCCGGGATGCCGCCTGGGCCACGGATACGATACTCGCCAATATGACGCACAGTTGGAGCAACCGGTTGGGCATGGCGATCCTCTGCAGAAGGCGCGGCCGACAGGAAGTGGCGGATGGCGCGTAACCGTTAATATAAGATCAGTTGCGCGATCGATCAATCATTCTTCGGCCCACCTTCCCGCTGCGGTAGAATCGCGCAGGCGCGGATCGGTCCGATCCGCCATTCACGCAGCACTGAAGGGAATGATTGGCATGGCCAAGAAAGAAGAGTTGGACGAGGAAACCCTGGCATTGATCCAGTGGTGCATCGAGGTGGAAGGGTTCCTGGTCGCCGGCGGCGCCACCGTGAAAGAGGCCCAGGACCACATCGAAGAACAGATCGAATGGTTCACCGACCAGTTCTACGATGGCCTCACTCCCGAAGAGGCGGCGAAGGAAGCGCTGGCCTGATCCTGCCTAGCGCGGATAAGTGAAGCCGGTGCGGATATCCATCGGCGCCAGGCTTTCGCGGGTGCGCACCACCAGGCGCTGCGGGGGCTCCTCGCCGGCCAGGGCGCCCGGCGCGAACGGCAATCCCTCGGCCTTGCGCACCAGCGCATCGCAGCGCTCGTAGACGTTGGGACAGCCGGTGGCGGCCAGCAGCGCCTGCACCACCGGCACCTTCCACAGGTCGACGCCGCCGGCGTTGAACTGGCAGACCAGGTAGCCGTCCGGGCCGCCATAGCCCTGCACCACCAGGCCAGGCAGGCCATCCTTTTCCCCATCGACCAGCTGGATCAGCGCATCCGGTCCGACCGCACGCCAGGTATCGAGGCGGCGTTCGATGGCGGCCCCCACGCGGCGCTTGATCAGCGCATGGTCGATCGCTTCATCCTCGCGCAAGGTCCAGACGCGGGCCGCGATCTGCGACTTGCCGTTGTAGGCGGCGCGCGCCAGGAAGCGGCGCGACGACGATTGGACTAGCGCGGTGACGCCGATCTTGTTGCGCTCGTGCGGCTTGCCCTCGACTTTCTCGATGGCGGACTGGTAGATCCACGGGTCGCCGGCAAGGATGGATTGTTCCTTGCCCTGCTTGATGGTGATGATGAGCATGTGCGGCTTTCTTGACGAAGACCGGCATGATACCGCACTCGCCTACCACCCCATTCTTTGCCGCACAAAAGTCGTCAGCATGTCGGCATTCGCCTGGTGCTGCGCCACCCGCGGGTGCTTGCCATAGCCGGTGAATGGGAAGAACAGCGTATCGATGCGCCGGTCGCCCGCTGCCTGGAGATTCCCGACCGCTGTCTTGACGTAGCCCGGCCACGGCGATCCGGCCCGGGTCGCATCCATGCTGCCGAGCGCACAGACGATATAGGCTTTCGGATACAGCGACCGCACACGCGCGACGAAGGCCTGGTAGGCCGCGATCCGCTGCGCCTCATCGGGTTCCGGCTGCAGCTTGTGGTCGCGCCCGATCAGCCAGCTGTCGTTCTGCATCAGGTTCACCACCACCACGTCCGGCGTCCAGCGCGAGAAATCCCAGCGGCTGTCGTTGTCGCCGACCGCGCTCAGCTGGTCATAAAAGTCCGGCATGGTGAACGGGAACCAGCTGATCATGATGCCGATGCCGCCCTGCGAGGTGAAATGCGCTTCGGCGCCGAGCTGGCGGGCCGCGATCGCGGCATAGGAGCGGTAGTTGTTCTTGTCCTTGCCGTGGTGGTCCTCGCCATCATCAGGGGCTTCGTTGCCCATGCCGCTGGTGATGGAGTCGCCGAAGAACTCGATCCGCCGTCCCGGCCTGGCCGGCGGCGCTTGCAATACCGCCTTGTCGTCCAGCTCCAGGCCGAGGAAGACGGTGGCGCCTTCCTCGCCCTCGGTGCGCTTGGTCAGCAGGAGCCGATGCGCGCCAGGCTTCAGCCCATTGGCGACCAGGTAGCGCTTCTTCCCCTTGTCGAGCTGCAGGATGATCGGGCGCTCGGTATCGCCGTCGAGGAAGACGTTGTAGTAGTTCTTGCCGTGCTGGTCGTCGAGGACGATGGACAGCGACGTGCCGGTGAAGGTGGCGGCCACCGACGTGCCGGGCCAGCTCAGTACCGGCGCACGGCGGTCGCGGAAATCGACTCGTCCGGTGTACTGCAGGCGCTGGTGGTCGGCCGCAACCGTCTCGAGCGCGCTGGCTGGCGCCAGCGCGAGGAGACCAGCCAGGACCAGGCCAGCCGCGTAAGGAATGATGTTCATGGGTCTCGGTCGAAAAAGCCGGGCGCGCGCACGCGCCCGGCCCATGATTACAGCTTGATGCTTACCGGCTTGCCGTCATAGACCACCGACTTGTCCGACGCATCCATGTCGGCCGCGGTCGACACGCCAGGCTTGATGACCCGCACGCGGAACTCGCGCTTCTCCACCATGCCCTGGTAGCGGCCGACACGCTCGCCGATCTGCACCACGCCGGCCTTGTCGTCGTAGCTGATCGGGATGCGGCTGGCTTCGCCGCGCTGGTAAGCGTTCGAAACGCCATCGTCCTCGTACAGGGTCGCCACGCCATTCGCGCCGGCGTAGACGAACACCGTCACCGGCGCATCCGGCTTCTCGTCGACGTACTGGGTCACCGGACCGGCGGTGATCAACGAACCCGCCTTGACGAACAGCGGCATGCGCTCGCGCGGCGCCTGGATGGTGCGGGTCGCGCCGCCCTGGTGGCGCTCGCCGGTGTGGAAGTCGTACCAGTCGGCGCCGGCCGGCAGGTAGACCTGGCGCTGGCGCGCCTTGTATTCATACACCGGCGCGACCAGGAACGAAGGCCCGAACATGTACTGGTCCTTGACGTTCTTGGCCTTGTCGTCGTTCGGGAAGTCCATCGCCAGGCCGCGCATGATTGTGCCCGAGCGGTAGTGGGTATCGGATGCGGCGGTATAAATATACGGCATCAGGCGGTAGCGCAGCTTCAGCCACCAGACCATATTGTCGCGCATCGCATCGTCGCCAGCGGCGATGTTATAGATTTCGCGCTTGACCACCTCGCCGTGCGAACGGAATAGCGGCGTGAAGGCACCGAACTGGAACCAGCGGTGGTTCAGCTCGCGCCACTCTTCCATGTCTTCCGGATTGGCCGCGGCGCGGCTGGTGACGCGGTTTTCCTGGGCCGAGCCGACGTCGCCGGTCTGGAACCGCACCTCCTGGGCATAGCCGCCGATGTCGTGGGTCCAGTTCGGGACGCCCGACATCGACATATTGGTGCCTGACGCGATCTGGTCGTACAGGTTGTTCCAGCGCCCGACCGTGTCGCCGCTCCACACCGCCACGGCGTTGCGCTGGATACCGGCGAAGCCCGAGCGCGACAGGATGAACTGGCGCTTGTCGGGCTGGTCGCGCTTGAGACCATCGATCATGGCGCCCGTGCTCACCAGGCTGTAGGGATTGAAGGTGATTTCGCCGGCGCCATACACGGTCGGTCCGATCAGCTGCTTGAAGTCTTCCAGGCGGCTGTTGGACAGCACGTCAGGTTCGGTATTGTCCATCCACCAGGCGTCGAAGCCCAGGTCGACCAGCTTTGTCTTCAGCTGGCGATAGTAGATCGCGCGCGCTTCCGGAGTGTACGGGTCGTAGTGGCTGTTCAGGTAACCCTTGCCGACCCAGTCGCGCGAGCCATTCTCAACGTTCTTGGTCCACATATAGCCCTTGGATGCGAACTCCTTGTAGTTGTCGGTATTGGCGTAGAACTTGCCCCACACCGACAGCATGATGCGGGCGTTCTGCTTGTGGACGGCATCGACCATGCCTTTCGGATCCGCGAAGCGGGTCTTGTCGAAGTCGTGCGAACCCCAGCCATCCTCGGGCCAGTAGAACCAGTCCTGGACGATGTTATCGAGCGGCCAGCCGCGCTTGCGGTATTCTCCCAGGGCGTCGAGCAGCTGCTGCTGGGTCTCGTAGCGCTGGCGCGACTGCCAGAAGCCATAGGCCCATTTCGGCATCATCGGCGCCTGGCCGGTCAGGTGGCGGTAGCCGGCGATCGCGCCGTCCATGCTGTCGGCGCTGATCACGTGGTAGTTGATCGCCTCGGCGATCTCGGACGACATGGTCAGCGAATGGCGCTCCGCGCTTGGGAGCGGGTTGTTGTGGGTGATGGCCACCATGCCGCCCGACGGCTTCCACTCGAGGTGCAGCTTGACCGGCTGGTTCTTGTCGAACTTGACCTCGAAGTTGTGGTACCACGGGTTCCAGCCCATGCGCCACACGTCCATCACTTCCTTGCCGTCCACCGTCAGCCTGGCGTAGTCCGACGAATAGAGCTGCATCTTGTGCACGCCCGGCTTGTCGCTGCTCATGGTGCCTTCCCATACCACGCGCACGTTCTTGAGGTCCTTGGCGGGCTTCAGCTCCTTCGGCCAGTTCTCGTCCACGTCCTTCAGGTACTGGTAATCGATGTCCTTTTCCTGGCGCGTCAGGGCCAGCTTGCCGTCGACGTAGTAGCGCGCGGTCAGGCCGGCCTGCTTGCCATCAAGGCTGCGCAGGACCAGGTCGCGCGACATGTGGTCGTAAGGCGTGGCATCGCCGAAGCGGGAGATCGAGTTGTTGTCCCACAGGAGGCCATAGCCCTTGTCCGACACCACGAAAGGCACGGCGGCAATCATATTGTGCTGGGCCAGCAGCACGTCTTCGCCGTTGTAGTTCATCTGGTTGTTCTGGTGCTGGCCCAGGCCGTAATAGGCGTCCTTCGTGCCGTGGTTGAAGCCCTGCTTGATCGCCAGGAACGGCTTTCCGCCGACGTCGACCGGCTTCATCGATTCCGATGCCTGGGCCAGGAAGCGCTTGCCGGCGGCGTCGAAGAACTGGACCTGGCCGTCCTTCAGGGACACGGTGGCCGCGATCTTGCCCGCCTTGAGCTGGACCTCGTCCGTCGCGGGCGTGACCATGAACGTGCATTTGTCGCCGCACGGCGCCGCCACCGTCATCAGCGAGGGCGTGAGCGTCTTGTTCTCCTCGGCGAGCTTCACGACCTGGATGATGTTATCGCTCATCAGATTCAGGCGCACCACCTTGGCGCCAGTATCGGGCCGCACGTCGATGCCGGTGGCGGTCTGTTGAAAAGTGCCCGCATGGGCCTGGAGCCCGGAGGCGAGGAACAGCACCGCGGCTGCCACCTGGGTCTGTCTCATACGCATACGCATTGTCGATCTCCTGTCTTCATCGTTGTTATTCCTGGTACGTCCCGAGCCTGACCTTCAGCACCACCGGTGTCGCCGGCAGATTGAGGCCATAGTCGGTCTGGTCGCCGTTCCAGTTGCGTTCCATCACCCAGCGGCCATTGGCGTCGAAACGCCCTTCCTCCACCCGCGCCAGCAGCGAGGGCTTGCCCGCGTTCGGGCCATCGCCCGCGAACTTGACCCGCGCCTGCTGGCCGACGAGCACGAACTCGTTCTCGCCGACCTGGGCGATGGCCACGCCGCCGCCCGGCTTCTCGGTTCCTTCCTTGTATTCGCTCTTGTCCTTCAGGTACTGGCGCTCGCCGAACTGGAATTCGCGGAACGACACGGTCGCCTTCCAGCCGTTCAGCGCCACCGTCTGCGGCGCGCGGTCGTCGCCCTCGGCCACGCCATGGGTGCGGCCCTCGAAGGCCCAGCGCGCCCACTGGCGCTGCATCGGCGCGAACACGCCGTACACGGTGGCGAAGGGTTCGATCATGCGGCGGTCGGTGTACTTCGAGCCCAGCGGGTAATTGCTGTACTTGAAGTAGTCGAGCCCGAACGGCGCCACGCCCAGGGCTCCCATGCCGACGATCTGGTACACATAGCGCGCATAGCCCGCCGCATTGCCCATCTCCGGCACCATCAGCGCGTTGTCCGGCCGCTGGTAGGACTTCAGCACCGCCGTCACCTTGTTCGATTCCGGCATGTAGATGTCGGGCGCCGCCAGGTCGATGTGCGGCGCGGCCGCCTTGTAGATGTCGATCACGTCCCAGGTCGGCCCGCCGCTGGCGAAGTTCGATTTCCACGGCGCCGCCGGCTTGCCGTCGAGCGAAGGCTCGCGCAGGGCGGCGTTGACGAACATCGGCAGGTCGTACACCGCGCGCCCGGCGCTGGCGATCGACTCGATATAGCTGGCGATGGCCCAGGAATGGAAGTACTGGTCGGCATAGTCGCCATACACCTGGCGCCAGGATCCTTGCGTCACGCCCGCGACCTTCGGCTTCTGGCGCGCCAGCACCGCGGCCGGCACCGGCTGGCGGAAGGCCGCCTCGGCGCGCTCTCCATGGTCGCGCGGGACGCCGTAGGTGCCCACCTCGTTCTCGACCTGCACCATGATCACGGTGCGGTGACCGCTGTCGATCTTCCTGATGTGCTCCATCATCTTGACGAAGGCGCGCCGATCGAGCGCGAGGGTCTCTTCGCCGAACGGCGAATGGCTGTAGACCGTCTTGCCGTCCTTGTCCTTCATGCGCGGAAAGCGGCTGTTATCGAACTTGACCCATTCCGGCAGGTAGCCCGGCCCCGTGTTCTTCCAGGTGCCGAACCAGACGATGACGAGCCTGATATCGTTTTCACGCGCTTGCGCAATCAAGGCGTCGAGGAAGCTGAAGTCGAATTCTCCTTCCTTCGGCTCCACCTGCTCCCAGGCGACCGGCATCTCGAGCGTATTGGCGTGCGCATCCTTCAACGCCGCCCACACCTTGGGCAAGGCGCCCGGATAGTTGCTGGAGTTATGGGCCTGGCCGGCGAGCATCAGGAACGGCGCGCCGTCCACCATCAGCGCGTGCCGGCCATCCTTTTCGACGAGGCGCGGCAGCTCGGGGTCGGCGGCGCTCGCGCCGGCGCTGGCCCACAAGAGGCAGAGCGGAGCAAGCGTGCGGACGAGTTGTTTCAAGGTCATGCTGGTCGTCTCCTTGGTTGTCATTCTTGTCGTTAGCGGAAGCGCGCCGCGTCCAGGCTGCGGCCCTGGCCCTTGGCCACATCGATCTCGATGCGCTTGGCGCCGTAGCGGACCTTGACTGGTCCACCCTTCCCGGCCACCGCCCGCACCGTGGCGTCCTGCAAGCGGCTATCGGCCCAGCGCAGGTCGACTTCATAGCCGCCCCGCGCACGCAATCCCTTCACCGAGCCGCGCGCCCAGGTCGATGGCAGCGCCGGCAGCAAGTGCAGTTCGCCGCCCTGCGATTGCAGCAGCATTTCGGCGATCGCGGCGGTGGCGCCGAAATTGCCGTCGATCTGGAACGGCGGATGGGCGTCGAGCAGGTTCGGATAGGTGCCGCCGGCATTGTTATGCTCCGAAAAGATGCCGGCCTGTTCGGCCGCACGCGCGCCCGGCGCCGCCAGCAGGCCACGCAGCATGCGATGGGCGCGGTCGCCGTCGTGCAGCCTGGCCCAGAACGCCATCTTCCACGCCATCGACCAGCCGGTCCCGGCGTCGCCGCGCGCTTCCAGCGTGCGGCGCGCGGCGCGGGCGAGGTCCGGCGTGCGCACGGCATCGATCTGGCGTCCCGGGAACAGCGCGAACAGGTGCGACACGTGGCGGTGGGTGTCGTGCGGCGTGTCGAGCACCGGGTCCTTCTTCTCTTCCAGCCATTCGAGCAGTTGTCCCCAGCTGCCGATGCGCGGGCCGGCGAGGCGGTCGCGCATGGCAGTCAGTGTTGCGCGCAGCTCCGGATCGACCTGCAGGATGCCGGCCGCCTCGACCGTATTGTTGAACAGGTCCCACACGATCTGCTGGTCGTAGGCGACGCCATCCTCGACCGGGCCGTGTTCCGGCGACCAGCCCTGCGGCGCGACCAGGCGCCCATCCGGCAGTTCCTTGAGGTAGTCCTGCCAGAAGGCGCTGGCCTCCTTCATCACCGGATAGGCCACCTCGCGCAGGAAGCGCTCGTCGCGGCTGAACGCATAGTGTTCCCAGAAGTGCTGGGCATACCAGGCGTTGCCGGTCTTGTTCCACAGGTAGTCCATGGCGCCGAAGGGATTCGATTCGGTGCGCAGGGTCCAGCCGCGCACCGGCCGGCCGTCGGCGCGGCCGAATTCGGCCGCGGTGGCGCGCCGCCACCTGGGCGCCACGCCGTTCACGAAATCGAAGAACGGCAAGGCCAGCTCGCCCAGGTTCGTCACCTCGGCCGGCCAGTAGTTCATCTGGATGTTGATATTGGTGTGATAGTCCGAATTCCACGGCGGCGTCAGGCTGTTGTTCCACAGGCCCTGCAGATTGGCCGGCAGCGAGCCGCGCGAGCTGGACGCCAGCAGGTAGCGGCCATATTGGAAGTACTGGGCCTCCAGCTCCGGATCGCCACCCGACTTCGTATAGGCGAGCAGCCGCGCATCGGTCGGCAGCGCGCGACGTTCCGCCGGCGTCTCGCCCAGGTCGATCGCCACACGTTTCAGCAGGCGCCCAACATCTTCGGCGTGTTCCTCGAGAAGCGCCGCCGGCGTTCGCTCAGCGGCCTTGTCCACCTGTGCGGTCACGCGCGCCAGCGGATGCCCGCCCTCGAAGTTGCGCGCGGCATCGAGCACATAACTGGTGCCGGCGCCCAGGATCAGGGTCAGGCCATCCGCGCCCGCGAAGGCGAGGCGCTCGCCGTCCGCGACCAGCTTGCCGCCATCGCTGACCACCTGCACCTGGCTGGCGTAGGACATCACGTTGGCGCTCGGCGCCTGGTCGGACGGCGCGAAGCCGGCCAAGGTGCCCGACGCATACAGGCGGCCGTTCGCCACCGCGAGATGGGCGCCATGGCGGTCGGTCAGGGCCACGGCGCCGGTGTAGCGGCCAGGCCGGTCGGCAGTCAGGCGCAGCACGATCACCTGGGCCGGGTAGCTCGCCCAGGCCTCGCGCCGGTAGCGCACGCCGCCATGCGTATAGGTCACCGTATGCACGCCGCGCTCGAGGTCGAGCGTGCGGCGGTACTCAAGCACGCCGCTCTCGTGGCCGGGCAGCTCGACCAGCAGGTCGCCGAAAGGCTGGAAGGCGCCCATGGTCCGGTCGTCGCCGGTCCACAACGTGATGTCATTGAACTGCAGGTGCTCGCGGCCTGGCTGGCCGAACACCATGGCCCCGATGCGGCCATTGCCGATCGGGAGCGCCTCTTTCTCCCAGCCCTGGTCATTGTCCTGGGCCGGCCGGTCGTAGCGCAGCACCATCTCGGGCGCTGCGACGGCGCACGTCGCCAGCGCGAAGGCACTGGCGCCCAGCAGGAGGCGCAGGCTAAAAAATATCTTCATGTCGGTCCCGGCCTTCCGTAGACGATGCCCCGCCCGGCGGTGCTCATGTAGACCACGCCGAAGCGGTTCATGTCGCCGACGATGAAGTGGCCGTCGCCTGGTCCGCCGTACTGGTGGGCGTCGTCATTGATGCGCTGCCAGCTGCGCCCGAGGTCGAGCGAGCGGTGAATGCCGCGCACGCCCTTGACGCTGCCCCAGATGTACACGGTCGGTTCAACCTTTCCCGGGGCGGCCTTGCCGAAACCGACCGCGCCGCAGTAGCCGACGCCGGCCACCGGCGCGAAGCTGGCGCCGCCATCGCGCGAGCGCACCAGGCCGCCGTCCTTGAGCGCCACCCACAGGTCGCCCTCGCGGCCCGGCAGCGCGCGGATCAGTGTCGAGCCGCCCGGCGGCAGGCTGGCGCGCGGCGCGAAGCTGGCGCCGGCGTCCAGGCTGGCCATCAACGCCTTGCCGTCATAGGCATAGAACACCTTCGGGTCGACGGGATCGGCGACGGCGCGCAGGTCCCGGCCGGCCAGGCCCGCCACCCGCGTCCAGCTGGCGCCATCGTCGGCCGAACGATACAGGGTCGAGGAGCCCTGCGGCGCATGGATGAGGGTCGCGCCATCGCTCGACATCGCGACCTTCCCGCGCTTGCCCTGCAGCGCCGGCGTCTGCGTCCAGGTCATGCCGCCGTCGCGCGTGATGAGCATCGCGTCCCCCACCCGCACCACGCTGCCCGGGCGGCGGGCGGCGGCATCGAGCCCGGTGGTGGTGCCGATCTCGGGCCGGTGGATGCGTCCCGGGCGCGCCGGATCGTCATGCACGAAGCCGTCGTAGTCGCCGATGGCCGAAACCAGCGGCGCACCCGGCAGGCTGACCAGGCCGAGCGGCACCGTCTCTTCCAGGCCTTTCACGGTGAAGGTCCAGGTGGCGGGAGTCGCGTCGATATCGGGCGTGCGGAACACCCCGTTGCCGGACGTGACCCACACCGCGCGCGGGTCGAGCGGATCGAATTCGACCGAGCCAGCCCAGTGGATCGCATGGCCATCGAGCCAGGGCACGCCGGCCGCGTCGCGCTGGAAGCCGCGTGCGATCACGTCGACCCAGTTGGCGCCGGCATCGGTCGACACGAAAATGCGGTCGCCGCGCGCATCGCCCTGGGCGATGAAGGTATTGATGGTGGAGACCACCAGCCGCCTGGGGTTGCGCGGATCGACGCTGATCCCGGCGAACGGCCGGTTCGATCCCACCGGCGTCACATTGCGCCAGGCGCCGCCGGCAATTTCGTATTGCCACACCTGGCCGCGGTCGATCGGCTCGCTGGCGCTCTTGTCCGGGTGCGGGCCAGCGCCGTTGGCATAGGTGATGTACAGCTTGCCGGCGCCGTCGAAGGCCGCGCGCTGCGGCATCAGGCCGGCCGGGCTTCCCGCCACCGGCACGAAGGTCGCGCCGGCGTCGTCGCTGCGGTACAGGTTCGGGCCGACGCTGCCGAAGCGCGATACGCCGACGAACAGGCGCTGCGCGCGGCCGTTCTTCACGCTGGCGGGGTCGGGCAGCACGATGTTCAGGCCCACGTCGTTGGGCGTCGTGGTTACCGCCAGCGCCCGGTTGCGCTGCCAGGTGGCGCCAGAGTCGGCGCTCTCGAACAGGCCATCGCGGCGCGAGCCGAGGTAGAGGCGCTTGCTGGCGCCCGGATCGACGGCCAGCCGCTCACCGCCCTGGCGCCCGAAGCCGTTGCCGTGGGTCTTGAACTGATGGCTGACGTCGATCACGTCGAAGGTCTTGCCGTAATCGTTCGAGCGCAGGATGGCGGTCCGTCCGCCGTTCAGGTAGGCGATCCCCGCCAGCAGCCACACCCTGGAGGCGTTGTCGGGATCGATCGCCAGCGCGTCGATGCCCAGGAAGCCCGTCTGGTCCTCACCCACCCAATCGAGCAGCGGCGTCCAGCGGCCTTCTTTTGCCCGCCACAGATACGCGCCGCCGACGTCGGTGCGGGCGTACGCGACGCCCGGTTCGCTGCGGCTGGGCACGATCGCGGTCACGAAGCCGCCGCCGCCAATGGTGACGCTGTCCCAGACATAGCTGGCGCCGTCCTGGACGACAGGGGCGGCCATGGCCACGGCGGCGACGCACACGGTCGCAACCACACCCATGGTCGAGCGCCAACCCATGACGGGTCGACGGGCGATCGTGGTACGCATCTTGTCTCCTGCCTGTCTTTATTATTAGCTTGCTGGCAACCATGCTAATCAATACAGGAGACGCTTGCAACTAAAATGTTCGCGCTAACAGAAAACGTTATCATTTAGGCTGAATGTTCTATCGACGATCCCGCAACAGCGCCTGATTGCGTATGACATCAACAACCCAACCAATTCCAACTAGGAGATCCACCATGAATATCAGCGGCGAAATGATCATCGGCCACCAGATCCTGCGCGGCAGCGCCGGCGTCGTCCGCGCCTACGATCCCGCCAAGAAGCAAAACCTGGAACCCGAATTCGGCCTGGCGACGCCGTCCGACCTGGCCCGCGCCTGCGAACTGGCCGATGCCGCCGTCGAGCCCTATCGCGCCCTGCCCCTGGAACAGCGCGCACGCTTCCTGGAGACGATCGCCCAGCGCATCCTCGACCTGGGCCCGCTGCTGATCGAACGCGCCGGCCAGGAAAGCGGCTTGCCGGCGGCCCGCCTCGAGGGCGAGCGCGGCCGCACCGTGAACCAATTGCGCCTGTTCGCCAAGGTGGTCCGCGACGGCCACTTCCTGGAAGCGACCCTGGATTCGGCCCTGCCCGAGCGCACCCCGCCCCGCCCCGACCTGCGCATGCGCAAGATCCCGCTCGGCGCGGTCGCCGTCTTCGGCGCCAGCAACTTCCCGCTCGCGTTCTCGGTGGCCGGTGGCGACACCGCATCAAGCCTGGCTGCCGGCTGCCCGGTCGTGGTCAAGGCCCACAACGCCCACCTCGGCACCTCGGAGCTGGTCGGCAAGGCCGTGCTGCAGGCGGCCCTCGAATGCGGCATGCCGGAAGGCGTGTTCTCGCTGCTGATCGGCGAAGGCAATCAGATCGGCGGCGACCTGGTGAGCCATCCGGCGATCCGCGCCGTCGGCTTCACCGGCTCGCGCGGAGGCGGCCTGGCGCTGGCCCAGATCGCCGCCAAGCGCAAGGAACCGATTCCCGTGTATGCCGAGATGAGCAGCATCAATCCGGTCTACCTGCTGCCGGGCGCATTGGAAGCGGGTGGCGCCAGGCTGGCTGGCGCCTTCGTCGATTCGCTGACCCTGGGCGTCGGCCAGTTCTGCACCAACCCGGGCCTGGTGATCGGCCTGGCAGGCCCGCAGCTCGACGCCTTCCGCGACGCCGCCGCTGCCGCGCTGCAGCTCAAGCCGGCCGGCACCATGCTCACGGCCGGCATCCATCAGGCCTACGACAACGCCACGGCCAAGCGCGCGGGCGTCAGCGGCGTACAGCTGGTGGCGAACGGCAGCCAGGAAGGCCCCGGCTGCGCCGCGCGCGCCGCCCTCTACCAGTGCGACGCCGCGACCTTCCTCGCCAACCCGGCGCTGGAAGAAGAAATCTTCGGACCGGTGTCCCTGATGATCGCCTGCCGCACTGAAGACGAGATCCTGGCCGTGACCCGCCACCTCGAGGGCCAGCTGACCGCCACCGTGCACGCGGTGGAGAGCGACCATGCACTGGCCGGCGCCCTGCTGCCGCTGCTGGAGCGCAAGGTGGGCCGCATCCTGTTCAACGGCTTCCCGACCGGCGTCGAGGTGTCGTATGCGATGGTGCACGGCGGCCCGTTCCCGGCGACCTCGGATGCGCGCAGCACCTCGGTCGGCGCCACTGCGATCGAGCGCTTCCTGCGTCCGGTGTGCTACCAGGACGTGCCGGCCGACCTGCTGCCGGAAGCCCTGCAAGACGGCAATCCGCTCGGCCTGGTGCGCCTGGTGGATGGTGAAGTGAAGCTGGCGTAATCGCCAGCCACGTGGCCGCGCGTCAGCGGGTATTGCTGCGCGTGGCCACGTCCAGCCACACGGCCAGGGTCAGGATCAGGCCCTTGACGATCATCTGCCAGTAGGCGTCGACGTCGAGCATCGACATGCCGTTGTCCAGGCTGGCCATCACCAGCGCGCCAACCAGGGCGCCGTGCACGGTGCCGGCGCCGCCGCGCATCGAGGTGCCGCCAATGAAACAGGCCGCGATCACGTCCAGCTCCGCCGACACGCCGGCCGACGGCGAGCCGGCCGCCAGGCGCGCGGTATTGATCAGGCCTGCCAGCGCGCACATCAGCCCCATCAGGCCGAAGATCCACAATTTCACCTTGCGCACGTCGATGCCGGACAGGCGGGTCGCCTCCATATTACTGCCCACCGCATAGATGCGGCGGCCGAACACGGTCTGGCGCGCGATGTAGCTGAACACGCCCAGCAGGGTCAGGAGGATCAGCACCGGCAGCGGAATGCCCTCGTAACTGTTGAAGGTGGAGATCAGGCCGGCCAGCGCTGCGCCAACCAGCGCCACGCGAGCCACCGAGCGCCACAACGCGATTACCGGTAAACCATGACGCGCCTGGTTGACCCGCTGGCGCCAGGCCAGCACGCCGGCCAGCGCCAACAGCAGCACGCCGAGTCCAATCCCCCATGCCGGCGGCAGATAGGCCTGACCGATCTGCTCGAAGCCCGGCGAGACCGGCGCCACGGTGGCGCCGTCGGTCAGTCCCAGCACCACGCCACGGTAGGCCAGCATGCCGCCAAGTCCGACGATGAACGACGGTATGCCCGCATACGCCGTCAGATAGCCGTTGAGGAAGCCGCACATCAAGCCCGCGCCCAGCACCACCGCGATCGACAGCGGCAGCGGCATGCCGTGGGTGACGTCGAGCACCGCCGCCATCCCGCCCAGCAGGCCCAGAAGCGAACCGATCGACAGGTCGATCTCGCCGGCGATGATGACGAACACCATGCCGCAGGCCAGGATGCCGGTGATCGACATCTGGCGCATCAGGTTCGAGACGTTGCGCGCCGAGGTGAAGCCGCCCTCGGTCATCCAGTGGAAGAAGGTCCAGATCAGGGCGACCGCCACCAGCAGCGCCAGGATTTTATATTGGGTGAACAGCCGCTTGAGTGTCGTTGTATCCATGGATGTCGTTTGCTTGTCAGGCCTGGCCCAGGGCGGCGGCCAGCACCGTCTCCTGGCTCAGGCCATCGTTGATGAATTCTCCGCGCAGCTTGCCTTCGCCCAGCACCAGCACGCGGTCGGACACGCCCAGCACCTCGGCCAGCTCGGACGAGACCATGACGATGGCGATGCCCTGGGCCGCCAGTTCCAGCATCAGGCGATAGATCTCGAACTTGGCGCCGACGTCGACGCCGCGCGTCGGCTCGTCGAGGATCAGCACCTTCGGCCCGGTCAGCAGCATCCGGGCCAGCACCGCCTTCTGCTGGTTGCCGCCCGAGAGCGCCGTGATCGGCAACGCGGGGCTGGCGGTCTTGAGCGCCAGGCGCCCGATCTGTTCGCCAATCGCGCTGGCTTCCTCGCCGTCGTCGATGCGGGTCAGGTGCGCATAGCGCTGCAGCACCGACAGCGTGATGTTTTCGCCCACCGACAGGTCACGCACGATGCCGTGGTGCTTGCGGTCCTCGGGCACCAGGGCGAAGCCGGCGCGGATCGCCTTCAAGGGGTCCGAGGTGTCGACTTTTTGCCCTTCGAGCCAGACCTCGCCCTCGTGGCGGCCCGGATAGGCGCCGAAGATCGCCGTCACCAGCTCGGTGCGGCCGGCGCCGACGATGCCGGCGATGCCGAGGATCTCGCCGCGGCGCACCTGGAACGAGACGTCGTCCACCTTCTTGCGGCGCGGATTCTCGGGGTCGTAGCAGGTGATGTGGCGCGCCTCCATCACGACTTCGCCGATGTCATGCGGTAGCAGCGGATACATCTGGTTCATCTCGCGCCCGCACATCTGGGCGATAATCCGGTCCACGCTCATCTGCGGCATCGGCGTGGTGGCAATGTGCTTGCCGTCACGGATGACGACGATGGTGTCGCAGATGGCCGCTACCTCCTCGAGCTTGTGCGAGATGTAGACGCAGGCCACGCCGCGCGCCTTCAGGTCGCGCACCGTCTCGAGCAGCACGTCGATCTCGGAGGCGCTGAGCGAAGCCGACGGCTCGTCGAGAATCAGCAGCCGCGCATTCTTGTTCAGCGCCTTGCCGATCTCGATCAGCTGCTGGTGACCGCCGCCGTAGTGCTTCACCGGCAGCACCACGTTCACGTCCGGCAGGCGCAGGCCGCGCAGGATTTCCTCGGCGCGCCGGTTCATCGCCGGATAGTCGAGCCGGCCGCCGGGCAAGGTGATCTCGTTCCCCAGGAAGATGTTCTCGGCGACCGACAGCTCGGGCACCAGCATCAGTTCCTGGTGGATGATGATGATCCCCGCTTCTTCGGTCTCGCGCACCGAGCGCGCACGGAGCGGCTGGCCGTCCCACAGGATCTCGCCATCCCAGCTGCCGTGCGGGTAGACCGCCGACAGCACTTTCATCAGGGTCGACTTGCCGGCCCCGTTCTCGCCGCACAGGCCGACGCACTCGCCTGGCCGGATCGCCAGGTCGATGCCGTCCAGCGCCGGTACCCCGTCGAATCGCTTGGCGATTCCCTTCATTTCAAGCAGATAGCCCGACATCGCAAGACTTCCAAGGCGTGAAAAAATCCCCGGACCGCGGTAGCGGGCACGGGGAAAGGAGAGATCCGGACTTATTTGCCGGCCAGCTGGCCCTGGGTATAGAACCCGTCCTTCACCAGCATGTCGACGTTCGACTTGGTCAGCAGTATGGGTTTGAGCAGGACGGTGCTGACCTGCTTGTAGCCATTGTTGATCTGCGAGTTATAGGCCGGCTTTTCATTGCGCACCAGCTGCACGGCGAGAAGGGCGGCGCTGGTGGCGATGGTCTTGAGCGGCTTGTAGACCGTCATGGCCTGGGTGCCGGCGATCACGCGGCGCACCCCGGCCAGGTCGGCGTCCTGGCCGGATACCGGCACCTTGCCGGCCAGCTTCTGCGCGGCCAGCGCCTGGATCGCGCCGCCGGCGGTGGCGTCGTTGGACGCGACCACGGCGTCGATCTTGTTGCCGTTGGCGGTGAGCGCATTCTCCACGATCGACATCGCCGCCGATGCGCTCCAGTCCTTGACCCACTGGCTGCCGACCACCTTGATGTCGCCCTTGTCGATCAGCGGCTGCAGCACCTTCATCTGGCCTTCGCGCAGGATCTTGGCGTTGTTGTCGGTGGGCGCCCCGCCCAGCAGGTAGTAGTTACCCTTCGGTTTGAGGCCGACGATCGACTGCGCCTGCAGCTCGCCCACCGCCTTGTTGTCGAACGAGATGTAGGCGTCGACGTCGGCATTGAGGATCAGGCGGTCGTACGACAGCACCTTGATTTTCGCCTTCTTCGCTTCGCGGATCGCATTGTTCAACACCGTGGCGTTATAGGGAACGATCACCAGCACGTCGACGCCGCGTGAGATCAGGTTCTCGATCTGCGCGATCTGGCGCTGCTCGCTGGCGTCGGCCGATTGCACATAGACCTTGGCGCCGAGCTTCTCGGCGGCGCCGATGAAGTAATCGCGGTCGCGCGTCCAGCGCTCGAGGCGCAAGTCGTCGATCGAGAAGCCGATCTTGGGATTTTTGGCGTCGGCCATGCTCAGGCCGGATGCGAACAGCAGCGCGCAACCGAGTCCGATGGCGACGCCCATCTTCGTGAAGCCTTGTTTCATCGTTGTCTCCTTTATTGTCGGCGCGCGCGCTTGCGCGATGCGCCGTATTGACATTCTATTCGAGTCACGCGCCGTACCAGCCAGCGTCGACGAAGTATTCGCGTCCGCTGCAGCGGCGCGCATTGTTCGAAGCCAGGAACAGCGACAGCGCCGCCACGTCCTGCATCTCGACGCGCGCCGGCAGGCACTGGCCGGCCAGGATGCGGTTTTCTTCTTCTGGCGTATGCCACAACGCTTGCTGGCGCGGGGTGCGCACGGCGCCAGGCACCACGGTGTTGACGCGGATATGGTCAGGCCCGAGGTCGCGCGCCAGCGCACGACTGAGGCCCTCGATCGCGGCCTTGGCCGTCATGTACAGCGCCAGCTCGGTGTGCGGCAGGTGCCAGGAAATCGACCCGAAGTTGAGGATCACGCCGCCCTGCTGGCGCCGCATCGAATCGACTGCCGCCTGGGCGCAGAAGAACTGGTGGCGCAGGTTGACCGCCATCCGGTTTTCCCAGTATGCCGGCGTCACGGCTTCGATGTGGTGGCGGTCGTCGTTGGCGGCATTATTGAGAAGGATGTCGATGCCACCAAGCTCCCCCTCGATGGCGGCGAAGCTCGCGGCCAGTGCATCGAGGTCGGCCAGGTCGCAGTGCAGGAAACGCGGCGCATGCGGCGCGGCCTGGAGCGCCGCGGCCAGGGCCTGGCCCGGGGCTTGCGCGATGTCGAGGAACCAGACCCGCGCCCCCTGGCCGGCGAAGGCCCGGACCAGTTCACTACCGATCCCCGAGCCGCCCCCGGTGATCACGACCCGCTTGTCGCGCAGGTCCGGATAGGTCGCGTAGCCCAGCGTCGGGGCGGCGGCTGCCGTCATGGTCGTCTCCAGATTATTCTGAGTATTATGGATGCACAGGACACTCCCTTAACAGGAGTGTTAGCGCGATCATCCCAGTCTAAAGCGCGCCTTTGACGGTTGTCAACGAATTATTGAAATGGATTTCATAGGGACAGGATCTATCGGATATCAGTGCGCTTTCGCCACCGACGGCAGGCGCGCCGGCGGGCGGATGCGCGGGGCGGCGTCGGACTGGCGCCGCACCAGTTCGAAGTCCATGTGCGTCTGTTCCGGCTCGGCCGGCTCGTCTTCGCGCAGTGCGCGCACGCGGCGCACCAGCGCCTGCACCGCCTCGCGCGCCATGCCGGCGATCGGCTGGCGCACTGTGGTCAGTTCCGGCCAGATCGTGGTGGCCAGCGCGGTATCGTCGAAACCGGTCACGGTCAGGTCGCCCGGCACGTCCAGGCCCAGGCGGTGCGCGACCGCCACCGTGGCGGCCGCCATGTCGTCGTTACTGGCAAAGATCGCCGTCGGCCGATCCTGCAGCGCGAGCAGCTGCTCGGCCGCGTCCAGGCCG
The DNA here is from genome assembly GCF_017582745.1 of Massilia oculi. GTDB lineage: Bacteria > Pseudomonadota > Gammaproteobacteria > Burkholderiales > Burkholderiaceae_D > Telluria > Telluria oculi_A. Next base: position 78,089 of record NZ_JAFVIM010000003.1, read on the forward strand.
GAGCGGTAGGTGAACATGCCCTGCACCACCAGTTCGTCGGAGGCATCGGCGCCCTTTTCGGCGATCGCCGCACGGTAGCCGTCGAGGCGCCGCGCGCTGGCGGTCTGGTTCGGATGGCCGACGATGAAGCCGATGCGCTGGTGGCCCAGCGCGATCAGGTGCCGCGCCATGTAGCGGGCCGCTTCGTAGTCATCGATGCTGACCGCCCCCACGCTCGGCGCCGGCGAGCCGCAGGCCACGACCACCGCCGGAATCCCGGCTTTCGCCACGCAGTCGAGCACGGCCACGCTGTCGCACAGCGGCGGCGGCAGGATCACGCCATCCAGGCCGTTATTGATCAGGCGCTGGGTATGCTCGATCTCGTGGTTGCCGGCTTCGCACTTCTCGACGAACAGCTGGACATTGTTGAGGCCCGACTGGTTGAGCAGGCCCACGAGGAATTCGCTCAGGTAGGCGGCGCTCGGATTGCTGTACAGGAAACCGACGCGGATCGGCTTGGAGCCGGCCAGGTTGCGCGCTTCCTGGTTCGGGGTGTAGTTGAGCGCCGCGACCGCCTCGGCCACCTTGCGCCGCGTGCTTTCACGCACCAGGCTCTTGCCGTTCATGACCCGCGACACGGTCATCGCGGACACGCCGGCGAGCCTGGCCACGTCCACCATGGTGGGCTTGCCCTGCTCCATCGATTCGCGGACGGCCTCGATGCTGGTTTTGTTCATGTCGGTGAATTTCTTTAGAAGTTAGTAATGTTGGCCGATGTTAGCATGATTATGGTTTTGCCATCGGGACCGCTTCCGATTTTGCGGGTAAGGTTTGATTCTCGGGCGAAACAGGGGAAAGCATCCTGCCGTTTGCGCTAACATGCGCGCCGCGACGACATGATATCCCTAGCCGCGCTGCGCCGCGAGCGCCTCGCGGGCGGCTGTCCGCCCCTCTTCCATATGGCGCGCGATCGACAGCGCCGAAAAATCGTAGTCGCGCGCCGCCGTCTCGCATTCCGTGCCCTTGCGCACGATCCGGGTGATGCTGGGCGCCGCATCCTTGTCGCCCATCAGCTGGATATAAGTGGGCCACTGGCGCACCTGGTCGGCCTGGGCCGGCGAGGTGGCGTAGGCCAGGATGCCCTCGACCAGCTTGCGAAAATCGCGCACCAGCGACTGCTCGGCGCTGTCGCGGCGGATGCGCTCGGCGAACACGATCTCGTCGCGCCGGCCCAGGACCTCCATCAGGCTGGTGGGCAGCGAACCGGTTTCCGGATACAGGTCGACGATGAAGATGCGCTTGCGCGCCGTGCCCGAATGCTCGAGCAGCAGCTCGAGCGGCGAATTGCTGATGATGCCGCCATCCCAGTAGTGCTTGCCGTCGATGGTGGTCCAGGGAAAGCCCGGCGGCAGGCTGCCGCTGGCCAGGATGTGGTCGGCGCTCAGGTCGTCGACGTAGCTGTCGAAGATTTCCAGGCGCGCCGTCTCGACGTTGACGGCGCTGACCAGCAGCCGCACCGGGCTCGACTTCAGCGCTCCGAAATCGACGTAGCGTTTCAACAGTTCCTTGACCGGGGTCGGATCGTAGAGGCTGGTCCAGGCCAGCGGCGTCGTGCCCATGAACGGCAGGCCGGCCCAGCGCGGCCGGAAGAACGCGGGGACGCCAAAGGCGAGCGTCTGCCAGGATCCGAGCAGGCGGCGCACCCGATCGTCGAGCAGGCTCTCGGCGGCCTGTGGCAGGTCGAGCGGCACGTCGAGCGACAGCCTGCGCCAGAAGTCCTCCAGCGCCTCGGCCGCATGGCCCGGATTGGCGGCCATGATCACGCCATTGAAAGCCCCGATCGACACCCCGGCGATGACGTCGGGCTGAATGCCCGCTTCTTCGAGCGCATGAGCCACGCCGCATTCGAAGGCGCCCAGCGCCCCGCCGCCCTGCAGGATCAGCGCGGTCTGGCTGGGAATGCGGGTGATGGAAAAATCCGGCTCGTGCAGGCGCTTGCAGGCCCAGCCGATATTGGTGCGGTAGCGGATCAGGGACTCGATCGCGCGCGTCTCGATCGCCGGCCGCCCGGTGGAAAACAGGGCGCGCGGCACCTCGTGGTCGAGGTAGAGGCAGCCCCAGGAGCGGGTGTCGGGGCGACCCAGCCGCGCATGCTGGTGGCCGGCCTCGGGCATGCCCAGGAACTGGAAGCCCTGGCCGAACAGCTCGCAGGAAAAATACGGCACCTCGTCGTAGCGCAGGCGCATGCCGAGCATATTGCGCGCCGCCAGCCGCCCCTGCTTGACGGCGTTGTCCCAATGCTCGATGCGGTGGCGCAAGCGAAACACGGGATCGGTGAAGTTGGCGACGTCGCCCGCCGCCCACACCAGCGGATGCGAGGCTTGCAGGTACTGGTCGACGCACACGCCGTCGTCCAGCGCCAGCCCGCTGCCTTCGAGCCAGCCGAGATCGGGCGCGACGCCGATGCCGACCCCGACCAGGTCGCACGGCAGCCGGCGTCCGCCCTCGGTCACGACCATTTCCACCATTTTGTCGCCATGGAAGGCGGCGGCGCTATCGGCCAGCACTTCCACCCCCTGGCCGACGTAGAGCGCGCGCAGGTAGTCGCTGATGCCGTGATCGTGCAGCTTGTCGAACAGGATGCCGTGGCGCGCCAGCACGGTCACCCGCACGCCCTTGCGCGCGAAGGCCGCGGCCAGCTCGAGGGCGATGAAGCCGGAGCCGACCACCACGGCCCGCGCCGCGCCCTCCATCGCGCCGCGCAAGGTGCGCGCATCGCTCGCCGTGCGCAGGTAGTGGATGCCGGGCAGCCCGGCGCCCGGCACGTCGAGGTGAATGGGACGCACCCCGGTGGCAACCAGCAGCCGGTCGTAGCGGATCGCGCCCGCGTGATCGGTGCGCACCAGCTTGGCCTCGGCATCGAGGCTTGTCGCGCGCACGCCGGACAGCAGGGTCACGCCATTGTCATGGAGGTAGTCGGGCGGCAGCACCGTCGCCAGGGGCGGCGCGACGTCCCCCTCGAGGAAGCGCGTCGAGAGCTGCGGCCGGTGATAAGGCGGGTCGCGCTCGTCCGCCACCATCACGATGGCGCCCTGCGCGCCCTCCAGGCGCAGCGTTTCGGCGGCGGTGGCCGCGGCCAGGCCACCGCCGAGCAGCAGGTAGCTCGCATGCCGCGCGTGGTCTTGCGCGGTGGGCTCTCCGGACTGTGGCTGATCCGCCATCGGCCATCCTTTCGCATGCGGCGTCAATGCGGGTTGGACCGCATCCAGGCTGCGGCGTTCGCTCGAGATGGTTTCATCCTGACAAGACGCCACGCCAAGCATGACGCGCAGGCGCCATCTCGCTATAATCTCGTCCTTCGCCCCAAAGGAAATACCATGTCCCTGCTTGCCCACGAGCTCGAATTGCTTTCGCCCGCCAAGACCGCCGAGATCGGCCGCGAAGCGATCCTCCACGGCGCCGACGCCGTGTACATCGGCGGACCGGCCTTCGGGGCGCGCCACAACGCCAGCAATCCGCTGGAGGACATCGCCGCGCTGGTCCAGTTCGCCCACGGCTACCGTGCGCGCATCTTCGTGACCATGAACACGATCATGCACGACAGCGAACTCGATCTGGCGCGCAAGCAGATCTGGCAGCTGTACGAGGCCGGCGTGGATGCGCTGATCATCCAGGACCTGGGCCTGCTCGAACTCGACCTGCCGCCGATCCAGCTGCACGCCAGCACCCAGTGCGACATCCGCGGCGCCGAGAAGGCGAAATTCCTGGGCGACGTCGGCTTTTCCCAGCTGGTGCTGGCGCGCGAGCTGACGGTCGACCAGATCCGCAAGATCCACGCCGCCACCGACACGCCGCTCGAATACTTCGTGCACGGCGCGCTGTGCGTGGCCTATTCGGGCCAGTGCTATATCTCGCACGCCGACACCGGCCGCTCGGCCAACCGCGGCGACTGCTCGCAGGCCTGCCGGCTGCCCTACACCCTCTCCGACGGCCAGGGCCGCGTGGTCGCCTACGACAAGCACCTGCTGTCGATGAAGGACAACGACCAGAGCCGCAACCTGGAAGCGCTGGTCGACGCCGGCATCCGCTCGTTCAAGATCGAGGGCCGCTACAAGGACATGGGTTACGTGAAGAACATCACCGCCCACTACCGCCTGTTGCTGGACGAGCTGCTCGAGCGCCGTCCCGAATTCGCGCGCGCCGCCAGCGGCCGCACCCGCGTGATGTTCACGCCCGACGTCGACAAGAACTTCCACCGCGGCCACACCGAATACTTCGCCCAGGGCCGCCTGCCGGACATCGGCGCCTTCGATTCGCCGAAATACGTCGGGGTGGAACTCGGCATCGTGGCGCGCCTGAACGGCGACAGCTTCGATATCGTCACCAATGCGCCGATGGCCAATGGCGACGGCCTGAACTACATGAACAAGCGCGCCACCTGCGGTATCCAGGCCAACCGCGCCGAGAAGCTGGGCGAAGAGCCGGACGGCCAGCGCTGGCGCGTGTTCCCGAACGAGCCAATGCCTTCGCTGGCCGGTCTGAAAGTGGGCACCGTCATCCACCGCAACCGCGATCACCAGTGGGAAGCCACGCTCAGTAAAAAGTCGTCCGAGCGCAAGGTGGCGATCGACCTGATCCTGAGCGAAGTGGCGGGCGGCCTGCGCCTGGACATCGTCGACGAGGACGGCATCGCCTCGAGCGCCGAGGCCATGCTCGAGCTGCAGCCGGCCCAGCAGGCGGCACAGGCCGAAGCGGGGTTGCGCGCCAGCCTGGCCAAGCTGGGCAACACGATGTTCGAGGCCGGCCACGTCGCGCTGCAATTGAGCCAGCCGTGGTTCGTGCCGAGCGCCGCCATCAACGCCCTGCGCCGCGACGCCATCGCGGCGCACGAAGCGGCGCGCCTTGCGGCCTGGGAGCGCCCGCAGCGCAAGGCATCGGTGGAACCGCCGCCCGTCTACCCGGAAACCCAGCTCAGCTACCTGGCCAACGTCTACAACGAGAAGGCGCGCGCCTTTTATCACAAGCACGGCGTGCAGCTGATCGACGCGGCGTATGAAGCGCACGAGGAAGCCGGCGAAGTGTCGTTGATGATCACCAAGCACTGCCTGCGCTTCTCGTTTAACCTCTGTCCGAAGCAGGCCAAAGGCGTGCAAGGCGTGCAGGGCCAGGTGAAGGCCGAGCCGATGACCCTGGTGAGCGGCGACGAGAAGTACACGCTGCGCTTCGATTGCAAGCCGTGCGAGATGCACGTGGTGGGCGCCATGAAGACGAACATCCTGAAGTCGCCGCCGCCGTCGAACGTGGCCTACACCCCATTGACGTTCCACCGCCAGCGTCCGCGCGACCCGGCAGGATCAAAAGCGTAAACGGGATTTGTGCGGGCGGCGTTGAACGCTGCCTCTTTCAACGGCGCCTGTGGGCGCCGTTTTCACATCCGGACTATTGTGCAATCCGCCGCGATTTTTCGGCATGGGCGGCGCGCGCGTCCGCGTCCATACTGGCTCCACTGTCCAACCACACAACGGAGCCCACCATGAAAGACCAACTGTACAAAGTCGTCCTGATCACCGGCGCCAGCAGCGGCATCGGCGAAGCCACCGCCCGCCATCTCGCCGCGCTCGGCCACCGCGTGGTGCTGGGCGCGCGCCGCACCGAGCGCCTGGTGGCGCTGGCGGCCGATATTCGCGAAGCCGGCGGCAAGGCCGACGTCGCCCAGCTCGACGTGACGAGCCTGGAAAGCATGCGCGAATTCGTCGACTTCGCCATCGAGCGCCATGGCCAGGTCGACGTCTTGATCAACAACGCGGGCGTGATGCCGCTGTCGAAACTCGATGCGCTCAAGATCGACGAATGGAACCGCATGATCGACGTGAACATCCGCGGCGTGCTGCACGGGATCGCCACCGTGCTGCCGGGGATGCAGGCGCGCCGCAGCGGCCAGTTCATCAATATCGCCTCGATCGGCGCCTATACCGTCAGCCCGACGGCGGCCGTCTACTGCGCCACCAAGTTCGCGGTGGCGGCCATCACCGAAGGCCTGCGCCAGGAAGTGGGCAGCGACATCCGCGTGACGCTGGTCTCGCCCGGCGTGGTGGAGTCGGAGCTGGCCGATTCGATCTCGGACCCGCTGGCGCGCGACACGATGCGCGAATTCCGCAAGGGCGCGATCAAGCCGGAAGCGATCGCGCGCGCCATTGCCTTCGCCATCGAGCAGCCGGCGGACGTCGACGTCAGCGAGATGATCGTGCGGCCGACGTCCAGCCCCTACTGATCCGCAACGGAGTCAGGCGGGGATCTTGAGTCCCTTCCTGACCGAGGGGCGCGCCAGGAAGCGCTCCAGCGCGTCCCTCACATTGCCGAAATCCTCGGCGCCGATCAGGTCCTCCGCCTCATAGAAGTTCAGCAGGCCGTTAATCCAGGGGAATACCGCAATGTCGGCAATCGTGAACTCGTTGCCCGCGATCCAGGTATGCTGCGCCAGCTGCGCGTCGATCACGCCGAGCAGCCTGCGCGATTCGGCCACGTAGCGATCGCGCGGGCGCTTGTCCTCGTAGTCCTTGCCGGCGAACTTGACGAAGAAACCGAGCTGGCCGAACATCGGCCCCACCCCGCCGATCTGGAACATCACCCACTGGATGACACGATAGCGCCCCGCTGCATCGGCCGGGATCAGCTTGCCACTCTTCTCGGCAAGGTAGAGCAGGATCGCACCCGATTCGAACAAGGCCAGCGGCTGCCCGTCCGGGCCGTCCGGATCGATGATGGCGGGAATCTTGTTATTCGGGTTCAGCGACAGGAAGGCCGGGGAGTTCTGCTCGTCTTTCGCGAAGTCGACCTTGTGCACCTCATACGGCAGGCCGATCTCTTCCAGCATGATCGGGATCTTGACGCCGTTCGGAGTGGGCATCGAGTACAGCTGCAACCGCTCGGGATGGGCGGCCGGCCATTTCTGGGTGATGGGAAAGTCGGAAAGCGTGGTCATGTCGTTGGCGCCTCTTCTGGAACCGCCGCGGCGGCAGAGTGCCACGATACCAAATATTCAATACGCCCGCCGCGCACCAGCGGCACGGCGGGCAAGAACGCGCGGATCAGCCAAACAGCTTGTTGGCAGTCTTGGCGATGAGTTCACCCTGGTGGCGGGCGCCGCCCAGGTCTTTCTCGCTCGGCTGGCGCTGGCCCTGGCCGCCGGCAATGGTGGTGGCGCCATAGGGACTGCCGCCGACGATCTCGTCCAGCGTCATCTGTTCCTGGTAGCTGTACGGCAGGCCGACGATGGTCATGCCGAAGTGCAGCAGGTTGGTGATGATCGAGAACAGCGTCGCTTCCTGGCCGCCGTGTTGGGTGGCGGTCGAGGTGAAGGCGCCGCCCACCTTGCCGTTCAGGGCGCCGCGCGCCCACAGGCTGCCGGTCTGGTCGAGGAAGGCCGCCATCTGGCCCGGCATGCGGCCATAGCGGGTCGGCGCGCCGACGATGATGGCGTCGTAGTGCTCCAGCTCGGCGACGGTGGCGACTGGCGCGGCCTGCTCGAGCTTGAAGTGGGCTCCCTTGGCGACGTCTTCGGGGACGGTTTCGGGAACCCGCTTGACGTCGACCGTCGCGCCCGTGCTGCGCGCGCCTTCGGCGACGGCGTTCGCCATCGTCTCGATGTGGCCATACGACGAGTAATACAGAACCAGTACTTTTGCCATCGACTTCCTCCATGTGTGGGATTCAGGACGGCCATTGTAGCGACAATGGCCGAATGTCCGTTTTCGGGAACACAGGGATTGTGCAGGCGCCGCCGCCTGCGCGCACTAGGGCTTAAGTGGGATCAGATCCAGTAGATGAAGGCGGCCAGCGCGATCACCAGCAGCACGCGGGTGATGTTGTAGGCGGTCTTGTTCCAGGCCTTGAAGCGGCGGCGGTACTGGCCGGCGTAGAAGGAAATGCGGAACAGCTTGCTCACCAGGCCGACCTGGTCGCCGGTTTCATTCGGCGAGGCGGCGGCGGTCATGACGGTGCGGCCGAACCAGCGGTTGAAGGCCTGCATCCAGCGGTAGCGCATTGGGCGCTCGACGTCGCAGAACAGGATCACGCGATCGCTCTCGCTGCCGTTGATCGCCCAATGAATAAAGGTTTCGTCGAACACGACGCCCTGGCCGTCGCGCCAGCTGTGGCGCTCGCCGTCGACGTCGATGAAGCAGCGGTCGTCGTTCGGCGTGGCCAGGCCCAGGTGGTAGCGCATCGAGCCGGCGAACGGGTCGCGGTGGGGATTGAGCTTGCCGCCCGGCGGCAGCTCGGCGAACATCGCCGCCTTGACCGAGGGGATCGATTGCAGCAGCGCATAGGTTTGCGGGCACAGGCGCTCAGCCGACGGGTGGCTGGCGTCATACCACTTGAGGTAGAAGCGCTTCCAGCCGTTCTTGAAGAAGGAATTGAAGCCGGCATCGTCGTTCTGCTCGGCGGCCTTGATCTTCTTGAGCGCGAGCAGATTCTCGGCTTCGGCGCGGATGATCGGCCAGTTCTCTTGCAGGCGCGCCAGTTCGGGGAACTCGCTCACCGGGATGAAGGGCGTGTTCGGCACCTTCGAGAACTTGTGCATGAAAATATTGATCGGCGCCATGAACGACGAATGGTCGAAGATCTGGCGACGGAATGGCAGACGCACGCGCCCGCGGAAATGGATGTGCAGGATAGACAGAATATAGAAACCCACCACGACCCACTTCATCACATCCTCCATCGCAGCCATGAGAGTGGCTGACCTTCTTGATCAAGGACGCAGGATACCACATCGGCTACTGGGCCGTGGAGCCCCGCCGACTTCGTGGAGAGGGAGGATGGCGCCGGCGTACGGGCCGGATGGCCCGCCTGCCGGCGCTGGCGGTGGCAACACCGCCGGGAAAATGTCAGTGCAGCACCGACGTCATCGCATACCCTTTTTCGGCGATCTGGCCGTTGAGGTTATCGATGTCGAAATCCTCGATCTGGTCGGCGTTGTCGTCGACCTCGAAGGCACGGGCTTCGATCTCCCAGTCGGTATTGGTAGCTTCTTCGGGGATGTTCTTGGCTTCGGGCACGGCCAGGTACGAGAACTTGCCGTCGTGTTCGGCTCTGCGGTAAATATCCAGGCGCATAGTCATTTTCCTCTATTCAATGCGCGCTTTCCGGATGAAAGCGCGCAGCTCCACAGTAGAAGATCAAGTGGCCATAGTCTGTTATCTGCCGAACATTCTGCCGAAGGCTTAAGCAAGCTCGTCAGCGCGCCGGATTGTAGCCGAGCACGCGCGCGGGCAGCATGACGATTGCGCGCAGCAGGCTGAATACGGCATCGACGCCGATGCCAAGCAGGCGGAACGGCAGCAACAGCAGCCACACCACAGGATACAGCACCAGGGCGAGCAGCGCGATTGGCCAGCAAAGGAACAGCAGCACCAACCATACCAGGAAACTCAGCATTGTCTTTCTCCATGAAGAAGCATCATGGTCAATGTATGCCGAAAGCGGTGCTGGGGCCAGCGGGGTGCGATAAACGGGGAAAACGGCGGGCCGAACGGTCGCCGGAAAGGATGAGCGGACCACCCGGTCCGCCCGTAAGACCTGCATCAGGCGAAGCTGGCTGCTTCTTCGACCGCCGGCGCGTGCTCTTCGGTGGCCGCCTGCTCGGTCACGACCTCGACCTTGATCGACGCCTGCAGCGACGGGATCGAGCCGCCGGCGCGATAGGCGAAGGAGATGCGCAGCAGGTCGCCGGCCTTGACCTCGACCGGACGGTACAGCGGCAGGGTCATGTAGTGGTTGAGCCAATCGATCGTGGTCGCCTGCTCCTGCACGATGGCCAGCACGTTCTTGGTCACGAATCGCATCGCGTTCAGGGTGCCGCCCTGCTCCACCACCATCGAGCCCTCCCAGGCGATCAGGCTGTCGACCGGCTGGCTGAAATCGAGGATGCTGTACACGGCGGGCTGGGCCAGTTCGACCGTGCCTGGCTGGACCACGCCGGTTTCCTGGAACTGAACGATCGGGGCGTAGAAGCCGTCGAAATCATACGCCTGCTGGATCGGCTGGGCCGCCATGATCACCGCTTCCGGGATGAACAGCGGCAGCGGGCCGCCGAACTTGGCCAGGTAGCGGCGCTTGAACGATTCGATCACCTCGACCTGTTTTTCGCGCAGCATGCCGACGTGGATCATCTCGCAGATCACGACGTCGACCGGCTCCGGCGGCAGGTAGTCGAAAGCGTCGGCGTGGATCACCTCGACTTTATCGCCGTTGGGGTTCATCGCCAGGAAGCGGCGCGCCTCTTGCACCATGTCCGGGTTGAACTCGACGCAATACACTTTCGAGGCGCTCTGGGCCGCAAAGAACGAAAGGACACCGGTGCCGCCGCCCAGCTCCAGCACTTTCGCGCCGGGGAACACGGAATAGTGGATGGCATTCTTGAAGCTGTGCATCCGGTTCTGGTCCATCAGCATATTGTGATGGTAGTGGACTGGAATGAACTGCCCCAGGTAGCAGCTTTCGATTTCGCGTTCGTTGAGCATGGGTATCCTTGTTGGTCGGTGGTCGTTAAACCGTAGACACATTATGGATACCATTGCCCTCACGCAATTGGTCGAGCTAAGTGCGTTTTACCGTCTAATTCACGAGCGAATTGTCACGCGGGCAGGATCAGCGCGGCGCAGGTGTCAATTCCTTGGCCAGTTCGTCGCGCCCCGCCTGCTTCGCGATCTGGGCCGCGGTATGCCCTTCCGTATTCTTCAGCGCGGTGTTGGCGCCACGGGCGACCAGCAGCTTCGCCGTCGTGTCCTTCCCTTCGCGCGCCGCCATCATCAGCGGCGTGAAGGCGCCGCTGGGGCGCGGCGACACGGCATCGAGCTTGGCGCCGTGCTCGATCAGCAATTGCGCAATCTTGTCGTCGCCGCTGGCGGCGGCGTAGTGGAGCGCGGTCCAGCCTGGCTGGTTGACCTTGGCGCCTTTTTTAAGCAAGGCACGGACGACTTCTCCGTCGCGCTTGAAGGCGGCCATCATCAGCGCCGTATTGCCATTGACCGCCTTGCGCTCGAGGTCGGTGCCCGGATGGCGCAGCAGTTCAAGGATCACCTCGCGCGAGCCTTCGCGGATCGCCAGCACCAGGGCCGGCTCGCCCCCCAGGGGATTGAGCTCGTTGGCATTGACGACCGCGCCGACCATCTTGCGCACCGTACTGGCGTCATCCATCTGCACGGCCCGGAAGAAGGAACTCACCTGCTGGGGTGTTGGCGGCTCGACGGCGTGGGCGCCGGCGATTGCGGCAAACAGCAAACTGGTGGCAAGCAAGCGGCGGATCGGCACGTGTCAGCTCCTGGCGGTCTGGAACAAGTTGAAGAAATTCTCGCTGGTGCGGTCGGCCACCTCGCGCAGCGAGACGCCCTTGAGCGTGGCGATGTATTCGGCCACGTGGGCCACATAGCCCGGCTCGTTCATCCTGCCGCGGAAAGGCACCGGCGCCAGATACGGCGAATCGGTCTCGATCAGCATGCGCTCGAGCGGCACGGCTTGCGCCACCGCCTGCAATTCCTTGGCGCTCTTGAACGTGACGATGCCCGAGAACGAAATATAGAAACCCTGGGCCATGGCGGCTTCGGCCACGGCCAGCGATTCGGTGAAGCAGTGCATGACGCCGGCCACGCCACCGGCGTCCGTGCCGGCGCCCTCTTCCTTCATCAGGCGGATCGTGTCGTCGCTGGCGGCGCGGGTGTGGATGATCAGGGGCTTGCGGGTTTCGCGCGAGGCGCGGATGTGGACGCGGAAGCGCTCGCGCTGCCATTCCAGGTCGCCTTCGAGACGGTAATAGTCCAGGCCGGTTTCGCCGATGGCGACGATCTTCGGGTGGTTGGCCAGCTCGACCAATTGCTGCACGGTCGGCTCCGGCGTGTCTTCATAGTCGGGGTGGACGCCGACCGAGGCGAAGATGTGGGGATGCTGCTCGGCCAGGGCGAGCACTTGCGGGAAGTCCGGCAGGTCGACCGACACGCACAGTGCGTGCGTCACCTTGTTCTCGGCCATCTTGGCCAGGACTTCGGGCATGCGGGCTGCCAGTTCCGGGAAATTGATGTGGCAATGGGAATCGATATACATCCCGCCATTGTAAAGGCAGGCGGCGGGGAGTGCCATGCGGGCCACTTACCGGACAGAAGCGTCAATCCTCCTTCGGGGTAGCGTTCGCAATGCGGCAAATCGGCGGCGCGTGTGCGCTGGAATTCGTTGGCAGATGCTGGACCGCGGTTGTCTATGCGTGAATAACTTACAACAAAGTAAAAAGATTGAATCGTGCGCGCAACAAAATTAGTCGCTTATCTTAGTATGTGCAATATCATTTTTTTAACAACCAAGGAACTTGCAATGACTTGTGTTTCAACCCGCCTCCTGTCCAGCCTGGTCCTGATGGCAGCTTCGTTCCCGGCCTTGGCCGGCCCGACCGTGGTCACGGCGCTTGAAGTCAAAGGCGTATTCAATGAAAAAGTCGGTCCGGCGCCGCAATGTGCGTCCACCCTCGGCGGCAAGCTTGCCGGCCACGGTGAGACGGCCGAAGGAACGCCAGTCGCGTTCGTCGGCGGAGATTGCTTCGCCCAATCTGGCACGACATTCACCTTCAGCAACGGCAAGTTCATCCTGCTGTTTCCGAACGGCGACCAGATCTTCGCCAACTACGGTGGCCAGTTCCTTCCCACCGGCGCAGGCACTGCCTACGTCATGAACGGCGGCACCTTCACCATCACCGGCGGCTCCGGCACCTATTCTCGCGCAACCGGCGGCGGCTATTTGAGCGGCACCGAAGACCTGTCCACCGGCGCCGGTACGATTGCGTTATCGGGACGCGTTTCCTACAAGCCGAAGTGATTGCTGAAACAGCGCCAGGCTGCGCTGACTCAGCGTCGTGCCCAAGAAAAAAGAGCGGTATGTATCCCGCTCTTTTACATCAGTCCGCGACGCGCTTGCCGAGGATTATCAGGTCGCGCTCGATCCCGTCGAGATTGGCCACCCGCGGGAAGTTGGCCCAGGTTTCGAAGCCGTATTTGCGGAACAGCGCCAAGCTTGGCTGGTTGTGGCCGAAAATGAAACCCAGCAAGGTATGCACCTTGACCTCGGGCGCAAACGCCATCGCCAACTCCAGGCAATAGCGCCCCAATCCTTTGCCGCGCGCGCTTTCGGCGATATAGATCGACACCTCGGCCGTGCCCGAATAAGCCGGACGTCCATAGAAGTTCGAATACGACAGCCAGCCCAGCACTTCAGGATGCTCGCTCTTGTCGTCGGCGGCATGGATCACCCACAGCGGACGACGTTCCGGCGTGTGATCGTTGAACCAGCCCTCGCGCGATTCGACGGTAATAGGTGCGGTGTCGGCGGTGACCTCGCGCGAAGCGATGGTGGAATTGTAGATATCGACGATGACCGGCAGGTCATCGCGTCGAGCCAGGCGATGGACGTAGGATGGCATGAAACGAAAGGTGGTGGTTACAGGGTATGGGTTGCGCGCGACGATCGCAGCGCCGCGCCGAGGATCTCTTCGATCCGGGCCTTGGCGCGCTGCCCGGCCTCGTCGGCCGGGAAATGCACGCCGATGCCTTGCGCCTTGTTGTTATTGGCGCCGCTCGGGGTGATCCAGGCCACGGTGCCGGCGATCGGATACTTGTTCGGGTCGTCCATCAGCGCCAGGATCAGGTAGATCTCGTCGCCGATCTTGTAAGGCTTGTTGGTGGGCACGAACATGCCGCCATTCTTCAGAAACGGCATGTAGGCCGCGTACAGCGCCGCCTTTTCCTTGATCGCCAGCGACAGCACCGAAGGCCGCGGGGCCTGGGCTGCGTTTGTCTCTGGCTGGGTGACGCTCATCGTGGTCCTTTCATGTGCAGCACGCAGTGTACTCAAGCAGCATATCTTCGACAAACAATTTTGCCGACAAAGGATGATCCGCCACAGCCCGCCGCTCGTTCACGGCCTTGATGACCCGTAGAAGGCCCGGCGTCTGGACGCGACCGGCCAGCGCCGCCAGCTCCTTCTGGTAGCGCGGGTAGTAGCGGAGTTTGCCCGACAACTTGTACGAAAATACATCGTACAGCCAGCGCTGGGTCCAGGACACCAGGGCCGGCAGCTCGGCCTTGGCCAGCTTCTCGGCGGCGCGCAGCGCAGAATCCGGCGCGGGCCGCGCCAGGAATTGCAGCAGCGCCTCCATGTCGTCGCGGCTGCCGTTGGTCGACTCGGCCAGCGCCGTCAGCGGCGCGCCGCCCTGCTCGCGCAACCAACTGTCCGCGTCCGGCACGCCCTGCTCCTTGAGCCAGGCCAGGGCCTCGTCATGCGACGGCGTCGGCAGCGCGAACTTGCGGCAGCGCGACAAGATCGTCGGCAACAGACGGTCGAGGCTGTTGGACGACAGCAGGAACACGGTTCCCGGCGGCGGTTCCTCCAGGGTCTTGAGCAGCGCATTCGAGGCCGGCATGTTCAACGCCTCGGCCGGATACAGCACCACTACCCGTAAACCCTGGCGGTGGGTCGAGATGTTCATGAAATCCGACAAGTTGCGGATCTGCTCGATCTTGATCTCTTTCGACGGCGCCTTGGTCGATTTCGACTTGGTGCCCGCCTCGCCGTCCTCGCCCTCGGCCGGCAAGTCGTCTTCGAGTGCCTCGGGCCGCACGCGGCGGTAATCCGGGTGATTGTGCTGCACGAACCAGCCGCAGGACGCGCAGGCGCCGCAAGCATGGCCGTCAGGCTGCGGGCTCTCGCACAGCAGGGCCTGGGCAAAGGTCTCGATAAAGTCGGCCTTGCCGGTGCCGGCCGGACCATGGAACAGGATCGCGTGCGGCATGCGCTCGCGCATCTGCTGCAGCTGGGACCAGGCGGCCCCTTGCCACGGGTACATCGTCACAACAATTTCTCCAGAACTTGGGCCAGGCTGGCCTGGATATCGGCAATGCTCCTGGTCGAGTCGACCACGACGAAACGCTCGGGAAATTGCTCCGCGCGGCGCAGGTATTCGGCGCGGCATTTCGCGAAGAAGTCGGCCTGCTCGCGCTCGAACTTATCGAGCGTGCGCGTCGCGTCCAGGCGCTGGCGCGCTACCTCGAGCGGCACGTCGAACAGCAAGGTCAGATCGGGTTGCAGCTCTGGATGCACCCAGGCTTCCAGCGCTTCCATCTTGGCGCGCGGCAGGCCGCGGCCGCCGCTCTGGTAGGCGAAGCTGGCGTCGGTAAAACGGTCCGACAGCACCCATTTGCCTGCGGCCAGATTGGGCGCGATGACTTGCGCGATGTGTTCGCGCCGGCTGGCGAACATCAGCAGCGCCTCGGTTTCCAGGTGCATCTTTTCGTGCAACAGCAAGTCGCGCAGCTTTTCGCCCAGCGGCGTGCCGCCCGGTTCGCGCGACGAGACGATCTGCTTGCCGCGCGACGCCAGGTAATCGGTGACGAAGCCGATGTGGGTCGATTTCCCGGCCCCGTCGATGCCTTCGAATGTAATGAACTTGCCCTGCATGTGCTGCCTTGCTTCTTGTTAGTGGGATTCGGTAAGTGGGCCGTTGGTGATGCCACGCTGGAACCGGTTGACTGCCCGGTTATGGTCCAGCAGGTTGTCCGAGAAGTGGCTGGTGCCATCGCCGCGCGCCACGAAATACAGCGCAGGAGTCTCGGCTGGCGCAAGCGCCGCGTTCAGCGACTGCAAGCCGGGCAGCGCGATCGGCGTCGGCGGCAGTCCGCTGCGCGTATAGGTATTGTAAGGGGTATCGGTCAGCAGGTCCTTCTTGCGGATCTGGCCCGCATAGGCTTCACCCATGCCGTAGATCACGGTCGGATCGGTCTGCAGCAGCATGCCGGTGCGCAGGCGATTGACGAACACGCCGGCGATCATACTGCGCTCGCTCTTCTGGCCCGTTTCCTTCTCGACGATCGAGGCCATGATCAACGCTTCGTACGGCGTCTTGTACGGCAGCTCCTTATTGCGCTTTTCCCACGCCGCATTCAGGTGGTCCAGCATGGCCTGGTGCGCACGCCGGTAGATCTCGATTTCCGACGAGCCCTTGGCGAACAGATAGGTATCCGGGAAGAACAGCCCTTCCGGGTCCTTGAATTCAGTCGAGATCTTGCCCATCAATTCCTGGTCGGACAGCTTGACGGTATCGTGCTTGAGACGGTTGTGCGAACCGATCGCCTGGCGCATCTGGCGGAAGGTCCAGCCTTCGATGATGACGATCGCTTCTTGCGCAAACTCGCCGCGTACGAGCTGGGTCAGCAGGCGGCGCGGACTGGTATTGGGTTTGAGTTCATAGCTGCCGGCCTTGATGCGGGCGGCGTCGCCCGTCAGGCGCGCCAGCAGCGCGAACATGGTCGGGTTGATCGGCACGCCGGCCGCCACCATCTGCTGCGCGCTCGAGGCGACACCGCTGCCGGGATTGATCGTGAATTCGATCGGCTCACCGCTCGTCGTGAGCGAGTGCTTGGTCCACCAGGAGAATCCGCCTGCGGCTGCCAGCGTGACCACGACGCCGGTAACGAGTAATTTTTTTATGATTGCCATGTGGTGTGTGCGGGTTCAAACACGGATGCAAATGCGGATTGCGGCGCTCCCGGCGCGATTTCCCCGACAACTCTATAATGAGGCCGTAATGATAAAGCCTAATTGCCAAAATATTTCGGAATTTCATGAGTAACTGGACTGATCACCTCGCCACGCACGGCGCCCGCTTCCATCTCGACGAAGCCACCCAGGTCGAGGACTTCGGCCAGCCCCTGGATATCGACGCGCTCGCGACCGGTTTCGTCGCCACCGTGACCGACCAGGGCTTGATCGCCGTCGCCGGCGAAGAAGCCGCGAAATTCCTGCATGCCCAGCTCACCAACGACGTCGAGCACCTGCAGCAAACCGAGGCCCGCTTCGCCGGATTCTGCACGCCGAAAGGCCGCCTGCAGGCGAGTTTCCTGATGTGGCGCGATGCTGACGCGGTGTACTTGCAGCTGCCGCGCGCGATCCAGGCGCCGCTGCAAAAACGCCTGTCGATGTTTGTGCTGCGCAGCAAAGCCAAGCTGCGCGACGCCACCGACGAAGCGCCGTTCGCGGCCGTGCTCGGCCTTGGCGGCGCCAAGGCGGAGGCGGCGCTGGGTCGCTTCGTCAATACGCTCCCGACTGCACCGATGGGTAAAACCAGCGGTGAATTCGGCACCGCGCTGCGCCTGCACGACGCCTTCGGCGCGCCACGCTACCTGTGGATCGCATCAAGCGAAACGGCCAGCGCCGCCCTGCCGGTGTTGAAGGAAGAACTGGCCCTGGGCGGCAACCAGGCCTGGCGCCTGGCCGCGATCCACGCCGGCGAGCCGCAGGTGGACGCGGCCACGCAGGAGCAGTTCGTGCCGCAGATGGTCAACCTCGAGCTGCTGGGCGGCGTCAATTTCAAGAAGGGCTGCTATCCGGGCCAGGAAATCGTCGCGCGCACCAAATACCTGGGCAAGATCAAGCGCCGCACCGCGCTGGCCGGCATCGAGAATGCCGCCGCGCGCGCCGGCGACGAGGTCTTCTCGGCGGCGGACCCCGATCAACCCTGCGGCATGGTGGTCAACGCCGCGCCGAACGGCCGCGGCGGCGCCGATGCGCTGGTCGAGATCAAGCTGGCCGCGCTCGGTGAAGACGTCCACCTGGGCTCGGCCGCCGGCGCGCCGCTGCGCTTCCTGCCCATGCCCTACAGCCTCGACGCGATCGACGACTAGCGATGGTCGACCTCTACGTCTACTACAAGGTGCGCAGCGAAGACGCCGGCAAGCTGGCGCCACTGGTGCACGCCATGGGTCGCCGCTTGGCGCAGGACGCGGGCGTGCAGGTAGCGCTCAAGCGCCGTCCCGAAGACAAGGACGGCCTGCAGACCTGGATGGAAGTCTATCCGGGCGTGACGGATGCCTTCGATGCCGTGTTGGCGCAGGCGGTGCGTGACGCCGGCATCGACGGCCTGCTCGCCGGGCCGCGCCGCCTTGAAATTTTCACGGATTTGCCGCCATGTGCCTGATCGTCTTCGCCTGGCACGTCGTCCCCGGCGTGCCCGTCATCGCGGCCGCCAACCGCGACGAATTCTATGACCGCCCCGCCCTGCCTGCCGGCCCCTGGCCCAATGCGCCGCACGTGATCGCGGGCCGCGACCTGCAAGGCGGCGGCAGCTGGATGGGCGTCTCGGTCACCGGCCCCACCGGGCCGCGCTTCGCGGCGCTGACGAATATCCGCGGCCCGCAGGAACGCCGGACGGACGCGCCGTCGCGCGGCGCGCTGGTGGCCGACTACCTGCGCGGCGAGCTCGATGCGGCGGCCTATGTGGCCGAACTGGCGGCGCGTCCCGACCTGTACAACGGCTACAACCTGGTACTGGGCGACCGCGATTCCCTGTACTGGTACTCTAACCGCGGCAAGGAAGATCCGCGCAACGGCCAGCCGCTGGAACGCGGCCGCATCTACGGCATCTCCAACGGCCTGCTCGACACGCCCTGGCCCAAGGTGCTGCGCACCAAGGCGCAGTTCGCGAGCCTGTTGTGCCAGGGTGCGCCCGAGGATGCCTACTTCGAGATGCTGGCCGATACCACTCGCGCGCCGGACGTGCGCTTGCCGGAGACCGGCGTGCCGATTGAGATGGAGCGCATGCTGTCGCCGGTGTGCATCGAGTCGCCCGAGTATGGTACACGCACCTCGACCGTGGTCAAGCTGTATCGGGATGCGGCGCCGGAGTTGCATGAACGGGTGGTGCAGCCGAGCGTCGTCGCCGCGGCGTGATTCGACGTCGCGAAGACGCGAGCGAGCTTGGGTTCCCGCCTCCGCTGGAACCCAAGTATTTACCGCCGTCCTGAAAGCACGACCTATCGTCGCCCTGAAAGCGCGACCTATCGTCGCCCTGAAAGCGCGACCTATCGTCGCCCTGAAAGCGCGACCTATCGTCGCCCTTTCATCCCCGCCTTCAAAATTTCCTTCAAATGCGGCGTCGCCGCATACGGATCCGCCGGCTGCCTTGCATGCACCAGCGCATCCATGCGTTCGGCCACCGCGCCCAGCGCCTGCGGATGCGAGAACACATAGAAGCGCTCCTCACGGATCGCGTCAAAAGTAAGCCGCGCCACGTCCGCCGCCGACACCTTGCCTGAACCGACCGCCTTTTCGGTCAGCGCCTGCGCCGCCATCTGGCTCGCGGTCATGATTTCGTCGGTGCGCAATTCGTCCGGCCGGTGGCGGTGCGATTGCGCGATCGCGGTCGGGATGAAATACGGGCACAGCACCGAGGCGCCGATCGGCGCGTCGACCAGCTTGAGGTCGTGGTACAGGGTCTCGGTCAGCGACACCACCGCATGCTTGGACACATTGTAGACGCCCAGCGCCGGCGAATTGAGCAGCCCCGCCATCGAGGCGGTATTGACGATCCATCCGCGATAGCCCGGGTCCTGCGCCGCGCATTCGAGCATCGTGCGCGTGAACACGCGCACGCCGTGGATCACGCCCCACAGGTTCACGCCCAGCACCCACTCCCAGTCTTCCTCGGAGTTCTCCCACACCAGGCCCCCGGCGCCCACGCCGGCATTGTTGAACACCAGGTGCACCGCGCCGAAACGCGCCATCGCCGAATCGGCCAGTTCCTGCACATGCTCGCCCTTGCGCACGTCGCACACCATGGCCAGCACCTCGGTCTGCTTCGCCAGTTCATCGGCCGCCTTCTCGAGGGCCTTGGGCTGGACGTCGGCCAGCACCAGCTTCATGCCCAGGCTGGCGGCCAGGTTGGCGAATTCTCGCCCCATGCCGCTGGCGGCGCCCGTGATGACCGCAACCTTTCCGTGAAACTCGTCCATCCCTGCCCCTCCCTAAGCTAGACCGCCGTCACCCCGCCATCCACCGCCAGCACCTGTCCGGTGATGTGCTTGCCCGCATCCGAAGCGAACAGCACCACGGCGCCTTTCAGGTCTTCGTCGTCGCCCAAGCGCTTCAATGGCGCCGCGGCCGCCAGCCCATCGACGCCATAGGTGGCGAGCACGCCCTTCGTCATCTTCGACGGGAAGAAGCCCGGTGCGATCGAGTTGACCGTGATGCCGTAGCGTCCCCATTCGCCGGCAAGCGTACGGGTGAAATTTACCACTGCGCCCTTGGACGTGTTGTACGCCAGCGTCTGCATCGCATCGGGCGGGTTGCCCGCCAGGCCGGCGATCGACGAGATATTGATGACGCGGCCGTAGCGGCGCGGAATCATCGACAGCTTGCCGACCGCCTGCGACACCAGAAAGATCGAGCGCACGTTCAGGTTCATCACCTTGTCCCAGGCCTCGAGCGGATAGTCCTCGGCCGGCGCGCCCCAGGTGGCGCCCGCATTGTTGATCAAGATGTCGACGTGCCCGAGGCGCGCGATCGCCTGCTCTACCAGCGCCTGCGCCTGCGCGGGATCGGACAGGTCGCTCGCGAAGCAGCTCGCCTCGATGCCGAGCGCGTGCAGCTGGGCGACGGTGGCGTCGAGTTCATCCTGCTTGCGCGACGAGATCACCAGGCGCGCGCCCTGCTCGCCGAGCGCCTGCGCCATCTGCAGGCCGAGGCCGCGTGAGCCCCCGGTCACGACGGCGGTTTTGCCCTTCAGTGAAAACAGCTCCTGCGTGGTGCGCATGCGCTCTCCTGGTTCTTGTGGTGAAAACTCAGACCTCGTAGTCCATGCACTGGCGTCCTTCGCGGATCGCGCCGATGAAGGGGACGACGGCCTGGTGGGTCGGGTGCTTGATGTAAGCCTCGAGCGCGGCGCGGTCGGCGAATTCGGAATACAGCACCACGTCATAGGTCGCCTCGAGGTCGGGCTGGGCCAGGGTCACTTCAAAAGTCAGGATGCCCGGCACGATGGTCGCGCACTCGTCCAGCCGGCGCTTCATCTCGCGCGCATTGGCGGCGCGATCCGCGCCTTCGGCCTGTTCCTTCAGTTTCCACATCACGATGTGCTTGATCATTCTGTTTCCTGTTCTATTCATGGTGGGTGATTGCCTTGCCTGCCGTTGCGGGGGAGGGAAGCCGATCGAGCATAGCATAGCGACAGCACGACCGTTCGCGATGAAATGTCGAATTCATATCGCGGACTAACTAGGATGATTCTCTCCTATGAACGGGGAGTATTCCGACACGGAGAAACGGGGCACTTGAGGCGCCATGTAAGCTGCGTGTAAGAATGATGCAAGATTCGCGTAAGGTTTCGGGCGCACAGTGAAGTTAGCTGACCAACAATCAGCATTTCCGGTTACACAAAATTAATTACGGAGACACCATGGCTATCACACCCGGCAATACTGTCGGAGGACAAGCTGCACCCACCTCCGCCGGACTCACCAAGGAAGAACGCAAGGTCATTGCCGCCTCTTCCCTCGGCACCGTTTTTGAATGGTACGACTTCTATCTCTACGGTTCGCTCGCTTCCATCATCGCCAAGCAGTTCTTCATCGGCGACCCCAGCACCACCTTCATCTTCGCCCTGCTCGCCTTCGCCGCCGGCTTCATCGTGCGTCCGTTCGGCGCGCTGGTGTTCGGGCGCCTGGGCGACATGATCGGCCGTAAGTACACCTTCCTGGTGACCATCCTGCTGATGGGCGCCTCGACCTTCCTGGTCGGCATCCTGCCGAGCTACGCCCAGATCGGCATTGCAGCGCCGATCATCCTCGTCACGCTGCGCATCCTGCAAGGCCTGGCGCTGGGCGGAGAATACGGCGGCGCCGCAACCTACGTGGCCGAGCACGCGCCGCACGGCAAGCGCGGCCTGTTCACGGCCTTCATCCAGACCACGGCCACGATCGGCCTGTTCCTGTCGCTGCTGGTCATCCTGGGCACCCGCACCCTGACCGGCGAGGAGGAATTCCAGGCCTGGGGCTGGCGCATTCCCTTCCTGATCTCGGTGATCCTGCTCGGCATTTCGGTCTGGATCCGCCTGTCGATGAACGAATCGCCCGCCTTCGCCAAGATGAAGGCCGAGGGCAAGACCTCGAAAGCGCCCCTGTCCGAAGCCTTCCTCAAGCCCAAGAACGCCAAGATCGCCCTGCTGGCGCTGATCGGCCTGACGATGGGCCAGGCCGTAGTGTGGTACACCGGCCAGTTCTACGCCCTGTTCTTCCTGACCAAGACGCTCAAGATCGACGACCCGACCGCGAACATCCTGATCGCCATCGCCCTGCTGCTGGCGACCCCGTTCTTCATCATCTTCGGCGCGCTGTCGGACAAGATCGGCCGCAAGTGGATCATCCTGGGCGGCTGCGTGATCGCCGCGGCCACCTACTTCCCCATCTTCAAGGCCATCACCCACTATGGCAACCCGGCGCTCGAAACCGCGATCCAGACCTCACCGGTTGTCGTCGTCGCCGACCCGAACACCTGCAGCTTCCAGATCGACGCGACAGGCACCAAGAAATTCCCGTCCTCGTGCGACATCGCCACGCGCATGCTGACTGCCGCCTCGGTGAGCTACAACCGCATCGATGCGCCGGCCGGCACGGTCGCCACGATCAAGATCGGCGAGACCGAGTACCGCTCGTTCAACGCCGTCATGACGCCGGATAACCTCAACTTCGACAAGGCCTCGCTGGCCAGCGAAGCTGCGCTCAAGTCGGAGGTCAACGGCGCGCTGAAGGCCGCCGGCTATCCGGACAAGGCCGACCCGACGCAGATCAACAAGCCGATGCTGGTGCTGCTGCTGTTCATCCTGGTGCTATACGTGACCATGGTGTACGGCCCGATCGCGGCGATGCTGGTCGAGATGTTCCCGACCCGGATCCGTTATACCTCGATGTCGCTGCCGTATCACATCGGTAACGGCTGGTTCGGCGGGCTGCTGCCGACGACGGCCTTCGCGCTGGTGGCGTTCAAGGGCGACATCTATTACGGCCTGTGGTATCCGATCATCATTGCGCTCATCACCTTCGTGATCGGCGCCCTGTTCGTGCGGGAGACCAAGGACAATAATATCTACGCCAATGATTAACAGTTGACGCTCTCATCAGACAATGCCGCTGAAAAATCAGCGGCATTGTTCTTTTTTACGAACAGGCTCCAACTTCCAACTATGTTACTTAAGTTAAACCCTCTACTGAAAAATAATTACGCGAAATCGATATCTTGATGATTACGTGCTTCTTTATGACCACGAACACAAAAAGGCGAAATTCGCCCTCAATAACTTACAGCGAATTCCGAGGCTTGCCCCCCTAACGGGCTCACTCACGAGCAAAATTCGCAACACGACCAGTTACTCAGTCTCGCACGCATACCCGTACGTCTAGCACTAAACAGCGCGACACACCTCCTCCCATCAGGAGCTATTCGGCGTCAATTCGAATAGCGATTCTTTAGTTAAGAATTTAGTGAGCAAAATATGATCGATGTAGAATCCGCGACGACACTCATTGAGCGCCAGCTCACAAAATTCATGGCTGAGTTTGATCAAGAATTTGATGGCCTCGAAATACCAACAGCACTGGCAATGATTAAGGTGGCTGATCTCGAGATCATGATAGCTCGAGGCGATTATGTCGGAATTGAGAAAAAATCCGGCAGTGCGTATCGCGCAATATCAAAAGGAATTGCAGTGCTACTACCAAGGCTGGTGCAACATGCCGCGAACTGCAGCCCCACAACTGAGAAATGCGTGTTAGTTGACCATTTGCTCGTGCGCTCGTATTTAGGGGTAATGGGCGATTTAATCCAAGCACAAAGATATGTAGACATTGAGCGATATGGACTGACTCGGTGCCGAACAATTGCGTCTGACCACATTCAAATTCATCACCTCGTGCAAGATCAGGAATCGTTGGAACACGCCGACCGTAATGCGCTGTTAGATGCTGAGCATGATCAGCGAGATGAAATAAGGAAAAAAATCGCTGCAATGGTCAGAAGTGAGCACCAAGCACACGTCGCTCGCGGCTTTCCGTGCTCCCAGACTGACCTTGACGCATTCGCCAAGCTTGGCCGTCGTTACCTCGAATTCTACCTAAACGAGTATCCTGAGGCCGAGGCATTTGCAGATGAATCATTTGTTGGCCCACTCAAATTTAAGCAGTGGAAAGAAATTATGATTAACATATGCGCATTAGGCTTTGCCAAAAGCGAATTGGAAGACGCCGGACTCCAGCTTGAAAATCTGTATTATCCGGAAGGTTTTTTGATGATGAGACCGTCACTAATTACGCATGAAGAGTTACGCAAGTGTTTCGATGTTACCGGGGCAACCGAGAATCTGCCAGATTTTCAGGAGCTTGCGGAATGTATAATTCTTAGCAGCGATAACGCTACAGCAGAATATGGGCCAGATGGAGCTCTGCCTTGCCTGGTGCGCCTTGGCGAAGACGTCTACATCACGCGCTATGGTCGACTCGGCAATCCGTATATGTTTCTAGTCATGCGTTTGGCAAAGGTCTATGCCTTTCAGATGCGTCGCCTTACTAAAGAACGGGAGGAACCGTTTCAGAAAGATCTGCAGAGACGTCTTTCCGATGACAACTATATATTCGGTGAACCGGGGGTGAAGATTTACGGGGCTAGAAATCGACCGCTGACAGATATCGATTCGGTAATATACGAGAAAGCAACCAACTGTTTGTATTTAATACAACTGAAATGGCTGGCTGTCCACAGTGCAAACTTCGAACTACGTGAGAAACAACATAACGAATTAGTGGAGAAGGGAACAAGTTGGCTTGATAAAGTAGAGAGCTGGGTAAATAGAAAAGCGACGGCAGAAATCCTCCAGCATGTCGGAATCGACAATATATCTATCGATATACCTACTCTGAAGGTACGCTATCTTTTGCTCAACCGTGGCTGGACTCGGTTCAGTGGCAAGGAGGCTTTTGACCCACGGGCTGCTTGGATCTCGTGGTCTCGCTTATGCTGGCTCATGCTGTGCGCGTCTGACCGCACAGCGCGCCTGGACCACGCATGGCGGGAGGCGTTAACAAATTTAGCTAGACCGACGCAAACTGAACCTACTCCCAAGATAGTGCATGTAGCAGGCTTGACCGTGGAAATATTTAATTAGCTAATCGTTGAAATTTAGCTCTAGTGATACTAGGCGCGCCAGCAATGGCGCCGGCTGCCACGCATCGCCCTGGCGCCCGAGGGCGAACCCTTCGACCGCCGCCAGCACCTTCGGCAAGCCGACGCTATCCGCATAAAGCATCGGCCCACCCCGATGCAACGGGAAGCCATACCCGCTCAGATACACCATGTCGACGTCGGAGGCGCGCAGCGCAATGCCCTCTTCCACGATCTTGGCGCCTTCGTTCACCAGCGCATACACCAGGCGCTCGACGATCTCCTCGTCGGAAACCGCGCGCCGCGTCACGCCGATGTCGGCCGAATAACGCACGACCATGTCGTTCACTGCATCCGACGGCACTGCCTTGCGTTCGCCCGCGCGGTAGTCGTACCAGCCGGCTCCCGTCTTCTGGCCGAAACGCCCCTGTTCGCACAGCTGGTCAGGCAGTTTCGAATAGGTGAAGCCCGGCGACTCGATGGCGCGGCGCTTGCGGATATGCCAGCCGATGTCGTTGCCGGCCAGGTCACTCATGCGGAACGGCCCCATGGCGAAGCCGAAGGCCTCGATCGCACGGTCGACCTGCTCCGGCAGCGCACCTTCCTCCAGCAGGAAATACGCCTGGCGCAGATACTGCTCCAGCATGCGGTTGCCGATGAAGCCGTCGCACACACCCGACACCACGCCGGTCTTTTTCAGCTTTTTCGACAGCGCCAGCGCGGTGGCCAGCACGTCCTTGCCGGTCTGGGCGCCGCGCACGATCTCGAGCAGCTTCATCACGTGGGCGGGGCTAAAGAAATGCAGGCCGATCACATCCTGCGGGCGCCGCGTGAATGCGGCGATCCGGTTCACGTCGAGCGTCGAGGTATTGGTGGCCAGGATCGCGCCCGGCTTCATCACCTTGTCCAGCTCACGGAACACGAGCTCCTTGACGCCGATGTCCTCGAACACCGCCTCGACCACGATGTCGGCCTGGCCGATGGCGTGATAGGACAGCGTGCCGCTGACCAGCGCCATACGCTGTTCGAGCTGTTCGGCCTTCAGCTTGCCCTTGCTGACGCTGCTTTCGTACATCTTGCGTATCGCGGCCAGCCCCCCGTCCAGGGCATCCTGCTTCGTCTCGAGGAGGGTCACCGGAATGCCGGCGTTGGCGAAGTTCATGGCGATCCCGCGCCCCATGGTGCCGGCGCCGACGACCGCCGCCGTCGCGATGCGGCGGAGCAGCGTGTCGGCCGGCACGTCCGGCACCTTGCCGGCCGAGCGCTCGGCGAAGAAGGCATGGCGCAGCGCCTTCGATTCGCTCGTCGTGGTGAGCTGAATGAAGCGCTCGCGCTCGAAGCGCAGGCCGTCCTCGAACGAGTCGGCCGTCACCGAAGCGGCCACCGCTTCCACACAGGCGCGCGGGGCCGGGAACGGGCCGGCGGCGGCGTCGACCTGGGCGCGTGCGGAGGCCAGGAAGCCGGCGGCGTCGGGATGCTCGACTGCCCGGTCGCGCACCTTCGGCAGCGGACGCAAGTCGGCGATGCGCTCGGCGTAGGCGATGGCGGCCGGCAGCAGCTCGGTACCCGCCTGGAACACCTCGTCGAACAGCGGCGTGCCGGCCAGCTTTTCGGACAGCACCGGAATCCCGCCGAGAATCATGCCCAAGGCCTTTTCCAGGCCGAGCAGTCGCGGCAGGCGCTGGGTGCCGCCGGCGCCCGGGATCAGGCCCAGCTTCACTTCAGGCAGTGCGATCTGCGCGCCGGGCAGCGCCACACGGTAGTGGCAACCCAGCGCCAGCTCCAGGCCGCCGCCCATGGCCACGCTGTGGATCGCCGCCACGACCGGCTTGGAGGAACCCTCTACCACCCGGATCAGCGAATGCAGCGTCGGCTCGGTGAGCGCCTTCGGCGAATTGAATTCGCGGATGTCGGCGCCGCCCGAGAAGGCCTTGCCGGCGCCGGTGAGCACGATCGCCTTCACCGCCGGATCGCTTTCGGCCGCCTGCACGCCCTGCACGACGGCGCTGCGGGTCGCGAGCCCCAGTCCGTTGACCGGCGGGTTGTTCAGGGTGATGACGGCAACGCTGCCGTGGACCTGGTAGTCGGCGCTCATGTCTCTGGTTCTCCTTGTAGGTGGTGCTGGCTGAGCCGTCCACTATACCGTAGAAAATGCACGAACGTACTATTCAGGCAACGGCCCGCCCCGGTCAGAACTCGCGCTGCTGGCGTGCGCGCTCGATCTTCTGGTCGGTCTTGTACTGGCTCAGTGCGTAGACGGCCCAGATCGCTGCCGGCAGCCAGCCGATCAGCGTGATTTGCAGGATCAGGCAGATGATGCCGGCGATCGGGCGGCCGATGGTGAAGAAGGTCAGCCAGGGGAGGACGAGGGCGATGAGCAGGCGCATGCGTTTTCCTTATCGACGAAAGTTTGCAAAATTTGCACCAGTCTACCTTCCCTCACGGCCGGGTGGCGCACCGCGGCTTCAGCCCAGGAAGGCGCGCACCTCCGCGCGCAGCCAGTCCACCGCCGCCAGCACCGCTGCGTCGGGCGCACGGCCGTCGCCGGTCACGAGGTGGTAGGTATGCCCTGGAATCTCCGGCCCGAACGGCCGCACCAGGCGTCCGGCCGCCAGGTCGTCCGCCACCAGCGCCAGACTGAGCAGCGCAATGCCCTGGCCTGCCAACGTCGCCTGGATCGCATGCCCTTCATCCGAGAAGCGCAGTTGGCCGGCCGGGCGCTCCCATGGCAGGCCGGCAGCGGCATACCAGCGTTCCCAGGTCGGGTTCAGCGGGTCCGGGTGCAGCCAGCGAAATCCGATCAGCGGCACGCGGGCCAGGTCGGCGATGGCTAGCGGATCCAATTGCGCACTCGCCACCGGTGCGAAACTGTCCGAGAACATCGGCTCGGCTGTCACGCCGGCATAGGGGCCTCGGCCATACCGGATCGCGATATCGACCGCGGCGCCGGCCACGTCGGCGGGGACGTCGGATGCGTGCAACTGAAGGTCGATGCCGGGATGACGTTCGTTGAAACGCGCTACGCGCGGCGCCAGCCATTTCGCGGTAAAGGCGCTGGTGGCCGAAATCGTGACTTCGCGCCGCGCGCCGGCGGCCGTCAACTGCGACAGCGTGTGCTCGAACGCGTTGAAGCCGTCGCGCAAGACCGGATACAGCTGCTTGCCGGCCTCGGTCAACACCACCTTGCGTACCTGACGCTCGAACAACGTCAAGCCGGTGTACTCCTCGAGAAAGCGGATCTGGTGACTGATCGCCGTCGGCGTGACGGCCAGCTCGCCGGCGGCCAGCTTGAAACTGCCATGGCGGGCCGCAGCCTCGAAGGCGCGCAAGGACGATAACGGTGGAAGGCGGCGCATGGCGTACGGATGAAATGAATTCATCTTATGCCTGACGATTTCGAGTTTGTCAACGCAGGCCCGGCTCTCTATCTTGTGCAGGTGCCGCTGCCTTTCGCAGCAGCCTCAAACGACTCTTCATGAGAAAGGAAACCACCATGTTCGAACGCATCGTCACCCAGCCCGACAACTACGAGCCCTTCCTGTTATCGCAGGGCATCAAGTTCGGCAACCTGCTGTTCATTTCGGGCCAGGCCGGCGCCGCCGATGACGGCAAGATCGTCGACGGCGGCTTCCGGGCTCAGGGCGAGCAAGCCTTCGCCAACCTGCGCCGCGCCCTGGAGGCGGGCGGCTCGCGCCTGGAAGACGTCGTGAAGGTCACCATCTTCGTCACCGACATGGGCCACTTCGACGACGTGGTGGCGCTGCGTCGCAAGTACTTCACGGCCCCCTACCCGGCCGACACCATCGCTGAGATCAAAGCCCTGTACGACCCGGCCGCGATGATCGAGATCGAAGCCATCGCCGCCGTGCGCGACAGCGAGGGCCGCTGAAATGGACATCGATCGCACCAGCACGCTGTTCACGCCGTTCGAACTCGGCGCGCTGCGCCTGCGCAACCGGATCGCGGTGGCGCCGATGACCCGGGTCAGCGCCAGCGCCGAGGGACTGGCCACCGCCCAGATGAGGCACTATTACGGCAGCTTCGCCGCCGGCGGCTTCGGGCTGATCACCACCGAGGGCATCTACACCGACGAGGCCTGGTCGCAGGGCTACCTGTTCCAGCCGGGCCTGGCCGACGACGCCCAACGTGATGCCTGGCAGCCGGTGGTCGACGCCGTGCACCTGCACGGCGGCGCGATCGTCGCCCAGTTGATGCACGCCGGCGCCCTTTCGCAGGGTAATCGCTACCGCGACGACACCCGTGCGCCGTCGGCAGTTCGGCCGAGAGGCACGCAGATGGCGTTCTACCGGGGCGATGGCCAATACCCGGTACCGGGCGCGATGAACGAGGCCGAGATCGCGGAGGCGGTCGAGGGATTCGCCAACGCGGCGCGGCGCGCCCGTGCGGCGGGCTTCGACGGCGTGGAGATCCACGGCGCCAACGGTTATCTGCTCGACCAGTTCCTGACCGAGGGCGTGAACGAGCGCCAGGACGGTTATGGTGGACCAGCGCGATCCCGCCTGCGCCTGATACGCGAGACCGTGCACGCCGTACGCGCGGCGCTGGGCAGCGATTTCACACTCGGGCTGCGCATCTCGCAGGGCAAGGTGAACGATTTCGTGCACAAATGGCGAGGCGAACACGAAGCCGCCGAGATCTTCGGCGCCCTGGGTGAGCTGCCGTTGGACTATCTGCACATCACCGAATTCGAGGCCTGGCAACCGGCTTTCGGCGGCGCCCCGAGCCTGGCAGCGCTGGCGCGGCGCCATGCAGGCTTGCCGGTGATGGCGAACGGCTCGCTGCACGATCCGGCCCGCGCCACCGCGATGCTGGCCGATGGGGCGGCGGACCTCGTGTCGCTGGGCCGCGGTGCGCTGACCCATGCCGACTGGCCGCACCGGGTGCAGGCAAGCCTGCCGCTCGACGACTTCGATCGCGGACTGCTGGCGCCGATCGCGGACCTCGATCATGCCGAGCGGCGCCGCAGCGAGACCGTCGCAGTCGATCCCTAGCCGGCTGAGGCGGCTCAGGCGGTCGGCAAGCGATGCTCTGCATACGCTTCGCGCAGCTTGTTCTTCTGGATCTTGCCGGTGCCGCCCACCGGCAAGCTCTCGGCGAACACTACGTCGTCCGGCGTCCACCATTTAGCAACCTTGCCGGCGAACCAGTCCAGCAGATCTTCACGCGAGACTTCCATGCCGGGCCGGCGTACCACCACCAGCAAGGGCCGCTCGGCCCACTTCGGATGCTGTACGCCGATGCAGGCCGCCTGCAACACCCCCGGGTGCGACATCGCGACGTTCTCCAGGTCGATCGTGCCGATCCACTCGCCGCCCGACTTGATGACGTCCTTGCTGCGGTCGGTGATCGCCAGGTAGCCATCGGCGTCGATCGTGGCCACGTCGCCGGTCGGGAACCAGCCGTCCTCCAGCACGTCGCCACCCTCGCCCCGGAAATACCCGGACACCACCCACGGCCCCTTGACCAGCAAATGGCCAAAGGTTGCGCCGTCCCATGGTAATTCGACGCCGTCGTCGTCGACGATCTTCATGTCGACGCCACAGATCGCGTGGCCCTGCTTCCTCAGCACGGAGCGCTGCGCCTCCTGCGGTAATGCAGTATGTTTGGCCTGCAGGGTGCAGGCGGTGCCGAGCGGCGACATTTCCGTCATGCCCCAGGCGTGCACCACCTGCACACCCAGGCGGTCGATGAGGGTGTCCATCATCGCCGACGGGCAGGCCG
The DNA here is from genome assembly GCF_017582745.1 of Massilia oculi. Classification (GTDB taxonomy): domain Bacteria; phylum Pseudomonadota; class Gammaproteobacteria; order Burkholderiales; family Burkholderiaceae_D; genus Telluria; species Telluria oculi_A. The sequence continues at coordinate 108,827 of NZ_JAFVIM010000003.1, forward strand.
AACCACCGATCACGGTGCGGCGGAAGGTCGAGAAGCGCAGGTCGTTGGCCAGCACGTGGTTGATCAGCCCCAGCCAGACCGTCGGCACGCCGGCCGAAAACGTCACGCCTTCGGCCTCGAACAGCGCGTACAGCGACTTGCCGTCCAGCGCAGGCCCCGGGAATACCAGCTTCGCCCCCACCAGCGGCGCCGAATACGGCAAACCCCAGGCGTTGACGTGGAACATTGGCACCACCGGCAGCACCACGTCGGCGCTCGCGATACCGAGCGCGTTCGGCAGCGCAGAGGCATAGGCGTGCAGCACTGTGGAGCGGTGCGAGTACAGGGCGCCCTTCGGGTTGCCGGTCGTGCCCGAGGTATAGCACAGGGCCGCCGACGAACGCTCGTCGAACTGCGGCCAGTCGTAATCGCTGGATGCTTGTTCTATCAGTTCTTAATAGCACAGCAGGCCGGGAATCGCCCCCGCCTGCGGCATATGCTCACGCCCGCACAGGGCGACATAAGCCTTGACGGTCTTGCACTGGCGCGCCATCGCCTCGATCGCCGGCAGGAAGGTCAAATCGAAGAACAGCACGCGATCGTCGGCGTGGTTGACGATGTAGGCGACCTGGTCAGGATGCAGGCGCGGATTGATCGTATGCAGCACTGCGCCCGAGCCCGACACGCCATAGTACAGCTCCAGGTGGCGGTAGCCGTTCCAGGCCAGGGTTGCGATGCGCTCGCCCATCCCGATGCCCAGGGCGCCAAGGGCGTTGGCCAGCTGACGCGCGCGGCGCGCGCAATCGCGGTAGGTGTAGCGGTGCAAATCGCCCTCCACGCGGCGCGAAACGATCTCGGTATCGCCGTAATGGCGCGCCGCGAACTCGAGAATGCCCGAGACCAGCAGCGGTTGATCCATCATCTGGCCTTGCAAAGGACTCATCGGGTACGCGTGCATCGGGTCTCCATGAATAGTCTGGCAACACAAAAAGTGTCTAACCCGAAGCCTGCGCCCGTCAACCGGATTCGATGATGCACCGCATCAACTCCTTGAGCCAGATCGGCAATGAGCGGTTACCGGATGTAACGCCGGCCCACACCGCACGGGTGCGCGAATAGAATCGGCCTGGTGCGGTAAAATCCCGCCAATCTTGACCACTTTGCCACGGATACTGCCATCACTGCCGACGAACTTCCACTGAACAATTCGTTTGCCGAATTGCCACCGGCGTTCTACACGCGCCTCATGCCGACGCCGCTGCCATCGCCCCATTTCGTGGCGGCAAGCAGTCCTGCCGCTGCCCTGATCGGGCTGGATGCGGCCGATCTTGCTCGCCCTGATTTTGTCGACGTCTTTACCGGCAATAAGGTCGCGGCGCGATCGCAGCCCCTGTCCGCCGTGTATTCCGGCCACCAGTTCGGCGTCTGGGCGGGGCAACTCGGCGACGGCCGCGCGATCACGCTGGGCGACCTCGCCACACCGGGCGGTCCGATGGAGCTGCAACTGAAAGGCGCCGGGCGCACGCCGTATTCGCGCATGGGCGACGGCCGCGCCGTGCTGCGCTCGTCGATCCGCGAATTCCTGTGTTCCGAAGCCATGGCCGCCCTCGGCATCCCGACCACGCGCGCACTGATGGTGACCGGCTCGCCACAGCAGGTGGCGCGCGAGACGATGGAAAGCACCGCCGTCGTGACGCGCATGGCGCCCACTTTCGTGCGCTTCGGCTCCTTCGAGCACTGGGCGTCGCGCGGGAAGGAGGCCGAGCTGAAGACGCTCGCCGACTACGTCATCCGCCAGTTCTACCCGGAATTCCAGGACGCCGCCAACCCATACAAGGAATTGCTGGCCGAAGTCACCCGCCGCACCGCGCGCATGATCGCGCACTGGCAGGCGGTCGGCTTCATGCATGGCGTGATGAACACCGACAATATGTCGATCCTGGGCCTGACCCTGGACTACGGCCCGTTCGGCTTCATGGAAGCCTTTGATGCCAAGCACATCTGCAACCATACGGACCAGGGCGGCCGCTATTCCTATGCCAACCAGGTGCCGGTCGGCCACTGGAACTGCTATGCGCTGGCCAACGCCCTGCTGCCGCTGATCGGCGAGCCCGAGGCGGCAGAGGAAGCGCTCGACCTCTACCGTCCCGAGTTCGGCCGCCAGCTCGACACCCTGCTGCACGCCAAGCTCGGCCTTAAGGAAACGCGCGACGGCGACGCGGCCCTGTTCGACAATATGTTCACGCTGCTGCAGGACAACCATGCCGACTTCACGCTGTTCTTCCGCCGCCTGGGCGAGCTGCGCGTCGAGGAGCCCGCTCTGGATGAACCATTGCGCGACCTCCTCATCGACCGCGCCGCCTGCGACGCCTGGACGGGTGAATACCGCGCCCGCCTGCGCCAGGAAGGGAGCAGCGACGCGGCCAGGCGCGAGGCCATGCACGGGGTCAATCCGAAATACATCCTGCGCAACTATCTGGCGCAGATCGCCATCGAACAGGCGCAGAACGGCGACTTCAGTGGCGTGCACAAGCTGCTGGCCGTGCTGGAACGCCCGTTCGACGACCAGCCCGACAACGAATCCTATGCGGCCCTGCCGCCTGACTGGGCAGCCCACCTCGAGGTGAGCTGCTCGTCCTGAGCCTCGCTTGGGCCGCATCCGGGCCCAGCCTCTCACACAACGAAAGAGAATCATGACCGATAAAGTGACCAAGACCGACGCCGAGTGGCGCGCCCAGCTCGACCCGATGGAATACCAGGTGACCCGCCACGCCGCCACCGAGCGCGCCTTTACCGGCAAGTACTGGGACCACCACGAACACGGCATCTATCACTGCGTGTGCTGCGACACCCCGCTGTTCGAATCGGACACCAAGTTCGACTCGGGCTGCGGCTGGCCCAGCTACTTCAAGGCCCTCGACCCGGCGAACGTGATCGAGAAGGTCGACCGCAGCCACGGCATGGTGCGCACAGAAGTCATTTGCGGCGTATGCGACGCCCACCTGGGCCACGTGTTCCCGGACGGCCCGCCGCCGACCGGCCTGCGCTATTGCATCAATTCCGCCTCGATGCGGTTCGAACCGATCTGAAGGTGACGCAGTGAAGAAATTTCTGTTCGACCTGTTCCCGGTCCTCCTGTTCTTCGGCGTCTACAAATACGGCGACAGCAACCAGGAGTGGGCGCACCGCATGGCCGTCGAGTACCTTGGTGGACTGATCGCAGGCGGCGCGGTGCCGCCGGCGCAATCGGCGATCCTGCTGGCCACCGCGGTCGCGATCGTCGCCACCGCGCTGCAGGTGGGCTACCTGCTGGTGCGAGGACGCAAGGTCGACAATATGCTATGGCTGTCGATGGCCGTGATCCTGGTTGCCGGCGGCGCCACGATCTATTTCCATGACGACCTGTTTATCAAATGGAAGCCGACCATCCTGTACTGGGCCTTCGCCGTCGCCCTGCTGGTGGCGCAGGTGTTCTACAAGAAGAACCTGATGCGCTCCGTGATGGAGGCCAATATTAAGCTACCCGATCTGGTGTGGAGCCGGCTCGGCTACAGCTGGATCCTGTTCTTCGCCGGCATGGGCCTGTTGAACTTGTTGATGGCCTTCGTGGTCTTCCGTAACGATACCAGCGCCTGGGTCAGCTTCAAGCTGTTCGGCTTTACCGGCATCATGTTCGGGTTCATCGTGATCCAGATGATGATGCTTTCAAAATACATCAAGGAGGAAGAAGCATGACCACCATAGACCGCGAATCACGCCTGCGCGCCATCCTCGAGGCCGAGCTGGCCCCGGCGTCGCTCGAGATCATCGACGACTCGCACCTGCATGCCGGCCATGCGGGCAACACCGGGGGCAGCCACTACACGGTCAAAATCGTGTCATCGCGCTTCGAAGGCCTCAAGCTGGTCATGCGCCATCGTCTTGTGTATGATGCCGTTCACGATATGATCAACAAGGCGGAAATCCACGCGCTCGCCATCCAGGCGACCGCGCCTTCCGAGCTGTCCTGAGCGTCGGCTTCAGGCAGTTTTAAGTAATGTGCCCGACAATTTACACTGCTAGTCACAAGAACTAATCTAATCTCGTCCAGCAACTATCCCCGCTACAGGAACACACATGACCTTTAAGCCAGCTCGCCTGCTGTTAGCCCTTGTCGCCGTTGCATCGGCTCCCGCATTCGCCCAGAACCTCGCAGTGGTGAACGGCAAGGCGATCCCTTCGTCGCGCGCAGAAGCCGTCGTCAAGCAGGTCGTGGCCCAGGGCCAGGGCCAGGATTCGCCAGAACTGCGCGAAGCCGTCAAGAATGACCTGATCGCCCGCGAAGTGCTGATGCAGGAAGCCGTCAAGCAAGGCTACGACAAGAAGCCCGAAGTGCGCGAAGCGCTGGACAATGCCCGCCAGTCGATCGTCGTCAACGCCCTGGCCCGCGAGTACATCACCAAGAATCCGGTGAGCGACGCCCAGATCAAGGCCGAGTACGACAAGTTCAAGGCGCAGACCGGCGACAAGGAATACCATGTGCGTCACATCCTGTTCACGACCGAGGACGAAGCCAAGGCTGCCATCGGCAAGCTGAAAGGCGGCGCCAAGTTCGAAGATCTGGCCAAGACCTCGAAGGACACCGGCACCGCCAACAACGGCGGCGACCTGGATTGGGTCACCCCGAACGCCCTGCCGCCGGAATTCTCGGCCGGCTTCACCAAGCTGCAGAAAGGCGCGATCACCGACGTGCCGGTCAAGACCAACGCCGGTTTCCACGTGATCAAGCTGGACGACACCCGTGCGGTCAAGCTGCCGTCGCTCGAAGAAGTCAAGCCGCAGATCGCCGACTCCCTGTCGCAAGAGAAGCTGCGTGACTATCAGGAGCAAATGGTCAAAAAGGCAAAGGTGCAGTAATATGTACTGTCGCCGGCGCTGAGTTTGCGCCGGCTTTCGTCGCCTGCGGCGATACTTATCGTGTTTATATAGGATCTCAACAATGATTTTGAAGCCAGCCCGCCTGTTGTTAGCCATGACCGCATTGGTTGCCCTGCCTGCACTCGCGCAAAACGCTGCAACCGTCAATGGCAAGGCGATCCCGCAAGCGAGGGTCGACCAGCTGGTCAAGCAAGTCGTCGCCCAGGGCCGCGCCACCGACTCGCCTGAGCTGCGCGAAGCGATCAAGAAAGACCTGATCAGCCGTGAAGTGTTGATCCAGGAAGCCGACAAGCAGAACATCGGCAACCGTGCCGACGTCAAATCGGCCATCGACAATGCCCGCCAGAGCATCATCATCAATGCGATGCTGGCCGACTACGTCAAGAAGAACCCGGTCAAGGATGCCGAGATCAAGGCCGAGTACGACAAGCAGAAAGCCATGATCGGCGACAAGGAATACCACGCCCGCCACATCCTGGTCGATTCCGAAGCCACCGCCAAGGACATCATCGCCAAGCTGAAAGGCGGCGCCAAGTTCGAAGAGCTGGCCAAGCAGTCGAAAGACGGCAGCGCCCAGAACGGCGGCGACCTGGGCTGGGCAAGCCCGGCCACCTACGTGCCTGAGTTCTCGAAAGCCATGGTAGCCCTGCAAAAAGGCGCCATCACCGAGACCCCGGTGAAATCGCAGTTCGGCTTCCACGTCATCAAGCTGGAAGACGTGCGCGCGACCAAGATCCCGGCACTGGACGAAGTCAAGCAGCAAGTCGCGGAAGGCCTGCAGCAGCGTCAGCTGGCAGCGTACCGCGAAAGCCTGGTCAAGAAGGCCAAGGTGCAGTAATCGCCGGTTGACGGCATCGAAGAGCGCTCCTGAGGGGGCGCTTTTTTTATGGTCGCACGCCTTGCGAGCGCGTTACCTTGCCGCCGCCCTGCCCGCTGTGAATATCCGTGCATTTCGTGCCTGGACCTATCTGCTATCGTTGCGGTTTTCCTTGGCACTTAACTCAATGGATTTTGACTACTTCGGCATTCTGTTCCAGGTCGTGTTCTGGATTGTCGCCATGACGTTCATGATGCGCTGGTTCGCCCGCAGCCGCCTGCGCGAGCGGCCTGCGAGCGAGGCCCGCAATCTGAGGCAGCCGACGCCACTTCTGATCGTCGGCATCGTCTGCCTCGCGATGTCCATCGGGATGCTGTTCGGTTCGTACACCGAAACTGGTGGTCCGATTCCGTTCGTGGTCGGCGCTACGATGACGTTGCTCTCCCTGTATCTCATCGGCGACTATTACCTGGCGCGTCACGTGGTCGACGACCAGGGAATGGCGTATGGCCGCACGCTGGGCAAGCGGGGGGATCTTCGCTGGGGCGAGGTCCGGCGTGTCGCCTTTAACAGGCGCATGAACTGGTACCGGCTCGAGCTTGAATCGGGCATCATGGTGCGGGTGACAGGAATGCAGATGGGTCTTCCGGAATTCGCCGCCCACGTGCTCCGGCATGTGCCTGCGGCACGGATCGACCCACGCGCGCGCACCATGCTCGAAAACGCCGCACAAGGCAAGCTGCACAAAATATGGCCATGACAGGCGCGATCTTCAGGCAGGCGACGGTTGACGACATACCGGCCATGTCGCGCATAAGACTGGCCGTCAATGAGAACCGCCTGCGCGATCCGAGTCGCATCACGCGACAGATGTACGAGGATTTCCTGGAACGGGACGGGCACGGCTGGGTGGCGCAGATCGATGGTGTGACGGTGGCGTTCAGCTACGCAAACCGCACCGATGGATCGATCTGGGCCTTGTTCGTCGAGCCTTGCCACGAAGGCCGGGGCCTGGCGAAGAGCTTACTTGTGCTGGCGACCGATTGGCTGTTCTCGCTCGGCTTCGACGAGCTCAAGCTAAGTACGGGCGCCGGCACCAGGGCCGATGGCTTCTATGCCCGTGTGGGCTGGGAACGTATCGAAGGAGACGGTTCGGATGTCGAGTATGTCTTGAAACGCACTGCCTAATATCACGCCTTAGTGGCCGAGCATAGCGAGAGTTACATTTAGCGAGGGTCACATAGCAAGGGGCGCGTCTGACATTCGGACTCAACCTCATCTGGAGTAGAAAGCATCTGACCAGAATTCTCAATCTCGGAATAGATCAGGAAGGCAATTCTCAAGGCCGTGTCTGAACGTCAGACCTGCTCCTCAATCCTGCGCGAGCCCCATGTTCGCTGGTGAGGAGATTCCTTTTTCATCTCTCCAGATTAATTTCAAACATGTGACAATAGGTGAGATTGTTAGTGAATCCAAGGTGTACGATCGCTCTCCCCACACTAGGCACTTATTGCAAATGAAAATCGCCGAAAAAAGCTTCCGAGAAATCTCAAATCAATTCCTAAAAATTGCGGCATTGCCATTTATCATAACCATGCTTTGCGGTCTTGCAGGCGCACTATCTGGCGGTACGATCTCAAAAATCATGATCTCGATCATCAACGGACAACTGGCGATTACACTATTAAAAGTGTGCTTTTATATTGGAATTATAATTCTATCAATCGCTTTTATCTTCCGTAAGACCCGGATGGTCCACTCGCCTCTGCATACCCTTGGTGAGTGGGTGGCAGGAATCGGCTTTATCACGAGCGCTACCGCCGCCGGTGTCGGGGCGGGCCTATACGGAGGTATTGCTGTTGAGACCTCGATAACACTTGCCATTGCTCCAGCAGTTCACCTCTTATTCTTATTCACGTCCCTCTGTGCTGTTTTTTGGCTTGCCGCTGCAGCCCCGAAGCTTGCCCAGTCTGAATCGCATAAATGGGAAGGAACGATCTTCACATGCTTGGCGGTGCTGACTGCCGGGATTTCTAGTGCGTTTTTGTATTGTGAGCAGTGGACTGAAATCGATGGATTGGCGTTGGAGCAGCGCGGGACAATCTGCCCATGCATATACAATTATAAGCCTGGCACTTAGAATCCATACTCGTGCCAATAACGATCTCCAAGCAAACCATATAGGAAAATAGTGAAGGTTGTGTAGCGAGGATCCGGCCTGACATTCGCATATCACCTCCATAGCGAGAGTAAGCTCCGACACCCGGATTCAACCTCGGCTTAAGTAAAAGGTGCCGGACCAGATTTCTGAATATTGGAATCGCTTAGAATGGACATTTTCAAGACCATGCCCGAATGTCAGATCTGACCCTTGATCTGACCCATCACTCTTTATTTGACCTTCGATTTAGTGATCAGTACATTCAAAAAAACCCGACCTATCCACAAGCAGATCACCCTTATTTTTATTTTTATCGATTCCGATTAATGACGTGACTGACATCAGCGAAGTACTTTCGTGTGTCTGCATGAATACCTCCTATTCGCTCCATCAGATAGAGCAGCCTGCTTGCCTTGTCGACGTAGTATATCAATACTGGCGCATAGCTTCTCGACTGTAAGCTTGCGTACTGCTCTAAAAACTGCCGTAACTTTTCCAACAAGTACTGTATCTCTCGGATATCTGACTCGATAACCGACCCTCTCTCACTCGCTAAGCGTACAAATTCGTCCAATACCGGAGAAAATCCACCGAAGACAGAAACCCGCTCAGCCTCAGAAGCCATGTGATCTATGTTTAGCACTGGCAAGGCCCCAGCAACTGAAACAGTCCGTCCACGTAGCGCCGCTAGACGTACATCGATATCGCGGACAACAAGAAGAAATTCCTGACTACGACGATCACTGACAAGCTCCTCCAACTCCAATTTCGCAACCGCCGTTTGATTTGTTAGCTGGACCGCCATCTCGCGTACTTCCAGTCGTTGCACGTTAATCGACCACAGTGCGGACATAAACGCTGCGAATGCGAAAATAGGGTTTAGCAAACCGCCAAAGTAATCTCCAAACTGGCCCCAATGCTCACGGTTTATGGACAGAGACGTCCCAAATGTTGCCATATGCAACGTTACAGCGATGGAGATGATCAAAACTGCAACTAATGCGGCGAGAACCAAAGATTTTTTCATTCAAGTTTTAGCAGCAACACAGACCTTATATAAGCCGTTCTTATGGAGCCCTGAAAAAATAAGTGCCTCTCGCGAGGCACTTATTAGGCTAAGGTAAATATCAGCCAACCCACTTGCGCGCATTGCGGAACATGCGCATCCACGGCGACTCGTCACCCCACGATTCCGGCGCCCACGAGTGAGTCGCGGCACGGAACACGCGCTCGGCGTGCGGCATCAGCACCGTGAAGCGGCCATCGTCGGTGGTGACCGAGGTCAGGCCGCCCGGCGAACCATTCGGGTTGAATGGATAGGTCTCGGTCGCTTCGCCGCGGTTGTTCACGAAACGCATCGCCTTGTGGGCGGCGTCGAAATCGCCGGTCAGCGAGAAGTCGGCGAAGCCTTCGCCGTGGGCGATGGCAATCGGCGCCTGGGTGCCGGCCATGCCCGCGAAGAAGATCGACGGCGAATCCAGCACCTCGACCATGCCGAAGCGCGCTTCGAACTGCTCCGACTTGTTGCGGGTGAACTTCGGCCACGCATGCGCGCCCGGGATGATCGATTTCAAGTTGCTCATCATCTGGCAGCCGTTGCAGACGCCCAGGCCGAAGGTGTCCTGGCGCTGGAAGAACTTGGCGAACTGCTCGGACAGCTGCGGGTTGAACAGGATGGTCTTGGCCCAGCCCTCGCCCGCGCCCAGCACGTCGCCGTACGAGAAACCGCCGACGGCGATGATGCCGTGGAAGTCGTCCAGCTTGGCGCGACCGGCGATCAGGTCGCTCATGTGGACGTCGACCGCGGCGAAGCCAGCCTGGTGCATCACCCACGCGGTCTCAATATGCGAGTTGACGCCCTGCTCGCGCAGGATCGCCACGCGCGGACGCACGCCCGTCGCGATGAACGGTGCGGCGACGTTGTCCGCCAGGTCGAAGGTGATCTTCGGCTGCATGCCTGGATCGGTTTCATCTAGCAGGCGGTCGTATTCCGAATCGGCGCAAGCCGGGTTGTCGCGCAGGCGCGCGATGCGCCAGCTGGTCTCGCTCCACAGGCGGTGCAGGCTGCTGCGCGATTCGTTGTAGATCACTTTCGCATCGCGCGTAAACTCGATCGCGCCGCGGTCGTTCAGCTTGCCGATGATGTGGCTGCAGGCGCCCAGGCCCTGGTCCCGCAGCACGTTCATGACAAAGCTCTTGTCGTCCGCGCGCACCTGGATCACGGCGCCCAGCTCCTCGCTGAACAGCGCGCGCAGGGTCATCTCGTTGCGGCGCTCGGCCACCTGGCCGGCCCAGTTCTTGGCGTCGCCCCAGTCGGATGCGTGCTCGCCTTCCATGGTCAGGATGTCGAGGTTGACCGACACGCCGGTGCGGCCGGCGAAGGCCATCTCGGTCAGCGTCGCGAACAGGCCGCCGTCCGAGCGGTCGTGGTAAGCGAGCAGCTTGCCATCCTTGTTCAGCTGCTGGATCGCGACGAAGAAGGCTTTCAGGTCTTGCGGCGAATCGACGTCCGGCACCGAGTCGCCCAGCTGCTGCGTCACTTGCGCCAGGATCGAAGCGCCCAGGCGGTTCTTGCCGCGACCCAGGTCGACCAGGATCAGGGCGGTGTCGCCGCTGTCCGTGCGCAGTTGCGGGGTCAGCGAACGGCGCACGTCGGTAACCGGCGCGAACGAGGACACGATCAGCGACACCGGAGAGATCACGGCCTTGTTCTTGCCCTCGTCATTCCAGGTGGTGCGCATCGACAGCGAATCTTTACCGACCGGGATCGACACGCCCAGCGCCGGGCACAGTTCCATGCCGACCGCCTTGACGGTGTCGAACAGCGCCGCGTCCTGGCCCGGCTGGCCGCAGGCCGCCATCCAGTTGGCCGACAGCTTGATGTCCGAGATGTCGTCGATCGCGGCGGCCGCGATATTGGTGATCGCCTCGCCCACGGCCATGCGGCCCGATGCGGCGGCGTCGATCACCGCCAGCGGGGTGCGCTCGCCCATCGCCATCGCCTCGCCCACGAAGCCTTCGAAGGCCATCGCGGTGACGGCGCAGTCGGCGACCGGCACCTGCCATGGGCCGACCATCTGGTCGCGCACGCTGGTGGCGCCGACGGTGCGGTCGCCGATGGTGATCAGGAAGGATTTATCGGCCACGGCTGGGTTCAGCAGCACGCGGCGCGCGGCTTCCGGCAGCTCGATGCCGGTCAGGTCCACCGGCGGGAAGGCGTGCTGGACATGTTCGACGTCGCGCAGCATCTTCGGCGGCTTGCCGAGCAGGACGTCCATCGGCATGTCGACCGGCGAGTTGCCTTCCTGGTCGTCGATCAGTTTCAACTGGCGCTCTTCGGTGGCGGTGCCGACCACGGCGAACGGGCAGCGCTCGCGCTCGCACAGCGATGCAAATTTTGCAAGGTTATCCGGCGAAATCGCCAACACATATCGCTCTTGCGACTCGTTAGACCAAATTTCCTTTGGCGCCAAACCGCTCTCTTCCAGCGGCACCTTGCGCAGCTCGAAGATCGCGCCGCGCTTGGCGTCGTTGACGATTTCCGGGAAGGCGTTCGACAGGCCGCCAGCGCCGACGTCATGGATCGAGATGATCGGATTGTCTTCGCCCAGCTGCCAGCAGCCGTTGATGACTTCCTGGGCACGGCGTTCCATTTCCGGGTTGCCGCGCTGGACCGAGTCGAAGTCCAGGTCGGCGGTATTGGTGCCGGTCGCCATCGACGAGGCGGCGCTGCCGCCCATGCCGATGCGCATGCCCGGGCCGCCCAGCTGGATCAGCAGGCTGCCGACCGGGATTTCATCCTTGTGGGTATGCTTGGCCGAGATATTGCCGATCCCGCCGGCGATCATGATCGGCTTGTGGTAGCCGTAGACCGCATTCGCGGCGCCCACGTTCTGCTCGTAGGCGCGGAAGTAGCCGCCCAGGACCGGACGGCCGAATTCATTGCTGAAAGCGGCGCCGCCGATCGGGCCGTCGATCATGATCTGCAGCGGCGAGGCGATGCGCTCCGGTTTGCCGTAGACACTATCGCTGCGCTCGCCCTTGGTGACGTCCGACGCGTTTTCCCACGGACGCTGCGCATCCGGCAGCAGCAGGTTCGACACCGTGAAGCCGGTCAGGCCCGCCTTCGGCTTGGCGCCGCGGCCGGTCGCACCCTCGTCGCGGATCTCGCCGCCGGCGCCGGTCGAGGCGCCCGGGAATGGAGAGATCGCGGTCGGGTGGTTGTGCGTCTCGACCTTCATCAGGGTGTGCACCAGCTCGGTCGACGCACCGTATTCCTGGCCGTCGCGCGGGAAGAAGCGGGTGACGGTGGCGCCTTCGATGATCGACGAGTTGTCGCTGTAGGCGACCACGGTGCCGCGCGGGTTCAGCTGGTGCGTGTTCTTGATCATGCCGAACAGCGATTTATCCTGCTTGACGCCGTCGATGATCCAATCGGCGTTGAAGATCTTGTGGCGGCAGTGCTCGCTGTTCGCCTGGGCGAACATCATCAGTTCGACGTCGGTCGGGTTGCGCTGGGCGCGGGTAAAAGCCTCGTGCAGGTAGTCGACTTCGTCTTCCGACATCGCCAGGCCGAGCTCCGTATTGGCGCGCACCAGCGCGTCGCGGCCCGCGCCCAGCACGTCGATGCTCTCCAGCTGCTTGCCTTCGAGTTCGTTGAACAGGTGCTGGGCGTCGTCGGCGCTGCGCAGCACCGATTCGGTCATGCGGTCGTGCAGCAGCGCGCTGACGGCTTCCAGTTCCTCGCTCGTGAGCTTCTTGGCGGCGCCGATGCTGCTGCCCAGGATGCCGCTCTTGAGCACGACGGTGTAGCCGACGCCGCGCTCGATGCGGTGCACGTGGCCCATGCCGCAGTTGTGGGCGATGTCGGTCGCCTTCGAGGCCCAGGGCGAAATCGTCCCCAGGCGCGGAATGACGAAGAACTCCTCGGTCACGCCCTCGTACAGCGTTTCCAGCGCCGGCTCGCCATAGGTGAGCATGGCCGATAGACGTTGCGTATCGTCGGTGGAGAGCGGCGCGCTGGTGTCGATGAAGTGGTAGAAGCGTCCCTGGACGGCGGCAATCGACGGGGCGACGGCTTGCAGTTGGCTCAGGAGGCGTTGGCTACGGAAGGCGGACAGGGCATTGGAACCCGGCAGAATCAACATGGCTTGGACAGTCGTTGATGCAGCGTGGCTGCTAGGGTGGAAGATAGCCCGCTATTATACAGTGTTGCACTATGGTCGGGCCCTCGGCCGACTGACAATATGCTACTCCAGTTTCCTTGATCGGATTGAAACTTGCCGGTATCTTTACGGTAGACAATATTTAAACGCGCCCCTTTTGCGTGGCGCCGGATGACCTGGACGAGAGCGACGATGCAAGAGAATGGAAACCTGGCGGTGCTGGTGGTCGACCCGAACCCGGGAATGCGCACCAGCCTGCAGAACATGCTGAACCTGGCCGGCATCGGCAAGGTCGAGTACGCGATCAACGCCAACACGGCCATCCGCCAGCTGCAGCGGCGCGCCTACGACGTCATCCTGTGCGAGTACGACCTGGCCGGCGGCAGCGGCGAAGGGCAAGACGGCCAGCAGCTGCTGGAAGACCTGCGCCACCACCGCCTGATCTCGGCCTCGACGATCTTCATCATGCTCACCTCCGAGGGCGTCTACGACAAGGTGGTCAGCGCGGCCGAGCTGACGCCGACCGACTACGTCCTCAAGCCCTTCACGGTGGAGATGCTCAGCGGGCGCATCAAGCGCGCGCTGGAGCGCCGCGCCGCCCTGCTCCCGGCCTGGCAACTGGCGGCCCAGGGCAAGCTGCGCGAGGCGATCGCCGCCTGCCGCGACGGCGCCGGCGCCCAACCGCGCTACGCCGCCGACTTCGCGCGCATCCGCGCCGAACTGCACACCAGCCTGAACGAGCACCACGAGGCCGCCGCGGTCTACCGCGAGGTGTTGACGGAGCGCCCTCTCGGCTGGGCCGCGCTGGGCATGGCGCGCGCGCTGTTCGCCCTCGACCAGGTCGACGACGCCCGCACCATCCTCGAAGAACTGCTGGTCGCCAATCCACGCCTGATGGCCGGCTACGACCTGCTGGCGCGCTGCCTGGAGGCCAGCAACGAGCCTGAGCTGGCCAAGAAGGTGCTCGAAGACGCGGTGGCGATCTCGCCGCACGTGGTGCGGCGCCTGCGCAAACTGGGCGAAGTGGCGCTCGCGGCGGGCGACGTCGACGGCGCCGAAAAATCCTTCCGCCAAGTGGTGACCAAGGCGCGCTATTCCGAGTTCCGCAATCCCGAGGACCACGTCAACCTGGTCAAGGCGCTGGTGACGCGCAACGACCTGCTCGGCGCCACCGGCGTGGTGCGCGACCTGGAACGCTCGATGCGCGGCAACCCGGCGGCGGACGCCTGCCGCGCCTATGCCAACTCGCTCGTGCTCGACAAGAGCGGCAACGCCGGCGCGGCGGTGGCCGAACTGCAGGCGGCGGTGACGGCGGTGCGCGCCGGCGGCGCCACCTCGCCCGGCCTGCGCATGGACCTGGCCAAGGCGTGCCTGGATCACCAGCTCGACGAGCAGGCGTCGAACGTCATGCTGACGGTGATGAACGAGACCAACAGCGACGTCTCGGTCGACCAGGCGATGCACGTGTTCGTCAACGCCGGCCGCACCGACATGGTCGAGGGCATGGGCCAGCAATTGCGAGCGCAGGCGCAGATCCTGCTCGGCGTCGCCGACGAGAAGCGCAATATGGGCGACGTGCGCGGCGCGGTGCAGACCCTGCTCGAGGCGCTGCACATCGCGCCCAACAACCTGCAGGTGATGGTGGCCACCGCCGGCGGCATCCTGCGCCAGGTGAACGAGCTGGGGTGGGACCATCCGTTGGGCGACACCGCGGCCCAGCTGCTGGAGGGGATTCGGGCGCAGGATGCGCAGCATCCGCGCCTGGTGGCCTTGACCGACGAGTACCAGGCCGCGCGCCGCAAGTACGGTATCGCAACGGCCTGAGGCCGCGGTGTTCACGCGGCCCCGGTTCGCCGTTCCTCGGCGCGGCCTGGGATGAACATCGCGATTGCCCCGGCCAGCGCGGCGAACGCCACATAGGCAAATACCGCGGCGGGGCCGAACCGGTCGATGACCAATCCCCCGAGCACCGCCCCGGCGGCGATGGCGACCTGGAATACGGACGACAGCAGCGCACCGGCGCTCTCGGCATGGTCGGGCGCCGAACGTGCATTCCAGATCGATATCGACACCGGGAAGGCGCCGAACGCGCCACCCCACAGCGCCGTCGCCAGCAGCGCGACGCCGGCGCTTTCTCCGAACAGGCCAAGCGCGAGAGCGACCGCACCGATCACGAACGAGGCACTGGCCACCGCCAGCGCCGGACTGCGCGCGGCGATCGCCCCGCCGATGAAGTTCCCGATAAAGCCTCCGAGCCCAAACACCAGCAGCGCCAGCGAGATGGTCGGGACGTCGAGGCGCGGGACTTCTTCGAGAAACGGCCGAATGAAGGCGAACCCGGCGAAATGCCCCGAGATCACGAGCAGCGCCGTCCCAAGGCCGAGCGCCACCGAACGACGCGACAGCGCCACCCTGAACGACGCCAGGCCCGGCGCCGCGACGGCCGGCAAGGCCGGCAGCGCCAGCATCTGGACCCCGAGCGCCAGCGCGCCGATGCCGGACGCCGCAAGGTAGGTGGCGCGCCATCCCCAGCGCTCTCCCAGGAAAGCCCCCAGCGGCGCCGCGAACACCGTCGCCAGCGACACCCCCATGATGATGATCGAGATCGCCCGCGGCACCTTGTCGGCGGGGACCAGGCGCAGGGCCAGGGCCGCCATCATCGCCCAGAAGGCGCCCAGGGCGAAGCCCAGCAGGCCGCGCGCGAGCAGCAGGACCGCAATCGTCGACGCATACGCCGACAGGACGCCCGACAGCACGAGCAGCGCCATCAATCCCCAGACGATCTTGCGCCTGTCCGTGCGGCCGGCGCCGAGGATCAACAGCGGCCCGGCAATCGCCGCCACCACGGCGGTGGCGGTGATGGCTTGCCCCACCGTGCCGATGGATACCCCCAGCTCGGCCGCCATCGGCGTCAGCAGGCTGACGGGCAGGAATTCCGCCGTCACCAGCCCGAAGGCGCCGAAGGCGAGGGAGAAGACGGCCAGCCAGGCGGCTGGCGGCGCCGAGGCGGCCGCTTCGAGAGCGCCCGGATCGCTTGCGTGAGACATCGATTCGTCCTTGTCCTTTGATTGAAAGTCCAACATCAGCCGTGCTGCACCAGCTCGAGCGACGGCAGCGGCCCGCCCGGGAACTGCGTCATGCGACCGCCCACGGACAGCGTGCCGAGGTCGATGCCGGCAAAACCCAGGCGCTCGATCAGCATGCCCACCTGCGCCCTGGCGCGCGCATCGTCGCCGGCCAGGAAGAGGACCCGCCGGCCGCCGCGCTCGGCCGGATCGGCCTCGAGCAGTCGCGGATCGAGGTGGTTGAAGGCTTTCACCACATGGGCGCCGGGCGCCAGATCGGCGACGACCTCGCTCGACGTGCGGCCTTGCAGCGCAATGGGCTTGAACAGCGGCGCTTCGATCGGATTGTTGGCATCGATGACGATGCGTCCGCCGAAGTGCGGCAGTCCGGCCAGCGCGGCCGGCAGCTTCGACCAGTTCACCGCGACCAGCACGATGTCCTGGGCGGCGGCTTCTTCGCGGGCGCCGGCGCGGATGCCGGGTCCGATGGATGCGGCCAGCGCCCGCAGGCTCTCCGGACCGCGGCTGTTGGAAATAATTGCCTCGATGTCGCGGCGCGCAAGCGCGCGGGCGAAGGCGGCGCCGATGTGGCCGGCGCCGATGATGCCGATCGTGGGAAGTACCTGGCTCATGATGGTTCTCCTCGTGGGGTTCAGGAAGTGAAGCCGCCGTCGGCCATGATGTCGGCGCCGGTGACGAACGACGCTTCGGGGCTGGCCAGGAAAGCCACGACGCTGGCGATCTCGTTCGGCTGTCCGTAGCGGCCAAGCGCGATGCCCTGGGTCAGGAGCTTGGCGAAGTCGCTGTCGCCGGGATTCATGTCGGTATCGACCGGGCCGGGATGCACGGTATTGACCGTGATGCCGCGCGGCCCGAGGTCGCGCGCCAGGCTGCGGTTGAAGCCGGCGACGGCGCCCTTGGTCAGCCCGTACACCGCGAGGCCGGGCACCCCGGCATAGCTGACGATCGTGCTGCCGATGTGGACGATGCGGCCGCCCTCCTTCATGTGGCGCACCGCTTCCTGGGTCGCGACGAAGACGCCGGTCACGTTGACGGCGACCATCGCATGGTAGTCCTCGAGCGTCATGTCTTCGATCTGGTGGGCGGCAGCGACGCCGGCGTTGTTGACCAGGATGTCCAGGCCGCCGAAGGTCTCCACCGCCCTGGCGATGGCGGCACGCACCGCCTGCGGCTCGCGCGCATCGGCCTGGATGGCGAGCGCGCGTCCGCCGGCGTCTTCGATCGCCGCCGCAACCGACTTGGCCTGGTCCGGCGAGCCGGCGTAGGTGAATGCCACGCTGGCGCCATCGGCGGCGAGCCGCCTGGCGATGGCCGCGCCGATCGAGCGCGAGCCGCCGGTGACGAAGGCGGTCTTGCCGGCCAGGGGAAGGGTTTGCTTGGAAATCGGGTGGTTCATGTGGCGCTCCTTTGGATGTCATTGCCGAGGGATTCGGTAGCGCTACTTTCGCCGTATTGTTCATGATTGATTAGTAGGGAAATATTTGAATTATTTTCAATCATTCGTTTAATATTGACGGATGGAGACCCTCGCAAACCTGGAGTCGTTCGTACGCAGCGCGCAAGGCGGCAGCTTTTCCGCCGCCGCGCGCCGCCTTGCCCTCACCCCGGCGGCAGTGAGCCGGAACGTCGCGATGCTCGAGCGCAACCTGGGCGTGCGGCTGTTCCAGCGCTCGACCCGCAAGCTGACGCTGACCGAGGCGGGCGAAACCTTCCTGGCGGCGATCGGCGACAATCTCGCATCGCTGCAAAACGCCATCGAGGCGGTCGCGACGGACGAAGGCTCGCCGGGCGGCGTCCTCAAGATCAGCGTCTCCCCTTCCCTCGGGATCGACTGGCTGCTGCCGCTGCTGCCGGCCTTCCTGCAGCGTTACCCGCGTATCCGCCCCGAGTGGCATTTCGAGAACCGTCCGGTCGACCTGATCGCCGAAGGCTACGACGCCGCGATCGGCGGCGGCTTCGAGCTTGCTCCCGCCGTGGTCGCCCGGCCGCTGGCGCCGGCGCACGTCATCGCCGTCGCCTCTCCCGCCTACCTGGCAGGGCGCACGCCGCCGGTGGACCCGTCGGGTTTGCTGGAGCACGATTGCATCGTCATGCGTTCCCTGGCGTCCGGCCGCATCCGCACCTGGAATATGCGCAATGCCCAGGGCGACGAGGTCGCCGCATTGACGCGGGAGACGATCGTCGTCAACGATCCGGCTGCCGTCAGGGAGTGCGCACGCCTGGGCTTGGGCGTGGCCATGCTGGCCGTGCCCGATGTGCTGTCATCGCTGGAGTCGGGTGAACTGGTAAGGGTGTTGCCGCACTGGTGGGCGGATGCGGGGGCGATCTCGCTTTACTATGCGAGGCGCGAACTGTTGCCGGGCAAGACACGCGCCTTCGTCGATTTCGTGGTCGAGGCGTTCGGCGCCGAAGAGTATGCCCGGCGGTTCGCCGGCAGCCTGGAGCCGGGCCGGCGGATGACGGGGCCAGTCTGAGCATCCCGGCGCTGGACGGGCGTCAGGCGTCGGGCATGCCCCGATAATCCGGAGGCACGGCCATGCCAGGCCAATGGCGGTCGTCCTTGACCAGGCCGTGACACATGCTCGTCGAGACCATGGCGCCGCTGGCCAGGTCGCGGCAAGCCCACATGACGGTGCCGCGGTGGTTGAAGTTGTCCCAGGCGGTGCCGACGACGGCCTGCGGCGCGGCTGCGCCTGGCGCCGGGAATGCGGCGCCCGCCGTGGACCGCGTTTCGGGCTTCGTGCTGCCGCACGCAGCCAATACGCCGCACAGTGCGAGCAGGACAAATCGTGGAACCGGTCGATGCGACATGCATTTTCCTTTTCGATGTGATGACGCGCCCGCCTGGGCGAACCTGCAGATCATCGCCTTCCGCGCCCGTCGCCCCTATCGCCGTAGCAATTCCTTACAAATCCGCCGCCGACGGGAAGCTGGCGCGGGAATAGAATGAATCATCGTCCTCCAATGAAGGTCTGCCATGAACCCGCAGATCCACGGCGCGGCGAAGCGCCTGACCTTTTCGCTATTGCTGGCATGCGGTCTCGGAGGCTGCGTGTATGCGCCGCCTTACGCGGCCTATGATGGCACGTACGCGCCTGCTTACGGTTACTCGAGCTATCCAGCCTACCCCTATTACGGCGCCTATCCCTACAGCAGCCCTGCCTACGTCTATCCGCCAGTCACGCTCGGCCTGGGATTCTCGTACTACGACCGCGGCCCGCGCCACTACGGGCACGGCCGTTACCATGGCTCGGGCCACGGGCACGGCGGTCATCGCTGGGGTGGCCACCATGGCGGACATGGCGGCCATCACCACAGGGGCCACGGCCGTGGTCATCCGCGCCGCTGAGTAAATGGAACTAGCCGGCTCAGGCAGGCTCCCCGTACCCGCCCCCGCCCGGCGTCTCGATCACGAACACATCGCCCACCGCCATATCGGTCTTGCCGATATGGCCCAGCTGTTCGACCCGGCCGTCGGCACGCTCCACACGGTTGCGACCTCGCTCCGCATCCTGTCCACCGGCCATCCCGAACGGCGCGTGGATACGGTTATTCGACAGGATCGCCGCCGTCATCGGTTCCAGGAAGCGCACCTTGCGCACGCCACCATTGCCGCCATGCCAGCGCCCCGCGCCACCCGATCCTTGCCGGATCTCGTAGCTCTCGAGCCGCACCGGGAAGCGGAATTCCAGTATTTCGGGATCGGTCAGCCGCGAGTTGGTCATATTCGTCTGCACCACGTCGGTGCCGTCAAAACCTTCGCCCGCGCCCGAGCCGCCCGAGATGGTCTCGTAGTACTGGTAGCGCGCATTGCCGAAGGTGAAGTTGTTCATCGTGCCCTGCGCCGCCGCCATCACGCCCAGCGCGCCATACAGGGCGTTGGTGATGCAGGTCGAGGTCTCGACGTTACCCGACACCACCGAGGCCGGATAATGCGGGTTGAGCATCGAGCCGGGCGGGATGATGACCTTCAACGGTTTCAGGCAACCGGCGTTCAGCGGAATCTCGTCGTCCACCAGCGTGCGGAACACGTACAGCACCGCCGCCATGCACACGCTCGACGGCGCATTGAAATTGTTCGGCAGCTGGCCCGAGGTCCCGGTGAAATCGACTTCCGCGCTGCGCGTGGCCCCGTCGACGCGGATGGCGACGTCGATGTGGGCGCCGTTATCGAGCTCGTAGTGGAAGCTGCCGTCCTTGAGCGCCGAGATCACGCGCCGCACCGCCTCCTCTGCGTTGTCCTGCACATGGCCCATGTAGGCGCGCACGACGTCCAGGCCGAAGTGCGCCACCATCTTGCGCAGCTCTTCGACACCCTTCTGGTTCGCGGCCACCTGGGCGCGCAGGTCGGCCATGTTCTGGTCGGGATTCCTCGCCGGGTAGCGCGCGCCTCGCAGCATGGCGCGTGCTTCCGCTTCGCGCAGGATGCCGTCCGCGCCATCGACCAGCTTGAAATTGTTGATCAACACGCCTTCCTGCTCGATGTGATCCGAGTCGGGCGGCATCGAGCCCGGCGTAGTGCCGCCTATGTCGGCGTGGTGCCCGCGCGAGCCGACGTAGAACAGGATCTCCCGCCCTGCTTCGTCGAACACCGGCGAAATGACGGTCACGTCCGGCAAGTGGGTGCCGCCGTTGTACGGATCGTTGAGCACATAGACGTCGCCCGAGCGCATGCGGCCGGCGTTCTCGCGCATCACGGTCTTGATGCTCTCGCCCATCGAGCCCAGGTGCACCGGCATGTGCGGCGCGTTCGCGACCAGGTTGCCGTCGTGGTCGAAGATCGCGCAGCTGAAGTCCAGGCGTTCCTTGATGTTGACGGAATAGGCCGTGTTCTGGAGCCGCAGGCCCATCTGCTCGGCGATCGACATGAACAGGTTGTTGAAGATCTCGAGCATCACCGGATCGGCCGTGGTGCCGATCGCGCGCCGTTCCGGCAGCGCTTCCACGCGCTGCAGCACCAGGTGATTGTAGCTTGTGACCTGCGCCTGCCAGCCCGGCTCCACGATCGTGGTCGCATTGTCTTCGGCAATGATGGCCGGACCGCGCACCACGTGTCCGGGCTGCAGCGTGCGGCGGGCGTAGATGCCCGTCTGGTGCCACTGCGCGCCGCTGAACATGCGCACGGTTTCCTGAGGCGCCGGAGCGGCTCCCTGCGTCGGCGCGCTCGCCTGCTGCTCGGGCGGCGCATCGGACTGGCCGATCGCTTCCACCGACACGGCTTCGACGATCAGCGCGCGCGACGGCATCAAGAACGAGTAACGGCGTTTATACGCCTGCTCGAACTGCGCCTGCATCGATGCCACATCGTCGAATTGCACGACCAGCGCCGAATCGGTGCCCTCGTAGCGCAGGTGCACGCGCTCGACCAGCACGATGCGCCCATGCTCCACCCCTTGATGAAGCAACTGGCCGCGCGCCGCCTCGCCCAGCGCCGACAGGCGCGTGGCCAGCGCATCGAGCGCCGCATCCGACAGCTTTTCTTCGACCGCCTGCTCGCGCATCGCGGTCTGGTCCGCCAGGCCCATGCCATAGGCCGACAGCACGCCGGCCAGCGAGTGGATGAACACCGTCTTCATGCCCAGCGCATCGGCCACCAGGCAGGCGTGCTGGCCACCCGCGCCGCCGAAGCTGGTGAGCGCGTAGTCGGTGACGTCGTGGCCGCGCTGCACCGAGATCTGCTTGATCGCGTTGGCCATATTGCCCACGGCGATCTGGATGAAACCCTCGGCCACCGCCTCCGGGGCCGGCCGCTCCCCTAGCGCGGCGCCGATCTGATCGGCCATCTCGTCGAAGCGCGCACGCACCGCATCCGCGTCGAGCGCTTCGTCGCCGCGCGGCCCGAACAGGCGTGGGAAGTAATTCGGCTGCACTTTACCGAGCATCACGTTGCAGTCGGTGACGGCGAGCGGTCCGCCGCGGCGGTAGCTGGCCGGGCCCGGGTTGGCGCCGGCGCTGTCCGGCCCAACGCGATAGCGGCTGCCGTCGAAGTGAAGGATCGAGCCGCCGCCGGCGGCGACCGTATGGATGCTCATCATCGGCGCGCGCATGCGCACGCCGGCGACCTGGGTCTCGAACACGCGCTCGAACTCGCCCGAGAAGTGCGACACGTCGGTCGAGGTGCCGCCCATGTCGAAGCCGATCACGCGCTCGAAGCCGGCCAGGCGGCTGGCGCGCACCATGCCGACGATGCCGCCGGCAGGACCAGACAGGATGCTGTCCTTGCCCTGAAAGGAACGCGCATCGGTGAGTCCGCCGTTGGACTGCATGAACTGCAGGTTCACTCCCGGCAGCTCGCCCGCCACCTGGTCGACGTAACGGCGCAGGATCGGCGACAGGTAGGCGTCGACCACGGTGGTGTCGCCGCGAGCGACCAGCTTCATCATCGGGCTCACCTCGTGCGAGCTTGATACCTGCGTAAAACCGATCTCGCGCGCGACGCGCGCCACCGCGGCTTCGTGCGCCGTGTGGCGGTAGCTATGCATGAACACGATCGCCAGCGAACGCAGGCCAGCGTCATAGGCTTGCTGCAGGCCGGCGCGGGCGGATGCTTCGTCCAGAGGCTGCACGACGTCGCCGTGGGCGCCCATGCGCTCGTCGATCTCGATCACCTGTGCATACAGCAGCTCGGGCAGCACGATGTGGCGGTCGAACAGGCGCGGCCGGTTCTGGTAGGCGATGCGCAACGCGTCGCGGAAGCCGCGCGTGATGGCCAACGCGGTCGGCTCGCCCTTGCGCTCGAGCAGCGCATTGGTGGCCACCGTGGTGCCCATCTTGACGGCCTCGACGCTTGCGGCCGGCAACGGTTCCCCCGCCGCCACGCCCAGCAGATGGCGGATGCCGGCCACGGCGGCGTCACGATACTGTTCCGGATTCTCCGACAGCAGCTTGTGCGTGACGAGTTGTCCATCCGGGCGCCGCGCCACGATATCGGTGAAGGTGCCGCCTCGGTCGATCCAGAACTGCCAATCCATGCCTTGCTCCTCTTGTCGCGGGTGAAGCGCCTATTGTAGATCGGACGGCGCGACAACGTTGGCGGAAATGCACGACAATGAATCGATACCACCAATGATATGAACGAGCATGGAACGACATCTTTACACGGTCGCGCAACTGCGCGCCATCGAACAAGCGGCCTACGCCAACCTGGTGCCGGGCACCCTGATGCAGCGCGCCGGCAAGGCCGCCGCGGATTACGCGCTCGAACTGCTGGGCGACCGGCGCGACCGACCGGTGCTGGTGCTGGCCGGTCCCGGCAACAATGGCGGCGATGCGCTCGAAGCCGCGGCCAACCTGGCCGAAGCCGGCGTCGACGCCACCGTCCTGCATTTGCCGGGCCGGCGCGACGCCTCGGCCGAGACCGCGGCCGCGTATGAACGCGCCCGCGCCGGCTCGGTCGGCTGGATCGACATGCTGCCGCCCGGCGCCGAATGGGGCCTTGTCATCGACGGCCTGTTCGGCATCGGGCTGGAGCGGCCGGTCGACGGCGACTATCGTGAAGTGGTGGTCGGTCTCGAGACGATCCACTGCCCGGTCCTGGCGCTCGACGTGCCGAGCGGCCTGGATGCCGACACCGGCGCCGTGATCGGCCCGGACGGCATCGCGGTGCGCGCCACGCACACGATCACGTTCCTGGGCGACAAGCCCGGCCTACACACCGCCGATGGGCGCGACCATGCCGGCGAGGTCAGCGTGGACATGCTCGGCGTCGGCATCGAGGCGCTGCCGCGTGCGATGGCGCAACTGAACGGCATGCCGCTGTTCGCCGGCCGCTTCACGGCGCGCCGCCACAACACCCATAAAGGCAGCTTCGGCGACGTCGCCATCGTCGGCGGCGCCCACGGCATGGCCGGCGCGCCGGTGCTGTCCGCGCGCGGCGCGCTGTACGCGGGCGCCGGCCGTGTCTACGTCGCCGCGCTGAACACGCCGCCCGGCTACGACAGCAGCCAGCCCGAGATCATGTTCCGCTCGGCCGACGATTTCGATTTCTTCGGCCGCACCCTGGTGATTGGCCCCGGCATGGGCGACTCGGCCAATGCGATCCGCCTGCTGGCCAAGGCGCTCGACAGCGACAGCCCCTTGGTAATCGACGCCGACGCATTGAACCTGATCGGCGCCAGCCCCGACCTGCAATCGCGCCTGGCGCAGCGCACCGCGCCGGCAGTATTGACGCCGCATCCGCTCGAAGGCGCGCGCCTGCTCGGGATGACTGCGGGAGTCGTGCAGTCCGACCGATTGGCCTCCGCGCGCGAAATGGCGCTGCGGACCAATGCGACGGTGATCCTGAAGGGCTCGGGCACGGTGATCGCGCGGCCCGACGGTGAAGTGCTGGTCAACCCGACGGGCAATGCCGGCCTGGCCACGGCGGGCAGCGGCGACGTACTGGCGGGAATATGCGGCGCCCTGCTGGCGCAAGGGTGGACTGGATGGGAGGCGGCCGCGGCTGCAACCTGGATCCATGGCGCGGCGGCCGATGCGCTGGTGGACGAAGGCGTCGGCCCGATCGGCATGACCGCCGGCGAGTTGCCGGCAGCCGTGCGCAAGGTGTTGAACCGGCTGGTGAAGGATGCCGCCAGCCGGTGAAGGTTTTATTCCACCAGGCGGCCGGCCGCGATCGTGACCGTGCGGCCGCAGCGCGCCGCCATGCTGGGGTCGTGGGTCACCAGCACCAGGGTCGAGCCGCGTTCGCGATTGAGCTCGAACATCAGCTGGATCACGGATTCGCCGGTGGCGGCGTCGAGGCTGCCGGTCGGTTCGTCGGCGAACAACAGCGGCGGTTCGGTCACGAAGGCGCGCGCCAGCGCGACGCGCTGCTGCTCGCCGCCGGACAGGAATTTGGGATAGTGCTTCAGGCGGCTGGACAGCCCAACGCGACCCAGCATCTCGGTGGCCTTCTCGCGCGCCCCGGCGTCGCCGCGCAGTTCGAGCGGCAGCATCACGTTCTCGAGCGCGGTCAGGTGGGCCAGCAGCTGGAACGACTGGAACACGAAGCCCAGCTTGGCCTTGCGGAAAGCCGCGCGGCCGTCTTCATCGAGGGCGAAGATGTCGGTGCCATCGAGCAGCACGGTGCCGGAGGACGGCGTGTCGAGGCCGGCCAGCAGGCCGAGCAGGGTCGACTTGCCCGAGCCTGATGCGCCCACCAACGCGAGCGTCTCGGCCGGTTGCACGGTAAAATCGATGTTTTGCAGGATGGTGAGCTCGCCGCTGGCGTCGGCCACCTTCTTCGACAAACCGCTTACCTGGATCGCGGGCGGACGGCCTGCATGTACGCCGGCGTCGCTGACGCCGTTTTTGAATGCCTCGGGATGATCACGCATGCTAGCTTTTCTTAAAAATTTAACTGTCGTCGCATTCCTCACCTTGGCCGCGACGGCGAGCGCCTATTCTGCACCAAAAACCGTGCTCGTGGTGGGCGACAGCCTGTCGGCCGAATACGGCATCGCGCGCGGCGCGGGCTGGGTGGCACTGCTGGAGCAAAAACTCAAATCCGAGAAGATCGAGGCGAAGGTGGTCAACGCCAGCATCAGCGGCGAGACCACCAGCGGCGGCCGCGCACGCCTGCCGGCCCTGATCAAGCAGCATCGTCCCGACATCGTCGTCATCGAACTGGGCGCCAACGACGGCCTGCGCGGCCTGCCGGTGCCGTCAGCAGAAGCGAACCTGCGCGCCATGATCGCCATGGCGCAGGACACCAAGGCGCGCGTGCTGCTGGTCGGCATGCGCATGCCGCCGAATTATGGGCGTGCATACACCGAACGCTTCTTCAATATGTTCGAGACGGTGTCCAAATCCACCAAGTCGCCGCTGGTGCCGTTCATGCTCGAAGGCGTGGCCGACAAGCCGGCCCTGTTCCAGCAAGACCGCCTGCATCCAACAGCGCAAGCGCATCCGATCATCCTCAACAACATCTGGCCGCAGTTCGCGGCCCTCATCAAAAAGTAAGTTTCAATGAGCATGAAGTATCCGGAAGTCCTGGGGTTCGACGCCCTGCTGCCGCAGCTCGATACGTTCGATGCGATCATCGATGCGCGCAGCGAGGCCGAGTACGCCCTCGACCACATTCCCGGCGCGATCAACTGCCCCGTCCTGAACGACGAGGAGCGCATCCGCGTCGGTACGCTGTACAAGCAGACCGGCGCCTTTGAAGCCAAGAAGGTCGGCGCGCCGATCGTCGCCCACAATATCGCGCGCCACATCGAGACCCTGTTCGCCGACAAGCCGCGCGACTGGCGTCCGCTGGTGTACTGCTGGCGCGGCGGCAACCGCAGCGGCGCGATGGTGCACGTCCTTGCGCGCATCGGCTGGCCGGTGGCACAGCTCGAAGGTGGCTACAAGACGTATCGCGCGCACGTGAGCGCGGCGCTGGAGAATCCCCCCGAACTCGATTTCCGCGTCATCTGCGGCACCACCGGCAGCGGCAAGAGCCGCTTGCTGGAAACGCTCGACGGCATCGAGGCCCAGGTGCTCGATCTCGAAAAGCTTGCCGCCCACCGCGGTTCGGTGCTGGGCCACTTGCCGAACGAGCCGCAACCGACGCAGAAGATGTTCGAAAGCCTGGTATGGGACAAGCTGCGCCGCTTCGATCCCGAAAAGCCAGTGTTCGTCGAATCCGAGAGCAAGAAGGTCGGCAACCTGCGCGTGCCTGGCCTGGTCATGGAGCGCATGCGCGCGTCGCCCTGTATCGCCGTCAACCTGTCGCGCCCGAACCGCGTGCGCCTTTTGATGGAAGACTACGAGCACTTCTGCGCCGATCCATCGGCCCTCAACACCCAGCTCGATCACCTGGTGCAGCTGCATGGCCGCGCGCAGATCGATGCCTGGCACGCGATGGCCAATAGCGGCGAGATGGCGGAACTGGTCGACCAGCTGCTGGTGCAGCACTACGATCCGGCCTACCTGCGCTCGATCGACCGCAACTTCGTGCGCTACCCGCAGGCCGAGGTGCTCGAATTGGACGACATCGGGCCGGACGACTTCCTGTCCGCGGCACGTCGGCTCCACCTGTAACGACCGACCGAAAGCAAAAAGCCCGGCTGCTCGCGCAGCCGGGCTTTTTGTCATCCAACGATCTACTTACTGACCGTCGGTATTCGCGCCGAGTTCAGTCGGCTTGACGTTGATCTTCACCTTGGCCTTGGCCTTCAGCGCTTCGACATAGTCATACATCTGCTGCTGGCCCACCAGGTTGCCGATCTGGTCGGATTCCTGCTTGCGGCGCGCCGTATCCGGCTGAGCCGGCTGCGACACCTTGCCGATGCGGTACACGCCATAACCCTGGCCCGGCACCTCGACACCGACATAGGCCGGCAGCTTGGTCACGTCAGCCTTCAGCACCGCGATCGCGGCGGTCTGGTTGATGGCTGGCTCCTTGGTGCGCGACACGCTCACTGGCGCGCCGAAACCGGCGGCGTCGCCCGAGGCCTTGGCGGCGTTCAGCTTCGCTTCGCCGGCGGCGCGCGCCAGGCGGGCCGCTTCTTCCAGGGTCACGCGCTGGCGGATCTGCGCGTCCACCTCGGCCAGCGGACGCTTGGTCGCCGGACGGAACTCGACCACGCGGCCCGATACCAGCACACTCGGCGCCACTTCGACCGCTTCGGTGTTGCGCTTGTTCTTGATCGCGTCGTTGCTGAACAGGGCGGTCAGGAACTTGGCGTTGTTGATCGGCGAGTCGCCCAGCGCCGGGTTCGGCGTGCGGGTCAGGTTGTCGGCGGTCTGGATCTGCAGCTTGAGCTTGTCCGCGACCGGTTTCAGGCTTTCGGACTGGTCGTACGCGGTCTCGCTGAACACGCCAGCCAGCTCGGTGTACTTGGCCGACATCTTCTGCTTCTTGAGGTCGGCGGCGATGTCGCTCTTCGCATCGTCCAGCGAACGCTGCGTCGACGGCTTGACGCCGGTGACCTTGATGATGTGCCAGCCGAATTCCGACTGCACCAGGCCGCTCGTTTCGCCCTCTTTCAGCGCGTAGATCGAGTCCTCGACCGACTTCACGAACAGGCCCTTCTCCACCACGCCCAGGTCGCCGCCCGACTGGGCCGAGCCCGGGTCTTGCGAGTTGGCCTTGGCGATCGCGGCGAAGTTGTCCGGATTGGCGCGCACCTCGGCCAGCACGGCCTCGGCTTTCTTCTTGGCGGCGGCTTGGGTTGCGGCGTCGGCATCGCGCGACACCGTGATCAGGATGTGGCTCGCGCTGCGCTGCTCTGGCGTGGTGTAGTTCTTGAGGTTCTTGTTGTAGTAGTCGGTGACTTCGGCGTCGGTGACCTGCACCTGACCCTCGACGGTCGACGCATCGAACACGACGTACTCGGCCTTCACCTGCTCCGGGATCTGGAACAGTTGCGCGTTCTTGTCGTAATAGGCCTTGACCATCTCGTCGGTGACTTTCACCTGCGGCAGATAGGTCGACAGCGGGAACAGCACTTCCTGCACTTCACGTTCCTGGTCGTTGATGTCCGACAGGCGGTTGGCGACGGTGCGCGGCGCGAAGGCGGTCGCCTGGATCGAACCCGACAGCTGCTGCACGGTCAGGTCGCGGCGCAGGCGCTGGTCGAACATCTCGGGCGTCATGCCCTGTGCGGCCAGTGCGGCCTTGTAGCCTTCCATGTCGAAGCCACCGTCCGGCAAGCGGAACTGCTGGATGTCCATGATGGTCTTCTGCAGGGTCGCATCGCTCACGGTCATGTGCGCACGGTTGATCTCGGCGTTGATGGCGCGCTCGGCCACCAGGTTGTTCAGGATCGCCTGCTTGGCTTCCGAGGTTTCGAACAGCTTCTGGTCGAACTGCGCGCCCATCATCTGGCGCGCCTGGTCGATCTGGCGGCGCTGCGCGTCTTCCCATTCCTGCTGGGTGATCTTCTGGCCATCGACGGTAGCGACACCGGCGCCGCCGTCATTGCTCTGGTAACTTTCCATCCCCACGAACACGAACGAGGGAATGATCAAGAGCAGCAGGATCCCGTACATCCAGCGCTTGTGGGTCCGAATAAATTCAAACATGGTCAGCCATTCAAGGTTGAGAATGCATTAACAGCACAGTTAAAAAAAAAGGCGAACTTGCGTTCGCCCCTTCTTGCGGAGCTACCCTTCAGGGCACTCCATACTACTCGAATTCTGGCGGAGCGGACGGGGCTCGAACCCGCGACCCCCGGCGTGACAGGCCGGTATTCTAACCAACTGAACTACCGCTCCAGACTTTCGTCATCGCGTTTATTTGGTGGCGGAGCGGACGGGGCTCGAACCCGCGACCCCCGGCGTGACAGGCCGGTATTCTAACCAACTGAACTACCGCTCCAGCAAATAAACACTACAACAAGCATCAGGACGGATACGACATTATCCTGCTGCTTTCTACGCTTGTCATCGCGAAGAAGGCATTAGTTTACAGCATCTTTCAGCGCTTTACCAGCCTTAAATTTCGGAACCTTCGCAGCCTTGATCTTGATGGGTTCCTTGGTGCGTGGATCGCGGCCGGTACGCGCTGCGCGCTCGCCCACGGTGAAGGTGCCGAAGCCGACCAGCGTGACGCTGTCGTTCTTCTTTAGGCTTTCGGTGACCGCTTCGATCATGGCGTCGAGTGCACGCGTCGCCGAGGCCTTCGTAATGTCCGCGGACTTCGCGATTTCTTCGATCAGTTCTGTCTTGTTCACTCGTTTCCTCGTTTTCGTTCGTGACGCACACCGCGCCATTGCTGCAAAAGTGCAAGCGCATATTAAACAAGGGCAACATAGGGATGTCAAGCGAGCATGGTCGAGGAACACCTCGGTCGATACGCAACGGCGCCCGTCAATACAGGCGGTGCAGGCAAAAAAACAGGCGCCGCGTGGGCGCCTGCTTCGGTTACTGCGAAAGGCCTCAGTGCTTGACCACTTCTCCCTGCCCCTCGGTCGGGGCCGGCGCCACGGCGACCGCTGGCACGTCGGACAGCGCTTCCGGCTGACGCTCCAGCGCCACCTCGAGGACCTTCTCGATCCAGCGCACCGGCACGATCTCGAGCTTGTTCTTGACGTTGTCCGGGATCTCGGCCAGGTCCTTCACGTTCTGCTCGGGGATCAAGACCGTCTTGATGCCGCCGCGGTGGGCCGCAAGCAGCTTCTCTTTCAGGCCGCCGATCGGCAGCACTTCGCCGCGCAGCGTGATCTCGCCCGTCATCGCCACGTCGGCGCGCACCGGGATGCCGGTGAACGCCGAGACCAGCGCGGTCGTCATGCCGATGCCGGCGGACGGACCGTCCTTCGGCGTCGCGCCTTCCGGCACGTGGATGTGGATGTCGGTCTTTTCGAACACTTCGTTCTTGATGCCGAAGCGCTGCGCACGCGAACGCACCACGGTGCGGGCAGCCTCGATCGATTCCTTCATCACGTCGCCCAGCGTACCGGTGCGGATGATGCCGCCCTTGCCCGGCACGTTGACCGCCTCGATGGTCAACAGGTCGCCGCCGACCTCGGTCCAGGCCAGGCCGACCACCTGGCCGATCTGGTTGTCCTTCTCGGCCACGCCGAAGTCGTAACGACGCACGCCCAGGAATTTATCCAGGTTCTTGGCATTGACGATCACACGCTTCTCGGCCGCGGTCGAACCTTTTTTCAGCAGCAGCATCTTGACCACCTTGCGGCAGATCTTCGACACTTCGCGCTCGAGCGAACGCACGCCGGCTTCACGGGTGTAGTAGCGGATGATGTCGCGGATCGCCGACTCTTCGACCTTGATTTCGTCTTCCTTCAGGCCGTTGTTCTTCATCTGCTTCGGCAGCAGGTAGCGCTGGGCGATCGAGGTCTTCTCGTCTTCGGTGTAACCCGAGAGGCGGATGACTTCCATCCGGTCCAGCAGCGCCGGCGGGATGTTGAACGAGTTCGAGGTCGCCACGAACATCACGTCCGACAGGTCGAAGTCGACTTCCAGGTAGTGGTCCGAGAACGTGTGGTTCTGTTCCGGGTCCAGCACCTCGAGCAGGGCCGACGACGGGTCGCCGCGGAAGTCCGCGCCCATCTTGTCGATCTCGTCGAGCAGGAACAGTGGATTACGCACGCCGACCTTGGCCAGCGACTGCAGCACCTTGCCCGGCATCGAGCCGATATAGGTACGGCGGTGGCCGCGGATCTCGGCTTCGTCGCGCACGCCGCCCAGCGCCATGCGCACGAACTTGCGGTTCGTGGCGCGGGCGATCGACTGGCCCAGCGAGGTCTTACCCACGCCCGGAGGACCGACGAAGCACAGGATCGGCGCCTTCAGCTTGTCGACGCGCTGCTGCACCGCGAGGTATTCCAGGATGCGTTCCTTGATCTTGTCGAGGCCGTAGTGATCCTGCTCGAGCACGTTCTGGGCGTTCTCGAGATCGGCGGTGACCTTCGACTTCTTTTTCCACGGCAGCGAGACCAGGGTGTCGATATAGTTGCGCACCACGGTGGCTTCGGCCGACATCGGCGACATCAGCTTGAGCTTGCGGATTTCGGCCTGGGCTTTTTCCATGGCTTCCTTCGGCATCTTGGCTGCGATGACCTTCTTCTCGAGCTCCTCGATGTCGGCGCCCTCTTCGCCTTCGCCCAGTTCCTTCTGGATGGCCTTGACCTGTTCGTTCAGGTAGTACTCGCGCTGCGATTTTTCCATCTGGCGCTTGACGCGGCCGCGGATGCGCTTTTCGACCTGCAGGATGTCCAGTTCGCCTTCCAGCTGGCCGAGCAGGTGCTCCAGGCGCTTGGCGACGTTGAAGATCTCCAGGATTACCTGCTTTTGCTCGAGCTTGAGCGGCAGGTGGGCGGCGACGGTATCGGCCAGGCGGCCGGCGTCGTCGATGCCGGCCAGCGAAGCCAGGATCTCGGGCGGAATCTTTTTATTGAGTTTGACGTACTGGTCGAATTGCTGGACGATCGCACGGCGCATGGCTTCGACTTCGGAATCGTCGCCGATTTCCGAATTCAGCGGCGTGAGGTCGGCCACGAAATGGGTGGCGCCATCGGTAATATTATCGATGCGCGCGCGCTGGGAACCTTCCACCAGCACCTTCACGGTGCCATCCGGGAGTTTCAGCATTTGCAGAATATTGGCCACGCAGCCGATCTCGTAGATGTCTGCGGCTGAGGGTTCGTCCTTGGCGGCGGCCTTCTGGGCAGCCAGCATGATGCTCTTGCCCTGCTCCATCGCAGCTTCAAGCGCCTTGATGGATTTTGGACGGCCGACGAACAGAGGTATCACCATATGCGGGAACACAACCACATCGCGCAACGGCAGAAGCGGCAGCGTCGTTTGCTCGGTTAATTTCGAAGTTGTCATGGCATACCTTATAGAAAGCGTGTTGCTGAACTTGGGCGCTGGGCAGTGAAAACACAAGGGCCACCCAGCGAAAATATTTTCTACAAGTAAAAAAGTTTCAACTTGCCGAAGAATATAGCCGTTCCAATAAAAGCTCGATTTTAAATAGAAAAAGCCACCGCGCGGCGCACCGCGAGTGGCTTTTCGATTGAAGCCGAAGTCTTTTATTGAGATTGATTGTACCTAGTTGAGTCCGCACGGCAAGCCTTTTGTGGCGTGCGTGCGGGCTTTTTTCAGTTCTCTCCGGATGCCTTCGCGGTTTCGCTATAAATCAGCAAAGGTTTCGCGCCATTCGTGATCGTATTTTCATCGATGACGACTTTCACGACGTTTTGCTGGCTTGGCAATTCATACATCACGTCCAGCAGCGCGTGTTCGAGAATCGAACGCAGGCCGCGGGCGCCGGTCTTGCGCGCCAGCGCCTTCTTGGCGATCGCATGCAGGGCGGCGGGACGGATTTCCAGCTCGGCGCCTTCCATCTCGAGCAGCTTCGAATACTGCTTGATCAGGGCGTTCTTCGGCTCGACCAGGATCTGGATCAGCGCTTCTTCGGTCAGCTCGGAGAGGGCAGCCACCACCGGCAGGCGGCCGACCAGCTCGGGGATCAGGCCGAACTTGATCAAATCTTCTGGCTCGGCTTCGAGCAGGATCTCGGCGTTATAGCCGTCGTCCAGGCTCTTGACCGTGGCGCCGAAACCGATGCCGCTCTTGACCGAACGGTTCTGGATCACCTTGGCCAGGCCGTCGAAGGCGCCGCCGCAGATGAACATGATGTTGGTCGTGTCGATCTGCACGAAGTCCTGGTTCGGATGCTTGCGGCCACCTTGTGGCGGCACCGATGCCATCGTACCTTCGATCAGTTTCAACAGCGCCTGCTGCACGCCCTCGCCCGAGACGTCGCGGGTGATCGATGGATTGTCGGACTTGCGCGAGATCTTGTCGATCTCATCGATGTAGACGATGCCGCGCTGCGCCTTTTCCACTTCATAGTTGCAGCTCTGCAGCAGCTTCTGGATGATGTTCTCGACGTCCTCGCCGACATAGCCGGCTTCGGTCAGCGTGGTCGCGTCGGCGATCACGAAGGGAACGTTGAGCATGCGCGCCAGGGTCTGGGCCAGCAGGGTTTTACCCGAACCGGTCGGTCCAACCAGCAGAATATTGCTCTTGGCCAGTTCGACTTCGTCTTTCTTGCCCAGGTGCTTGAGGCGCTTGTAATGGTTGTACACGGCCACCGACAGGATACGCTTGGCCGTTTGCTGGCCGATCACGTACTGGTCGAGCAGTTCGGTGATTTCGTGTGGCGTCGGCAGGTCGGACTTGGCGCCCGCCACCGTTTCGACGTTCGACGTTTCATCGCGGATGATGTCGTTGCACAGGTCGATGCATTCATCGCAGATGAACACCGACGGTCCCGCGATCAGCTTCTTGACTTCGTGCTGGCTCTTTCCGCAGAAGGAGCAGTACAGAAGTTTTTCGCCGCTGGAGGATTTTTTGTCTGACATGGGGGCAGGACTCTATTGAATTGCTGTGAATATAACGCTTATACGAGTATGCAACAAGTGCGAATGTGACATGCCCTGAAGGCAGCGCAACCTGTGCACCTACGAACATGCTACCCGAAATAAAAAACAAACGCCCGAACGTGATCGCGTCCGGGCGTTTTTTTCCAACACCTCTTTCGAGGTACGGGGTTGAAACCTACCCGCGGCTGGTCAGGACCTTGTCGATCATGCCATATTCGACCGATTCTTCCGCCGACATGAAGCGGTCGCGGTCGGTATCCTTGTGGATCTGCTCGATGCTCTGGCCGGTGTTGTCGGCCATGATGCGCGCCAGGCGCTCGCGCAGGTACAGGATCTCTTTGGCCTGGATTTCGATATCCGAAGCCATACCCTGCGATCCGCCCGATGGCTGGTGAATCATGACGCGCGAGTTCGGCAGCGAGAAGCGCTTGCCCTTGGCGCCGGCGGCCAGCAGGAAGGCGCCCATCGAGGCGGCCAGGCCCGTGCACAGCGTCGAGACGTCCGGCTTGATGAAGTTCATCGTGTCGAAGATCGCCAGGCCCGCCGAGACGGAACCGCCCGGGGAATTAATGTAGAGCGAAATATCCTTGTCAGGATTTTCACTTTCCAGGAACAGCATCTGGGCGACGATCAGGTTCGCCATCTGGTCGTTGACAGGACCGACCAGGAAGATCACGCGCTCCTTCAAGAGGCGCGAATAGATGTCATAGGCGCGCTCGCCGCGGCCACTCTGTTCGATCACCATCGGCACCATGCCGAGTGCTTGTGTATCCAATGCCGGATTACGAATCATACCTGTCTCGTTCCTTATAAAGAGGCCATTGAAAAAAATGCCGGCCACGCAGGCCGGCAAGTTCGATTCTTTAGGCCTGTGGGACGCTGCCCATCAGTTCATCGAAAGCGATGGTCTTGGTCGACACTTTCGCCTTGCCGAGTACATAGTTGACGACGTTTTCTTCCAATACAAGAGCTTCGACTTCACCCAGGCGACGACGGTCGCTGAAGTAGTACTTGAGCACTTCTTTCGGGTCTTCGTAGCTTTGCGAGAAGTCTTCGATCTGGGCCTTCACCTGCTCTTGGGTAGCTTGCAGGTTGTTGTCGGCGACCAGTTGCGACAGGATCAGGCCCAGGCGCACGCGACGCTCTGCCTTGTCCTTGAACATCTCGGCCGGGAATGGCAGCTTGGACACGTCCATGCCGCGCTGCGCCATGTCCTGGCGGGTCATTTCGGCCAGACGCTCCGAATCCTGCTCGATCATGACTTGCGGCACGTCCAGTTCGGTCGACTTGACCAGGGCGTCCATCACGGCTTCCTTGTTACGTGCTTTGACACGGGCGCGCACTTCGCGTTCCAGGTTGACCTTGATGTCTTCGCGCATTTTCTCGATCGAGCCGTCTTCGATGCCCAGCGATTGGGCGAATTCGGCGTCGACTTCCGGCAGGTGCGCCCACTCCAGGGCCTTCAGGGTGATGGTGAACTCGGCGGTCTTGCCGGCCACGTCCTTGCCATGGTAGTCCTCAGGGAAGGCCAGCGGGAAGGTCTTGGCTTCGCCGACTTTCAGGCCGACGGTCGCGGCTTCGAATTCCGGCAGCATGCGGCCTTCGCCCAGCACGAAGGCGTAGTCTTCCGCCTTGCCGCCAGCGAATTCGACGCCGTCCAGGGTGCCGACGAAGTCGACGGTCACGCGGTCGCCGTTGGCAGCCACGGCTTCGCCGCCGGTGCCGTGCTCGCCTGCTTCACCCTTGGTGTGGTAGTGCACGCGCTGCTTGCGCAGGATGTCGATGGTCTTGTCGATCTCGACGTCGCTGACGTCGGTGCTGACGGTTTCGACTTCGACGGCAGCCAGGTCGCCGATCACGACTTCCGGATACACTTCGAAGGTGGCGTCGAAGGACAGGGTGCCTTCTTCGGCGTCTTGCTTAGGCTCGATTTTCGGGAAACCGGCAACGCGCAGCTCGTTCTCGACGGCGGCTTCGTTGAAAGCGCGGCCGACCTTGTCGTTCAGCACGTCGGTTTCGATCTGGTAGCCGTACTGGGCAGCGACCATCTTCATAGGCACTTTGCCTGGACGGAAGCCCGGCGCACGGGCCGTCT
This sequence comes from Massilia oculi, assembly GCF_017582745.1. GTDB lineage: Bacteria > Pseudomonadota > Gammaproteobacteria > Burkholderiales > Burkholderiaceae_D > Telluria > Telluria oculi_A. Next base: position 144,869 of record NZ_JAFVIM010000003.1, read on the forward strand.
TGGCCTGCTGCTTCAGGCGCTTTTCGACTTCGGTACGGACGTCAGCGACCGGAAAAGAGATCGTCAAGCGACGCTCGAGTTTACCCAGGGTTTCGACTGCAGTTGCCATTGTAAAAATCGTCCAAAAAAATAATTATTCGTGGTGCGAGGAGGGGGACTCGAACCCCCACACCATTGCTGGCGTCAGGACCTAAACCTGGTGCGTCTACCAATTTCGCCATCCTCGCTCAGGATTGCATAATTGCCACAAAAACAAAGGACGACCGACAGTGAAACCGGCCGCCCTGCACTCCAATGTTTAGGGGCTACAACTTCAAACGATTATTTTACTGGAATTTCTGACACTATTGGGCATCATTTTTAGCGGTGCGGGGTATCGCGCAATGAATATTGCAGCTCATCCGTATATTGGACGCGTGGACGGGGAACCCGGCTACGCGCCCCGGTCCACCCTACCCTGCCCCTGCCAATCACGGCTCCGGCTTCTTGACGCGGAACCACGCCGCATACAGCGCCGGCAAGAACAACAAGGTCAACGCCGTCGCCACGATCAATCCGCCCATGATCGCCACCGCCATCGGGCCCCAGAAGGTCGACCGGGAAAGCGGGATCATGGCCAGCGCCGCAGCCGCCGCCGTCAACAGGATCGGCCGGCAACGCCGCACTGCCGATTCCACGATCGCATCCCACGGATGGCTGCCGTTCGCGATGTCATGCTCGATCTGGTCCACCAGGATCACCGAATTCCGGATGATCATCCCGAACAGCGCGATCACGCCCAGGTTGGCGACAAAGCCGAACGGCCGGTCCAGGATCAACAGCGCCATCGCCGCGCCCGCCACGCCCAGCGGGCCGGTGAGGAACACCAGCAGCGAACGCGAGAAGCTGTGCAGCTGCAGCATCAGCAAGGTGAAGGTGATGAACAGCACCAGCGGCACATTGGCCATGATCGAGGCCTCGGCCTCGGAGCTGTCGGCCGCGGCGCCCTCCACCGTCACGCGGTAGCCGGCCGGCAGCTTGGCGCGGATGTCGGCCAGCTTGGCATCGACCTGGTCGGTCACGGTCGGCCCCTGAATGCCCTCGACCACGTCGGACTGCACCATGATCGCCCACTCGCGGCCCTCGCGCCACACCACGCCCGGCTCCCACACGAACTGCACCCGCGCGACCTGGCCGATGGTGACGGCGCGGCCGCCGGCGGTCGGCACCAGCGCTTCCTGCAGGCGCGTGATGGTCGAACGCTCCTCGAACGGCTGGCGCACCACCATGTCGATCAGGCGGTTCGATTCGCGGAACTGGCCGATCGGGGTGCCGGTCAGGGTGGTCTGCACCACCCGCCGTACTGCCTGCGAGGTCACGCCCAGCGCGCGCAGCTTGTCCTGGTCGAGGTCCAGGCGCAGCACCTTGACCGATTCGTTCCAGTTGTCGTTCACGCCCAGCGTGTTCGGGTTGGCGGCCATGACTTCCTTGACCTGGTCGGCGATGGTGCGCACCACGCCGATGTCCGGCCCCAGCACCTGGAACTGCACCGGATACGGCACCGGCGGCCCATTCGGCAGCAGCTTTACCCGGCCACGCACCTCGGGGAAGTCGGTCTTGAATACTTCGATGATTTTCATGCGCAGGCGCTCGCGCGCCTCGGTATCGACGGGCAGCACCACCAACTGGGACACGTTCGACTGCGGGAAGATCTGGTCCAGCGGCAGATAGAAGCGTGGGCTGCCGGTGCCGACGTAACTCGTCACGCTCTGCACGCCCTCCTGCTTGGCCAGGAAGGCCTCGAAGCGCTTCACGACGGCTTCGTTGGCGGCAAAGCTCGTGCCTTCGGGCGACCACAGCTCCACCATCAGCTCGGGGCGGCTCGAATCCGGGAAGAACTGCTTTTCGATGAAATTGAAGCCGAACACACCCAGCGCGAACACGCCCAGGCTCAGCGCGATGGTGGTCTTGCGCCACTCGACGCAGCGGTTCACCAGGCGCCGGAAGCGCTGGTAGCCGGGCGTGTCGAAGACGTCGTGATGACCGCCCTCCCCGGCGGCATGCGGTTTCACCCTCAAGAGCAGGAAGCCGATGTAAGGTGTGAACGTGACAGCCACCACCCACGAGATCAGCAGCGCCAGCCCGTTCACCGAAAACATCGTAAACGTATATTCGCCGGCCGCCGATTCGGCCAGGCCGATCGGCAGGAAGCCCGCCGCCGTGATCAGGGTCCCGGTCAGCATCGGCATCGCGGTCGAGGTATAGGCGAACGTCGCCGCCTCGAAGCGAGATAAACCCTCTTCCATCTTACGCACCATCATCTCCACCGCGATGATGGCGTCGTCCACCAGCAGGCCGAGGGCGATGATCAGGGCGCCGAGCGAGATTTTATGGAGCGAGATGTCCAGCATGCGCATGAACAGGAAGGTAATCGCCAGCACCAGCGGGATCGACAGCGCCACCACCAGGCCCGGATACACGTCCACCCGCCACTTCGGCTTGGTATGCAGGCCCAGGGCCAGGAAGGACACGATCAGCACGATCACCACCGCCTCGATCAGCACCTTGACGAATTCGCCCACCGAGGCCGTCACCGCCTCCGGCTGGTCGGCCACCCGTTCGAGTTCGATGCCGACCGGGAGCTGGGAGCGGATGCGGTCCACGGTCTCGCTCAAGCCTTCGCCCATGGTGATGATGTTTCCGCCCTTCTGCATCGACACGCCCAGGCCGATGACCTCCTTGCCGTTGAAGCGCATCTTGTCCGCCGGCGGATCCTGGTAGCCGCGCTTGACGGTGGCGAAGTCGCCCAGGCGGAAGGTGGTGCCACCCGCGCGCAATTGCAGGTCTTCGATCTGGCCCAGCGTGCGCAGGGCGCCCGTGACCCGCACCTGCAGGTTGTCGGTCGCCGTCACCAGCACCCCGCTCGCTTCCACCTGGTTCTGGGTCGCGATCTGGTTGACGATCTGCTCGAAGGGCACGCCCAGCTGGGCGAACTTCTTGCTCGAGAACTCGATATAGACTTTCTCGCTCTGCACGCCGAACTGCTCGACCTTGGCCACCAGCGGCACGCGCAGCATTTGCTGGCGTACGAAGTCGGCATAGTCCCGCATCTCGGCGTAAGTGAAGCCGTCGCCCGACAGCGCGAAGATGGACCCGTAGGTGTCGCCGAATTCATCGTTGAAGAATGGCCCGATCACGCCTTGCGGAAGGGTGCCGGCGATGTCGCCGATCTTCTTGCGCACCTGGTACCAGGCCGGCGCCGTCTCGGACGGCGGCGTCGATTCGCGCAGCTCGAGGATGATGGTGGTCTCGCCCGGCTTGGAAAAGCTGCGGATCGTGTGGATGTAGGGCGTCTCCTGGAGTTTGCGCTCGAGCGGGTCGGTCACCTGCTCGGCCATCTGCAGCGCGGTGGCGCCCGGCCAGACGGCGCGCACCACCATCGCGCGGAAGGTGAAGGGCGGATCCTCGTCCTGGCCCAGCTCGAAATAACTGAGGATCCCGAACAGCATGCAGGCGGCGATCAGGAAACGCGTGAGCGGGATGTGCTCCAGCGCCCAGCGCGAAAGATTAAACCCCTTCATTTGCCGACCTCGCCCGACACGATCGCTTCGGTGTCGGCGCGACGCGAGACGTCGGCGGTGAGGATGCGCACCTTCTGGCCATTCTTCAGCAGGTTGACGCCGGCGGTGACGACGTTCTGGCCGGCGGCGACCTGGCCCGTGACCAGCACGTCATTGCGCACCTGGCCCACCACCTGCACCGGCACCAGCTTGACGGCGCCGTTCTCGACGATCCAGACGGAGCTGGCGCCCTTGTGCTGGACCAGCGCGCTCAAGGGCAGGCGCAGGCCGGCCGCGCCATTGCCGCCGGTCGCCAGTTCGACGGTCGCGGTCATGCCCAGGCGTACCTCGGCATTCTCAGGAATGGCCACCTTGACCGTATAGGTGCGGGTGGCCGGATCGGCCACCGGCGAGACTTCGCGGATCTTGCCGGGGATCGCCACCGCCTCGTTGGCCCACAGCCGCACGGTGACGTCGCTGGCCGCGCGCAGCTGCCCGACCTTGTCTTCGGGGATGCCGATCACCACTTCCTTCTCGACGGTTCGCGCCACCCGCACCACCGGGCTGCCGGGCTGCACCACCTGCCCCACTTCGGCCTCGATCGCGGTCACCACGCCGTCGGCGTCGGCCGCCAGGTTCGTATAGTTGGACTGGTTGGCCTGGCCGCGCAGGCCGGCGCGGGCGGCGTCGACATTGGCCTGGGCCGCCTTCAGGGCGCTCTGCTTGGTGTCGAGCACGGCCTGGCTGACGAAATTCTGGGCGCGCAGGTCGACGTGGCGCTTGTAGTCGGCTCTAGCCAGGTCGCGCTCGGTCTCGGCGGCGCGCAGGGTGGCGCGGGCCTGGCTTTCGGCCAGGCGCAGGTCTTGCGGGTCGAGCCGCATCAGCACGTCGCCGCGCTTGACGGTGGCGCCGACGTCCACCTTGCGTTCGACGATCTTGCCGCCGACCCGGAAACCGAGTTGCGATTCGTAGCGCGGGCGCACGTCGCCCGAGAATTCCAGGCGCTCGCCCGCGGTGTCGGACGCCAGGGTGACCACGCGGACCGGACGCACGTCCTCAAGAGGTGGGGCAGGCTTGGAACAGGCAACCAGGGCGGCGGCGGCAAGCGGCGCCAGCACGGCCGCGCGCAGGGCAGAAGAAGAAAATCGGGAAAACACAGTGGCAATCCTTTGGCTGATCTTGCGGCGTCTCGGGCCGGAGCTGGCTGCGCAGTAGGGTCACATTAGCGCCAGTTTGTATTCCAGCAATTATAATCATGCAAATAGATAAATCAGGTGACTTTAGAGTCATCCGTCCAAAATGGCCGTAGACCACTACGAAAACTTTCCTGTCGCCTCGATCCTGCTGCCGCGCCGCCTGGTGCCGGCGGTCGAGGCGATCTATGCCTTCGCCCGCAGCGCCGACGACCTGGCGGACGAAGGCAAGGCGATGCCCGACGAGCGTCTGGCCGCCCTCGAAGCCTACGAACGCGAATTGGACCAGATCGATGTCGGCGCGACGTCGTCGGACCCGATGTTCGCGCGCCTGGCCGGCGTCGTCGCCCAATACCGCCTGCGGCTGGACCCGATGCGCGACCTGCTGTCGGCCTTCAAGCAGGATGTCGTCACCCAGCGCTATGCCGACTATGCCAGCCTGCTCGATTATTGCCGCCGCTCGGCCGATCCGGTCGGGCGCCTGATGCTGGCGCTGTACGGCGCCGACGACGCCGATAATGTGCGCGACTCCGACGCCATCTGCAGTGCGCTGCAGCTGACGAACTTCCTGCAGGACGTGGCGATCGACCTGGAGAAGGGGCGCATCTACATTCCTTTGGAAGACCTGGCCCGCTTCAAGGTGAGCGAGGCGGCGCTGCGCGCCGGCACGGTCGATGCGCCGTTCCAGGCCCTGATGCGCTTCGAGGTCGAGCGCACCCGTGCGCTGATGCTGTCGGGCGCCCCGCTGGCCAAGCGCCTGCCGGGCCGGATCGGCTGGGAGCTGAGGATGATCGTCCACGGCGGCCTGCGCATCCTCGACCGCATCGAGCAGGCCGGCTACGACGTGTTCCGCCGCCGCCCGGTGCTGTCGGCGCCCGACTGGTTCATGGTCGGCTGGGGCGCCTTGCGCATGTAGTAACCCTTCGAGCAACCCCGATTTCACACTCATCGGCTAAGATAGCGGATTGACTGCGCGGCATACCCGGATTCGGCCGCGCCCCGACCAGCATTACACGACAATTTCATGTCTCCAGACGAATACTGCCAGCAAAAGACCGTCCAAAGCGGCTCCAGTTTCTACTACAGCTTCCTGTTCCTCCCGCCCGAGCGCCGGCGCGCGATCACGGCGCTGTACGCCTTCTGCCGCGAAGTCGACGACACCGTCGACGAGGCCACCGACGGCTCGGTGGCGCGCATCAAGCTGGCCTGGTGGCGCACCGAGGTCTCGAAGATGTACTCGGGCACCCCGACCCATCCGGTGATGCTGGCTCTGCAGCCGCACATCGCCACTTATCAACTGGAAGAAAAACACCTGCTGGCCATCGTCGACGGCATGGAGATGGACCTCGACCAGAGCCGCTACCTCGACTATCCGGGCCTGCAGCGCTATTGCTGGCACGTGGCGGGCGTGGTCGGCATCCTGTCGGCCAGCATCTTCGGCTACACCAATCCGCGGACACTGGCCTATGCCGAAAAGCTCGGCCTGGCCTTCCAGCTGACGAACATCATCCGCGACGTCGGCGACGATGCGCGCAAGGGCCGCATCTACCTGCCGGTCAACGAGCTGCAGCAGTTCGGCGTCACCGCCAACGACCTGCTCAAGCTGCAGCACAGCGACAAGTTCGAGGCGCTGATGCGCTTCCAGGCCGAGCGCGCGCAAGCCGTCTACGACGAGGCCCTGGCCCTGCTACCGAAGGAAGACCGGCGCGCCCAGCGTCCCGGCCTGATGATGGCCGCCATCTACCGCACCCTGCTGGACGAGATCCAGCGCGACGGCTTCCACGTGCTCAACCAGCGCATTTCGCTCACGCCGCTGCGTAAGCTCTGGCTGGCGTGGAAGACCTATGTCCGCACCTGAATTGCGGGTCGCAGTCGCCGGCGGCGGCTGGGCCGGTTGCGCAGCGGCGGTGGAGCTGGCGCGCCAGGGCTGCCAGGTGACCTTGTATGAGGCCGCACGCAGCCTGGGCGGCCGGGCGCGCGGCGTCGAGGTGCGCGGATTGGCCCTGGACAACGGCCAGCACATCCTGCTGGGCGCCTACCGCGAATCACTGCGCCTCATGAAAAAGGTGGGCGTCGACGAAACGACCGCTTTCCTGCGCCTGCCGGTCCAGATGCGCTATCCCGAGGGCGGCGACGGCATGGATTTCGCCGCACCACGCCTGCCGGCGCCGCTGCACCTGGCGTTCGCCCTGCTGCGCGCGAAGGGCCTGGACCGCGCCGACAAGCTGGCGCTGGCCCGCTTCAACAGCGCCGGGCGCTGGATGGGCTGGCAGCTCGACAACGACTGCACGGTGCTCGAGCTCTTGGCCCGCTTCGACCAGACCGAGCGCCTGACCCGGCTGATGTGGCGTTCACTGTGCATCGCGGCCCTGAACACGCCACCGGAACGGGCCTCGGCCAATGTATTCCTGGCCGTGCTGCGCGACAGCCTGGGCGCCAAAAGGCGCGCAGCCTCCGACATGCTGCTGCCACGGCTGCCGATGGGGGCGCTGTTCCCGGAGCCCGCCGGCGCCTGGCTCGAACGCCAGGGTCATGCCGTCCGTCTGGGCGTGAAGGTCGCTGGCCTCAAGCCCGACGGCGGCGGCTGGCTGGTGGAACCCGGCGGCGATGCCCCGGCCGAGCGCTTCGACGCGGTGGTGCTGGCCACCCCGGCGCCGGTGAGCGCCGCGCTGCTGGCGGGGTTGCCCGAGGCCGCGGCGCTGGCCGCCCAGTTGGACGCCTTCACCCACGAGCCGATCGCCACCTGCTACCTGCAATACGCGCCCGGCACCCGGCTGGCGCTGCCGTTCTACGCCCTGCTGGACGACCCTGCGGCAAACCGCTGGGGCCAGTTCGTATTCGACCGCGCCCAGCTGGATGGGGCCCAGGACGGCCTGCTGGCGGTGGTGGTGAGCGCCGCCGCCGAGGCGGCGAGCCTGCCGCGCGAACAGCTGGCAGCCGCCATCGCATCCCAGCTGGCCGAGGATTTCGGGCGGCCGGAACTAGCCACTCCAAGCTGGACCCAGCTGATCACCGAGAAACGCGCGACCTTCAGCTGCACACCTGCACTAGTGCGCCCAGGCAACACCACCGCCCTGCCCGGCCTGGTGCTGGCCGGCGATTACACGGCCAGCGACTACCCGGCCACCCTGGAGACGGCGGTGCGCAGCGGCCAGGCGGCAGCAACGGCCATCCGCGCCTACGGCGCCCTGCCCCGCGAAAAGCGCAGCCTGTCGCACGCCGATGGCGCCGCATCAAGCGATTCCGTAAGGTAGCAGCATCAAAACCCGTCTTATGGAAATGACTATGAAACCCCGTCTCGGCCTGCATGCCGTTGCCATTCTCGCCATCGTGGCGCTGAGCACCCTGGTGCTGGTGAAGCCCGAACTGATCGGCGGCTCGGCGCATGCGACCGTCCTGGCGATCGGCTCCATCCCGGCCCTCGGCCACCACTGACGGAGCGCCGCAACTACATGGGCAAGCTGGAATACCTCGATGCGCTCAAGCGGGCCCTGATGGGCCTGCCGCCGGAAACCCAGGCCAGGACCCTGGCCTGGTACGAGCAGCGCTTCGTCGACGGCAGCGCCGCCGGCCGGCCGGAACACGAGGTGGCCGCCGAGCTGGGCGATCCGCGCCAGGTCGCGGTGACCCTGCGCACCAGCGCCCACCTGGCCGACCTGAAGGACGGCAACAAGGACAAGAAGCCGTCGGGCAATATCGCGCGCACGGTCGTCTCGGGCATCGGCCTGTTGATTTTCAATCTATTCATGCTGATCCCGGCCGCGGTGTTCGCTTCGCTGCTGATGTCGCTGTACCTGTCGGCCTTCGGCGTCTACGTCTCGGGCATCGCCGTGACCGCCAGCGGGCTGGCCGGCTCGAATGAACTCATTTTGAGCGCCCCGCTCACCCGCATGGTGATCAGCGACGACGGCGAAGCGGTCGAATCGCAGACCCGGGTCACGATCGGCGCCAACGGCATTCACGTGTTCGACGAACCGGCGCCTGATGCCGACGAGGAAAATACCCAGACGCGCGCCGAGCGCGACGACCGCAACTCGCGCTTCATGCGCGGGGCCGAGGCGGTGGCGGAACGCAAGATCCAGATCACGACCGAGCTGGATCCCGGCTCGCGCACCACGCAGGTGGCGCTCGGCTGTGCGCTGATCCTGGGTGGCATCGCGCTGTTCCTGCTGTCGATCGTGCTCACCAAGTACACGCTGCTGGGCATCCGCCGCTACGTGAACATGAACCTGTCGCTGCTGAAGGGATAAGGACACCATGCGCGCCTTGATGAGAATCGGATTCGCCCTGCTGCTGCTGGCCGCCGTGCTGGTGGCGCTGAGCTACAGCATGCTGCGCGCCACCGGCGTCAGCACCGCCGCCGAGCGGCGCGAAGTGGCGCAGGACCGGCGCACCGTACCCGCCGGCGTCGACATCGTCGAGGTCGACGGCCCGATCGACCTGAACCTGCGCTATGGCGCCACGCCGTCGCTGCAGGTCAGCGGCGAGCAGCGCATGCTGGGCAACGTCGAGGTCCAGGGCGACGGCAATGTGCTGCGCATCGGCATCCGCGGCATGGTGCTGCGCCACCGCGAACCGCTGACCGTCGACCTGACCTTGCCTGCCTTGAGCTCGGTGCGGATCGACGGCAGCGGCGACAGCAGCATCAATGGCTTCTCCGGCGACGAGATCGCCGTCCAACTGAATGGCTCGGGCAGCGTGCGCTTCAACGGGCGCTTCCGCACCGCCAAGGTGGGCCTCTCCGGCAGCGGCGACCTGGACGTGAACGGCGGCGCCGCCATGGACCGGGTCGAGACGCGGTTGATGGGATCGGGGCGCATCACCGTGGTCGGCACGGCGCGTGAGCTCGATGCCAGTACCACCGGCTCGGGGCACCTCGATGCCGAGCACTTGCGGGCCGAGGAAGTCACGTTGAGCCAGAGCGGCTCGGGCGACAGCGCGGTGCAGGCGCGTAGCAAGGTGAAAGTGTCGCTCAGCGGCAGTGGCGACGTTGAGGTGTATGGGAATCCGGGGGAGCGCAGCACGAGCCGGGCGGGGAGCGGGAGCGTGAGTTACCACGATTAGGCGGCCAGGGTCGCGATGGAGGGCGGACGATATGAAGTTCAGCATCTATGGCAGGTTTCATATCGAAGTGCGGCGGGAGGATGAGGGCTGGGTTGCTTATCGCTCGGAATCAGGCAAGCGTGCAAGGGTGGATGAGCTGGTCATCCCTGCCGAACTGGATGCGCGGGATATCGCCATATACCTCGACGATATATTCCATGAATACGCTGGATTCGGTGAACGTGTAGAACTGATTGAGAACTGATCCAGCGTTCCTGGCCCACCCTTCTAACATAGCGCCAGAGCAGGCCGGAGGGCGTCAGCCCGAGGCAGGATTATGCTAAACTGACCACGCACGTTTCCACAAAGAATCTATAACGATGAAATGCCCTTATTGTCGTGAGCAGACATCAATGCTTGCCCAGATATGCCCGCACTGCCGTTCCGTGCTCTCTGCAAACTACAAGGCCGATGAGCATGCCAGCTCCGGAGGGCTTTCGCTTCCGATTGAATTCATTCACTGGATCGCTTGGACGGTTATTATTCTGATCGTTCTTAGTGTCACGATGGAGTTTCTTTTCATTGCTGACGATGTGCCCTTCCCACACTGGCTTGTGCTCGTCGATCTGGTGGCATCAGGAATATTGTCATACAAGTATCGTGAACGACTCCCGCACATTTAGCCAGGAACCGCATGGTGCTGGGTCGGCAGGCCCAGCAGTCACCCGATCGGTTTAGCAATCGCTCCGATGCATCTGCACAAGCTGGCAGACAAATCGCTGCAGCAAAATGCAGGACCTGCTCATTGCAAACTCGCACGGTAGCTGTTAGCGCGACGAGGGATGCAGCAGGTCCTCTATCGTGCAGTGCCCGGCGAGCAGCGCGGCCATCGCGGTTAGGGTCTGTCCTAGGCGCCATTCCGCATGTTCGGCCGCATGCATCAACGCTGCTTTTATTCCCGGCGCATGAAGATCGAATGACTGATGCCGGATCATCGATTCGGCGCTTGAGTACGAAATATGCCCGCGAGAACTGCCGGTGTCGATGCCAAGGACCGCGCGCTCCAGCATCGCGCCGTCTGCCGACACTCGGCCGACAGAATGGCGCTGCCTGAACAACTGATACCAGCCGCTCTTTGGATGGAAATGGGCTTCGAGCCGTTCGTGTGCCGCAGCAGGTCCGGTCGCGATCCGGGTATTCCGCAACATCTGTGACAGCCAATCGACGACTGCCTGCTGGCGCTGGTCGAGCTGTGCGAACAATTGGTTGGCGCCATCCACTTCTTCCCGCCCGGCGGACGGCTCCCCAAGCTCGACGCAGGGTGTTTCGAACAGCAATCGAGTCCGAATGAGCAGGCCCTGTAGCCGATCGACCTCGACATAGAACAAATAATACGTAGGCCAGTGCCAGCGGCTCCCCCGCGGCATAACGAGTACGTCGTCGATGAAGCTGGCCAGGTCGGCCACTTCGCACAAGAAGTCGTGCGCTGGCGCGGCTCCAGTCATTTGTGGCCTCCGGAGACGACTGGGTCCGTGTCGTCATCCCAGGAGGGCGCGAACTCCCTACCTATCCATCTAGCGTGAGAAAGATCCCATGGGCTTGCTGGATCCCGGCGCGGCAGGCGAAAACCGTACACCAGGCATGACATGCCTTGGTCGATAAGGCGGACCTTCTCCTTTTCGAACTCTGCATTGCAAAGCCGCGGCGCCCGCTCGAAGAACTCGTCGCCCTCATAGGGTGAATCAGTGCTGAATACCTGCCAGATGTACTTGTAGTGTCTGGGGTTGCCGAGCGGTTGAAGCGAACCGGATGTGAACATGATGCGCGGTTGCGCGTCATTGGTGCGGGATTCGAGGTTGGCGTAAGTTGGAAAAATCATTGCAGCAACGTCCGATGGCTGAGCAGGAGGATGATGGATCAAGGTATCAGACCACCCCTCAAGTGGTCAGTTGGTATCAGGCGATGTACCAGGCCTTGCTGACATCATCGCGGGAAGTGCCTGCATCAATACCGACCAATCCCATTCTTTCGAGGATCGGCAGCACATAGGTGATATTGCGCGTTCCGTTAGTGCGTACTGCTCGGCACAGGGGCCCGGCCCGCTCATGGTCCGAACTGGACTGGATCTGGCAACGCGCTCCGTCGTGATGTCCGTTCTCGAGAAGGTAACGGAGCGCGTCCTCGAACGCGGCCTTGCCGATCTTCATGGTGTTATCCGAACTCAAGATAATGACGAGCTCGTCCGCCCGCACTTCGGACACTGTGAATGCGGACTTTTTCGCAGGCGTTTCCAGCCGGATGCCATCGCATGCATGAGCGATGTGATTCCAGATCGCTTCGAGTGCTGTTTTGGAGGTACCCATATTTTATGCCCTATCGTTTGGAGGCCCGGGGAGCAATCACTCCACGCAGCACAAACATAGCATCTCACTAATATACGTAATTAGTCAAGTAATCACCAATTGATGACGACAGCCGAGGCTCCCCTCCGCTTGAGCTCAGCGACGATGTCCTCGATAGTCGCCTCCGCTAATAAGTTGCGTGGCTCGACATCGGTACCCCCAGGAGCATTGCCCGGCCCTGTATTCGGCTGCGCCGCGGTTGGGAATAGAACCGCATTCAGCTTATTCCATGTGCTGACGTTCGGCAGAGTGGCGTAGCAGTCGGACGCATCCTCGTAGCGCTTGGGCATGACGCCTGCTATACCGGCCAGCTTCGCCAACGCGTACTGTGAGAGGCCGCGTGCTTCGCGAGCCTCGCGCAGCTTTTCGCGAAACGTGGGATCGGTGACGGAAGGCAGTGAATTCATGGTCGGTCGGAGAAAGTAGCTGCGACAGTATGCTGAGCTATCTTTTTTCTGTCAACTTACTAAGTGCATGGTCAGACCGGCCCGCCGTACGCCCACTCAGCAACCGCTCGGTTTCACGCGCTCCACTTCCAGCCCGAACAAGGGCCGCAAGCGCGTACCGACGACATTGCCGGCAAACGCAAGCACCAGCCACAGCCAGCCATGCAGGCTACCCGAGATGATCCCGCTGAAATACGCGCCGATATTGCAGCCATAGGCCAGGCGCGCGCCGTAGCCGAGCAGCAGGCCGCCGACGATCGCCGCGATCAGCGAGCGCAATGGCAGGCGCCACACCGGCGCGTAGCGGCCGGCCAGCGCAGCCGCGACCATCGCGCCGAGCACGATGCCGATGTCCATCACCGACGTCACGTCCTTCCAGACCGGCGCGGCCAACGCGGCGGCGTTGGCGCCGCTCGACCAGTAGGTCCAGCTGGCGACGTCGATGCCGACGACGGATGCCGCCTTGGCGCCCCACAGCGCGAACGCGGAGGTCACGCCCCATGGACGTCCCGACAGGGCCAGGGTGGCGAAGTTGAGCACGACCAGCGCCAGCGCGCCGGCCACCAGCGGCCACGGGCCGCGCAGCCAGCGCGCGCCGCCGGTCGGCTGCGACTGCCCCATTACCAGGCGGCCGTGGCGGCGCTTTTCGACCACGACCGTGGCGGCCGCGATCAGCGCGAACACGACCAGGTTCAGCGCCAGCGCCGGGGCCAGGCCCAGTTCCTTGACCGCCGACAGCGGCGGCAGCTGTGGCATCGCGGTCCAGAACGGCATGTGGGCAGTGCCGATCAGCGAACCGACGATAAAGAAGATCAGCGTGACGATCATGCGCGTGCTGCCGCCGCCGACCGTGTACAGCGTGCCCGAGGCGCAACCGCCGCCCAGCTGCATGCCGATGCCGAAGATGAAGGCGCCAACGACGACCGACGTGCCGGCCGGCTGCACCAGCCCGGTGACCGGGTTGCCGAACAGCGTGCCGGCGGCGAGCGCCGGGAAGAACAGCACGACGCCAACGGCCAGCATCAGCATTTGCGCGCGCAGGCCATCGCCGCGGCCGTCGGCGATGAACACGCGCCAGGCCGACGTGAAGCCGAACGCCGCGTGGTACAGGGCCACGCCCAGCAGCGCGCCGACCACATAGAGCGCGGCCTGGCGCGGGCCGACGACCTGCGTCAGGTACCAGGCGCCGAGGACGATGAGCACGAACGCGACGCCGAAGGGCCGCAGGTTGATGTCGGCGCGTCGGGCGCCTGACAAGGATGCAGAATTGGTCATGAAAGTCGATGAAGATGAGACGGAACCCTCTATTTTCTAACATCTTCGCGTTCCGTGCAGGCAAGCGGCCGGTTTACAATGCCGGCATGGCCGTCATCAATCCTCTCGAAGTCGAATTCAGCGCAATCCGGGCCCAGGGTCCGGGTGGCCAGAACGTCAACAAGGTTTCGTGCGCCGTGCATGCGCGATTCGACATCGGCGCCTCGTCGCTGCCGCAGCACGTCAAGGAACGCCTGCTGGCGTCGAGCGACGCCCGTATCACGCAGGAAGGGGTGCTGGTACTCAAGGCGCAGCAGTCGCGCAGCCTGGAACAGAACAAGGAAGACGCCCTGCGCCGCCTGCAGGAGCTGGTCGACAAGGCGTCGATCGTGCCGGTGACGCGCCGCCCTACCCGGCCGACGCGTGGGTCGCAACTGCGGCGCCTGGACGCTAAGGCGCGCAGCAGCCAGACCAAGGCCTTGCGCGGCAAGGTCAGCGACTGATCTTCGCCTTCAGGCCTGGAGCGACGCGAACCACGCCGCGTACGGCGTATTCGCCACGATCCGCCGATTGAAATCCGGCGCGCCATCGGTCCACCACACCGGCCCACGTTCTCCCAGCGCGCGCTTGGCCGCGTCGACCGCCTGGCGCGCGGTCCGCTCGGCATTGCCGTCGCGCGCCTTCAGGGCGGCGCCGACGTCCCGGCGCGCCTTCATGAGCCGGTCGACCAGCTGCTGGCGCTCGTCCGGGGCAAGGCCGGGATTACTGGCTCGCCACAGGCGGCCCGAGACGACGAAATACCGCCCGTCGGGCGTAGTGGGATGTTTGTCGGGTGAAGGCATGGCCGCACTATACCCAAAGGGGGCGTGCGCAGCCGTTCGCTTACTACCAATGAATCAAGGCCGAAGACCGTAGCGATCGATGAACCCTTTGACGCCGCCCGGATTGGCCTCCAGCCAGGCTTCCAGCGCCGGGCGATACGCCTGGCGGAACATGAGCAGCAGGATCGCCGGTTCCAGTTGCCCATCCCTTCCCAGCGCCTGCATCTCCAGCAGCGCGGGGTCGGTCACGCGCTGGCTGCCGAGCGCAGTGGTCTCGTCCATGACCTTCAGCGCGGTACGCCATGCGCCGAGTTCGATCTCGAAGGGCGACTTGCTGCCGGCATTTTCGGACTGGCGTTGGTTCGACTCGCTGAATCCAAGCAGGAGACGCATGGCATAGTTCGGGGTGTCGGCCTGGCCTGCGGCCGACTCGTCGACCTGGATCGTGTACTTGCCGTCCGCCCCCTGCTCCACGCGCACGCCGCGCCTGAACGCCAGCGACTTGAGCGGCAGGCCGGCGGCGGCGCGCAACCTGGCCAGCTTGCCCCAGCTCGGGCGCTGCGATGGATCGGCCGCGATCGACGCATACAAGGCCGTTTCGGCCGGCCCGCGCTGGCCTTGCGCCAGCAAGGCATCGGACAGGAAGCGCCACGCCTGCGCATTCTTCGGCTCGATCTCGGTGGCGCGCCGGAACAGCGCCTCGGCGCGCGGCCAGTCGCCCTGGACGAAGTAACAGTCCCCGGCCCCCACCCAGGCGCTCGACGCCTTGGGGTCGGCCTCTATCGCCGCTTCGTACTTGAGCAGGGATTCCTTCGGCTTGCGCTGCGCGAACAGGGCCTCGCCTTCAGCCAGCAGCCTCGCGGCGCGAGGATTCGGCGTGTGCAGGGGCGAGGCGCCGCCGTCGTCCAGCATGCGCAAGACCTCGTGCGCGATCGGATCGTCGGCGGCAAGCGTGGTCGCGCGCTCGGCCAGCGCGCGCGCCGTCCGGCGCACCTGCGCCGCCTTGTCTTTCGGGGCCACGCTGGACAGTTTGAGCATCAGGCCGGCCTGCAGCGACACCGGCAGCGAGGCCTGCGGATCGGCCTTTTCGGCGGCCTTGTACTTGTCCAGCGCTTCCTGGTATTTGCCCTGCCCCTCGAGCACGTGGGCCTCGCGCACGAGGGTATGGCATGGTTCGCCGCACTGCATGGAGGCGGTTGCGGTCGCATTGAAGAACGCCAGCAGCGCGGCAACTGTCAGTACACGAATCGATTTCATGGGATGGCCAGGCAACAAAAGCCCATGTTACCGCGCAGCCCGGCCCCATTGATCACGGAATGTCACATGCCGGCTCGGTTCAGGTTCCGAGTTTGCCCGTCATGCGGTCCCATCCGTGGCGCACGGCCGACTTCATCTTTTCCCAGGTCGAGACGCCGCCATGACGCTTTTCCCAGTCGGTGCGCAGCTCGGGCTCGATCTCTTCCCACCGGCGCCCCGCGTACCTGCCGCTGCCCGCGATCTGCGAGCCGTAAAGGTAGGCCGGCGCATAGTCGTCGTATGCGCCGCCGCTCGCGCCATAGGTCAGCTTGAAGTGCTCGCGGTAGTAGCGCTCGTCGTCGCCCATGCTCGTGCCAAGCCGTTCCACGTCCACCTCGGTGTGGCGCACCGTGTCGTCGATCTGCTGCTGGCGTTCGCTGACCTGCTTGCCGATCGAGACTTCCTCGGTGATGCGGGCGGATTTCTCGACCACGGCCTCCTCGGCGCTCTCGCGCATCTCGATGGTCTGTTCCTTGAATGCCGCCGCATCGCTCGGGCTGATCGGCTGGTCCACCTTGCGCCGCTGGACGTCGACGTGTTCTTCGCGCAGGCCGATGGTTTCGTGCACCGGCGTCTCGACGATGCGCGAGAAGATGCGCAGGCCGCCGCGCTGGACTTCGCGCTTGCCGACCCGCAGCTGCTCTTCGACCACCGGGATGGTCGCGCTGGTCGACGTATCCCGCTGCAGCGAAGCGCCGCTGGCGCCGCCCTGCAACTGGCCGGCCGCCGACTGGCTCGATAGCGCCGCGCCCTGCGTCGTACCCTGCCTGGACCCGGCGCCCGTCAGCAGCGCGCCCGGCGTAGCGACGCCTTCCGAATGCTCGTCGATGTCGACCGGCCCGAACGCTTCGACGACGTCGGCGGCGCGCTCGACGTCGGGCAGCGAATCGGCGCTCAGCGTCACTACGTGCTGCCCTCGCGCGAGCGCGCCTTCGTAGCGGCTCGCGTGGTGTTTGTGCTCGTCGCCGAAGAGGTCCTGGAAGAAGTGCTTGATGCCCGTACCGATGCCTTCGGCAGTGGCGGCGCCGCCAGAGGCGGCATTGGCGTCGGAAAGCCGCACGCTGTCGCGGCTGAAACCGGAAGACAGCAGCTGGTCGTACGCGCTTTGCGCGTCGGTGCGGTTGTCGAAAACCGCGACTAGCGTATGGTGCATGATGTGCCTCCTTGGGTGATGACTTCAGGCGCCCGAATGGCCGGTCTCGTCGAAACGTTCGACCTCGACCCGTTCCGCCTTGAGCGGAACGGTATCAAGGTGACGCTCCTCGTGCCGGACTCGGGTGATGTGCAGTTCTTCCCTGATGCGGACCTTGCGCTCGACCACCAGCACTTCCTCGAGCACGGGAATGACCAGGGTGTCGCCTTCATGGCGGTGACCGGACGCCTCGTCGGCGCCGACGATGCGGTCGACCGGAACGTGTTCGATGCGCAGCTCCTCGCGCAGCAGCCGCTCGTCGACGGTAACGGGATGTTCGGTAACGGTCTTGTGGATGCGTACGCCGCGGCCGGTATCCACCATGCGGGTACCGACCGCAAGCTGCTCCTCGACGACAGGAATACGCATCGGCTCCTGTTCGCTCGGCTCGGTAGGCGTGCTCGACATGGTCCGCTCCTGGGCAAGGCTGCGAGAAGAACGATTCAGCCTACGCCAATCCACGAACGGCATGCGCACCGTTGGTGTTCAATTACCCGCTCAAGCGCCGGCCCGCTCCAGCCACGCCAGCGCATCGCGTCCCGCGGCGCGGCCACTGGCGAAGCAGGCGGTGAGCAGATACCCGCCGGTCGGCGCTTCCCAATCGACCATCTCGCCCGCCACGAAGGTGCCGGGCAGCGCAGCCAGCATCGCGGTGTCATCCATCAGCGCATCGAAGCGCACGCCGCCGGCGCTGCTGATCGCTTCGTCGATCGGGCGCGTGCGCAGCAGCTTGAGCGGCAGGCGCTTGATGCCCGCGGCCAGGCGCGCGGGATCGGCATAGTCCTCGCGCGACAGGCATTCGTGCAGCAGCCCGGCCTTGACGCCCTTGATGCCGAGCCGGCTTTGCAGGTGGCTCGACATCGAGCGCGAACCGCGCGGGCGCGTCACTTCGTCGAATACCCTGTCGGCATCGTGGTCGGGGGCCAGGTCGAGCCAGAGGGTGGCGCTGCCATCGCGCGCGATCGCGTCGCGCAGCGGCGCCGACAGCGCGTACACCAGGCTGCCCTCGACGCCGCCCGCGGTGATGACGAACTGGCCCTTGCGCCAGGCAATTCCGCCATCCTGGTCCTGGCAACCGGCGGCCACCGTGAGCAGGGGTTCTCCGGCATAACGGCTGCTGAAATGCTCGCTCCAGCCGACGTCGAAGCCGCAGTTGGCGGGCGCCAGCGGGGACAACGCAACCCCGCGTTCGGCCAATAGCGGCTGCCAGGCCCCGTCCGAGCCGAGCCGCGCCCAGCTGGCGCCGCCCAGCGCCAGGATCGTGGCGTCGGCCTCGACCAGGCGCTCGCCCTCCGGCGTGGCCAGGCGCAGCCGGCCATCCTGCCAGCCCAGCCAGCGGTGGCGCATGTGGAAGCGTACGCCGGCGTCGCGCAGGCGGTGCAGCCAGGCGCGCAGCAATGGCGCGGCCTTCATCTCGCGCGGGAAAACCCGGCCCGAGGTGCCGATAAAAGTCTCGATGCCGAGGTCGTGGATCCAGGCGCGGACGGCGTCGGCGTCGAAGCCGTCCAGCCAGCGCGCCACCTCGTCCTGCCGCGCGCCGTAGCGGCGCACGAAATCGGGATAGGGTTCGGAATGCGTGATATTCATGCCACCCTTCCCCGCCAACAGGAATTTGCGGCCCACGCTGGCCATCGCATCGTAGACGTCGACCTGCGCGCCGCCTTGCGCCAGCACCTCGGCCGCCATCAGCCCGGCGGGGCCGCCGCCGATCACGGCGACACGCTTGGAGGAAATGGAAGACTGGGTCATGACGGTGCGGGGTAAGGCAAAGAAGGACCAGCATTGTAGTCGAGTTCGGGCAGCCAAAGGCGATGTAAAGGATGCTTGACATGGCGCCTCTACGGGCCTACGATGTAAAGCATCCTTTACTACATGAGGTTCGGACGATGAAAGCAAACACGCATGAAAGACGGGTCGGCAAGGCTTACCTGCGCGAACTCGGCATCTCCTTCGCGGTGTACGCGATCCTGCTGGTAGCGACCATCCGCTACGGCCGGCCAATGGAGGAAGGCGTACTGCGCACCGTAGTCCTGCTGTCGCCGATGCTGGGATTCTGCCTCATGCTGTGGGCCATCGCGCGCCACCTGAATCGGGTCGACGAATATCTGCGCCGCTACCTGCTCGAATCGTTCGCGCTGGCCGCCGCGCTTACCGCCGGGCTCACCTTCAGCTACGGCTTCCTCGAGACCGCCGGCTACCCGCGCCTGTCGATGTTCGCGGTCTGGATGGTGCTCGGGGCGACCACCGCCCTGGTCTGCACGGTGCGGGCGCTGCGCCAGCGATGAAGAACCGCATCCGCGAGCTGCGCGCCGAACACGGCTGGAGCCAGGCCGACCTGGCCGAACGCCTGGACGTCTCGCGCCAGAGCATCAACGCGATCGAGACCGGGCGCTACGACCCCAGCCTGCCGCTCGCCTTCGCCATTTCACGGTTGTTCGGCCTGCCGGTCGAAGCCATCTTTTCCCCCGATCAGGAGACCGCATGAAGAAAGCTTCCCTGTTGTTTGTGCTCGCGCTCGGCGCGACTTCCATCGTCCAGGCCCAGGCGCAGGTCTCGCCCCCGGCGGCGCCTGTCGCCAATCGTTTCGCCGCCACCATCGAACCTGCCGAACGCTTCGAATCCGGCGGCCTGCTGGTCGAGCGCCATGGTAGTCGCGGCCGGCCCGTGATCCTTGTTCCAGGCCTGGCCAGCGGCCCCTGGGTATGGCAGGAGACGATCCGCCAGTTCAAGGACGAGTTCACGCTCTACGTGGTCACCCTGCCCGGCTTCGACGGCCGTCCGGCGCCAAGCGGATCTCCCGACTGGGCGCCGTTCGAAAGCGCGCGCGCCGCGCTGCGCGGCCTGATCGCCGAGCGCAAACTGGACAAGCCGGTCATCGTCGGTCACAGCCTGGGCGGCACGCTGGCCTATGCCGTGGCCCAGGACCTGGGCAACGGCATCGGCGGCGTGGTGGCGCTGGACGGCCTGCCGGTCTTCCCCGGCACCGAGAACATGCCGCCGCAGCAGCGCCCGCAGGCGGCGATCAATGTGCGCACCCGCATGGCGGCCAGCCGGCCGGATGCCTATGCCGCCGAGCAGCGCCAGTACATGCGCGGCCAGGGCGTGCTCGACATCGGCAAGGCCGACGACATCACGCCGCTGCTGCTGCGCAGCGACCGCGAGGCAGTCGGCGCCTACGTGGCCGACCTGCTCGCGCTCGACCTGCGCCCAGGCCTGTCGAAAATCAGCGCCCCGGTGCTGGTCGTGGCGCCTGTTTACCAGTACGATGCGGCTCAGGATGCGCTGACGGTCAACGACAAGGTCGAGCACTACCGGATGCTGGTCGAAGGGATTCCATCGGTCGAGGTGGTGCCGATCGCGCCGTCTCGCCACTTCCTGATGATCGACCAGCCGCTGGCGCTGGCCGGCATCCTGCGCCGTTATCTCGACCGCCGTTGAAAGGAATCCGTTTCATGCGTCCTGCATCCCGTCCTCTATTCCACTGGATCGGCCAGTACCTGCTGGCCGCCGCCACCATGTTCCTGCTGCTGTGCGCGATCGACCTGATGCGCGGCGACAGCCTGGCAGACACCTGGGGGCCAACCCTGCTGTGGTCGCTTGCCGCGGCCGCCATCTTCGTCGCCGCGCGCTGGCGCTCGGCCAGCCAGGCGATCACCGACAAGGCGCGCTGACCAGGACATTCTCCAAGTTGCATCAAGACCGGTTCCACCGGCCTGCGCGATACTGCCGCGTTGGCATAGGTATGCCTTTGTCATAGCTGCAATATTCCGCTTGACATGCCGTGTAGCAGGAATATTCTTGTACACGCCAATGTGAACGATGGCGCCCGCTCGACGAGGTCAGCCACGATTCACCCGGCAGTCCGTTAAAACATCTTGGAGGATGTATATGTCGGTAATCAACCGGTCGTTTACGACCCGCAGGGCAATGCTGGGCGCGATCGCGACCAGTCCCTTATGGATGCAGTCCGCCTGGGCGCAGGCCAGCAATCTCAAGATCTCGCACCAGTTCCCCGGCGGCAGCATCGCCCAGGGCGATTTTCGCGACCGGCTGTGCCGCATGTTCGCGGCCGAGGTCGAGAAGCGCACGCGCGGCGGCCTGAAGTTCTCTATCCACCCGGGGTCGAGCCTGATGCAGCCGAACGCCCAGTTCGGCGCGCTGCGCAGCGGCTCGCTCGACATGGCCCTGGTGCCGTTGTCGTATGCAGGTGGCGAGGCGCCGGAAGCGAATATCGGGCTGATGCCGGCGCTGGTCACGTCCTACGAACAGGGCTATGGCTGGAAGAACGCCCCGGTCGGGCGCGAGCTGGCGCGCATCCTGGGCGAACAGGGACTGGTGATCGTCAGCTGGATCTGGCAGGCCGGCGAGGTTGCCTCGCGCGGCGATCCGATCGTCACGCCCGAGGACGTGCGCGGCCTGAAGGTGCGCGGCGGCTCGCGCGAAATGGACATGCTGCTGCAGGACGCCGGCGCGACCGTCGTCAGCCTGCCGTCCAACGAGATCCACAACGCGATGCGCAGCGGCGCGCTCGACGCCGCCCTGACCTCGTCGACGTCGCTCATTTCCTTCCGCCTGCAGGAGACGGCGCGCTCGCTGACCACGGCGCGCGGCGGCTCGTACTGGTTCATGTTCGAGCCGCTGCTGATGTCGCGCACCGTGTTCGAGCGCCTGGCCAAGCCGCAGCAGGAAGCCATCCTCAAGGTCGGCGCCGACCTGGAGCAATTCGCGATGAAGATGGCGCGCATCGACGATGCGGCGGTGGTGTCGGTCTATCGCGGCGTCGGCGCGCGCGTGGTCGACCTCAATCCGGAAGCCCTGCGCGGCTGGCAGTCGGTGGCGCGCAATACGGCGTGGAAGGATTTCGCGGCGCGCAACAGCAATTGCGCGAAGTTGATGGCGTTGGCCGAGGAATCGATCGCCGCCCTGTGAAGGAAAAGCCGGCCCCGGATAAACCTTGGCCGGCTTCTTTCAACCGCCGGTCACCGGCGGGAAAAACGCTACTTCGGCGCCTTCCTTGACCGGCGTATCGCCGTCGCACATGACCTGGTTATGGGCCATGCGCACGGCGCGTTCGGACGACAGGGCTTCCGCCCACACGCCGCCGCGTGCGCGCAGCAATTCGCGCACGCCACCCACCGTCGTGACATCCGGAGGCAGGTCGATTTGCTCTTGCGCGATACCCACTGCTTCGCGCAGCGCGGCGAAGTATTTCAAACTGATCTTCATGTCTTTCCTAATACTGTAATTCGGCGAACGGGATGAAGCGCACCAGATCGCCCGCGGCGATGCGGCTGCCCGCCGGGTTGTCGACCAGGCCATCGCCCCACACCGTCGAGGTGAGCACGCCCGAGCTCTGGTTCGGGAACAGATCCAGTCCCCCGGCCGCGTTCAGGCGCGCACGCAGGAACTCGTTGCGGCGGTCGCCCTTCGGCAGCTCGAAATCGGCGCGCACGGTGTATCCCTGCGGCTCGACCTGGCCCGTCACGCCCTGCAGGCGCAGCAGGAAAGGCCTCACGAACAGCAGGAAGGTGACGAAGCTCGAGACCGGATTGCCGGGCAGGCCTAGAAAGAACGCGGAGCCATCGTCACGGCGCACCTCGCCGAACGCCAGCGGCTTGCCAGGCTTGACAGCGATCTGCCACATCGACAGGCGCCCTTCCGCTTCCACGGCGGGTTTGATGTGGTCCTCCTCGCCGACCGAGACGCCGCCCGAGGTGATGATCAGGTCGTTCTCGCGCGCCGCCTCACGCAAGGTGGCGCGGGTCGCTTCCAGCGAATCGGGCACGATGCCATAGTCGCTGATCTCGCACCCGAAGTTCTCCAGCAGGCCGCGCAGGGTAAAACGGTTCGAATTGTAGATCGCGCCGGGTTTCAGCCCTTCGGGCGGCACGTCGCCCGGCATGGTCAGCTCGTCGCCGGTGAAGAACACCGCCACGCGCAGGCGCCGGCGCACCGGCAGGCTGGCCAGGCCGACGGAGGCCGCCAATCCCAGTTCCTGACTGCGCAGGCGGCTGCCCGCCGGCAGGATCACGGCGCCGGCGCTGATGTCCTCGCCCTTGCGGCGGATCCACTCGCCGGCGCGCGGCGCATGGTGGATGGTGACGCTGTCGCCGACCGCCTCGGCCTGCTCCTGCATCACGACCGCATCGGCGCCCGGTGGAATCAGGGCGCCGGTGAAGATGCGCGCCGCGGTGCCGGGTTCCAGCTCATGGCCGACGCTGCCGGCGGGGATGCGCTGGCTGACCTCCAGGGTGGCGCTGCCGCTCGCGCAATCCTCCGCGCGCACGGCGTAGCCGTCCATCTGCGTATTGTCGGCCGACGGCACATCGATCGTTGCCAGCTGGTCCGCGGCCAGCACGCGACCGTTTGCCTCGAGGGTCGGGATGGTTTCCACCTGTTCGACGGGCCGCGCGGCTGCCAGCAGGAAGTCGAGCGCCTCGCGCACCGACAGCATGGGGGCTTTCTGTACCGGTGCGTTCATCACAGCCCCGTGTGTTCGGCGATATAGGCCTTCATGCGAACGACGTCGGCCGGCATGACGACGAAGCGCTGCGGCAGCGACTCGATGTCCTCGAAGCCGGCGGGACGCTCGGCATCCTGGCCCAGCGCTTCGAGGATCGTCTCGTTGAACTTGGCCGCCAGCGCGGTCTCGAGCACGATCATCGGCACGCCCGGCTCCAGGCGCTCGCGCGCGACCTTGATGCCGTCGGCGGTATGGGTGTCGATCGTGATGCCGTAGTCGTCGGCGACGTCGCGGATCGTGGCCAGTCGGTCGGCATGGGTCGAGCGGCCCGACAGGAAGCCGAACTTCGCAACGTCCTTGAATTCGTCGCCATCGCTGCCCGGCGCGCCGGACAGGTCGAAGCCGCCATGGGTGTCGACCTTGCGGAACAAGGCATGCGTGCGCTCGGCGTCGCGGCCCACCAGTTCATACACGAAGCGCTCGAAGTTCGAGGCCTTGGAGATGTCCATCGACGGGCTGCTGGTGTGGAAGGTCTCGGACGGCTTTCTCACGCGGTAGACGCCGGTGCGGAAGAACTCGTCCAGCACGTCGTTCTCGTTGGTGGCGGCCACCAGCTTGTCGATCGGCAGACCCATCATGCGGGCGATGTGGCCGGCGCAGATATTGCCGAAGTTGCCCGACGGGACCGTGAACGATACCTTCTGATCGTTGCTGGTGGTCGCTGCGAGGTAGCCGCGGAAGTAGTACACGACCTGGGCCACGACGCGCGCCCAGTTGATCGAATTGACGGTGCCGATCTTCTGGCGCGCCTTGAATTCGAGGTCGTTCGAGACCGCCTTGACCAGGTCCTGGCAATCGTCGAACACGCCCTCCACCGCGATATTGAAGATGTTCGGGTCCTGCAGGCTGAACATCTGGGCGGTCTGGAAGGCGCTCATCTTCTTGTGCGGCGACAGCATGAACACGCGCACGCCGCGCTTGCCGCGCATCGCGTACTCGGCTGCGCTGCCGGTGTCGCCCGAGGTGGCGCCGAAGATGTTGAGTTCATCGTTGTTCCTGGCCAGCGCATACTCGAACAGATTGCCCAGCAACTGCATCGCCATGTCCTTGAAGGCCAGGGTCGGGCCGTTCGACAGCGCCTGCAGCACCAGCTTGCCCTGCGGGCCGTCTTCCAGCACGCGCAGCGGGGTGATGTCCGCGTTCGATTCGTCGGCGCGGGCGTTGCGGTAGACCTCCGGCGTATAGGTGCGTGCGGTCAGGGCCTTCAGGTCGGCGTCCGGGATGTCGGTGGCAAACTTGCGCAGGATTTCATAGGCCAGGTCGGCGTACGACAGCTTGCGCCATGCATCGAGCTCGGCGCCGGTCACCTGCGGGTACTCGGCCGGCAGGTAGAGGCCACCGTCCGGGGCCAGGCCGCCTAGCAGGATGTCGGAGAATTGCTGGGGATTGCGTGCTGCGGACGCGCTCGTCGCGCGGGTGGACACATAGTGCATACAGTTTGAAGATCCGGTTGGCTCACATTGAAACTTTATTATAGTGGGAGCGGGCGGAAATGTATGCTGTGCTGCAAAAAAGTTGTTTGGGTGAATAAAATTGGGCGGCGCCGGATGGGGCCGCCCAGGAATTGCCGGGCTGCGGTTCAGCAAGCCGCGTGGTTGACCGTCACCACATGGATCGCCAGGCCGCCGAGCGATGTCTCCTTGTACTTGACCTGCATGTCCGCGCCGGTCTGGCGCATCGTCTCGATCGCGCTGTCCAGGCTCACGAAGTGGGTACCGTCGCCCTTCAGCGCCAGCGAGGCGGCGGTGATCGCCTTGATCGCTCCCATGCCATTGCGCTCGATGCAGGGAATCTGCACCAGGCCGCCGATCGGGTCGCAGGTCATGCCCAGGTGGTGCTCGATGCCGATCTCGGCCGCGTTTTCGATCTGTTCGTTCGTACCGCCGAGCGCCGCCACCAGGCCGGCCGCCGCCATCGCACAGGCCACGCCGACTTCACCCTGGCAGCCGACTTCGGCGCCCGAGATCGAGGCGTTCTTCTTGCACAGCATGCCGATCGCGCTCGATGCCAACAGGAAATCGCGCACGCCGCGCTGCGGATCGATCGGCCGGCAATCCTCGGCGTAGTAGCGCAGCACCGCCGGGATGATGCCGGCCGCACCGTTGGTCGGCGCAGTGACGACCCGGCCGCCGGCCGCATTTTCTTCGTTGACCGCCATCGCGTACAGGCTCACCTGCTGCACCGCGTCATGCGGCAAGGCGTTCAGCGGTTGTTGCTGGGCTTGCTGCGCCTGTTTCCACAGGCCGGCCGCGCGGCGGCGCACGTCCAGGCCACCCGGCAGGCGGCCCTCGGTCACCAGGCCGTGGCAGATACACTCGCGCATCACGCGCCAGATATTGTCCAGGCCCGCGTCCAGTTCTTCGTTGCCCATGCGCGCGCACTCGTTGGCGCGCAGCATGTGCGTGATGCTCAGGCCATGACGGCGGCCATGCTCGAGCAGCTGGGCCATCGTATCGAACGGGTACGGCACTGGCGCCGCTGGCGTCTCGGCGGCGCGCACCTGGCTTTCGCCGGCCGCGGTGATGAAGCCGCCGCCGACCGAATAATAGATGCGCTCGATGATGCTGCCGTCCTGCAGATGGAGCACGAAGCGCATGCCGTTCGGGTGTTCCGGCAGGGTCGAGGCCTTATGCCAGACCAGGTTGGTCTTGGCGCTGAACGGCACCGGTTTCGTGCCCAGCAGGTGTAGCACGCCGTCGAATTCCGCCTCCGCCAGCTTGTCCTCGACCGCGCCCGGGTCGACATCCTGCGGGGTCTCGCCCATCAGGCCGAGGATCACGGCCTTGTCGGTCGCGTGGCCGACGCCGGTCAGCGCCAGCGAGCCATACAGGTGGGCCTCGACGCCGACCGCCTGTTCCAGCATCCCGCTCTCGAGCAGGAAGCGGCGCGCCGCCACCATCGGGCCCACGGTATGGGAACTCGACGGGCCAATGCCGATCTTGAATAAATCGAAAACGCTCATGTCCATGCTTGTCTCACAGTGTCAGTTCTTATTATGGAAATCGGCCTGGCGCGTCGAGGCGGCAGGCCGTTGAAGGTTCCGGTGTCGTGGCCGGCTTATGCCGCCACGCCCAGGCCGACGTCGATATTCTTCAGCATCGAATCGACCATCTCGTCGATACCGATGCGCGACTTCCAGCCCCAGTCGGTGGTGGCGCGGCTGTCGTCGAGGCTCTTCGGCCAGGAGTCGGCGATTTGCTGGCGGCTGTCCGGCTTGTAGTCGATGCGGAAAGCCGGCAGCGCCTTCGAGATCGCGGCGGCCAGTTCGCGCGGGTTGAACGACACGCCCGCCACGTTGTACGACGAACGGATCGCGACCTGTTCGGCTGGCGCTTCCATCAGTTCGATGGTGGCGCGGATCGCGTCCGGCATGTAGATCATCGGCAGGGTCGTTTCCGGCCCCAGGAAGCACTCATAGGTCTCGCCGCGCAGCGCCGCGTGGAAGATCGCGATGGCGTAGTCGGTGGTGCCGCCGCCCGGAGGCGATTTATACGAGATGATGCCCGGGTAGCGGATGCTGCGCACGTCGACGCCATACTTGCTGTGATAGTACTCGCACAGGCGCTCGCCGGCCAGCTTGCTGATGCCGTAGATCGTCGTCGGGTCCATGATCGTGAACTGCGGCGTGTTCTCGCTCGGGGTGGTCGGGCCGAAGGCGGCGATCGACGACGGCCAGAACACCTTCAATGGCTTGCCCGCTTCACCGCGTTCGCGCGCGATCTCGAGGATGTTCAGCAGGCCGTCCATGTTCAGGCTCCAGGCCTTCAGCGGCGCCTTCTCGCCGGTGGCCGACAGCATGGCGGCCAGCTGGTAGACCTGGGTGATGCCTTCATCCGCCACCAGGCGCGCGAGGCTGTCCTTGTCCAGCACATTGAGCACGGTATAGCGTGCGGCGCCGTACAGGTTCTTGTCGCCGATATCCGAGGCGATCACGTTCTGCGCGCCGTGCTTTTCGGCCAATGCGCTGACCAGTTCACTGCCGATCTGGCCGTTGGCGCCGATGATGAGGATGCGTTCCATGCTGTCGATTCCTTGCTTCTATATAGTTTAATTCTTGATGATGCCCAGCTCTTTGCCGGCTTGTTCGAAGGCCTTCAGCACGGAATCGAGCTGCTCGCGGGTGTGGGCCGCCGACAGTTGCACGCGCACGCGCGCCTGGCCCATCGGCACCACCGGGTAGAAGAAGCCCGACAGCAGCACGCCCAGTTCGAACATGCGCGCCGCGAATTTCTGCGCGACCGGCGCCTCGAACAGCATCACCGGCACCACCGGGTGGGTGCCCGGCTTGATGGTGAAGCCGATGCGCTCGATCTCCTTGCGGAAGTAGGCGGTGTTTTCGTGCAGGCGGTCGCGCAGCGCGGTCGACTTGGAGATGCGCTCCAGCACCGCCAGCGAGGCGCCGGCGATCATCGGCGCCAGCGTGTTCGAGAACAGGTAGGGACGCGACTTCTGGCGCAGGGTTTCAATGACTTCTTTTTTCCCCGACGTGAAACCGCCCATCGCGCCGCCCAGGGCCTTGCCCAGGGTGCCGGTGATGATGTCGATCTTGCCGATCACGCCGCAATGCTCGTGGGTGCCGCGGCCGGTCGCGCCCATGAAGCCGGAGGCGTGCGATTCGTCGATCATGGTCAGGGCGCCGTACTTCTCGGCCAGCTCGACGATCTTGTCCAGCTGGGCGATGGTGCCGTCCATCGAGAACACGCCGTCGGTGACGATGATCTTGTGGCGCTTGCCGGCTTCGGTTGCCGCGATCAGCTGCTTCTCGAGGTCGGCCATGTCGTTGTTGGCATAGCGGTAGCGCGCGGCCTTGCACAGGCGCACGCCATCGATGATCGAGGCGTGGTTCAGGGCGTCCGAGATGATGGCGTCATTCTCGTCGAACAGCGGTTCGAACACGCCGCCATTGGCGTCGAAGGCGGCCGCGTACAGGATGGTGTCTTCGGTGCCCAGGAAGTTCGACAGTGCACTTTCGAGTTCCTTGTGCACGGTCTGGGTGCCGCAGATGAAACGCACCGACGACAGGCCATAACCGTACTTCTCCAGGGCAGCGGCGGCGGCCTTCTGGGTCTCCACGTCGCCGGACAGGCCCAGGTAGTTGTTGGCGCACATATTGATCAGGGTACGGCCATCCTGCGCCACCACTTCGGCGCCCTGGCGCGAGGCCAGCACGCGCTCGGGCTTGAACAGGCCCTCGTCCTTCAAGGTCGCGAGTTTTTGCTGCAGGCTGCTGTAGAAAGCTTGATCGCTCATGGTGTTCCCCTGTTCCCTGGTGATTGGCGAGACCGGCGGCTTGACCGGCGGTCGGCGGATGTTGTACCGTTGGTTCGTTCGATGTAGAGAACTAGTTCGCTATCTCGAACAGAAATTCAATATATTGAATATTACGCCCAGCCAATGAACTTGGCAAGCGGCTTCCAATATACTTATAAGCAATTCGCATTAGGCAATACGCAAACAGGCGCCCAACGGAAAATGAGTACTACTCTAACAAACAATGCCCCGCCAGAAGTTGGCGCTACGCTACAACGCCTGCGGCTGGCGCGCGGCCTGACGCTGGAAGACCTGTCGCGCATCGCCGGGGTATCGAAATCGATGCTGTCCCAGATCGAGCGCGAGAAGGCCAATCCCACCATCGCCATCACCTGGCGCCTGGCCAATGCGCTGGGTGTGCAGATCGGCGAGCTGCTGTCGTCCGAGGTGAGGACTAGCGACCTGATCCGGGTGGTCGACGCCCACGAGATCCCCACCCTGCCCGGCGCCCATGCCGGCTATTCCCTGCGCATCCTGGGGCCGATGGACCTGGCCGGCAAGTATGAATGGTATGAGCTGACCCTGGCGCCTGGGGGAGAGCTGGCCTCGCAGGCCCACGACCCGGGGACCGGCGAGCACCTGACGGTGATCACGGGTACGGTCGAGCTGGAGGTGGGGAATGAGAAGAGGAAGGTGCGGCACGGGGCGACCGCGCGCTATCCGGCGGACCAGAATCACGTGATCCGCAATATCGGCAAGACCGAGGCGAAAGCCATGCTCGTGGTCGTGCATCGCTGATCGCCAAGGGGCAAGGGTAACCGCCATGCGCGGCGCCCTTGCCCGCCGTCAGGCCGCTGGATCAGTCAGGGGCCTTGCAGGAACTGCAGCTTGCGCTCAGAGCACCACGGCATCCAGAACACCGATGCCGACCAGCTGGATCGCGGCTTCGACGTCGATTTGCGGCACCGCGAACTGCGCCAGGCCGTCGAAGAATCCTTCCGTCATGGTCACCGGAGTGGCGGCGTCCGGCAGCGATTCCAGATGCGCCACCAGGGCGATCCACACCGCGTCCGGCACCGACGACAGCGAAGTGGCAAAGGCTTCGGACAGCTCGATTGGATCCATCTCCAGGCTCTTCGCCTCGCCCAGGGCCGCGAGCAGGTTCCCGAGCAGGGCGTCGATGTCGCCGGCATCGGCCAGCGTGCCATTGACGGGCGCCTCCTGGGGGTTCAGTGGCCTGACCAGGGCATCATAGTCATAAGCCGGAACCGGGTTCAGCGGGCGGACCAGTGCATCGTAGCCATAGGCTGGCGCGACGTCCAGTGGGCGGACCAGCGCGTCGACATCATAGGCTGCGCCGCCAGCCAGCGGCCGGACCAGTGCGTCGTAAAGGTCGACGGTGCCGGCGGCCGGATGTGGAATGCCGGTCAGGTTTTTGGAGACAAGCAGCTCCAGGACATTCAATACGACTTCGGGGACATTCTCGGAAATAGACATCGCTTCTCCTTTATAAGTTGGAATATGTACATTCGCATGTACGCCGCGAATGTATCACCGCATGCCGACCGAAAATTCTCCGATATACACCAACAGGCAATCTAATACAACTTTAATACATTTACATTCAACTCTTCCATAATTCCCTATATCGAAAGCAGGAGCAACATGAAGCTGCGAACCGCCATAAGAATCAATCACGTGCCGCATCTATGTCGAAAGGCAGAGCCGATACCTGCATTGATACCGGGCATCGGACAATCGCCTTCGACATAATACCGGGAGCACCCGCAATATGCCGTCAAGCCCAAGAAAGTAGCGGCATTTGATAATCCATTATCCCCTTATCCGCAATGGATACAACACATACCAACTCCGCCGCATAATTAAAAAGGCCGCTGGATCGCTCCAGCGGCCTCGTTGATTGGAACCCGTCGGTTCTTCAATCGCTCAAGCTGATCAGTGCGCTCCACCGACGGTCTTGGTCGCATCCTGCATATGCAGTTCGCGCGACAGGAAGCCCCAGCGATCGGCGACTTCCTCGATCTGCTTGCCGGTCGGCTTGCCGGCGCCATGTCCCGCCTTGGTATCGATGCGGATCAGGATCGGCGCGGCGCCGGCCTGGGCGGCCTGGGCCGCGGCGGCATACTTGAAGCTGTGCGCCGGCACCACGCGGTCGTCGTGGTCGGCCGTGGTGACCATGGTTGCCGGATAGCAGGTGCCCGCCTTCAGGTTGTGCAGCGGCGAGTACTTGACCAGGGCCTTGAACTCGTCAGGATTTTCCGACGAGCCGTAGTCCGAAGTCCAGGCCCAGCCGATGGTGAACTTGTGGAAGCGCAGCATGTCCATCACGCCCACGCTCGGGATCGCCGCTGCGAACAGGTCCGGGCGCTGCGTGGTGGCCGCGCCGACCAGCAGGCCGCCGTTGCTGCCGCCGCCGATCGCCAGTTTCTTCGGCGAGGTGACCTTGTTCTCGATCAGCCATTCGGCTGCCCCGATGAAGTCGTCGAACACGTTCTGCTTTTGCAGCTTGGTGCCGGCCTGGTGCCAGGCTTCGCCGTATTCGCCGCCGCCGCGCAGGTTGGCCAGCACATAGACGCCGCCCATTTCCATCCAGGCCAGGTTGGCCGGCGAGAAGCTCGGGGTCAGCGAGATATTGAAACCGCCATAGCCGTACAGATAGGTCGGGTTCGAGCCGTCCAGCTTGAGGCCCTTCTTCGACACGATGAACATCGGCACCTTGGTGCCGTCGCGGCTCGTGTAGAACTGCTGGCGGGTTTCGTAGTCGGCCGGGTTGAAGGCGACCTTCGGCTGGCGGAACACGGTGCTCTCGCCGCTCTTGAGGTTCAGGCGGTAGATCGTGGTCGGATTGGTAAAGCTGGCGAACGAATAGAAGGTCTCGGTGTCGTTGCGCTTGCCCGACAGGCCGCCGACGGTGCCGATGCCCGGCAGCGCGATCTCGCGCACCGGCTTGCCTTCGAGCGACACCACGCGCACCACGCTCTTCGCATCCTTCAGGTATTCGAGCACGAGCTGGTTGTCGATGATGTCGGCGCTGGCCAGCGTGTCGGCGCTCTCGGCGACGATCTCTTTCCAGTTGTTCTCGGCAGGCTTGCTCACGTCGATCGCGATGATGCGCTTCTTGGGCGCGTTGCGGTCGGTGCTGAAGTAGAACACGGTGCCGACGTTGTCGATGAAGTCGTAGCCGGCATCGAAGTTGTCGATCAGGTCGACCACCTTGGCGTCCGGCTTGGACAAGTCTTTATACGAGACGCGGTACTTTGGCGCGGTGCCCTTGGTGGTCGTGATGATCAGGTAACGGCCGTCATCGGTGGTCTGGCCGCCGAAGCCCCATTCCTTCTGGTCGGCGCGGTCGTAGACCAGGGTGTCGGCGCTTTGCGGCGTGCCGATGCGGTGGTAGTACAGCTTCTGGAAGTAGTTGACGTCGGCCAGCTTGGTCGCTTCTTTCGGCTCGTCGTAGCGGCTGTAGAAGAAGCCCTTCCCATCCTTGGTCCAGGCGGTGCTCGAGAACTTAACCCACTTGATGTGGTCGGCCAGGTCCTTGCCGGTGTCGATATCGCGCACCTTGATCTCGTTCCAGTCGGAGCCCGAAGCCGCGATGCTGTAGGCCAGCAGCTTGCCGTCGGGGCTGACCTCGGCGCCGGCCAGGGCGACGGTACCGTCGGCGGCCAGGGTGTTCGGGTCGAGCAGCATGCGCGGCTGATCGTTCAGGTTCTTCAGGGTGTACAGCACGGCCTGGTTCTGCAAGCCGTCATTGCGCGTGTAGAAGTAGCGGCCGCCTTCCTTGCCCGGCACGCTGTAGCGCTCGTAATTCCAGAGCTGGGTGAGCCGCTGGCGGATCGCTTCGCGCTGCGGGATCTGCGCCAGGTAGGCTTGGGTGACCTTGTTCTGCGCATCGACCCAGGATTTAGTTTCAGCGCTGTTCGCGTCCTCGAGCCAGCGATAGGGGTCGGCCACCACGGTGCCGTGGTAATTGTCGGTCTGGTCGACCTTCTTCGACACGGGATAGGTCAGCGAAGGGCCGGCCGGCGAACAGCTCTGCCCCATTGCTGGCGCGGCAAAAGCAGCGGCCAGGACGGCGGCGAGCGTGGCGAGTCTCATGTGCATATTCTTCTCGGGCTGTTGAATGATGGTGTGGGCTTGTGGCCGCAGGGCATCATAGCGCGAAATGACATGCTTGAATATGGCGCGGCCGCCCGCTGCGCCGCCCGCGGCCGGACCCGTATTGACACTTCATGTGACACGCATGCCGGGATACGGCGAGCACGCGTTGAAACCCGGCGGAACGCCAGCGCAGGGCGTCGCGACACCAGAACAGGCTCATGCGCCGGTACGCCCCAGCAGCCGGCGTGGACTCGTCTTCGACGCCAGCCAGCGCTCCACGAGGTTCCGCGCCCGGCTCCGTTCGGCCGGGCTCAACAGCGCGGTATAGTCGTTGGCCGCCGTGCTGGCGGCCAGCGCGACGTCGGCCGGCGCCGCCTTATCGAGGCCGCGGCCCTGGCGCGCCAGCCAGGCCCACATGCAGGCGCGTACGGGATTCTTGGCGACGCCACGCCCGGCCGCATACAGCCCGCCCAGGTTGTGCTGGGCCGGCGCGTGGTCTTGCCGGGCCGCGAGGCGGTACCAGTGGGCGGCCAGCATGTCGTCGCGCGGCACGCCTTCTCCGCAGGCATACATGGCGCCGAGATTGTTCTGGGCACTGGGGTCGCCCTGCTGGGCGGCGCGCCGGTACCAGACGGCGGCCTGGGCCGGATCGCGCGGCACGCCCTGGCCCCTGGCGTAGAGCAGGCCTAGCGCGAACTGGGCATTGGCGGCGCCACCCTCGGCGGCCTGCAGGTAGAACTCCAGGGCGCGCGCCGGATCGCGCTGCACGCCGCAACCGCCGGCCAGCATGCGCGCCACCCGGTACTGGGCCTGCACATGGCCCTGGGCGGCGGCCTGCATGTAGCAGCGCAGCGCGCGTGCGCTGTCGCGCGCCATGCCGCCGCCGGACAGCAGGCCGCCCAGCACGTACAGCGCTTCGCGCTCGCCGCCGGCCGCCGCGCGTTCGAGCCACTGGATGGCCAGCGCCGGGTCGGCACTGGCGCCGCGGCCTTCGGCATAGGCCAGGCCGAGCTGGCGCTGGGCGCTGGGGTCGCCCGCCCCGGCCGCGTGGCGGAACCAGTACAGGGCCTGGCCCGGACTGGGCGCCACGCCCTGCCCGCGCGCATACATCTGCGCCAGCTGCACCTGCGCCGGCACGTGGCCCTGCATCGCGGCCTTGCGGAACCAGGCCATCGCCAACGGGTGGCTGACGTTGACCCCCAGGCCGTGCAGATAGCCTTGCGCGAGCTGGGTCTGGGCGCGCGCCATGCCCTGTTCGGCGGCCCGGTAGAACCAGCCGATCGCCGCCTGGTGCGAGTGGGGCACGCCGCGGCCCTTGCGGTACAGGAGACCGAGATTGTGCTGGGCCGAGCGGTCGCCCTGCTCGGCGGCGCAGCGGAACCAGTGGGCCGCGCGCGCGTGGTCGCGGCGCACGCCGCGGCCGTTGTAGTACATGGCGCCCAGGTGGTTCTGGGCATAGGCCAGCCGCTGCTGGGCGGCGCGCGCCATCCACGCCGCCGCTTTCGCCTCGTCGCGCGCGACGCCGTCGCCCCGCAGGTACAGCTGGGCCAGGTTGAACTGGGCGTAGGGATTGCCGCCGCTGGCGGCGCGGTGGAACCACTCGTAGGTGGCGGTGCCCTGTCGGGCGGCATCCTCGCTCATCGAAATCCTCTCGGCGGTCGCTGTCAGGCTCTTAATCCCGTTGTTAAAATTTTAAGGAGAGCGAGGGATCGGGGATTTGCGACCGCACAATCGGACCGTCAGCGGCGCACGCGCGCCGCCACGGTTGGCGCAGAAGCCTCAGGCCGGAATGGCGGCAGCCGCCGCGACAGCAGCAATACGGCGTTCGCGCACGGTGGCCGCGTACTTGTCGAGGAAGGCGGGAATCTTGGCGGCCGCGACCTTGTTGATCGAGACCAGCAGCGCGGGCTCGACCTGCTCTATGCCGCAGGCGCGGCCGAGGTGGCGCGCGGCGTGCAGCAGCACGTCGGCCGCCACCTGGGCGTCGGCCTCGGCCCGGTGGGCGGTGCCGCGGAACTCGATGCCGAGCTGGCGCGAGAGCAGGCCCAGCTTGTAGCTCGCCAGGCCCGGGAACAGGCGGCGCGACAGCTTCAGCGAACACACCAGGCCGGTATGCGAGGTGGCGCGGCCGAAGCGCGCACCTTCGGCCTTGAGAAACTTCTCGTCGAAGCTGGCATTGTGGGCCGACAGCACGTCGCCGCCGATGAAGTCGAGCAGTTCGGGCACCACCTGGTGCGCCGGCGGGGCACCGTCGACCATCGCTTGCGTGATCCCGGTCAGCTGGGTGATGAAGGACGGGATCCGCACGCCGCAGTTCACCAGCGAGACATAGCGCTCCTTCACTTCGCCGCCGACGATGCGCAGCGCCGCCACTTCGGTGATGCGGTCGCCCATCTCGGGCGACAGGCCGGTGGTCTCGAAGTCGAGCATCACCAGCGGTCGATCGTAAACACTCATCGCTCTTTCCTGTACTGTGCCGGCACGATGCCGGCGAATCTCAACCGAACCTGCGCAGCGCGTCCAGCGCCAGGCCGGTGCCGATGCTGCCGAACAGGTCGCCCTCCACGCGGCGCGCGCCCGGCACCATGGCGCCGATGCGCTCGCGCAGCAGGCCGACGCCGCTCGAGCCACCTGTGAAGAATACCGTATCCACGTCTTCCGGCTTCACGCCGGCATCCGCGAACAGTTTACTCACCGTGGTCGCCACCTGGTCGACCAGGCCGGCAATGGCAGCCTCGAACTGCGCGCGGGCGACGTCGAGCGTCTCGGGCGGCGACAGGCGATCGAGCTCCAGGCGCACCATGTCGGCGCCGGACAGCGCGATCTTGGCGCCCTCCACCTGGATCGCCAGCCAGTGGCCGGCGCGCTCGTCGATCAGGTTCTGCAAGCGGGCGATCTTGCTCGGCTCGGCCGCATCGCGCGCCAGGTCGGCCAGCTGCGTCACGCTCTTGCGCGTGTAGGCCTGGTTGATCGTGTGCCAGGTCGCCAGATTGAAGTAATAACTGGACGGGATCGCCGCGCCCGAGCGCAGGTTGCTGCCGTAGCCGAGCAGCGGCATCACACTGGCCAGGCTCAGGTACTTGTCGAAATCGGTGCCGCCGATGTGCACGCCCCCGTTGGCCAGGATGTCGTCGCGCCGGTCGCTGCGGCCGGCGCGCTGCGGGCCGAGCCGCAGCAGCGAGAAGTCCGAGGTGCCGCCGCCGATGTCGGCGATCAGGACCAGTTCCTCGCGGTCGATCCGCGCCTCGTAGTCGAAGGCGGCGGCGATCGGCTCGTACTGGAAGCCGATCTCCCTGAAACCGACCGCGCGTGCGACTTCGCGCAGCGTGTCTTCCGCCAGCTGGTCGGCCTGCGGGTCGTCGTCGATGAAGAAGACCGGACGGCCGAACACCGCGCGCTCGAACGGCACGCCGGCCTCGCTTTCGGCGCGGCGCTTCACTTCGCCGATGAACTGCGACAGCAGCGTGCGGAACGGCAGCGCGCGGCCGGCGACCTCGGTCTGGCCGTCGATCAGGCTGGTGCCGAGCAGGCTCTTGAGCGAGCGCATCAGGCGGCCCTCGTAACCTTCGAGGTATTCGCCCAGCGCCGCGCGGCCATAGCTGACCCGCTCGTCGTCGGCATTGAAGAACACCACCGATGGCAAGGTCGGCTTGCCATCCTCGAGCGTCAGGAGCGCCGTGGGGGCGGAGTGGGTCGTGCCGGAGCGGAGCCAGCCGACAGTGGAGTTTGACGTGCCGAAGTCAACGCCGCAAGCGTGCGCCATAGGAACCTTTATATCGAAGGGGCGGTATGTTACCAGATTTGGATGTCCCTGTAAGCGGCCTCTTACATACACACGGCGGCGCTACCGATATGGTTCAGACGGTTGCTTTTGCATAATGTCTGCTGGTCGCACACAGAGCTGCGCGACCAATGACGATAACAATAATGCAAAAGGATTGGACGAGATGAGCAAGCCTCAACAAGCTGGCGCCGTCGTGGTACATGGCGGCGCCGGCGCGTCGCGCGAGAACGAAGATGGCTGCGTTCTCGCCGCGCGCCGCGCATTGGCGCAGCTGGAAGTCAATGGCGATGCGCTGGACGCCGCCGTCGGCGCAGTAACCGCCCTCGAAGACGATGGCCGCTTCAACGCCGGCAGCGGTTCGGTGCTGGGCCTCGACGGCGCCACCGTCGAAATGGATGCCGCGATCATGGACACCCGCGGCCGCCTTGGCGCGATCGCCTGCGCGCAATCGGTGAGGAACCCGGTGCAGCTGGCGCGCGCGGTCGCCGACACGCCGCACTGGATGCTGGCCGGCGACGGCGCCGCGCGCTTCGCGCGCGCGATCGGCATGCCGGAGAGCGCCCCGGTGTCAGAGCGTCAGCGCGCCGAACATCGCAAGATCATGACGCAGCTGGCCGGCTCGGTGCCGGCCATGCCGGGCCTGAACAGCCGGCTGTTCGACCGCTTCTGGAATTACAACACCCCAGTGAACCTGCCCGAGGGCGTGGCCTGCGACACCGTGGGCGCCGTGGTGCGCGGCGCCGACGGCCACTTCGCGGTGGCCTGCTCCACCGGCGGCTCGGCGCCGTCGCTGCTCGGGCGCGTCGGCGACACCCCGATCATCGGCAGCGGCTTCTACGCCGGCCCCGCGGGCGCGGTGGCGGCGAGCGGCATCGGCGAACACATCGTGCGCCACCTGCTGGCGCGCACGGTCTACGGCTGGATCGAAGACGGCATGCCGCTCGACCAGGCCCTGCAGCGCGGCATTGATCTGTTCGCGCCGGAGATCAAGGTCGGGCTGATCGCCGTCAGCCGTCTCGAAGCCGGCGCCTGCAGCAACGGCGAAATGCCTTACTCGAAGATGGTGCAACGATGAGCGGACAAACGCAACAGAAGAACGGCCACCTGGTCATCATCGGCGGCGGCGAAGACCGCAAGCACGATATGGAAATCCTGTCGCGCTTCGTTGAACTCTCCGGCGGCGCCAGCGCGCGCATCGTGGTGATCACGGCGGCCAGCCAGATCGCCGACGAGATGTGGCAGATCTACGACGGGGTGTTCGGCACGCTGGGCGTGAAGGAACGCGCGCACCTCGAGATCACCAGCCGCGAAGACGCCAACAGCGAAGAATTCGTGCGCAAGGTGGCCGAGGCCACCGGCATCTTCATGACCGGCGGCGACCAGAAACGCCTGCTGGCCCTGATCGGCGGCACCGCAATGGACGCCGAGATGCACAACGCCCTCAAGGTGCGCGGCGCCACCATCGGCGGCACCAGCGCCGGGGCCTCGGCCATGTCGGGCCACATGCTGGCGCAAGGCCGCACCGACCTGCTGCCCGAGAAAGGCTCGGTGAGCCTGGGCGCAGGCCTTGGCTTCCTGCACCGCGTGGTGGTCGACCAGCACTTCTCGGAACGCCAGCGCCTGTCGCGCCTGTTGTCGGTGGTAGCCCAGAATCCGTACCTGCAGGGGATCGGCATCGACGAGGACACGGCGCTGATCATCGAGCGCGGGGTCGGCATCGAGGTGCTGGGCGAAGGCGCGGTGACCGTGGTCGACGGCCGTTCGATGAGCACCAACGTGGCCGAGATCAAGGACCGCGCCACCCCCGAGCTGATCGACGTGCGCCTGCACCTGCTGCCGGCCGGGAGCAAATATTCACTGCCCGATGGAGAGGAGCAGACTGGCAAGCGCGTGCCGCCCCAACTGCTGGACTTCCTCGAAAACGTCACCAAACGGACCACATTGTCATGAGAATCAAGGAAAAACGCCTGCTGCGCGGGCCCAATCTGTACGCCGCCAATCCCTGCCTGATGGCGCTGGTGGACAATGTCGGCGCCAAGGGCCGCGGCTTTTCGGCGCGTCTGCTCGAACTGCTGCCGGCGCTGCCGCTCGAGGCCGCGGTGCGCCTGGCGGACGACGCGCTGCTGGTCGACGCGCTCGAGCCGGTCGTCATGGAATTGCAGCGCCTGGCCGGCGCGCCGGGTGAGCACGGCGCCACCCTGCCGGTCGCGGGGCAGCCCGAGCGTCGCCGGTTGGTATGCGGCTATGCGATCGAACAAGTGGCCGAGGAAGCGCTGCGTACCGCGATCGCCCTGCTCGACGCGCTGGCGCACGACCAGGCTTTCGACCTCGATGCCGCCGTCGCCGAATTGCGCGACGTCGCCGAGCACCATGCGATCGGCACCAGCACCGGCGCCGTCGTCAACGCCGCCCTGCGGCGCGGCATCCCGGCCCTGCGCCTGACCGAATCCGCGAACCTGTTCCAGCTGGGCTGGGGCAGCCGCCAGAAACGGCTGCAGGCGACGATCACCGGCGCCACCAACGCCATCGCGGTGGGCATCGCCAGCGACAAGCAGTTGACCAAGGCGCTGCTGGACGGGGCCGGCGTGCCGGTGCCGGAAGGCGACGTCGTCACCACCGTGGAAGCGGCCCAGCGCATCGCGCGCCGTCTCGGCCGGCCGGTGGCGGTCAAGCCGCTCGACGCCAACCAGGGCAAGGGCGTGACCGTCGACTGCGTAGGCGCGGACTCTGTCGCTCGCGCCTTCGAGTTCGCGCGCAAGCACGGTCGGCGCGTGATCGTCGAGGAATACCTGCGCGGCCGCGACTACCGCGTGCTGGTCACGGGCGGCAAGATCGCGGCTGCCTCGTGGCGCCGTCCCCCGCACGTGACGGGAGACGGCAAGTCGACCATCCGCCAACTGGTGGAGATCGAGAACCGCAACCCGGCGCGCGGCGACGGCCACACCAACATCCTCACCAGGATTCCGCTAGACGCGCTGGCCGACGAGACGCTGGCCCGGCAGGGTCATGATCTCGACACCGTGTTGGCCGATGGCGTGAGCGCCGACCTGCGCGGCAACGCCAACCTGTCGACCGGCGGCACCGCAGAAGACGTCACCGACCTGCTGCCGGAAGAAACCCGCGACATTTGCATCCGCGCCGCGCGCACCATCGGCCTGGACGTGGCCGGCATCGACATCATCTGCGAAGACATCGCGCTGCCGCTGCGCGCCCAGCGTGGCGGCATCATCGAGGTCAACGCGGCGCCGGGCATCCGCATGCACCAGTACCCGAGCCGCGGCACGCCGCGCGACGCGGGCGACGCCATCGTCGAGGCGCTGTTCGGCGGTTGCAACGGACGCATCCCGGTGGTTGCGGTGACCGGCACCAACGGCAAGACCACCACCAGCCTCTTGATCGAGCACACGGTGCGCATGGCGGGCCTGCGCACCGGCGTGACCACCACCAGCGGCGTCTACCTTAACGGCGAACAGGCCTATGAAGGCGACTGCACCGGCTACCATTCGGCGCGCAGCGTGCTGGGCGCGCCGGACGTCGACTTCGCGGTGCTGGAGACGGCGCGCGGCGGCATCCTCAAGCGCGGCCTGGCCTATGACCGCTGCGACGTGGCGGTGGTGCTGAACGTCTCGGCCGACCACCTGGGGCTGGACGGCATCGACACCATCGACGACCTGGCCAAGGTGAAGGCGGTGGTGGCCAAGCGCGCCTCGCGCGCGGTGGTGCTCAACGCCGAGGACACGTACTGCGTGCAGATGGGGGCCGAGCTGGCGGACGGCGTGGAAATCATCTATTTCGCGCTGGACGCCGAGGATCCGGTGCTGCTGCGCCACGTGGAGCACGGCGGGCGTGGGGTCTACCTGCAGGATTCGACGATCGTGATCGCGAGCGGCCTGCGCCACGAGGCGCTGATGGACGTGCACGAGATGCCCTCTTCGCTGGGCGGCCGCGCGCGCTACAACATCGCCAACGCGATGGCTGCGGCGGCGGCCCTGACCGCCTGCGGCTTCGCCAACCACGAAATCGCGGACGG
The DNA here is from genome assembly GCF_017582745.1 of Massilia oculi. Lineage (GTDB taxonomy): Bacteria > Pseudomonadota > Gammaproteobacteria > Burkholderiales > Burkholderiaceae_D > Telluria > Telluria oculi_A. The sequence continues at coordinate 185,764 of NZ_JAFVIM010000003.1, forward strand.
CCTGCGCGGCTTCGTCTCCGACAGCAAGCACAATCCGCTGCGTTCGAACCTGTTCGACGTGGACGGCGTGACGGTGGTGGTCGACTACGCCCACAACTGCGCGGCCTACGCCGCCATGGCCGAAATGGCGCGCGCGATGACGCCGGGGCGCCTGGTCGGGGTGGTGGCCGCCCCGGGCGACCGCCGCGACGCCGACCTGGTCGACGTCGGCCGCACCTGCGCCGCCGGCTTCGACGAGCTGGTGATCTACGAAACCGAGAACCGCGGCCGCCCCGCCGGCGAGACCGCCACCCTACTGGCGCGCGGCGCCCGCCTGGGCAAGATCGACGCCGAGCAGCTGCAAGTGGAACTGGACGTCCACCGCGCCATCCGCCTCGGCCTGTCGATGTGCCGTCCCGGCGACGTGCTGGTCTTCGGCTGCGGCTCCTCGATCTCCGAGCTGACCGAAGCCCTCCGCCCCACCCGCCCCGACCTCGCCCGCCGCATCGAAGCCACCACGATCTAACCCAACGGCCCTCACGGGCCGTTTCCCTTTCCTTCCCTTCTTCCAATTAGGGTCAGAGTCGAATTGTTTGACAACTTTTGCTGATGAGCCGTTAAATCGACTCTGACCCTAATTATCCGTGAAGCAATTGGGCAATAAGTCGACTCCGACCCTATTTAATTGATCGGCGAATTTGGGCAATTGCTCGATAATTCGACTCTGACCCTAATTAATTCAGGACCGCGATTTTGCTGCGGATTATCGTTTGCTAGGACGACGTGAAGACGAATAAGCGCATTCCGAGCCACTTATCGGCTTGGCGCAAAAAATGAATGCTGAGGAAGAAAAAATAATTAGGGTCAGTGTCGAATTGAGAAAAATAATTAGGGTCAGTGTCGAATTGAGAAAAATAATTAGGGTCAGTGTCGAATTGTTTGACAACATTTACGGCTGAGCCGTTAATTCGACTCCGACCCTGGTTATCCGCCAGGTTATTGGCCAATAATTCGACTCTGACCCTCATTGATTGTTGGGCAAATTTGGGAAATTGCCCAACAATTTTACTCTGACCCTCATTGAGGGGGGCTGGGGTCAGGTGGTTTGGGCGGCGATCAGGTCGGCGCTTTCGGGGTCGGTGGCGCGGATGGCGTCGACGAAGACTTGGAGCGACGAGCCGCAGGCGAAGACCAGGACGTCGCCAGGCTCGCACAGGCTCAGGCCCAGGCGGATGGCGTTGCCTACTTCGAGTTCGCGGTGCAGGGTGTCCGACAGGCCCACGGCTTCTTCGGCGCCGCTCAGGATCAGGTCGACCGCGTCGCCAACGGCGCGGCCGCGGCTTTGGGATTCGTAGACTACCAGCTCGTCGAAACGGGCGCCGCATACTTTGCCTACCTCGCGCAGGTCGCTGTCGCGGCGGTCGCCGGGGGCGGTCACGATGCCGACCAGTTGACCTGGCAGCATGCCGCGCGCCATGTCGGCCATGGCGGCGTAGGCGGCGGGATTGTGGGCGTAGTCGACGATCACCGTCACGCCGCGCACGTCGAACATATTCGTGCGCAGCGGGTTGGTGCGGCCGTTCGACACGAACGTCGACAGGCCGGCGGCGATCTGCAGGTGGCTGAAGCCGGCTGCCATCAAGGCCGCTGCCGCCGCCAGCGCATTGGCGATGTTGAAGCGGGCCAGGCCGCCGAAGGCCACCGGCATGCTCTCGACCTTGATCACCGCCTGCTGGATATGGCCGTCGGCGATCACCACCGCGCCATCCTGCAGGTAGGCGCCGCGGCCGCCGTCTTCCAGGTGCTTGAGCAGCACCGGGTTCTCGGCGTCCATCGAGAAGAACAATACTTCGGCGCCGGGTTTCACGCGGCGCGCCATCTGCACGCACAGCGCGTCCTCGGCGTTGAGCACCACCGCCTTCGACGCCGATTGCGCGACCACCGCCTTCACCTGCGCCAGGTCCTCGACCGTGTCGACGCCGTCCAGGCCCAGGTGGTCAGCCGCGATGTTCAGCACCACCGCCACGTCGCAGCGGTCGTAGGCCAGGCCGCGCTTGAGGATGCCGCCGCGCGCCGTTTCCAGCACCGCGATCTCCACTTCCGGCGCGTGCAGCACCGTGCGCGCCGACCAGTAGCCGGTGCAGTCGCCCTTGACCACCTGCTTGCCGTCGATGAAGACGCCCTCGGTGGTGGTCACGCCGGTCACCCGGCCCGCCATGCGCGCCGCATGCGCGACCAGCAAGGTGGTGGTGGTCTTGCCGTTGGTGCCGGTCAGCGCGATCACGGGAATGCGGCCGGTCGACGCGCCCATCAGGCCGTCGACGATCGCCTCGCCGGCGTCGCGCGCTTCTCCCGCGCTCGGATACTGGTGCATGCGGATGCCGGGCGCCGCATTGACTTCGATGACGGCGCCGCGCTGCGCCGCCAGCGGCTGGCCAATGTCTTCGCACACGATGTCGATGCCGGCCACGTCCAGGCCGATCTTGGCTGCTGCGCGCACGCACAGCAGGCGCGTCGAATCCGGCAGCAGGTCGGTCACGTCTTCGGCGGTGCCGCCGGTCGACAGGTTCGCGTTGCCGCGCAACTCGGCCACCACGCCGACCGGCAGCACGCTGTCGAACTCGAACCCCTGGCGCGACAGCATGTCGGCGGCATGGTCGTCGAGGGCGATCCGGGTCAGGATCGTCGCATGGCCGGCGCCGCGCGCCGGATCGGCGTTCTCGATCTCGACCAGCTCGCGGATGGTCTTGACGCCGTCGCCCACCACATGCGCGGGACGGCGGCGCGAAGCCGCGGCCACGCGTCCGCCGGCGACCAGCACGCGATAATCGCGGCCCTTCACATGGCGCTCGACGATGATGCGGCGCCCGTACTGGCGCGCGAACTCGAAGGCGCGCGCGACGTCGTCCGGCGTGGTGCAGTCGACCGTCACGCCCTTGCCCTGGTTGCCGTCGAGCGGCTTCAGGGTCACCGGCCCGTTCAGGCGGCGCGCCACGCGCTGGGCCGATTCCACGGTGGTGACCACGTCGCCCTCGGGCACCGGCACGCCGGCTTCCTTCAGCAGGGCCTTGGTCAGCTGCTTGTCGCTGGCGATCTTGACCGCGATGAAACTGGTGTCGCCGGTGGTGGTGGCCTGCAGCCGCTTTTGCCTGACTCCCCAGCCGAGCAGGAACAGATTGGCGTCGTCGGTGATGCGCTGCACCGGGATGCCGCGCTCCTGCGCCGCCGCGATCACGGCGGCGGTGCTGGTGCCGATCGCATAACGTCCGGCGATCTCGCGCAGCTCTTCCAGGCGCGGCGCCAGCTCGAAACCTTCGCCGTGGGCCAGTGCCGTCACGAGGTCGAGCGCCAGGTCGAAGGCCGGCTCGGCCAGCTTTTCGCAACTGTAGGCGCAGACGATGCGGAATTGGCCAGGATGGCCGTTCACCGGCCGCGTGCGGCCGAAGGCCGCTGGCGCGCCGGCCAGGGTTTGCAGCTCCAGCATCACGTGCTCGATCACGCGGCCCAGGTAGGTGCCCTCGCGCAGGCGCTGCGCGAAGCCGCCGGGCTGGCCGGCGGGCAGGCGCTCGCCATGCAGCGACGGCAGCAGCTCGAGCAGCGCGTGGTTGAAGCCGGGCAGGTCCTTGGTGGACTTGCCGTACAGGTCTTGCAGGTCGACCACCGACAGCAGGCATGGCGAGTCGGCGTGGACGTTCGGTCCGCGCAGGAAGCGTTGTTCGAGGATTTGCACGTGTGATTCCCTTGTAATAGTCTTATTTGTAGCCACGGCCGGCACGCGCTCTCTATCGCATACCGGCCGCTTGTCGCAGTGCAGTCGATTCAGGCGTCGAACAGTTGCGTGTACATGCGGGTGGCCATCAGGCCCACCGCCGTATGATGGATCTCCGGCGACAGCAGGCGGCCCAGCAGCTGCATCGCCTCCTGCTTGCCGTTGGCCGCGGCCACCTGCTGCTCCAGCAGGCGCAGCTCGTTATCGGCGTCGGCATCGTCCAGGTTGGCGTGGCGGCGGATCAGGCCGCGCACCGGATGCGCATTGCCACGTTCCGCGCCCTGCCCCAGCTGGTCGAGGGTACGCTGGCGCGCGCGCGCGGTGAGCACGCGCTGGGCGCTGGCCGGCTTGCCGTCGGCGGTGGAGGTGATCCAGTCGCGCAGCACCTGCAATTCGTAGGCGTTGAACACGCCGAACATCTCGGCCCGCTCGCCTTCGACCAGGCGCCAGAAGCGGCTATGCTCGACGTCCTCGCCGCGCTTGATCCAGCCGGCGCCTTCGAGCGCCGCCAGGAAGGCCGGGATCTGCGCCGGATCCGTCAGCCAGTCGTTGACCGAACGGCCGGCGACGCGGCAGTAATCCGAATGCATGTTCTTGCCCACGCCGCTCTTGGCGGCCAGGATGCCGACCAGTTCCGACTGCAGGTCGAATTCGCCGATCACCGAGGTCGTGCTGGCGCCCAGTTCGTTCAGGCGGTAGCCGTCGACCACGCGCTGCCAGAAGGCGTCGCGGTCGCCGACCTTCGGCATCAGGTCTTGCACCGCCTGCACCGCCTTGCGCGCATGACCGCTGGCGGCGTTATCGACCGTCACGTGCAGCGTGAAGTAATACGGGTCGATGCCCAGTTCATTGAGCTCGTAGGACGTGATCAACAGGTGCAGCGGCAGCTGTTCGTAGCCCAGGTTGTAGCCGACGACTTCGGGCAGGAAGTGCTCGGCGTGGTGGCCCAGCGCCAGCTGCAGCGCGCCTTGCAGGAAGTGGTCGTCGCCCAGGTCTTCCCAGCTCTCGCAGCCGTGGGTGGCCAGCAGCTTGCGGTACAGCGTCACATGGTTCTTGTCCGGCAGGCCGTCGCCCAGCTCTTCGAGATAGGTCTTGATCAGCGGGTGGAAGGCGACGTCGTCCCACTGGCGCGTCAGGCCATAGAGCCAGGCGCCGTCGACCAGCTTGGTCGGGGCCACGCCCTTGATGAAGTACAGCGCGTGCGCGCGGCACGAGAAATAGCGGCGCGGCGCGCCGTTCTTGCGCGCGGCGAGGTAGTCGCGGTACTGCTGGCCGACGATCTCGGTGCGCTGTTCGATCCAGGCCTGCAACTGGCCCAGGTTCGACGGCAGATCGGACGGCAGCTCGCGCGCGACCGCGATCTGCGCGGCCACGAAATCCCTGGCCTGTTCGGGCATCGCTGATGGATCGGCGTACAGCGAAAAATACAGGTCCTTCGCGCCTTCTGCGGTGGCAAGGGGCGCGGCCGCGACGCGTGGTGCGTCGGCTAACAACATTGGTGTCATGTCTCGCATCGTGAAGTGTCCTATGGACGATTACCGACATTATCCAAGCTGGACCATGTTGCGAAAATCGGTAGGCGCGCTGCGAGTATGTAAGAGAGGGATTACAAAATTATATCTCGCAGCGCAGCAATTGCTTGCCACTTCGATCACGATTTAACTCAGGCGCCGCTGCCCTGCTGGCGCACGCCCCGCGCGACGTCCCCAGCGTCCGGGTCGCCCTTGCGCCTGGCCTCTTCGATCTGCTTTTCCTGGGCATCGACGATATGCGGCGGGAATGGCGGAATATTCGGATCGGCCAGCACTTCGAGCACGAAGGGCCGGCCGGCCGCCAGGGCCTGGTCCCAGGCCGCGCCCAGCGCTTCCGGATCCTCGACCCGCACGCCGTCCAGGCCCAGCATGCGGGCATAGTCGGCATACGAGAAATCCGGCAACTGCTGCGACGCCTCGTATTTCGGCTCGCCCTGCATGCCGCGCTGTTCCCAGCTCACGAAATTGAGGTCGCGGTTGTTCAGCACCAGCACCACCAATGTGGGATTGGCCCAGTCGCGCCAGTGGCGCGCGATCGTGATCAGGCCGTTCATGCCGTTCATCTGCATGGCGCCGTCGCCGGCCAGGGCGATCACCGGCCGTCCCGGATGCGCCATCTTGGCCGCCATCGCGTAAGGCACGGCAGAACCCATGGTCGCCAGGCCGCCCGACAGCGACGCCATCATTCCGCGCCGCAGGCGCAGGTGCAGCGCATACCAGGCCGAGACCGATCCCGAGTCCCCGGTCAGGATGACGTCCTCCGGCAGGCGCGGCGACAGCTCGCTGAAGGCGCGCTGTGGATTGATCGGCTTACCCGGCTGGCGCGCCCGCTCGTCGAGCACACGCCAGCTTTCGGCCACGTTGGCCTCGATGCGCGCGCGCCAGCCGCGTCCTTCCTTGCGCCGCAACAGCGGAACCAGGGCGCGCAGGGTCGCGCGGGCGTCGCCCGCCAGGTTCACGTCCATCGGATAGCGCAGGCCGAGCATGGTCGCGTCGACGTCGATCTGCACCGCCTTCGCCGATCCCTCCTGCGGCAGGAATTCGGCATACGGGAAGCTGGAGCCGATCATCAGGAGCGTGTCGCACTCCTTCATCATCGCGTCGCTGGCCTGGGTGCCGATCATGCCGATGGTGCCGGTGCAGAACGGCAGGTCGTCCGGCACCACGGCCTTGCCCAGCAAGGCCTTGGCGATGCCGGCGCCGAGCAGCTCGGCGACTTCGACCAGCTCGTCCAGCGCGCCGTGGGCCCCGGCGCCGGCCAGGATCGCCACCTTCTCCCCTGCATTGAGGATGTCGGCTGCTCCGCGCAGGGCATCGAGCGGCGGCACCGCCGCTTCGAGCGCGGCGCCGACGCCGGAGAAGGTGTTGCCGTGTTCACGCGGCGGATGCGGCACCGCCTCTTCTTCCTGCAAATCGTTCGGGATGATGATGCAAGTGACGCAGCGCCGCGCCTGGGCGATGCGCAGCGCGCGGTCGACCAGGTGGCGCACCTGGGAAGCGTCGGTCGCCATCTGCACGAACTCGCCGGCCACGTCCTTGAACAGCGTGACCAGGTCGACTTCCTGCTGGTAGTGGGCGCCGAGCGCGGAGCGCTGCTGCTGGCCGACGATGGCCACCACCGGTTGGTGATCGAGCTTGGCGTCGTACAGGCCATTGAGCAGGTGGATGGCGCCGGGACCGGAGGTCGCCAGGCACACCCCTACCTCGTTCGTGAACTTGGCGTGGCCGCAGGCCATGAAGGCCGACATCTCTTCGTGCCGGCACTGGACGAATTCGATCGCGTCCTGGCGTCCGAAGGCGGCCAGGATGCCGTTGATGCCGTCGCCCGGATAGCCATAGACGCGGTGCACGCCCCATTGCCCGAGACGATCGAGCAGGAAATCCCCTACGGTGCTGGTCATGCCGGTGCCCTTTCGCAAAGATGGAAAGGCGATGCTAGGACCACACTCCAGGGAACACCGTGCGCCAGCGTCCACAGCGGCGCAATCGCGCTGGCGTCAAAGGCGCGCGCCGAGCTCCACGTCGGCCACCAGCCCATCGCCCGACAGCCGCACCGGCTCCGCGCCCGCACGCAGCATGCGGGTCATGGCGCGGTCTCCATCGCCAGGATGGACGTCGACCGCACGCGCGGCCTCGGCCACGATCAGGATCTCGATCTTTTCCTCGAGCCCGTCGAGCACCGTATTGAGCACGCAGTAGTCGGTGGCCAGGCCGCACACCGCCACGCGGCGGATGCCGCGCGCACGCATGGCCTGCCCCAGCCCGGTGCCATTGAAGGCGGAATATGCGTCCACCTCGACGGTATCGGCCTTGGACACGACGATGACGTCGTCCGGCAGGTTCAGCTCGGACGAAAAACCCGCGCCTTCGGTCCCGGCCACGCAATGCGGCGGCCACGGCCCACCCTGGGCGGCGAAGGAGCAATGCAGTTCGGGATGCCAGTCGCGCGAGGCGTAGATCGGCAGCGCACGGGCACGGTACAGGCCGATCAGGCGGTTGATCGGCGCGATCACCTGATCGCCATGAGGGACGCCCAGGTTGCCGCCGGGAAGGAAGTCGACCTGGAGGTCGACGATCAGGAGGGCATCGCCCTGGCCGAGCACGATGGCGCTCATGAGACATCTCCGTTTCAAGGACGCACACGCTGCGTCAAAGATGGCAGATTAACATGAAGCGCCGTCGCCGGCCGAAGGGCGCGCGGCAGACCCGAAGGGCCCGCCGCGAGGACTGCAGTTGAAGATTGCTTATTGCTGCGGCTTGTTCAGCAGCGAACGCTGGCGTGCATAGCCGAAGTAGACGGCAGCGCCGATCGCCAGCCAGATGGCGAACGCCAGCCAGGTATGCCAGCTCAGGAACGACATCAGCGCCAGGCAGAACACGATCGCCAGGCCCGGGATCACCGGCACGCCAGGGCAGCGGAAGGCGCGCGGCAGGTCCGGACGCTTCTTGCGCAGCACGATGACGGCGATCGAGACCAGGGTGAATGCGGCCAGGGTGCCGATGTTGACCAGCTCGGCCAGCACGTTCAGCGGCACCACGGCGGCGATCAGGCCGAAGATGATGCCCACCAGCCAGGTGGCGAAGAACGGGGTGCCGTATTTCGGATGCACCTTCGACAGCTTGGCCGGCAGCAGGCCGTCGCGCGACATGGCGAACAGGATGCGGGTCTGGCCATAGGCCATCACCAGGATCACGGTGCTCATGCCCAGGATCGCGGCCAGGTCGACGAAGCCGGCGACCCAGTTTTCGCCCGCCACCTGCAGCGCCAGCGAGACCGGGTGATCGACGCCCTTGAAGTCCAGGTGCGGCACGATGCCGGTCATGATCGCGGCGACCACGACGTAGAGGATGGTGCAGACCACCAGCGAACCGATGATGCCGATCGGCAGGTCACGCTTCGGATTCTTGACTTCCTCGGCGGCCGAGGTGACGGCGTCGAAGCCGATGAAGGCGAAGAACACCAGCGCGGCGGCGCTCATCACGCCGCCCATGCCGTATGGCATGAACGGTTCCCAGTTCTCCGGACGGACGTGGCCGACGCCGACGGCGATGAACAGCAGCACGACGCCGGTCTTGATGATGACCATGACGTTGTTGACGCGCGCCGATTCGCGCATGCCCAGCGACAGCATCGCGGTCAGCGCGATCATGATCAGGAAGGCCGGCAGGTTGAACAGGGTGTCGACGCCGGGACGGGCGCCGGGGGCGGCGGTCAGCGCGTCCGGCAGCACCAGGCCAAAGCCCGACATCAGCGACTGGAAATAGCCGGACCAGCCGACCGCGACGGTCGAGGTGGCCAGGCCGTACTCGAGCAGCAGGTCCCAGCCGATCATCCAGGCGACGAATTCGCCCAGGGTGGCGTAGCTATAGGTATAGATCGAACCAGCAACCGGAACGGTCGAGGCGAACTCGGCGTAGCACAGGGCGGCGAAGCAGCAGGCCATGGCGGCCACGATGAAGGAGAGGGTCAGCGCAGGTCCGGCGGTGACGGCGCCCGTGCCGGTGAGCACGAAAATACCGGTGCCGACGATGGCGCCAATACCGAGCAGGATCAGGTCGGTCGGGCCGAGCACCTTTTTGAGTCCGCCCGGCTTGGCGCTGGCCGCCAGCATGGCATCCAGATTCTTGGTTCTAAAAATACTCACTACGTGTTCTCCAATCAAATAGGTATGTGGTCTCGCGTCTTGTCATTGCGCCGTGCCCGCAGGTCGTGCGGGCACGCTCTCGAGATCCTGCCTGTTGGGCCGGCATGCCTGACATGAAACCGCTGTTGCTGCACCTGCAAACCGTCAACTTTTTGCAGACGTGCAAATATAACCAGAATGCTGTTGCGAATCAAAGCAATCCGACAAATCTTCTGCAATTTACGTGCCGGCAGGCAATTTCTGCTACTGAAACCCCGCCGTTGCGTAAACATCGCAGCCCGGGCGGCTGTGCTTGATTTCCACAAATCAACATTCGATAATGGGCCGGACCACCCTGCCCTCCCCCGCTTCTCCGCCCTTGCCCCCGCCACCATGACTGTTCCCAATGGATGCCCGACCAGATTCACGCCGCTGATCGCGATCGGCGCGCTGCTGGCCTCGCTTGCCGGCCCGGCGACGGCGGCCCTGCAGCCGGAGGCGCGGCTGGACGAGATCGCGGCCCTGGCCGAGCAAAACAATGCGCAGGCGCGCACCATCCTGGTGCAGGAGGGTCCAAAGCTGATTGCTGGCGCGCCCTATCTGGTGCGCATCCACTACTTGCGCCTGTTGCGACGGATACAGGCCGATGGGGGGAACTTTCGCGAAGCCTTCGAGACCAACGAGCTTATCATCGGCCTGGCCAAGGCCGAACGCGATCCGCTTAATCTCGCGCTGGCCAGCCTGGCGCGTGTGCTGCGCCTGATCGAGAACAACGATCCGGCCAAGGCCCTGGGCCAGCTCGCCACCCTCGGCGCCCGTTACCGCAACCTCGACAGCCTCGAGTTCATGGCCACCGCCGAAGCGCTACATGGCATGGCCTACAGCGCGGTCGGCCAGTACGACCGCGCGCTGCGCCATTTCCTGCGTGCGCTGGAGATGGTGAGGCGCCATCCCGGCCTGTGGAGCCCGCGCGAAGCCGATATCCGACTGGCAATGGCGCGCATGTACGTCAACGCACGCGATCCGGCCCGGGCGCTCGAGACGCTGCGCGAGATCCGCACCGGCCCGATCCGGCTGCCGCCGCGCACCGAGGCGGCAGCCCACTTCTTCGAGGGCCGGGCGCTGGTGGCGCAGGGCGAGCTGGTGGCAGCCCAGCAAGCCTTCGGGCGCGCGCTCGAACTGGCCCATGCGCACGAACTGATCGCGCTCGAAGCGAATGTGCTGGGAAATATCGCCAACGCCCACCTGAAGGCGGGCCGCTACCAGGAGGCCGAGGAAGCGGCGCGCGCCGCGCTGGCGCCGGCCGAGCGCAGCGAAGACCGGATCAGCCTGCAGATGGCGAAGGCCAACCTCGGGTTCGCCCTGTTCGGCCAAGGCCGCCAGCGCGACGGCATGCAGCACGTGGACGCGGTGATCGCCGCGATGCGCAAGGCCGGCGCCATGTCGACCGTCGGCCGCTTGCTGGCCGAGAAGAGCCAGGCGCTGGAAACCGCCGGCCGCTTCCGCGAAGCGCTGGCCACCACGCGCGAACGCGAAACCGTGATGCAGGAGCTGGCGCTCAATGACCGCAACAAGGCGATCTCGGCGCTGCAGGAACAATTCAAGGCGCGCGAGCGCGCGGCCCAGATCGATGCCCTGCGCCAGGAGAATGCCGTCAAGGACGCCGAGCTGCGCCACCGCAGCCTGCTCCAGACCGCCGCCTCGCTGGGCGCCTCGCTGGCGCTCTTCATGTGCGCCGGCGTGCTGTGGATGTACCGCAAGTCGGTGCTGACCGGCCGCCGCCTGGCCGAACTGAACGACGAGCTGGCATACCGCTCGGCCCACGACCCGCTCACCGGCCTGTTCAACCGGCGCTCCTTCCTCGACCGCATGCGCAGCCGCACCGGCGAGGCGGCGCCGCGCCTGGGCTCGGCCGACTGCTTCACCCTGCTCGACATCGACCACTTCAAGCGCATCAACGACGAACATGGCCACGCGGCGGGCGATGCGGTGCTGGTCGAGGTCGGCAAGCGCCTGCGCGCGGCGATGCGCGAATCGGACATGGTGCTGCGCTGGGGCGGCGAGGAATTCCTCGTGTATTCCCAGGGCGTGACCCAGGAGCAGCGTCCGCTGCTGGTAGGCCGTATCCTCGACGCGATCGCCGCGACGCCGATCATGCTGGAAGACGGCACCGCGCTCAGGGTCAGCGCCACCGCCGGCGCGGTCTCGCTGCCGTTCGCGCCGGACGGCGACGGGGCCAGGCCGGACGCCACGATCCAGCCCGACTGGGAACAGGCGATCGCGCTGGCCGACCGCGCGCTCTACAAGGGCAAGGAAGCGGGGCGCAACCGCGGCTATATCGTGGCCGGCCTGCGCCGTCCGGAAGGCGGGCTGGAGCTCGACCTGGTGTTGCCGGGCCTGGCGGGATAACGAGGGCGCAGGCGTGGGTTGAACGCGTGGGCGGCATAGCCGCCCACGCTACGGCGAACCCGGCAGGTAGCGGGACGTTACAGCGAACGCAGCAGGTTGCGGCGGGCGACGATCGCCGCCACCGTCTGCAGCAGGGTCGCCGGGGCCACCGGCTTGGCCAGGTAGTCGTCGAATCCCGCTTCCAGCGCACGCTGCTGGTCTTCGCGCCGCGAGAAGGCGGTCAGGGCGATGGCCGGTACGCCCGCCGTCTCGCGATCCGGCATCGACCGTATGCGGCGGATCATTTCAAAGCCATCGACCAGCGGCATGCCGATGTCGCTGATGACGAGGTCGGGCCGGCGCGCCTCGACCAGGCGCAGCGCCTCGGGCGCGCCGGTCGCGGTGAGGATCGTGGCGTCGCTGGCCGCCAGCACTTGCTGCACCAGCTCCAGCGAATCGAGTTCGTCGTCGATCACCAGCACCGTCATGCCGGCCATCTCGGGCGGCGCCAGCGGCAGGCCGGCGAAGGGCTCGATCCGCGCCGCCGGCACCGCGCCGGGCGCCGCCAGCGGCAGGTGCAGGGTAAAGGTGGCGCCCTGCCCTTCGCCGCGGCTGGCGACGCTGATCGCGCCGCCCTGCAGCTCGACCAGCTGGCGCGCGATCGCCAGGCCCAGTCCCAGGCCGCCATGGCGCCGCGCCGACGAGGAATCGGCCTGGCGGAAGCGGTCGAACACATAGGGCAAAAATTCCGGCGCGATGCCGGCGCCGGTGTCGGTCACGTCGATCGCCACCGCGCGCTCGCTTCCTTCTCCATCCATCCGCAGCGTGACCGTTACCACGCCGCCCGGCTCGGTGAACTTGATGGCGTTCGAAATCAGGTTCGACATCACCTGCTGCATGCGCGCCAGGTCGCCGCGCACGGGGCCGGCGCCGTGGTCGATGCTGGCGTTCAGGACGATGCTGCGCGCAAGCGCCGCCGGACGCGCCGTCTCGAGCGCCGCGTTGACGAAGTCCTGCGGCTGAATCGGGGCCGCGTCGATCCGCACCTTGCCGGCCAGCAGGCGGCTCATGTCGAGCATGTCTTCGATCAGTTGCGACTGGGCGCGCGCATTGCGCTCGATGGTTTCCAGGCCGCGGCGCAGCATGGCGCCGTCGCGCTGGCCCTGCAGCAGCAGTTGCGACCAGCCCAGCATGGCGTTGAGCGGCGTGCGCAGCTCGTGTGACAAGGTGGCGAGAAACTCGTCCTTCATCTGGCTGACGTTCTCGGCCTCGACCCGGGCGCGCTGCTCGTCGAGATACAGTTGCTGGCGCTCGGCCGCCGCCCGCAGCGATTCGGCGATCGTGCGGTTGCGCGCCTCCAGACGCGCATCGAAGATGGTGGCCAGCAGCGCGATGCTGAGCAGGGCCACGGTGGCCACCGTCACCAGTGCCGCCAGCTGATCCTGGTCGACGCCGCCGAGCGCCGCGCGGCACACGCTGCCGGCCTCGAAGTGGGCGGCGGCCATGCCCGTATAGTGCATGCCGGTGATGGCGCCGCCCATGATGACGCTGGCTGCGAGCTGCGCGGCGCGCCGCGCGCGGCCGCCCTCCCTGCCATCCTCGTGCAGGCGCAGGCCGAGCTGCAGCGCCAGCGCCGAGGCGCCAATCGCGATCGCGACCGACAGCGCGAACAGCCAGGGGGTGTAGCTGATGGCGGGGTCCATGCGCATGCCGGCCATGCCGGTGTAGTGCATGGCGTTGATGCCCGCGCCCATCAGGACGGCGCTCCAGGCCAGCTGGCGGCGCCGGAAATCCCGGTGCCGCACATGCCACAGCGCCAGGCTTGACGCGACCACCGGCAGCAGCCAGGAGGCGAAGGTGATCAGGGGATCGTAGCCGACCGGCATCGGCAGGCGGAAGGCGAGCATGCCGATGAAGTGCATGGCCCAGATGCCGCTGCCCATCGCCAGCGAACCGCCGGCGATCCAGAAGTATGCCGCGCGTCCCTGGGCCTGGCGCACCCGCATCGCCAGGCTGAGCGCCGTGTACGAGGCCAGGATGGCCACCAGGATCGACACGAAGACCAGCAGAGGTTCGTAATACCCGTTCGCCATCGGTGTTGTTCCGTTCTTATTGTGTTCTCGTCGGCATGCGGCATGCCGCTCGGGGCCAGTGTACACGACCTGACCGGCGATATCGGGTACGCTTGCACGGCCTGTACAACGCAAAATGCAGAAGGAACCACCTTGTCCGCCGAACGAACGACCGCCCCATCCATCGTGCCTGAGCGCCGCGCCCTGCTGCACGGCGCCGCCGCGCTGGCCGGCCTGGCGCTGGCCCCGGCGACGATCCCGTCCGCGCTCGCGCAGCAGCCCTTGCCCAAGGTGCCGTATGTGACGACGCCGCAGGACATCGTCGACCGCATGCTGTCGATGGCGCAGGTCGGACGCAATGACGTCGTGTACGACCTCGGCTGCGGCGACGGCCGCATCGTGATCTCGGCCGCCCGCAAGCATGGTGCGCGCGGCGTGGGCATCGATCTCGATCCGGAACGGATCCGGGAAGCGACTGCCAACGCGCGCGCGGCCGGGGTGCAGGACCGCGTGCGCTTTCGCCAGGCCGACCTGTTCCGCAGCGATTTCAGCCCGGCCACCGTGGTCATGCTGTACCTGTTGTTCGAGGTCAACCTGCAGCTGATGCCGCAGCTGTGGCGGCAGTTGCGGGTCGGCGCGCGGGTCGTGTCGCACGATTTTCACATGGGCGCCCAGTGGCCGCCGGAGAGAATCGTGCGGGTGCGCGACAAGACCCTGTATGCGTGGACGATCACGGAGGAACTCAAGCAGGAGCTCAATCAGGAGCGTGCAGCGCAGCCTTGATATGTCCCACCGGCAGTGAAGACGGCGCCTGAAAGCAAAACGCCCGCAATATGCGGGCGTTTCGAAGAAATCCTGTTGGTGGGAAGTGCAAGTTTCGAACTTGCGACCCCTGCAGTGTGAATGCAGTGCTCTACCCCTGAGCTAACCTCCCAACGAGGCCGTATTATGCCATAGAGTCTTGATTATTCCAAATGGCAATTGACCAACTTATTTGTACCGGTGCCGTGATCTCGAAAGAAACACGGCCGGGCGGCGATACCTGCCGCGCTTGCCGAAAACAAAAGGCCAGCATTGCTGCTGGCCTTGTGAATTCTGGTGGGAAGTGCAAGTTTCGAACTTGCGACCCCTGCAGTGTGAATGCAGTGCTCTACCCCTGAGCTAACCTCCCGAAGCGAGGAGTATTATGGCACAGAATCACTCATCCGTCACCCCTGCGGGGAATAATTCCTCCACACGCAGCTGCCTTTCACGTTCTTGTCGAGGCCGGCCAGCACCTCGTCGTGCGCCGCGAGTTCGTCGCCGCTTGCCGCTACCACGATGATCTCGCCCAGCGGCACCACCTCGAGCGCCTCGCCCAGGTTTGCGCTCTCGACTTCGACGTCCATCGTCAGCGAGTTCTGGCCGCGCGTCATGGCCAGGTAGACGTCGGCCAGCAGTTCCGAGTCGAGCAGCGCGCCGTGCAGCTTGCGGTGCGCGTTCGAGATCTCGTAGCGGTCGCACAGCGCGTCCAGCGAATTGCGTTTGCCCGGATGAAGTTCCTTGGCGTGGACCAGGGTGTCGATCACGCCGCTGCAGTGCTCGACGAAAGGCGGCAGGCCGATGCGGGTGAATTCGTGGTTCAGGAAGCCCAGGTCGAACGGCGCGTTATGGATGATGACCTCGGCGCCCTGCACGAACTCGCGCAACTCCTCGGCGATCTCGTGGAACTTCGGCTTGTCGCTCAAGAACTCCGTGGTCAGGCCGTGGACCGCGAGCGCCGCTTCATCCGATTCGCGTTCGGGATTGATATAGCGGTGGAAGTTATTCCCTGTGAGCTTCCGATTGAAGATTTCAACGCAGCCAACCTCGATGACGCGGTCGCCCGTGCGAGGATTCAGGCCGGTGGTTTCGGTATCGAGGACGATCTGGCGCATGGTGTTCTACAAGATAAATTAAAGCGGACCAAAGTATAGCAAAGCCCGCCCTCGCCTTCCGGCGGTCAAGCGTTCAGCGCCGCACCGAGGCGGCGCCGCGATTGGCCAGCACGTCGGCCCGCTCGTTGCCAGGATGGCCGTTGTGGCCGCGTACCCAGCGCCATTCGACAGCGTGCTGCTGCTGCGCCTGGTCGAGCGCCTTCCACAGGTCGTCGTTCTTGACCGGCTCCTTCGCTGCCGTCTTCCAGCCGCGCGCCTTCCAGCCGTGGATCCATTCCGAGATCCCCTTCTGCACGTACTGGCTATCGGTGTGCAGCACGACCTTGCAGGGACGGTTCAGGACGCCGAGCGCCTCGATCACGGCGCGCAATTCCATGCGGTTATTGGTGGTGTTCGGCTCGCCGCCGAAGATTTCTTTCTCGTGGCCATTCGAGACCAAGAGCGCCCCCCAGCCGCCCGTGCCTGGATTGCCCTTGCACGCGCCGTCGGTATAAATCTCGACCTGCGTCGCGCTTGCTTCATTCGCTTGTTGTTCGCTCATTCCTGTTCGCTGCCGGCACTGCCGCCGGCCGCTTGCTCGCTTTCTTGTTCCATGCGGGACCGATGATGTGCATGCCCTTGACCCGCTTGATCGCATGCACCACGTAGACCGCGCCGAGATACGGCCACCAGCGCGCGCCCGCCGATTCCATCATCGAGAAGCGGCTGAGCCAGTGGGCCGTCCGGCACGGTGGGGCGTAGCAGCCGAAATGGCTGCGTGTCACGCCCAGGTTCAGCAATTTTAGCCAGTCTTTCAGACGCGGCAAAGAAATGAATTCGCCGGACTCGGGCAGGTAGTCGCTGCGCGTGACGCGCCGGAAGCCCTGGCGCATGCCCCACAGGCTGGCTGGATTGAAGCCGCAGATGATCACCTGCCCTTCCGGAATCAAGACCCGCTCGACTTCGCGCAAGACCTGGTGCGGCTCCGCCGCGAATTCCAGCACGTGCGGCAGCACCACGAGGTCGATGCTGCCGGTGGCGAACGGCAGTTCCTCGAAGTCGACCGCGACCGCGATCTGCTTGCCGCCCGCGGCAAACGCCAGTTCGTCCGCATGCGAGGTGCGCGTGGCCGCCTGCCATTTATTGGGCATGCGGCTGGCCGCCAGCGCATCGAGCTGGGGCACGCCGATCTGCAGCGCATTGAAGCCGAAGATGTCCACCGTGAGCTCGTCCAGGCAGGCTTGCTCGAACGCGCGCACGTAGGCGCCCGCCGGCGATTGCAGCCAGTTGTCGAGCGCTATAATGGATTTTTCGGATACGCTATCCATGCCACCTCGTTGACCTTCTTTGGAAGGTTATTTCTATCATGACGACTCCGCTGCGCACGAACCTCTCCGCGAATCTCTCCGTATTGACGGTTCCAGCCTTTAAAGACAATTATCTTTGGCTCATTCACGACGGCAGCAACGCAGCCATCGTGGACCCGGGCGACGCCGCGCCGGTCAAGGCCGCCCTCGCCGCGCACAAGCTGCGCCTGACCGCCATTCTACTCACCCATCATCATGCTGACCATATCGGGGGTGTGCCGGGCTTGCTCCAGGACTGGGACGTGCCCGTGTTCGGGCCGCGCAACGACGGCATCGCGCTGGTCACGCATCCGCTCGGGGAGGGCGAGCGCATCGACGTACCGGGGCTGGATCTCGCGCTGGACGTGCTGGACGTGCCGGGGCACACGCTGGGACACATTGCCTACGTGCTGCGGAGCCCGGGCGCCAGCTGGCTGTTTTGCGGCGACACGCTGTTCGGCGCCGGCTGCGGGCGGCTGTTCGAAGGCACGCCGCAGCAGATGATGGAGTCGCTCGGGAAGTTCACTGCGCTGCCGGACGACACACTGGTGTATTGCGCGCACGAGTACACGCTGTCGAATCTGCGTTTCGCCGGGGCGGTGGAACCGGGCAATGCCGCGCTGGATGCGCGCGTGCGGGACGATGGCGCAAAACGCGAGGCCGGGCAGCCGACCATTCCGTCGACGATCGGCCTCGAGCGGGCCACCAATCCCTTCCTGCGCCATGGCGAGGCGCGCATCGTGCAAAGCCTGGTCGAGGCCGGACGCCTGGCGCCGGGCGCAGCGCCGGTCGACGCCTTCGCGGCGCTGCGCGAGTGGAAGAATACGTTCTGATTGATCGCAAGGTTGGCGGCCATGCCGCCAACCGCATGTCCATCAAATCTCCTCGTACAACGGCAGGGTCAGGAATTCGGCGAAGTCATCCGACGTCGACATCTCCTCGAAGATGACGGCGGCGCGTTCGTAGCTCGCATGCGTTCCGTCCGCCGCCACCACCTTCACCTTTTCCAGTTCCTCGGGAATCATCTCCCGAACCATGTCCGCCGTGACCTTGCGGCCGTCCTCCAGCACACCCTTCGGTGAGCGGATCCACTGCCACACCTGCGAGCGGCTGATCTCGGCCGTCGCCGCGTCTTCCATCAGGTTGTGGATCGGCACGCAGCCATTTCCGGCCAGCCAGGCGCCCAGGTAGTGGATGCCGACATTGATGTTGTAGCGCAGGCCCGCCTCGGTGATCGGCGTCTCGGGCTGGAAGTCAAGCAATTGCGCGGCCGTCACCTCGACGTCGGGACGCTGCTTCTCGAACTGGTTGGGCTTGTCGCCCAGCACCTTGGTGAACTCTTCCATCGCCAGCCCGACCAGGCCGGGGTGCGCGACCCAGCCGCCGTCATAGCCGTCCGTGGCATCGCGCGCCTTGTCGGTGCGCACGCCGCCCATCGCGATCTCGTTTTTCTCGGGATCGTTCTTGATCGGAATGAGGGCCGACATGCCGCCAATGGCCGGCGCGCCGCGCCGGTGGCAGGTCTTGAGCAGCAGCAGCGCATAGGCGCGCATGAACGGCGCCGTCATCGTCACCTTGGCGCGGTCGGCCAGGCAGAAGTCGCGGTCATGCTTGAACTTCTTGATGCACGAGAAGATGTAGTCCCAGCGGCCGGCGTTCAGGCCGGCGCTGTGCTCTCGCAGCTCGTACAGGATCTCGTCCATCTCGAAGGCGGCGAGAATGGTCTCAATCAGCACCGTGGCCTTGATCGTGCCCTGCGGCAGTCCAAGCGCGTCCTGGGTCATCACGAACACGTCGTTCCACAGGCGCGCTTCCAGATGCGATTCCAGCTTCGGCAGGTAGAAATACGGGCCGGCGCCGCGCGCCAGCAATTCCTTCGCGTTATGGAACATGAACAGCGCGAAATCGACGATGCCGCCCGAGACGCGCTGGCCGTCGACCAGCACGTGTTTTTCGTCCAGGTGCCAGCC
This sequence comes from Massilia oculi, assembly GCF_017582745.1. GTDB lineage: Bacteria > Pseudomonadota > Gammaproteobacteria > Burkholderiales > Burkholderiaceae_D > Telluria > Telluria oculi_A. The sequence goes on from NZ_JAFVIM010000003.1 coordinate 204,839, forward strand.
GCGCGGACGCACGATCAGGGTCGCCACCTTGTCACCCAGCTGATAAGACTTGCCGTTCTGCTCCAGCGAAATAGTCTTGCGGACCGCATCGAACAGGTTGACCTGGCCCTGGATCTGGTTGTCCCAGTTCGGCGTGTTCGAATCCTCGAAGTCGGTCATATAGCTGTCGGCGCCCGAATTGAGCGCGTTGATGACCATCTTGCGCTCGACCGGACCGGTGATTTCCACGCGCCGGCAGGCCAGCGCCGGCGGGATCGGCGCGATCCGCCAGTCGCCGTCGCGGATGTGGGCGGTCTGGGGCAGGAAGTCCGGACGTTCGCCGGCGTCCAGGCGCCGCGCCCGCTCCGCGCGCGCGGCCAGCAATTCCTGGCGCCGCGGGGCAACAGCGCGCGCCAGTTGCGCCACGAGCGCGAGCGCCTCCGGGACCAGGATGTTCTCGTAGCCGGGCTTGATCTCGCCCGTGATCTGCATGCCGGCAGGGATGGTGAGGGACATATTGCCTCCTGAAGTGAATGAAGAATGCGTGCGACGCCGGCGCCCGATCCGGGCGCTTCTTGGCGTTTGTCTTTGCATCAAGTATATTCACTTCAATAGCGCTAAACCATACAAAATCTCACAGCATCCGTGCGTTTTTGTATCAAATAAAGGGCGGGAACGGGTAAACAATATGGGCAAATTCACCCAGATGGCGACCTTCGTCGAGGTCGTCGCGCGCGGCAGCCTGTCCGCCGCGGCGCGCGCCGAAGGCATCGCGCCGGCCATGATCGGCCGCCGCCTCGACGCGCTCGAGGCACGGCTCGGGGTCAAGCTGCTGCAGCGCACGACGCGGCGCCTGGTGCTGACCGACGAGGGCAGCGCCTTCCTCGAGGATTGCCAGCGCATCCTGGCCGAGGTGGGCGATGCCGAGTCGGCCATTTCCGAACACAGCATGCGCGCCTCGGGCCACCTGACGGTGTCGGCGCCGGCCGGCTTCGGCCGCCAGCACGTGGCGCCGCTGCTGCCCTCCTTCCTGGCCGAGCACCGCGACGTGACCATCAACCTGAACCTGTCCGACCGCATCATCGACCTGGTGGCCGAAGGCGTGGACGTGGCCATCCGCATCGCCAGCCTCGACGACTCGAACCTGGTCGGCGTCAAGCTGGCCGACAACCGGCGCGTGGTGGTGGCCTCGCCCGCCTATCTCAAGCGCCACGGCCGGCCGCGCCAGCTGGCCGATCTGGCGCGCCACAACTGCCTGCCAATCAGCAGCGAAGGCAGCCAGCGCGGCTGGACCTTCATGGACGACGGCAAGCAGGTGACCCTGAAAGTGGGCGGCAATATGGTCTGCAACGACGGCGCCGTGCTGCATGCCTGGGCGCTGGCCGGCAAGGGCCTGGCCTGGCGCTCGATGTGGGAAGTAGGAGGCCAGATCGCGAGCGGCGAACTGGTGACCGTACTGGACGACTTCGCGGCGCCCGGCAACGACGTCCACGCCGTGTTCGCCCAGCGCCGCCACCTGCCGCTGCGCATCCGCGCCTTCGTGGATTTCCTGCGCCGCAGCTACGCCGCGCCGGATTACTGGCGGCATTCCTGACGCCGCCGCGCGGTCCGGGCGGGGCGCAAGCCGGAGATGTACAGGCAAAAAAAATCCCCGGCAATTCCGGGGATTTTCGTCTCGTAAAGCCCTTAGGCTATTACAGAGGCTGGATGTTCGAGGCTTGCTTGCCCTTAGGGCCGGTGGTCACGTCGAACGAAACGCGCTGGTTTTCCTGCAGCGACTTGAAGCCGGTGCTCTGGATAGCCGAGAAGTGCGCGAACAGATCTTCGCCGCCTTCATCAGGGGTGATGAAGCCGAAGCCCTTCGAGTCATTGAACCATTTAACGATGCCAGTTGCCATTACAATTTCCTATTTCGGTTAGTTGGGCTTGCGCCCGTTTCAGATCGTTTGAAGAAGCAAGAAAGAAATGACAGACAGACTGCACTACTACCTCGAACCCAACGATCCCGTATTATACCGAATAAAACCGACGCGCACCCTCTTCGTTAAATAAAAAAACCGCCTGGCCGCAACGATTCTCAAATTCAATAAATAGGACGGCGCGCGTTTTTATCCCGTACGAGGGAAAATATAGGCGTAAGACCCGGCCAAATGTTTGCGATGAATCAAATTCCGCTCTGCCGCGAGTTTGCGCATGCCGCTTGCGTAGCGCCACGCGCGAGTGGGCGCCCTGGGGAGGGCTCAGGCAAGAGACTTTGGATCGCGATGCGCGACGCGGATGTATTCGTCGAGTTCCGCGCGCCAGGCTTGCCACTCCGTGGCGGCCACCACATCGAAGGCACGCAGCACCCGTAGCCGCTGCTCCAGCAGGCGCGCATGGTGGCCCAGTCCGCGAAAGCCGAAGGTGGCAGCCGAGCCGGCCAGCGTGTGCAGCATGGCCTGCACGTCGCCGGCCGCCGGCGCGACGTCGAAGGCCGGCTCGCCGGCGCGCTCGAGTTGTTGCGACAGCGCCGCCAAGCGCTCCAGGGTCGATGGCAGGCGCGCCGCGAACTTCTCGTTGAGTTCGGCGAGGCGCGCGAAGAACTGCTGGTCGGCCGGCTGCACGGTTGCCATCGGCGCCCCTTACTTGGTGCCGAAGATGCGGTCGCCCGCATCGCCTAGGCCCGGGATGATGTAGGCATGATCGTCCAGGTGCGAGTCGAGCGAGGCGACATACAGCTTGACGTTCGGATGCGCGTCCTGGAATACCTGCACGCCTTCCGGCGCCGCCACCAGGGCCAGGAACAGGATCTGCTCGTCCGGCACGCCGCGCTTCTTGAGCACGTCGATCGCATGCACCGCCGAGTTACCGGTGGCAACCATCGGGTCGCACAGGATGAAGGTGCGGTCGACGGTATCCGGCAGGCGCACCATGTACTCGACCGGCTCGTGGGTTTCCGGGTCGCGGAACACGCCGATGTGGCCGACGCGCGCCGACGGCACCAGCTCCAGCAGGCCGTCGCTCATCCCGATGCCGGCGCGCAGGATCGGGACCACGGCCAGCTTCTTGCCTGCGATCACCGGCGCATCGATGGTCACCAGCGGGGTCTTGATCGAGCGCGTCGTCAGCGGCAGGTCGCGCGTGATCTCGTATCCCATCAGCAGCGTGATCTCGCGCAGCAGTTCGCGGAAGGTGCGGGTCGACGTATCGTGCTCGCGCATATGCGACAGCTTGTGCTGGATCAGCGGGTGGTTCAGGATGTAGAGGTTCGGGAAGCGCGGGTCTTGTTTCATGGCGGGATTCAAAAGATTCTGTATGAAGCATGCAAGCGCGCATTATCCCAGCCACGCGTCCGTTTGTCCCGGTCTGCACGTGAAAAAAATGCACTTCATGACACGAGGGCGCGCGCCAGGATCGCTTCCAGGTCGACAGCGGCGGGCAACCGTCCGTAGGCCCCGCCCACCGGCTGCACTATGCGCGTTAGCAAGAATGCCTCGCCAACGTAAGGCGGGGAATGGCGCAGCAGGAGCGCGGCCTGCACCGCCACCACGACCTGCTCGGCCAGTACCCGCGCGCCGGCTTCGTCGTGCATGCGCGCCGCCAGGCCGTCCAGCAGCACCGCCACGTGGTCGGCGAAGCGCTCGTCCAGCCCCGCCGCGGGCGCCAGCTCGGCCGCCAGCGCCGCGCGCGCGTCTTCCGGCGATTTGCCGAGCGCGCGCAGCAGGTCCAGGCACATCACATTGCCCGATCCTTCCCAGATCGAATTGACCGGCAGCTCGCGGTACAGGCGCGCCAAGGGGCCGTCCTCGACATAGCCGTTGCCGCCCATGACTTCCATCGCCTCGGCCCCGAAGCCGGGACCGCGCTTGCAGATCCAGTACTTGCCGGCCGCCGTCAGGATGCGCCCCAGCAGCGCCTGGGCCGGGTCTTGCCCCTCGTCGAAGCAGCGCGCCAGGCGCAGGGCGAAGGCGGTGGCGGCCTCGGATTCCAGCGCCAGGTCGGCCAGCACGTTGCGCATCAGGGGTTGCTCGGCCAGCGGACGGCCGAAGGCCATGCGCCCGCGCGCGTGGTGCAGCGCATGGCACAGCGCGGCGCGCATGATGCCGGCGCTGCCCAGCACGCAATCGAGGCGGGTATGGCTGCCCATCTCGAGGATGGTCGGGATGCCGCGCCCCGGCTCGCCGATCAGCCAGCCGAGCGCGCCGCAAAATTCGACCTCGGACGAGGCGTTCGAGCGGTTGCCCAGCTTGTCCTTCAGGCGCTGCACCCGCACCGCGTTGCGCCGGCCATCGGCGAGGAAACGCGGCACCAGGAAGCAACCGAGGCCGCCCGCGCCCTCGCCCGACTCGTCGCACTGCGCCAGCACCAGGTGGGCATCGGCCTGCGGCACCGAATAAAACCATTTGTGGCCGACGATGCGCCAGGCGCCCTCGCCCGCCGCGCCCTCTTGCCGCAACTCGTCCGCTCCCAGCGGCGTGGCGCGCGTGGTATTGGCGCGCACGTCGGAACCGCCCTGCTTCTCGGTCATGCCCATGCCGACCAGGGCGCCGCGCTTGTGCGCCACCGGCAAGGGCCGGGGATCGTAGTCGCGCGACAGGATCCTGGGCAGCCATATCTCCGCCAGTCCAGGCGCGCGGCGCAAGGCCGGAACCGCGGCATAGGTCATCGTCACCGGGCATTGGGCGCCGTTCTCGGCCTGGCCGAACAGCAGGTATTGCGCCGCCCGCGCCACCTGGGCGCCGGGGCGCGGATCGCTCCAGGGCGCGCTATGGGCGCCGGCGCCGATCATCATGGTCATCAGGGCATGCCAGGCGGGATGGAATTCGGGCTCGTCGATGCGGCGGCCGGCGCGGTCGAAGCTCGCGAGCAGCGGGCCATGGACGTTGGCCAGGCGCGCCAGCTCCTGCACCTCGGCGCTGCCGAGCTGCTCTCCGAGCGCCTCGAGCTGCGCCGCCGCCCAGCCGCCGCCCTCGCGCGCCAACGCTTCCTGCAGCGCCGGATCGCAGGCGTACAGGTTGATGCCGGTGAATGCCGGCGCCTGGTTCAAGACCTCGTGGGTGGCGAATCTGTCCATCGTGTCTCCTCCATGCCCCTCTGCCATGGTAAAATGTTGCATTGCGGCATCATAATTGCAGTTAATTATGTCGTTACAATCAAGAATAAGCGACAATATAGCGTGACAATCTTGACCGTCCGACAAGAAGGGTAGCGCCAACATGCTTACCGGGCAAGCAGGCTGCTCAGCTTCAACAAAGGATGAAATCACGCATGACTTGTGCTTTCTAATGCTTTGCGGAATTTTTCAGTGATAGAGTCATCTCTGGTTTGGTAGACTTGCACGGATTCACATGTGACATTGGCATGACGTGCACGTGCCGCAACAATAAAGCAAGAAAGCTCCTGGACAACATGCACACCAGTTCCTCCGCCGTGCCCCCGCCCCAGCCGGCCGCCGCTCCCGTGCAGGCGGCGGTGCTGCCCGCGGCGCTGCTCGACGGCTTGCTGGAGACGGCCGGCGACGCCGTGTTCCGCGTCGCGCCCGACGGCGCGATCCATGCGGCCGGCACGCGCGCACGGCGCTTGTCGGGATTCGAGGCCGGGTGCTCGCTGGTGTCGCTGGTGCACGAGATCGACCAGACTGCACTGCGCAACGCGCTGGCCGGCGCCGCCGCCGGCCACGAGGCGGTGCTGGTCGAGACCCGGTTCCGCTCCGGCGAGCGCGACATCTGGTTCGAGTTACGCATTGCGCGCCTGGCCACCGGCGACGAGGCGCCGCTGCTGGTGATCGGCCGCGACATGTCGGTCCAGCATGCGACCGAAGAACGCCTGCGCCACATGGCGACCCACGACGCCCTGACCGAGCTGCCCAACCGGGTGCTGCTGTCGGACCGGATCCGGATGGTGATCGCCAATGCGCGCCGCTCGGGCCACGGCTTCTCGGTCGCCGCCATCGGCCTGGACGGCTTCAAGAAGGTCAACGACGGCCTGGGCCACCCGCTGGGCGACACCGTCCTGCAGATGGCCGCCGTGCGCCTGCGCCGCACCCTGCGCGACAGCGACACCCTGGCCCGGGTGGGCGGCGACGAGTTCGTGGCGGTGCTGCCGGGGACCTTCACCGAGCCGCAGATCAAGCTCGTCACGGGCCGCCTGATGGCCACCCTGCAGTCGCCCTTCGAGGCCGGCGGCCACACGATCTACCTGGGCGCCTCGATCGGCGTGGCGGTCTATCCGGACCACGCCGAAGACGAAGTGCGCCTGGTGACGCTGGCCGACGCCGCCCTGTCGCGCGCCAAGGAAACCGGCAAGGGCCGCGCCGTGGTCTACAGCCCCGGCGACCAGGGCCCGCCGCAACACGACATCTCGCTCGAAGCGGCCATGTTCAATGCGGTGCGCGAGGGCGAATTCCTGCTCTACTACCAGCCGATCATGAACGCCCGCAGCCGCGTCATCGAGGGCTTCGAGACCCTGATGCGCTGGAAGCATCCGACCCTGGGCATGGTGCCGCCGGTGCGCTTCATCCCGATCGCCGAGAACAACGGCCTGATCAACCTGCTCGGGGCCTGGGCCCTGAAGGCGGCCTGCATGCAGGTTCGCCAGTTCCAGGAAGTGGCGGGGCGCGAGCTCTACATCTCGGTGAACATCAGCCCGCGCCAGTTCCGCAGCGACCGTTTCCTGACCGTGCTGGACGACGCGCTGGCGCTGTCCGGCCTCGACGGCCGCCAGCTGGTGCTCGAGATCACCGAGGGCACTCTGATGATCGACCCGGCGCATGCCGAAGACATCCTGGCCCGCATGGTGGAGCGCCATGCGCGCATCGCGATCGACGATTTCGGCACCGGCTACTCGTCGCTGGCCTACCTCAAGCGATTCCCGATCTCGGTGCTCAAGATCGACCGCGCCTTCGTGAAGGACTTGCCGGCGTCGACCAAGGACGCGGCCATCTGCAGCGCGATACTCGACCTGGCCGGCCACCTCTCCCTGTCGGTGGTGGCCGAAGGCGTCGAGACCGAGGAGCAGCTGGCCTGGCTGGACGACCAGGGCTGCCATTACGTCCAGGGCTACCTGACGGGCAAGCCGATGCCGGCCAACGTGGCCGTCACGGCGCTCAAGGAAAATCTCTATACCGCGCTTCTGCCGGTCGACCACCGGACAGGAAAATCATGACCACACAAGCCAGCATCACGGCCACTGCGCCGGCCGCCATCCCATACTCGGCGAAGTCGCAAGCCACCCTCGCCCTGCTGTGGGAGCGCATCCGGCGCCAGGGCGACATGCCGGGCTTCACCAAGGCCATCAACGCCATCCTGGCTTCGATGCGCGGCGAGGACGAGCGCGACTTCTCGATGACGCAGACGGTGCTGTCCGATCCGGTGCTGACGCAGAAGGTGCTGCGCCTGGCCAACAGCAGCATGTATGCGGCCTTCGGCCAGCACGTCAACACCATCTCCAAGGCGGTGCTGGTGCTGGGCACCGAGTCGATCGGCCACCTGGCGCTGGGCCTCAAGCTGATCGAGGAACTGAACCGCAGCAGCCCGGATACCGAGGCCGCCCACGTCGAGATGGAAAAGGCGGTGCTGGCCGGGATGGTGGCGCAGCAGCTGGCGGCCGACGCCCGCTCGCGCGACCCGGAAGAAGCCGTGGTGTGCTCGATCCTGCACTCGCTGGGCCGCATGATGCTGACATTCTACATGCCGGAGCGCTGGGCCAGGATGCGCGAGGCCGCCGGCGAAGGCCGCGAAGAAAGCGCGGCCCACGAGGTGCTCGGCCTGTCGCTGGAAGAAGTCGGCCGCGCCACCGCCTCCCACTGGGGCCTGCCGCGCAACCTGGTGGCCGGCATGCGCCGGGTCGAGCCGGGCGAGCGCTTCGAGGGCTTCGCCCACGAGGACTGGCTGGCCGCGCTGGGCAGCATGTCGACCCAGGCCGCCGACGCCCTGTGGGCCGACGACGCGGCCGGCGCCGAGAAGGTCGCGCAACTGGCCGAAAGCTTCGCGCCGATGCTGGGCCTGCCGGCGAGCGGCATCCTGGCCTCGATCGACAAGGCCAAGGTGGAAGCCGCGTCCGACCTGTCGATCGCGCCGCTGTCCAAGCCGGCCGAAAAACGTGCGCAACAGGCCGCGGCCACCAGGAAGCGTATTGCCGGCAACAAGATCCTGATGAGCGGCGTGGCCGACATGCGCGACGCCGGCGCCAGCGCCACCGCCGGCCAGATGATCTCGATGGCGCTCGAGACCATGCACAAGGGCCTGTCGTTCACGCGCTCGTTCGCTTTTCTTCGCAATCGGCGCGAAGGCCGCTATTCGGCGCGCCTGGGACTGGGCGAGGACGTCAAGGCGATGCTGCCGAACCTGGCGTTCGACGACGTCTACGAGCCGGACGTGTTCCACGCGGCGCTGGGAAGCGACCGCGTGATCTTCATCGAGAACGCGCACGACACCAAGTTCGCGACCAAGCTGCCGGGCTGGTGGAAAGGCACGCTGGCCGAGGCGCGCTGCTTCGTGATCATTCCGCTGTGCGCCCACGGGCAGCCGGCGGGCTTCATCTATGGCGACTGGGACGACAGCTTCCCGCAGGTGATCCTGAGCCAGACCGAGTTCTCGCTGCTGAACGACCTGCGCGCGCTGGTGGTGCGCACGGTCGAGCGGCGGCATCAGATGGAAGCGATCGTGACGCGCGTCTGACGCGGCCGCGACATGGCGGGGTTGGACTGCGAAGCCGACCAACCCACCCCCAACTCATTTCAATTTTGGCGTGGCGACCTGCACGTCGCCGCACTGCGCCCGGTTCATCAGGGCATGATCGATCAGCACCAGCGCCAGCATCGCTTCCGCGATCGGCGTCGCGCGGATGCCCACGCAGGGATCGTGGCGGCCGAAGGTCTCGACCGTGGCCGGATTGCCGGCCTTGTCGATCGAGCGGCGCGGCACGCGGATCGAGGACGTCGGCTTGATCGCGAGCGACACCGTGATGTCCTGGCCGGTCGAGATCCCGCCCAGCACCCCGCCCGCATGGTTGCCGACGAAGCCTTCGAGGGTCAGCTCGTCGCCATGCTCCGAGCCGCGCTGCGCTACCGAGGCGAAGCCGGCGCCGATTTCCACGCCCTTGACCGCGTTGATCCCCATCATCGCGTAGGCGATGTCGGCGTCGAGCTTGTCGTAGATCGGCTGGCCCAGGCCGACCGGCACGCCGCGCGCCACCACGTCGATGCGCGCGCCGATCGAGTCGCCGTCGCGGCGCAGCTGGTCCATCGCCTCCTCCATGCGCTGCAGCAGGGCCGCGTCGCCGGTGGCGGCGAAGAAGGGATTGGCGTGCACGTGTTCCCAGCCCTCGAACGGCACGGCGATATCGCCCAGCGCGCTCATATAACCCATGAGCTCGGTGCCGTACTTCTCGCGCAGCCACTTCTTGGCGACGGCGCCGGCGCCGACCACCGGCGCGGTCAGGCGCGCCGACGAACGGCCGCCGCCGCGCGGGTCGCGCACGCCGTATTTATGCCAATAGGTGTAGTCGGCATGGCCCGGGCGGAAGCTTTCGGCGATATTGCCGTAGTCCTTGCTGCGCTGGTCCTCGTTGCGGATCAGGAGCGCGATCGGGGTGCCGGTGGTGACGCCCTGGTAGACCCCGGACAGGATCTCGACCCGGTCAGCCTCCTGGCGCTGGGTGACGTGGCGCGAGGTGCCGGGCTTGCGGCGGTCGAGCTCGGGCTGGATGTCGGCCTCGGAGAGGGTCATGCCGGGCGGGCAGCCGTCGATGACGCAGCCGATCGCGGGACCATGCGATTCGCCGAAGGTGGTGACGGAAAACAGCTTGCCAAATGTATTGCCGGACATGGGAGTGATGAATTCGGATTGATCGAATTACCATTTTAACAGGCCGTCTGGCAAGCAGAAACGAACATCGCACGAGCGACTGTCGCAAATATGTTTCCATCAGGATATATTTTTCACCGGCGAGCCGGATCGTACCCTTGCCTTTTTACAATTGCATATATACTGAAGTTATCCATGCCGAGCCAACCTGGAGACGTAGCACATGCCAGCATCGATTACGCCCTCGGGACCACTGAAGGATGACAGCGTTATTGACGACCTCGTCTTTGCCGACGAAGCCGCCGCCGCCGCATCCCCGAGTCCAGCATGGCGGATCCTGGTGGTCGATGACGATGCCGATGTGCATTCGACCACTACCTTCGCTCTCGGCAACGTCGAGATGCAGGGCCGCCCGCTGGTCTTCCTGCACGCTTATTCCGCCGGCGAAGCCTTCGAGCTGCTGGCGCATCAACCGGATATCGCCGTCGTCCTGCTGGACGTGGTGATGGAACGCGCCGACGCCGGCCTGCTGCTGGTGCGCCGCATCCGCGACGAGCTGGGCCTGCACGACGTGCGCATCATCCTGCGCACCGGCCAGCCCGGCTATGCGCCCGAGATGGAAGCCATCCGCGGCTACGACATCAACGACTACCGCACCAAGTCCGAGCTGACCCGCACCAAGCTGTATACGACGGTGGCGGCCGCGATCCGTTCCTACCAGCAGATCCGCGCGCTCGAGGCCAACCGCATCGGCATGGAGCGCATCGTCGCGGCCTGCGCCGAGCTGATGGCCCTGCACGGCGTGCGCGACGTGGCGGCGGGCATCCTGGCCCAGGCCGGGCGTCTGGTCGGCCAGCCGCCCGAGGGCGTGCTGTGCACCCGCGACAGTGGCCATGGCCGCCCCGAGACCCTGCGCGCGGTGGCCGCCGCCGGCGCCTGCCGCAACCTCGACGGCCGTGAATTGAGCGGCCATTTCGCGGTCGCCGCCGGGCGCACCCTGCTCCAGCGCCAGTGCGGCGCCGAGGACGGCCTGCTGAATATGTACTTCCCGGGGAAGGCGGGACGCGATTTCGTGGCCTGCATCCCGCTCGAGCGTCCGATCGACGAGGTGGAGCGGCGCCTGCTGAAGGTGTTCTGCGGCATGGTCGCGGTATGCCTCGACAACTGCGAACTGGTCACCAGCCTGAACAAGTCGGCCTTCCACGATCCGCTCACCGGCCTGCCGAACCGCACCCGCATGATCGAACTGCTCGACGCCGCCCTGGCCAATCCGCGCCGCGCCGGTTCGGTGCTGGCCCTGGTCGATCTCGACCACTTTGCCGAAACCAACGACGCCCTCGGCCACCATTTCGGCGACCTGCTGCTAGTGGCGGTCGGCCAGCGCCTGAAATCGCGCCTGGCCCCTGGCCTGGAGATCGGCCGCATCGGCGGCGACATCTTCTGCCTGCTGGGCGAGACCGACGCGCTGCAGCCGGCCCAGATCCAGGCCCTGTTCCGCGAATCGTTCCGCATCGACGGCCAGGACGTGCTGGTGTCAAGCACGCTCGGCCTGGTGCGACTGCTCGAGCACGACGGCAGCGGCGCCGACGCCCTCAAGGATGCCGACATTGCGCTCAAGCGCGCCAAGTCGCAGCAGCGCGCCGGCCACTTCTATTTTTCGCGCAGCATGGGCGTCGAGATCCGTGAGCGGGTGCGCATGATGCACGCGCTGCGCAGCGGCTTCCAGCGCGGCCAGCTGTTCCTGCACTATCAACCGCAGGTCGACCTGGCCACCAATCGCCCGTTCGGCGCCGAGGCGCTGCTGCGCTGGCGCCTGGACGACGGCCGCCTGGTGCCGCCCGACCGCTTCATCCCGATCGCCGAATACTCGGGCCTGATCGTCGAGATCGGCGAATGGGTACTGCGCCAGGCTTGCGCCGAACTGATGCGCCTGCGCGCGGCGGGCCACCGCGACTTCACGATGTCGGTGAACGTCTCGCAGGTGCAGTTCCGGCATCCGCACTTCGTCGACATGCTGCGGCGCGCGCTGGCCGACACTGGCGCGCCGCCCGACTACATCGAGCTGGAAATCACGGAATCGATGGCGATGGAAGAACCGGCGCTGCTGGTCGAGAAGCTGGCCCAGGTCAAGCGCACCGGCGTGTCGATCGCGATCGACGATTTCGGCACCGGCTTCTCGTCGCTCTCGCATCTGCAGCGCCTGCAGGTGGACCGGCTCAAGATCGACCGCACCTTCGTCACCGAGATCACGGGATCGGCGCGCGGCAGCAGCATCGCGCAGATGGTGGTGCAGCTGGGCCGCAACCTGGGCTTGTCGGTGATCGCCGAAGGGGTCGAGGACGAACGGCAGGCGCAGATCCTGCGCCAGCTCGGCTGCCCGCTGGCGCAGGGCTTCCTGTATGCGCGGCCGCTGTCGCCGGAAGGGCTGCTGGAGTGGCTGGCGGGGAATCCGATGACGCGCGCGGCGTGACCCTGGCGTTACCCCGTCGGGTTGGCGGCGATGCCGCCAACCTTGCGGCTCTTAGTCCGGCGCGTTCTGCTCGGCCGGCCAATCCCGGATATACGCCTTGAGCATGCGATTCTCGAAGCTTTGCGCTTCCAGCACGGCGCGCGCGACGTCGTAGAACGAGATCACGCCCAGCAGGGTGCGGGCATCCATCACCGGCAGGTAGCGCGCATGCTTCTCGAGCATGATGCGGCGCACCTCGTTGACTTCGGTGTCCGGGGTCACGGTGATCGGGCTGTCGTTCATGTGGCGGCGCACGGTGCCGGAACCGACCGAGCCGCCGTTCGCGTGCAGCGCATTGAGCACTTCGCGGAAGGTCAGCATGCCAACCAGGTCGCCATACTCCATCACCACCAGCGAACCGATATCGTTCTCGGACATCGTGGTCACCGCGTCGACCAGCGGCTGGTCGGGCGTCACGGTGTACAGGATATTGCCCTTCACTTGCAGGATTTCCGAAACTTTCATGTTCGCCACCCCCGCTTCGTCAATATTGCTGATACTGGATAAATTTGTATAAGGCATAACACCGACTGTAGCCTATGCTCGCCAAAAAATCCAGCGTTGCGCTGCATCATGGTGCGCGCGACGTTCATCGATGGTGCAGCGCAGATTGCGCAAAGAGCCATAACTGCTAGGATGCGCCATCCTAACTCACCATGGGTCCAGCATGAGCGCTCCCCGACCTCCCGGTTTCGACACCCTGTCCCTGCACGCGGGCAGCGCCCCCGATCCCACCACCGGCGCGCGCGCCACGCCGATCCATTTCACGTCCTCGTTCGCTTTCCGCGATTCCGGGCACGGCGCGGCGCTGTTCAATATGGAGCAGGCCGGCCATGTGTATTCGCGCATCTCGAATCCGACCAATGCGGTGCTGGAAGAGCGCATCGCGGCGCTCGAAGGCGGCGTGGCCGGCATCGCCACCGCCAGCGGCCAGGCGGCGATGCACCTGGGGTTGAGCACGCTGGTGGGCGCCGGCGACCATATCGTGGCCTCGCGCGCCCTGTACGGCGGCTCGCACAACCTGCTGGCCCATACCCTGCGCAGGTTCGGCGTCGAGACGACTTTCGTCGATCCGCGCGACCTCGATGCCTGGCGCGCCGCGATCACGCCATCGACCAAGCTGCTGTTCGGCGAAACGCTGGGCAATCCGGGGCTCGACGTGCTCGACATCCCGGCCATCGCGGGACTCGCGCACGCGCACGACCTGCCGCTGATGGTCGACGCGACCTTCACCACACCGTACCTGCAACGCCCCTTCGACCTGGGCGCCGACCTGCTGTTCCATTCGGCCACCAAATTCCTGTGCGGCCACGGCACCGCCATCGGCGGCCTGCTGGTCGACGGCGGCACCTTCGACTGGCAGGCGGCGCACGAGCGCAGCGGGCGCTTCGCCACCCTGTGCGAGCCGTATGACGGTTTCCATGGCATGGTGTTCAGCGAGGAATCGACCGTCGGCGCCTTCGCCCTGCGCGCGCGGCGCGAAGGCTTGCGCGACTTCGGAGCAAGCATGAGCCCGCACAATGCCTTCGCCATCCTGCAGGGCATCGAGACGCTCGGCCTGCGCATGGAGCGCCACGTCGCCAATACGCGGCGCGTGGTCGAGTTCCTGTCCGCCCAGCCGATGGTGGCGTCGGTGTCCTATCCGGAGCTGGAATCGCACCCCGACCACGCGCTGGCGCAGCGCCTGCTGCCGAAAGGCTGCGGCGCCGTCTTCACCTTCGAGCTGAAAGGCGACCGCGCGGCCGGCCGCCGTTTCGCCGACGGTTTGCAGGTGTTCTCGCATCTGGCGAACGTGGGCGACGCGAAGTCGCTCGTCATCCATCCCGCGTCGACCACCCATTTCAGGGTGCCGGCCGAGCACCTGGCGGCCAGCGGCGTCACCGAGGGCCTGCTCCGCCTGTCGGTCGGGCTGGAAGACCCGGACGACCTGATCGACGACCTCAAGCGTGGCCTGAAGCTGGCCGCGAAGGGAGCGTGAAGATGCTGCTGACCGTCCATTCGCATCAAGCGTATTGCTACACCGGCGGCAAGGCCTTCGATCCCACGCTGCCGGTCATCGTGCTGATCCACGGCGCACAAAACGACCATTCGGTGTGGGCCCTGCAAAGCCGCGCCCTCGCCCACCGCGGCTACGCCGTGCTGGCGCCCGATCTGCCGGGACACGGCCGCAGCGGCGGCCCACCCTTGTCCACGGTCGAGGCCATGGCCGCCTGGGTGCTCGCCTTGCTCGATGCGGCCGGCGCCGGTCGCGCGCTGCTGGCCGGGCACAGCATGGGCTCGCTCATCGCGCTGGAGGCGGCCCACCTCGCGCCGCAGCGCGTGGGCGGACTGGCCCTGCTGGGCGCCACCTACCCGATGCGGGTGTCGGACACGCTGCTGGAAGCCGCGCGTACCGAAGAGGACGCGGCCATCGAGATGGTCGCCGCCTGGTCGCATGCGTCCTGGCTGCCCGGCCCCTCGACCGCCGGCCCCGGCGCCTCGGTGATCAACACGGCGCGGCGCCTGATGCAGCGCATGGCGGCGCGCGGCGCGCCCCAGCTGTTGCTGACGGATTTCGCGGCCTGCAATGCGTATGCGAACGGCGAAGCCGCGGCCGCCTCGGTCGCCTGCCCGACGCTGTTCGTGCAGGGCAAGAAGGACATGATGACGCCGCCGCGCTCGGCGCAGTTGCTGACCGGCCGGATCGAGCATGCCAGGGTCATCGGGGTGGACGCCGGCCACGCGATGATGAGCGAAGCGCCGGACGCCGTCCTCGACGCCCTGCTTCGCTTCGCCAGGGATGCCCGCGAGGTTCAGTCGAAAGGCTGAGGCCTCCTGGTCGCGTCGCTCGACGGCGGCAGGATCGGCAGCACGACCCGGGGCTGGTCGCCGGTCAGCGTCTTCAGGAAGGCGACCACGTCGGCGATCTCGGCCTCGCTGAACTTCCGGCCCAGCTGCAGGCGGCCCATCGTGTCCACCGCCTGGGCCAGGGTGTCGGCCGCGCCGTCGTGGAAGTAGGGATAGGTGAGCTCGACGTTGCGCAAGGTCGGCACCTTGAAGTAGAACCGGTCGATGTCCTGTTTGGTGACGGCGAAGCGGCCTTCGGCCGTGTTGGTCGTCTTATAAGGTTCGATCAGGCCCATCTTCTGGAACGAGGCGCCGCCGAAATTGGGGCCGTTGTGGCAGGCGATGCAGCCGCTGCTCTTGAACAACTCATAGCCGCGCAGTTCCTGCTGGTTGATCGCCGTCTTGTCGCCCTGCAGCCACTTGTCGAAGCGCGCGTTGGGCGTGACCAGCGTTTCCTCGAAGGCGGCGATGGCGGACGTGACTTCGTCGATGGTGAGCTTGTCGTGGCCGAACACGGCCTTGAACTCGGTCACGTATTGCGGAATGGAGCGCAGCATATCCACCGCCAGGTCGTGCGTGAACGCCATCTCGCCGGGGTTGGCGATCGGGCCGCCGGCCTGCTCCTTCAGGTCTTTCGCGCGACCGTCCCAGAACTGCGCCAGGTTCAGGCGCGAGTTGAGCACCGTCGGCGAATTGATCGGCCCCTTCTGCCAGCGGTCGCCGATCGACGAGGTGATATTGTCCGAGCCGCCCATGCTCAGGTTATGGCACGAGTTGCACGAAATGAAGCCGGAGCGCGACAGGCGCGGATCGAAGAACAGCTTCTTGCCCAGGTCGACCCTGGCGGGGTCGGTCACTTTTACCGCCACGATCGGCGAGATCGGCTCGGCGGCATATGCGGCGCAGGTAGCGAGCAGCAGCGCGGCCGTCATTGCGCCAAACGGCTGGGCGAGGAAAGGAATTGGCATGGTTTTCATCATCGCTCCTGGCTGGAAAACACGCCCGGTATTGATTCCCGGACAGTGTTTTCAGCCTAAGCGTGAGTCTCGCCGGAGGCAATATCGCCGGCCCGGCCAACGCGTCAAAACATAGCCTGAGTCAAGAAAGCGCCCGCCGGACCGGCAAGCTCAGCTGGTGGCGCGCGCCTCGATGTCCGCCATCACGGCTTCTTCGGGATCGCCGAAGTGCGCCGCCAGCGTCTGGTCCAGCCCCGCCTCGACCGCCTCCTCGACCTGGCGCGCGAGGTCGCCGACGTCCAGCGCCAGCGGCGTGTCCGCAACACCGTCTTCGCGCTGCATGCTTTCCGCCGCCGCGCAATCGAACACGAACAGCCGGTAGACGTCGGCCAGGCGCAAGCTTGCCGGATCGGCCAGCAACACCCAGTTCTCCTGGCTGCCGCGGCGGTGGAAATGCCAGCCCACCCGTGCCGGGGCTTCGTCCTGCACCCGGCCGACCCAGCCCTCGGCCACCATGCGCTCCAGCAGGCGTCCCATCTCGTCGTAGCCGATCCGTGTGTGATCGCGGATCGTGCTGCCGGCCACCAGCGCATTGCCGCTCAGCCTGGCGCTGCCATACAAGACCTTGAGCACCGACATCGCGTCGACGAAGGCGCCACCTGGCGCCGGCTGGTACCACCAGCGCTCGTGCTTGACAACCGGCAGCGCCGCCGTCAATACCGCGCCGACCAGCGTGATCATCCAGGTCACATAGATCCAGACCAGGAACAAAGGCAACGCCGCCAGTGCGCCATAGATGATGGCGTAGGTCGGGAACTGGCGGATGAACAGGCCGAAGCCGCGCTTGGCGATCTCGAAGGCGAGCGCCGCCGCCAGCGCGCCCCAGAAGGCATCGCGCCAGGCCACCTTGCGGTTCGGCACCACGACGTACAGCAAGGTATAGCCGGCGGTGGTGACCGCCACCGAGGCCAGGGTGAAGAACAGGGTGCCGAGCAGGGAGGCATCGCGCTCCAGGCCGCCGGTCACGTCCACCAGTTGCGAGGTGAAGCTGATCGACAGGCCGAACAGCAGCGGGCCCAGGGTCAGCAAGGCCCAGTAGACCAGCAGGCGCTGGGGCAGCGGGCGCGGCTGGCGCACGCTCCAGATCTGGTTGAACACGCGCTCGATCAGGCTCATCGTGGCGGCCGTGGTGAACAGCAGCGCGACCGCGCCGAGGGCCGACAGGCCCTTGGCCTTGTCGGCGAACTGGGTCAGGTTGCCGCTGATGGTGCTGGCGATCGCCTTGGGCATCAGGTTCTGCACGAACCAGGCGTCGATCATCTCGCGCACCTGGCCGAAGGCCGGGAACATCGTAAAAATGGCCAACACGATGGTGAGCAGCGGCACCAGCGCCAGCGTCGTGGTAAAGGTGAGGCTGCCCGCCACCTGCGGCAGGCGCTCTTCGCGCAGGCGGCGCGCGGCGAAGCGCACCAGGTCGCGCGCTTCCGGCCAGGTCAGGCTGCGCTCGGCGCTTCCATTGACGAACTCGCCGCCGGCACGCGACAAGCCGCTCACCTTCTCGTTCAGCGTCTTGTTCAGCATGGTGTTGGATTCACCGTTCTCGTCATCTTCACAGGCATGTCATTTCAACAAACCGCACTATAATACCAAGGATGAACACGACCCCACTGAGCATCCTCGTCCTCTACTATTCGCGCCATGGCGCCACGCGCAAGCTGGCCGAACTGATTGCCCAGGGCATCGACAGCGTGCCGGGGGCCGAAGCCCGGCTGCGCACCGTGCCGCCGGTCTCGTCGGTGGCCGAAGCGACCGCGCCCGGGATTCCCGACCAGGGCTCGCCCTACGTCGAACTGGACGACCTGCGCGAATGCGCTGGCCTGGCGCTGGGCTCGCCTACGCGCTTCGGCAATATGGCCGCGAGCATGAAATACTTCCTCGACGGTACCGCGACCGAATGGGTCAATGGGTCGCTGTCCGGCAAGCCGGCCGTGGTGTTCGCCTCCACCGGCAGCCTGCACGGCGGCCAGGAGGCAACCCTGCTGTCGATGATGATCCCCTTGCTGCACCACGGGATGATGGTGATGGGCCTGCCCTATACCCATCCCGAATTGATGAACACCGCCAGCGGCGGCAGCCCCTACGGCGCGACCCACTGGGCCGGCGTCGATGGCAAGCGCCCCGTCACCGAAGAAGAGCGTACGCTGGCGATTGCGCTCGGTCGCCGCCTGGCAGAGGCGGCCCTGAAACTGCAGGGAAGCCGCTGATGGGAACAGGAAAAAAAGTCTTTCACGTGGGGGCGATCGCCAGCCTGATCTGGCTGATCGGCTGGCTGGTCGCCTGGGAAGCCTACGTGGCGCCCCTGCAGCCCGGTAGCTGGCTGCTGGCCCTGAAGGCTTTGCCCCTGTTGTTGCCGCTGCGCGGCGTCATCAAACGCGACCTGTACACCCTGCAATGGTCGTCGATGCTGATCCTGATCTATTTTGCCGAAGGCGTGGTGCGCGCCTGGGCCGACCAGAGCGCGGCCTCGCGCCAGATGGCCATCGGCGAGATCGCCCTGGTCGTGGTGTATTACTTCTGCGCCCTGCTCTACCTGCGCCCCTACAAGAAAGAAGCACAGCGCCTGGCCAAGGAGTTACTGGACAAGGTCAAAGTACCGCATGGCTGACGCGCATGTCGATGACCTGCTGGCGCGCTGCCGTGCGATCGTCGGCGGCGCCCACGTCATCACCGATGAAGCGACGATGGCGCCATTCATGGCGGACTGGCGCGGCCGCTACAGCGGACGCGGCCTGGCGGTGGTGCTACCCCTGGATACCGCGCAAGTGGCCGCCATCGTCGCCGCCTGCGCCGCGGCGCGCGTCCCCATCGTCCCGCAAGGCGGCCGCACCGGCCTGGTCATGGGCAGCGTTCCCGACACCTCGGGCGCGGCCATCGTGCTGTCGCTGCGGCGCCTGAACCGCATCCGCGCCATCGATCCCCTGAACCGCACGATGACGGTAGAGGCCGGCTGCATCCTGGCCGACGTTCAGGCCGCGGCGGGCGAGGCCGGAATGCTGTATCCGCTGTCGCTGGCGGCCGAAGGCAGTTGCACGATCGGCGGCAACCTGTCGACCAATGCCGGCGGCACCGCTGTCCTGCGCTACGGCAATACCCGCGAGCTGTGCCTGGGCCTGGAAGTCGTCAATGCCCAGGGCGAGGTCTGGGACGGCTTGCGGGGCCTGCGCAAGGACAATACCGGCTATGCGCTGCGCGAGCTCTTCATCGGCGCCGAGGGCACGCTGGGCGTGATCACGGCGGCGGTGCTGAAACTGTATCCGGCGCCGCGCGCCGCCCTCACCGCCCTCGTCGCCCTCGACTTGCCGCGCCAGGCCGTCGAGCTGCTCGGCCTGCTGCAGGCGCGCTGCGGGGCGGCGCTGACCGGATTCGAGCTGATGTCATCGTTCTGCATGGATCTGGTCGCGGCGCAGTTTCCCGACCTGCCGCGGCCGTTCGCGGACCGGCATCCGCAATACGCCCTGGTCGAGCTTTCGAGCAATGAGTCCGATGAGCATGCACACGGGCTGCTGGAATCGAGCATAGGCGAGGCGCTGGAGGTAGGCCTTTCGCGCGACGCCGTGGTGGCGACCTCGAACAAGCAGGCCCTGGACTTGTGGCGGCTGCGCGAACACATCCCGCTGGCGCAGGCGGCGGCCGGCAAGAACATCAAGCACGATATTTCGCTGGCGGTGTCGCGCATTCCCGACTTCATCGCGCGCGCCGACGCCGCGCTGCAGCAGGCGTTTCCCGGCTGCCAGCCGGTGACCTTCGGCCATCTTGGCGACGGCAACCTGCACTACAACGTGGCGCCGCCGGCCGGGGAATCGCATGCGGCCTTCCTGGAACACCAGGCGGACGTCAATCGCATCGTGCACGACCTGGTCGTGGATCTCGGCGGCTCGATCTCGGCCGAACACGGCATCGGCATGCTCAAGCGCGAAGAACTGGCGCGCTACAAGTCGCCGGTCGAACTTGGCATGATGCGTGCCATCAAAGCCGCGCTCGACCCGCTCGGCATCATGAATCCCGGGAAGATACTATGACCGGGAGCCACGCATGCACCGTTTATTTGCGATCGTCACGGCCTGCATCCTGTGCCAGGCGCAGGCCGCGGGCGCTGTCTACAAATGCCATGAGGGCGGCCGCGTGACCTACGCCGACCGCCCCTGCCCTGGCGCCGGCGCCGAGTTGCCCGTGCGCGCCGCGCCCCCGCCCGATCCCGAGACGCTGGCGCGCCTGGACCGCGCGCGCGACATGGTCCTGGGTATCGACAAGCAGCGCGCCGAACAGGCCCTGCGCGAGGAGCGCGACCGCGATCGCGCCCGCCGCGCGGCGCTGGCCCTGCGCAAGCGCTGCGACAAGCTGCGCCTGCAGCGCCAGTGGCTCGAAGAAGACCTGGCGCGCACGCGCGGCGACGCCAAGGAGGCGGCCCGGATCAAGGTGCGGCGCCAGATCGAGACGCTGGCGGTGGAATGCCCGGCCTGAGCCAGCTGTCGCGCTGGCTCCTGCTCGGAGAATGGCGCGCGCATCCGGTGCGGGCGCTGGTCGCCATCGCGGCGATCGCCGTCGGGGTGGCGATGGGCTTTGCCATCCACCTGATCAACGCGGCGGCCTTCAACGAATTCTCGGCCGCCGTCAAGAGCCTGTCGGGCCAGGCCGACATCCAGGTACAAGGCCGCGAGCCGCTGTTCGACGAATCCGTCTACCCCTTCCTGGCCGAACATCCCGAAGTGGCGCTGGCCTCGCCCATCCTCGACGTCCAGGCCGGCGTGCCGGGGGCCGACGGTCCACTGCGCATCGTCGGCATCGACCCGTTTCGCGCCGGCGCCATCTCGCCCGACCTGCTCGGCGTGACGGGCGAAGGCCGCCGGCTCGACATCCTGGCCGACGACGCATTGTTCCTGTCGCCGGCGGCCGAGGCCTGGCTGAATAAACGGCGCGGCGACACCCTGGTGCTGCGCGCCGGCACCGGCGAAGTCGCCCTGCGCGTGGCCGGACCGATCCTGCGCGCCCGCGCCGGCCAGCGCCTGGCGGTGATGGACATCGGCGCCGCCCAGTGGCGCCTCAACCGGCTGGGCCAGCTGTCACGGGTCGACCTCAAGTTGCGCGACGGCGTCGACCGCGCCGCCTTCCAGCGCGATCTCGCCGCCCGACTGGATAAAACCTGGCCGGGCCGCTTCACGGTTGGCCAGCCGAACGACGCGGACCAGGAAAGCCGCACCGCGAACATGAGCCGCGCCTACCGCGTCAACCTGACGGTGCTGGCGCTGGTGGCGCTGTTCACCGGCGCCTTCCTCGTGTTTTCGACGCAGGCGCTGTCGGTGATGCGCCGGCGCAGCCAGTTCGCGCTGCTGCGGGTGCTGGGCCTCGAACGGGGACAGTTGCTGCGCCAGGTGCTGCTCGAAGGGGGCAGCCTGGGCGTGCTCGGGGCGCTGCTCGGCATCGGCGCCGGCTACGGGCTGGCTGCCGCCGCACTGCATTTCTTTGGCGGCGACCTCGGCGCCGGCTACTTCCCCGGCGTCAAGCCGCAGGTCGCGTTCACGCCCGGCGCCGCCATCGTGTTCTTCGCGCTGGGCCTGGGCGTGGCGCTGCTGGGTTGCCTGGCGCCGGCATGGGAAGCGGCGCGCGCACGGCCGGCGGTGGCCATCAAGTCCGGCGCGGACGAAGCGCCGCTCGCGCGCCTGGCGCGGGTCTGGCCCTCCTTCGTGTGCCTGGCGCTGGCCGCAGCATTCTCCTTCGCGCCGCCGGTGTTCGAGCTGCCGCTGTTCGGCTACCTCGCGATCGCCTTGCTGCTGGTCGGCGGGATCGGCCTGATGCCGCGCTTCGCGGCGCTGACCTTCCGCACGCTCGAAGCCGTCCTCGGGCGGAGCAAGCGCAGTCCGGCGGTGCTCGCGCTGTCGCTGGCGCGCCTGGCCAATGCGCCGGGCCAGGCCTCGATCGCCCTGGGCGGCATCCTGGCCAGCTTCAGCCTGATGGTGGCGATGGGGATCATGGTGTCGAGCTTCCGGGTCTCGGTGGACGACTGGATGGGCCACATCCTGCCGGCCGACCTGTACGTACGCACGGTCGATGCCGGCGGCACCGGCTACCTGAGCGGCGAGCAGCAGGCCGCGCTGGCCAGCCTGCCCGGCGTCGAAAAGGTCCAGTTCCTGCGCACCCGGCGCGTGTCACTGTCGCCCGAACGGCCGCCGATCGTCGTCATCGCCCGCGACATCGACGCCAGCGATCCGGCACGCCTGCTGTACCTGGTCGGAGAGAGCGCTCCGATCCCCTCCGGCGCCCGCCCGGCCTGGGTGTCGGAAGCGATGCTCGACCTGTACGGCGCCCGCGTCGGCCAGCACCTGGCCCTGCCCCTGGGCGGCGCGCAGGTGGAGTTCTTCGTCGCCGGCGCCTGGCGCGACTACGCCAACCAGGGCGGCTCGGTCGTGATCCAGCTGGAGGACTACCGGCGGCTGACGGGCGAGCGAGAGGTCACCGACGCCGCCCTGTGGACCGCGCGCGGCGTGGACGCCTCTCTGCTTGCAGGCAGCCTGCGCGCGCTGCCGTTCGGCGCTTCGCTGAACCTGCTGCGGCCCGGCGACATCCGCGCCACGAGCCTCAAGATTTTCGACCGCAGCTTCGCCGTCACTTATCTGCTCGAGGCGATCGCGATCGCCATCGGCCTGTCGGGCATCGCGGCGAGTTTTTCGGCCCAGACTTTGGCAAGGGCGCGAGAATTCGGTATGCTGCGCCACGTCGGCGTCACCCGGCGCCAGGTCTTGCAGCTGCTCGCCTTCGAAGGCGGGCTGCTGACAAGCCTCGGCGTCGTCGCCGGTTTCGCGTTCGGGCTGGTGATCAGCCTGATCCTGGTGTACGTGATCAACCCGCAGTCCTTCCACTGGACCATGGGCTTGCACCTGCCCTGGCCCCTGCTCGGCAGCGTGGCCGCGGTGCTGGTCATTGCATCGGTTGCTACCGCGCTCGTCTCGGGTCGCCAGGCATTGTCCGGCGGCCCGGTACGCGCGGTCAGAGAGGATTGGTAATGCGTTTTATTTTGTGCCTGCTGGTGTTGTTGTCGCTGTCTGCCCATGCCGCGGCGCCCGTGTATGCGCCGGTCACCCCCGGCGCCGGCCTGTCGTTCCCGCGCGACTACGGCGCCCATCCGGAATTTCGCACCGAGTGGTGGTACGTCACCGGCTGGGTCGAGACGCCGGACCAGCGCCCGCTCGGCTTCCAGGTGACCTTCTTTCGCAGCCGCACCGGCGCCGACAACGCCAATCCGAGTCACTTCGCGCCGCGCCAGCTGGTGATCGGTCACGCGGCCCTGTCCGATCCGCAGGTCGGCCGCCTGGTGCACGACGAGCGCAGCGCGCGCGAAGGCTTCAGCATGGCCTGGGCGCGGCCCGGCAACACCGACCTGAAACTGGACGACTGGCGCATGGTCCGCGACGCCAACGGCGTCTACCGCGTCACCATCCGCTCCAACCAGCTGACGCTCGAACTGCGCCTGAAGCCGACGCAGCCGGTGCTGGTTCAGGGCCAGGGCGGCTATTCGCGCAAGGGCCCCAGCGCCCAGCACGCGAGCTACTACTACAGCGAACCGCACCTGGAAGTATCCGGCACGGTCGGCCGCGCCGGCATGGCGGCCACCCAGGTGAGCGGCAGCGCATGGCTCGACCACGAATGGTCGAGCGAGGCGCTGCAGCCGGACGCCGTGGGCTGGGATTGGGTCGGCGCCAACCTCGACGACGGCGGCGCCCTGATGGCTTTCCAGATCCGCGACCGCCAAGGTGGTAAACTATGGGCGCACGCCACCCGGCGCGACAAGGCCGGCAAGGTGGTGCACTACGCGCCCGGGCAGATCGCATTCGCGCCGCAGACGCACTGGAAATCGCCGCGCACCGGCGCCACGTATCCGATCGCGACCACGATCACCACGGGGACCGAAAGCTGGCAGGTGGTGCCGCTGCAGCAAGACCAGGAACTCGATTCGCGCCGCTCGACCGGCGCCGTGTACTGGGAAGGCGCGGTCACGATCCAGCAGAACGGCCGCCGGGTGGGCCGCGGCTATCTCGAGATGACCGGCTATGTGCAAGCCATGAAGCTTTAATAACAATAACGATAACAAGAACGACCGACACACCAAAACACGATGACCACCCGTAACACCAGCAAGACCGACCAAGAACCATCCCGCAAGAGCAGCCTGGCCACCCTCAGGGGCTTGAGCCCCTTCCTGCGTCCCTACCGCCGCCAGTTCCTGCTGGCCGGCATCGCCCTGCTGTTCGCGGCCGGCGCCACGCTGGCGATTCCCGCGGCCTTCAAGCAGATGATCGACCTGGGCTTCGGCGCCGCCAGCGCGACCGCGGCCGCCGGCGCCGCGATCGAGGGCGGCAGCCTGGAACACATCAACGCCACCTTCCTGGCCCTGTTCGGCGTGGCCGCGGTGCTGGCGGTGGCCACCGCGGCGCGCTTCTACATGGTGTCCTGGCTGGGCGAGCGCGTCACCGCCGATATTCGCAGCGCGGTCTACGGCCACGTCGTGCGCCAGAGCCCCGAATTCTTCGAGACCACCCGCACCGGCGAAGTGCTGTCGCGCCTGACCACCGACACCACACTGATCCAGACCGTGGTCGGCACCAGCATCTCGCTGGCGCTGCGCAATACGCTGCTGTTCTTCGGCGGCCTGGTGATGCTGTTCGTGACCAGCCCGCGCCTGACCTCCATCATCCTGGGCTTGCTGGTGCTGGTGGTGCTGCCGATCGTGCTGTTCGGCCGCCGCGTGCGCAAGCTCTCGCGCGATTCGCAGGACCGCATCGCCGACGCCTCGGCGGTGGCCGGCGAAATCCTGAACGCGATGCCGACCGTGCAGGCGTTTACCCGAGAGGGCCATGAATCCGGCCGCTTCGGCAAGGAGGTCGAAGGCGCCTTCACCACCGCCATGCGCCGCATCCGCGCCCGCGCCACGCTCACCATGCTGGCCATCGTGCTGGTGTTCGGCGCCATCGTGTTCGTGCTGTGGCTCGGCGCCCACGCCGTCCTCGAAGGCACGATGACCGGCGGCGACCTTGGCCAGTTCATCCTGTACGCCGGCATCGTGGCCGGCTCGGTCGGCGCCCTGTCGGAAGTGATGGGCGACGCCCAGCGCGCCGCCGGCGCCACCGAACGCCTGCTCGAGCTGCTCGACGCGCAATCCGAGATCCAGGATCCGCTGCAGCCCAGGCTTCTTCCCGCGCGCACCGAGAACGGCGCCCGCGTGACGCTCGACGACGTGACCTTCGCCTACCCGTCGCGCCTGGACGAAGCTGCCCTGTCGCACCTGGCCCTCGACATCCGCCCCGGCGAGACGGTGGCCGTGGTCGGTCCTTCCGGCGCCGGCAAGACCACCCTGTTCCAGCTGCTGCTGCGCTTCTACGATCCGCAGGCGGGCAGCATTCGCCTCGACGGCGTCGGCGTGCGCGACCTGGCCCTGCACACGCTGCGCGGCGCGGTCGGCATCGTGCCGCAGGACACCGTGATCTTCTCGCTCGACGCCATGGAAAACATCCGCTACGGCCGCCCTGACGCCAGCGACGACGAGGTGATCGCGGCGGCGAAGATGGCCGCGGCCCACGATTTCATCGAACGCCTGCCGCAGGGCTATGCATCGTTCCTGGGCGAGCGCGGGGTGCGCCTGTCGGGCGGCCAGCGCCAGCGCATCGCGATCGCGCGCGCCCTGCTCAAGAACCCGCCGCTGCTCCTGCTGGACGAAGCCACCAGTGCGCTCGACGCCGAGTCCGAACGCCTGGTGCAGCGCGCGCTCGAAGCCGCGATGGTCGGCCGCACCACCATCATCATCGCCCACCGCCTGGCGACGGTGCAGCGCGCCGACCGCATCATCGTGCTGGACGAGGGCCGGATCGTTGAATCCGGCACCCACACCGAGCTGATCGCGCTGCGTGGCGTGTATGCCAACCTGGCGGCGCTGCAGTTCCAAACGCATGCGCCGGTGGCAGCGTAAACACGCACATGAAGCAATTCGTGGTACTACGTAGCGATCCAGCAAGCTGTTGTAGCGGGGATACCAGGTAGCATTCCAAAACTCACTAATTGTTGCGGCACGAAAAGTTTGCGAGGTATGATCCGGGGTTATATCCCCCCTATTTTCCCTCACAATACATGAGCAACCGCAAATTTAGTCCGGCCAGCTGGAATGTTGGCACGCGCATCAGTGCCGTCACCTTCCTGCTGGCCGGCGCCATCATCGCCGCCCTGATCGCGACCATCACCGTCCTGACCTCCGGCATGCTGGAACGGCGCGCCATCGACAGCGTGAGGAACGAGCTGCACGGCGTCACCAGCACCGTCGAGCTTTTCAACAAGACCGTCAGCAGCCAGGCCGTCAGCTTCGGCCGCATCTTCCGCGCCGGCCTGCCGGGCGACTTCGCGCTGGACGAGGCGACGGTCGTCGACGTCGGCGGACGCCAGGTGCCGACCCTGAGCGTGGCCGGCCATCCGCTCAACCTCGATTTCAGCGCCCCGGACGCGTTCACCGACCGCACCGGCGGCAACGCCACCATCTTCGCCGCCTCCGGCGAGGACTTCGTGCGCGTGACGACCTCGGTCAAGAAGGAAAACGGCGAACGCGCGGTGGGCACCGCCCTCGACAAGGCCTCGCCGGCCTACCCGGCGCTGCGCGCCGGCCGTACCTATGTCGGCCTGACCACGCTGTTCGGCAAGCAGTTCATCACCCAGTACGAGCCGGTGCGCGACGCGGCCGGCAAGGTCGTCGGCGCGCTCTACGTCGGGGTCGACATCAGCGCCGACGTCGCCGCGCTCAAGGAGCGCATCCGCGCCGTCAAGGTCGGCGATACCGGCTACTTCTTCGTGCTGTCGTCGGCGCCCAAGACCTATGGCGACCTGATCGTCCACCCGAACAAGGAAGGCGAGAACATCCTCGACAGCCAGTCGGCCGACGGCCATGCCTTCATCAAGGAGATGCTGGAGAAGAAAGAAGGCACGATCAGCTACGATTGGCAGAACCCGGGCGAGCTGCGCGCGCGCGAAAAATTCGCGGCCTATTCGGAGATGAAGGATTGGAACTGGGTCATCGCCGGCGGCACCTACCGCGACGAGATCACCGCCGCCGCGACCGAGCTGCGCAACCGCTTCATCGTATTCGGCCTGGCGGCGCTGGCCGTGCTGGCCACCGTGCTGTACTTCCTGGTGCGCGCCACCGTCACCCGTCCGCTGGCCGAGGTGCAGGCGGTCGCCACCCGCATCGCCGACGGCGACCTGACCGCCCAGGTCAAGACCCGGCGCGACGACGAGATCGGCCGCCTCACCGGCGCCATCAACGAGATCGGCGCGCGCCTCTCGAGCGTGGTCGGCCAGGTGCGCGACGGCGCCGAGCACATCGCCACCGCCTCGCAGGAAATCTCGACCGGCAACCTCGACCTGTGCAGCCGCACCGAGGAGCAAGCGGCCAGCCTGGCCACCACCGCCTCGTCGATGGACCAGCTGACCACGACCGTGCGCCAGAACGCCGACAATGCGCGCCAGGCCGACCAGCTGGCCCGCAGCGCCTCCGAGGTCGCCCAGAAGGGCGGCAGCACGGTGTCGCAGGTGGTGGCGCGCATGGATTCGATTTCCCAGGCGTCGCGCAAGATCTCCGACATCACGGGCGTCATCGACGGCATCGCGTTCCAGACCAATATCCTGGCGCTGAACGCGGCCGTGGAGGCGGCGCGCGCCGGCGAACAGGGCCGCGGCTTCGCGGTCGTCGCGAGCGAAGTGCGCAACCTGGCGCAGCGTTCGGCCGCCGCCGCCAAGGAAATCAAGGTGCTGATCGACGCCTCCAACAGCGAAGTCGACGCCGGCAGCCAGCTGGTGTCCCAGGCCGGCGCGACGATGCAGGAAGTGCTGGACAGCGTGCAGCGCGTGACCGACGTCATTTCCGAGATCAGCAGCGCCAGCCAGGAACAGACGCAGGGCATCGAAGAGATCAACCGCTCGGTGGTCGAGATGGATACCGTGACCCAGCAGAACGCAGCCCTGGTCGAAGAAGCCAGCGCCGCCGCCCAGGCCATGCACGAGCAGGCCGACGCGTTGGCGCGTTCGGTGCGCCGCTTCCGCCTGGCCGACGAACGCGACGCCGCCGCGCTGACCGCGCCGAAGCGCCGCGCGCTGATCGCGAACTGATAAAGTAGCGGGCTCGCCTTCCAGGAGCCCGCTTTGCCCGACACCGACCTGCAGCGCCGCTGCCACGCCATCTTCCCCGGCCATCGCCAGCTGCGACCGGCCGAACTCTTCGCCGCCATGGCCGCCTGGTGCGAGGAGCACGACGTCGACCACGACGTCTACGGCAACGGCGCCCTGATCCAGGACTTCGAACGCAAGGTCGCCGCCCTGCTGGGCTTCGAGGCGGCCGTGTTCTGCATCAGCGGCACCATGGCCCAGGTCACGGCCTTGCGCCTCGGGGGTGAGGATCGGGGTAGCCGGCTGGTGGCCCTGCATCCGACCTCGCACATCTTCGTTCACGAGCGTTCCAACTACCAGTTGCTGGACCATTTCCAGGCGCTGTCCGTCGGCGACCGTCACCGCCCCTGCGTCGAGGCCGACCTGGCGGCAGTGCCGGACCGCCTCGGCGCCATCGGCCTCGAGATCCCGATGCGCGAGATCGGCGGCCAGCTGCCCGCCTGGGACGAGCTGGAAGCGATCAAGCGCCATTGCCGCACCCGCGGCATCCACCTGCACATGGACGGCGCGCGCCTGTGGGAGGCGCAAGCCGGTTATGGCCGCAATGTCGCCGACATCGCGTCCGGCTTCGATTCCGTCTACGTGTCGCTGTACAAGGGCATCGGCGGGCTGGGCGGCGCCATGCTGCTCGGCAGCCGTGCCTTCGTGGACCGCTGCGCCGAATGGTTCCGGCGCCAGGGCGGCAACGTCATCCATCGTTCCCCGTATATCGTGGCCGCGGCCATGGGGTTCGACGCGCGGCTGGCCGCGATGCCCGCGTACTTCGAACGCACCCGCTTTCTTTACCAGGCCTTGCG
Source organism: Massilia oculi (assembly GCF_017582745.1). GTDB lineage: Bacteria > Pseudomonadota > Gammaproteobacteria > Burkholderiales > Burkholderiaceae_D > Telluria > Telluria oculi_A. The sequence continues at coordinate 233,943 of NZ_JAFVIM010000003.1, forward strand.
CGCCTATCCCGAACTGCGCGTCAACCCGGTCGCGCCGCAGGCGAACATGCTGCATATTCATCTGCCGGTCGACCGCGAATGCGCGCTCGCGGTACGCGATGCGCTGGCGCGCGAGCATGGCATCTGGATGTTCAACCGCGCCGTGCATGGCGCGCTGCCGGCATCGAGCGTCGTCGAGATCTATGTCGGCGACAACCTGCTGTCGATGCCTGACGATACGGTGCGCGAAGCGCTGCGGCGATTTGCCTCGGCACTGGTGCCGAATGCTAAAATGTCAGATTCTCCGAACCCGTAACGCAATGCGCCAATATCTCGAATTCATGCGCCATGTGAAAGAGCATGGCGCCATCAAGACCGACCGTACCGGTACCGGCACCCGCTCGGTGTTCGGCTACCAGATGCGCTTCAACCTGCAGGAAGGCTTCCCGCTCCTGACCACCAAGAAGGTGCACCTGAAGTCGATCATCCATGAACTGATCTGGTTCCTGCAGGGCTCGACCAATATCGCCTACCTGAAGGAAAACGGCGTGTCCATCTGGGACGAGTGGGCCGATGCCGAAGGCAACCTGGGCCCGATCTACGGCTACCAATGGCGCAATTGGCCGACGCCATCCGGCCAGCACATCGACCAGATATCGCAGGTGCTCGAACAGATCCGCACCACGCCCGACTCGCGCCGCATGATCGTCTCGGCCTGGAACGTGGGCGATGTGCCGCAGATGAAACTGCCGCCCTGCCATGCGCTATTCCAGTTCTACGTGGCCGACGGCAAGCTGTCCTGCCAGCTGTACCAGCGCAGCGCCGACATCTTCCTGGGCGTGCCCTTCAACATCGCGTCGTACGCGATCCTGACCCACATGATGGCCCAGCAGGCCGGACTCGAGGTGGGCGACTTCGTCTGGACCGGCGGCGACTGCCACCTCTATTCGAACCACATGGAACAGGTCGAGCTGCAGCTGTCGCGCGAGACCCGCGCGCTGCCGCGCCTCGAGATCAAGCGCAAGCCCGATTCGCTGTTCGATTACCGCTTCGACGACTTCGACATCACGGGCTACGATCCGCATCCGGCGATCAAGGCGCCGGTGGCCGTATGAGCGATGCCGCCCGCCTGACCCTGGTGGTCGCCACCGATGCCAAGGGCGGCATCGGCATCGACAACAAGATGCCCTGGCACCTGCCCGAGGATTTCGCCCACTTCAAGCGCGTCACGCTCGGCAAGCCGGTGATCATGGGCCGCAAGACCTTCGATTCGATCGGCCGCGTCCTGCCCGGACGCCGCAACATCGTCGTCACGCGCAACGCCGGCTGGTCGCACGAAGGCGCCGAGCGCGCGGCGTCGCTGGAGGCAGCCATCGCCATGCTCGGCGGCGCGCCGGCCAGCATCATCGGCGGCGCCCAGATCTTCGCCCAGGCCATGGACGTCGCCGACACCATGATCGTCACCCACATCGACCGCGTCTTCGACTGCGACACCTTCTTTCCGCCGATTGACGCGGCCGTGTGGCGCGAAACTGCGCGCGACACCCACCACAGCGCAGCCAACGGCTTCGACTACGCCTTCGTGACCTATGCACGGCGCGAGGCGACGCCATGAACGAGTCGGCACGCCCCCCTGGCTCGCGCGGCGGCGACGGCTTCGCCGGCCGCATCGCGGTATTGATCGCGGTGCTGGCCACGCTCGGCACCCTGTTCGCCTTCCTCGGCACGTCGTCGCACAATGACGCCAGCCTGTACAAGACCCAGGCGGCGATGGAAAAGACCAGCGCCGCCAATGCCTGGAGCCACTACCAGGCCAAGTCGAGCCGCCAGAACCTGGCCGAGCTGGCCGCGACCCTGCCCGGCGTCGACGGCGTGCGCTACCGCGACGAAGCCGAGCGCTACCGGGAAGAGAAGGACGTCATCCGCAAGGAGGCCGAGCGCTGGGAAGCGGCGTCGGGCGAGTCGAACCGCCGCTCCGAAGAAGCGCTGCACCGCCAGCGCCAGTGGGCCGCCGCCTCGGTGGCCCAGCAGATCGCGATCTCGCTGGCCGCCATCACGCTGCTGGCGCGCCGCACCTGGCTGCTCACGCTCACCGGAGCGGTGGCGGCCTTCGGCATCACGCTGGGGCTGTTCGCCTTCCTGCACGGCAGCGTCACTGCGCTGTCACCGATCCCGCTCGTCGGCGCTCTCGTTGCGGCGCTATTGACCGAGGGGATCCGACGCGCCGGGCGAAGAATCGACTAGAGTGCGCCACCCTTCCGGAACAGTGGCTAACCTAGCAAAAAAACTTTCACCGGGACCCGTGTTTTCTGCGAAAATCCGCTTCTCATTTTTCTACGGTGCCGTGCGCGGCGGCCAGCTTCTGTCGGAACGACCGGCGAGGACCTGCCGCTTCCACGGCGCTTCGTTTTGGAGCTGTCCATGAAATTTCGTTTCCCTATCGTCATCATCGATGAGGACTTCCGCTCGGAGAACACCTCCGGTCTCGGCATTCGCGCCCTGGCGGCCGCGATGGAACAGGAAGGCATGGAGGTCGTCGGTGTGACCAGCTATGGCGACCTGTCCCAGTTCGCCCAGCAGCAATCGCGCGCATCGGCCTTCGTCCTGTCGATCGACGACGAGGAATTCGGCGGCGGCTCGCTCGAAGAGACCGATTTCGCACTGGTCGGCCTGCGCGCCTTCGTGAAGGAGATCCGTCACAAGAACGCCAATATCCCGATCTATATCTATGGCGAGACGCGCACCAGCCGCCACATCCCGAACGACATCCTGAAGGAGCTGCACGGCTTCATCCACATGTTCGAGGACACCCCGGAATTCGTGGCGCGCCACATCATCCGCGAGGCCAAGGCCTATCTCGACAGCCTGGCGCCGCCGTTCTTCCGCGCGCTGGTGAACTACGCCTACGACGGCTCCTATTCGTGGCACTGCCCGGGCCACTCGGGCGGCGTGGCTTTCCTGAAGTCGCCGATCGGCCAGATGTTCCACCAGTTCTTTGGCGAGAACATGCTGCGCGCCGACGTCTGCAACGCGGTCGAGGAACTGGGCCAGCTGCTCGACCACACCGGCCCGGTGGCCAAGTCCGAGCGCAACGCCGCGCGCATCTACAGCGCCGACCACTGCTACTTCGTGACCAACGGCACCTCCACCTCGAACAAGATGGTGTGGCACTCGACCGTGGCGCCGGGCGACATCGTCGTGGTGGACCGCAACTGCCACAAGTCGATCCTGCACTCGATCATCATGTGCGGCGCGATCCCCGTGTTCCTGATGCCGACCCGGAACCACCTGGGCATCATCGGTCCGATCCCGCTCGAGGAATTCACGCCCGAATCGATCGCCCGCAAGATCGAGGCGAATCCGTTCGCGCGCGACGCCGTCAACAAGAAGCCGCGCATCCTCACCATCACCCAGTCGACCTATGACGGCGTGGTGTACAACGTCGAGACCCTGCGCGAAATGCTGGACGGGAAGATCGACACCCTGCACTTCGACGAAGCCTGGCTGCCGCACGCGACCTTCCACAGCTTCTACCAGAACATGCACGCGATCGGCGAGAACCGCCCGCGCGCCAAGGAGTCGATGATCTTCTCGACCCAGTCGACGCACAAGCTGCTGGCCGGCCTGTCGCAGGCGTCGCAGGTGCTGGTGCGCGAGTCCGAATCGGTCAAGCTCGACCAGGACGCCTTCAACGAAGCCTATCTGATGCACACCTCGACCTCGCCGCAGTACTCGATCATTGCCTCGTGCGACGTCGCCGCGGCCATGATGGAAGCGCCGGGCGGCACCGCCCTGGTCGAGGAATCGATCCTGGAAGCGCTGGACTTCCGCCGCGCGATGAAGAAGGTCGACGAGGACTACGGCGATGACTGGTGGTTCCAGGTCTGGGGTCCGGATAAGTTCTCGGAAGAAGGCATCGGCACCCAGGACGACTGGATGATCCGCGCCGAAGAGAACTGGCACGGCTTCGGCAAGCTGGCGCCGGGCTTCAATATGCTCGACCCGATCAAGGCCACCATCGTGAACCCGGGCCTGGACCTGTCGGGCCAGTTCGGCGAGACCGGCATCCCGGCCTCGATCGTCACCAAGTACCTGGCCGAGCACGGCGTCATCATCGAGAAGTGCGGCCTGTACTCGTTCTTCATCATGTTCACGATCGGCATCACCAAGGGCCGCTGGAACACGCTGGTGACGGCGCTGCAGCAGTTCAAGGACGACTACGACCGCAACCAGCCGATGTGGCGCGTGATGCCGCAGTTCGCCTCGGCCAACCCGCGCTACGAAACCCGCGGCCTGCGCGACCTGTGCACCGAGATCCACACCTTCTACAAGTCGCGCGACGTGGCGCGCCTGACGACCGAGATGTACCTGTCGGACATGGTGCCGGCCATGAAGCCGTCGGACGCCTTCGCGAATATGGCGCACCGCAAGATCGAGCGCGTTGCGATCGACGAGCTGGAAGGCCGCATCACGGCGATCCTGCTGACGCCTTACCCGCCGGGCATCCCGCTCCTGATCCCGGGCGAGCGCTTCAACAAGACCATCGTCGACTACCTGCGCTTCGCGCGCGACTTCAATGAACGCTTCCCGGGCTTCGAGACCGACGTCCACGGCCTGGTCAAGCGCGAAGTCGACGGCAAGCGCGGCTACTTCGTCGATTGCGTGATGCAGGACGCGTAATCGGGACTGGAGGCCGCGGCCTCTGCCCGCCGAGAGAGGCCCGGATCGAATCCGGGCCTTTTTTTTCGCGTATCATCGCAGCGCATGAACCCGACCGATTTCGATTCCGCTTCCTTCTTCACCGCCCGCCGCCCGCGCCTGCAGCGCATCGCCTACCGCATGCTCGGTTCGGTGGCCGAGGCCGAGGACGTGGTGCAGGACGCCTGGCTGCGCTGGCACGGCGCCGACCAGGGGGCGGTGCGCGAACCGGAAGCCTTCCTGGTGCGCACCGTGACGCGCCTGTGCCTGGACGTGCTCAAGTCGGCGCGCGTCAAGCGCGAGGAATACATCGGCCCCTGGCTGCCGGAACCCTTCATTGACCCCGCCGAGGAAGAGAAGGACGACATCACCCTGCCCCTGATGCTGGCGATGGAGCGCCTGTCGCCGCTGGAGCGCGCCGCCTTCCTGCTGCACGACGTGTTCGAGATGGAGTTCGACGAGGTGGCCGAGGCGATCGGCCGCGAACCGGCGGCCTGCCGCCAGCTGGCCAGCCGCGCGCGCGCCCACCTGGCCGGCGCGCGGCCGCGCTTCCCGGTGCCTTCGGAGCGCCAGGAGGAGATCGCCGCCGCCTTTTTCGCCGCTTCGCGCAGCGGCGACGTGGCGCAGCTGACCCGACTGCTGTCGAGCGATGTGGTGTTCTATGGGGATGGCGGCGGCAAGCGTCCGGCCACGGTGAACCCGATCTTCGGGCAAGAGAAGGTGCTGCGCTTCCTGCTGGCGCAGAAGGTGAAGGCGGCCTGGGATGCGGCCGAGCTGCTGGAGTCGCCCAGCATCGACGGCCTGCCGGGGCGGATCACGCTCGAACCCGATGCCATGCTGCAGACGATGGCGCTCGAGATCGACGACGGGCGCATCAAGGCCATCTACGTGATGCGCAATCCCGACAAGCTGGGACACCTGGCGCCCTCGGGACACCGGGCGCGCCAGGAAAACTGAAGACCGGTCAGGTCTTGGGCAGGGTCACGCCGTGCTGGCCCTGGTACTTGCCGCCACGGTCCTTGTACGAGGTCTCGCAGACTTCGTCGCTTTCGAAGAACAGCACCTGGGCGCAGCCTTCGCCGGCGTAGATCTTGGCCGGCAGCGGGGTCGTGTTCGAGAATTCCAGGGTCACATAGCCTTCCCATTCCGGCTCGAACGGCGTCACGTTGACGATGATGCCGCAGCGCGCATAGGTCGACTTGCCCAGGCAGACCGTCAGCACGTTGCGCGGAATGCGGAAGTATTCGATGGTGCGCGCCAGCGCGAACGAGTTCGGCGGGATGATGCAGACGTCGCTCTTGACGTCGACGAAGGAGTTCGAATCGAAGTTCTTCGGGTCGACGATGGTGCTGTTGATGTTGGTGAACACCTTGAATTCGTCGGCGCAGCGGATGTCGTAGCCGTACGAGGAGGTGCCGAAGGAGATGATGCGGCGGCCGTCCTGCTCCCGTACCTGCTTCGGCTCGAACGGCTCGATCATGCCGGTGCTTTCCGCCATGCGGCGGATCCATTTGTCGCTCTTGATAGTCATTGTCGGTTTCCAGCAGGGAGAAAATCCCGCGATTTTACGCGAAATGGCGGCGCCGGTGATGGTCGGCGCTGGCCATCCTGTCAATATTCATTGCGAACAACTGCAATTGTGAATACCATAAGTCAACCTATTCGATGGAGAATCACATGCAGCATCTGCCCAGGGCCCTGATCGGCGTGTCCGTCCTGACCCTCGCCGCATGCACGACCGCGCCCGCCACCGAGCAACCGGCACCCGCAGCCGCGGCGGCGCCCGCCATCGCGGCCAAGGTCTACGATGAAACCAATACCGGCTCGCGGATTCCGAAAAAAGGCGGCGGCGACCGCACGGTCAAGACCGTCGGCTCACGCGACGCGCGCGACTCGTTCGACAACCAGGCCAAGCCGCTCGACCGCCAGTAAGCTAGGGCCGCGAGGGCGCGGCCAGCAGCCGCTCGATCATCGCCTGCGTGAGGCGCGCCGTCTCCTGCGGCTTTTCGAGCGGGTACAGGTGGCCGCCTTCGATCGTCACCAGGTTCTCCCCCACCAGCTTGCGGGTGCCGGTCATGCCGGCCTGGCGCATCTCTTCCGAGCGGGTGCCGGCGATGAAGCCGACCGGCACCGGGAACGGTTCGCGGATCACGGCATCCATGTGGTGCGGGAGCGTCTGGTAGATGGCCGATTCCACGTCGCGCCGGAAGCGCAGGGTCACGCCGTCCGGATGCGGCGCCAGGCCGTGTTCCAGGTAGTCGTCCAACGCGCCCGGGGCCCAGGCCTGGAAGATCGGCTTGGCGCTGAAGTGCTGGAAGGCGGCTTCGCGGCTCGGCCACAGCTCGCGGCGCTTGCGGGCGAAGCGCGCCGGCGACAGGCGTTCGCCCCAGCCGGCCAGCTTGGCCAGGCGCCAGCCCAGCGCGCGCCAGCCCGCCACCACCGGCGAATCGAGCATCACCACGCAGCGCGCCAGGTCGGGGCGGCGCTTGGCCGCCAGCATGCACAGCATACCGCCCAGCGAATGGCCGACCAGGATCGCCGGCCGGCCATAGCCCTCCAGGTGCTCGACCAGTTCGTCGACCAGCGCCCCCCAGCCGTCGGCGACCGGATGGCGCGGATCGTGGCCGTGCATGTCCAGGGTATGCACGTCGTAGTGCTCGCGCAGCTGCGCCAGCAGGCGGTTGTAGGTGCCGGCCGGGTAGCTGTTGCCATGGGCGAAATGAAGCAGGGGTCTGGACATGGGGCGGGCGCGATCGAATGCAGGAGCGCCCCATTGTAATGTCCAGCGCTGCCGGGCGGTCCGCCTTTAGAAGGAAACGCCTACAAGCAGCTCGGCGGTATAGCCCTGGACCGCATTGCCTGTTACGCTCGCCATCTGCAGCGCCGTGCCGTCGCTGAAGACGTTGTCCGTCGCGTAGCTGATGCGCGCCAGGTTGCGCACGCTGCTGGCGTAGCCGCTGCTGGAATAGGCTTCATCGAGTGTCGCCAGCGGGAAGGCGAACTGCGAGGTCTTGATCCGGTTCGCCGCGCTGTTCGCCTTGGCCAGGCTTGGATAGACCTCGAAGTGAACGTGCGGCATGCGGCCGTCATAGCAGCCCGGGAAGATCGTCGTGAACGTGACCCAGCCGTCGCTGTCGGCTTCCTGCACGCCGCGCAGGTAATTCTCGTCCACGATGCCGTTCGAGTACATCGAGTAGCCGCCTTCGCGCGTGCAATGCCACAGGTAGACGGCCGCCCCGCCCGCCGCGGCGCAGCCCTGGGCCACGTTCTCGATCTTCAGGCGGATGACCAGCGGCACGCCCTGGGCCACGCCGCTGGCGCCGCCCACGCTGGCGCGAATATCGCTGCGCACGATGCCGGACAGGGTCAGTGCATTGGCCACGCCGTTGGCGTTGCGGTTGGTGCCGTCGCCCGGATAAGGGCCGCCGGTCTCCTCGGGGATCACGGAACAGGCCGCGCTGCCTCCCACCGTGCCACCGCTCGTGCCGCTGCCGGTCGTGGTGGTCGAGGTCGAGATGCCGTAGCCGTCGTCGGCGCTGCCGCCGCCGCAGCCGGCCAGCGGCATGGCCGCCACGCCGGCCCCGAGGCCCAGCCAGCGCAGGGATTGGCGGCGCGTGACCGTACGCGCCAGCAGGCGCGCGAGGTCGGCGTCCAGGCCAAGGTGGTGATCGTCATTCTCCTCGTGCACGGCCCGCACGGCCGCCGGCGCGCTCATTTGCCGGCCTCGCGCTGTTTCGCGCGTGCGCTCGCCTTGTCGCCCCGGCCCTTGCGCCCCTCGCCGCGCGGCGCGTCGAGCTGCGCGCGCTGCGCGGGTGTGAGCGCCGCCTTGATCTGGGCGCCGCTCTGCAGCCGCAGCAACTCCTGGTCGGCGATTGCCTGGCCCAGTGCCTGGGCGCTGGCGGAAGCGCGCGCTTCGTCGAGTTGCGGCGCGCGCGCCAGCTCGCGCAGCGACTCGAACGCCTTGCGCTCGGCCTTGTGGAGCTCGCGCCGCTTCGGCGCCTGGGCGTGCAGAATGGCGAACACGCGATCATGCTGTTCCTCGCTCAGGTCGAGGCCACGCAGGAACGGTGGGGCGCCGCGCATGCCTTCGCCAAATCCGCCGAACGGGCCGCCGGCGCGGGCATCAAGCTGCTCGACGCCCGGTCCGGCGTCGGGACCGTCAAAGGGCGGCATCGGTTGCGCCAGGACGGCGGGCGCCGCCAGCAGGCAGGCGCACAGTGCGCCGGCGGCGCGCAAGGCAGTGAATGTGGTTGGCAGTGTCATCGAGGGTCCTCCTGTGGTGTTGAACGCGGCCATTGTGTGGCGCGCAGGTGTAAAGCGCGCCTAAGCGAAGTAAATCCGGGTAAAGCCACGCGGTGCGGAAAAGACCGGAACGCGCGACTGCGTTATCCTGTCGCCATGAACCATGTATTGCTTATCGACGACGACGTCGAGCTCGTCGGCATGTTCGCCGAATACCTCGAACAGGAAGGTTTCAGGGTCACCTGCGTCCACAATGGCGACGATGGCGCGCGCGAAGCGCTCAGCGGCCGCCACGCCATCGCCATCCTCGACGTCATGATGCCCGGGACCAGCGGCATCGACGCCCTGCGCCAGATCCGTGCCGCCAGCCGCATCCCGGTCCTGATGCTGACCGCGCGCGGCGACGACGCCGACCGCATCCTCGGCCTCGAACTGGGCGCCGACGACTACGTGGCCAAGCCCTGCACGCCGCGCGAACTGACGGCGCGGGTGCGCGCCATCCTGCGCCGCACCCATGCCCAGCCCGAGAGCAGCCCGGGCGCGGCCCTCACGGTCGGCAAGCTGACCATGCATCCAGAGGGACGGCGCGCGACCTGGGACGGCGCGCCGCTGGACCTGACCAGCACCGAATTCAACCTCCTCGAAGTGCTGGCGCGCAACGCCGGAAAGCCGGTGAGCAAGAACGAGCTGTCCGAACAAGGGCTGGGCCGGCCGCTGGCACGCTTCGACCGCAATATCGACGTCCACCTGAGCAGCCTGCGCCACAAGCTGGGACCGCTGGCGGACGGCCGTTCCTGCCTGCAGACCATCTACCGCCAGGGCTACCAATTGATCAAGGAGTAGCATGGGGCGGCTGTTCTGGAAGTTCTTCCTTTGTATCTTGCTGGCGCAGTTGACGGCCACTATCGCCATTGGCGGCGCCTTCTGGCTGCGCGACCAGGCGCGCCAGAAGGCCAGCTCGAGCCTCGATTCCGGCCCGCCTTCCGCGGTCGCCCTCGACGCCGCGGCCGCCACCCTGCGCCATGGCGGAGAAGCGGCGCTGCGCGGACTGCTGGCCGACCTGCGGCGCCCGCAGCTGTACGTGCTCGACGCGGGGCGGCGCGACCTGCTCGGGCGCCCGGTGCCGGCCGAGCTGCTGAAGGAGGCCGAGCGCCAACTCGGCAACGGTGAACAGCGCGGCGCCTGGCGCGGCGCACGCCACCTGGTCGGGCCTGGCGGCGAGCAGTACCTCGCCTTCGTCCCGCGCCAGTCGGGACGGCCGGAGGGACTGCGCGGCGGCCCGCCGGATCCGCTGACACCGGCGCTCGACCCGGGCGCACGCCGCCGCATCGGCCAGACCGTCGTGATCGGCGCCGCCGTCGTGGCCAGCCTGCTGTTCGCCGCCCTGCTGGCCTGGTATTTCTCGCGTCCGATCCGCGCCCTGCGCAGCGCCTTCGAGGCGGCCGCCGCCGGCGACCTGGCGCCGCGCTTCGGCCGCGCCACCAAGGGCGGCGACGAACTCTCCGACCTGGGACGCGACTTCGACCGCATGAGCGGCCGCCTGCGCGCCTTGATGGACGGCCAGCGCCGCCTGCTGCATGACGTCTCGCACGAGCTGCGCTCACCGCTGGCGCGCATGCAGGCGGCGGTCGGGCTGGCGCACCAGCAGCCGGACAAGTTCGCGAGCACGCTCGAACGCATCGAGCACGAGAGCAACCGCATGGACAAGCTGGTCGGCGAGCTGTTGACCCTGTCCCGCCTGGAGGCCATGCCCGACGCGCTGCGGCGCGAGCCGGTCGACCTGGTTGAGCTGGCGGACGGCATCGTCGGCGACGCCCGTTTCGAGGCGGCCGAGTCGACCCGGATCCTGATCGAGGCCGAAGGCGTGGTCAGCGTGAGCGGCGACCCCGACCTGCTGTGGAGCGCCCTGGAAAACGTCGTGCGCAACGCCGCCAAGCACGGCGCCCAGGGCGGCATCGTGACCGTCGCGCTGAGCGCCGACCAGGGCCTGGCGCGCATCGACGTGCTCGATCGGGGGCCGGGCATCCCGCAGGCAGACCTGGCGGCGGTCTTCCAGCCCTTCTTCCGCGCCGGCGCCTCGCGCACCGGCGTCGATGGTCACGGCCTGGGCCTGGCGATCGCCCAGCGCGTGGTACTGGCACATGGCGGCGATATCGTGGCGCGTAACCGCGAGGGCGGCGGCCTGCAGGTGACGATCACGCTGCCGCGCTCCTGAATCGGCTGGGCGTCAACCCGTCGATATTGCCCAGGGAACCAGCAGGGAGGTAGAATACGGCGGCCTTCTCCACCTGAGTGCTATCGCTCGCATACCAGGAGCGATTTTGCTCAAGCGCCTGTCCACCTATTGGTTTGCCCCCCTGCTCCTGGCGATCGCCGGTTTCGCCCTGGTCACGACCTCGCTGACCGGCGATGGCTATGAATACATGCTGACCATGCAGGCGCTGTACGAGCATGGTACGCCCGACATCACCCACGCCGACCTGGAGTCGCTGAAACTCAGCGCGGGAGGCATGCCGTTCTATGGCGGGACGCTGGGCGACCTGATGCCGCAGCTCCATGAGCATCTGCGCGCGCCCGAGAAGACGCCGGCCTACACCTTCACGATCGTGCCCAACGATGCGGGCCGCTTCTACGGCATCCATTTTGGCTTGTACTCGCTGCTGGCCCTGCCCTTCTACGCCTTGCTGAAAGCCTTCGGCGCGCAACCCTACTATGCCTTCACCCTGCTCAACCTGTGCTTCTGCGCCGGCGCATTCCTGTACATCAGGCGCGCGATGCCCGAGCACTCCTCGCTCGCGATGCTGCTGTTCCTGCTGGGGGGCACGACGTTCTACCTGAACTGGACCGGCCCCGAGGTGATGACCGCCAGCTGCGTGCTGATCGCCTGCCTTGCCAGCCTGCGCGGCCAGGCCGGGCTGGCCATCCTGTGCGCCGGCCTGGCCGCGAGCCAGAATCCACCGCTGGCGCTGCTGATCCCCTTTGCTTGTGCCTGGCGCGTCCTGATCGTCAGGTATCCCAGGCTGCAATGGCCGGACAGCAGCGCCGCGCCCGTGGACTGGCGCGAGTTGGTGCTGGCCGCGGCCGGCATCCTGCTGACCCTGGCGCCGTTCGCCTTCTTCCAGTGGACGTTCGGCACGCCGAGCGTGATCGCGCGCGACTTCAACGGATCCGAATTCGTCACCGGCGCCCGCCTGTTCTCGCTGTTCTTCGACCTGAACCAGGGCATGGTCATCGGCAGCCCCGGTATCGCGCTGGCGGTACTGCTCGGATTTATCGCGCTGCCCAAAGGGTTGCGAACCCCGTGGCTGGTCATGGCGGCGCTAGTGCTGGCATTGATCATCCTGATGGCCCTGCCCGCGCTGAGCACCATCAACTGGAACTCGGGCGGCGTGGTCATGACGCGCTACAGCTACTGGCTGAGCGTACCGCTGCTGGCGCTGGCCCTGCTGGCCGCGCGCCTGTCGTCGTCCAAGTCGCGGACTGCGCTGCTGCTCGCAGGCGTGGCGCTGCAGGCAGTGGTGTTGTCGGGCACCGGCCTGCTGGGAGAGAAGACCATCTTCATCGAACACTCGGCGCCGGCACGCTGGGCGCTCAGCCACTTCCCGCAGCACTACAACCCCGAAGCCGAGATCTTCCATGCCCGCAACCAGAAACGCGTGACCCTGCCGCTGCCCAAAGACAGCATCTCGGTATTCAGCGTCGACGGCAAGCCGACCAAGATCATGCGGCATCGATCGAACCGGAACGCGCCGCCCGGCCTGTGCGCCGCGGGCGAGACGCTGCAAGGTCACGACGTACGTGACGTCTCGCGAGAATGGGAGTACCTGCATGCGCCCTTCACCTGCGTGCCCGGTCCCTAGGCTCGTCAACGGCCATGCCAGTAGCGGGCGTGTTCGATCCGGTAAGCGCGCGCGGCCAGGCCATCGGCTGAATCGAGCGTGATCGCCCCCGTCCGGTCGGTCCGCATCTGGGCGATGCCCATGGCGCGGTAACGCTCGACCACCTCCTTCTTTGGATGACGATATCTGTTGCGGTGGCCAACCTGGAACAGCGCCAGGTCGGGGCGCACCGCCGACAGGAAAGCGGCGGTCGAGGACGTGCCGCTGCCGTGATGGGGCGCGAGCAGGACCTTCGCCCGCAGGCGCTCGCCGGCCGTGACGAGCAGTTCGGCCTCCTGCGCCGCTTCGATGTCGGCCGCCAGCAGCATGGCGGTGCCGGCGGCGCTCACGCGCAACACGCAGCTGCGTGCATTGGCCTTCAGGCGCGGATTGGCATAGCTGGCCGGGTCCGGGCCCAGCATCTCGAAACGCACGCCATCCCACGTCCACTCCTGGCCGGCCGCGCAGCGGCGCGTATGCTTCGCCGTGCGCAGCACGGGATGCGTGGCCGGCAGGGACGACAGGAGGCTGTCGACCTCCAGCGCCTGGAGCACGGCGTCGGCGCCGCCGACGTGATCGAGGTCGCTGTGCGACACCACCAGGGTGTCCAGGCGCCCGACGCCGCGCCCACGCAGGTAAGGCAGGATGACGCGGGTGGCGCCGCTGGTGCCGGGCGCGTACTGCGGGCCGGTATCGTACAGCAGGCGGTGACGGTGGGTTTCGACCAGCAGCGCCATGCCCTGGCCGACGTCGAAGGCGGTGACGCTGAACGCGCCGGGCGGCGGCGCCGTCGGCAGCTGCGTCAGCAGCGGAGTCCAGGCCGCGAGGCCTGCCCAGCGCCGCGGCCAGCCGCGCGGCGCCAGCATCCATGCGGTGCCGATGAGCGCCAGCGCGAGGATCCAGGGCGCCGGCGCCGGCGCGGTCCACACCGCCAGCGCCGGCGCCGCCAGCCGCTGCAGGGGCCAGGCCAGCCATTCGATCGCCAGATGGGCCACGCCCAGGACCAGGCCGGCTAGCGGCGACGGCAGGATACTGCCGACCAGCGCCAGCGGCGTCACGAACAGGCTGATGACGGGGATCGCCACCGCATTCGCCAATGGGCTGACCAGGGAAATCTGGCCGAACAGCAGCAGCGTGAGCGGCGCCAGGCCGATGGTGACGGCCCATTGGGTGCGCGCGGCCACCAGCAGCCCCGCGCGCCAGCCGCGCGTCCGTTCTCCGAGCCGCCCGCTGCAGGCGTACAGGATCGCGGCGACGGCGCCGAAGGACAACCAGAAACCGGGCCACAGCATGGCCCAGGGATCGAGCAGCACGACGATGCCCAGCGCCAGGCACAGGACGTGCGAGCTGGCCGCGATGCGGCCGCACCAGACCGCGGCCGCGACCACGGCCAGCATGTAGAAGGTGCGCTGGGCCGGCACGCCAAAACCCGCCAGCAGCACGTACATCAGCGCCACCAGCGCTCCTGCCAGCGCTGCGGCCTTCTGGGCCGGGAGGCGCAGCGGCAGCTGGGCGTCGGTCCAGAACGAGCGGCGCCACAGGCTGGCGACGATCCAGGCCGCGAGGCCCGCCACCATCGTGATGTGCAGGCCGGAGATCGACACCAGGTGGCTGATGCCGGTGCGGTTGAAGACGTCCCAGTCGTCCTGGTCGATGCCGCGCTGGTCGCCGATGACCAGGGCCACGATCACGCCCGCGTAAGGCTCGCCTTCGAGGATGGCCAGGATGCGCGTGCGCAGGTAGCCGCGCGCCCGTTCGATCGCGTAGCCGGCGCCGGGGGTCCAGTCGTCGAGGCGTTCGTTCCGGCTGCCTGCCGGACGCACGTAGCCGGTGGCGCGCACGCCCTGCTCCAGCAGCCAGGCTTCGTAGTCGAAGCCGTGCGGATTGGCGTTGCCGTGGGGGCGTTGCAGGCGCACGACCAGGCGCCAGTGTTCGCCGGGGTGGATGAAAGCGGGATCGGCGGCGGTGGCGCCGTACCAGGACAGGACGATTTTCGGGGGGACGGTGGCGCCGCGGGTTTCGGTGTGCGCGACGTCGAACTGGAAGCGCACGCCGCCGTCGAAGCGGTGCGGGAGGCTGGCGATGGTGCCGGTGACGGTGATGTCGCGGCCTTCGTCGTCGTGGGGCAAGGCGTTGCTCAATGCAAGGTGGGCGCAGGAGGCGGCCCAGCAGAAGCCGAGCAGGACGCCGGTCGTGATCCTTCGGGGCAGGCCGCGCAGCAGGAGGCAGGCCACGATCGTCGCGGCTGCGCAGGCGAGCATCATGCTGGCGGGCGGCAGCGTGGATTGAAGCTGGAGACCGGCCGCGCCGGCGGCGAACGCGAGGATCGCGCTGCGCATGGAATCGGGACGTTACGTTTCCAGCCGACCGGTGTCAGCATGGCTCGGCTTATCCGCATAGCGTACGAGCTGCCAGGCACTGCGCCGATGAATCAGCTCAGGATGTGTATTGACTCGCCCATGCAACTGCGCATGGAATGTTGCCGCAGGCAACAAACTCCCGGCGGCGAACCAACGGGTCCCGTCAAGGGCATGGCTGTCCTCGCAACGCCACCATCCACTTGCCGGGCACGCCGTTCCCGTTTTTGCCACGCTGCCGATCGGTGTCTCGATATGCGCCGTTGGCGTATCACTGGCAGGAATCGTGAGCAGTTCGGACCCCGATATGGCTTGCTCGAGAACAGCCGGCGTCGAGACACGCACACTATTCCTCTTATCTACCAGAGTCCATAATGTCGGATGACGGTTCTCATAACTTGGCTGCACGCCACGCAATCGTTGCCACATGGTGGGCTGTGGCAGCAGCAAGGCTTGAGGCATTCGCTGGCCTTGCTTCAGGAACTGGCGTTCGCCGCCCAGGATCCCGGTCGCAGGACCGCTGTCGCCGCATTGCCACCAGCCTGTCTGTGGGCAGACGTCCCCGGCGTAGGCGCCGGTTCCGAGCGCCATGGTGACAGACTCGGGTACTGTTGCCTTATCCGGCTCGGTCGGACGCAAACGAATGCTGCTCGCGATCTGTTCCCATAGATCGAACATTGCCTCTTCCGACAACGTGGACTGCACCGGCTTGCCGCCAGTAACAGGATTAGTGCCAGACTCGAGTTCGAGAGTCAGTAAAGGCGCGAGAACGTCGTCCTTCTCGCCCTGCGCCTCCCATTGAAACGAATAGCCGGTGGTGAAGTTCGGCTCGCGTATGCGCGTTATCAGTTCCTCGCCCTGCAGTCCATTGATGGCGCGTGCCTGTTCACGCAAATTTGTGAATGCCATTTGCACGAACACAGGCTCACGGGCTGCCGCGGCAGCATTGCGTTGCAAAAGTCCGGGCGCAGGACTAGTGCCCGACATCGACGATAAAACGATGTTGACGTCAGGATGCCCCGGGAGACCGGCAAACATGACAACGCTTTCGGAATTTCGATGCTCGTATGGATCACGCACCAGGGCATCGGCGAGACAGAAGCCGCGTTCTTTGGGTATCTCATTTGGATGCAACGGTCGAATTCGTCCCAAAAGACGCATGACATCATCGACATAATCCGGGTCTAGCCAATCTGCATTACCGGTAATGCTCAGACCAGGAAAGCGCAGCACGCTATGGACGGCAACATTCTCCACGGAGACGATGTGGTCTCCTCTATGCAGTTTCGATCGCCTCCGATTGTGGACAAACAGCTTGCCTTTGGCTGCCTCGCCTGAAAGCTGCCTGACAGATTCGAGGCTTACCCGGGATTCTTCGTTCAGGGTGCGCGCGATGTCGGTCTCCGTCTTCTGAACCCGGCTTGCAAACTCTTCCTCAGATTCGTGCATGGTGCTGGACAAGTCGATTCCACCGATGGCCCCTCGACCGATCGTCACCTCGGCTTGTGCAGGAAGATCGATCAGAAAGCGACCCACGCAAACGGTCTTCATCGTGTCCGTCATCTTTGCCACCTTTTGCTTGTCATGGACGGTCTGCACCGAGTTGGCGAAGAACGACGCGAGCGCCAGTGCCAACGCTGTGACCCCGCACACCCACCGTACTCTCCGGCTGCCTAGCCGCTTCATTGGACTTCCTGGACAATCTTGACAATCAGATGCCTCGTGAGAAGAAGCATCGACTCATGCTGGAAACTCTCTTGATGACGAAATCCTTCTGGTGCGAATATCTGGCGAATGTACTGAGCCGGGGCAGAAGCGGATTGGACCGGGACAGTCTCGTCACCATGCGAGTCCTGCGGCCACAACGCGAACCGCAGCCGCAGGTTCGTCTCGATGTCCACATCACGCGCGCCATTCTCGGCAGACAGGACCAGCCTCCCCGAGCGAATGTTCCCCGCCGTTAGTACGGTCGAACCGGTACTCTCTTCACGAGCGACCCACCGAATCTGCCCGTACGCCTTGAACGTCCGATCTGCGCCGTAGAACGCATACGAGTTCGGGTGATAGTAGGGGCGCATGGGTGCATCTTTGCCGCCACTCGTCGTGAGCACCTCGGTATGAAAGCGCTCAGCCTCGTCGATCGACTTGACGATCAGGGCTTCGGCGCCTCCTCTGGATGAAGTATATCTGCCGGCCGGATCTGCCAGCGTCGGGTCGATCATCCGGTACCACGACTTCATATCGCGATAGAAGTCGTATGGATTCCCGTCCGGTAGCGAAAGATGATCCCGCACCTGTTCCTGCCGATTGACCACCCTTACCGTCTTAATCGATAGCCAAGGCTTAGGATAAAGATGATTCGGCAGTAACTGAAGTATTCCGGCCGACACGGCCATCACCGGTGTTGTCTCGGCGCTTGTATCACCCGCTATCTCGGCGAACTTCCCTGCCCTCAGGTTGTCGGAAATCCCATTCGTGAAATTACCGCCCTCAGTGCCGCTGGCAATCCGACGGTATGCGACAGGCGCACCCAAGGCCGGCATCACGGCATGAACAATGCCGGCGATATCCGGGGCGCTGCCATCACCAGGATGACTCGCCCGAGCACATGCCCGGGCAACCAGTCCGCCCATCGAATGCGTCACTAGGATCACTGTCCGGCATTCATGCTTCCGCTCGATCCAGAACTTCTTGATCTCGTCGATCCGCTGACGCAGCCGTCGAGCCGAGACGGAACACGACTCCAACCAGTTGTAACCGAACGCATAGACGGGATACTGGAATGCCGCGTACTTTTCCAACTCGCTTTCGGTAACTCGGTCGACATTGCGTACGCCCCACTGTGCCGGCTGACACTGCATAACCCGGCGCCAGAAGTGGCGGATCTCGCGGTTGCCGTGTGGCGTTACCTGGAAGGTCTTGTCCAGATGCCTCTGCAGATCCACGAGCAAGGCACCATAGGAATCCGCATAGACCTCACCCCAGCCGCGCTCTCGCAGCTCTCGACGATCGAGCGCGTAAGGTGCGAACTCCAGCTCACCTCCGGGATCGACCTCCAGAAGACTTCCATCCAGGATGCGCTGGCGATGTGACGGGCCTCGGCGCGACCATTTCCGTGCCTCTTTGTATCCATCAACGGCGCCATTTGGCGGACGCCACGCCGCCTCACCCGGCTTGAGAATATCGTCTTTGCGGGCCACCATGTCGCGCCTGGCACGCAAATTCGACCCCATGATGCCCGGCACGAATATCACCGGAATCACCTTGCGCGACCCAATAGTGACCCTGGCCCTCACCTTGAAGGCCGTCGGCGTCGCGACCGTATGCGCCACCAGGCTTCCATCGCTGTCGACAGTTGGCTGGGGAATTGGACGGGTCGGCTCCTTCATGCCCGGCCCGCACCGGGATTGTCTGGTTCGTCGTCGGGCAACAGGCGGATTTCGATGTCGCCCATCGCATAGCTGCTCAGGATGCTGGTGCGTCCCTCGTCGTCGGTGACGCCCTGGATGCGGGTGCCGTCTTCGTGGCGGGCGACATAGCGCTTGCCCCGTGCCGGCAGGTTCGTCTGACGGTCGAGCACCACCACCCGCTCGTCCGTTTCCAGTTCGGTCGCCGGCAGGCGGAGGCCGGCGGGAGTGCCGCCGCCGGGAGAAAGATGCTCTACCGACGCCGCCCTGACCACATGCTTGCCGTTGCTCTGGTGCGTGATGGTGCCGCCGTCCCAGTCGGTCTGGGTGCCCTGCGAGACCACCTTCACCGATGGCGCTTCGAGTTCGATGCCGGTGGCGGCGATCAGGCGGATGCGGCTGGATGACTTGATCTCGATGTCGCCGCGGTGGGTCTCTACCACGATGTCGCCGCGGGCGGCGATCAGCTTCATGCCCAGTTCATAAGCGAACATGCTGAGCGCGCGCGAGGCGCGCAAAAAAAGGCTGCGCCCGGCCGCCAGTTCGGCGTCGCCGGTCGAGACGATGTCGACCTTGGTCTGCGCGCCGAGGGCGATGCTGTCGTCGCTCGCGATCACCACGCCTGCCGGCGCGTTCA
Organism: Massilia oculi; assembly: GCF_017582745.1. GTDB lineage: Bacteria > Pseudomonadota > Gammaproteobacteria > Burkholderiales > Burkholderiaceae_D > Telluria > Telluria oculi_A. The sequence continues at coordinate 253,141 of NZ_JAFVIM010000003.1, forward strand.
CGGCAACCAGCGGCTCGCCGCCCGCTCCCGAACCCGGCGCGACGTTCGAGCCGTCGTGCCAATGGCGCAGCCGTTCTGCCAGCGCGTCCAGGCGCGGCTTGGCTTCTTCGTTCTCGCCATGGTCGCCCGCCAGTCGCCCGAGCGTGTCGAGCACGCCGTGCATCGTCTCCACGATGCCGACCAGGCTGGCGCGCTCGAGCTGGGCGCCGGCGTCAATCTGCTTGCCGCCCGCGCTGAGCAGGATGCCTTCGCCGCCGCGCAGCGCTACCGCCTTGTCGCTGCGCAGTTCGGCGCCCTCTCCGCGCGGGCCGGCCTGTCCGTTCGCGCGCGGTTCGGACAGCCAACCGAGATTCAGCTCCGAAGCCGCATGCTCGCTGGCCAGCTGCACCGCGATCTGGCCTGGCGTGTCGTCGAACAGCAGCTGGCCGCCGCGCGCGCCCCCGATCTCGCGGCTGCGCATCCCCGACAGATACCGATTACCCGGCAACTCCCCCGCCCGGCTCAGCGCCGGCGGCTGCGCGCGCTGGTTGTACAGCTGCGACAGGATCACCGGCCGGTCCGGGTCGCCGCCCATGAAGGCCACCAGCACCTCGGTGCCGACGCGTGGCAGGCCGAGCGCGCCGGCCTGCTGCTGGCTGCCCGGCCCGGCGCCGGCCCAGTTGGACGCCACCCGCACCCAGGCCGAATCGGCCGGCGTGTCGGAGGCGCCGGCGCCGTGCGCATGGCGGTGGTCGCTAGTCCGCATGCCGGGAAATCGGATCTTGACCCGGCCCAGCGCGTCGCAATGCACCTCTTCGCCGGGCGGACCGGTGACGATCGCGCTTTGCAGCTGCGGATGCGGCAGGTCGACGCGGGGATCGAAGCTGGGGACCAGCGGAATGCCGCGCCGGACCGCGTCGAAGCTCACCCGAACCCGCACCGCGTCCAGCGATGGCGGGATCTCGGGAAAGGCGGCGTCGTCCATCCAGGCGCCCATCAGGCGCCGCACGCGCGCCGAGACGTCGGCCGGCAGGTTGTTCTCGGCCTCGACGTGCAGCGCGGTGATGGTGAAGTCGCGCTCGGCCGCCGGGTGGGTGTCGATCTCGGGGTGGCCGCTCAGGGTGAACCATTCGCCGGCGCGCAGGTCGCGTACCCCGCCTTCGCCATGGAAGCACTTGGTCTCGAATTCGTGCCGGTTCATGCGCACCTGGCCGAGGCGCCAGTGGTCTTCGACGTCGTTGCCGGCATGCGGCATCTCGACCTGGTAGTCGTCGAGGCTGGCGGCGAGCTGGTTGCCGCTGCGGCCCTGGTCGGCCATGCTGCGCGCGGTGGCGGTCATGAACTGGGTGCCGAGCGGGTTGCGATAGTCCCAGCTGTGGCGCGTGGTGCTGCCCGCCTGCAGGCGGCGCGCTGCGCTCCAGGAGACGATGGTGTCGCGCTCTTCGCTGGCGCCGCCGCGGTGGTAGCGCACGGTGCCGGCGCCGTTGCGCGGCAGCGAGTTGGAATCGGCGAACAGCACCAGCGTGTGCACCGGCGAGGTGTCGCGCTCGACCTCGAGGGTCCGGGTGCGCGCATGGCCGGGGCGGAAGGTCCAGGCCACGCCGCGCCGGCGCAGCAGGCGGCGCACGAAGGCGGCGTCGGACTCGTTGTATTGCATCGTCTGTTCGCGCGGCGGGAACTGGCGCATGTCGAACAGCGGATCGAGTTCGTATTCGAAGGCGCTGGCCAGCACGCCGTTCGACTGCCGCCATTCGTCGAACAGCACCTGCACGATCTCGAGTTCGTTCTGGTAGCGGAACACGCGGCTGTTGACGCGCTTTTCCATGATCGCCAGCGCATCCCGGATCACCAGTTGATAAACGCCCAGGCCGCCGTCGTAGTCGCCGGCCCTGGCCTCAGCGACGATGCCGCAGGCGCCGCGCAACTGGCCGCGGTCGGTGACGAACTGGATCTCGGCCGGCAGCGCGATCAGTTCCTTGAGCGGCAGGCGCGGGGTCGAGGCGACGCAGGTGACGATGTATTCGAGGCTGCCGCAGACCGATTCGCTGCCGCTGACCCGCTGCGGCAGAAGCACCTCATCGGCGAGGTGGTCGGCGTGACCGAGGCGCAGCCGGATGGCCCGATGGGCCGTCGTCAGCGATTTCTCGTGCTGCAGCATGCGCAGGAATTCGCTCGCGCTGTCCAAGTGTGTCTCCCGTCCGGTTTCTACTCATGAGGAAGCACATCTTGTCACAGCGGGTAAATACGGGATTTGGGGCGTGTCAGCAACTGTCGAGTGAGATCGATTGAACTTCCCAAAGGGCTGATGGTCGTCTAAATGGCACCACACAGCCCGGAAAGACGGGGAATCGCGGCGAGCGAAGCACGATATGCCGCAACACGCACCTCGTCGACGCTTATCCCGCGCAGTTCTGCCAGGGTGGCGCCGATGCCGGGAAGTTGGTCGGGACTGTTGCGTCCCGGATGAATCCAGCTCGGCGCGATGTCGGGCGAATCGGTCTCCAGCACGATGGATTCCAGAGGCAGCTCGGCCGCCAGGCGCCGGATCTGCAGCGCACGCGTGAAAGTCATATTGCCGCCGAATCCCAGGTGGAATCCAAGCTCAATGAAATTCTGCGCCTGTTGAAAACTGCCGTTGAATGCATGGGCGATCCCCCCCGGCGGGCGAATCTGGCGCAGGTGCTTGAGCACCTGGTCTTGCGAGCGCCGCACGTGGGTCAAGACCGGCAGGCCGAAGTCGCGCGCGATGCGCAGCTGTTCGCGGAAGAACCGCTCCTGCTTGTCGCGCATGGCAGGTTCGGTCAGCTCCGGGATGAAGAAATCCAGGCCGATTTCTCCGATGCCCACGAAGCGCGGGTCGCTCATGGCCTGCTCCACCCGGGTACGCATATAAATCAGGTCTTCGTCCTGCGCCTGCGGCACGCAGATCGGGTGTATGCCTAGCGCATAACAGGCGTTCGGGCTGCCGTGCGCCAGGCTGGCGACGGCGTCGAAGTTGCCCCGCTCGACCGCCACGATCACGATCATCGACACGCCGCTTTCCTGCGCCTTGCGCGCCACGCCAGCGCCGTCGCCGCCGTACTCGCGCGCATCCAGGTGGACGTGGGTATCGATCCACATCGCTCAGCCTTCCGCCGGCTGCAGGCCGTGCTCGGTCATGCGCAGCACCCGGTCGCAGCGGCGCGCCAGTTCCATGTCGTGGGTGACGATCACGAAGGCGGTGCCGAGGGTGCGCGACAGTTCGAGCATCAGGTCGAAGATGATTTGCGCCGTGGTGTGATCGAGGTTGCCGGTCGGTTCGTCGGCCAGCACACATGCGGGCTGGGTGACCAGCGCGCGCGCCAGCGCCACCCGCTGGCGCTCGCCGCCCGACAGTTCGCCCGGACGGTGCACCACGCGCTTGCCCAGGCCCACGCGCTCCAGGATCGCTTGCGCACGCTCCATGGCGACCGGCCGCTGTTCGCGCCGGATCAGGAGCGGCATCATGACGTTGTCGAGCGCCGTGAATTCGGGCAGCAGGTGGTGGAACTGGTAGACGAAGCCCAGCGCGGTGTTGCGCAGTTCGCCACGGCGCGCCTCGGACAGGTTGGCGAAATCCTCGCCGTGCAGGGTCACCGAGCCGCTGCTCGGCGTATCCAGGCCGCCCAGCAGATGCAGCAAGGTCGATTTGCCGGAGCCGGAAGCGCCGACGATGGCGACCCGCTCGCCGCGGTGGACGGCGAAATCGATGCCGTCGATCACGCGCACATTGGCGTCGCCCTGTTTGAAGGTTTTACCGAGGCCGCGGCAGGCGAGCACCGGGTTACCGTTGAATGCATCACTCATAACGCAGCGCCTCCGCCGGTTTCACACGCGAGGCGGCCCAGCTTGGATAGACAGTGGCGGCGAATGCCAGCAGCACCGAGATGACGCCGATGATGGCGACGTCCGGGCCATGCAGGTCGGACGGCACGGTACTGATCAAATATATATCTTTGGACAAGAACTCCACTCCCAGCAAACGTTCGATGAACGGAACGATGACATCGATCTTCAGGCTCACCGCCACCCCCATGCCGACGCCGGCCAGCGTCCCGAGCACGCCGATCACCCCTCCCTGCACCATGAAGATCTTCATGATCGATTGCGGCGACGATCCCAGCGTGCGCAGGATCGCGATATCGGCCTGCTTCTCGGTCACCGTCATCACCAGGCTCGAGACCAGGTTGAAGGCGGCCACCGCGATGATCAGGGTGAGGATAATGAACATCATCTTTTTTTCGGTCTGTACGGCAGCGTACCAGTTGGCGTTGAGCTTGGGCCAGTCGCGCACCGTCAGGTCGCCGGTCATCTGGCCTTTCAGTTGCTCGGCGACTTCGGGCGCCTCGCGCATATTGGCGATGCGCAGGCGCAGGCCCGACGGCGCCGGCAGCCGCTCCAGGCGCTGGGCGTCTTCCACGTGGATGAAGGACAGCGCCGCATCGAAGTCGAAGTGGCCGGCCTCGAAGATGCCGGCGACGGTGAAGCTGCGGGTGCGCGGCACCATGCCGGCCGGCGTGACCTGGCCCTGGGCCAGCACCATCGTGACCTTGTCGCCCAGGCCGACGCCGAGCGCGCGCGCCAGCGCATAACCCAGCACGATATTGAACTGGCCAGGCTTCAATGCGTCGAAACTGCCGGCGCGCACCTGGCGCGCCACAGTCGAGACATTGTCTTCTTCGCCCGGCAGCACGCCGCGCACGATCGACGGACGCATCACGCCGTCGCGCACCAAGAGGCCCTGGGTCTCGACGAAAGGCGCGGCGCCCAGCACGTTCGAATTGCGCAGCGCCTCCTTCGCGGACGCGCGCCAGTCGGGCATGCTGCCGGAATCGTCGAATACTTCGATATGGGCCAGCACCGACAGCATGCGGTCGGTGACCTGCTTTTGAAAGCCGTTCATCACCGACAGCACGATGATCAGTGCAGCGACGCCGAGGGCGATGCCGGCCACCGAGATCAGCGAAATGAAAGAGATGAAGCTGCTGCGCCCGCTGCGCTTGCCGGCGCGCGTATAGCGCAGGCCGACCTGCCACTCATACGGCAGTTTGTGGATGATGCTCATGCGTTCCTGAATCGAAAAAGTGAACCGGTGTGTGCCATCGCGCCGCGCTCATTCATACCGCAGCGCCTCGGCCGGCTTGACGCGCGATGCCGCCCAGCTCGGGTAGATCGTGGCAAGGAAGGACAGCAGCACGGCCACGCCGCCGATCCAGCCGACGTCGCGCCAAAGCAGCTCGGACGGCATCTCGCTGATCAGGTACACCTCTTGCGACAGGAAGTGCACGCCGAGCACGCGCTCGATGGCCGGCACGATTACGTCGACGTTCAGCGCCACCAGGACGCCCAGTCCGACACCGAGCAGGCCGCCCAGCATGCCGACCAGCGTGCCCTGCACGATGAAGATCTTCATGATGCCGCGCGGCGAAGCGCCCAGGGTGCGCAGGATGGCGATGTCGGCCTGCTTGTCCTTGACCGTCATGACGAGCGTGGAGACCAGGTTGAAGGCGGCCACCGCCACGATCATCGTCAGGATAATGAACATCATGTTCTTCTGCGACTGCACGGCGGCGAACCACACGGTGTTCACCTTGGTCCAGTCGCGCATGATCAGGTCGCCCGCCATCGATTGCTGCAATTCATAGGCCACGCGCGGCGCCTGCTGCAGGTCGGCCAGGCGCAGGCGCAGGCCGAGCGGCGCCGTGGCCCCGGTCGCGGTCTCGGCATCAACGATGTTCACCAGGGCCAGCGTGGAATCGAATTCGAAGTGACCGGCCTCGAAAATGCCGGACACCGTCAATGCGCGCGAGCGCGGCAAGGGATTCTCGCCGGGCGAGGCGGCGCCACCCAGGATGCCGCTGCTGGCCACTAGCAGCGACACGCGGTCGCCCACTCCGACCCCGAGCGACTTGGCCAGCGCGCGGCCCAGAATGACATTGAAGGAACCCGGACGCAGCGAATCGAGGCTGCCCTCCTTCATCTGTTTTGCGACGTCGGAGACCTTGGCTTCTTCGGTCGGCTCGACCCCGCGCAGCAGGGCCGGCTTCATGACGCCATCGACCAGCAGCATCGACTGCGCATCGAGGAAAGGCGCGGCGGCGCGCACCTCGGGATGGCGCAGCGCCTCGGCCCCGGTTGCGCGCCAGTCCGGCAGCGCGCCGCGCGCATCGAAGACCTCGACGTGGGCCAGCATCGACAGCATGCGGTTGGTGACTTCCTTCTGGAAGCCGTTCATCACCGACAGCACCACGATCAGGGCGGCCACGCCGAGGGCAATGCCGGCCACCGACGCCATCGAGATGAACGAAATAAAACTGTTGCGGCCGCTGCGCTTGCCGGCGCGGGTATAGCGCAGGCCGATCTGCCATTCGTACGGAAGTTTATGGGTGATACGCATACAATCCTGTCGGTTCTTGTTCTTTTGGCTTCGCCAACCCGGCAGTTTGCCAGACAAACCACTTTTGTGGCGCGGATTAGCAAAAAACCATGTGCAAACGCCGCTCGGCAAGCCAAGATCAAACCCGCCAGCCGGCCGATTTTGGCCTAAAATAGCGGGATGGCTCATATTACGCTTGTCCTGCCGTTCGCCCTCCCACTCCCCGAATTCGCCCCCGACCTCGTCCGCGCCCTGCAAGCGCCGGCCCTGGCCGCGCTGCTGTCGCGCACGTCGAGCGACCGGCGCGCCCCCAAGGCCGACATTGCCCACGCCCTGCCGCATGAAACCTGGCTGGCGCGCGAACTCGGCCTGATTCCGGACAGCCGCGATGGCCACACCCCGTTCGCCGTCGCCGCCATGCGCGGTTTCGGGTTGGAACCCGGCGCCGGCCGCTGGCATATCGTCACGCCGGCCCACATCCAGATCGCGCGCAGCCACCTGATGATGGCCGATACGCGCCAGGTGAGCCTGGACGACGCCGATGGCCGCGCGCTGTTCGAGACCGCCAGGAGCCTGTGCGAGGAGATCGGCCACGAACTGCGCTATGGCGACGCCCACACCTGGTTCCTGCGCGCCGACGACTGGACCGGTTTCGAGACCGCCAGCCCGGACACCGTTGCCAATATGGACCTGACCGACTTCATGCCCAAGGGCGCCGGGGCGCAAGCCTACCGGCGCCTGCAGAACGAGGTGCAGATGGCCTGGCACGCGCATCCCGTGAACGCCGCGCGCGAGGCGCGCCGGCTGCCGGTGGTGAACGCGTTCTGGGTGTGGGGTGCGAGCGTGCAAGCGCAGCAGCCCGAAACGAAGATGGCCACTTATGCCGTCCCCGGCTGGCTGGCCGCCCTCGGCCAGCAGCGCCTGCCCTCGCTCGAGCGCCTGGACGACGTCCTGGCGCAAGGCGGCCTGCTGGTCGCCGGCAACCTGGGCGAAGCCGCGCTGGCCGCCGACTGGAACGGCTGGCTGCAGGGCATGCAGCATCTCGAAGACACACTGTTCGCGCCGCTGCTGGCTGCCCTCAAGGATGGCCGCGTGCGCGAACTGCGCCTGGTCCTGAGCAGCCGCGAGGCCCTTGCTGACTACACGACCACCGCGATGGCGCAGCGCAAATTCTGGCGCCGCCCGACACTGGATTCACTGACTTGACCCAGAAGACCCGTATCTCCACCCGCCCCTGCCCGTTCCGGATCTCGGAACTGCTGCGCCAGGATGGCGTCCACCCGGTGCTGGCGCGCATCTATGCCGCGCGCGGCCTGGAGCACGTGCGCGAACTCTCGAGCGAGCTGGCGGCGCTGTCGCCACCCTCGGGCCTGAAGCATATCGACACCGCCGCCGTATTCCTGGCCGACGCGATTCAGTCCGGCAAGCGCATGACGATCGTCGCCGACTACGACTGCGACGGCGCCACCGCCTGCGCGGTCGCCCTGCGCGGGCTGCGCGCGATGGGCGCCGAGGTCGACTACTTCGTGCCCAACCGCGTGGTGCACGGCTACGGCCTCACGCCCGGCATCGTCGAGATCACGGCGCGCGAAAAGAACCCCGACATCATCGTCACGGTCGACAACGGCATCGCCAGCATCGAGGGCGTGCTCGAGGCCAACCGGCTCGGCATCGAGGTCGTCGTCACCGACCACCACCTGCCGGGCGACACCCTGCCGCCGGCGCGCGTGATCGTCAATCCGAACCAGCCCGAATGCGGCTTTCCGAGTAAAAACCTGGCCGGCGTCGGCGTCGTGTTCTATGTGCTGCTGGCGCTGCGCGCCGAGATGCGCCGGCGCGGCGTGTTCGACGCCCAGACCCAGCCAAAATTGGACAGCCTGCTCGACCTGGTGGCGCTGGGCACGGTGGCCGACGTGGTCAAGCTGGATGCCAACAACCGCATCCTGGTCGCGCAAGGCCTCAAGCGCATGCGCGCCGGACGCATGCATCCTGGCGTGGCCGCCCTGTTCCGCGTGGCCGGCCGCGAAGCGCGCTGCGCCTCGCCGTTCGACCTGGGCTTTGCCGTCGGGCCGCGCCTGAACGCCGCCGGCCGGCTGGAAGACATGGCGCTCGGCATCGAGTGCCTGACCACCGACGACGAGGGCCGCGCCTGGGCCATCGCGCAGCAGCTCAACGAAATCAACCTCAAACGGCGCGAGATCGAGGCCGAGATGCAGGACACCGCCCTGCTGCACCTGGACAGCTTCGAGCCGACCAGCGCCAGCACCATCGCCGTGTTCGACGAAGGCTGGCACCAGGGCGTGATCGGCATCGTGGCCTCGCGCCTGAAGGAAAAATTCTATCGGCCGACGATCACCTTCGCCCCGGCCGGCGACGGCTGGATCAAGGGCTCGGGCCGCTCGATCCCGGGCTTTCACTTGCGCGACGCGCTCGACCTGGTCTCCAAGCGCGTGCCAGGCCTCATCGACAAGTTCGGCGGCCACGCGATGGCGGCCGGCCTGTCGATCCGCCACGACGCCTTCGAGCATTTTTGCCACGCCTTCGAGGCGGTCGGCCAGGCCTGGCTGACCGAGGCCCAGCTCGAGCGCATCGTCGAGACCGACGGCCCGCTGGAGGATGAGTTTTACTCGACCCAGTTCATCGAACTGATGGATGGCCAGGTCTGGGGCCAGGGCTTCGCGCCGCCGGTGTTCTGCGACGAGTTCCGCGTGGTCAGCCAGCGCATCCTGAAGGAGCGCCATCTGAAACTGCTGCTGGAAAAGAACGGCCGCCGCTACGACGCGATCTGGTTCGGGCATCCCGACAGCCTGCCCGAGCGGGCACGGGTGGCGTTCCGGCTCGATGCGAATGAATACAATGGCGTGACCAAGGTGCAGCTGCTGGTCGAGCACGCCGAAGCGGCCTGATTTGTAAACCCGGCTCTATTCGAGCGGCTCCTCGTAATCGACTTCAACCAGCTCTCCGGTGTCCGCATCGCGTTCAAAAGCGCTGCATGCGGGCGCATCGAGCAGCGGTGTGATATCGGGAGAGTAGTTGGCGATCGTGTTCACGTCATAAATGCCATGATGGGATGGATCGTCCATGTAGTCCTGCGTCTCGTCACCGGCCATGAAGCACCATCCGCTGTCACCCTCGCGGTCGGTCGGCTCACGGACCATATAGCCGACGGGCATGCCGTCGACCGTGATCCTGTCCGTGGCAATACACCCACCTCGACCGGTTGCAAGGGGCTGAATCCGATCGGCGTTCAACGCAAATTTTTTCATGCCGTTGTCCTTTTCTACGGGGAGCGCGCCCAGCGATACCAGACGAGCGCAAGCAGCTCATAGGAAGCGTACCACGTGCGGCGCATGCCCTCGGCGCTGGGCAGCCAGCCGCCGGGTCCCAGCGGCACGTGACTGACGAACATCGTCGGCGCATCGGTCACCGCCAGCCCGGTGCGCGCAAAGACGGCGCGGGCGCGCGCCATGTGCATCGCATCGGTCACCAAGAGGATGCGCGTCACGCCATCCTGGCGCAGCAGCGCGGCGCTCGCGGACGCGTTTTCTCCCGTGTCGCGCGAGCCGCGCTCCACCCATTTCACCGGCACCCCGAAATCCTCGCGCAGCGCCGTCGCCATCGCGTCGGCCTTCGCATACCGGTTGTCGGTCGCGGCCGGATCGACGCCGCTCGCACCATTGCCTCCGCTGACGAGGATCGGCAGCCCGGTGCGCCGGTGCAGGTGGGCCGCATAGCGCAGGCGCGCCAGCGCCGTGTGGTCGGGAATGTCGCGGTCGCCGTATTCCGGCGCGTCGCGCAGGCGGCCGGCCGCCAGCACCACGATTGCCTGGGCGCCGCTATCCTCCGGCGCGCGCAGCGGCGCGGTCATCCGCTCCAGCGGCGCGACCAGCAGGCCCGCCCCACCGCTGGTCGACAGGAAGGCCAGCGCCGCGAAGCCCGTCGCCGCGACGGCGCGCCCAGCGCGCGGCCAGCGTAGCGACAGCAGGAGGCCGGCCCCGATCGACAGGAACAGGCTGGCCGGCGGCAGGATGAGGTTGCGCGGAATCGCGTTGATCAGGTCGAGCACGGGGCTGGAGGTAGTGGGCGGGACTCAACCATACAGGTGCAGGCGCCCGATTCGCAAGTCCTATTAGCAAGCGCTGTAAATATGCGCTCCGGATAGTTCTTGGCGCCATGATGCTTGCTTTCTCGCTATGATTGCCCGGTTCTGGACTACCGGCCGGCCAGACTCCGGCGTAAGTACGCATGTTTTCACTCATCCTCAACGGCATTGGCTCGCTGATGCATTTCTATGTGGCGCATCGCCTGTATGCGCTGGCCCCGATACGCACGCGCGTCAAGGCGCACTGGTGGTGGCTCGGTGCCGTGGTGATCTGGGCGGTCTACCTGCTCGGCGTGCGCCTGGGAGACGCCGCCCTCGACTGGCGCTGGTGGCCGGGCCAGTTCGCCATGACCTGGCTCGGCATCCTGTTCGTCATGACCCAGTACCTGCTGCTGGCTGACTTGCTGACCGGCTTCGGGCTGTGGCTGCGCAAGTGGGCGCCGAAGATTCTTGCAACCGGCGCCATCGCCGGCGTGTCGGTCAGTGCCTTCGCCATCTTCCAGGCAGTGCGCGCGCCCAGCATCGTCGAACACGAACTGACCTTGGTGGGCCTCCCGCAAGAACTGGACGGCATGACCCTGGTCGCGATCAGCGACACCCACCTGGGCGCCCAGCGCCGCGCCGCCTGGCTCGGCAAGCGGGTCGACCAGATCAATGCGTTGGAACCGGCCGCGGTCATGATGCTGGGCGACCAGGTCGAGGACGAGCCGATCAACGACGACCAGCTGGCGCCGGTGCTCAAACGCCTGCGCGCGCCGCTGGGCGTGTGGGCGGTGACCGGCAACCACGAATACTACGGCGACGCCGGCGGCACGATCGAGGAATTCTCCGCCGGCGGCGTGAAATGGCTGCGCGACGAGCGGGTCGAGATCGCGCCCGGCCTGCACCTGGCCGGACTGGACGACATCGGCCGCGCCATGCGCGGCGGCGGCGACATCTACGCCGGGTTAGGACGCACGATCCCGAGCCACGCACAGGGCGCCACGATCCTGCTGGCGCATATCCCGGCGCCCGGCCTGGTCGAACGCGCGGCGCGCGAAGGCGTGAGCCTGATGCTGTCCGGGCACACCCACGGCGGCCAGATCTGGCCGTTCAGCTACCTGGTAAAGCGCGAATTCCCGCACCTGGTCGGGGTGCACCGCGAAGGCGACATGCAGCTGGTGATCAGCCGCGGCGCCGGCGGCTGGGGGCCGCGCATGCGGCTGTGGCAGCCGGGCGAGATCCTCAAGCTGACGCTGCGCGCGCCGCAAACCTAAGCGTCAGCGCGGGGCCGACGAGCGATACGTCTCCCCGATCTTCATCGAGAAGAATTCGTCATCGGCCACGCCCTGCGCCTTGCGCGCGATGGCCAGGTCGATCGCGGCCTGGTCCAGCCGCTCCTGTCCCATCGGATACGTTCCCCAGTGCATGCCGACGCTGCGCCTGACGCGCAGCTCGCGGTGGATGCGCACCGCTTCGTCCGGACTGACGTGGGAATTGCGGTACCAGACCGGCTGGTAGGCGCCGATGCCGATCGCCGCCAGGTCGAAGCCATCGAAGCGCGCCGCGATGTCCTGGATGTCCTTCGAGTAACCGAGATCGCCCGAGAAGAAGAAGGAATGCCCCGGCCGCGTCACCGCGAAGCCGCCCCACAGGGTCTCGTTGCGGTCCCACAGCGAGCGCGCCGACCAGTGATGCACCGGCAGCAGGTGCAACTCGAGTCCCTGGTAGACGGTCTTGTCCCACCAGTCCAGCCTGACGATGCGCGAGCGGTCGCCGCCGGTGACGTTCTTTTCCAGCCAGCGATCCACGCCCAGCGGGGCCACCAGCAGCGGCGGTCCGCCGGCCTGGCGATACAACTGGCGTAGCGAGTCGCGCGACAGGTGGTCATAGTGCGAATGGCTGATCAGGACGACGTCGATGCGCGGCAGGTCGGCGATCGCCACGCCCGGCGGCTGGTGCCGTTTCGGGCCGGCGAAGGACAGTGGAGAAGCGCGCTCGTCGAACACCGGATCGAACAGGAGGTTGACGCCGGTACCGGTCTGGAACAGGAAGGTCGCATGGCCGATCCAGGTCAGCGCCGGCGTGTCGCGATTGGCGTGGATGAAGGCGAGATCGGGCGCCACGGTCGGGATCGGCGCGCTCGGGGCGCGCTCGGCTTCGTCCTCGGTCCAGTTCCTGATGCGCGCCGCCCAGCCCTCGAAGAAGCCAAGTTTCGGCCGCTGGTAGGCGGGATTGTTCGGATAGTTGTTGGCGAACCCCTCAAGCCTGTGATGCGGCTTGTTGGAGTCGAAATAGGGATTTTGGTTCGCACATCCAGCTCCGAGCAAAACAAGGATCAGGATGAGCGATGCGGGTACGATACGCATGCGGCGGAGCTCAGGCTGTCGAAAACGCAAGTATAGGCTGAGTTGCGGGCTTGTTATCGAGAAATTGCCGATAACTTGGCAAGCTTGCCATGATCTGCCTGGCTTGGCGGCCGAGGCGGGTGCAATGACGCGGTTTTGGGCGTCGATTTCAGCCAGTTAACGCCCCTGCCTGATGTGTTTTCCGCCGCTTTCCGGTACGATAGCGCCTTTGCTGGCCGGCCATATTGCGTCGGCAATCCCGCAGCGACATCCTCGCTCCCCGGGACTTTCGATGCTCGAACCCGCCGGTGCAGGTCGCAACTGCTGGGTTCCCTCTACTGGAAGCGAATGGAGAATCCCCCGATCCCTCGGCCGCGCCCCCGCAATCTCGTCTTGCTCGGCTGTGTGCTCCTCGTGCTGCTCATGCTCGGCGCCGAGGGCCTGCGCTGGAGCCGCAGCGCCCACGCCGCCGCCCAGCCAAGCCTGGCCGGCTCCACGCACGGCGGCGCGGTCACGCTCACCGAACTGTCGAGCACCCATATTCCGGCGCCGCATGGCATGCCGTCGGCCCACGCCAGCTCGATGACGCCGCTGCCGGGCAACCGCATGCTGGCCTTCTGGTGGGCCGGCAGCCGCGAGAGCGGCCCCGACGTCAAGGTGTACGCCTCGACCTGGGCCAATGGCGCCTGGAGTGCGCCGTGGATGGTCGCCAGCCGTGAATCGCTCGGCGCCGCGCTCGGTTTCGGCGTGCGCCGCATCGGCAATCCGGTCGCCTGGACCGACCGCGACGGCAAGATCCACCTGTATGTCGTGGCCACCGGCCTGGGCGGCTGGGCGGCGTCGCGCATCGCCCACATCGTCTCAACCGACCAGGGCGCCAGCTTCCGCGTACGCCGCGTGCTGCCGACCTCGCCGCTATTCAACACCAGCGCGCTGGTGCGCACCTCGCCGCTGGCGCTGAGCGACGGCGGCTGGTGGCTACCCGTCTATTTTGAAATCGGCAACAAATATCCGATGCTGATGGCGTTCGACGCCCAGGGCAACCCGACCTCGCTGGCGCGCATCGGGAGAAGCACCTCGACCCTGCAACCGGCGATCGTGGCGGTGTCGAAGACCGAGGTGCGCGCCCTGCTGCGCGACGACAGCGAAGCGCGCCGCATGCAGCACGCCGCCAGCCTTGATGGTGGCGCCAGCTGGCAAGACCTGCCGGCGCTCGACCTGCCCAACCACAATACTTCGATGGCGGCCATTCGCCTGTCCAGCGGCCAGTTCCTGATGCTGCACAATCACGCCGCCGACGACGCCTCGGCGCGGAGCGTGCTGCGCCTGTCGATCTCCGACGATATGCGCACCTGGCGCACGGTGGCCGACATCGCCAAGGGCCAGGCAGGCGACGAATTCTCGTATCCGACCCTGCAGCAGGTCGGCGACGAACTGCACGTGACCTACACCTGGCAGCGCCAGGCGATCGCCCACCACCGCTATCGCATCAATGCCGGAGGGACCATTTGATGAACCTGCCGGATCTCTCGACGCAAATCCTCTACGGCCGCCTGGGCTGGGCCATCGTCCTCGCCACCCTGGTGTGCGCGCTGTGCCGCCGCTCGGCGCCGATGTCGCGCGTGGCGCTGGCTTCAGTGATGGCGCTATCGCTGGCAGCGATGGCCCTGCCGGGCGAACTGTCGCCGGCCTGGTGGCTGGGCCTGGCCTTCCAGTACCCGAGCGGACTGCTGGTCGGCTGCTGCCTGCTGCGCCTGGCCGAGCGCTGGAACGGCATCCGCCGCAGCCAGGTCATGCCGCAGGCGCTGGCCGGCGTGCTGGTCGTCAGCGGCGCCCTGCTGTATCTCGACGCCGTCGGTTTCCTCGCGCGCGGCTTTTACTATGCCGGCTTCGGCCAGGCCGCCGCGCCACTGCTCGGCATCGCTGCCGCCATCGTCTGCGTGCTGGCCATCGTGCGTGGCCATGCGCGCGGGCCGGCGGCGAGCCTGCTGGGCGCGCTCGCCCTCTTCGCCCTGCTGCGCCTGCCGACCGGCAATCTGTGGGATGCCCTGATCGACCCGCTGCTGTGGGCCTGGGCCGTGGCCGCCCTGCTGGCCGCCGCGCTGCGCCGCACCGGACGCCGCGCTTCCGACCGCCGGCAGGAAGCTGAACCCGATCCGGTCCCAACGCCGGGGTCAGCCCCAGGGCTGCAGCCGCTGGCGACCGAACATTTTTCGTCTTTGAAGGAGTAATTTAGTGGTAGATAACAAATGGTACAAGCATCCGGTGATCATCTCGGCCACCATCATCAACGCATTCTGCCTGCTGCTGGCCCTGATCTGGGCCAACAATCCGCATGAACTGTCGCGCCTGCTGGTGGAAGACGGCATCGTCGAATGGATGCAGTTCCTGGCATTTTCCCTGACGTCCGGCCTGCTCGGCTACGTCGCGATCGACCGTTACAATACCGAGGGGTTCAATCTCGGCGTGCTGGTGCTGGCGGGCCTGACCGGCCTGGTCGCCCTGGCCGCGCTGGAAGAAGTCAGCTGGTTCCAGCGCGTCCTGCAGATCCAGTCGCCGGAATGGTTCCTGCAAAATAACCGCCAGGCCGAAACCAATCTGCACAACCTGGGCTTCGGCGAAGAAAGCCTGCACAAGGCGGTGCTGCTGAAGATCATCGTCATCACGGGCCTGATCCACAACCTGTTCCTGCCGCTGCTGGCCCGCAAGCGTCCGGCGATCCGCGACTTCGTCGAGCGCTTCGGCCTGTACCTGCCGCCGCTGGCCGCCTCGGTGCCTTACCTGGTCCTGGTGATCCTGTCGCACCTGCTGGTCGACCATCCACGCAAGGGCGAGCTGGGCGAGACCTTCGGCGCGGTGCACTATATGGCCACCGTGTTCGGCGCCTACTTCGTCGGCGTCGCCTATAACAAGAAGCCGCTGTTCGAAGGCATCAACGCGCGCCGCGTGTCGGTGCTGTTCACGCTGCTGATGTTCTACCTGTTGATGATGGGCTGGGTACTCAGCGCCGGCGCCGGCGCCGATGCGGCCATCGCCGCGGGACTGGGCGCGGACTAGGCGAGCCAGGCGCGCGCCCGCGTGCCAGAGCAAATCTCCGGGTCGGCCAGCACCACCGCGCCGACCCGCACAATTTCAGTCCTTTATCAGCCGCCGGCTTGCCGATACTCGCTGAACACCTCTCCCATAAAATCCACCACCGCCCGGATACGCGCGCTCGTGCGCAGGCTACTGTGCATCGACAGCCAGATATCTTGATCCAGCTCGGGAATATGGGGGATCGCGGCGACTAGGTTTTCCTGGTCGGTGGCGAGAAACGTCGCCAGCACGCCAAGTCCGGCGCCATGCGCCACGCCATCCAGGATCCCGAGCCCGTAACTGCATCGTATCCACGGTGCTGGTGCGCCAGGCAGCGCGCGCAGCCAGCGGTCGGACTGGAATTCCGCGCGCGGCTCGTCGAAGCCGACGAATGGCAGGCTGGCCCAGTCGCGCTTCGCCAGCGCGGGCGCATGGACCGCCGCCACCTCTCGGCTGCAGTACAGGCCAAATGACAAGGTGCCGACGCGGCGCGTGACCAGATCGAGCTGTTCGGGCCGGAATGGCCGGATCGCGATATCCGCTTCGCGCCGCGCCAGGCTGTACGGCCGGTGCGAGGTCACGATCTCGATCTCGACGTTGGGATATTGATCGTGGAAGCGCGCGAAGCGGGTCGTCAGGAAATACGACAGCCACTCATCGGTATTGATGCGCACGATGCCCGAGGCCGCATGCGCGTCCTGCCGGTCGCGAGTGCGCTCAATTTCCAGCGCGATCTCGCCCATCTGGCCGGCCCAGGCGATGATGTCGGCGCCGAAGGCGGTCGGCACGCAACCACCCTGGAATCGTTCGACCACCTTTTGTCCGAGCGCTTCTTCGAGGTCGTCGAGCCGGCGCGACAGCGTCGCCGGACTCAGGCCGGCCTTGCGCGCCGCACTGCGCAGGGCGCCTTCCTGCACGATCAACAGCAGCAGGCGCAAGTCATCCCAATTGGTGTGTTTCATATTTGAGGCATGATGCCTCGAATTTTCCTCTGTGCATATATTTATCGTGTGTGCCATGATGCTGCCCCCACGTCTTCACATAGGTTGTTTTGTATGCGTACTTTCCGCGACCGCGTTCGGCACGCGCTCCTGTTCGAGGCCGTCGCCCTTGCCATTTTCATCCCGGGATCGGCCGCGCTGTTCGACCAGCCGGTCGACCACATGGGCGTGATCGGCGTCGCCTCCGCCACCATCGCCACCGTCTGGAACTTCGCATTCAATATGGGATTCGACCGGGCCATGCTGCGCCTGCGCGGCAGCATCGACAAGACGATGGCGATCCGGGTCGCGCATACATTCCTGTTCGAGGCGGGGCTGGTCGCGATGCTGATCCCGCTGATTGCCTGGTACCTGGGCATCGGCCTCTGGGCGGCGTTGCTGATGGACCTGGCCATCGTGACGTTCTACCTGGTGTATGGCTTCCTGTTCAACCTGGCGTATGACCGCGTGTTTCCCATCACGGGCACGGCGCCGCACAGCGCATGATGTCGTGTCAGTGCGCCTGGCTCCTGCAGTCGCACCCGCGGTCGAACACGACCGCCCATCTCCCCGGCGCTTCCAGCCGCCAGACCGTGTTGAAGCTGCCGATGCGGCGGCCCACCGCATCGCGGATCGGCCCGGTGCTGTATGCCAACGTGCCCGACTCGACCACTTCCACCTGCTCCGGCTCCCACGAGAACGGCGGCTGCTGGCCGTCGTAATAGCGGCGCCAGGCTTTCAGCACCGCGTCCTTGCCGCGTTGGGCATCGTCGCCCGCCATGAACACCGCCTCTTGCGACAGGTAATGCCCAAAACCCTCGAAATCGCGCGCCGCCATGGTGGCGGCGAAAGCGCGCTCGTGCGCCATCACCTGGTTGCGCAAGTCGTCATGCGACACTCGCGCACGGCCGGCGGCAATGGCGGCGACGAGGCAGACGACGATCAGGGATAGCGAACTGAGGCGCATACAGTAGGATGAAAACTTTGCTGTTTGGCAATTGAGCGATTCTGTCATGGGGCGGCCCGCTTGACAACCGCCCCTTGCACACTACCCTGAAACGGAGTATAAATACTCCAAGAACGGAGGAATCATGAGCCTGGCCTATGCCTATCCCAAGAGCCGCTTCGAACCGGCGACGCTGGTCGACCTCAATTCGCGGGCCGAGCGCGCGCGCTTGTCGCAATCGGCCCTGAAGGGTTTCTTCCGCCTCGCTGCCTCCTGGAACCTGCGCGACGAGGATGCGCGCGAACTGCTCGGCGGCCTGTCGTCCTCGGCGTTCTACGACTGGAAAAAGAACCCCGACCGGCTGCTCGAAGTCGACCGCATCACCCGCATCTCCTACCTGCTCGGCATCTATAAAAGCCTGCACATCCTGTATGGCGACAAGCTGGCCGACGAATGGATCCAGCTGCCCAATACCAACCCCATTTTCGCCGGCCGCACGCCGCTCGCCTTCATGCTCGGCGGCGGCCTGCTCGCGATGCAGAGCGTGCGCCGCCTGCTCGACGCCCGCCGCGGCGGCCTGTGATCGATGGGTAATCTGCGGCCACGGCTGACGCCCCTGCGCCAGAACGACACCTGTCGCCTGATCCCCTCGCGCTTCGCCGACATGGAAGACTCGGTGCTGGCGCCGCTGGCCGAGGGCGACGACGTGCTGCGCGACCTGTTCGACCTCGATAACGCCACCAACGATCGCCTGCGCGGCGAATCCGGGCTGTTGCCGGGCATCGGCGTGGACGAACTCGTGTTCGGCGTGCCGAACTTCCGCATCATCAATGCCGCCTTTACCTATGCGCGGCCCGAGGGCAGCCGCTTCAACGACGGCGACCGCGGCGCCTGGTATTGCGGCTTCGACGCCGACACCTCGCTGGCCGAGGTGATCTTCCACAAGACGGTGGAATACGCCGAGATCGACCGCTTCGACGACAGCGTCACCTACCAGTGCCTGCTGGCCGATTTCAGCGCCAGCTTCCATGACGTGCGCGGCATCGTTGCCTACGAGGACTGTCTCGACCCGGGCAGCTACGTCGCTTCGCAGGCGCTGGCGAGCGAGTTGCTCGAGGGTGGGTCGATGGGGGTCATCTACCCCAGCGTGCGGCACCCAGGCGGCACCTGCCTGGCGTGCTTTCGGCCAGCGCTGGTCGGCAATGTACGCAAGGCGCAGACCTATCGGTTAACATGGGCGGGTTCGCCGCATCCTGCGGTCGAGATTCTTTGAACAGATTCACGATGAAAACCAAACCCGAGAAAGACACCGAACTGCACGACAAGATCAACCGCGAGACCGGCCGCATCAAATGGAGCGAGCTGCAACGCCACTTCGCCAGTGGCTCGGTGATCTGGGTCAGCGAAGCATTGGACCTGATCGACGTCGCCCTGCGCGTAGCCCACGACGACCGCGAAAGTGTGGCGCGCTGGATGAACGAAGGCAGCGTGGCCAAGGTCAGCGACGCGCAGGCGCAGGGCTGGCTGGAGGCGGATGAGGTCTTGTGGGCGTCGGTTGTGAGCCCGTTCGTGCTGGTGCAGGCGGAGAAAAAGCAGCTGCACTAAGAAAAACGCCGGCACAATCGCCGGCGTTTTTTGATTCACCTACTTCGACAGGTCCACCGCATACAGCGCGGTGCCCTTGCCACTACCATCGTCGGCCTTCAACTGGCTGACGTTGTCGATCCCCGCCTCCCGGGCCAGCGCGACCAGGTCCGGCGCCGAATGGAACACCACGGGTCCGGCAGTCTTCACCTGGGCAAAGCGCCAGCTGCGCGCCGCGCCCTGGGTCTTGCGGCTCAATTCCTTCGCGCCGCGGATGTAGTCGATCAGGATGTCGCGGTTATTGTCGGGAGAGGCCAGCACCACATTGCTGCCATCCAGGCCCGGGAAGCCGCCGCCGCCGCTGGCGCGGTAGTTATTGGTCGCCACCAGGAATTCCTGCTTTGGCTCGACCGGCTTGCCCTGATACGACAGCTTGCGGATACGGTCACCCGGCGCGCGCGTCACGTCGATCTCATAGCTGACGTCGGGCGAAGTGATGGTGTCGAAATTAAAGCTCGGGAAGCGGCTGTTGACCAGCTCCTGCGCCTCCAGCTTCGCAGGATCGATGGTGTTGAAGCGCCCCGCCGCCGTTTCCAGCCACGCCTTCAGGCCCGCGCCGTCGACCTTGACCACATACAGCGAATTCGGGAACAGGTACAGGTCGGCCGCATTATTCAATGCCAGGTCGCCGGCCGGCACGTCGGTGTAATCGGCCACGGTCGGGAAGCCGGCCTTGAATGGCGCCGTCACCGACAGCACCGGCAGCCTGGCGTACTGCGGCAGGTTGGCCTCGACGTACTTGCGGGCATACCCGGCCTGGGCGCGGTTGACCACTTCCAGTGCCGATGGATCGCCGACGTCGGCGAAATAGGTCGTCATGCGGAACGCCGAACGGCCGACCGGCGTCTTGACGTAGGCGATGGTCGCCTCGTGCTCGGCGCGCACCAGCGCCGTCACTTCCGCATCCGGCTCGACGAAGGTCTTCGGCCCGATCTGGGTCGAACGCGCCTCGACCACGGTCTTGTCCTTCTCGACCGTCCAGCGCTTGCCGCTTGATACCAGGTGAAGCTGGACCACGCCCAGATGCTTGCCCCACTGGCTCGGCATCACGGCCGGCACGCCGTGCACCAGGCCGCGCGCCTTGTCCACGCCCGGCAGGTTGAACTGGGGCACGCTGCTGTCCTTGTTCGGGAACAGCTGGTGCGAATGGCCCATCAGCACCACGTCGACGCCCGGCACCTTGGCCAGGTGCCAGTTGGTATGTTCCATCTTCGGCGAATAGGCGGCGTCGTCGAGGCCCGAATGGCCCAGCACCACCACCAGCTCGGCGCCCTTCTTGCGCATCTCGGGGATGTAGCGCTCGGCGCTGGCCTTGATGTCGACCGGCTTGACGCGCCCCTCGAGCCAGCGCTTGTCCCAGGCCATGATCTCGGGCGGCGTGAAGCCGATGATGCCCACCTTGACCGTGCTCTCGACCCGTTTGCCGTCCTTGCCGGTGGCGACGATCTTCTTGTCGATGATCTTGTAGGGCGCGAACAGCGGCTGGTTCGTCTGCAGGCTGTGGATATTGGCCAGCACGATAGGGAAGTTCGGGCCGGCGCAAGGCTTGGCCTGCGGCGCGACGTCCTTGACCTTGAAGCTGCTGCCGGTGATCTGGTTCAGGAATGGCAGGCCGTAGTTGAACTCGTGGTTGCCCATCGTGCCGCCCTCGTAGCCGAGCGCGTTCATGATCTTGTAGATGCCCAGGACCTGCTCGCAGCTCGGCGGTTTCACGAGCGCCTGGTAGTCGGCGAAGGCCGTGCCCTGGATCGTGTCGCCATTGTCGAGCAACAGCGTGTTGGCGAATTCCTTGCGCGCCTGCTTGACCAGCGTGGCGGTGCGGTCGAAGCCGATCGAGGCGTCCGGCGCCAGCTTGTAGTAGTCGTAGCCGACCACGTTCGAGTGCAGGTCGGACGTCTCGAGCACGGCCAGCACGGCGGTCGAACCGCTCGGGGCCGGGGCGGCGTGGACTGGAAGGATGAGCAGCAGCGGCGCGAAGGCCATGCCAATTTGGTAACGCAGGGAGGAATTCATGAGAAGTTCTGGAAACAAGACGGGGCCGATGATACGGCAGTGGCCACGACCGTGGCAATCCATACGGCCACGTCGGGTATAATCCCCGGTTCGATTCAACCAACTAATGAGACTGCCGAGACCATGGAAGCCGAACGCATCAACGCCATTTCCGCCCTGCTGAACGACCTGACCGGTCGTGAGGCCGAACTTCGGAGGTATCTTTGACTTCGATAAGAAGTCGGAGAAACTAGAACAGGTCAACCAGGAGATGGAAGATCCATCGATCTGGAACGACCCGAAGAAAGCCCAGGAAATGGGCAAAGAGAAGAAGGCGCTGGAAGGCGTCGTCCTCGTGCTCGAGAAAGCCAAGGCTGACCTGGCCGACGCGCGCGACCTGTTCGACATGGCGCGCGAAGAAGGCGACGACGACACCATCGAAGCCGTGTCCGGCGACCTGGATGAAGTGCAGAAGGTCATCGAGGCGATGGAATTTCGCCGCATGTTCAGCAATCCGATGGACCACGCGAACTGCTTCATCGACATCCAGGCCGGCGCCGGCGGCACCGAAGCCCAGGACTGGGCCTCGATGCTGCTGCGTCAATACCTGCGCTACTGCGAACGCAAGGGCTTCAAGGCCGAGATCCTCGAACAGTCCGAGGGCGAGGTCGCGGGCATCAAGACCGCCACCATCAAGGTCGACGGCGAGTATGCGTATGGCCACCTGCGCACCGAGACCGGCGTGCACCGCCTGGTGCGCAAGTCGCCGTTCGACTCGGCCAACGGCCGCCATACCTCGTTTACCTCGCTGTTCGTGTATCCGGAAGTGGATGACTCGATCGAGATCGAGATCAACCCGGCCGACGTGCGCATCGACACCTACCGCGCATCGGGCGCCGGCGGTCAGCACATCAACAAGACCGATTCTGCGGTGCGCCTGACGCACGGCCCATCGGGTATCGTGGTCCAGTGCCAGAATGACCGATCGCAGCACCGCAACAAGGCCGAGGCCTGGGACATGCTGCGTGCGAAGCTGTACGAGCTCGAACTGCGTAACCGCATGAGCGAGCAGCAGAAACTGGAAGACTCCAAGACCGACGTCGGCTGGGGCCACCAGATCCGCTCCTACGTGCTCGACCAGTCGCGCATCAAGGACTTGCGTACTGGCTTCGAAACGGGCAATACCAAGAACGTGCTCGACGGCGATCTGGACGATTTCATCTCCGCATCCCTCAAGCAGAACGTTTAATAAGGTAGAGCCCCGATGACCACTCCCGCCCGCGCGCTGATCTTCGACATGGATGGCACCATCGTCGACAATATGGACTTCCACACCAAGGCGTGGATCACCTTCTTCGCACGGCGCGGGAAAGTCATCGAACCCGATGCCTTTTTTCGCGACACGGCCGGCCGCCAGGGCAAGGAAATCCTGCGCCACTACATCCGCGAAGACCTCACCGACGACGAGCTGGCGACGCTGAACCACGAGAAGGAAGAGCTGTACCGCGAACTGTACGGCCCGCACCGCGCGACCATCCCTGGCTTCGACGACTTCATCGAGGCCGGCCGCGCCCGGGGCTGGAAGCTGGCGGTGGCCACCTCGGCCTCGCCGGGCAGCGCGCGCTTCATCCTCGACGAAATGGACTTGCGTCCCCGCTTCGACGCGGTGGTGGTCGGCACGGTCGAGGTCCCGCGCGGCAAGCCGCATCCGGACGTCTTCCTGAAGGCGGCCGACCGCTGCGAGACGATGCCGGCCGGGTGCATCGTGTTCGAGGACGCGCCGTTGGGCGTGGAAGCGGCGCGCCGCGCCGGCATGCGCGCGGTGGTGCTCACCACCACCCTGCCGGCCGAAGCGTTCGCCGAGTTCGACAACGTCATCGCCGTCGTCAACGATTTCACGCAGCTGGACGTTGAGACCCTGCTGGCCTGAATCAACCAAGACTAGAACACCATAATATGAACACCGAAAACCAAGAACAGGCCCCGCTGCTGGCGGCCGACGAGAACAAGATCATGGCCGAGCGCCGCGCCAAGCTGGGTGCGATCCGCGAAAAAGGCGTCGCCTTCCCGAACGACTTCGTCCCGCAGCACAAGGCGGCCGACCTGGTCGAAACCTATGGCGGCAAGACCCGCGAAGAGCTGGAAGCCGAACCGGTCGCCGTCAAGCTGGCCGGCCGCATGATGCTGCGCCGCGAAGCGGGCAAGAAAGCCGCCTTCGCCACCCTGCAGGATAGTTCCGGCCCGGCCGCATCGGGCCGCATCCAGGTCTATATCGCGCTCGACAACGCCGGCGAAGAAGCGATGGAAGCGCTGCGCAGCTACGACCTGGGCGACATCCTGGGCGTCGAGGGTACGCTGTTCAAGACCAAGACCGACGAACTGACCGTCAAGGTGACCGCGCTGCGCCTGATCACCAAGGCGATCCGCCCGCTGCCGGACAAATTCCACGGCCTGGCCGACCAGGAGACCAAGTACCGCCAGCGCTACGTCGACCTGATCATGAACGAAGAGACGCGCCGCACTTTCAAGGCGCGTACCGCCGCGATGTCGTCGATGCGCCGCTTCATGGAAAAGAACGGCTTCATGGAAGTCGAGACCCCGATGCTGCACCCGATCCCGGGCGGCGCCGCGGCCAAGCCCTTCATCACCCACCACAATGCGCTGGACATGGAAATGTACCTGCGCATCGCGCCGGAACTGTACCTGAAGCGCCTGGTGGTGGGCGGCTTCGACCGCGTGTTCGAGATCAACCGCAACTTCCGCAACGAAGGCGTGTCGGTCCGTCACAACCCGGAATTCACGATGATGGAATTCTATGCGGCCTATACCGACTACAAGTGGATCATGGACTTCACCGAGCAGGTGATCCGCCAGGCCGCGATCGACGCCCAGGGCAGCGCAGTGCTGAGCTACGGCGGCCGTGAGCTGGACCTGTCGAAGCCGTTCCAGCGCCTGACCATCGTTGAGGCGATCGACAAGTACGCGCCGGGCTATACGCCGGAACAGCTGAACGACGCCGAGTTCATCAAGACCGAACTGAAGACCAAGTTCGGCGTCAAGCCGTTCGCCACCGCCGGCCTGGGCGCGCTGCAACTGGCGCTGTTCGAAGAGACCGCCGAAGCGCTGCTGTGGGAGCCGACCTTCATCGTCGACTATCCGGCCGAAGTCTCGCCGCTGGCGCGCGCTTCGGACACCCGTGAAGGCGTGACCGAGCGCTTCGAACTGTTCATGGTGGGCCGCGAGATCGCCAACGGCTTCTCGGAGCTGAACGACCCTGAAGACCAGGCCGCACGCTTCCTGGCCCAGGTGGCCGCCAAGGATGCGGGCGACGACGAGGCGATGTTCTACGACGCCGACTACATCCGCGCGCTCGAACACGGCATGCCGCCGGCCGGCGGCTGCGGCATCGGCATCGACCGCCTGATGATGCTGATCACCGACTCGCCGAATATTCGCGACGTGCTGCTGTTCCCGCACTTGCGCAAGGAAGACTGATAGACGAAAGCCGCCGAAAGGCGGCTTTTTTTCGTCGATCGACTGGCGCTTTGACACTACGGCCGGAGCCCCTCGCACGTCGTCCCCGCGAGGGCGGGGACGACGTGCGAGATGACGCAGCCCGGTGACGCGTTACTGGACGATCGTATAGCAAGGCGTATACGCCTTGCCCGGCAACTTCATGCGGCTCTGCTCGACGAACGACGCCAGCAGCGCATCCATCGGCCCCATGATCTCCGCCTCTCCTTGAATCTCGTACTTGCCGTACTTCTCGATCGCGCGGATCCCCTCTTCCTTCACATTCCCCGCCACCACGCCCGAGAAGGCGCGGCGCAGGTTCGCCGCCAGCAGGTGCGTCGGAATGCCGCGGTGCAGGTCCAGGTTGCGCATGTTCTCGTGCGTCGGCCTGAACGGCTTCTGGAACTCGTGGTCGATCTTGAGCCGCCAATTGTAGTAATAGGCGTCGCTGTTCGCCTTGCGGAAAGCGCGCACCTCCTGCACGCCGGCCTGCATCGCGCGCGCCACCGCGTCGGGGTCGTCGATGATGATCTGGTAGCGCCGCTGCGCCTCCTCGCCCAGGGTAACGCCGATGAACTGGTCGATCTGGGTGAAGTAGTCGCGCGCGGAGGCCGGTCCCGTAAACACCAGCGGGAACGGGATCTCGGC
Organism: Massilia oculi; assembly: GCF_017582745.1. Taxonomy (GTDB): domain Bacteria; phylum Pseudomonadota; class Gammaproteobacteria; order Burkholderiales; family Burkholderiaceae_D; genus Telluria; species Telluria oculi_A. The sequence goes on from NZ_JAFVIM010000003.1 coordinate 278,741, forward strand.
ATTGTCCGGATGGAGCAGGATGCCCAGGATGTACAGGATCTCCTCGGCGGTGCCGGCGCCGCCAGGGAACACGACGATGCCGTGGCCGGTGCGCACGAAGGCCTCCAGGCGCTTTTCGATGTCCGGCATGATCACCAGGTCGTTGACGATCGGGTTCGGCGATTCGGCCGCGATGATGCCCGGCTCCGAGATACCGAGGTAACGCCCGCTGCCGAGGCGCTGCTTGGAGTGGCCGATGGTGGCGCCCTTCATCGGGCCTTTCATGGCGCCCGGTCCGCAACCGGTGCAGATATCCATCTCGCGCAGGCCCAGCGCATAGCCGACCTTCTTGGTGTAGTTGTATTCGATGCGGCTGATCGAGTGGCCGCCCCAGCACACTACCAGATTCGGATTGCGCTGCGGCTGCAGCACGTTCGCGTTGCGCAGGATGTGGAAGACGGCGTCGGTAATGCCCTCGCTGCGGGTCAGGTCGAATTTGGGGTTGTCGGTGACGTCGAAGTTCACGAACACGATATCGCGCAGCACCGAGAACAGGTGCTCGTGGATGCCGCGGATCATCTTGCCGTCGACGAAGGCATTGCCCGGCGCATTGCGGATGTCGAGCTTGATGCCGCGCTCGCGCTGCAGGATGCTGATGTCGAAGGACGCATAGCGCTCCAGCAGCTCCTTGCCGTCGTCGATGTCGCTGCCGGTGTTCAGCACCGCCAGCGCGCATTTGCGGAAGACGTCGTACAGGCCGGCCTTGCCGGTTTCGAGCAGCTTGGCTACTTCTGCCTTCGACAGGACTTCCAGCCGTCCTTGGGGCGAAATCAGGGTATCGACCAGTTGCAGGCTTTCAGGTGAAACGAGTGTATCGACTACTTCGTGGGTCATGATCCTGTTTTCCTCTTCTCTTCTAAGAAACGTTACAGCCTTTACAGCAATATACGCCAAACCGCTGCAGTTTGTGGCCCGTGCATGCCCCAAAACCGTGAGTCTGGCAGGGTGCAGTGCACCATCTTCGAACCGTATTAACACATCTGGAAAAAGTTTTCTTGTGATGAAGAATATGCACTAGAATGCGTGCCTATTGGAATGTTCGACCTTCGAACCGCTCCATATAACTATTACTCAGTCATTACATTTTCGGGAGGAACCGCATGAGCGGTGCAGCTACTACACCCGCCAGCCGACCTCTTCCAGAATTCAAGCAGATCATGGGCCACCCAGCACCGCTGTGGATGCTGTTCATGACCGAATTCTGGGAGCGCTTCGCTTTCTACGGCATTCGTTGGGCACTGGTCCTTTACATCGTCGCCCAATTCTACGGCGGCGACGCGGCCGGCCAGGCCGACGCCAACCTCACCTACGGTTCCTACCTTGCGCTGGTGTATGCCGGCGCCGTCTTCGGCGGCTATGTCGCCGACCGCATCATCGGCTACCAGCGCTCGATCCTCGTCGGCGCGATCTTCATGGCCGCCGGCCTGTTCATGATTTCGATCCCGAACCATGACGTCTTCAAGCTGGGCCTGGCGACCATCATCGTCGGCAACGGCCTGTTCAAACCGAACATCTCGACCATGGTCGGCCAGCTGTATGCGCTGAACGATACCCGCCGCGATTCCGGCTTCACCATCTTCTACATGGGCATCAACGTCGGCGCCTTCTTCGCGCCGATCCTGACCCAGATCCTGGCCGAGAAAGTGTTCGGCACCCAGGCCATGCCGTCGTACAAAATCGTGTTCCTGGCCTCGGGCATCGGCATGCTGATCTCGCTGGTCTGGTTCTACATCGGCCGCAAGTCCCTGAAGGGCATCGGCGCGCCGATCGGCGACCTGGCCAATCCGAAGCGCCTGATCTTCACGGTCGTCGGCGCGCTGGTCGTCATCCCGGTCATGTACCTGCTGCTGCAGGCCGGCGCCAACAACCTGCAGGTCCTCCTGACCATCCTGTTCGTCGGCCTGGCCGCGATGCTGGTCATCGAAGGCATCCGCGAAGGCAAGGTTGCGCGCGACAAGACCTGGGCCATGATGATCATCTTCTTCTTCAACATCCTGTTCTGGTGCTTCTTCGAGCAGGCCGGCAGCTCGTTCACCTTCCTGGCCGATAATATCGTCGACCGCGACTTCGGCGGCTGGATCTTCCCGGTCGCCTGGTTCCAGTCGGTGAACTCGGTCGCCATCATCGTGTTCGCGCCGATCATCGCCGCGGTCTGGGTGATGCTGGGCAAGCGCAACGCGAACCCGTCGATCCCGCGCAAGTTCGGTCTCGGCCTGGTGTTCAACGCGCTGGCCTTCGGCCTCTTGATGTACGCGCTGTCGCAGCTGATCAACGACAACGGCAAGATCCCGTTCTGGACCTTGTTCGCGGTCTACGTGATCCAGTCGATCGGTGAGCTGTGCCTGTCGCCGATCGGCCTGTCGATGGTGACCAAGCTGGCCCCGACCCGCCTCGTGGGCCTGGGCATGGGCGGCTGGTTCCTGTCGACCGGCATCGGCAACAACCTGTCGGGCATCTTCGCCTCGCACGTCTCGGGCGAGTCGGGCATGTCGGTGGCCTCGGCACTGGGCGGCTACAGCTTCGGCTTCTGGTCGCTGCTGGGCGGCGGCGTGCTGCTGCTGCTGCTGGCGCCGGTGATCCAGAAGCTGATGCACGGCGTGAAGTAAGCGCGTCCGCTTCAACTGAAAACGGCGGCCTTCGGGCCGCCGTTTTTCATGCCTGGCCGCTTACCGGTAATCGAGATGCGCGCTCATGGCCGCCATCTCGGCCACCATCCATTCGCGGAAACGCCGCACCTTGAGCATGTGTTCCTTGTGCGGGTTGGCGAGAAAACGGTAGCCGTTCGCGAACGGCACGCTGCGGCAGGGAATCAGGCGCAATGCGCCCGAGGCGATGTCCTGGAATGCGATCCCGTAGGGCACCAGGGCCACGCCCTGCCCCGCTACCGCCGCCTGCACCAGCACGCCCCAATGGCTGTAGGCGCGCGAGAAATCGTAGTCCCCTTTGAGCGCGCGGTTTTCGTTGAGCAGCTGCAGCCAAGCTTCGGGCGAGTGCACGATCAACAGGCGATGCTCATCCAGGTCGCCCAGCGTCAGCGCGGCCTGGCCCGGCGCCAGCAGCTCGGGACTGTAGGCCGGCACCAGCCGCTCGCGAAACAGCACCGTCGGATCGCCGTCCGTGACCGGACCATAGCGGATCGCGACGTCGGTGCTGTCGGCCTGCAGGTCGACCGGCGCGTCGTTCGAGTCGAGCCGGATGTCGAGTTCCGGATACAGTTTCGTGAAACGGTGCATGCGCGGCACCAGCCACTTGATCGCGAACGAGTGGGTAGTGGCGATGCGCAGCACCGCCTCTTCGTCGCCGCTCTGCAAGGCGGTGACCTTGGCGCGCAACTCGCCCAGCATGCGGGCGGTGGCGATCGCCAGCTCCTGTCCCTTCTCCGTCAACGCGATGTGGCGCGGATGCCGCACGAACAACGCGAAACCGACATTCTCTTCCAGCTGCTTGACCTGGAGGCTGACCGCGGCCGGGGTCTTGTGCAACTCGTGCGCGGCCAGCTTGAAACTGCCCCAGCGCGCGGCGCACTCGAAGTCGATCAGGCCGGACAGGCTGCGCAAGGCTTTCACATGGACCTCATGGCTAAGTTTTTCTTATTCATTGTAACGAATTTTTCTCGTTTGATGAATTGTACTGCTCCGAGGAAAATAGTAGTGATCACACAAGGAAACACCATGCCCAAGAATATTCTCGTGATCGGTGGAACCCGGTTTTTCGGCAAGCTGCTGGTGCAGCGCCTGGTCCGGGCCGGCCACCACGTCACCATCGCCACCCGCGGCTACGCACGGGATCCTTTCGGCCAGCGCATTACCCGGGTGCGCGTCGACCGCCGCAACGAGCACGCCATGCGCGCCGCCTTTGCCGGCCTGAAGTTCGACATCATCTATGACCAGATGTGCTATTCGCCGCTGGACGCCGCCATCTCGAGCCGCGTCTTCGGCGGCAATGTCGGCCGCTACGTCATGACCTCGACCATCGACGTCTACCGCGCACTGGAGCCGCAGTCGCAAGCCTTCGACGAAGAGTCGCTGCACGTCGACGCCCAGCCGATCGATACCGCCTATCCATGGCACGATCCGGCGCACGCGGTCGACAGCTATGTCGCCGGCAAGGTGCAGGCCGAAGCCTATCTGTACCGCGCCGGCAGCATGCCGGTGGCGACCGTGCGCCTGGGCCACGTGCTGGGCGGCCCGGACGATTTCACCGGCCGCCTGGCCCACTACGTCGACCTGGTGCGCCAGGGCGTCGTCCTGCATTACACGAACGCGAAGGCGCGCACCTCCTTCCTCGAGGCGCGCGAGGCGGCCGACTTCCTCGCATGGGCCGGCGCCCAGGACTTCACGGGGCCGGTGAACGCGGCGGCCGACGGCGCGCTGTCGGCCTACGAGCTCCATGGCTGCGTGGCGGCGGCGCTGGGCGTCGCGGCGCGCACGCGCAAGGTCGCTGCAGGCAGTCCATCGCCGTTCGACCTGCTCACGCCGCTGATGCTCGACACCGGCCGCGCAACGGAGCTCGGCTACCGCTTCAGCCATACCGGCGACTGGATCGACAGCGCGATCCGCCAGCACGATCTGGCCCACGTCTGAACCACATCCCGTCAAACGACAACGCCGGCTCGAAGCCGGCGTTGTCGTTTGCGCTCAGGCCTGTTTCGCCTTCTCGCGCGCCACCCACCACAGCAGCAGCACGATCGCGCCATACGGAATCATGCTCAGCCAGTTCGCGCTCGCTCCTTCGAAGAACGGGTTCGAGGCCTGGGCCCAGGCACCGATCGCGGCGTCGAAGTCGGTGAAGACACCGGCCGTGATGGCGATGATGATGCCCGCCAGCGCGCCGCCGGCGATATAGCCCGAGGCCAGCAGCACGCCCGCGCTGCGGTCGCCCGCCGCCTGGCGCTCTTCTTCGTTCAGGTGCGCATTCTGCGGCAGCTTGTTGTTGCGGCGATCGGCCAGCCAGCGCACGGTGCCGCCGATCGCGATCGGCAGGGTCGCCACCAGAGGCAGGTAGACGCCGACCGAGAAGGCCAGCGAGGCGATGCCCGCCATCTCCAGCACGATCGCGATCATCACGCCGAACAGCACCAGGGTCCATGGCAGTTCCTGGTCCAGGATGCCCTTGATGATGTAGGACATCAGCACCGCCTTCGGCGCATCGTATTTCTTGACCTCGGTGCCGTCCGGACGCGTGCTGTGGTGGCCGTTGATGCCCGGATCGACCAGGTATGCCACCTTGCCCGCGGCGTCGACGAAGTATTTGCCGGCCGGGCCGCCCACCGTGTCCGTCTTGTGCCAGACCTTGTAGGTGTTGGGGTCGTCCTTGGCCTGTGGCCCCTGCAGCTGCGCGGTGTCGGTCAATGTCGTGGCGTCGACCGTGAGGCCAGGCGCCACCTGCGCCGCCGGCACGTAGACGGTGCCGGCTTCGTTCAGCTTGAGCAGGATCGGTCCCAGGATCAGGGCCGAGGCGAAGGCGCCGCACAGGATCGCATACTGCTGCATGCGCGGCGTCGAGCCGACCAGGTAGCCGGTCTTGAGGTCTTGCGAGGTGGTGCCGGCATTGCTTGCGGCGATGCAGACGATGGCGCCGACCGACAGCGCGGTCACATAATACTGGCCGCCGGTCCAGCCCATCACCAGGAAGATCAGGCAAGTGAACAGCAGGGTCGCCACCGCCATGCCCGAGATCGGGTTCGACGACGAGCCGATCTCGCCGGTCAGGCGCGAGGACACGGTGGCGAACAGGAAGCCGAACACCAGGATCAGCACCGCACCGAGCACGTTCATGTGCAGCGGCGTGGCCAGCGAGATGATGGCGATGATGGCCAGGCAGCCGATCACGACCCACTTCATCGGGATGTCGCGGTCGGTGCGCAGGGACACGTCGCCTTTCGACCCCTGCCTCACGCCGGCCAGCCCGCCGCGCAGGCCATTCCAGATCGTCGGCAGCGAGCGCGCCAGCGAGATCAGGCCGCCCGCCGCCACCGCGCCGGCGCCGATATACAGGATGTAGGAGGCGCGGATGTCGTCGCCCGTCATGTCGCGGATCGGGATCGTGGCCGGCGACAGCGGCACGGTCGCCAGCTCGCCGAAGAACTTGATCATCGGGACCAGCAGCAGCGAAGCCAGCACCCCGCCGGCCGCCATCGTGTAGGCGATGCGCGGGCCGATGATGTAGCCGACGCCCACCAGTTCGGGCGAGATCTCGGCGCCGATGCTGCCGGTCTTGAGCGGCGCGCCGAACTCGAAGTTGATGGTGTCGCGCCAGCCCTTGAACGACACGCTCAGGGTTTTATAGAGGATGCCGATGCCGAAGCCCCCGAAGATCAGCATCGCGCGCCGTTTCGCCGTCTTCATGGCCTCGCTGCCTTCCGCGCTTGCCGGATCGCGCACTTCGCCTGCCGCTTCGCGCGAAACGTCGGTGGCGGCCGCCTTGAGCACCTCGGCGCAGGCCGTGCCTTCCGGGTATTTCAGCTCGCGGTGCTGGTCGACGATCAGCGTGCGGCGCAGCGGGATCATCATCAGGATGCCGAGCAGGCCGCCCAGCACCCCGACCAGCATCACGCGCGAGATCTCGAGGTCGAAACCGAGGATCATGATGGCCGGCATGGTCACGCCCAGGCCGAAGGCCAGCGATTCGCCGGCGGAGCCGGCCGTTTGCGCCACGCTGTTCTCGAGGATCGTCGATTCGCGCGCGCCGAGCTTCTTCGCCATGCCGAACAGCGTGATCGCGATCACCGCCACCGGGATCGAGGCGCTGACGGTCAGGCCCACCTTCAACACCAGGTAGAGCGAGGACGCGCCGAAGATCATGCCCAGGATGACGCCCATGATCAGGGCGCGCGGGGTCATCTCTGGCAGCTGGGCGGTGGCGGGGATGTAGGGCTTGAAGCCCGCCGGTTTCGAGTCGAATGGCATGGAATTCCTTCGTTGCGGATGCGGCCCGCCATGCCGGCGGCGGACCCAAAGCGAGAATATCGCACATGCACGAACGGAAAGAAAGCGCAGATTGAAAGCGATTATAATCGCCCGCTCATGGCCGTAAATATGGCGTAATAGCGAGAGTAAGGCAGTGAGCGACACCGACAAGAAGTCCGGAAACCCAATCCGCATGAAGCATGTGAGTGCATTCATCCTGCTCGTGCTGGCGGCCCTGCTGCTCGCCGGCGCCGGCGCCGTCGTCTACGTGATGACGGCGATCCTGCCCAAGGTGCCGCCGATCGACGCCGTGACCGACTACCGCCCCAAGATCCCGCTGCGGGTCTACACGGCCGACAATGTGCTGATCGGCCAGTTCGGCGTCGAGCACCGCGACTTCGTGCCGATCGCGAAAATCCCGGCCATGATGAAGACCGCCGTGCTCGCGATCGAGGACACGCGTTTCTATGAACACGGTGGCATCGACTTCATCCGCGCGCTGGGCGCGGCGCGCGCCAACCTGCGCGGCGGCTTCCGGCAAGGCGCGTCGACCATCACGATGCAGGTGGCGCGCAACTTCTTCCTCACCAACGAAAAAACCCTCGCGCGCAAGTTCACCGAGATCGCGCTGGCCTACAAGATCGAGGACTCGCTCACCAAGGACCAGATCCTCGAGCTGTACATGAACCAGATCTACCTGGGCCAGCGCTCCTACGGCTTCTCGAGCGCAGCGCGCAGCTACTTCGGCAAGACGCTCGACCAGCTCACCCTGGCCGAGACCGCGATGCTGGCCGGCCTGCCCCAGAATCCGGCGCGCACCAATCCGGTGTCCAACCCCAAGCGCGCGCAGGCGCGCCAGCACGCCATCCTCAAGCGCCTGCTGGAACTGAGCGAAATCAACGAAACCCAATACCGCCAGGCGCTGGCGGAACCGCTGCGCGTCAAGCGCGACGCCGGCCAATCGTTCGACACCCGCGCCGAATACGTGGCCGAGCTGGCGCGCCAGGCCGTCTACCAGCAGTTCGGCGAGGAAGCGTATACGCGCGGCATCACCGTCACCACCACCATCCTGGCGGCCGAGCAGAACGCCGCCTACGACTCGGTGCGGCGCAACGTGCTGGCCTATGACCAGCGCCATGGCTATCGCGGGCCGGAAGCGCGCGTCGAGCTGCCGCTGGATGCCGAGGAACGCGAGGAAGCGATCGTGGACGCGCTGCAGAAGCGCCCGAGCAGCGACGGCCTGCTGCCGGCCGTGGTGCTCAAGGCCAGCAGCGAAGAGGTGCTGGTCGACACGCTGTCCGGCGACGACGTCACCATCCGCGGCGCCGGACTCAAGTTCGCCGCCAATGCCTTGTCCCACAAGGCGCGCGAGAACGTCAGGATCACCCCGGGGGCCATCATCCGGATCAGCAAGCGCACTGACAAGGATGGCGACTGGGCCATCACCCAGGTGCCGCAGGTGGCCGCGGCCTTCGTCGCGATCGACGCCGACACCGGCGCCTACCACGCGCTGGTGGGCGGCTTCGACTACAACCTGCAGAAGTTCAACCACGTAACCCAGGCCTGGCGCCAGCCGGGATCGAGCATCAAGCCCTTCGTGTATTCGGCTGCGCTGGAAAAAGGCTATTCGCCGACCACCCGCATCCTGGACGCGCCGATCGAGCTGCCCGGCGCCACGCTCGAGACGCCCTGGACGCCGCAGAACGACGACGGCGTGTTCGACGGCGAAGTCACGCTGCGCCAGGCGCTGGTGAAGTCGAAGAACGTGCCGACGGTGCGCGTGCTGCGCGCGGTGTCGGTCGACTTCGCCCACCAGTACCTGGAGCACTTCGGCTTCGACCTGGCGCGCCATCCGAAGAACTACACGATGGCCCTCGGCACCGGCGCCGTCACGCCGCTCCAGCTGGCCGGCGGCTATGCGGTGTTCGCCAACGGCGGCTACCGCGTCAAGCCCTACCTGATCGCGCGCATCCAGGACGGCAACGGCGCCGTCATCCTCGAGGCCGCGCCGCCGCAAGCGAAGAACGAAGCCAACCGCGCGGTCACCGCGCGCAACGCCTTCGTGGTCGACAGCATGCTGCGCGACGTGGCCCGCTTCGGCACCGCCGCCGGCGCCACCAAACAGCTGGGACGGCAAGACCTGGCCGGCAAGACCGGCACCACCAACGACGCCGTCGACGGCTGGTTCGCCGGCTACGCCGGCAATGTGGTGGCGGTGTCGTGGATGGGCTACGACGAACCGCGTTCGCTGGGCGGCCGCGAATTCGGCTCGACGCTCGCCATGCCGATCTGGATCGACTACATGCGGGCGGCGCTGGCCAAGGCGCCGCCGGTGGAGCGCACGCCGCCCGAGGACGTGGTGCACGACGGCGAGGACTGGATCTATCCGGAATTCATCGATGCGGGCGAGACCCGCACGATCGACATCGAGCAGGCGCCTGTGGAACAGCCGCCGGACCTGCCGCCCGGCAGCCAGGAAGTGCCGCCCGACGCCTCGCCGTTCGACGAACGGCCGGCCATCGAGGCCTTGCCGCCGATTGCGCCACCACCTGCGTCGCCACCTGCGCCGCCACCTGCTCCGCCGCCGCCCAACCCGCCCGCGCAAAACACCTTGTGGTAATCTTCCAGGTTCCCGGCATGGCGACCGGGAACCTGGCGCACAGTCGCAGGGTCAGTACAGGGGCGGCTCATCCAACGCCTCATCTATCACACATGCAGCACCGCACGCAGCATCCTGGCCACGCATCACCTTGCTTAAGGAGAATCATCATGGCGTATGTTGACGGTTTTGTCCTGCCCCTCCCTGAATCGAAGATCGACGAATACCGCGCCCAGGCCAAGCTGGCCGGCCAGGTCTGGCGCGAGCACGGCGCGCTCGAATACCGCGAATGGATCGCGGACGACGTCAAGCCGGGCGAACACACCTCGTTCCCGCAGAGCGTCAAGCTGGAAGACGGCGAGACCGTCATCCTGGCATGGGCGGTATACGAGTCGCGCGCCCAGCGCGACGCCACGCTCGAGAAAGTGATGAAAGATCCGCGCCTGGCCGACATGATGAAGCCGGGCGGCGTGCCCTTCGACGGCAAGCGCATGTTCTTCGGCGGATTCGAGAACCTGGTCGATCTGTAGCGGCCAGGCGTGTCGGAACGATACGCATATCGAGAAATGTGACGCCGAAGGGCGTGCACGGTTGACACTGCACCGTTTCACATGCAACATCTGTTTCTCACATTCAATAGCCGCGTAGCGGCATCCGACACCATGACCGCAACGCCCCTGACCTTCGACGCGCCCGACCTGGCTGCGCGCCTGGACCAATGCACGCCGGAACAGCTCGACGCGCTCGAGTTCGGCGTCATCGGCTTCGGCGCCGACAACAACGTCACGCTGTACAACGCCTTCGAATCCCGGGCCGCCGGCCTGTCGCCCCAGCGAGTGCTGGGCCAGCCCCTGTTCACGACCGTCGCCCCCTGCATGAACAATTTCATGGTGGCCCAGCGTTTCGAAGACGCCAATGAAGAGAACAGCGTGCTGGACGACACCATCGACTACGTGCTGACCCTGCGCATGCGCCCGGTCAAGGTGGCGCTGCGCCTGCTGTCGACCCCGGGTGGCGCCGCGCGCTACGTGCTGGTCCAGCGCCAGCCGCGGTAGGCCCCCGATGAGCCGGGAGTCACACGATATCGGCGCCGAGCACGAGGCGCTGATCCAGTTCCTGTACCTGGCGCCGGTGGGCCTGGTGCAGACCAACGTCCAGGGCGACGTCACCATGATGAATCCGGTGGCGGCCCAGCTCCTGATGCCGCTGTCGCGCGACGGCGGCCTGGACAACCTGTTCACGGCCCTGGCCCGGGTGGCGCCCGAATTACGCGAGCGCACCGACCGGCACGACGAACCCTACGGCAAGATCTGCGACGGCCTGCACGTCTACCTGGAAGCCGGCGCGGGCGCCAGGCGCGCGCCGCAGATCCTGGCGCTTACCCTGCTCAAGCTCGATCCCGAACGCATCATGGCGGTGATCGACGACATCACCGAACAGGTGCGGCGCGAGCGCCGGCTGCGCCAGAACGACGCCTGGCTCAACGCCATCCTCACCGGCGTCCAGGATTACGCCCTGGTGAGCCTCGACCTGCAGGGCCGGCTCTGCGACTGGAACGCGAGCGTCATGCGCGTCACCGGTTTCGGGCCCGAAGCCGTCGGCCGGCCGTTCACGATCTTCTATCCGCCTGACGCGGTGGCGCTCGAGTACCGCCAGGACCGGCTGCGCGAGGCCGACGCCAGCGGCTGGTCGCTCGACGAGGGCCGCCGCCAGCGCGCCGACGGCAGCGTGTTCTGGGGCAGCACGCTGGTCGCGCCGCTGCCGGAGCGCGAACCGCTGCCCGGCGACCTCGAGGGCGCCGCCTACTGCCTGATCCTGCGCGATCTCGGCAGACCACAGGACATGGCTGCCCGCCATCAGGAGAACGCCCATGCAGCATGAACCGGTCGACGCGTACGAAACGCTGGTGCAGTTCCTGTACCGGGCCCCGATCGGCCTGGCCCAGACCACGCTCGACGGCACGGTCGAGATGCTCAATCCGATGGCCTCGAACCTCCTGATGCCGCTCGCCACCGACGCCGGCCTGGATAACCTGTTCGGCGTGCTGGCGCCGGTCGCGCCCCAGCTGCCGGCCATGGTGGAAGCCTTCATCGAACCTTCCGGCATGATCTGCGAAGGCCTGCGCCTGCCGGTCGGCGTGCACCATCCCGCCAGCGGCTCGCTGCAGGTGCTGTCGCTCAACCTCACGAAGCTCGACCCCGAGCGCCTGATGGCGACCGTGGCCGACGCCACTTTCGAGGTCCAGCGCGAGCAGGAGATGCTGTCGCGGCGCCTGCGCAGCGCCGCCCGCACCGACAGCCTGACCCGCATGCCCAACCGCGCGGCGGTGCGCGAGGAGCTTCAGCGCCTGCTCGCGCGGCCGCAGGACGGGAACGGCTTCGCCGTGCTCACCCTGAACTGCGACCGCTTCCGCCAGCTCAACGACAGCCTGGGCCAGGCCGGCGGCGACCAGCTGCTGATGCACATGGCCGACCGCCTGCGCGGCGCATTGCGCCCGCCCGCCATCGGATTCGAACCCGCCGCGCGCAGCGGCCAGCTGGCGGCGCGCGTCGGCGCCGACGAATTCGTCGTGGTGCTGGACGGCTTGCGCACACGGCATGACGCCGAACGGGTCGCGCTGCGCCTGCTGGAAGCCCTCGCCCATCCGTATGTGATCGGCGGCCACGAGATCGTGTGCAGCGCCAGCCTGGGGCTGGCCTGGGGCCCGGATGCGACGGCGCTCGACGTGCACGATGAGCACGATGCCGACAGCCTGCTGCGCGACGCCGGCATCGCCATGGTCGAGGCCAAGCGCGCAGGCGGCAATCGCCACGCGGTGTTCGAGGCCAGCATGCGCGAGCGCGCGGCGCGCCGCGCCGACATCGAGGCCGACCTGCGCCAGGCCCTGGTCGAAGAACAGCTGTTCGTGGTTTACCAGCCGGTGGTGCGCCTGCTGCCGGACGGCGGCGTCGATCGCGCGGCCGGGGTCGAGGCGCTGGTGCGCTGGCGCCATCCACAGCGCGGCATCGTGCCGCCGATCGAATTCATCCAGGTGGCCGAAGAGTGCGGCCTGATCGGCGCTTTGGGCGACTTCGTGCTGGCGCGCGCCTGCCGCGACTTCATGGACTGGCAGTCTCGTCTTGGCGACGCGGCGCCGCGCCTGATGGCGGTCAACCTGTCGCGCGCGCAGCTCGGCCAGGCCGGCTGGATCGACAGCGTCGCCGCCGTGCTGCGCGCGACCGGCATGCCGCCCGCCAGCCTTCAGCTCGAAGTCACCGAAAGCCTCGCGGCCCAGGACCAGGACACGCAAGTGCGCCTGCACGAGCTGAAGGCGCTCGGCGTCAAACTGGCGCTGGACGACTTCGGCACCGGCTACTCGTCGCTGTCGAGCCTGCACCTGCTGCCGGTGGACACGGTCAAGATTGACCGCTCCTTCGTGTGCCAGGCTGATACCAGCTTCCACCACCGCGTATTGATCGAGGCGACCGTCAAGGTGGCCAAGAGCCTGGGCATGACCACCGTGGCCGAGGGAATCGAAACCCGCTCGCAGCTCGACGTGGTGCGCGAGCAGTGTTGCGACAAGGTGCAGGGATATTATTTCAGCCGGCCGTTGCCGGCGCCGGAGCTGCTCGATTGGCTGGCGCAGGAGACGATCGCGGCCTGACGTTGCAATTGACGCCGCAACTGACGCAGCACTAAGGTCGAATCCTACACGGGCAACCGACGTGTTCCTATTCTCGCTTGCTTACGCCATTGCGAAAATGAAAACACTCAAGAACCCAAGGAGAACACCATGAAACGCACCGTTCAAAGCGCAGTTCTCGCCGGCATGATGGCTTTCGGCCTGGCCGCCTGCAACACCACCGACACCTCCACCGATTCGATGAGCGGCTCGACCGGCACCGGCGCGACCATCGGCAGCGGCGTGCAAACGCCAAGCACCACCGGCGGCGCCAACAGCTGGAACTCCGGCGCCAATGGCTCCAGCGGCGTGAATGCCGCATCGGGCACCACCAGCAACAACGAGCAGACGACCGACACCCCGGTCAGCCGCTGACCGGACTTGAATGCCTAGGCCGGGCTCACTATATGTGAGCCTGATCCTACAGGTATTGACGTTCTCTTCCTATTTCATGCGTATGGCTGACCTCGCATGATGACCGTCCCCACCAATTAAATTCACCGATCAAGGAGAAGCACGATGAAGAAGCTCCAGACCGTACTGCTGGGCGGCGTGATGGCCTTTGCCCTGGCCGCCTGTAACACCACCGACACCACCGGCACCACCAGCGGCTCGTCCTCGATGGGCACGACCCAGGCGGGCTCGACCGGCAACCCGACCGTCGACGCGCAGATGGGCATCAGCCCGAACGACGTGCAGAACACCGGCCCGGCCAACGCCACCGGCAATGCCTCGACCCCGACCAATACCGGTCACACCACCACCGGCTCGAACAACGGCCAATAACAGGTGGAACGACAAACGGCCCGGCGCCGCGCAAGCGGCGGCCGGGCCGTTTGCCGTTCACGGTAGAATGGACGCATGCCTTCTCTCCTGAACTTCGCACGACCATGAAACGCTGGCTCGCCCGCCTGTTCGGCACGCGCGAAGCGGGCGTACCAGTCGCCGCGCCTTCCGACGCCGCAAATAATGGTTCCGACGTTGCCGCCGAAGACGCGACGCTGGCAGACCTCGATCTCGCTTTTTTCCACTGGCTGGCCGGCCCGCACGTGACGGGCAAACCCGCCCCCGATGGTCCCGTGCTCGACGAGCTGGCGCGCCTGGCGCGCGATCCGCACGACGCGGCGGCGCTGGTGCCGCGGGTGCCTGCCGTGATTCCACAACTGCTGCGCAGCCTGCGCGTGGACGACACCGGCGCCGGCGCGCTGGCGCGCCAGGTGGCCCAGGACCCGGTGCTGGTCGCCGAGGTGATCCGCGAGGTGAACAGCCCCTATTACCAGCCCGCGTCCCCGATCCGCAATCTCGAAGGGGCAGTGCTGCTGCTCGGCCAGAACGGCCTGCGCATGCTGCTGGCGCGGGTCGCCTTCCGTCCGATCATCAGCCAGCAGGCCGGCCCGCTGGCGCGGCTGGTCGCGCCGCCGCTGTGGCGCCAGTCCGAGCTGTGCGCCCAGGCGGCCGGCTTGCTGGCGCCGCGCCACGGTGTCGATCCCTTCGAGGCTTATCTGGCGGGCCTGCTGCATAACGTCGGGCTGGTGGTCGCCTTTCGCGTGATCGAGCAGCTGCTGCCGCCGGGCGCCCTGCCCGACGCCGACGCCTTCGGCACGCGCCTGGTGGCGGCGGCGCGCCTGATCTCGGCCCGCATCGCCGACGGCTGGGAACTGCCGCCCGCGATCGGCCACGCGATCGCACACTTGGGCGACGCCGGCGCCCTGCCGACCCTGCTTCATGATGCCGACCGGCTGGCCAAGCTGCAGATGCTGGCCAGGGGCGGCCAGCCCCTTTTCGTGCGCGCCGTGCTGGCGCTGCCGCCGGAGGCGCGGCAAGTCTACGATAACCTTCTCGAACAATCCGACCGACAGGACGCCTGAATGCCGTTCCCCATCGAAGAAAAACTCGTGATCGGCGTCGCCTCCAGCGCGCTGTTCGACCTGTCCGAATCGCACCAGGTCTATCTCGACCAAGGACCCAACGAATACCGCGCCTATCAGGAGCGCCAGCGCGACGTCGTGCTCGCGCGCGGCGTGGCCTTTCCCTTCATCCGGCGCTTCCTCAGCATTAACAAATGCTTCCCGCAGCAGGCGCCGGTCGAGGTCGTGCTGTTCTCGCGCAACTCGCCCGAGACCGGTCTGCGCGTGATGCGCTCGATCGCCCACTACGGGCTCGATATCTCGCGCGCCGTCTTCATGACCGGCAAGTCGCCCTACCCTTACCTGCCGGCCTTCAACGCCGCGCTGTTCCTGAGCGCGAACGAGGAAGACGTCAAGAGCGCGATCGACGTCGATTATCCGGCCGGCCTGGTGCTGCCTTCGCGCATCGCGGACGAGGAAGACGACATCGAACTGCGCGTGGCCTTCGACTTCGACGGCGTGCTGGCCGACGACGAATCCGAGACGGTCTACAAGCGTGACGGCCTGGGCGAGTTCCACGCCCACGAAACGCTGCACATGGCGCGCCCCCATCAACCGGGGCCGCTGGCCGGGATGTTCCGCAAGCTCGCCATGCTGCAGCAGCTCGAAAAGGACGCCGAGCGCGACGACCCGGACTACCCCCGCATCGTGCGCATCGCCATCATCACGGCGCGCAGCGCGCCCGCGCACGAGCGCGTCGTGACGACGCTGGGCAGCTGGGGCGTCTCGGCCGACGAGACCTTCTTTCTGGGCGGGATGGACAAGAGCCGCGTGCTGTCGGTGTTCAAGCCGCACATCTTCTTCGACGACCAGCTCACCCACCTCACCTCCGGCCCGGGCGGCACGATCCCGATGGTGCACGTGCCGTTCGGGGTCGCGAACCGGCGCGTGGCCGATGCGGTGTCCGGCACGCCTACGGGCGTGGCAATGCCATCAAGCGATCCAGCTCCGGCTGCATAGCCCTGGCCCAGATGGCATAACCGGCTTCATTCGGGTGCAGCGCGTCCGGCATCACGTTCGCCGGCAAGCTGCCGTCAGCCCCCAGGAATGCCTTGTTCACGTCCAGGAAGAACACGCGACGCCCGTCGGCCAGCGCCGGCAGGCGCGCGTTGACCTGGTCATTGAGGCGACGCAGCGGACCGTCGGCGGCCGCATCGCGCGGGAAGATCGCCAGCAGCAGGATGCGCGTGCGCGGCAGGCGCTGCTTGAGTTCCTCGAGATTGCGTTCGATGCCGGCCGCCGTGATGGCGGGGAAGTCACGGCGATGCCCCGCGTTATTGGTGCCGATCAGCAGCACCGCCACCTTCGGGTCGATGCCGTCCACCTCGCCGTGCCGCAGGCGCCACAACACGTTCTCGGTGCGGTCGCCGCCGAAGCCCAGCGCCAGCGCATCGTGGCGCGCATAATGCTGCTGCCACACCTGCGCGCCTTCCTTTTCCCAGCCCTGGGTGATCGAATCGCCGATGAAGACCAGTTGCGGACTGCGGCCCTCAAGGACCATGCGCCTGGTCTCTTCCAGCTTCTGCCGGTGGCGCGGCAGCCACCACGAGGTGGACCACGATTCGTTGAGGGTGTCGGGCGTGACGGCCACCGTGCGCCAGTCGGGGCATCGCGTATTGGGCGTGCCGCCCTGCGCGAACGTCACGTTGGCGATGGCGACCTGGCCGCTGCCGGTTCCTTCGAGCAGGAAGGGCCGCGTCACGGAACCAAAATCGTCGCCGTCGCGGGCGAAGCACGACATCGACAGCACGATGCGCTGCCAGCCCTTGCCCTCGGCGGCGCGTCCCGGCAGCACGTAGGAGACGTGGCGCTCGCAATCGTCGCCGCAGCCGACCCGGAACAGGATCCCGCCCTTGTCGAGCGCATCGACCTTGAGGTCGAAGGCCAGCGTGCCGGCCGCCAGGTAGGGGCGCAGGTCGAACGACGGACCGGACAAACGTACACCGCTCTTCCAGATCTTATCCCAGCGCAGCGTCAGGGCCCCGCGGCCGTCGGGCCCTGCGCTGCGCGCCAGTTCGATCGCGCTGCCGGGGAATTTGACGCGGATGCCTGCATCGGCGTCGACGCGTTCGCCCAGCAGGACGTGCTCGGTATCGGGAGCGACCGCCGATACCGTCACGCCCTGGCGCGGCGCGCCGTCGAACAGGACCAGGTCGGCGGGTGGCGCCGCATGCCCAAGGGCGGGCAGCATGGATGCGATCGATAGGGATAAGGCGGCCAGGCCTGCACGCATGGATGTCTCCTGTATTTATTTTGTGGAAACAGGATCATGCGCGAGTTTCGGCCCGACCACAACCATGTGACTTCTTCAGGCGCGGCAGATCCAGCCCCGGAACACCCCACCCACATAAAACACGTCGATATCGCTGAAGCCGGCCTCGCGCAACAACGCCTCGTCTTCCTGCGGGGACAGCACCGACAGGCTGGCCTCGATGCCCTCGCGCCGCTGGCGCGCCATCTCCGGCGCTACCCCACCCGCCACCGCGAAAGCCTCGTCGCGCGCCATCCAGCGCGCGCGTTCTTCGGCCCCACCTGCGACGGTCATGTGCATGACGACGAAGGGGCTGCCGGGCTCGAGGCGCGCATGGATCGCGCCCAGCGCATGGCGGCGCTCGGCCGGCGGCATGAAGTGCATGGTCAGCAGGCAGGCCGCCGCGTCGAACGGACCTGGCGGCGCCACATCGACATAACCCCGGTGCAGGCGCACCCGGTCTCCGTGCGCCGCGACCAGTTGCCGCGCCAGGTCGAGCATCGCGGCCGATGGATCGACGCCGTCGAAGGTCCATCCCGGCTGGCCGTCCGCGAACGCCTTCAGTTCCAGGCCGCCGCCGGCGCCCAGCACCAGCACCCGCGCGTCGAGGGGTGCGCGCTCGGCCAGCAAGACTCGCGCCATGCGCTGCATGTCGGCAAAGCCGGGGACGAATTTCGGAGGGCCCTCGTGGTAGCGCGCCACCATGGCCGGATCGTGAAAATGGGACATCGTCTTCCTTGTTGTGTTTATTCGTAACTTAGAATATTACGTTCCCGAAGGCTATGCAAGCGTCAGGGCGGCCCGGTGCGCCTTCGTCTATAATTGACCCCTACTTTTGACGCGAACGTAACAGCACGCTGCATGCCTTTCGACCTCAAGAAACACCTCCCCAAACCAGGCCACCGTTTCGTCCTGCCGCTGGCGCACGGCTCGTCCGACGCCTATGCCCTCGCCACCGCCGCGCTGGCCCTGAAGGCCAACGGCCAGATGCTCACCGTCGTCGTCGCCAACGCAAGCGACGGCCAGCGCCTGCTCGACGAGATCCCCTGGTTTGCGGACGGCAAGCTGTCCTGCCACCTGCTGCCTGACTGGGAAACGCTCCCCTACGACGCGTTCTCGCCGCACCAGGACCTGGTGTCGGAACGCCTGGCCACCCTGCACGAGATCCGCAACGGCCAGTGCGACGTGCTGGTGGTGCCGGCCACCACGGCGCTGGTGCGCCTGGCGCCGCCATCTTTCCTGGCCGCCTACACCTTCTTCTTCCGCCAGGGCGAACTCCTGGACGAAGCAAAGCTCAAGGCTCAGCTGACGCTGGCCGGCTATACCCACGTGTCGCAGGTGATGTCGCCGGGCGAGTATTCGGTGCGCGGCGGCCTGATCGACCTGTTCCCGATGGGCTCCGTGCTGCCCTACCGTCTCGACCTGTTCGGCGACGACATCGAATCGATCCGCACCTTCGATGCCGACACCCAGCGCTCGCTGTATCCGGTCAAGGAAGTGCGCCTGCTGCCGGGCCGCGAATTCCCGATGGACGACGCGGCCCGCACCGCGTTCCGCGGCCGCTGGCGCGAGCGTTTCGAGGGCGATCCAACCCGCTCGCCGATCTACCGCGACATCGGCAACGGCATCGCCTCGGCCGGCATCGAATACTACCTGCCGCTGTTCTTCGAAGAGACGGCCAACCTGTTCGACTACCTGCCGGACGGTTCGCCGGTGGCCCTGGTGGGCGACATCGACGCGGCGATCCAGCGCTTCTGGCTCGACACCGAGTCGCGCTACCGCTTCCTCAAGAGCGACCGTGAGCGGCCGATCCTGGAGCCGCAGGAGCTGTTCCTCGGCGCCGAGCAGTTCTTCACCTGCATCAAGCCGCATGGCCGCTGGAATATCGCGCGCGATCCGGGCGCGCCGGCCTCGGAACTGTCTGCGCCGATCCCGGACATCGCCGTCAACCGCCGGCTGGACGATCCGCTGACCAATCTGCGCGCCTACCTGCAGCGCAGCGATACCCGCGTGATGATCTGCGCCGATTCGGCCGGCCGCCGCGAGACCCTGCAGCAGTACTTCGGCGAATACAAGCTGGACCTGGCGCCGGTGGAAGGTTTCGAGGGCTTCCGCCAGAGCGACGCCAGACTCGCGCTGGGCGTGGCCCCGCTGCAGGCGGGCTTCGAGCTGCTCGACGCCGAATCCGGCCACCTGGTCTTCATCACGGAAACCGAGCTGTATGCGGGTTCGGGCCGGCGCGCCGGAAAGAAAAAGCAGGAAGCGACGAGCCAGGTCGAGTCGATGGTGCGCGACCTGTCGGAACTGAAGGTCGGCGATCCGGTGGTCCACATCAACCATGGCATCGGCCGCTACATGGGCCTGACCAGCATGGACCTGGGCGAAGGCGAGACCGAGTTCCTGCATCTGGAATACGCCAAGGACACCAAGCTGTACGTGCCGGTCTCGCAGCTGCACGTGATCTCGCGTTATTCCGGCACCTCGCCCGAGGATGCGCCGCTGCACACGCTCGGTTCGGGCCAGTGGGAAAAGGCCAAGCGCAAGGCCGCCGAGCAGGTGCGCGACACCGCCGCCGAGCTGCTGAACCTGTACGCGCGGCGCGCCGCGCGCCAGGGCCACTCGTTCGAATACTCGAGCATCGACTACGAGAATTTCGCGCAGAGCTTCGGCTTCGACGAGACGCCGGACCAGGCGGAGGCCATCAACAACGTCATCAAGGACATGACCTCCGGCCGGCCGATGGACCGCCTGGTGTGCGGCGACGTCGGCTTCGGCAAGACCGAGGTCGCGCTGCGCGCCGCCTTCATCGCCGTCATGGGCGGCAAGCAGGTCGCGATCCTGGCCCCGACCACGCTGCTGGCCGAGCAGCACGCCCAGACCTTCGCCGACCGCTTCGCCGACTGGCCGGTCAAGATCGCCGAGCTGTCGCGCTTTCGCACCGGCAAGGAGATCAACAATGCGATCAAGGGCATGGCCGACGGCACGCTCGACATCGTGATCGGCACCCACAAGCTGCTGTCGCCCGACGTCAAGTTCACGCGCCTCGGACTGGTGATCATCGACGAAGAACACCGCTTCGGCGTGCGCCAGAAAGAGGCCCTGAAGGCCCTGCGCGCCGAGGTCGACGTGCTGACCCTGACCGCGACCCCGATCCCGCGCACGCTGGGCATGGCGCTGGAAGGCTTGCGCGATTTCTCGATCATCGCCACCGCGCCGCAGAAGCGCCTGGCGATCAAGACGTTCGTGCGCAGCGAAGACGGCTCGATCATCCGCGAAGCCTGCTTGCGCGAACTGAAACGCGGCGGCCAGATCTACTTCCTGCACAACGAAGTGGACACCATCGAGAACCGCCGCGTGATGCTGCAGGAGCTGCTGCCGGAGGCCCGCATCGGCGTGGCCCACGGCCAGATGCACGAGCGCGACCTCGAGAAGGTCATGCGCGACTTCGTGGCCCAGCGCTTCAACATCCTGCTGTGCACGACCATCATCGAGACCGGCATCGACGTGCCGACCGCGAACACGATCATCATGCACCGCGCCGACAAGTTCGGCCTGGCCCAGCTGCACCAGCTGCGCGGCCGCGTCGGCCGTTCGCACCACCAGGCCTATGCCTACCTGCTGGTGAACGACCTGTCGAACCTGACCAAGCAGTCGCAGCGCCGCCTGGACGCGATCCAGCAGATGGAAGAACTGGGCAGCGGCTTCTATCTCGCCATGCACGACCTGGAAATCCGCGGCGCCGGCGAGGTGCTGGGCGAGAACCAGTCCGGCGAGATGCTCGAAGTGGGCTTCCAGCTGTATTCCGACATGCTCAACGAGGCAGTGCGGGCGCTCAAGGCCGGCAAGGAGCCGGACCTGGCGGCGCCGCTGTCGTCGACCACCGAGATCAACCTGCACGTGCCGGCCCTGCTGCCCGCCGACTACTGCGGCGACGTGCACGAGCGCCTGTCGATCTACAAGCGCCTGGCCAATTGCGAAAGCCAGGACCGCATCGATTCGATGCAGGAGGAACTGATCGACCGCTTCGGCAAGATGCCGGATGCGGTGAAAGCGCTGGTCGAGACGCACCGCCTGCGCATCGCGGCCAGGAGCGTGGGCATCGTCAAGATCGACGCCCATGGCGAGGCGGCCAGCCTGCAGTTCATGGAACAGCCGCCGATCGACCCGATCAAGATCATCACGCTGATCCAGAAGAACCGCCAGGTCAAGCTGGCCGGCCAGGACAAGCTGCGCATCACGGCCAGCATGCCCGACCTGGCGGCGCGCGTGAATCAGATCAAACAGACCATCAAACAACTGCTCGCCTGACGAGAACGACATTCATGACCACGAACCTGGTGCTGCAAGGACCGCAGGCTGATCAAGCAACCCTCGAACGCCTGGCGCATCTGGCCAAGCCGCAACGATTGACCGCGCTCGGCGCCCATGCTCTGCGCGCCGAAGGCGTCGAATATGGCGCCGCGCTCAAGCAGGAGATCGACGCCGCCGCCTTCGCGGCCGGCGTCGACGCCACCTTCATCGCGGCCGGCCGTACGCTGGCTGATTTCAAGCTGGTGGCGATGGACATGGATTCGACGCTGATCACCATCGAGTGCATCGACGAGATCGCCGACATGCAGGGCCTCAAGCCGCAAGTGGCTGCGATCACCGAAGCGGCGATGCGCGGCGAGCTCGATTTTTCCGAGAGCCTGACGCGGCGCGTGGCCTTGCTGGAGGGGCTGGATGCCTCCGCCCTGCAGCGCGTCTATGACGAGCGCCTGCGCATCTCGATGGGCGGCGAAGCGATGCTGCAGGCGGTGCAGGCGGCCGGCCTCAAGACCCTGCTGGTGTCGGGCGGCTTCACTTTCTTTACCGACCGCCTCAAGCCGCGCCTGGGCCTGGACCACACCCATGCCAACGTGCTGGAAGTCATCGACGGCAAGCTGAGCGGCCGCGTACTGGGCGGCATCGTCGACGCCGAGGAAAAGAAGCGCACCGTACAACGCGTATGCGCGGAACTCGGGATCGATTCGTCGCAGGCCATCGTCATGGGCGACGGCGCCAACGACCTGAAAATGATGGGCATCGCCGGCCTGTCGGTGGCCTTCCGCGCCAAGCCGGTGGTGCGCGAACAGGCCAATGTCGCCCTCAATTTCTCGGGCCTGGACGGCTTGCTGACGATTCTCGCCTGATCTTTCTGCGTTGCTGTTCCTGGGCATCTGCTGATTTTTAGAATTGGCAATCCTTCCCATCAGAAATCCGCACGACGCAGCGCAAACAATGTAAGCGACCGTACCCGCATGGCATGCGCTCTGCGCTATCGTGAACTTGCGCTCGCACCGCGAGCGCAAGTTCTCGACCTTTCTGAGGAGCCCGCCATGTCCATTCTGGATTCCAGTGCCTCCGACTCCCCCGTCATTCCTTCCACGTCGCTCCTCCAGGAAGACCATGGCGTCGACCGGAGCCGACGACGCATCCTGCTCGGCGCACCGGTCCTGGCGGGCGCGCTGGCCGCGCCGGCAGCCGACGTACTGGCCCAGGCCGGCCTGCCCGAGCGCTGGAGCGCCGGCTGGGGCTGCGCGCCGGCCGGCCCGCCGCCGTCCGCCTCGCTGCAGACCTTCACCAACCAGACCTTGCGCCTGATCGTGCGCACCAGCCTGGGCGGCAACCGCGTTCGCATCCGGCTGTCGAACGAAATGGGCGATACCGAATTGCGGCTGGCGGGCGCCCACGTCGGCCTGCGCGCCGGCGGCGCCGTCGTCACCGTCGGCACCAGCCGCCAGCTCACCTTCGGCGGGCGCACCGGCGTCACGATTCCGGCCGGTGCGCCGGCCGTGTCCGATCCGGTCTCGCTGGCGGTGGCGCCGTTCACCGACCTGGCGATCAGCCTGTACTTCCCCGGCACGGTCCAGGCGACCACGATCCATAACGCCGCCTACCAGGCCAGCTATGCCTCGACCACGGGCGACTTCGGGGCCCAGGCTTCGCTCCCGGTCCAGCGCGCCTTCGCCTCCTGGCCCTTCCTCACCGAGGTCGACGTCGACCGTGCGGCGCCGGTGCTGGTGGCGGTGGGCGACTCCGTCACCGACGGCGTGGGCAGCACCTCCAACGGCAACCGGCGCTGGCCCGACTACCTGGCGCGCCGCATCCAGTCCGAGCTCGGCAGCAATCGTATCGGCGTCGTCAACCGCGGCATCTCGGCCAACCGGATGCTGGCCGACACGCCGACCGCCCTGTTGGCCGGCAAGGACTTGCTGGAGCGCTTCGACCGCGACGTGCTGTCCACCGCCGGCGTGCGCGGGCTGGCGGTGCTGATCGGCATCAACGACATCGTCTACAGCCCATCGTCGGCGCCGATCCCGGCGAACGACCTGATTGCCGGCTACCTGCAGCTGGTGACGCGCGCCCACCTGCACGGCATCCCGGTGCTCGGCGCGACGCTGCCTCCCTTCCTCGGCTTCGTCTACTACACACCGGCGCGCGAGGCGGTGCGGCAGGCGGTCAATGCGTGGATGCGCAGCGCGCTGCCGTTCGACCTGCTGGCCGACGTCGACCTGGCCCTGCGCGATCCAAGCGACCCGCAGCGGCTGCGCGCCGCCTACGACAGCGGCGACCGCCTGCATCCGAATGACGTCGGCTACGAAGCGCTGGCGGCGGCGGTGCCGCTGACGGCGCTGTCGTCGCTGATGGGCGCGTAGCGCCCTGTCGAGCGCTGTGTAACAGGGTGTAATTCCCCCAGCACACTGGCTCGGCAATCCGTATGATGGCAATATCAGGAGGAGCGTCATGAAAAATATTGCCATCATTCTCGGGTCGCTCGGTCTGCTGGCCGGCTGCGCCGCGCCCGGCCCGACTTATACCTACGCGCAACCATCCGACCCCAGCCAATGGCGGGTCGTGTCGGTCACGCCGGTGCCGGTCGGCACTGGGGCCCAGGTCGCAGCCTCCGGCCAGGGCGGGGTCGTGACCTCGACGCCGATCGCCACTGCGGCGCCAAGCTCGGGCTGGACGACGACCTCGGTGACGCCGGTCTATCGCACCCAGCAGCCAGTGATTGTGCAGCAACAACCGGTGTGGGTGCAGCAGCAGCCGGTCTACGTGCCGCAGCCGGTGGTCGTCGAGCAGCCGCGCTACTGGTATCCGCCGATCTCGATCGGCCTGGGCTTCGACTTCGGCCGCAGCAGCTGGCACGGCCACCGCCACCGTGGCTGGGGTGCGAGTATCGGGACGCGCTGGCCTTACGGCTGGTAAGTGACGAAGCCAGGAGCGAAGCAAGAAGCAAAGCCGGCCGATGCCGGCTTTGTTGTGTCTGCCCTTCGCCTGATCGAGCAGCTTTTGCTGGGCAGTCAGACCACCGCAGCGTTGAACGACTCCGGCCGCCGCGCGAGCAGATGGGACAGCCGTTGAAGGCCCGCCTGCAGGCGTCCACGGTCCTTGATGCTGCCCAGGGAGATGCGGATGGCGTTCACGGCGTCGCTGCCGGTCGCGAATGCCTCCGCCGGCGTGACGGCGATGCCCTCGCTGTCGGCTGCTCGCGCAAGCTGCGACGGGGTCCAGTACGCCGGCAGCCCGAGCCATACATGCAGGCCGTCACCAGATCCGCTATAGCGCCCCGCCAGGATATCCCGCGCCATCCGTTGGCGCAGGCGCGCCTCCTTGCGCACGCCTTCCATCAACCGGTCAGCCGAACCATCGAGGATCCACTGGGTGGCCAGCGCGGCGCTCAAGGGACCGACCATCAGTGCGAACGATCTCAGCGCGGCGAGGAAACGTTCGCGTTCCCCTGGATCGCGCACGAGCACGAAGGCGACGCGCAAGCCGGGCGTCAGGCATTTCGACAGGGTCGAGATGTAGATCACTTGTTCCGGAGCAAACGCGGCAATGGGCGGTGGCGGGGCATCGGCAAGCAGCCAGTAGGGATCGTCCTCGACGATGCGTACATCGCAGCGCTGCGCGATGCTGGCGAGTTCCTTGCGCCGGCTTTCCGGCATGGTGATGGCGGTCGGGTTCTGCAATGTGGGATTGAGGTAGACCAGCCTCGGCTTGTGCCGGCGGCACGCTGCCTCGAACTTCCCGGGTACCATCCCGTGATGGTCCGCTTCCACCGCGACGATGTGCCGGCCGAATTGGGTCGCCGCCGTACGCAAGCCGGGATACGTGGTCGGCTCCGCCAGGATGACGTCGCCGGGCTCCGTCAGCGCGAGGATAGCTGCGGCGATCGCCGCTTGCGCACCCGGACAGACAATGAGCTGGCCGGGATCCGGATGTCCAAACATCGGCTCGAGCCATTTCGCGCCGGCCTTGCGGTCGGCGTCGCTGCCCCCGCCCAGGTGGTAAGTCATCAGCAATTCGCTGTCCGCCCTCATCAGGACTTGCGACAAGCCCTGCTTCATCATGTCGTCGAAGTCCACGCCATCCGGCGGCGGCGGCGTGTTCATGCTCAGGTCGAGGATCGGGTTCAATTCGACTTTCGGCGCCGCGACATACGTGCCCCTGGCGCCACGGCCTTCCAGCAAATTGCGGCGCCTGGCTTCATCGTAGGCGCGCGTGACCGTCGTCAGGTCGACGTCCAGCTGCGCCGCCAACAGGCGCTGCGGCGGCAGACGGTCGCCCGGTTTCAGCGATCCCTCCACCAGCGCCGCCTGCAGGGCATCGGCAATCTGCAAGAACCGGGGCCCGCCGTGCATCGCCAGGCGCGGCAACCAGCTTGGCACATGGTCATCTTGTATGGATTTCAACTGGGACATTTTGTCTCGATGTATGGAGATTGCTTTCAAGTAGTATGCCTCAATGCGCTGGCACCCTACGCCATATCCGTAAAACGTCCCGAGGCTGCGCTCCTCAAGATAGTGTCAAGTCATAGCCGGAAATACTCAACATCATGGAATGGATCCCAGTCGTCTTCGTCATATTCAAGGGACTCGTGCTGGGCACGGGCATGTTCTTCGCCATCAAGTGGCATTACGACCAGGGGAAGAAAGGGAAGATAGAGGAGAGGCGCGCGGTGCTGCGCGCGGCGGCCAAGGTGGCCGCCATCTTCTTCCTGTCGCTGCTGGCCCTGGGACTTCTCACCTACTTCATTGTCACCAGGCTGCGTTTGGACTTGGGCTTGTCATGACCGCCCAGCCGGCCGCCAGGAGCGACTCGCCGCGCTCCCGGTCGACCGCCGCTCACTGAGGATCAGTGGCCGTGCTGGCGCTCGTACTCGTCCGCTTCGGCCTTGGTGGCGTGAATGATGCCGTCCGGATGCTCCGGCGGGGTGTACAGGGTGTACAGGCGCATCGGCTCGGTCTTCGAGGTATTGATGACGTTGTGCTCGGTGCCGGCCGGGATCACGACGGCGACGCCGTCTTCCAGCTTGTGTTCTTCGCCGTCCAGCAGCGCCACGCCCTCGCCCGCTTCGACGCGGATGAACTGGTCGTGGCCATCGTGGTGCTCGAGGCCGATCTCTTCACCCGGCTGCAGGGTCATGATGACCAGCTGGCTGCGCTTGGTGGTGTACAGCACTTCGCGGAAGTTGTTTCCTGCAAGCGTTTTTTCTTCGATATTGATGCTATAGCCCGACATGGGATTCTCCAGGATGCTGCGCGCAAGATAAAAGCCGCGCGAGGTGGTTCACGGGCGGCAGATGCCGCTCTGTCATCGATTGTATAAGAGCCGGACGATTCGCGTACAGCGCGCTCCCCGCACCGCAACCATTGACGCGTCAGCTTGCGCCGAACAGGTCGTGGGCGTCGAGGATCGCCCAGGCGATCTCGGGCCGCTCGGCCAGGCGCCGGCGCACCGCCGCCGGCACCGACTGGCGCAGCTTCCTGCACAGGCCGGGACGCTCCTCGAGCACGATCACGATGCCGCGCACCGTGCGCACCTCGTTGGGGCCGGGCGCGATGCGCAGCTCGCTGCCGACGTTCTTGCTGATCAGGTTCTGCACGTGCCGCAGGTCGGCGTAGCTGTCGACGCGCCCTATGCGCTCGATCAGCTTCTGTTCCTGCTGACGGTCGATCAAAAGGGGCCGCCGGTCGGCCGCCGGGTCGGCCAGCACCCGTTCGCGCGCGCACACGCAGGCGCCCGGCGGGCACTCGACCCGCAGGGGCATGCCGGCGACAGGCGCCGGAGAATGGGATGGTGTTGCGGCAGAGGTAGTCACGCTCACGGGTGGAACTCGGGTTCCTCGGACGATTCTACATCGGCAAAGTCGTCCAGGGGGCCTTCGCTGCGCTGGCCCACCGCCGCCAGCAACGCCGCCATGCGCTTGTAGTGCGAGCCCTTCCAGTAGACCCGCAGGCAGTTGTCGCAAGTGGTAAAGCTGTCGTGCAGCGCACTCACCGATGGAGGCAGACGATCGAGCACATCGGCCTTGTCGACCGCGCGCAGCAGCACATTGCAGTGCAGGCATAGCGAAAACGGACGCGCGCCGCCGGCCAGGTCGAGCCGCTCGAACAGCTCGCGCAACTGCTGCGGCGGATCGAGGGCGTGGATGTAGCAGCCATGTACGATCGAGCGCCGCTTGAGCAGCTCGCGATCGCGCGTCAGGACGATGCGGTCGTCGTTCGCTGCCAGGTCCTCGACGTCGTCGTCATGGTAATGGTTGTCGTAGAGCGTATCGTAGCCGGCCATGCGCAGCAGGCGCGCCAGGCCACCCAGGTGCGAGTCGGCGACGAAGCGCATGCGCTCGCGGGGCCGCTCACGCAGCCGCTCAGCTCCGTGGCCGCCATGCGGGCCGATCTCCAGCAGTTCGAAGCGCGCATACACGGCGACGTGGTCGCCCTCTTCCAGCGCCCGGTCGAAACCGCTCTCTTCCCCATTGACCAGCACCATCTCCACTTCGGTATGCGGCACGCCGAGCGCCTCGATCATGTGCTTGGTGGTCGACCGGTGCGCACATTCGGTGGCGAAGGTGCGGCCGCGCCGCTCGCGCGGCAGGAAGTCGCCGAGTTCCTGATAAAAACGAAATGTCGCGGTCACCATGATGCCAGCAGTATCGCAAAGTCCTAGATTACTTGCATGACCTGTCCGTGCATCAATTCCAAGGCATTCGGGACGGACGCCCCTTCGGCCGTATTATCGAAGATGCACCAGACCTTGCGTCCCTGCGCGACCAGCGCATCGAATTCGGCGCGCCAGCGTGCGATCTCTTCTTGCGGGTAACGCGAATAATAGATGCGCGGCGTGCCATGCAGGCGCACGTAGACCTCGCTGTCGCTGGTGGGCTCGTGCGGGCCCGGCTGGCCGGCGGCCGGATCGGCGATCACGCGGATCACGCCGCATTCGCGCAGCAAGGCCGTGGCCGGTTCGGAAAACCAGCTGGCGTGGCGCGCCTCGAAGGCGATGCTGCAGCCGAAGCGTGCGCGCAAGCCGTCGAAGAAAGCCTGCGCCGGCGCATCGGTGAAGCCGAAGCGCGGCGGCAGCTGCACCAGCAGGCAGCCGAGCTTGTGGCCCAGCATGCCGGCCTCGCGCTGGAAACGGTCGAGCTGCTCGTCGACCTCGAGCAGGCGCGCCTCGTGCGTCATGGCGCGCGGCACCTTGACCGCGAAGCGAAATTCGTCCGGCACGCTGGCGGCCCAGCGGGCATAGGTTTCCGGCTTGTGCGGCTTGTAGAACGAGGAATTGATTTCCACCGTGGGAAAGACGGCGGCATAGCGTTCCAGGTGGCTGCCCTCGGCGGGAAAAGCGTCGGCGCAAGCCGATGGCAGGCTCCAGCCGGCGCAGCCGACGAGCAGGCGCCCGTTCGTATCGGATTGAGGCATCGGTCTTTCGTGATCGTGTCGTTTCCATCATTTTATGCACGTCGGGCCGGGCGCGGCGCATGGCTGGGCCGGCGACGGAATCGCGCGGCACCGCTTACAATACCGTCATCGTTTCAGAGGAAGGAGAACACCATGAGCGACCCGCTCCACGTCGTCTGCCCGCACTGCGATGCGGTCAACCGCATGCCCTTGGCCCGCCTGCAGGACGCCCCTACTTGCGGCAAATGCTCGCAAGCCATTTTCACAGGCCGCCCGCTGGACGTCGACAGCGCCCGCTTCGAGCGCCACGTGGGCCGCAACGATATCCCGGTGCTGGTTGACTTCTGGGCCGAATGGTGCGGCCCGTGCAAGATGATGGCGCCGGCCTATGCCCAGGCCGCCCAGCGCCTGGAGCCGAAGGTGCGCCTGTTGAAGGTGGATACCGAGCGTTCGCAGGATCTGTCCGGACGCTTCGCGATCCGCAGCATTCCGACCCTCGCGCTATTCAAGGGCGGACGCGAGATCGCGCGCCAGTCGGGCGCCATGGATGCGGGGCGGCTGGTGGCGTGGGTCCAGCAGCATGTAGGCTGAGTCCTTCGTCATTCCGGCCGGCATGATCCGGTTCTTTGCGGCCGACGCTGCTACAATGACAACAAACGGGATTCACCCCGTCCTTCATGAGGAGCCACTATGTCGCAAGAACTGGTTTTGGAACGCGGTGTCGAGGACAACAAGCACTGGGCGCGCATCCTGTACGTCATCCACGCGCTGACCTTCTTCTTTTCGCTCGGGATGCTGTCGATCGTCCCGGTGATCATCAACTACGTCAAGCGCCCGGAAACCGTGGGCACGATGGTCCACAGCCATCACACCTGGATGATCCGTTCGTTCTGGTGGTATGTGGCCTGGATGGCTGTCGGCGGCGTGCTGTTCATCACCGTCATCGGCATTCCGGTCGCCTACCTGCTGTGGTTCGTGGTCTGGGTGTGGAAAGCTTACCGCCTGGTGCGCGGTTTCCTCGACCTGAACAGTAACCGGGCGATGCCGGTATAAAAACGAATGGGGCCGACATGGCCCCATTTTCATTCAAAGCTGGCCGAAGGCCTGTTCCAGATCGGCGATCAGGTCGGCCGGGTCTTCCAGGCCGACGTTGAAGCGCACCAGCACGCCGGGCTCGGTCCACTTGTCGCGCAGGCTCTTGATCCGGTACGGCATCACGAGGCTGTTGGGTCCGCCCCAGCTGTAGCCGATGCCGAACAGGGTCAATGCATCGACCATGCGGTCGACCTGGGCCTCGTCATAACGTGGATCGAACACGACCGAGAACAGGCCACCGGCGCCGGTGAAATCGCGGCGCCAGGACGCGTGGCCGGGGCAATCCTCGAACGCCGGATGCAGCACCTTGCTGACTTCCGGCCGCGCCTTGAACCAGGCGGCCAGCGTCCGCGCGCTCGCGTCGTGGCGCTCGAAGCGCAGCTTCATCGTCGGCAGGCCGCGCTGCACCAGGTAGGCGTCGTCCGGGCTCACGCCCATGCCGAGCCGCATATGGGCCTGGGCGATGCGGTCG
Organism: Massilia oculi; assembly: GCF_017582745.1. GTDB lineage: Bacteria > Pseudomonadota > Gammaproteobacteria > Burkholderiales > Burkholderiaceae_D > Telluria > Telluria oculi_A. The sequence goes on from NZ_JAFVIM010000003.1 coordinate 309,378, forward strand.
TTCAGCGCTTTATCGCGCGTGATCACGGCGCCCATCAGCAGGTCCGCCCCGCCCGACTGGTACTTGGTCAGCGCATGCATGACGATGTCGACGCCGTGATCGAAGCCGCGCAGCGCCAGCCCGGCCGCCCAGGTGTTATCCAGCGCGACGATCACGCCGCGCGCATGGGCCGCCTGGCACAGGGCCGGCAGGTCCGGCACTTCCATCGACACCGATCCTGGCGCCTCGGTCCACAGCAGCTTCGTGTTCGGCTGGATCAGCTCCGCGATGCCGGCGCCGATCATCGGATCGTAGTAGCGCGCCGACACGCCGAAGTCCTGGGTCAGCCAGCGTCCCAGCTCGCGGTTCGGGTTATAGACGTTATCCGGCAGCAGGACGTCGTCGCCGCTCTTGAGCAAGGCGAAATCGACCATGGCGATCGCGGACAGGCCGGAAGGGGTCAGCAGGCAATGCTTGCCGCCTTCGATCTCGGCCAGCTTGCCTTCGAGGGTGAAGGTGGTCGGCGTGCCGTGCAGGCCATAGGTATAGGCCTGCTTGTCGCGCCACTCGGTCGAGCGCATCGCCGCCGTGTTCGGGAACAGCACCGTCGATGCGCGGTGGATGCCGGGTGGGAAGGCATCGAAGCCGCTCGGCGCGACGTAGTCGCTATGGATCAGGGTGGTCTGGATCGACTTCTCGTTCATTGGACTCGCGCGCCGGGGGTTAATGGAAGTGCTTCAGACCGGATTGGCCCACAGGTCGTGGGCATCTGCGCGGGTGACAACCACGTCGGCGAACTGCCCAACCGCCAGCTTCTGCTTACCCGGCACCAGCGGACGCTTGATGTGGACCACGCCGTCGATTTCCGGCGCATCGGCGGCCGAGCGACCGATCGCTTCGCGCGGGCCGACTTCGTCGACCAGCACGCGCAGGGTCTTGCCGACCTTGGCCTGCAGGCGCTTGGCAGAGATTTCCTCTTGCAGCAGCATCACGCGCGCGCGGCGCTCCTCGCGCACTTCTTCCGGCACCGGATTGGCCAGCTCGTTGGCGGTCGCGCCTTCGACCGGCGAATAGGCGAAGCAGCCCAGGCGGTCGATCTGCGCTTCTTTCAGGAAGTCCAGCAGGTATTCGAACTCGGCCTCGGTCTCGCCCGGGAAGCCGGCAATAAAAGTAGAGCGGATCGTCAGGTCCGGGTTCATCTTGCGCCAGTTGAGGATGCGCTCGAGGTTCTTCTCGCCGCTGGCCGGGCGCTTCATGCGCTTCAACACATCCGGGTGCGCGTGCTGCATCGGGATGTCGAGGTAAGGCAGCACGTGGCCGTCGCCCATGAAGGGGATCGCCTGGTCGACGTGCGGGTAAGGATAGACGTAGTGCAGGCGCACCCACGCATCGTACTGGCGCGCCAGCTGGCCCAGGGCCTCGACCAACTGGGTCATGTGGGTCTTGATCGGACGACCGTTCCAGAAGCCGGTGCGGAACTTGACGTCGACGCCGTAGGCGGACGTGTCCTGCGAGATCACCAGCAATTCCTTGACGCCGGCCTTGAACAGGTTCTCGGCTTCGAGCAGGACTTCGTCGATGCGGCGCGACACCAGGTCGCCGCGCATCGACGGGATGATGCAGAAGCTGCAGCGGTGGTTGCAGCCTTCGGAAATCTTCAGGTAGGCGTAGTGCTTGGGCGTGAGCTTGACGCCGTGGTCCGGCACCAGGTCGATGAACGGGTCGTGCGGCTTCGGCAGGTGCAGGTGCACCGATTCCATCACCTCGGTCACCGCGTGCGGGCCGGTCACGGCCAGCACCTTCGGGTGCACCTTGGTGATGATGTCGTCGCCCGCGGCATCCTTCTTGGCGCCCAGGCAGCCGGTGACGATCACCTTGCCGTTCTCGGCCAGCGCCTCGCCGATCGCGTCGAGCGACTCCTGCACCGCGGCGTCGATGAAGCCGCAGGTGTTGACGATCACCAGGTCGGCGCCGTCATACGACTTGGCGGTCTGGTAGCCTTCGGCGCGCAGCTGGGTCAGGATCTGTTCCGAATCGACCAGCGCCTTCGGGCAGCCGAGCGAGACGAAGCCGACCTTCGGCGCGGTCACACCCGCGGCCGGCGTCGGGATAACGATGGCTGGGGCTTTCGCAGCGGCAGCGATGCTGCCAGAGTTGGCGGAAGGATTACGACGGAGTTCAGGCATGGGCGGACGACAAATGATTTGGGCAATCCGCGATTGTACCTGAACCCGGAGACCCGGTGGGGACGCCGGGCCGCTGTGTTGCAGCGCTGAGCGACGCGCTTATTTCTTGTCGGTCGGATTGGTCGGCATGCCCGGGAACGGGAAAGCGCCGAACATCGCCTTGCTCTGGTTCTGCATCTGCTCCTGCATCTGCAGGAACAGGTTCTTGCTCTGGTCGATGTAGTTGTTCATCATGCCCTGCATCATCGGGCCCTGGACGTTCATGAACTGGGTCCACATTTCGGGGCTGAACGGCTTGCCTTCGAGGGCGCCGGCGGCGTTGCTGGTGAACTTGTTCTGGATATCGGTGAAGGCTTGCACGTTCTTTTCCAGGTAGGAACCCATCATGCCCTGCATCGCATGGCCGTAGTAGCGGATGATCTGGGCCAGGACCGAGCTCGAGAACATCGGGACGCCGTTGGCTTCTTCTTCCAGGATGATCTGCAATAGGATGCTGCGGGTCAGGTCTTCGTTGCTCTTGGCATCGACCACGGTGAACTCGTCGGCGTCGAGCACGAGCTGTTTGACGTCGGACAGCGTAATGTATGAACTGGTCTGCGTGTCGTACAGGCGACGGTTCGGGTATTTCTTGATCAGGCGTTCCGTACTTTTCTTCACACTGCTCATCTCTCGTTCCATAGGTTGCGCCGCGGCTTCGTGAGCCTCGTACTTAGAATTGTGTGCGCCGGCATGGCCGGTTCGTCTCCTGCCCATCCGCCACCAGGTCGGCAGTAGACGGACAGCAGACACCATACCATGCAATTGACGCAGGTGCAGCAATTACCAGTTTAATCACTGTCTTAGCTTTTCTGTCAACAAATCGCTCCAATGCTCAATCGGCCCGCGCCTTGACGTAGCGTCCCGGCGCCGGTTCCAGCGCCGTGTACTGCGCATTGCCGGGCGCCTCGGGCGCCGGCACGTCGGCGCCGCCGTGTTGCGCCAGGAATTTTGCCCATTCCGGCCACCAGCTTCCCTGGTGCTCGACCGCTCCAGCGGACCAGGCGGCGGCGTCCTTCGGCCGCAGTTTGCCCGCCCCTTTGCCGCCCTTGTCGTTGACCCAGTAACTGCGCTTGTTCTTCGCCGCCGGATTGATGACGCCGGCAATATGGCCCGAAGCGCCCAGCACGAAACGGTTCGCCTTCGCGTTCCTGGGGTTGAGCAGCCCCATCGAGGCATAGGCCGCCTGCCATGGCACGATATGGTCTTCCTTCGAGCCGTACATGAACACCGGCGCGTCGATCTTGCCGAGGTCGACCGGCACGCCGCACACCGTCAGCGCGCCCGGATTCTTCAGCTTGTTTTCCAGATAGGTATTGCGCAGGTACCAGCAGAACATCGGCCCCGGCAAGTTGGTGCTGTCGGCATTCCAGTACAGCAGGTCGAAGGCCGGCGGCTCCTTGCCCTTCAAATAGTTTTGCTGGACATAGTTCCATACCAGGTCGTTTGGACGCAGGGCCGAGAAGGTCGTCGCCAGGTCGCGCCCCGGCATCAGGCCGCCGCCGCCCAGGGTCTGCTCGCGCAGCGCCACCTGGGCCTCGTCGACGAATACTTCCAGCACGCCGGTATCGGAAAAATCGAGCAGGGTCGTCAGCAGCGTCAGGCTGGCCGCCGGCTGGCGGCCACGCGCGGCCAGCACCGCCAGCGCGGTGGCGGCGATCGTGCCGCCGACGCAGAAGCCGAACACGTGGGCCTTCTCTTGCCCGGTGATCTCGCCCACCACTTCCAGCGCGCGGATCGCGCCCGTTTCCACGTAATCGTCCCAGCGCAGGTGCGCCTGGCTGCGGTCAGGGTTACGCCAGGACACCATGAACACGGTATTGCCCTGCTCTACCGCATAGCGCACCAGCGAATTCTCGGGCTGCAGGTCGAGAATGTAGAACTTGTTGATGCAGGGCGGGATCATCAGCAGCGGCACGCTGTGCACGGTCGGCGTGGTCGGCGTGTACTGGATCAGCTGGAACAGCTCGTTCTCGAACACCACCTGGCCCGGCGTATTACCGACGTTGCGGCCGACCTCGAAGGCGGATTCGTCCGACTGCGAGATGCGGCCTTTCTGCAGGTCGGCCAGCATATTCGCCATGCCCTTGGTCAGACTCTCGCCCTTGGTGTCGATCATCTTCTTCTGCGCTTCCGGATTCGTCGCGAAGAAATTGGCGGGCGACATGGCGTCGACCATTTGCTGCACCGCGAAGCGGATCTTCTGGCGTTCGCGTGGACCGGCCTCGACTGCATCGGCCAGGGCCAGCATGAATTCGGAATTCAACAGGTAAGAGGCGGCCGAGAATGCCGACAGCGGGTGCGCGGTCCATTCCGAGGCCGAGAAGCGCCGGTCATGCAGCTCGGGCGTCTTGCCCGATACAAAATCTTGCCAGAGCTGGGCGCCCTTCTTGAGGTAGTCGTCGCGGATCGACTCCAGCTTGCCCGGATCGATGCCGGCGCCGATATCTTTCAGGAAGCCGGTCAGTGGATTGGCGGATGCGGGCGGCGGGGTCATGGGCGCCATTTTCATCCAGCCATCCCAGGCCTTGGGATCGGTGAATTGGGACAACCAGGTTGCGGCAAAAGCTTGCGGGTCAGGCATGTTCATGTAGGCATCCGTTGTTAGAATCTCGTCTCTTCAACCAGGAAACAAAACATCATGTGGATCGTCGCCATTGCTTGGATATATGTTGTCGTGCTCATGGCGGCGACCGAACCGACCGTGGTCGGCGGAATCATGACCTTCGTTTTTTATTGCGCAGTGCCATTATCCATTCTTTTCTATCTCACTGGCGCAAAGCGGCGTCGGCAGCGCCGCCAGATGGCAAAAGGCGGGCAAAACCAGCGCCGAGACAAACCCGGAAACAAGGATGCGGCTGGGGACGTCACCGAAGCGTCCCATGGGGACGGCGACGGCGACTGAGCAGTATCGGCCAGGATGCCGATTTGTCACTTGATCCAGATCAAGCTAGCCTGGCGGCCGGTGACGCCATCGCGGCGGTAGGAATAAAAGCGCTCGGGTGCGCTGGCTGTGCACAGGCCGCCGCCGTGGACGCGTTCGACCCCGTCGCGCGCCAGCATCAGGTGCGCCAGGGTGAACATATCGGCCAAGTATTTACCCGGACGCCCAGGATAGTCGCGGAAGCAGGCGCGCGCGGCATCGCCTTCGATGGCGGCCACGAAGGCGTCCACCACGTCCTGCCCCACCTCGAAGGCGTCGGGACCGATGGCTGGCCCCATCCAGGCAGTGATCTCGCCGGCGCCAGCCGCGCGCATGGCCTTCACGGTCGCGCCCAGCACCCCACCTGCCAAGCCACGCCAGCCGGCGTGGGCCGCCCCCACCACCTTGCCATCGAGGTCGGCGAACAGCACCGGCAGGCAGTCGGCGGTGAGAATCGCGCACACGACGCCCGGCGCGGTCGCCATGCTGGCGTCGCCAGTACAAACCGGCCGATCAGTCCCCACCTTCACGGCGTCGACGACGTCGGCGCCGTGCACCTGGGCGATCCAGGCCGGACGGCCCGGCAGCCAGGCCTGCAGGCGCTCGCGGTTGACGCGCACGGCTTCCGGGTCATCGTTCACGTGCAAGCCGAGGTTGAGCCCACCGCCGCCCTTGCCGTCGTCATAGGGCGCGGCGCTGACGCCGCCATCGCGGCTGGTGGCCAGCGCGCCGATCGAGGCCGGCAGGTCGGGCCAGTCCGGCCAGACCAGGTCGGCGCCGGCAAGCGCTTTATCCGTCATACGCGGTAGGTGACGACGCCGTCGTCGTCATCCTCGTCGTCGAATTTGCCGCCAGCGTCGCTGGCGAAGTCGTCGTCCCGTGGCTCCTCGATGCCCGCCTGCGCGATCAGCGCGGCGAAGTCGTCGGCCAGCGGCACGGTCCATTCGCATTGTTCGCCGGTACCCGGATGCACCAGGCCGAGGCGGCGCGCCTGCAGCGCCTGGCGGTGGAAGACCGGCGTCAGGTGGCGCTTGCCATAGACGGCGTCGCCGACCAGCGCGAAGCCCAGCGACTGCATGTGGACGCGGATCTGGTGGGTGCGGCCGGTCTCCAGGCGGCAGCGCACCAGCGACACCGGACGGCGATCGAGCTCGCCGGTGACGACGCGCTCGTAATGGGTGATGGCCGGCTTGGCGAACGGGCTGTTCGAGACCGCCATCTTGACCCGGTCCTTGGCGTCGCGCCCCATCGGGCTGTCGATGGTGCCCGAGGCGCGCGGCGTGCCCCACACCAACGCGAAGTATTCGCGCTTGACGGTGCGCGCCTGCAGCTGGCGCACCAGGTCGGTCTGGGCGGCCAGGGTCTTGCCGACCACCATCAGGCCGCTGGTGTCCTTGTCCAGGCGGTGCACGATGCCGGCGCGCGGCACGCCCACCAGTTGCGGGCAGTGGTGCAGCAGGCCGTTGAGCAGCGTGCCGCTCCAGTTGCCGGAGCCAGGGTGCACGACCAGGCCGGCCGGCTTGTTGATGACGATGATGTCGTCGTCCTCGTGGACGATGTTCAGTTCCATCGGTTCCGGCGCGAACGCCGTGTCTTCGGGCGCGGCCTGCGGTTCGACGACGATCGTCTCGTCGCCATAGGCGGTGTCCTTGCCGCGCGCCGGTTTGCCGTCAACCGTGATGTGGCCGCTTTCGAACCATTGCTGCAGGCGGCTGCGCGAGAACTGGGGCACGAGGCCGGCCACCACCTTGTCAAGGCGCTGGCCGCAGTGTTCTTCTTGCAGCGCGAGCGTGATCGGCGACAGGTCGATGCCGGGCGCGGGGGCGAACCCGGCCTCCAGTTCATCGTCAAAGTCAGGGTCAATAGGTAAATCCGCCGAATCCGGCGCAGGAGTTAATATCACGTCAGTCCCATCGGCTATAATCAGCCGTTCGTTGAATCTAGGTAAAACTTCTCTGCAAAAAGCTATGCAAAAAAAATTGTCTGTGTTGGTCGCAACTTGCGCCCTCGTCGGCCTCTCGGCATGCAGTGTTCTGCCGAAGCCTACCGACGAATCCAAAAACTGGTCGGCGGAGAAATTATACGCTGAGGCGCGCGAGGAGATGGCCGGCGGGCACTACGAAGCCGCAATTCCGCTGTTCCAACGGCTCGAAACCAACTTCCCGTTTGGCGTCTATGCAACGCAGGCGCAGATGGAGATCGCCTACGCCCACTACAAGGCGCAGGACCAGGCCGAGGCGCTGGCCGCCGTCGAGCGCTTCATCAAGCTGCACCCGAACCACGCGCAAGTCGACTATATGTATTACCTGCGCGGCCTGATCAACTTCAACGACCAGCTCGGCTTCTTCAGCTTCGTCTACGAACAAGATCCGACCGAGCGCGATCCGCGCGCGACCCGCGAAGCCTTCGCCGCCTTCAAGGCCCTGGTCGACAAGTTCCCGAACAGCAAATATGCGCCGGACTCGATCGAGCGCATGAGCTACCTGATCAACGCAATGGCGCAGTACGAAGTGCACGTGGCGAATTACTACTATCGCCGCGGCGCCTTCCTGGCGGCGCTCAATCGCGCCCAGGACGCGGTCGCCAACTACAGCGACGCACCGGCGCGCGAAGAGGCGCTGTTCATCATGATCCGCAGCTACGACAAGCTCGGCATGCCGCTGCTGCGCGACGATACCCAGCGCGTGTTCCTGCTCAACTATCCGGACAGCTACTTCCTCAACCCGAACGCGCGCCGTGACGCGCCGTGGTGGAAGTTCTGGGCCAAGAGCGGACCGAAGCCGTCGCCGAAGGACGCGGTCGAATAAGATCGCACGCCGGCGCCTTCGGGCGCCGGCAGTCCTTCCGGCCCCGGGTTTCGTTCAGGCCTCGATACGACGGCGGAACACCCAGGCGCGTTCCTTGGAAGCGCCCGGTTCATACGCATACCCGTCGACGTCGAATTCCTTGAGCTGCTCCGGATCGGTGATGCCGCGCTCGGTCGCATACCGCGCCATCATGCCGCGGGCGCGCTTGGCGAAGAACGAAATGATCTTGTACTGGCCGTTCTTCCAGTCCTGGAACACCGGTTCGATCACCGGCGCATCGAGCAGCTTCGGCTTGACCGACTTGAAGTATTCGGTCGAGGCCAGGTTGACCAGCGCCGTCGATTTGGTCTCGGCCAACTGGCGGTTCAGCGCCTGCGTGATGGTCTCGCCCCAGAACGCATACAAATCCTTGCCGCGCGGATTCGCCAGCTTGGTGCCCATCTCGAGGCGGTAGGGATGCATCCGATCCAGCGGACGCAGCAGGCCGTACAGGCCCGACAGGATGCGCACGTGGCGCTGGGCGTACTTCAGCCCCTGCGCATCCAGCGTCGGGGCGTCGAAGCCGGTGTACACGTCACCGTTGAAGGACATGACCGCCGGACGCGCCTCGGCATGGTCTGGCTGCCAGTGGGCATAGCGGCCGACATTGAGTACCGAGAGCGCATCCGACAGGTCCATCAGCTCGCTGATCCGGGCCGGCGAGTAATCGCGCAGCACGTCGATCAGTTCCGCGGCCTGCGGGATGAAGTCGGGAGTGGTATGTTGCTTGGTGGTCAGGGGCGATTCGAGATCGAGCGACTTGGCGGGGGACAGGACAATCAGCATGAACGAACAAATATTTTCCGCAAATAAACAAGCTACATGATAACCGTTCCAGCCAAACCTATCGTCATCGACACCAACGTCTTGCTCGACCTGTTCGTGTTCCACGACCCGCGCTGGGCCGAGCTGCTGGCCGCCATCGAGGCGAAGCAGGTCGATGCGATCACGCGCGCCGAATGCCGCGACGAATACCTCGCGGTGCTGCGCTACCCGCACCTGCCGCTGGACGAGGCCGGCCGCGAACAGGCCGCGGCCCGCTTCGACGCCCTGCTGCGCCTGGTCGCGCCGGACGCGAAACCGATCCGCCTGCCGGTCTGCACCGACCGCGACGACCAGAAATTCATGGAACTGGCGCGCGACGCCGGCGCCTCGGTCCTGATCAGCAAGGACAAGGCCTTGCTCAAGCTGGGCCGCAAGACGGCGCAGGCCGGCCTGTTCCGCATCATGCTGCCCGAGGCCTGGCTCAAGGCCAGGGCCGAAGGCACGCTAGAATAAGTCCAATATCATCTTCACGATTCGCCCAAGCCCATGAGCCTTCCTCCACTGGTTTCCCGCCTGCCCCAAGTGGGCACCACCGTGTTCACCCAGATGTCGCAGCTGGCGCTCGAGCATGACGCCGTCAACCTCGGCCAGGGCTTCCCCGACTTCGCCTGCGACCCGAAGCTGGTCGACCTGGTGGCCGAGGCGATGCGCGCCGGCCATAACCAGTACGCGCCGATGACCGGCATGCCGGTGCTGCGCCAGGCGATCGCGGCCAAGATCGAGGCCACCTATGGCCACCGCTACGACGCCAATACCGAGATCACCGTCACGGTCGGCGCCAGCCAGGCGATCCACACGGCAATCCTGGCCGTCGTGCATCCGGGCGACGAAGTGATCGTGATCGAGCCGGCCTACGACTGCTATGCACCGGCGATCGCGCTGGCCGGCGGCGTGGTGGTGCCGGTGGCGATGCGCTTCGACGAGGCCGGATTCAGCGTGCCATGGGAACAGGTAGCCGCCGCGGTCACGCCGCGCACGCGGATGATCGTGGTGAACACGCCGCACAACCCGACCGGGACCATCCTGCGCCAGGCCGACCTCGATGCGCTGGCGGCGATCGTCGACGGCACGCCGATCCTGGTGCTGTCCGACGAGGTCTACGAGCACATGGTGTACGACGGCGAGCCGCATGCGTCGGTGTCGCGCGACCCAAGGCTGGCCGAACGCGCCTTCGTGGTGTCGAGCTTCGGCAAGGCCTTCCACGTCACCGGCTGGAAAATCGGCCATGTGGCGGCGCCGGCGGCCCTGATGACGGAATTTCGCAAGGTCCACCAATACAATGTGTTCTGCGTGACGGCGCCGATGCAGCACGCGATCGCCGCCTATCTGCAAGACCCGGCGCCATGGCGCGACCTGCCCGCCTTCTACCAGGGCAAGCGCGACCTGTTCCGCGCCGGCCTGGCCGGCTCGCGCTTCACCCTGCTGCCGTCGGACGGGACGTATTTCCAGTGCGTGCGCTATGACGCCATCTCGGACCAGTCGGAGGCGGATTTCGCGCGCTGGCTCACCACCGAGATCAAGGTGGCGGCGATTCCGGTATCGGCCTTCTACGGCCAGCCGAAGGAGTCGCGGGTGGTGCGTTTCTGCTTCGCGAAGAAGGACGAGACGCTGCAACTGGCGTTGTCGCGCCTCGGCCGCCTCTAACGATCAGTAGGCGCGCTGTGGCTTGGTGGCCATCGCCACGATCGCGGCGCCGGCGGCCACGATCAGCGCATCCTCGATCAGGCCGCTCTTGGTCTGGCCGATGCGCGCCATCGCCTGCTTGCGGCCGGCCAGCGTCAGGTAGGCCAGCGGCACGGCGGTGGCCACTGCAGCGGCGGCGCCCGCCTTTTCCCGTCCATGTGGCGCCAGGGCCGCACCGGCGATCCCCGCGCTCATCACGCGCGCCAGCAAGCCAAGAAAGACCGTGCGGTCGGGAGCGCTCTTCATCTTGTCGCCGAACAGCTCGCCGACGCCCATCGCCAGCGCGCCATACTTGAAGGTCGGACGGTCCAGCAGGAACAGTTCACCCGAGGTGCCGCGCCCGGCCAGGCGCGCGGTGGCGATGGTGGCCATGGGAGTCATCGAGCGCGCACTGGCGACGGCGCCGATCAGGATCGAGGAAAGCAGGTTGCGGATAGACATGTATGGGGCTCCTGTAGGTTGGAAGCGGCTCGCTTCACGGAGCGAGCCGGACCAGCACAGGCTACCAAAGCGCCCGATATATTGACGCACGGCTCAGCCACCCGCTAGTCGCGCGGCTAATCGGTCAATGAGCTCACCGACAGGGGCGAGGCGTCGGCGCGTTCCAGGCGCTTCACCAGCAACTGGTCGATCCGGTAGTGGTCGACGTCGACCACCTCGAAGCGCATGCCTTCGTGCTCGACGCTGTCGGTCGGCTTGGGCACCTTGCGCAGCATGTACATCATGAAGCCGGCCGCCGTTTCGTAGCGCTCTTCCTCGGGCAGCGACGGCAGGTCGAGCACCCGCTTCATGTCGGCCACCGGCGTGCTGCCGTCGATCAGCCACGAGCCGTCGTCGCGCTGCAAGGTCTGCTGGTCGGCTTCGAGCGGACTGCCCCAGCGGCCCATGACGGTGACCATGATGTCGCTCAGCGTAATCACGCCGACCACGAAGGCGTATTCGTTGATGACGATCGCGAAGGTTTCCTTGCTCGAACGGAAGCGGTCGAGCATCTCGGACAGGGTCAGGGTGTCGGGGATGATCAGGGCCGTGCGGATGGTCAGTTCGCTCAGCTGGAACCTGGTCTGCTTGCTCAGCAGCCGCACCAGGATGTCGCGCGTGTCGACATAGCCGACCACGCGGTCGATCACGCCGTCGCACACCGGGAACTTCGACAGCGAATGGTTGGCGATCTTCTGGCGGATGCTTTCCTCGGGCTCGCTCAGGTCGAAGAACACGACGTTCTCGCGGGTCGTCATCGTCGACGTCACCGTGCGCGATTCGAGCTCGAACACGTTCTCGATGAAGTGCTGTTCCTGCTTCTGCAGGACACCGGCCTGGGCGCCGGCTTCGACGACGGCCGAGATTTCGTCGAAGGTGATGCGGTCTTCGCGCGTCATGTCGACCCCGAACAGGCGGAACAGCATATTGGCAATCTTGTTCAGCGCCCAGGAAAATGGCCTGAACAGGCGGATCACGAACAGCACGGGTCGGATCACGGCCATCGCCGTCGCTTCGGGCGCGATCATCGCCAGGCGCTTGGGCATCAGGTCGGAGAACAGCACGAACAGGGTCGTGACGAACACGAAAGAAAGGACGAAGGCCACGTTCTCGCGGCCCGGACCGCTGTAGAACAGCGACAGCCAATCGAGGAAGAATGGCCGCAGGGCGCCCTCGCCCAGGATACCGCCGAGGATGGCGATGGCGTTCAGGCCCAGTTGCGAGGCGGCGAAGAAGTCGGCCGACTGGGCCTGCAGCGACATGACCTTCTGGGCCCGCTCGTCGCCCGCCTCGGCCAGCAATTTGAGCTTGATTTTTCGTGCGCCTGCCAGCGCGATCTCGGTCAGGGACAGGAAGCCGGCCGCCAGCACCAGCAGCGCCAGGACAGCCAAATGTTCGAACAGATTCATGGGACACCCGGGGTTTATTTTTAGGTCGCTTTGACCGGGGGGATACGCGCTGGCTGCGTTCTACACCAGCAATCATGTCACTTTAGCACATGGCTGCCCTCCCGGCCGCCCCTGGACGACGCTAGCGCCCGTCGCCGGTCCGGTCCAGCAGGATGTCGAGCATGCGCTCGGGGTTCACAACGAAGTCGTGCATGACCTGGAAGTGCTCGGTGTCCTGGTAGTGCACGCGCTCAATGCCTTCTGCCGAACACTGGTAGACCCAGGCATCCGGATAGGCCATCAGGATCGGCGAGTGGGTGGTGATGATGAACTGGGAATTGTCGTTAGCCAGCTCGTGGATCCGGCTCAGCAGCGCCAGCTGGCGCTGGGGCGACAGCGCGGCTTCCGGTTCGTCGAGCACGTAGAAGCCGCGGCCCCCGAAGCGGTTCATCACCAGGGCCCAGAACGATTCGCCGTGCGATTGCTCGTGCAGGGATTTGCCGCCGTAGGAATCGACGATGCGCGGCGCGCCGGAGGGTTCGCGATCGAGGTGCTCGATCTCGGTGGCCAGGTTGAAGAAGCTCTCGGCGCGGAAGAAAAAGCCATCCCGCGGGCTTTTCACGCCCTTCGACAGCCGGATGTATTCGTGCAGGGGCGAATGCGACTGGCGCGTGTTGAAGCCGAAGTTCCTGGTGCCGCCCTCCGGATTGAAGCCGTAGGCGACGGCGATGGCTTCCAGCAGCGTCGACTTGCCCGAGCCGTTCTCGCCGACGACGAAGGTCACCTTCGGATGCAGTTCGAGGGTTCCCAGGTGGCGCACCGCGGGCAGGCAGAACGGATACCCGTCGAAGCTCGCGATCTGCTCGGTCTTCAGGGCTACCCTCGAGACGAATTGTTTGGAGATCATGCCCGTTTCGGCGCGTGGCCCAGCTTCGCCAAGGTGTCCATCACCAGCTCGCAATGGTCGCCCTGCACTTCGATCACGCCATCCTTGACGGTGCCGCCCGAGCCGCAAGCCGTGCGCAACTGCTTGCCGAGCAGCGCCAAGGCGAGCGGATCGAGCGCCACGCCCTTGACGAGGGTGACCGTCTTGCCGCCCCGCCCTTTCGACTGGCGCGAGACGCGCACCACGCCGTCGCCGACGACAGGCGCCTTGGCCGAACACGCGCAGGCGGCAACCGGCTGCCGGCAGTCGGGGCACATGCGCCCGCTCTCGGTGGAATAGACCAGGCCGCCGTTCGCACTACGTTTCATCTTGCTCTCCATTGTCCTTGCTCTTCGGTTCCCTGGCTTTGACACCGCGCCGGGCCAGGCTCTCGCGCAGCAGGAACTCGATCTGAGCGTTCACGCTGCGCAGGTCGCGCGCCGCGAGGCGCTGCAGTTCCTCCCACAGGGCCGGATCGATCCGCAACGGGAACGCTTTTTTACCGGGACTTGCCATGCTCTTCGCTGCTAGTTGTACAGGGTGCCGGTGTTCACGATCGGCTGGGTTTCCTTGTCCGAGCACAGGACGACCAGCAGATTGCTGACCATCGCCGCCTTGCGCTCGTCGTCGAGTTCGACGATGCCGCGCTCGGACAGGCCCTTCAGCGCCGTCTCCACCATGCTCACCGCGCCATGCACGATTTTAGCGCGGGCGCTGATGATCGCCTCGGCCTGCTGGCGGCGCAGCATGACCTGGGCAATCTCGGCGGCATAGGCCAGGTGGGTCAGCTTGGCGTCGAGCACCTCGACGCCGGCCGCCTCGAAGCGCGCCTGCAGTTCGCCCTTGAGCGTATCGGCCACCACGTCCATGCCGGCGCGCAGGGTGGTCTCGCCCGGGGCAAGGTCTTCGCCTTCGTCGTAGGCGTATTGCGATGCCAGGTGACGCAGCGCGGCCTCGGCCTGGATCGAGACGTAGCGCTCGAAGTCGTCCACCTCGAACACGGCCTGGGCGGTGTCGCGCACGCGCCAGACCACCGCCGCACTGATCTCGACCGGGTTGCCGCGCTTGTCGTTGACCTTGAGCGTCGGCGCATTGAAGTTACGGGCGCGCAGCGACAGGCGGCGCTTGACGTAGAACGGGAAGGCCCAGCGCAGGCCTTCGCTGCGGTCGGTGCCGATGTACTTGCCGAACAGGGTCAGGATTGCGCTCTCGTTCGGCTGCAGCATGTACAGGCCGCCCAGGCACAGCAGGCCTGCGAGCCCCAGCGCCACGGCGCCGAGCAGGAACGACAGGCCGTCGGAGGACTCGGCCATCCGCTTGAGCAGATAGAAGGAAGCCAGCAGCAGGAGAACCCCGGCGCTGGCCGCCAGGTAGCCATTTGCCGACGAAAACGCCGACTCGCGGCGCGTATGTGCTGCATTCATGGTGGACTCCCCTCGGGCAAGTAGCATCAAAGTGATATCACTTTAGGATCACCATGAGTTCTTGTCAAGAAACTTTGATGTCGCTCACTGCAGGCGCACGGCGACGTCGAAGATCCAGGTACGGCGAATCTCGACCACGTCGTACTGCCGCGCCAGCGCCGGCGGGAATGGGCCGTATGGCGCCTGGCTCGCGATGATCTTGCGGATGCCGTCATCGATCGCCGCCACCCCGCTCGAGGTCTCGAACGTGATCTTCTCCACCGAACCGTCGGCGCGCACCGCCACCGTCACGACCGGCTGCGTGTGCGGCTGCTTCACCGCTTCGCGCACCATGTCCAGCGTCCGGTTCAACTCGATCTTGCGACCCATGGCTTGCGCATACTGGACCAGGTCCTGGTTCGGATCGGAGCGTCCGAACAGCCAGCCGCGGCGCAGGCCGCTGACCGTGGGCGGCGGCACTCCCGGCGTACTGCCGGCGCGGTCGCGTCCGGCGGACTCGCGGGCCAGCTGTTCGGCGATCGCGCGCAGCCGTTCGGCCCGCGGCGCGAGTTGCGCGGCCTGGCCGCGGTCGGCGGGCCCCTGCTGCGCCGGCGCCTGGGTGGCTTGCGCCTGCGCCTGCCTGGCGCGCTCCTGCTCGCGCTGGGCTTCTTCCAACCTTGCCTGCTCCTGGCGGGCCTGTTCTTGGCGCGCCAGTTCTTGCCGCGCCAGCTCCTGCTGAATGGCTTCCTGGCGCGCCGCCTCCTGCTTGCGGCGCACGGCGTCGAGGCGCTCACGTTCGAGAAGCTCGGCTTCCAAGAGCGCGGCTGCGGCGCGTTCCTCTTCCTGGCGGGCCAGCGCATCCTTCCTTTCCTGTTCCTGCCGCGCCGTTTCCCGTCGCTCGGCGGCGATCCGGTCAAGCTCGACGCGCGCGCTTGCTTCGCGTTCGGCCTGCTCGCGCGCGAGCGCGATCAGCTCTACCTGGCGAATCTGCTCCGCAGCCTGCCGGTCCGGTTCGGGTTCGGGTTCGGGTCTGGGTTCGGGTCTGGGTTCGGGTTTTGGTTCGGCCCTGGCCGGCGCCGCCGCGGCCGGTTGCTCGCGCGGGACAGGCGCCGGCGCTGGAGGCGGGAGCGGTCGGGGCGCCACGATGGGTGCGGGCGGCGTGGCGGGTGCGGCGGGAGCCAGCACGATCTGCAGGTCGCTGGCGGCAAGGCGCCGCTCTTCCCAAGGAAGGCGCAGGCCGGAAAGCCCGAAGACATCCCCCTGGATGGGGATACTCAACAGCAGCAGGTGAAGCAGCACGGACAGCGTTAACGCCACGCGCATGCGCCACGGCGCGGCTGGAGGGACGAACTGCGTCGATGTGGACACGTGATTTTGCGAATAGATGCCAGGAATGAAACGAACCCGGCGATGCTATCACAAGGACGGCAATCGTCGCCGGGACTGGACTATCGTTCGAGCTGCCCCAGGCGGCGCTCGACGAAGGCCGCCAACTCGGGCGACAGCGTTCCGCTGCCAAGCGCCTGCCAGAACGCCGCCATCGCATCGGGCTCGCGCTTCTCGGCCTGCAGCGAGATGCCGAGTCCCATCCACCACACGCCGTTGCCCGGCGTGGCGCGCAGCGCGGCCTGGTAATGCTCCGCTGCCTCGCGATGACGTCCTTCGCGTTGCAGCACGCCCGCCAGGAAGGCGTGATACTCGCCGTTGCCTGCCGCATGCGGCAGGGTGCGCATCAGGGTGTCGAGCGCAGGGCCGCCCCGTTCGAGCTGCAGGCGCGCCAGCAGCATCGCCATCGACGGTTGACGGGCATCGAGCGCCAGCGCGGCTTGCAATTGGCGCATCCCCTCGTCGGTCCGTCCCGCTTCGATCAGCAGTCCCACCAGCGTCTGGCGCGACGGCTCATGCCTGGGATCGATCCGCAATCCGGCCTGCAGAGTCGCGATCGCCTCGGTCACGCGCCCGTCTTCCAGCACCAGCAGCGCACGGCGATAGGCATTATCGACGCGCTGCGGGGCCGTCTCGATCCTGCCTTGCGCCACCGGCGCCGGCTTCGGTGGCGCCGGCTTGCGCGGCGCGGGCGCTGGTTTTGGCGATGGCGGCGACGGTTCGGGTTCCGGTTCAGGTGCCGGCACTACCGGCGCCGGCGGAGCGACGTCGGCCACCAGCACCGGCGCGGCCGCCGGCATCTCGACCAGCACCGCCTCCGGCGCCGGTATGGCAGGCGCAACGGGCGCCGCCGCGGCCACCACCGGCGGCGGCTGTTCGCCCATCATGCGCCAGCCGATCACGCCGGCCGCGGCGACGGCGATCGCCGCCCCACCCGCCAGCGCGCCACGCATCCATCGGGCCCGTGGCTCGGGCGCCGGCGGCAGGCGCACGTCGGCCGGCATCGGCGCGGCGCCGGGCTGGCCGGCGCGCGCATCAAGGTCCTGCAGCATCTTGTTAATCAGGCTCATAGCGCGAGCGCCCAGGCCAGGGCCGCCGCCGCGCCGGCGACGACGGCGCCACCCGCGAGCCAGGTCCAGATCGTGCGCGTCACGCCCACCGTATCGCGCGCGGCGATCGCCACATGGCTGCCGACCACCTGCTGCTTGCCCTGGCCGTAGCTGAGCATCAGCGCCTTGTGCGCCATGATGTTGACCAGGCGCGGCACGCCGCCGCTGGCCTTGTAGAGACCACGGATCGCGGCGCCCGAGAACAGGCGCGCCCCGCTGAAGCCGGCCACGCGCAGGCGGTGCGCCACGTAAAAATCGAGGTCGTCGCGGCTCAGGGGGCCGAGGTGATAATGGAAGGTGATGCGCTGGGCCAGCTGGCGGATCGACTCGAGTTCGAGCTTGCGGTTCAGTTCCGGCTGGCCGAACAGGACGATCTGCAGCAGCTTCCTCTTCTCGGTCTCGAGATTGGTCAGCAGGCGCAGCGCCTCCAGGCTCTCGACCGGAATCGCCTGCGCCTCGTCCAGGCACAGCACCACGCGCAAGTCCTGGCCGGCCAGATCGAGCAGGCGCAGGTTGATCGCCTTGAGCAGCTGGTGCTGGTCGACGTCGCGCTCGAGCGGAATGGCCAGTTCGTCGGCCAGCGCCAGCATCAGGGTGCGTGGCTCCAGGTAGGGATTCGGGATGTAGGCGGTGACGAAGCCCTCGCCCAGCGTGGCCATGAACTTGCGGCACAACAGCGTCTTGCCGGTGCCGACTTCGCCGGTGATCTTGATGAAGCCTTCGCCGCCGCGGGTCGCCACCAGCAGCGTGTTCAGCGCTTCCTGCGAGCGCGGGCTGCCGAAGAAGAAGCTGGTGTCGGGCGTGATCCCGAACGGCAGCTCGCGCAGGCCGAAGTGCGTCGCGTACATCAGTCGGCGCCCAGGGTGCGGCCGCGGCTGCGCGGGTCGAGCTGTTCGATGCGGCGGCCGGCGTCCAGCATGTCCTGGCTCCAGTCGCTCGCCCCTTCGACGATGGTTGGTTTGATCAACACCACCAGCTCGCGCTTCTGGCTCGAGCGGCTCTTGTTGCGGAACAGCTGGCCCAGCAGCGGGATCTTGTCGGCGCCCGGCAACTGGTCGGTGTCGCCGCTCGAAGCTTGCCGCATCAGGCCGCCGATCGCGACCACCTGGCCATCGCGGCCGCGCACGATGCTGTCGAGCTCCGAGGTGCTCGACGCCGCCAGCGGCAAGCGCAGGGTGCCGCCCGAACCGAGATCGACGTCCTTGTTGACGGTCGTGACCTGGCTCACCGATGGATGCACGTGCAGGAGAATATTCCCCTTGTCGTCGATCTGCGGCGTCACGTCCAGCACCACGCCAGAGAAGAACGGCTGCACCGTCACGCTCGGGCTGACGATGGTGCTGCTGTTGGTGGTGTTGATGTTATTGGTGATGCCGGTGACGAAGAATTCGTCGGTGCCGATCTTGAGCACGGCCTTCTGGTTGTTGATCGCCGCGATGCGGGGGCTCGACAGCACGTGCACGCTGCCCTGCGATTCCAGGAAGGTGATCAGCGCCGCGAAGTTATTGGTCTGGAAGGCGAAGCCGAACAGCGAGCCGGCCGCGCTGGCCGCGTTCGACAGCGAGAAGCCGGTGCTGGCCGACAGGCCCGAGCCATTGTTGATCACGGCCGGCTGGCCGCCGTTGTATGGCAGCGGCGCCAGGTTCGCGCCGGGAGAAATCATGCCGCTCGAGACCCGGTTGGCGGTGCCGCCGCGGAACGAGGCGAACGAGGCCCAGTTGATGCCGCTCTGGTAGCTGTCGGAAAGCTCCACCTCGAGGATCTTCGCCTCCAGGATCACCTGGCGGTCCACCGACAGCTGGGTCGCCTTCAGGTAGGCGTCGACGTTGCGCAATTCGTCGGGCATGGCGCGGATCACCAGCACGCCGGACTGCGGGCTGACCACCACGCTGCGCCCGCCCTCGAGCGTGCCGACGATGGCGACGATCGATTCCTTCAGGTCTTTCCAGAAGTCGTTGTCGGAGCGGGTCTGGACGTCGGTGCTGTTGAGCTGGCGCTGGCCGTTCAGGTTGTTGCCGTTCTGGCCGTTCTGGCCATTCTGCCCGTCCTGGTTGCCGAAGCCCTGGCCCATTCCGCCATTGTTGTTGCCGCTGTTGTTATTGTTGTTGCCGGCATCGGCGACCGAGGTCGAGGACACGCGCGTGTTCGACATCCCGCGCCGGCTGGCGGTCAGGTAGTTCACCTGGAACATGCGGGTCTGCATGGTCAGCGGGCGGATGCTGATGCGCGCGCCGTCGATCCTGTAATCGTAGCCGTACATATCGCGCACCGCTTCCAGCGTCTCGACCAGGGTCACGTCCTTCAGGTTGGCGCTGATATTGCCGCTGACGTCCGGGTGCACGAGCATGTTGTAACGGGTGCCGGCCACGATCGAGCGGAAGAACTGCTGCGCGGGCACGTTGTTGAAGGCGACGTTGAAGCGCTCCTCGAGCGCCGGCCGCGCCTTCGGCAGCTGGCTGGCCAGGGTCGCCGCCGGCGGCAGCAGCGCATTGGCCACCGCATCGTCGACCGCCGGCCGCGGCGCTGGCTGGGCGTTGGCCTTGGCCATCTCCTGGGCGATGGCATCATAGGTGGCGTTCGGCGGGGCGCTCTGGCAGCCGGCCAGGAACAGCGCCACCACCAGTGCGCAGGGAGTCGCGAAAAGCTTCTTCATGATCGGTTCCGTCTTCATTTGGCGGCCCGCGTCATGCCCGGCAGCGGCGCGTCCATGCGCAGCACCTGGCGTTCGCTGCCGCGCACCAGCACGACCTCGTTGGCGCTGACGCGCGCCACGCGGGCGCCCTTGAAGGTCTCGCCCAGGCGCACCGTCTCGCCGTCGATCACGGCCACGTGACGGCCGCCCGCGTGGCGCGCGATCAGCACCGATTGCAGGCGCGGCGCAGCGTCGACGGCGATCGAGTCAGGAGCGATCCGGTCCATTCCCGGCGGCGGGCGGGTGGGATCGAGCAACGCTTGCGCGCTGGCGGATTGGGCGAGCGCCAGGCAGGCCAGCGCGGTCAGGAACAGGTTCTTCACAGCTTCATCCATTGTCGGTCCAGGCTCAGGGTATGCAGGGTGAGCGTCAGGCGCGCGGCGGGATACTCCTCCACGTCGAGCTGGGCGCGGCCCCAGAACATTCGGGTCGGCATCGCGTCGAGTGCGCTCATGTAGTCGACCATGTCGAGATAGTTGCCGCGCACCGTGACTTCGATGCCGTGGCGGTATAGCAAGGTGGCGGCGGTCGGCGCAGACGTATTGGCTGGCGCAGGCGCCTGCTTGTCCGCCAGCGGCTCGACCGGCAAGGTGCGCATCGAGACCAGCTTCAGGCGTCCGTTGGCGCGCAAGATGCCGTCGACCAGTGGGCCCATGCGCTCGGGCGGCACCAGGCCGTGCTCGATGGCCAGCAGCTGGTCGCCGAGCTGGCCCATCTCCTGGCGCAGCGAATTCAGGCGCGCGCGCGATGCGGCGTCTGGGTCGAGCTGGAAAGCCTGCACGCGGCCCGTGATGGCCTCGTCGATCGCCGCCATCTCGGTGCGCTGCTGCGCGATCTGGTTGCGCAGCGCCTCCTGGGCCGCTTCCATCGGCGCCAGCACCAGCGCGTGGCCGGCGAAGGCCAGCAGCGCGCACGCCGCCAGACATACCAGCCCGCGTTCGCGCAGCGACAGCGCATCGATGCGCGCGCGCAGTTGAAGGATGCGCTCTTTCATATGCCCGCTCATGGACGAGATTCCTCGGGGACCGATTGCAGGCTGAATTCGATATAGGGCGCCGGGCGCGTGGCCGGCTTGCCTTCGGCATCCTGCACCTGCAGCGGCGCGGCCTCGCCGATCTGCAGACTGGCGAAGGACTTACCCTGCATCAGCGGCTCGTGCGTCAGGCGATTCAGGTAGCCCGGCACCATGGCCGGATCGACCGTACGGCCCTTGATGCCGATCTGCGCGCCGCCGGCGCCGACCGTCACGCCGGTCAGCCACAGGCCCTGCACGCTCTGGCGCGCCAACGCCTTGAAGTAGCCGGCGAAGCCGCTGGTGTCGCCCAGTTCTCCGCGCGACAGCGCGCCGGAGATGTGGCGCATCGCGGCCAGCTGGGTATTCGCCTCGGCGATCTGCGCCTCCAGCGTCGCGTCCTTCTGGCGCGGGATGAATTCGCGGTTGGCCGTGGCCAGGCGCTCCTGGCGTTTCTCGAGCTGGGAGGCGCCGCTGCTTGCCTGCTGCTGCAGTTCGGCGGTTTCAAACTTGCCGGCGACGGCGAGGATGGCGATGCCGGCGATCACGACGCCCACGGCCAGCGCGATGGTGGCGCTCGACAGCACCTGCTTCTGCGGCTGGAAGGCCGGATTGAACAGGTTGATCTGCTGCTTCATGCGCCCTCGCCTTCACGCAGCGCGGCGCCGATCGCGAGAAAGAAGCGCTGCTGCTGCGCCTTGTCCGCCAGCTCGGGCGTGCGCGACAGGTCGAACAGCGTGGCCAGGTCGAGCGTCTCGACCGGCGTGTAGAGATTGCTCGACAGGTACTCGTCCAGGCCGCTCACGGCCGATGGCCCCAGCACCAGCTTGGCGATGCTGATGAAGGAATACTGGCGCTCGAAATGGTCGAGCGAGCGTTGCAGCTCGAGGGTGATCTTGTCGAAGGTCTGGTGCTTGCGCTCGTGGTCCGGCTCGAGCAACTGGGCCAGGGTGACGTCGAAGCGGCGCGACAGGTACAGCTCGCCGCGATAGGACACGGTCAGCAGGCCGCCGTCTTCGCCGAACGAGACCATGGCGACGCCACGCCCTTCGGGTTCCAGCATGGCCGACACATTACGCTGGGCCATCTCGGGAATGTCGATCGCGTGCAGGTCGACCTTGGCGTCGAGGAACAGTTTCTGGCGCGGCTGAATCACGGTATTGCGGGCGGCGACGGCGAAGATCGATTGCTGGGCGCGCGAATTGGCGTCGAGCGGGATGTCGAGCACGTCGATCGTGGCTTCCGCCGCCGGGAAATCGAGGATGTCCTTCAGGCGCCAGCGGATGGCGGTCTTCATTTCCTCGCGCGGCACGTTTGGCGCTTCGACGTTGAGGATCTGGTAGTCGCCGCCGGACAGCAGCGTCGTCACATGGCGCGTGGCCGCATGGCCGTCGCGCGCTGCCTTGTCGATCGCCTCGACGCTGGTCGGACCGCCGACGAAGACGGCATGGCGCAGCAGCGGCCGGGCGCCGGCGACATGCTTGACGGCGGCGATGGCGAGTCCGTCGCGCCCGACGGAGATCGACAGCCACCCCTCTTTTTTCTTCGTTCTTTTAAACAAACGCATGCGCACGGCCAGTCAGGTCGCAAGTATCGGTGATGGATCGGCGAGGAAGCGAAACACGAAAGCGCACTATGCCCACGAAAACTTGATTATAGACAAGACCGCCCCGAAAAATCACAGAAAGTCGCCAAGCCGGCAAATTTGAAGCGCGCCTGTGGCTGGATCGCACAGGCGCTGGCGGCGGGCGATAACAAAACAGGCGCTGACCGGCAGCGCCTGTTGCAGGGGTCACGCCGCGCTTACTCGCACTTGGTCGCGGTGACGACGATCCGCGGCATCGGGTTGGCGCCGTTGGCTTCGTTGTAGGTCAGCCTGCAGGTGGCGTTGAGCGCTGCCGGCATGTCCTTCGGACGCACGATGGTCTGCTGGCCGTTGACGATGATCGTGTAATCGGTGTCGGACAGGCCGGCCGCCGCAGCGATCGTTTCGGCACTCGGATAGCCCAGGACGATATCGACCTGGGTGCCGCCTTCGACGGTGATCGATGCGTCGTTCGCGATCAGCCATTTGCCGTGGGCCATCGCCGATGCCGAACTGACGGCGCCCTTGGCGCCCTGCAGCGAGGCCGCGCGCGCGTCGCCGCTCAGGCTCGCGAACTTCGGCAGCGCGGTCGCCGCCAGGATGCCCAGGATGACGATCACCACGATCAGTTCGATCAGGGTGAAACCACTCTGCGCCGTCTTGTTGAAACTGGTTTTCATTCTTCTTTCTCCGTTACGATGAGGGGGACGAGTGGCCGTCCTGCCGTTGTCTGCATTGCTGGGCGATTCTACCGTGAGAACATGCAACTTTGATGTCTGCACGGCAAAAGAATCGTAGCAAAGTAATGTTTCATTGATGAAATTTTAAGTTTCGTCGGGCTCGTGCGTTCTTTTCGCAACACCGCCAGGCCATCCTGCTTATTTTGGATGCAGTGCGGCCTGGCCGAGATCCCAGATCGGCAAGAAAATCCCCAGCGCCAGGATCAGCACCATCACACCCAGGAAGGTAATCAGGATCGGCTCGATCTGACTGGACAAGGTCTTGAGCTCATAGTCCACCTCGCGCTCGTACATCTGCCCGATCTCGTCCATCAGGTCGTCGATCGACCCCGTCTCTTCCCCCACCGCGATCATCTGCAGCACGATTGGCGTGAACACGTTCGCCGCGGTCGAGGTGCGCAGGATGCTCTCGCCGCGCTCGACGCCGTCGCGCATCTGCTCGATGCGTGAACTCAAATACGCGTTGTCAGCGGTCTGCGACACCACCGTCAGCGCATGCACGATCGGCACCCCGCTGCGCATCGACAGCGCGAAGCTGCGCGCGAAGCGGGCCATCGTGCCCTTGTGGATGATCTTGCCGGCGATCGGCAGGCGCAGCTTGTAGCGGTCCCAGTCCAGTCGTCCCTTCGCGGTGCGGGTCCAGGCGCGGAACCCGAACCAGGCCAGCGCGGCGCCGCCGGCGATGGCGGGCCACCACTTGACCGTGAAGCTGGAGGTCGCCAACAGGATGCGCGTCATCAGCGGCAATTCGGACCCGAACGACTTGAATACGGAAGCGAACTGCGGAATGACGAAGATGTTGACCACCACCATGGCGATGATCATCGCGATCACCACGAAGCTCGGATAGCGCAGCGCCGTCTTGACCCGCTCGCGCATGTCGCGGTCGAACTCCAGGTGGTCGAACAGGCGCAGGAAGACTTCTTCCAGCCGTCCCGTCATCTCGCCCACTTTCACCATCGACAGGTAGAACGGCGAGAAGCATTGCGGATGGCGCATCATGGCAGCGGACAGTTCGCGCCCGGCGTCGAGCGACTCGCGCAGATCCTTGATCACGCGCGCGAACGAGGGGCTGATCGCCGACTCCTGCAGCCCGGCCAGCCCACGCATGATCGGCACGCCGGACTTGAGCAGGGTATGGATCTGGCGGCTGAACAGCTGCACGTCCATCGACGTGACCTTCTTCTCGAACAGGCGCTCGCGCCAACCCAGGCCGCCAGTAGTCGCCGCCTTGCGCGTGACCGTGATCTCGATCGGCGTGACGCCGCTGCCGAACAGCTGGTCGGCCACGGCCCCGCTGTCGGCGCCTTCGAGCACGCCCGTTACCTGCTCGCCGCGTCCATTGCGGCCCTTGTAGGCAAAATATGGCATGGGCTGTTAAGTCAGTCGTCCATCTGGTTACTGACCCGCATCGCCTCGGCGATCGTCGAGCGCCCCTGCACCGCCAGGTTCACCGCATGGCGGCGCAAGGTCTCGCCGCGCATCTCGGTATGGGCGACCTTGAGGAAGTGACCCGGGTCCGGATGGTTGACCGCATCGGTGACGGCGCGCGTCATCTCCAGCAATTCATAGACGCCGGTGCGGCCGCGATAGCCGGTGCCGTTGCAGTGCGAGCAGCCCTTGCCGTGATAAAAGCGCGTGGTCGCGGCATGCTCGCCCAGTTCGGCGCGCAGCCAGTCGATCTCGTTGGCGGCCGGCTGGTAGTCGACGGTGCAGCTCTCGCAGATCACGCGCACCAGGCGCTGGGCCAGCACCGCCTGCAGCGAACCGCTCACCATATAGCGCGGCACGCCCATGTCCATCAGGCGCAGCGGGGTCGAGGCGGCGTCGTTGGTGTGCAGCGTCGACAGCACCAGGTGGCCCGTCATCGCGGCGCGCAGGCCGATGGCCGCGGTTTCCTGGTCGCGCATCTCGCCGACCAGCACGATGTCCGGGTCTTGCCGCAGCGCCGAGCGCAGCACGCGTGCGAATGACAGCTCGATCTTGTCGTTGACCTGCACCTGGTTGATGCCCGACAGGCGGTATTCCACCGGGTCCTCGACCGTGATGAGCTTTTTCTCGACCGAGTTCAGTTCCGACAAGGCGCTGTACAAGGTCGTGGTCTTGCCGCTGCCGGTCGGCCCGGTTACCAGCACCAGGCCGTTGGGCCGGGCGACGATGGCGCGGAAGCGCTCGACCAGGCGCGCCGGCATGCCGATCGCGTCGAGCCGCAAGTTGGCGCTGACCTGGTTCAGCAGACGCATGACCACCGATTCGCCGTACTGGGTCGGCATGGTCGAGATACGCACGTCGATGCGCTGGTTGCGCACCTTGACCGCGAAGCGGCCGTCCTGCGGCAGGCGTTTCTCGGAGATGTCGAGATCGGCCATCAATTTCAGGCGCAGCGCGAGCGGCGTGGCGACCTTGAGGTCGGCCTCGGTCTGCAGGTGCAGCACGCCGTCGATACGGAAGCGGATCTGCAGCCGCCCTTCCTGCGGCTCGATATGGATGTCGGATGCGCGCACCTGGGCCGCGTCGTCGAACACCGATTGCAGCAGCTTGACGATCGGCGCTTCCTCGAGGCCCGGATTGGCGGCCAGCGCGCCGAAGTCGATCGACGCGTCGCCCAGGTCGGCCTCGACCTCGCGCGCCAGGCCGGTAATCTCGCCGGTGCGGCGGTAGATGCGGTCGATCGCCGCCAGCACCTCGGTCTCGTTGACCACCGCAAGCTCCACGCCCTTCTTGATCAGGCGCGCGATCTCGTCATAGGCGAACAGGTCGGTCGGGTCGGAGACGCCGACCAGCATCGTTTCCTTGCGATCTTCCAGCACCAGCGCGCGGAAGCGGCGCGCCGCGGTCTCGGGCAGCAGGCGCACCAGGTCGGCGTTGATGTTGTAGAACTTGAGGTTCAGGTAGGGGATGTCGAGCTGGCGCGCCAGTGCGCCCGAGATCTGGTCTTCGGTGACGAAGCCGCTTTCGACGAAGACCCTGCCAAGCTTGCGCCCGGTGCGCTTCTGGTCGGCGAGCGCCTGCTGGAGTTGCTCTTCGCTCAACAGTTTCTGCTGCATCAGCACTTCGCCGAGGCGGACTTTCTCTGGCCTTGCCATACCATCCCTTGGGTTAATTCTTGCAAGGAGGATTTTAATGCCTGAGGGAACAATAGTGATTGTCGACATCGTGCCGGCTTGCGATTCTGTCTCGGTTTCGCCTCGTTGCCCACACCTGATGGTAGTAATTAACGATCGACCGGCGATTATCTGGCGTTCTATAACTACAAGATGGCCGATCCAGCATGTTGCAGAGTAAAGACGATGGGTGGCGACAATCAAAACCGCCGCTATGCGGTATGGATGGGGCCAGCTAACATGACGCCTTGCGTCCATTACCGTGTTGAAACCAGGAGTCGCCTTTGCCGTTTGCCCGTCTTTCGCTGCCCTCGATCCGCGCCAAGCTCTACATCCTGGTGCTGGCCTGCGCGCTCCCGATCCTGGTCGGCTACGTCGCCCTGGCGCGCGATGCCGCGCTGCGCGAACGCGACCACGTTGCGCGCGACGCCCAGACCGTGGCCGAGGTGCTGGCGGCGGCGGTCGACCGCGACATCGACAGCGGCGAGACCGCGGCCCGGGTGCTGGCCAATACGGCGATGATGTCCAGGGGCGATATGGTCGCCATCCACGAGGTGGCCAAGAGCCTGCTGCGGCCCGACTTCCCGGCCCAGGCTTTCGTACTGAGCCTGCCGAACGGCATGCCGCTGATTAATACCCGCTATCCCATCGGCGTACCGCTGCCGCGCAGCGGCAACGAGGACGAAATCCGGCGCGTGGCCATGACCGGCAACACCGTGGCGTCCGGCCTGCACCGGCTGGACGGCGGTGGACAGCACGCGCTGTCGGTGGACGTGCCGATCTGGCACGAGGGCGAGGTGCGCTTCGTGCTGTCGGTGCACCTGCGCCCGCGCCGCATGGCCGAGCTGCTCGACAGCCAGCACCTGCCGGACGGCTGGATCGCCGGCATCTACGACAGCCGCCTGTTGACCGTCTCGCGCAGCGCCGATGGCGGCCAGCACCTGGGCTTGCCGATGGAAGCGGCGCTGGCCCAGGCCGTGACACGGGGCAGCGCAGGCACCGTCGCACTGCCGCAGGATGGCGGCGGACGCGGCTTCGCGGCCTTTGCCCACTCGCCGGAGCACGGCTGGGTGGTGACGATTCGCTATCCGCACAACGCGGCCGGCGAACTGCTCGGGCAGTCGATGGCCAAGACCGTGGCCGCGATCGCCGGCCTGCTGGCGATCAGCCTGGCCCTGGCCTGGGCCCTGGGCGGCTCCATCGCGCGCGCCGTGCAGGGCCTGGCCGGCCCCGCCGAGCGACTGGGAAGCGGCGAGCCGCTGGTCTTGCCGCCATCCGATATCCGCGAGGTGGAGACCGTGGCGCACGCGCTGCGCCGGGTCGACGCCGAGCTGCAGGAACACCGGCGCGGCCTCGAGACGCTGGTAGCCGAGCGTACGCAAGAACTGGAACGCTCCAAGGCGCAGCTGGAAACCGTCTATGCATCGATCCCCGTCGGCCTGTGCTTCATGGACGCCGAGCTGCGGGTGGTGATGGTCAACGACTACCTGGCCGACATCAACGGCCGCCCGGCGCGCGACCATGCCGGCCGCCGCCTGTCCGAGCTGCTGGGCCCCCTCGGCGAGGAATTCGAAGCCAACTACCGGCGCGTGATCGCCAGCGGCCGGCCGCTGGTCGAGGTCGAAGCCACCGGCGACGCCCCATCGGCGCCGGGCAGCGCGCGTCACTGGATCTCGAGTTACTTCCCGGTATATGGGCCGGACCGCCAGCTGATGGGCGTGAATGCCGTGGTGCTCGACATCACCGAGCGCAAGCGCCAGCAGCAGCGCGAGCGCGACCACCAGGAGATGTTCCGCGCCCTGTTCGAGGCCGCCGGCGACGCCCACCTGCTGCTGGCCTACGGCGCCAGCTACGTCAGCGCCAACCAGGCGGCGGCCGACCTGTTCGGCTTCGCCACCCCGGCCGCCCTGCTCGACGAGTCGCCGGCCAGCCTGTCGCCGCTGCTGCAGGCCGACGGCCGCCCGAGCAACGAGGTGGCGATCGAGCACATGCGGCGCACGCTGGACGAGGGCCGCGACGCCTTCGAGTGGCTGCACATGCGCGCCGACGGTAGCGTGTTCCATGCCGACATCCTGCTGACCCGGGTCGACATCGGCGGCGTCGGCATGATGCAGGCCACGATCCGCGACATCAGCACCCGGGTCGCGGCCGAGGCGGCGCTGCGCGCGACCGGCGTCCAGCTCGAGGCGGCGCTACGCCTGGCGGAACAGGCCAGCCGCGCCAAGAGCGAGTTCCTGGCGAACATGAGCCACGAGCTGCGCACGCCGATGAACGCCATCGTCGGCCTGGCGCGCCTGCTCGAGGAAGGCCAGCTGGGCCAGCGCGAACGCGGCTATGTGGCGCGCATGCGCACCGCCGCCCGCTCGCTGCTGGGCATGCTGAGCGACCTGCTCGACTTCTCGCGTATCGAAGCCGGCCAGCTGACCCTGGAGCGCATCCCGCTGCGCCTCGACGACATCCTGGCCAGCGTCGCGGTGCTGCACGGTCCCGGCGCCTGGGCCAAGGGCGTCGAGCTGGCGTTCGCGGTCGACCCGCACCTGCCGCCGGTGCTGCAGGGCGACCCGGTGCGGCTCGAGCAGGTGCTACTCAACCTGGTCGGCAACGCTGTCAAGTTCACCGACCGCGGAGAGATCGTGCTGTCGATCGCGCTGCGCGGGGTAGCCGACGGCCGGGCGCGCCTGGCGTTCGAGGTGCGCGACACCGGCATCGGCATCGCCCCCGAGGTGCAGGCCGGGATCTTCGAAGTGTTCTCGCAAGCCGACAGCTCGACCGTGCGCAAATATGGCGGCGCCGGCCTGGGCCTGTCGATCGCGCGGCGGCTGGTGGAGCTGGCCGGCGGCGCCTTGCGCCTGGACAGCGTGCCCGGCGCCGGCGCCACCTTCCATTTCGAACTGTCGTTCCCGGTATTGGAAGCCGCGCCCGAGGCGCCGGCCCGCGAGGACGACGGCCGGCAAGTATTGGTCGCCGACGACAACGCCAGCGCGCGCGCCGCCCTGGCCGCGGCCTGCGCCGCCTTCGGCTGGCGGGTGGACACGGCGCCCGACGGCGCCGCCGCCCTCGAGGCGCTGCGCGCTGCACGCTACGACCTCGCCTTCGTCGACAGCGACATGCCGGGCCTGGACGGCCTGCCGCTCATCTCGGCCGTACGCGCCGAGCAAGCGAATGGGCCGCGCTTCTGCCTGCTGGCGCCCGATCCCGACACCGAGCGCTATGCCGAGCTGGCCGACGAGTTGAGCGATGAGCTGGGCCTGGCGGCGGTGCTGGGCAAACCCTTCACCCGCGCCAGCCTGGGCGCGGCCGTGGACCAGCTGCTGGGCGGCGCCGGGACGGCGCATCCGGCGCCCGCCAGCACGCCGCTGGCCGGCGCCCTGCGCGGCCTGCGCGTGCTCGTGGTCGAGGACAACCCGATCAACCAGGAAGTGGCCAGCTTCATCCTGGCCCATGCCGGCGCCACCTTCGAGATCGCCGCCAACGGCCGCGCCGCCCTGAGCATGCTGCAGGAGGACGCCGCCTACGACGTGGTGCTGATGGACTTGCAGATGCCGGTGATGAACGGCTTCGAGGCCACCGCCGCGATCCGCGCCGCCGGCCTGGACCTGCCGATCGTCGCCATGACCGCGAACGCGATGGACGAGGACCGCCAGCGCTCCCTCGACGCGGGCATGCAGGCCCACCTGGCCAAGCCGATCGACGTCGACGCGCTGGTCGCGACCTTGTCGCGGGTAACGCAACACATGCAGCGCCCGCAGCACGCGCCCGCCGCCCTCGAGCCCGCACCGCCCGCCTCGCTGCCGCACCTGCCCGGCATCGACCTGAAATCGACCCTGCCGCGATTCGCCGGCAGCGTCGAGCGCTTCTGCGAACTGTTCATCCGTTACGCCGAGGGCCAGGCGCAGACCTTCGGCGAGCTGCGCGCGCACGTCGAGGCCGGCGAGCGCGGCGCCGCCGGCCAGCTGGCGCACCGGCTGCGCGGCGTGAGCGCCAATCTCGGCGCCACCGAAGCGGCCGAGGCGGCCCATGCGCTCGAACACGCGCTGCGCGATGCCGACGACGGCACGGTGCGCCTGAGGCTGGCCGATCTGGCGCGCGCACTCGATGCCGTGGCCGCAACCGCGCGCGAGCTGGCGCCTCCGCCCGCCGCCGAAGCGGCGCCGGACCTACCCGTTATGGATGAGGGCGCCACGCTGCACGATTCGCTGGCGCGCCTGCTCCACTTACTGGAGAATAACAATATGAGGGCGATCGCCGCCGAGGGGGCCTTGCGGCCGGCCCTGGCGCTGGACGCCGGGCAGCCAGCCGCGGCCGCGCTGGCCGACGCCGTCGCCACGCTGCGCTTCGACGAGGCGGCGCGCCTCGTGGCAGATCTCATGAAGCGAAAGGGAACACCGTGAGCTGGACCGAGATGGCACTCAATGGCCGCATCCTGGTGGTCGACGATGCGATGGAAAACATCCAGATCCTGCATGCGGCGCTGCAGGAAGAGCAGGAAGTGCTGTTCGCGCTGGATGGCGAGCGCGCGCTCGAGCTGGCGCGCACCCAGCATCCTGACCTCATCCTGGTCGACGCCATGATGCCCGACATGGACGGCTACGCCGTGTGCGCGGCCCTGCGCGCCGCGCCAGAGACGCGCGACATCCCGGTCATCTTCGTCACCGCGCTCAAGACGCCGGAAGACGAAACCCGCGCGCTGGAGGCTGGCGCGGCCGACTTCATCACCAAGCCGGTCAACGCGGCCGTGGTGCGCGCCCGCGTGCGTACCCAGCTGACCGTCAAGCGCCAGGCCGACGCCCTGCGCGCACTGACCCTGACCGACCCGCTGACGGGCGTCGCCAATCGCCGCGCTTTTGATGAGCGCCTGGAAGCCGAATGGCGCCGCTGCGGGCGCGCCGGGCTGCCGGTGGCGCTGATCCTGGCCGACGTCGACCATTTCAAGGCCTATAACGACCACTACGGCCACCAGGCGGGCGACGCCTGCCTGGTGCAGGTGGCGGCGGCGCTGCGGCGCGGCGCCGGCCGCACCCATGACCTGGTCACCCGCTACGGCGGCGAGGAATTCGCCATCCTGCTGCCCCAGCTCGACGCGCTCGGCGCCGAAGGCGTGGCGCACCGCCTGCTGGAAGAACTGGCCCAGCTCGGCCTGCCGCACGCGGCCTCGCCCACGGCGCCGCACCTGACGATGAGCCTGGGGCTGTCGAGCCTGGTGCCGCGCGATGCGCAAGGGGCCGACGTCCTGGTGGCCAGCGCCGACGCCCTGCTCTACCAGGCCAAGGCGGATGGGCGCAATCAGTATCGGATGGGCGGCGTGGGTGCGCTCGGCAATGCCGGCGGCCACGGTTCATGAAGGCGGTGCCTCGGTTGCCTCAGGTGCTTCAGGCGTAGCAGCGGATCAGGAATTCGGCTACGCACACGGGCTTGGCCGCTCCTTCGGCCTCGATCGTGGCGTCCCAGGTAAATTGCCAGCCGCCGGCGACCGCATCGGCGCCGCGCAAGGTCCAGCGCCCTCGTACGCGGCAGCCGGACGGAAGCGGACTCGGGAAGCGCACCTTGTTCAGGCCATAGTTCACGCCCATGCGCATGCCCTCGATCGCCAGGGCGCTGGTGAGCATGGCCGGCAGCAGCGATAGGGTGAGAAATCCATGCGCCACCGGCTGGCCGAACGGCGACTCGCGCTTGCAGCGCTCGGGATCGAGATGGATCCACTGGCGGTCGTCGGTGGCTTCGGCGAAGGTGGCGATGCGGTCTTGCCCGACCTCGAACCAGTCGGACACGGCGACTTCGCTGCCGACGCGCGCCGGCAATGCATCGAGTGCGATCGTGGTGGCCATTCGTTCTCCCTTAGTTCTCCCTGGTGGCCCGGCGCCCGTAGAGGCCGATGCCGTCGACCGTGCACACCTGGTCGCCGTGCTGGTTGGTGGCGGTCCAGGTCGACCAGACGACGCCGCGATCGGGTTTGCTGTTGGACGCCTTGACCTGGCGCGTGAGATAACGCACACGCAGGGTGTCGCCGGCGCGCACCGGCTGCAGCCAGCGCACGCCGTCCAGGCCGGGCGAACCCATGCCGTCGGCCGCGTTCAAGAGGCCGTCGACCACCATGCGCATCATCATGCTGCAGGTGTGCCAGCCGCTGGCGATCAGGCCGCCGTAGGGTGATTGTTGCGCCGCCCCGGCGTCGACGTGGAAGGACTGCGGGTCGAACGCGCGCGCGAAGTCGAGGATCTCGGCTTCGGTGACGGTGCGCTCGCCCAGGTCGATTTCCTGGCCCGCATAAAAATCTTCGAAATACCAGCGCTTGCCGGCCGGCGCATCGGTGTTGACGTGCGCGCGCGCGTCAGCCGCCATCCCCGCGCCTTCGTCCCGTCCTGCCGTCATGCCGCCTCCCGGAATCCCGGCTGCGCGATGAAGCGCTCCAGGTGGTGGTCCATATCGCCCAGCGTCAGTTCGATCATCGACAGGCGCTTGAAGTAATGCGAAGCCGGCAGCTCGTCGGTCACGCCCATGCCGCCATGCAGCTGGATGGCGCCCTGGCCGATGAAGCGCGCGGCCTGGCCCACGCGGTACTTGGCGGCCGACACCACGCGCCGGCGCGTCTCAGCGCCCGCATCGCGATCGGCATTGGCGTTGCTACTACCGGCGCCGCCAGCCGAACGCGCCAGGGCCAGCGCCGCAAGCAAGGCCATCGACCGCGCCTGCTCGAGGTGGATCGCCATATCGGCCATCCGGTGCTGCAGCGCCTGGAACTTGCCGATCGGCGCGCCGAACTGCTGGCGCGTCTTGAGATACTCGAGCGTCATGTCGAACAACGCCTGCATTGCCCCCAGCGCCTCGGCGCACAGCAGGCCGGCGCCAACATCCAGCGCCGCGTCGAGGATGGCGCCACCCTCTTCCACACGGCCGATCACCGCATCTGGCCCGACCACGACGCCGTCGAGCGCCACGTCGGCCGCACGCAAGCCATCGAGCGTGCGATAGCCCGTGACGCGCAGCCCGGCGCTGTCGCGCGGCACCACGAACAGGCTCACGCCATCCATGCCCTGCCCATTGCCCGCACTCGCCGCGCTGCGCGCCGACACGATCAGGGCATCGGCCTGGGCGCCATGCAGCACCACCCGCTTCTCGCCATGCAGGCGGTAACCGCCATCGACCGCCTCGGCCCGCGTGGCGATGTCGAAGGCGTCGTGACGCGACTGACGCTCGCCCAACGCGCAGGCCAGCTTGACTTCACCGCCGGCGACCCGCTCGAGCAGCGCACCGTGACCGCCACCCAGGCGCAGGAATTCGGCGCCCAATACCGTCGCCACGTACGGTTCGACCACCAGTCCACGGCCGAGTTCCTGCATCACGGCGAACATGGCGACGGCATCGCCGCCGAAGCCGCCGTGCTCCTCGGGCACCGGCAGCGCCGTCAGGCCCAGTTCCACCATCGTGGCCCAGGCATCCGGCGAAACGCCCGACTCGGAATGGACGATCGCACGCCGCGTCTCGAAGCCATAATCGCGGCCGATCCAGCGCCGGATCGCATCGGCCAGCTGCTGCTGTTCCCCGTTCAGTTCGAAATGCATGCCGTCCTCACAGTCCCAGGATCATCTGGGAGATGATGTTGCGTTGGATTTCGTTCGACCCGCCGTAGATCGAGGTCTTGCGGTAGTTGAAGTAATAGCCGGCCAGCGGGGCCGCATCGTCGTCGCCCGCAATGGCGTGTTCGCGCGCGCCGCCCAGGTAGGCCGGATCGAAGGGCAGCGCCAGCGGGCCGGCCGCCTCGACCATCAGCTCGGTGAGCGCCTGCTGGATCTCGGTGCCCTTCACCTTCAGCATCGACGCTTCGGGGCCGGGCGCGGCCTCGCCCCGGGCCAGCACGCGCAGCACCGTCATCTCTAGCGCCATCAATTCGATCTCGAGCGCCGCCACCTTCGCGCCGAACAGGGGATCGTCGAGCAGCGGCCGTCCGCGCTTCTGTTCGCGCAGCGCCAGGCGCTTGACGAAGGCCAGCTCGCGCTTGGAGCGGCCGACGGCGGCGATGCCGGTACGCTCGTGGCCGAGCAGGTATTTGGCATAGGTCCAGCCGCGGTTTTCCTGGCCCACCAGGTTGGCGACCGGCACCTTGACGTTGTCGAAGAAGACTTCGTTGACTTCGTGGTCTTCGTCGAGCATCGCGATCGGGCGCACGGTGACGCCGGGACTGCGCATGTCGATGAGAAGGAAGGAAATGCCCTCCTGCTTGCGCACGCCGGGATCGGTGCGCACCAGGCAGAAGATCATGTCGGCGTGCTGGGCCAGGGTGGTCCAGGTCTTCTGGCCGTTGACGACGTAATGATCGCCCTCGCCGTCCTGCACGTGGACCGCGCTGGTCTTGAGCGCGGCGAGGTCGGAGCCGGCGCCGGGTTCGGAATAGCCCTGGCACCACCAGTCCTCGCAGGAAAGGATGCGCGGCAGGTAATGGTCTTTCTGCTGCTGGCTGCCGAAGGCCATGATCACGGGCGCCACCATATTGACGCCGAACGGCAGGACTTGCGGCGTGCCGGCCAGCGCACATTCTTCTTCGAAGATGTGGCGCTGCAGCGGCGTCCAGCCGGGCCCGCCGTATTCGACCGGCCAGCCGGGCGCGGCCCAGCCCTGGGCGGCCAGGATGCGGTGCCAGCGGACATAGTCGTCGCGGGTCAGGCGCAGGTGTTGGCGGACCTTGTGCCGGAGTTCAGGGGGAAGATGGGAAGCGAGAAAAGCGCGGACCTGGTCGCGAAAGGCCAGGTCCTCGTCGGAGTAGTACAGGTCCACGTCGTCTCCTTGTTGTTGTCGTCATGAATAGCACGATCGTTCACAAGGATTGTACCTGAATCGGCCGCGCCGCCAAGCGTCGACGGCGCGGATGATCGGGCCTGGCCCTGCCTTGAAGCGCCCAGGCCAGGACGCCGGTTACTGCTTGGCGTTGCGGCGACGCGAGAAGGCGCCGGCGCCCATCAGGCCAGCCAGCATCAGCGCGATGGTGCCTGGTTCCGGCACGGCGTTGACCTGGTCCGGCAGTGCGCCGATCTGGTCCTGGACCGGCAAGGTGAAGACCGGGTCGGCATCCGGCGCCGGCACGGTCACGTTGCCGCCACCGCTGTCGCTGCCCGAGCCTGGGGCGGCAGGACTGCCGCTGTTGCCGCCTGGCGCAGCGCTGCCGCCGCCCGCGACTGGGCTGCCGCCACCCACTGGCGCACCGCCACCACCGACCGGGGCGCCACCGCCGCCACCACCGCCACCGCCGGCGATCGGGGCGCCGCCGACCGGTGCGCCGGGCGCGGCAGCGCCGCCGCCCACGTTCTGGCCAGGCACGATCTTCACGCCGTCGCCATCGTTGATGACCGACACGGAGTTACCATAACGGGCCGCGAGCAGGCCGTTACCGGCGCTCAGCACGTAGGCGGCGTCGATGCCTTGCTGGACGAAGAGTTTCTGCGCATCGGCGGACGAGAGGCTGGCGCTGGCCTTGCCGATCAGGTTGCCGGTGCTGCCGTGCGCGACGCCGCCTACCAGGCTGACGTCACTACCGAGCACACCCGAACCGATCACACTGGTGCCGTTTCCGGCGGTCCATCCATTCTGGAAGCCTGTCGTGGAAACGACATCTGCCTGGGCTGCACCGGCGCAGGCCAGCAGGGCAGCAACAACGAGGTGACGTGTTGACATGAAGATAACTCCTAAGATAAGTAAGGATTATTATTTTTACAACTACGGAGTTATCGTATCACAAACCAAAAAAACTTAAGTTTTGACCAACCTCAAATCGTGCATGCGAATTTATTGTTGAGTTGTAGTTCTATCATTCCTCTAATAAAGCTACTGACAGCAAGTTCATTTTATCTTGCTCATTACTGACAGCACATGCAATTTCGAGCGAGGCGTGGCCGAGCGTAGCGACCGTCCTCATAACTTTGCTAGTTATTCTGGCAAGAAACGCAGCAAGGACCAATTGTTGTGAACAGCAAATAAAAAGGCCACACCTGTCACGGCGTGGCCTTTGATGGAGCAGCGCGACGTCGTGCCGCGCTCGGTACGCTCTTATTTGTTGTCAACCACCGTCATATACGGCATCACGCGCGACGCCATCCGGGTATCGGTCTTCAGCATGCCGACTTCGTCCGCCAGGATGTTGGCTGCCTCTTGCAGCATCACGTCCTTGGCGTCCTTGGCCGCCTTCTCAGCCGCCAGCTCGGCCTGGAGATCGCGCTCGTCGCCTTGCAGGCCATCGTCCTGGCGCGGGGTGCCGCGGACGGCGACCACCGATTTCTTGGGCTTGGTCGGATCCGGCCCTTCGGCGCGCTTCTCTGCGCTGCCCGGGCCGCTCGCCGGCTCATCCTGATTCACTGAGACACCCGCCAGGCGTGCTTCGCGCATTTTCGAGCGGGCATCCTGGGCATCGCGCTCCTTGCGACGCACGGCCTCGTTCAGCGAAATGACGTTTTCCTTGCGCAGCTTCAGCACCTCGTTGATGTCTTCCTGCAGGAACTGGAAGTCCTTGTCGTTGGCGATGCGTTCTTCATGGCGCTTCTGCAGCGGTGCGACCAGCTCCTTCAGGTCGCCCAGCGGCATGTATTGCGCCGGCTTGATCGCCACCCATGGCAGCGCATTGTCGTAGGACGATTCGCCAAAAGTGTCCATATCGGTCAGCACCGGCAGCTTGATGTCCGGCGTCACGCCGCGCAATTGGGTGGTGCCGCCATTGATGCGGAAGAACTGGGCGATGGTCATCTTCAGCTCGCCATAGCGCATCTTTTCGTTCGGCGCAAAGCGGTCGAGGTCGATCAGGGTCTGGACCGTGCCCTTGCCGAAGCTTGGCTCGCCGATCACGAGGCCGCGGCCGTAATCTTGGATCGCCGCCGCGAAGATCTCGGACGCCGAGGCCGAACCGCGGTTGATCAGCACGCCCATCGGACCATCCCAGGCCAGGCCCGGCTTGGTGTCGCTCTCGACCTCGACCCGGCCCTCGGCGGTGCGCTGCATGACGACCGGACCCTTGTCGATGAACAGGCCGGTCAGTTCGACCGCCTCGGTCAGCGAACCGCCGCCGTTGTTGCGCAAGTCGATCAGGACGTTGTCGACCTTCTCTTTCTTGAGTTCGGTCAGGATGCGTTCGACGTCGCGCGTCGCGCTGCGGAACTCGCGGTCACCCTTGCGGCGCGCTTCGAAGTCCTGATAGAAGGTCGGCAGCGCGATGACGCCGATGCGGCGCTCGACGCCGTTTTCCTTGACCTTGATGATCGATTTCTTGGCGGCCTGCTCTTCCATGCTGATCTTGTTGCGCACCATCGAGACGGTCACGTGCTTGGCATCGACGCCGCCGTCGCCCGGGATCACGTCGAGGCGCACGGTCGAGCCCTTCTCGCCGCGCACCAGCGCCACGACATCGTCCAGGCGCCAGCCCAGCACGTCGACGAATGGCTTGTCGCCCTGGGCCACGCCGACGATGCGGTCGCCCACCTTCAGCTTGCCCGACTTGTCGGCCGGGCTGCCCGGCACGATCTCGCGGATGATGGTGTAGTCGTCACGCGACTGCAGCACGCAGCCGATGCCTTCGAGCGACAGGCGCATCGCGATGTCGAAGTTGTCGGCCGAGCGTGGGCCAAGGTAGTTGGTGTGCGGCTCGATCGCGGTCGCATACGCGTTCATGAACATCTGGAACACGTCCTCGTTGTTCAGCTTGCGGATGCGGTTGACGTAGTTGTCATAGCGCTTATCGAGCGTTTCGCGGATCGATTTATCGTCCTTGCCCGCCAGCTTGAGGCGCAGCCAGTCGTTCTTGACGCGCTTGCGCCAGAGGTCGCGGATCTCGTCCTCATTCTTGGCCCAGGCCGCCTTTTCGCGGTCGAGCTGCATGGTCTCGTCGGTGGTGAAGTCGAAGTTGGTCTTGAGCAGACCGCGCGCATAGGCCATGCGTTCAGCGAAGCGCTTCTGGTACAGATTGTAGATGGCGAACGGCGCGGTCAGGTCTTCGTTGTTGATGGCGTCGTCCATCTGGGTGCGCAGTGCGGCAAGCTGATCCAGGTCGGACTGCACGAAGTACAGCTTCTCGCCATCGAGCCCATCGAAGTAATTGTCGAAGATCTTGGCCGACATGGCGTCGTCCAGCGGCACCGGACTGTAGTGGTAGCGGCCCAGCACGCGCGAGGCCCACAGGGCGGCCTGGGTCTGGGCGGCGATCGGCTTCATCTCGAGCGAGGCCGGGGTCGCGGCGGTCTTCTTGGAGTCGGCGGGCTTGGCAGGCGCCGCGAGCGTTGCGATGGCAGCCGATTTCTCGGGCTGTGCGGTCACCACATGGGCGGACATGGCAAATGCCATGGCGGCGATGAGCACGTGCTTCTTCATTCTGCGTTTCTCCGTACGGGATTCCTGCGGATTGCGACATGACCAATATCGATAAGCCAGCCATACCGCGCTTTGCGGTCCATTCTACAGGATAGAACCACGTGCCAGAGGCGGCTTGTCCCGCTTGAAGCGCCGGAATCATCCGAAATTAAGTCAGACGTAAGCGATTTTTCGCCAAGTCTTTACGCCTTGATAAGCCCCAGGGCCGCATCCTTGAAATACCAGCAAGCCAGGACCAGCGCCAGCAGTGGCGCCCAGGGCCAGGACCGGGCCGCCAGCTTCCAGTCGACCGGCGATGGCCAGAATGACAGGAACTGGGGCGCGAGGAAAAACATGATGGCAAGGTCTACCGGCTCGAAGGCCAGTCGCCCGCGCGTGCGCCACCACGCCACGCCGAGCGGCACCAGCAGCACTAGCAGCGGCGCCAGCGCGGCCGGGGCCGCGTTGTACCAGCGCAGGTTGGCGAAGGTGACCGAGCCGAGTTCCCAGTTATGCCCACCCTTGGGACGCTTGATGCGGCGCGGGAAGACGCTCATCCCGACCGGCTCGGCATTGGTCAGCAAGCCCACCGAGAAATGGGCGAGCTCATGGCACAGGGTGCCGGCGGCGGTGAAGACGAAGAAGGCGGGATGGGCGCTGGAGGCGATCCACAGCAGCACGGCCAGCGCGGCCGAGGGGATCAGGTAAACAAAGATGTCGAGCGCGGGGCCGGCCGCGGCGCAGGCGGCGGCAGGGAGCCAGGCGCCGCAAGCGAACGACATGGCGGGATCAGGCCGAGTAGAAGCAGCGTCCGCAGGCCTGGCGGTAGCTTTCGTTGCCGCCGATGCTGACCTGTTCGCCTTCACGAATGCGGCGGCCCTGTTCGTCGACGCGGATATTCATGGTCGCCTTCTTGCCGCAGGTGCAGATATTCTTGATTTCCTCGATATCGTCGGCCAGCGCCAGCAGGTAGGCCGAGCCGGGGAACGGCTCGCCGCGGAAGTCGCTGCGCAGCCCATAGCAGATGACGGGCACGCCGCGGACCTGGGCCAACTGGTGCAGCTGGCTGACCTGGGCGCTGGTGAGGAATTGCGATTCATCCACCAGCAGGCAAGCCACGCCGGATACTTTTTCGAGGAAATTGGTGTCGGTGTCGAACACCTCGGCATTGCGCTGGGCGCCCAGGCGCGAGGTGATCAGGCCGACGCCATAGCGGTTGTCGATCGCCGCCGTATAGAGCTTGACCTGCTGGCCCTGCTCTTCGTAGTTATGGGCGACCTGCAACAGGGCGGTCGATTTGCCGGCGTTCATCGCCGAGTACCTGAAATAGAGTTTGGCCACTGCCCTGTCCTGCCTTGCTGTCCGATCAAACGAAGCTGCGATTATAGCAAGCGGGAAACAGGCGCCGCCAGCCATTCAGCGCCGGACAAGACCGTGGTCAGCCCGAAATCGGCTGCGCCGGATTGCCCGCGACCTGGGCGCCCGGCGCCACGTCATGGGTGACCACGCTGCCGGCCCCGACGATCGCGTCGTCGCCGATCGTCACGCCGGGAAGGATGATGGCGCCGCCGCCGATCCAGACGTTGCGGCCGATGGTGACCGGCCGTCCGGATTCGAAGCCGGCACGGCGCAGGGCCGGGTCGCGCGGGTGGTCGGCGGTATAGATATGCACGCCAGGGCCGATGCGGCAATCGTCGCCGATGGTGATCGGCGCGACGTCGAGGAAGACGCAGTCGAAGTTGATGAAGACGCGCGCGCCGAGGGTGATGTGCCAGCCGTAGTCGCAGTGGAAAGGCGGACGCACGGTCGTGCCCTGCCCCGCGCGCGCGATCCGCTCGCCCAGCAGCGACTGCCAGCTGGCCGGCTCGCCGAGCGCACCGTTGTAACGCGCCAGCCAGGCTGCCGTCGCGTTCTGCTCGGCGCGCAGCTCGGGATCGCTGGCGTGGTATGGCATGCCGGCCAACATCTTCTGTTTTTCGCTCAGTTCCACGCGGTCCTTTCTCAATGCACTTGCTGTGCTGCGTGCGTTACGTCACCCGGTAGGGTGGACGGCAAGCCGTCCACCCCACATCAGCGGCATTCGTTACTGCCCCGGATGGTATTTGCGTTCCAGGTTGCGCTCGATGTCTTCGTTGTAGAACAGCACGTCCTTGAACTCGCCGCGCGCATACATCGCCGCCTGGTCGTTGAAGTGCGGCGAGCGCGGATCGCCGCTCTGGCCGCCGGCCAGGATGCTCTTGGCCTTGATGCGCGGGCCGAACTCGACCGCTGCGACGAAGCTGTTGCCGCGATCGCCATAGATGCGTTTGGTTTTCTGCTTGGCCGACATGCCGAACGAAGCCAGCGATCCCCAGTTGGCCGAGGCGAAAGCGACCGGGATGCTCGGCTTGCTGTCGTCGTACTGCTGGTCGACGTCACCGCTGATGCGCTGGAAGCGATTGATCTCGCCCCATGGCGTGCGCCAGTCGCCGAAGTCGGCCTGCAGCTTGTTCGAGGCGCGCACCAGCGCATCGAGGCGATCGGCCGGGCTCAAGCGTGAAGCGATGTAGTCGACCGCCGGGATGTTCTCGGCACGCGCACGCGCGCCATGCTCCGCCACCATCTCTTGTCCCCAATAGACCGCGAGCGAAGTCGGCACCGAATCGATCGCGTAACGCAGGTTCCAGTCGCGCAGCACGGCGATCTGCTCGAGCAGCGCGGCTTTGCGCGCATCGCTTTCGTGCAGCGCTTCGTAATCCGCCACCACGGCCAGCACCAAAGGCTCGAACGCGGCCAGGCGCGTGTCGTAGGACGCTGCGATCAGCCCATCGATCGTGAGACCTTTGGCGTCCTTGAACACGCGGTCGGCGTTACGGCCACGGGCATTCTCGGGCAGCGACCACATATAGGCCGGGTAGCTGGCGCATTTCGGGCTGCTGCCGGCGCCGGCCGCATTACACGGCCAGTTGTTGGTATTGGAGATGTAGCCGCTGGCTGGGTTCAGCAGGGTGATCGTTTCCTTGATCTCGTGCAGACCTTGCCACTCGGTGGCCGGATTGCTGCCGTCGACCGGCTTCGTCCAGTCGAAGCGCGGATCGCGTTTCGGGATGAAGTTGCCGTGGAAGTAGGCAATATTTCCCTGTGCGTCGGCGTACACCGTGTTGTTCGAGGAATTGGTTCGCAGCTCCATCGCCCTGTAGAAAGCGTTGTAGTCGCGCGCCTTGGTACGGGTATAGGACTGGGTCAGCGCATTGAGCGGGTCGTCCATCATCTTGACCGACACCCATTTATTTCCCTCCTGGCGCACGACGGGGCCGTGGTGGGTGAAATAGGTGGTGACGGTGCGGCTGGCCATGCCGCCGCTCGGGGTTTTATAGGGCAGGTTGATCTGCGCGGTGCGCATCCGGCCTTCGTGCTTGCCGTATTTATAGAAGAACTCGCCATCGCGCTCGACCACGGTCTCGAGGTACTCGTCGATCACGTCGCCGCCGCCCGAGGTGTGCATCCAGCCCAGCTTGTCGTTGAATCCCTGGTAGATGAAGAACTGGCCCCAGGTCACGGCGCCGTAGGCATTCAGGCCCTCGTCGCTGACCATGTGCACCTCGGGACGGAAATAGAACGAGGTGTGCGGGTTGATCATCAGGAGCGCATGGCCGTTGGCCGAGCGCTTGGGGGAGATGGCGAAGCCATTCGAGCCGCGCGGCTCCGGATCGAAACCCTTGTCGACTTCAGCTTGGGCGAGCACCGGGCGCTTGCCATAGAAACGCTCCAGTTCCTTGAGGTCGATCGACTCGATGTCGCCACCGATGCTGCCTTCGCTGAAGGTCAGGGCCATCCACGGCTCGAAGCGGGTCAGAAGCTTCGGCTTGACCTCGGGGTGGGTGTGCAGGTAGTAGTTGAGGCCGTCGGCGAACGAATTCATCAGGTTCTTCAGCCACACCGGGCTGGCGGCGTACTTGGCCTGCATCTCGGCCGGCTGGATGTACATCTTCATGCGCAGGTCGCGCCAGATTTCCTTTTCGCCCTCGACCTCGGCCAGGCGTCCCATCGCATTGATGTAGTTGAGCTCGATGCGGTTGAAGTCGTCCTCGGCCTGGGCGTACAGCATGCCGAACACGGTGTCGGCGTCCGTGCTGCCATAGATGTGCGGGATACCCCATTTGTCGCGCATGATCGTCACGCGTTGTGCGGTCGCCTTCCAGCGTGCGACGTCTGCGGCGCTGAAGGGCTGCATAGCGGGTGCGGCGCTGGTGGGCGCCTTGCCCTGGGCAACGGCGAGTCCCGGGGCGGCCGCAGCGGCCAGGAGAGCGCCAAGCAGGACCGGCGTGAACGAACGGGGCATGCGCATCTTT
The DNA here is from genome assembly GCF_017582745.1 of Massilia oculi. Lineage (GTDB taxonomy): Bacteria > Pseudomonadota > Gammaproteobacteria > Burkholderiales > Burkholderiaceae_D > Telluria > Telluria oculi_A. The sequence continues at coordinate 352,329 of NZ_JAFVIM010000003.1, forward strand.
GGTCTTCCTTCAGGTCGTGTTATTCGTCGTCCAGGCCGGCATTGGCCAGGCGCTGCTTGAGCCGCTGGTTATCGGTCAGCAGCGTCGCCAGGCGATCCTTGAGGCTTGCCACTTCCTTGCGCAGGGCCGCGAGCTCGTCTTCCGGCTCGAGCTCGACCTTTTCCTTTTTAGGACGAGTGGCCATCTTCTGCTCGCGCACCTGGCGCGCGGCCTGCTGCAATTCCTTGCGGCCACCGGCGACGGCGGCGATCTGCTGCTCTTCCGGGAGCTGCGCCACGTTGGCGGCGGCATTGATCGAGATCGTGCCGGTGCGCACCGCCTCGCGCAGCTGCGGGGTGGCGGCCTTCTGGATGCGTTCGATCTGGCTGATGGTATTGCTCGAGACGCGGGCCGCGCGTGCGACGTCCTCGCGCGTATTCCATGGCGGCGAGGTGCCGTCGGCGGGGGCGTTCTTGTCGCCCTCTTCCTGTGGCGGCTGCTCGGCCATGCGCGCCGCGACGAGTTCCTTCTTGCGCAGGGCGAGCACGCCGCGCTGGAAGTCCGACACGCTGCGGCGCGCCAGGTGGTTGTCGATCATCCACAGCATCACGTCCTCGAGCGAGGCGAAGTTGTTGTTGTGGACGGTGCGGAACGGGATGTTGTGCTTCTTGCAGATCTCGTAGCGGTTATGGCCGTCGATCAGCGTGTCGCGCCAGAGCACCAGCGCGTCGCGGCAGCCTTCGGCCTGCAGGCTGCGCTCGAGCGCGGCGTATTCGATATCGGTGAGCGGGTCGACGAAGGACCGCAGCTCGTCGTTGATCTTGATGTCCAATTCTTGTCCTTGCGTGGTCTTGCCATAGGTAGCGCCAGCTTGGGTGGCGCCGGTTGGCATGCTACACCATCCGGGCGGGGGTTCCAAAGATGCAAGAGACCGGTTGGGGGGATGGGCGGGCGATCATGCCGCGTGGAAGGACTTATCAGGAGGATAAAGTTGCCGAACTGCTCCGAATTGAGCACGCCTGTGCTAGAATCTCGGGCGTTGCCCGGATGGTGAAACTGGTAGACACCGCAGACTTAAAATCTGCTGCCAGCAATGGCGTGCCGGTTCGATTCCGGCTCCGGGCACCAAGGATTACGCGGGTTTTCAGGTAAGCGCCCGCTACGTCTTACCACTTCCGCTTTTTCCGCAAAATACAGGCTTTTCCGCAAAAGCCCAATTCCCCGCCCTTTTCTACCTCGTCGGCTTGACCAATTTGCCCTTGCGGTGACGCACATATTTACGGGTCATCATCCGTGTATGACCCAACTGCTCCTGCGCGGTCTTGGTCCCTTCCACCTCGTCGACATCGGTCGCAGTCCTGGTGAGCAGATCTCAGAACTGAAATTCTTTGATCCGGCCCACTATGTCCGGACCAACACAGGTCTAGTCGTTGGACACTGCCAAGGGCAATGCAGCCACGCTGGTCCTTGCTGTGACCTGACAGTGCTTCTGGGCTGGGGTAGACATGATTAACCACTGAAATACTGTACGTTGATGCAGTATGGATTAATGCCAACTTGACCACTGTTGTTCCAGTATCGAACTTAGATGCTCTATGCATAGTCTTTTCTTGGGCAGATAACGGATGTAGCTATGTCTGCCATACTTTCCTAATGGATCAACGAATTGACGTTCTCGCGGCCTTACAGGTCGACCTGACCGTCAATATCGCCGCCGTATCTGGAGTGGCTGCCGATGTCCCTTCGCTGCACCATGCACGCGCGCCTCTTCCGGCAATTCAGCGCGCGCTGATCCAGGGTGGGCCGCCCTGGCCACACGATAACCGTCTTCGCAATCGACTAGCAGCCTTCATTCATAAATTGGCCCTTCGAGATCATGAAGAAAAGAACAATCAACTACGCGATATATAGCCTGATAGCCATGTCTAACTTAGCAAACATGGCAGATGCAAAAACTGACTTCCAAACGCCCACATCCCCTTCCAGCGGGACCACAACGAGAGCGCCTGACGCGATGCAAGCGCTGCGCGACGCCGAGATGCTTAGAGAAGACGCAATGGCGCGAGGAGATGCAGAGCTGTTGAAAAGCCTTTTTTCTGACTACTACTACCACGTTGAAAGCAATGGCCGAGTTCGATCAAAAACTCAGCTTCTGATGGCAGTGCAACGAGGGGAGCTCAAATTCCTGAGCTACAAAGTTGATGAAGTCGAAATCAGAGTTAATGGTTTTATCGCAGTAGCCGTTGGGCGCTTTACCGTCACCCGAGAAGTTGGTCGCGACAAAATACAGTACACCGGCAGATTCATGCGCGTGTGGGGGTAATCCCCCCATTTTTAGAGCACGCTAAAAGTAGAGGTTAAGCGGCGAGCGCCAATTTCTGTTTTGGCGTAATACCGCCGAGCGCCATGTTAGGCCGGTCGTGATTGTAGGTCCACAACCA